>NZ_JAKLWS010000001.1 GCF_022012475.1 Rhodohalobacter sulfatireducens
AATAGCCACAAGTTCATCGCGCACTTTGCAGATCAGTTTTGCGAATGGAACAGTGTCATCCTCGTCGGTTTTAAACTGTGTATCTTCAAAACCCTCGATACTCCACAAGAACTCTTTATAGTTCTGAATTTGTTCGGGTGTACCGCCCAATGTCCCGTTAATTCCCTCTTGCCCGATATACACTCGTCCCTTTACACCAAGATCTTTCATCTTTTGCTTGTGCTCATTGCAAAATGTTTCAGGATCTTCTATCGGCTCAAAATTGTAGTAAAGAATAACTTCGTATTTCATAAATAATTCAGACAGTTGTAAATAGTATTCGTTAAACCCTTCGCGAATTCATAATTTACGATGATTTCAAACAAGTTTTAAACTCTCTCTCCGTTTGGAAACCATGAGTTATATTTTCAAACAGATCGGTTTCATTACACTCCTTTGTGTGATCTTGCTTACAGAGCTCTCCCCTCTGCTGCAAGCTCAAAGTCATCAACATGTCAATGGATTGAATCATCCGGTCCTTTCTGCCATCAACCAGGAAGTTCAGTCGGGGAATATTTCAAGGGGTGAGGCAATACTGCAATCAATTTATGCGGGGTTTGCACCTGAACGGTTAAATGTAAAGTATCAAACTGAGAGTAGAGAGAACCCTCCAATCCGCTGCTTGACTCCCGTTTTGATGGAGTTTGAAAGATTACGAAATGATTTGAATCCTGCCATCGTAAAAGAAATTGAATTGATAACCTCCCCAGGATCTTCTTTTGATATGCTATCGCATATCTCACCATCCGGTAATTTTATTCTTCATTACGAAGTTGAAGGTGAGGATTCAGTTCCTCTTGAAGATGCAGATAACTCCGGTATTCCCGACTACATTGAAAAAGCCGCATTTGCCGCCGATTCATCCTACCGGCACGAGGTTGAAAACATAGGTTTTATGGATTTTTTAAAATCCGATCCTTACGAGATCTATTTTTTAGATTTTGGATTTTATGGTACCACACGATCATCAGGTTCAACAACCTCTATTAATATCCACAGCAATTTTGAAGGATTCCCCGAAAATACTCATCCGGAGGGAAATCAAATTGGAGCCTTGTATGCAACCATGGCTCATGAAATAAAACATGCCATCCAGTACGCAAATAACCGTTGGAAGGGTGAGTCAGGGAATACGGCCTGGTCTGAAATGGACGCTACCCTGATGGAGGAGATCGTATTTGATGACGTGAACGACTACTACAATTACATAATGCAGTATGATGATCAACAAAATGATTGGGATCATGGAAAAGCCAGGCCATCATCTATTTTCGGAAACCCGGACAGTCCTATCCCAGGATCGTACAATCACGTAAGCTGGATGCTCTATTTTTTTGAAACCTTTGGTGCAACGTTCTGGGTAGATGTCTGGAATATCATCCGAACCGATTACCTGAATACGGATAAAAGCGAAAACCTGATTCCGTTTGTCGACGCCGTGAGCCAGGCATTGGAATTGTATGAAACAAATTTCCCGCATGAGCACCTGATGAATCATATGTGGCATATGGTGGCCGGACCCAATTTTATGACACCCGGTTTTGGATTTGATGAGAGTGCAGAGTATCCAACAGCAAATTTCTCTAAAACACTCACACAGCCGCCGGACAGCGTTACAAATCGGTATTTACGCTCTCATGCCGCAGATTACCTGGAGGTCGTTCCATCAAACATTACACCCGGGCAGCCATCCATATTCTTGGAATCCGACATCAATGGTATCGGGATTGGAGTGGTTGGTTTTTTTAAAAACGGGGAGATCGATATAGAGTTTATGGCGAATCCAAATTCCAGCTCACAATCGCTTCAAACCACATGGTCCTGGGATGATCTGATTGATATGCGAATTGCGGTTGTTAATACTCACAGAGAAAGCAGCGGTACATATCATCTAACTGTCAGCTCTACAATTCCGGAAGAAGATACGATTACTCAAAACTATCCAAATCCCTTTAACCCCGTCACCACCATCGAATTTGCTCTCACCGAACGAAAGGATGTGGTTGTTGAGGTGTATGATCGGATCGGCCGAAAAATTTCAACGCTGGTTGACGAGCAGCTCGGCCGGGGGTTTCATACCGTTCGGTTCGATGGAACCGGTTTGGCATCAGGAGTATATTTCTACAGGATTGTAACTAACCAAACTGCCGTAACTCGAAAAATGGTATTGGTGAAATAGCTCAGCTGAATATATTATCAATCAAGAGAGTAATTCAACAATCAAGTGATCGGATATCTTTAAGCCATCCGAAGTCATTTTTAATGTACTGTTTTCTGTTACCATGAATCCCTTCTCAACCTGATCTTCAATCCATTGCCACTGTGAATCAGTGAAACTGTATCCATAACTCTGTTTAAGATCTATTTCAGAAACTCCCCATTTTGTTCGAAGACCCAGCATTAATCGCTCTTCTGCGAGTGTATTTTTTGATAACGTTTCTTCTTCCTCTCGATAATCCTCCGGGGCTTCATTCAGATACTTTTTTAGATTGGCTTCATTCTGCCAGCGGTTTGCTCCCGATTCATCCCACCAAAAAGAGTGAGCAGACGGCCCGAACCCGATATAATTTTCATGTTTCCAGTAATTACTGTTATGAACAGCCTCCTTACCGGGCTTGGAAAAATTGCTTACCTCGTATTGCTCTATTCCGGCTGCGGCTAGTTGAGTACGAACCACATCAAATTGCTCCGACACGCGGTCATCATCCGGCGGATCAATTCGTCCAAGTTCTACCTGTTTTCCAAGCCTGGTTTTGGGTTCTACAGTCAAAGAATAAGCGGAAATATGAGGTGGATCAAAACTGAGAAGTTTGTCAATATCTTGCTCCAGAGTTTCTACTGATTGGCCGGGGTTTCCGTAAATAAGATCGGCTGTAAAGGTTGGAAAACCTGTTTTTTGTAAGGCTTCAAGTGCAGAAAAAGCTTCTTCCGGGTTATGTGCCCGGTGCATAAACTCCAGCAGTTTCTTATCAAATGACTGAACACCCATGCTTGCCCGGTTTACTCCTAAATCCTGGATCATAGATAGATAATCCCGGGTAACATCATCCGGGTTCAGCTCCATCGTAATTTCTTCAGCATCGATATCAAATACCGAGTGCAGTGCTCCAAAAATGCTCTCAAGCTGCTTGTTATTTAGAAGTGAGGGGGTTCCTCCACCCAGGTAGATTGTACGGACTATCTCCTTAGAAAATTTAGTATCACCGTATGAATTGATTTCAGATAAAAGAGCCTCTACAAAGGGTTGACGAAGTTTGTCTCGCGTAAGAAAATAGAAATCACAGTAACTGCATGCTTGTTTGCAGAATGGTATGTGGATATAGATTCCGGACATTTTTCAGATTGATGATTCTTAAACCCTCGAAGTTTCTTTTCAGCATAAGTAATTATTCCAAATGAGATGAACTTTAAAAAACAAACCTTCCTGGGTTTCTCTCACTCTTTAGCTTTATAGAAAGGATTTTCATCATATTTGTCTACCTGGAGATATGTGCGCTGGTATTTCACGTAATTTTCTGCATTCTGAGCGATATGCTGAATCTCTTCCTCGGTAAGTTCTCTCACTTTTTTTGCCGGCGTACCCATATATAAAAATCCGGATTCCAGTTTTTTCCCGGGCGGCACAAGGCTCCCGGCCGCTATCATAACATCCGGTTCTATCACCACATCATCCAAAATTGTTGCCTGGATACCCACTAAAACTCTGTCGTGGATGGTACACCCGTGAATTGTGGCATTATGGCCGATAGTAACCTGGTTTCCCAACTTGGTTGGATTGGTTTGGTTGGTTACGTGGATACAACTGTTATCCTGGATATTGCTTTTTTCACCAATCTCGATCCAATTTACATCTCCCCTGATCGTCACATTAAACCAAACGGAACTCTCACTGCCAATGGTCACATCCCCGATGATATCTGCACTGGGTGCCACAAACACACTATCATCAAACTGTGGAGATTTATTTAAAAATTCGTAGATCATACAAGTACGCCGGACAGCTTGTCCGGCTTTTCAAAAATTTAATGTGCTTAAGTGCCGTGACAGAACTATAAAATGTAAAGTTGATTGGTGAACGAGCAAGCTGCCCGTTCAACTTGATATTATTCAGAGCGGTACATATAAAGTTCAACAATCGCTTTAAACTGCTCGTAACTTTGGGGATTCTGTCGAAGTTTCTGGCCGTTCATAAAATAAGTTGGCGTTGAATTTACTGTTCGTCTCAATCCCTCTTGAAGCTGACTGTTCACTCTTTGCCGGATCTGTTCAGACTCAATATCGTTTTCAAATTGATCCATATTCAACCCGATCTGCTCAGCAAAATCAAAAAAATACTCCCGGGCTCCACCTTGAGACCACTCTTCCTGGTACTCAAATACCAAGTCGTGCATCTGTTCAAATTTACCCTGTTCGCGTGCTGCCTCTGTCGCTCTCGCAGCAAGGTCAGCAAATTGATGTCCTCTCAATGGAAAATGGCGGTACTCAATCTCAATCATATCACCATACTCAGCTTTCAGCTGTTCTTCCAGGGGAATATAAACCTTACAGGCCGGGCACTGGTAATCACTGTATTTTAAAATTCTAACTTCCTGTGCTTGGCGCGGAGCATTTTCCTGCGTTTGAGTGGATGAATTTCCAAAAACACCTCCATAATACAAGGCTGTAATGGCAACCCCGATAAAGGCAATAAATGCAACTGACTGTATTACTTTCTTATTCATAATAGATAACTTCTAATTTTATTTATTCAGGCCCTCCGGTAGAGGCAGCTAAAGTTTACTGAAAATTGTAGTGAATTACTGTACGGATTGTCCCATTTTACTTTTGTAGGCCATCGCATAAATCTTCATCTGCTTCACCATAGACGCCAGTCCATTCGATCGTGTGGGTGAAAGGTGCTGCTGCATCCCGATCTCTTCGATAAATTCCGGATCGGTTTGAAGTATTGTTTCCGGATTTTCGCCCGAATAGAAATTCACAAGCATAGCCACCAATCCTTTCGTGATGGCAGCATCACTATCAGCCTTAAAAATTATTTTATCATCATCTTGCTCGGTAACCAGCCATACCTGCGATTGACATCCGCGAACCAGGTTTTCCTCCACTTTAAGTTCTTCATCAAGCGGTTCCAGTTTCTGCCCCAGTTTTATGATGTACTTATATCGCTCGGGCCAATCGCCCAGCAATTCAAATTGTCGTGCAATTCGATCCTGTTTTTCTTCAATAGTCATATTTCTAAGGTAAGAATTCTATGAACGGGTGTCGAATTGTTAACGTAAAAGATTAGGTTTTAGTAGATTCTTTGGCAGATGAAATCTCAGTAGAAGTTGACCCCTTAATTCCTACAACAGATGCATTTTCGGCATCCCAGACCGGTTTAGCGTAATCAATTACTTCTGAATAACTGCCATCTTTCATAACGATTCGGAATTGCTCCGTACTCGGTTTGCCTTCCTGCACATTTCTAAGATGGTTTTCAACTTTTTGGAAATCATCTTTATGTACTAAATTTTTCAGAAGCATACCCTCTGCTTCATCTGTGGATATTCCTGTAATATTCGGAAAGGTTTCTGAAACATATTCAAAAACAAAATTCTGATCATCGTTTTGAACCAGCTTGTAGCGAAATTCACGCATGGTGTCAAACAAATTTCGATACGATTCATTTCGCTTGTTTAGCATCGCCATAATTCGTTTTTGGAGAGACTTATTTTCGAAAGAAGCGCGAACAACTTTTTGATCATCTATCTCCAGCAAGCGTGTTTTCATTTTAACTTCTATGAAATTTCCTTTACTATTTTTGATTTTCAGCTCATAAGATGAACCATCAAAATCACTGGGCTTAAATTTATCAAACCGGTGCTTGAAATTTTCAATCTGTTCATCAGTCAATAGTTCCCAGATTTTAAACTTCTTCAACTCCTCATCATCAAATCCAATGAGATCTCTGAATGCTTTGTTTGATGTGATGATATTGCCTTGCTCGTCGATATCAACCAATGTTTTTTTAGATTCCTCGGCAAGACTATCGAATTCAATCTTGGAATCCACAACTTTCTTTTCAGACCGTTTTCTTTCGGTGATATCGTGTTGGTAAGAAACCCAATGAGTAATCTCACCATCCTCGTTTGTAAGCGGGTGAATATCCCACTGATTTATAAATTCACTGCCATCTTTTCGATAATTCACAGTATGACCAAAAAAGGCCTGCCCCTCTTTGAGTCGTTTCTTCAGAGTATCCAACACTTTCCGATCTGTTTTGGGACCTTGAAGGATTCGCGGTGTATTTCCAATTGCTTCCTCTTTTGAATAACCGGTCATCCGGGTAAATCCATCATTTACGTAGACTATTTTTGGGCCCGGTTTTTCCAGGTCAAGTGTCGTAATTACAATTGAGTCATAATCACTTCGAATAGCACTCTCTAATAAATTTAATTGTTTTTTGGCTTCCTCTCTTTCGTCAACGATATCCTGAACAAATTCAATTAGCTTTCTGTAGGATTCTTCGTCTTTGCTACATGATTTTAAAAATTCTTGAATATTTGCCATAATTTTCGCGTGATTGTGTTACTAAAAAACTCCGATTTATTGTCTGAGAGGCTGGTTTCCCAATATTTCGCCCATATTATACTTTATAAACATGTTTGAAACACACTTTCGTTTAGAAATCATTCCGAAAAAATCCAATTTAGTTGAAAAAGTTAAACAATGCTTCTGTAATCATCGAATGTTTGAACTATTTGAAAGTTGATTATTAGCCCTTATTACTCACACAATGATTGAAAAACTGTTGATTTATTTCTTCATTCCTTTAAAATAATCTTGGCAATAGTTTGTAGTTGCATGTTCGAAGTACCTTCGTAAATCTTCCCAATTTTAGAATCACGGTAGAACTTTTCCACAGGGTACTCTTTTACATAACCGTAGCCCCCAAACAGATCCACCGCCATTGAGCTTACTTTTTCTGCTACTTCCGAACTGTAATATTTAGCCATGGCTGCTTCTTTCAGGAACGACTGCCCCGCTTCTTTCTTTCGGGCAGCATTGTATACCAACAGGCGTGCCATCTCCAGTTCGGTTGCCATTTTTGCCAATTGAAATTGGACACCCTGGAACTCAGAGATAGATTTTCCAAACTGCTTACGTTCTTTTGTATATCGAATGGCTTCATCGTATGCGCCCTGTGCAATGCCAATCATCTGGGCTCCTATACCAATTCTTCCCTCATTCAGAGTCTCTATGGCTACTTTATAACCCTTTCCAACTTCTCCAAGAATATTTTCCTTTGGAACCTTCACATCTTCAAATGTCAATTCACAGGTAGAACTAGCCCGTATTCCCAACTTGTTCTCTTTTTTTGAGATAGAAAAACCATCCATTCCCCGCTCCACTATAAAACAGGTGATTCCTTTATATCCTTTATCAGGATCGATATTTGCAAACACAAGGAAAATATCCGCTTCAGCTGCATTAGTAATCCAAAGTTTAGTGCCATTCAAAATGTATGAATCGCCGTCTTCCTTAGCTGAGCACTTCAGAGCAAAAGCATCACTTCCCGAACCGGCTTCAGACAAACAGTAGGCACCTACTTTTTCAGTTGCTAACGGAGGCAAAAATCTTTCTTTAACTTCATCAGATCCCCACCTTAGAAAAGCGTTGTTAACGAGGGTATTTTGCACATCCATAAAAACACCTACAGATGCATCCACTCGCGAAATCTGTTCGATAGCCACAATACCCATAAAAAATGTTCCCCCTCCGCCATCATATTTCTCGGGGATTTCGATCCCCATGAAACCCATATCAAAAAACAGTTGGATCAATTCCGGATCGAGTTTTGCGTTCTCCTCCATCTCCCGGACTTTGGGCTGAATGACCGTATCAGCAAATTCTGCCGCGGCATCTTTCAGCATCTGTTCATCTTCCGTTAAATGGGTCAGTGGATGCGTTTTTTCTTTTGACTCTGCCATATCCATTTGATTTTGATTTGTTGGCTATCTCATATATTCAATTTTTGTATTTACTCTTGCAACAGCCATATCCTCTTGTTGATTTCCGTAAATGCTAAGCCGTTCAGCATTGTTTCAAAATGTGATGGATGCTGATTTTAGCAACCAAAATTTTGTTTGAATATATGTAATTCAGATCGGTTTATCGCACGTAAATCAAGTAATTTTTTAGCGAAAAACAACGGGTCTGATTATCTTAAATAAAAGGTTCATAAAACTAAAGAGTGACCATGACAACCAATAAGAATGGACAGAAAAAAAGGTTGTGGGATTTTGAGCCGGTATCTAAAATCAAGTGGGAAGAAAAAATAAACCAAGATCTGAAGGGGGCTGATTATAAAAGCAAGCTCTTTTGGAATTCTCATGAAGGTTTTACTGCCGCGCCTTTCTACACCCAAGAAGACCTGCAAAACCTTGAGCATAATGCAAAAAAAACGATAATTGATAGAACCGGGTGGACATGCTGCGAACCTATCTATGAGACAGCGCCGGGTGATGCAAATGAGGCTATGAAAACAGCCATTGAGAAAGATTCCGCATCTTTTCAAATCCGGTCAAAATCTTCCTGGAAATCGGGCATGCTTGGCGGGGATATGTACGGAACACAAATCCAGAAACAAGCTGATTTAGACCGGCTGATGGACGGTATTGATACTGAATCCGTGGAGTTTACTTTCGACTCCGGAATGACCACACCCGCACTTGTGGCGATGATGAATAATCATCCGGAAAAGTTCAACAATCCAAAATTTGTTTTTGATCCCTTTACCTACATAGCAGAACGGGGACGACTGCCGTTCGATGAAAAAAAATTAAAAGAGATCGTTAATCAGCTTGTTGATCAAAAAAACTATAAAACGCTGTGTGCCGATGGGTTATTTTATCATCGAACGGGCGCAACTATTGTTCAGGAGTTGGCACTGGCCCTCGCTACAGCGAGTGAGTACCTGTCTTTAATTGATGAAGAAAAAAAGGAAAGCGCTGCAGATGAAATTTTTGTACGGCTTGCTGCCGGACCACTCTATTTCCCGGAAATAGCCAAATTACGTGTGATACGACTTCTTTGGGATCAACTGATGGAGGCATACGGTTTCGAAAACCCGCCGAAGTTGACCGTTATCGCGGAGACCTCAAAAACCAACAAAACCATTACCGATCCCCACAACAACCTGATACGAACCATCACCGAATCGATGTCGGCCGTTTTGGGTGGAGTGAATCAACTGATGGTTCATCCTTATAACACATTAGAATCAACGCCCGGAAACTTCTCAAGACGGATTGCCCGAAATATTCAGTACATCCTTCGGGATGAATCTCATTTTGATAAAGTAGCCGATCCATCTGCCGGTTCCTATTACATCGAAAACCTCACCTCAACCATCGCCAAAGAGGCCTGGGAGTATTTTCAAACGATTGAAAATGAAGGCGGAGTTCTGCAATCACTCAAAAACGGATCGATCCAGGAAGTTATTAATCGCTCCAAAGCAGAAAGAGAAAAAGCTGTAAACCAAGGTAAAAAAGTGTTGGTTGGCACGAACTATTATGCAAACGCTGAGGAAGAGCTTCCCGATACAATCGATGCAGAATCATTTGCAGATTCACTCGAACTAACTGATTTCGAGCATGATGATTCATCCGAAGATCTGATCCAATCACTCCAAAATGCTTTTAAAAATGAAGCAACGGTTGGCGACGTGATAGAGGCCATGCTGAAACCTGAAAAGGTGCTCTACCAGGTTGTAGAGGAAACGAGATTAGGATCTGTCTTTGATGAGATTCGCCTTCGAACAAAATCTCTTTCTGAAGAAACAGAAATTGAACCGGTTGTTCACCTTGTACCGGTTGGGGATGTAAAATGGCGAAACGCCCGGGCTACATTCTCACACAACACCCTGGGATGCGGAGGGTTTAAAATTGATCATCCGACCGGATATGATTCAATCGATGAAGCTGCAGAAAAAATTGAGTTCGGCGAAGCTGATCTATTCGTTCTATGCAGTTCAGACAAAGAGTACGAAGAGTTTGTTGAACCTTTCTGTGATGCTTTTTCTGATAAAGGAATCTGCATCCTTGCGGGCCATCCTGGAGATAATGAAGAGAGTTATCGAGCAGCGGGAATGGATCTGTTCATACACAAAGGCATGGACATCCCTGCTTTGCTGCTCAATATTCAAAATGACTTGTTTAAAATAGAGAAAGACCATGAAACGACCTGATTTTTCAAAGATCCCCTTCAATCCAAACGGGATAAAAGAGAGTACTTCTTCAACAACTAAGGAAAATATTTGGCAGACTCCGGAAAAGATACCGGTGAAACAGAGGTTTACTGCGGAAGATATTGAATCCGTTGAACACCTCGACTATGCTGCCGGTATACCGCCCTATTTGCGTGGGCCCTACTCAACCATGTACACCGGCCGGCCATGGACAATTCGTCAATATGCCGGTTTTTCAACGGCGGAGGAGTCTAACGCATTTTATCGGCGAAACCTGGCAGCCGGTCAGAAAGGGTTATCTGTTGCTTTTGATTTGGCGACACACCGCGGTTACGATTCCGATCACCCGCGGGTCAGCGGTGATGTTGGAAAAGCCGGTGTTGCTATCGATTCAATCCTGGATATGAAAATCCTGTTCGATCAGATTCCATTGGACGAGATGTCTGTTTCCATGACCATGAACGGTGCCGTAATCCCGATTATGGCATTTTACATTGTTGCCGCAGAGGAACAGGGTGTACCCACTGAGAAACTGAGTGGCACCATCCAAAATGATATTCTCAAGGAGTTTATGGTTCGGAATACGTACATCTATCCGCCCGAACCCTCCATGCGAATTATCGGGGATATTTTTGAGTATACATCCCAGAATATGCCGCGTTTTAATTCCATCAGTGTAAGTGGTTACCACATGCACGAAGCCGGAGCTACGGCCGATATTGAATTGGCTTATACATTGGCAGACGGCCTGGAGTACGTGCGTCGGGGGATTAAAGCCGGATTAGATATCGACGATTTTGCACCACGAATATCATTCTTCTGGGCGATCGGCATGAACCATTTCATGGAGATTGCTAAGCTTCGCGCCGGCAGAATGCTCTGGGCCCAATTGATGAAACAGTTCAATCCCAAAAATCTAAAATCACTATCTCTGCGGACTCACAGTCAAACATCGGGTTACAGCCTTACCGAACAAGATCCGTTTAACAACGTTGCCAGAACAGCTATTGAGGCAATGGCTGCAACGTTGGGACATACTCAATCACTCCACACCAATGCATTAGACGAAGCGATTGCACTTCCATCGGACTTTTCAGCCCGGATTGCCAGGAATACACAACTCATACTGCAGGAGGAAACCGCCATTACGAAATCAATTGATCCGTGGGCCGGTTCTTATTACGTGGAATATTTGACGGACCAGATTGCAAGACGTGCACTCGAGCTGATTGAAGAAGTTGAAGAGCTCGGCGGTATGGCCAAAGCGATTCAAACCGGGATCCCAAAAATGCGCATCGAAGAAGCGTCTGCCAAGAAACAGGCACGAATTGACAGTGGCAAAGAAACCATTGTTGGCGTGAACAAATACCGGTTGGAAAAAGAGGAACCGATTGATATTCTTGAAGTGGATAATGAGAAAGTGCGTCATTCTCAAATCGAACGGCTTGAAAAGTTACGGTCTGAGAGAGATGAGGAAGAGGTTCAGCGCTCGTTGGATGCCATTACCAAATGTGCAGAAACCGGTGAAGGTAACCTTTTGAGCCTAGCTGTGGATGCGGCCCGAAATCGTGCATCCCTCGGAGAAATTTCCATGGCGATGGAGAAAGAGTTCGGCCGTTACCAGGCAACCATTAAATCAATATCAGGAGTATATTCATCTGAAATGAAGAAAAACAAAGAGTTTGAGGAAGCCCAAAAACTTGCCGACAAATTCGAAGAGCAAGAAGGACGGCGTCCGCGAATCATGGTAGCCAAAATGGGTCAGGATGGTCACGACCGGGGAGCAAAAGTGATCTCAACCAGCTTTGCCGATCTTGGATTTGACGTAGATATTGGTCCGCTTTTCCAAACTCCCGAAGAAGCCGCAAAGCAAGCCGTAGAGAACGATGTTCATATTCTTGGTGTCTCCAGTCTTGCCGCAGGCCATAAAACACTGGTCCCTCAAGTTATTGAAGAACTAAAAAAATATGGACGTGAAGATATTATGGTCATCGTTGGCGGAGTGATCCCTAACCAGGATTACCAATATCTGTATGATAGAGGTGTGGCTGCTGTGTTCGGCCCCGGGACGGTTATTCCAGAGGCAGCGAAGAAGATTTTGCATATTTTGCTGGATAAAGAGAGTGTTGTCTCCCCTTGAGGGGAGACAGATTGGCGAGCGTTTAGCGAGTCTATAAGAGGGGTGTTCGGGAATACTGAATGCATCAGGACACCCCTCCCGCCTAAAGGCGGACTCCCCTCAAGGGGAGATCTGGCACGTTAAAATCAACAACCTATGCCTAACAAAATCCATCCTTACAATCCAAAGCTGAAGAAACTGGCAAGAAAGCTGAGGAAAAATATGACATTGAGCGAAGTCCTTCTTTGGCAAAAAATTAGAGGGCGAAAACTTGGATATCAATTTCACCGACAAATTCCAATACTCAACTACATAGTAGATTTTTTCTGTCATGAACTTCAATTGGCCATTGAAGTTGACGGAAGTACCCATGATCACTCCCAAACTTCCAAAGAGGATTTAGAAAGACAAAAAGAATTGGAGTAACGCGGAATTCTTTTTCTTGGATTTGACGAAATGGAAGTCAGAAAGAACATGGAGGAAGTTATTAGCACAATTGAAAATTGGATTGAACTGAACACTTGATCTCCCCTCGAGGGGAGATAATAACGGAGCGTCCAGCGGAGTTATTTGAGGGGTGTTGTGTAATTCTGGACACCTGCACTAAACACCCCTCCTGCCTGAAGGCGTACTCCTCTCAAGGGGAGAACTTATATGCTATCCTAAATGAACTTACGGCTAAGCTAATTACAGACATGGTATTTTTTCTTATGACTACTTCATTTCGCAAAGAGTTAGAATGATTAATCTTTAGATAGTGTCATACCTGCACGAAAAATACCATGTCTTTTCATGTCATTACCCCTATTTCTTTATCCATGAGAAAGTTGATCTCAATCTGTATCTTTCTCAATCGTAATGAGATACAGGAATTTAAGATCATAAATTCATTATGGAAATTTTTCTGAGCCCCGAAGCCTGGATCGCCCTTCTCACCCTAACCTTTCTTGAAATTGTTCTTGGAGTCGATAACATCATCTTCATCTCTATCGTCTCAAATAAACTACCGGTTCACCAGCAGAAAAAAGCTCGGACCATCGGTCTGTTTCTCGCCCTTGTTTTCAGAATCCTAATGCTTCTCACTATTAGCTGGATTATTGGATTTACGGAACCACTCTTTTCTCTTTTTGAGATGGATTTTAGCATTCGGGACCTTATCCTATTTGTCGGGGGTATCTTTCTGATCTTCAAAAGTACCATTGAAATTCATCATAAGATGGAAGGTCAGCACGACGAAAAAGGCAAAAAAGAGCTTGCCACATTTGGCGAGGTAATTTTTCAAATTGTTGCACTAGACGTCATCTTTTCATTCGATAGTATTCTCACAGCAATCGGTTTAACCGAGGAAGTCCTGCTGATGATTATCGCCATCACCATTGCTATCGGGGTAATGATCGCCTTTACCACGAAAATCAGTGAGTTCATCAAAAAACATCCCACTTTGGAGGTTCTCGCTCTCTCTTTCCTTATTTTAATCGGCTTCATGCTGATGATCGAAGCTTTTGAATTCCACGTTCCGAAGGGATACATCTACTTTGCGGTTTTCTTCTCGCTGCTGGTTGAGTTGGTCAACATGCGCATACGTAAAAACAAAGATGCTGACGAGCCGGTTAAATTGAGGAAGCGGTTTGAGGAGGAGTCGGTTGAGTAAGTTTATCTATCAGTCATGGTATTTTTTCTTAAGGCAACTTCACCTGGAAAATTCTAAGAGTAATTAATCTTTGAGTAGTGTCGTGCCAGCACTAAAAATACCATGTCTCCTTACCTACAATGTCTTTCACGATACCCATCCCATACTTTTCGCATGCTCAAGCGCTTCATGTGAGTCCTCCATCAACAGGAAAGGAATATCCAGGCCTGTTGTCATCTCTTCTATCTCCCGCTTCCTTGCATCGGAGTGAACATGACGAATGTAGATAGCCATCACACGGTTGGGATACTTTTCATAAATATTGAGGTATATTTCCGGATCTTCCTCGCCGCTGTCGCCAATCAGTATGAATGGAAGCTGATCGTAAACATCCAGGATCTTCTCGATATTACGCGTTTTAAAAGAGTGAGAATCTTCTTTAATCCACTGGCTTGGGCCGATTCCCAAATCACGCAGTAAAAAGGGTGCCTTTGAAATATCATTTAGCTGGCAAAATGTATCCAGCATCTCATACAAATTATATGAGCTCCCGGATACAAAGAGCAGGGGATTTTGATTCTCACCGGTTAGAACTTTGTAGAGTTCAGCCACACCCTCAAACGCCACTCTGTTTTCAGAGTCGTACCGAATGGTATTCAAAACCATCTGAATTTTATTGATGATATCAGTGTGGATAATCGTATCGTCGATATCTGAGATAATACCGTACGAGCTCTGTTGACTTGAGATCAAAACTTCACCCATCGCCATTTCTATGTAGCTCAGATCAAACGGCATGTGGGTGATTTCCAGCTCAACATCATGCCACCCATTTTTGAGTTCAGTTAGATGAAGATCTTTGAAGTGAAGATCGAAATAACCTTCATGATCACTGATGGAATCCGCCTCCACGCCATTCAGTATTCCCTTAACGCCCACGCCCGGGATCTCATCACTGGCATACCGTTTCCAGGTTTTTTTCAGGTTGTAATAGAGCGAATTTGGAACCACTACATCGCCATGTATGATCTCTTCTTTCTCAAGTACACGTCCTCGCAGAAATGCTTCATTTTGATTACCAAATCCCCGATATGGAAACAGGATGACATCATTAAACAGGTTCAGCTTGCTCTTTAACCGGTACTTAACCTTATCATATCTCTTCTCTGTTTTTATGATTAAATCTTTCAGCATGTCCCAAATATCAAGCACCTATACTGATTTCTAATCATGCCTTTGCAAAAATTCAGGATACCCATAAGAATCTTTATTTCTGAAACTTGAAAAATCAAGACCCAGTTGTTCAATCAAATTCAATAAATTTTCCCGCTCCCGATTTGATGAACTGAAAGCCTCAAGGCCGACAGTGTAAATCGTTTTTTTTGATTCTTGAACTTGAATTACAGTGAATTCAGCTCCACAACCCTCAGCAGGAAACCCCTCTTTTATGTATTCAATTTCGTTTTGATTGATAATCTTATACGTTTTCTTAAAACGTTCCTTTTTCACAGATATCCAGTCATCCAGCAGTTGATTATCAACCGTATTTAGAATATTCCTCTCTTCGGAAGTACTCCATTTGATCCAATGCTCCATGATCCCGAAATCAAGCTCCTCGTCTTTTGCTCGTTTGACCTTTAGTTCGTGATTTCCTTCCCTGATCTTTATTCCCGTGTTGATGGTGTCGGATTCTAAATAATAATCCGTACGATCGGGCTCCCTGTTGCCCTCTCCTTTTTCCGGTAGTTTTTCATAAAACTCCCATAGAATATCTTTATCCGTTGACCACCACCTGATTTCAGAACTTTTAAAAATCATAATATCCTTTTATTTAACTCTTAATAAGAATCGTCACGAAAACACAAAATCTCAAAAATGAAATTTTAAGATTGTATTTTAAACAGTAGCATCCAGTGAATTTTAATTGAGGGATGTTTACCGAAACCTTGATTCTTCACACACATTCCTCCAATAAGGTAACTCCTCTGAAGTGAAAAACTTCAAGAATTCCATAGCATATATGCCAAAATCAAACAAAAAAGAAAAATCCAAGCCTGCAAATTCCATCAACCCGAACTTTAAAACAAAACGTTCTGCACTGAAAAGCCGGAGGGAGTTTGTGGATGGTATTAAATCAGGCAGCAGAACAATACTCTCCCAGGCCATTACACTTATTGAGAGCACCCGGTCTGAGTATCGCGAATTGGGTCAGGAAATTCTTGAGGATTGCCTTGACCAAACCGGGAAGTCGATTCGAATAGGCATCACCGGGGTGCCGGGTGTAGGCAAAAGCACCTTTATTGAAAGCCTTGGAAAGCAACTTCTCGAGGATGGAAAAAAGTTGGCGGTTCTTACGATCGATCCCAGCAGCAGCCGGTCGAAAGGAAGTATTTTGGGCGATAAAACCCGGATGCCGGCTCTCTCAGCTCATGAGAATGCGTATGTCCGGCCTTCCCCCACCGGCGGAACATTGGGCGGTGTAGCCCGAAAAACCCGGGAGACTATCCTGCTCTGTGAGGCCGCAGGATTCGATACCATCTTTGTGGAAACGGTTGGCGTTGGGCAATCTGAAATTAAAGTACAATCGATGGTGGACTTCTTTCTATTGTTGATGCTGGCCGGTGCCGGTGACGAATTGCAGGGGATTAAACGGGGTATTATGGAGATGGCTGATATGATAGCTATCAACAAAGCAGATCAAAAAAATATTAAAAAGGCAAACCAAGCCCGGCAAGAGTTCAAAAATGCCCTTTCTCTTTTCCCGGCTCATGAATCGGGATGGGAACCACCGGTGCTAACTTGTTCTGCACTTGAACAAATAGGTTTGAATGAGTTGTGGGAGCAGATTGAGAAATACTTTAGCCTTACAAAAGAGAATGGGTATTTCGAATCGAACCGAAAAAAACAGGCCGTTTATTGGATGAACGAGGCGATTGAGGATCAGCTGAAAGATCGATTTTTTCAGCATCCTAACATAAAAAAGGAACTGCCAATACTTGAAAAAAAAGTGGCCACCGGTTCTATTAGTTCGTTTAAAGCTGCATCAGACCTTTTGAAACTATTTGAACATTAAGACAGTTTTTCTGTAAAAGAAAAGCGGCTACCGGCCGTTACACCTTGCAAAATTCAAATAATCAGGGGTTTATGAACTCTGCTGCAAAAAATACGGTCCGGTACTACGACAAACTCGCCAACCGGTATGATAAACAGTACCAAACCTACTTAAACCATACCCACGAAAAACTCCTTGATAAGATTGAGCTGTCACCCGAGGATGAGGTTTTGGATTGCAGCGCCGGTACCGGGCTTCTTGCCCACGAGATTATGGAAAAATTCGGATCCTTCAAACGATTGGTTCTGAATGATCCGGCCCCAAACATGCAGGAACGGGCTAAATATCGCCTGCGCTATGCAAAAGACGTTGAGTTTACCAGTCACTTTACAGAGGAGTTGCCGTTTGAAAATGAAACCTTTACGCAAATTATCTGCCTGAACTCATTTCATTACTACACAGATCAAGATCGTGTTCTGAAGAATTTCAGCCGTATTCTAAAACCGGGTGGAACGCTCTGGATGCTCGACTGGAACCGTACCGGTTCTTTCAAAATAGCCAACAAATTTATCGACTGGCTTTCACCTGAAAATATCAACAGCCGGACTCTACCCGAACTAAAATCACTTCTAGCGGATCATGAATTCGACGTCGTTGATGAGGATACCTGGGGATATCGATGGTGGAATTTTTTGTTTGTGAGATGTGAGGCGGTTTAGGCCTCCTTTTTAGACATGGTATTTACTTTAGACATGGTATTTTTAAGAAGTGGCAATATATTTTTTAGCCGATAAAAAAGTGGAATCCAAAACAGTGCATTTATTCGGCAAGAAAAATACCATGTCTGTAGGTAACACAACAAAAAAGCCACCCGGCAATAACCGGATGGCTTCTCAGTACTTTTGTTATTTTTAATTATTTGATCTTAATTTTACGGCCTGTCTTCTCTTTTAGCTTCGGTATAGTAATCGCTAAAACTCCGTTTTCGTAGGCCGCTTCAATCTTATCTGTATCAGCTACATTCGGTAATGGCAGCGACCGGCTGAATTTACCAAATCTGCTTTCCACTCTGTGGTATTTTCGGCCGTTTTCTTTGCCTTGGTCTTTTATTCTTCGCTCCCCACTGATGGTAAGAACATTATCATTCAGGCTGATATCGAAATCGTTCTTATCCATACCCGGGAGCTCAACTGTTACTTCAAATTGTTTGGCCGTTTCATATACATTCATGTCGGGTACAAACGTCCCTTCTGTCCAGTTAAAGGCATCTTCAAAAATGTCGTCTAACCAGTTTGAAAGACTGAGTGGTGAGTTTAATCTTTGTCTTGTAAGTGTGGGTCGTGTTTCTCTTTTCATCAGCATAGTTATAACCTCCCTAATTGGTTAAAATTAACAAGATTAATTCATGGTGATTTGTTGATTGTCAACAACCTACTTCTCTAAATGCAAAACGGATACCAACTAACTTTGAGAATTAAAAAATGACAAAATCGGATTTCAGAAACTGTCATTTTTTACAATTGGTTTTCAATTTTGACAGAGCAGCTTCGAAAAAATGGCAAATCAAGGTGAATTGGAAGTCGTTATAAGACATCGGATGAGTGAAAAAGCAATTCATCAAATTTATCAGCAAAAAAAACTCATCCGATGTCTTCCGATTCTTGGAATACAACGGTTTATACCAATAGAATGGCTTTTTTCGTCTGTCAGATCACCAAAAAGGTACGACGACTGTTCGATCTTGAATCAGAGATCAATTCACCGCCAACTCCACATGCAGATGATCGGCTGTACCCACGTGTCGAAGTGTTTCAAAACCCATTATTTCAAGTGAATACTGCAACAAGGTATTGCGAATCAAGCCATGACCCCGTGTCCGCAAATCCACTGCATGAACGTATCCGTTCTCCTGCCGGTAATGCAGTGAATGGGGATTGACCGTTAACCCCATAGCTTCATAATCATCCGAAACACGTTCGATGTCTGTAATAACAAGGCCACCATCGGCAAGTGTAACTGTTGAAATGGCTACCCTTAAAATGGGATGCATGGAACGATACACATCTCTTACTTCCTCTGTTTTTGCGTTCACACCCGACAGATAAAAAAGTGAAAACAAGCAAAACCCGAATACCATCAACCCTGCGCTTCCTGCACTTACCTGAAATCGTAATTTTCGATTCTTAATTCTGCTCAGTAACAATAACATATAGATCAGAATCAAAAGAATCGTGATAGATATTCCAACACCCAATGCGATCCATGCCGGGGTACTGTAAGCCAGGTTCAAATAAACCGATGTGCGAACCAACAGATAAAAGGGCAGGATCATCAAACCAATCACCCCAAACAAGATGATGAGCGCCCACAGGAATCTCCTCTTTAGGCCTGAATGGGTTTTATCCTGCTTTGTTTGATTTGGCTTTTTTTGGTGAAGGTTGAGCAGCCAATCGACATCTTTTTTACTCACGTTATTCATGATTCCTGGTACGACGTAACGGATAATCTGTTGCGGATCTTGATTATAAGCGTGGGTAAAGATGCACAAGCGAGCAAACTACGCTAACCAAGGACGCTTGTGCTATTCTTTATTTAATTCTCTCCGCTTGTATCCGGTGAGGTGCTCAACCCAAGTTGTTCTTTCATCCGTTTGATTCCCTCACTGGCTTTCAGTTTCCAGTCTTCGGTTACAAAACGACGAACCATTAGCACGGAACATGGTGCACGATCAGCAATTACATCGGGGATGGTGCCAAACAATACGTTACGGATCTTCCACTCGTGCGATGCACCAATAATCACAAGGTCGTGGTCATGCACATCAAGCTCAGCAAGAATTCCGCTTGATACATCTTCCGATTCTCTGATTTCTATCTTCACCCTGTCAAAACCGTCTGTCAGCTCACTGATCGATTTCTCCAACTCTCTTCTCTCGTCTGCCTCGTCAACACCGGACTTGACCAACCGCAGCACTTTGAGTTCAGCATCCAAAAATCGTGCAATTCGAATACCGATTTCAAGTCCCAGCCAGGCATGGAGTCCGCCACCCCACGGCAGCACAATAGAATCTATATCCTTTAACCCCCGATCTTTTAGTATTGCGAGATCTGCTCGTAAATTTTTCAGAACGCGCTGAACCGGTGTATTATAGATGCGGCCAACGCTGAATCCACCCTGCCAGCCCATCAGCATCAGGTCGGCACGTCTTTCCTCTGTCTCATTAATCAATCCCTGGAATATGTCGTAAGCGGCTTCCGAAACAGATTCAAATTTTGTTTTAGCCAGCATCCTGGCCGCCTCTTTACCATTGGTTTCTTTTTCTCCTCGGGATTCTTCAGCAATTTTTTCAATACTCTCACGTACGGTTGTCTTCTCACCCAGTTTTCTACGGATGGTTTCAATAGGAGTTTGCAGTGGAACGCGAACCATTCCAAGCCCGGTAACGGTTCCTCCCTGTTTCGTACCGGTTGCTATCAATTGACCCAGTTTCAGAAGATCGCCTTCTGTTTCAGGGTTTGCCAAAGCGGCTACCACATTTCTTGGGGATGTAGAACTAAGCGGCCGAATGGTCGGAACCCACTCTTCGGACTCATCCACATGCTGCTCCATTGGCAATGAAAAGACACCGAGTCCATGCTCTTTCCACTTCTCTTTAAATTCTGGCACAGCGTGTTCAAACTCTACCCTATTTCTGCCCCAAATTGCATACCAGGCAAGGCTAACAACAATTAAAATTACCACGGCTACCTGTGCAAATGTACCGGAATAAATGATGATGGCAAGACAACCTAATGCTGCAAAAATCTGTAAATAGGGAGTTCCGGGAGTACGATAGGTTGGCTTATACCATTCCGGGCTTGATGCTCTTAATATTACGCACCCAATATTTAGGGCCGCGTAGCTGTATAACTGCAAGACACTTGCAATTTTTGCAAGATCCTCCAAACTTTCCAGGAATAAGAAAGCCAATGCTAATACTCCCGTTAACAGAATGGCCCGGTACGGAGTCAGCAGTTTATCATGGATAGCGCTCAGCCAATTGGGCACCATCCGGTCGCGCGCCATCGCGAGATTAATTCTTGAAGAGGCCATGATACTGGCATTGGCGGAAGAAAGTGTGGCCAAAAGTCCGGCAATTATTATTGCTACAGCCCCCGGTCCGCCAAGCATTGTACGGGCTGCAGTGGTGAGGGGATCCCGCACGTCAATAATCGTTTCTTGGGTGAACATGCCCGCAATCACCAGCAGAATGATAACATATAAGAGTGTAACAATAGCCACAGAACCGATAAGTGCACGCGGGAGGTTTTTCGACGGTTCTTTGATCTCCTCTGCCACTGCCGCAATTTTTACAAAGCCTAAAAATGATACAAATACAAGTGCCGTTGTTGCCGAAATAGATTCAAATCCAAAAGGCATAAAAGGGGTGAAATTATCAACGTTAATATTGAAAACCCCAAAAACGCTGAAACCTCCCAGGATAGCGAAAAGAGTGAGTACCACAATAACCTGTGTCCTGCCGGACTCCTTCGCACCAATTACATTCAAAGCTACAAGTAGTACACCACCGATTACAGCCCCCCAAAAAGCTGTCAAAGGCAAAAATTGCGATAGGTATTCACCCAAACCAAAAAGATAAAAGGCGATGGCAAATGTTAAACTCAGCCAAATTCCAACTCCGGATATCGCTCCAAATGCCGGACCCAAAGATCGCGACACAAAGAAATAATCACCGCCGGATGTAGGCATTCCCGTTGCCAGTTCAGCTGCGCTGGATGCGGTAATCATACAAACAATACCCGCAGCCAAATATGCAAAAATAGCCGCAGGACCCGACATTTCGAGTGCGATACCGGCAAGTAAAAAAATACCTGCACCGATCATTGTACCTGCACCGATGGTGAGGGCATCCCAAAATCCCAATTCCCGTCGTAAGTCACTCATCAAAAAATGGTTTACAAGCTTGGATTAACGATTAAAAACATATCCTCAATAATAATCATTTCCCTTTGAAACTCAGGGTAAAAATCTTTTTAATCCATCAATTTTTTTAAATGATTCTTATGGATTGATTCAACCGCAGTTGTTCAATTTGTATTCTGAAAACTGACCGATGATAACTATTTTGAACACGCTCAATTGATAGCGGGGTCAATATAGAGCCTAAACATACAGATTATCTTTCTATGACCCAGACCGAAAATTATATTCAAAGCAGATTTGGGAACCCAAAGAATCGTCGGCGTATCATAACCGGCTTTTTTATTGCATTGATCATTGCAGGGTTTTACCTCGCCCTTACAGATGCCTTCCCAGAGCAGGATGGGCACTACGGGTTTTGGTCGATTATGCCTCCGCTTGTTGCAATTGTTTTGGCTTTTTGGACCCGGGAAGTTGTAAGCGCACTTTTTATCGGTGTTTGCCTGGGCGGAGTCATCGCCGGTGAGGCCAACATCGTTCAAAGCTTCCTGATTCCCTCCATCGGTACCGAAAGTTTTGCGCTCATCTTGTTGGTGTATCTCTGGGCACTGGGTGGTTTGATTGGCATCTGGACCCGCACCGGCGGGGCCGAAGAGTTTGCAACATGGGCAAGCAATCTGATGGTAAGAGGACCCAAAACAGCCAAATTTTTCACCTGGATTATGGGATTGATTTTCCACCAGGGAGGAACCATCAGTACGGTTTTAACTGGGGCAACAGTCCGGCCGGTTGCCGACAAACATAAAGTATCTCATGAAGAACTTGCCTACATGGTAGATTCAACAGCCTCACCTGCAGCTACACTAATTCCGTTCAATGTATGGCCCTTTTATGTGAGCGGTTTGATTGTAGGTACGCTTCCTATGTTTTCCACTCCAATGGATGGTGTTTTCTTCTTTATTGACGCCGTTAAATATAATTTTTATGCTATTTTTGCCATCCTCATTACCCTGTTGTTTGCCTGGGAGAAATTACCCTGGATACCGGGCAAAAAGATGCGAGCCGCAATTAAACGAGCACGAGAAGGTGGCCCGTTAGATCACGCCAACGCCACACCGATGGCTGCCGATGAGCTTACTCAAAAGAAAGTTCCTGAAGATTATAAACCTGGGTTGATTGATTTCTTTGGACCCATTGGTGCTCTTTTAGGGGTTGCGATTATTCCTTTTATTGTCACATACTTTTTTATGGGTCAAAAAGAAGATCCAACCCTTCTGATTGCCGAAGCTTTCGTTCTGGCTGTACTTGTAGGATTAGGTATTGCCATGGCTAAAGGAATGAAACTCCAGGAAGCTATTGAAGGATTTATCGACGGGTGTAAAGGAGTAACCATTGGTGCCATCATACTTGCACTTGCGGTTTCCCTGAAAGAAGTTGCCGATGCTGTTGGTACTGCCGGTTACGTCGTATCTATTTTGGGTGACCTTGTATTACCCGCTTTTCTGCCCGGTGTTCTGATGGTTCTCTGTATGATTATCGCTTTTTCAACCGGAACTTCCTGGGGTACATATGCAGTAGTGTTCCCGGTTGCTGTTCCACTGGCCTGGGCGGTTGTACCCGATCCGTTTTTCCTGACGCTCTGCTTCTCGGCCGTAATTGGTGGTGCCGTTTTTGGGGATCAGTGTTCACCGATATCAGACACCACAATTCTCAGTTCATTAGCCACGGGCTGTGACCTGATGGACCATGTAACCACTCAATTTCCACTTGCTATAACAGCGGGGCTTTTGGCTGTGATCAGCTATGCACTAATGGTTGTGCTTTTTGTTTGACATCCAGATCGGCTCAGACCCCAACGGGATGTATTCGGCGCTAGCCAATCTACGTAACACGGCTCGCCTGAGCCGTGAAGTTTGAATTTTAATCAATTACATAATGAAAAAAGTACTTCTTCTCCCTCTACTCATGTTATTGGTTACCGGCTGTGGTGATCCGCTGGATGAATTTATCTATTCGTCCGGTGTACAAATTTGTGGTCAAACTTATGTTCTGGGAGATAGCCTTCAGGTCACTGAAACGGCAGAATCCGTTACTTATAACGAGGCTGAAGAAACGTTTACAATGAATTGCAATGAGGTAGGATTATACCTGTTGGGTTCAGGCACACCGACTCGGCAGGTTATTCCAATTGACGAGCTCGCCTTCTCTACCAACGCCGCCAATCGGATAGATTCCATCTCCGGCCGATGGAGAATTCTCACTTCATCCGGGAGAAATCTTTTAGATAGCCTGCAGTCTTCTCCCGACAGTGCCATGTATGCTGATTCAATACATTATTATCGACAAACTCTGAAAATGGGCACAGACATCAGGCAACTTTTATTTGATATGCAGTCTGACTTTGATGAGCCGCATTCAGAAAATCCGGTTAGCTGGTCGACTGAAAACGGTTCAATTTCCTTTTATTCTGATGAAAATGAGCGAGAAGCTGTTTTTAGAGTATCAACAAAAGTTGAAGAGTTTTGAGAATAAAGATGATCTGCTCAGGCCCCAACGGGATGCCTTCGGCGCGAATCGATCTACGTAACACGGCTCGCCTGAGCCGTGTAGTACCACCCATTGGCAATGATTTTTCTTTAATGCCAAACAACCTGGCAGTTGTATTGATTGATGGCAGAAAGACCTCGAACTCTGACAGGAACTCACTGCGTTCGCGCTCTGTCAGGTTCTCGACTCATCAAGGACTCGTCAACGCATAAACCAACAAATTCACACCAAACTGCAGAGCGGCATCTGTTACTTCCTGTGGATTGTCGAACTCGTCAAAGGCCCACCCATCTGAGGGGTTGGATTCATAGGTATAGAGAATAACCATGCGTCCGTTTCGATACACCGCAAATGCCTGGGGAGGTTCGCCATCGTGCTCATGTACTTTGGGCGGCCGTCCCTCCGGGAAGTTGTACACATTGCTGTAGAGAGGGTGGTTGGCCGGCAATTCAAAAAAACGTTCATCGGGAAAGATGTTTTGCAGGATCTCTCTTACATATTGATCCATTCCGTAATCATCGTCCACATAAAGAAAACCACCGTTTTCGAGGTAGGTACGAAGATTTTCCATCTCCGCATCATTCACAGCAATGTTACCATGGCCTGTCATAAACAGGAAGGGATAATTGAAAATATCGCGGCTGCCAAGTTGTACATCATCATATTCCGGGTTGATATTGATGGGAACCCGGTCTTGAGTAAACTCAATCAAATTGGTAAGCGAGGAAGGTACATTATACCAGTCACCCCCTCCCCTATATTGGACTCTTGCAATTTTAAATCCATCATCGTTCTGAGCAAAGACAAAAATGGGTGATGCCAGTATTAAAATGAAAAGCCCTGTACAAATTACCTTTTTAATCATGCGATAAAATGGTTCTTATTGATCCGATTGCCGGTATATAACGGAATTAATGATCGATTCATATAACCAACCATATAAACGTACGAACTATTTCCCTTTTATTGAATGATATATTGATTTTGAGAGTATCGAATTTTAATCTATTTGAACTGTTTGATTCTGCCATCCGTAAAGTACCTTTGTATTTATGAAAAAAATCGTTCAAATCACCCTTACCCTTCTTTTCATTTCTACAAGTGTGTTTGCACAAGCTTCAGATGATGAAAAGAAGTATGAGCCTACCTGGGAATCTCTTGCGGAACATGATGAAGCTCCGGGCTGGTTTCGAGATGCCAAGTTTGGGATCTATTTTCACTGGGGAGTTTATTCGGTTCCTGCTTTTAATAATGAGTGGTATCCCCGCCACATGTATGCGCCTGACTTAGAAGAGCGGGGAGAGGAAACCTGGGGACAAGATGTATATGGATTTCATACAGATAAATATGGATCCCCTTCTGAATTCAGCTATCCGGATTTCATTCCGATGTTTACAGCCGAAAATTTTGATCCCCAGGAATGGGCCTCACTCTTTAAAGAAGCAGGAGCACAATTTGCCGGTCCTGTAGCGGAACACCATGATGGTTTTTCGATGTGGGATAGCGAAATCACTCCCTGGAATGCGTCTGATATGGGACCCAAACGGGATATCACCGGGGAATTAGCTGAAGCAATTCGCGGACACGGAATGAAATTTATCACCAGTTTTCATCATGCTCGAAATAATTTATGGAAACCCGAGGGAGAAGAGTGGACGGGTCATTATTCATATGTAAAAGAACATTTTCCGTCTCTTTTAGATGATCCGGAACGAGCCATTCTATATGGATATATGTCACGGGAGAAATTTCTGGAAATGTGGAGCGATAAACTGAAAGAAGTGATCGATAAATATCAGCCGGATATGATGTGGTTTGATTCATGGCTGCATGAGATCCCTGACAGCGTTCAGACAGATTATCTAGCTTACTATTTCAATAAGGCCGGGAAGTGGGACAAGGATGTAGTTGTTACCCGAAAACAGAATGATCTGCCGCTCAGTGTAAGCATTCTGGATTTTGAAAAGGGCCGCGCTGAAGGAATCAATGAACATCCATTTTTAACAGATGATACCATCAGCAAAGGCAGCTGGTGCTACACGGAAGGCCTCGGGATAAAAAGTACCTCCATTGTGTTGCACTCTCTGATCGATATTGTAAGCAAAAATGGTCAGCTGTTGTTAAACATCTCACCCATGGCAGACGGAACTATTCCTGAGAATCAGAAACAGGTGCTTCTTGAAATGGGAGATTGGCTGGAGATCAACGGAGAGGCAATCTATGGTAGCCGCCCCTGGAAAGTCTATGGTGAGGGGCCCACACAGCTACAGGAGGGACAATTTGGAGGCGTGACTGATGCAGAAGGATTTACAGCAGAGGATGTTCGATACACCCGTCGTGGAGATACTCTCTATGCCATTATCCTCGGCTGGCCCCGAGCGAATCAAGAGTTTCAATTTGATGAACTCAACACTGAGAGTTTAGATGGAAAAACCATTTCTGACATATCCATTTTAGGAAGCTCTGAAGAGATTGACTGGGACCTTAGCGACGAATCACTTTCTGTTCAAATGCCATCAGAAACGCCGGACGAAAAAGCGATCGTTTTTAAAATCCGGACCGAGTAATCCGTTCTTAAAGAATGGTTAAAAAATAGCGAGGAAGTTTGTCTCTCCTCGCTATAAATATTTTGCTGGAATTGAATGTTAGGTGACTTTGACATCACCAGTCTCAAGTTGACCCTCAGCCAAAGTGCCACCTGATCCAATAACATTCACGGTGAATTCGAAATTTTTAAAAGTTATTGTTTAATTGATTTGAAGATTTACTTTCTCTCTGATTCTATTAACAACAACTTCGATCTTTTTGAATAGGAGGACAAGGTGTATCACCATAGGAACAGAAGACACAGCAGTCTCCTTTTTGGGGCTTCAAGACTTCTCCGCACTCCGGACATTCCCAAAAAAATTGACAGGAATCTGTTGGCATCTCCTCTCCTGATAGATTCCCGCATTCAGGACAGGTAATCGTGGATTTTTTCTTAACTATTGGCATGGCTAGATAATTATAATCTATTAAAGTACAAGTTTAATGGTTTTGAATAAAGATTCGTAGTGCCTCTTATCGCACATCGCATAAGGATTTCAGCTTCCTATGATCTGGTTTCAAACTGAGCCAGCAACGCCGGAATCACTACCATGTTCAACAGTGTTGAACTCAACAATCCGCCCAAAATAACCTGTGCCATGGGTGACTGAATTTCATTTCCCGGCTCACCCACAGCTAATGCCAAAGGAATGAGCGCCAAACCTGCCGTTAGTGCTGTCATTAGAATTGGATTCAGCCGTTCCATCGCCCCCTGACGAATCGACTGCATAAACTCATTTCCCTGGTTTCGCAAGTTTTGATAGTGAGATACCATCAAAATTCCGTTTCTTGTGGCAATTCCAAATAGCGTAATAAACCCAACCAGCGATGCTATAGAAATTATCCCACTTGTAAAGAGCACAGTGTAGATCCCACCGATTAGTGCGAAAGGAAGATTTACCATTACTAATAATGCGGTTTTTAGCGATCCGAATTCGAGATACAGTAGGAGATAGATCGCTGCGATTGCCACGATGCTTAATAGTGAGATGGTCCGTGTAGCTTGAGCTTCGCTTTCAAACTGTCCGCCGTACTCCACAAAATATCCCTGTGGAAAACTGACATTCTCCGATACATTCGCCCGAATCGCATCGACCGTACTTCGCAGATCCCGGCCGGATACATTTGCGGATACTACAATTTTTCGCTGCACATTTTCACGGCTGATAGTGTTCGGTCCGCTCCTGGATTGAATGGATGCGAGCTCAGCCAGCGGTACAATGGTTCCATCATTCAGATTGAAGGTTGCATTTTGAACCGATTCAATACTCCCGCGGTGCTCCTCATCAAAGCGAACAACCAGATCAAACATTTTGTCGCCTTCAAGTATTTGGGATACCACTTCTCCGGCAAAGGCAACATCCACCATTTCTGATATATCTTGAATGGTCAGTCCATAGCGTGCCATCGCTCTTCGGTCTGGACGTATCTGAATCTGCGGAACATTGGATTGCTGTTCGACAGCAAGATCCACAACGCCGTCAACGGTTTCCATTTGACCGCGAACTTCCTCGGCAAGTGCCCGAAGCCGGAACAGATCAGAACCAAATATTTTTACGGCAATGTTTGCCCTCGTCCCCGAAAGCATGTGATCGATCCGGTGGCCAATCGGTTGACCAATTGTGATATTCGTTCCGGGAATAACACTCAAATCTTCCCGTAACTCCGTCAACATCTCCTCTTTTGATGAGCCTTCGGAAACGGTAAACTTCGCGTCAATTTCTGAAGCGTTCACTCCCTGTGCATGCTCATCCAGTTCAGCTCGGCCGGTTCTTCGGGACGTGGATGAAATTCCGGGATGCTCCAAAAGGATCTCTTCAATTCTCCGTCCCATTTGGTTCGATTCCGTCAGTGACGTTCCCGGAATGGTTACCGCGCTAATCACCAATGTGCCCTCATTAAACTCGGGCAGGAATGAGCGGCCTAAAAATGGAATTACGATTAACGTGCCGATAAAAAGTATGAGCGTACCGGCAATGATAATCTTCTTAAACCGAAGCGTGAAATCCAGAACCTTTTCATAACCGCCTTTTAACTTTTTGGTGAACCAGCTCTCCTCCAGTTTTCCTTTGGAAGCCTGGCTCGGCAACACATAGTAACATAGCGCCGGAGTCACAGTCATGGCGATGATCAGCGATGCTCCTATCGAAATGATGTAAGCCAACCCGAGCGGCTGAAGCATTCTTCCCTCAATTCCGCTCAAAAAGAAAAGCGGTATAAACACAATCATGATAATCAGCGTGGCATTGATAATGGATGAACGGATCTCTTTCGATCCTTCAAACACAACATCAATGGCCGGTTTCTGCTGACTCTCGGGGAGTTTTGAGTTTTCGCGAAGACGCCGGAATACATTCTCCACATCGATAATCGCATCATCCACAATCACACCGATCGCAATGGCCATACCGCCCAGTGTCATGGTGTTGATGGTGATATCGAAAAACTCGAGTACGAAAACTGAAAAAATAAGCGCGAGCGGAATGGCTGTCAGTGAAATCAATGTCGTCCTGAAATTCGCAAGAAACAGAAACAGGATAATGATCACCAGAAATGCGCCGTCTCGCAGAGCTTCTATCACATTCTCAATCGCCAAGTCGATAAAATCAGCCTGCCGAAACAGGTGTGTGTTGATCGAAAATCCTTCAGGTAAACTTTGCTCAATTTGGGCCAGTGTTTCATCCACCCTCTCGGTTAGCTCAAGCGTATTCGTTTCCGGCTGTTTCTGGATCGATATGATCACGGCCGGTTCTGCATTCACAGAAGCATCCCCGATTTTTTGAGCTGCTGCAATCTGAACATCGGCAACATCTCCAATGGTAATTGGAATGCTATTTCTTTCTGTGACTACTGAATTTTCTATATCCTCTACACTGTACGCCCGGCCAATTCCGCGAATAGTATATTCCTGGCTATACTCCCTAAAAAAACCACCGGAGAAGTTTTGATTAGCGCTTTCGGTCGCTTCCAGAACCTGGTCCAGCGTAACATTGTATTCTTTGAGCCTTTCGGGATTTACCCGAACCTGGTACTGCTTTTGGCCTCCTCCAATGGGTATCACCTGGGCAACCCCGGGGATCGCCAATAGTCTCCGGCGAATTTCCCAATCAGCCGCCGTGCGGACTTCCAGTTCAGAATGCCGATCGCTTTCCACACTGACCAGCATAATCTCTCCCATAATCGAAGAGATCGGAGCCATAATCGGCGGCGGAACTTCTTCAGGAAGGTTATTTGCCACCAATTGTAGTTTTTCGTTGACGATCTGGCGAGCTCTGAAAATGTCGGTTCCCCAGTCGAATTCAACCCAAACAATGGATATGCCTTTTGCTGAAGATGATCGAACCCGGCGTACTCCCGTTGCCCCATTTACGGATGTTTCAATGGGAATCGTCACCAATCGTTCTACTTCTTCAGCTGCCAAACCATGAGCTTCCGTCATAACGGTAACCGTCGGTGCGGTCAGGTCTGGAAATACATCCACCGGCATTCTCTGAACGGTATAAATACCTGCGGCAAGAATCACCACGGAACTGACCAGCACCACCAATCGGTACTTTAATGAACCTCGTATAATTGCATCTAACATGATCGTTTTTCCTTAAATCGATTAATGGGAGTGTCCGTGAGCGGGTGCTTCTGTTGAAAGGGATGCCAGCTTCACCTGGTATGCATTTTGGGTGACAACATGCTCGCCTTCACTCAATCCGGAGGTTACTTCAACCCAGCCCCGGTTTCGAATGCCGGTTGTAATCGTACGTTTTTCAAACGACTCACCGGAGACATGAACGAAGACCACAAAATTGCCCTCTTCTTCAATCAGTGAGGATTCCGGGATAGCCAGTGCGTTTTCTCTGCTTTCAGTATCTATTTCTACAGTTGTGTAAAGACCGGATTGTAATTGACTTTCAGCATTATCGATTTCATAAATTACCGGTAATGTTCGCGTTTGCGGATCGATACTGCTCCCCATGCTTACTATGTGTCCGTTTACCTCTTCAAGAGTGTAGAGCTTGTCACTTCCCTGAACACGAAACACGGCAGAGCCCGGTGATTGAATCGAGGCCCGTTTGAAAGCCGGCAGATGAACATTCAGCCAGATCTTCGATAGATCCGCAACTCTGTAAAGCGGTTCTCCGGCACTCACCTGCATTCCGGGAGTCACGAACGTTTCAACAATCACTCCGTTGATTGGGGACTTCAGATCGAACCGATAGGTTTCCTCGGAATCGCCAGAAACATCCGCTCCCGACATATCAATTTGCGCCACTTCCTGTATGGATTGAAACTGCGTACGTGCCTGCCGGTACTGAATCCGAGCTTCTTCAAGTTCAATTTCCGGAATTGCTTCCTGTTCGTATAACCGTTGTGAACGCTCATATCTCTTTTGAGCCAGTTCCATCTGGGTCTGTGCATTGATAATCTGCTGAGCATAATTCTCACCATCAGAAGACTGAAGCGCCGGGTTCAACCGAACCAGAACGGCATCTTTTGAGATTCGCTGACCCACCACAGGCAGATTCTGATTCATGCTGTTCAGGACAATTCCCGAAAACGGTGCAGAAACCACAGCCTCCTGGTTGTTTACCGGCTGGATTTCGCCGTGAGCCTCCACTGTTTCTGAAAGTGTTTGGCGACTAACGGGTTGCGTTCCGAATGGAATCTTCCACTGTTGTTCCTTCAGGAAGGTTATCAGGTTTGGATCTTCCTCCTCGTGCACCTGTGGAACTTCTTCTGCGGAAGCGTAAACGGGAATGCCATCTACATGGAGTGTGTCATCCACCATTCCCTGAATGATAATGGTCAGGTTGTAGCGTCCTGCCCGGTCAAAGATGACATCCGGACCGTAAATTCCGGGAACCTGGACTTCCGTTTCAGTGAGGGAACCTTCGATGCCTCTTTCAGAGCTAAACACGAACTCCACTTCCGAATTAGATATAGGGCTGAAATCCGAAAGGCGGGTCAGGTGAACAGCGAAGGTAGCTTCCTGCCCAACAATTAGCTCAGGATACTCCATAAACAGTTCCGTTTTGTCTGTCCACTTCGTAATCATCCCGGCCCCCTCCAATTTGGGGTCTTCTTCATCATGCTGATGATCAGAATCCCCATCATGGGAGTTTCCGTCATCTTCCTGTGCTTGTTGTGCAGGCTGTTCATGAGTGTGATCGCTCTCTTCTCCATGAGTATGGGCCTGATCATCGCCACCGCCACAACCCGCCAGAAAAAGGGATATACTCAGAATAATAAATGCTATTAGCTGTTTCATTGCTTCAAAATTTGGTATTGATAATTGGGAATTAGTGACTATGGTCTTCATTCCCGTGAGTATGTGTTGAATCATCATCATGACTGTGTTCTTCCTCGTGGCTGTGATCGCTGTCTTCGTCATGAGAGTGATCGGATTCTTCTTCATCAGAGTCCTCTCCACCACCAATACGAACGGCGTCGCTATCATCTGTAGATTGTTCAGCCGGTTGCTCATGAGTGTGATCGGCGCCTTCGCCGTGTGAATGGCCTTCATCGTCGGAACCGCATCCCGTTAAAAAAAATCCTATGCTAAGTGCTAAAATTGAGATCGTATATTTCATTGTTCTATAGATTTTTGAGTTGTAAAGAGTTGGTCTGAAGTCATCGCTTCAAGTTGGAAGAGTGCCTGGTTGTAATCGGCAATGGTTTCGTAGATCAGGCTTTGGCCGTCTGCATAGGCTTGGGTTGCATCAAGCAGTTCAACCAGTGAATATCGTCCCTCTTGATAAGAAGCCTGCGCCGTTTCCAGCATATCCTGAGAAAAGGATTGCTCCTGCATCGTTTCCCACTGCTGATAGATATTCATCACTCGGTTGTAGGCAATATCCACCTGGTTTTGAATTGTCTTTTCCTTCAAATAAAGTGACGTTTCAAGAGTTTGAGCCGATGCCCGTGCTGTTGTGATTTGCCCACTATTTTGACTAAAAATCGGCAGTTTTATGGAGGCTCCCAACACATATCCTTCCGATCCATCGGACTGATTTTTATACCCGAAGTTCACGTTCAGATCCGGCAGACGTTCACGTTTTTCTACTTTTAAACGAAATGAAGAGGCATTTACCCGCGATTCCAGCGCCTTGATATCCGCCCGGCTCTCCAACGCTGCATCTGTCAACAGATTTTTTTCAAGCGTCAGTGGAATGACTCCGAGTGAGTCCTGAATAGAAATGCTGCCAACCGGTGCCTCTTTGGGAAGAATCATTGTTTCGAGCTCATTCGTCACTTCCCTGAGGCTCAGTTCCACCTCGTTTCGACTCTTCAGGTAACGATTCTGTTCTATAGAAAACCGTTGCACCTGGATACCTGAAAATGTACCCTCACTCTGGCGGGCTTTTGCCGATTCTAGCGCGTTATTGATGATCGAAAGTGCATCATCGTAAACGGCAAGCTTATTTTTTAAATACCACGCCTCCGAATAGAGTGATTTCACTCGCCGAAGCAGTAGTTGGCGGTCGTAAGCATAATCGAATTCTGCCGCTTTTTGACTCTCTTCAGAGCTTCGCTTCCGAAGAAACGGCTGACCCAGAAATTCAATCGGCTGTGATATTTGATAGGTCGTCTCCTGGTAATCAAGCGTCCCGGCATTTAACTGCTCACGGAATACACTCACTTCAGGATTAAAGTATGTGCTGAACTGAATGGCTTCTCCCTTTTTGCGGAGTTCATCCAGTTTGGCAAGCTCTTGCTGAAGGCTGTTTTCGTTAAACATCTCTACAGCATCCTCAAGAGAAATGGGGTTTGATTGGGATTGGACAATCACGGGCAAAGAGATCAATGCCAAAAAGATCATCCACCAATTGATTCTATTCATGGTGTTAATTTTAATTTAAAAATGTAGAAAGCTTGAACAGAGTATTCTGTCAATGGAGGGCAGACAAAGTTATCCTACAGGAGGGGCTCGAAGAGAAAAGGAATAGCGATGAAAAAGGTTTGAAATGCGATCAGGTGGAGGAAGATCCAAATATGTTGGATTCAATATATCCATGACAGATCCAGAGTCAATTGAAATCAGACCTACAAAAGATTGTGATAACTGAAATACATTTTGTTGGAGTGTAGTGGTTCGAACACTCTTAAGATTCAGCGTGGAGGTGGGATGATTATGGGAATCTTCAAGATCAAAAATGGAACCATCATACTCGTGATCAGGTGTGTGACTGTGGCTGTGCGAATGAACATAGATATGAATGTCTCCGTGATCAAACAGGTGATCAAAGAATGAATGAAGATGCGTACCCTGGCCAAAAAGGATAGACAAAGTGAAGCCGGCACAGATCAGTGCCACCGTTATTTTTTTTATTATTTGATCAGCTTTTCTTTTCACGTAAAAAAAATACTTTCTGATAGCCCTAAAACCAAACACTATTCTTTAAAATTACAAAAAGTGACTCCCCGCCCTGCCTCTTTCAGATAAGCAATTACATTAAACGTACTAATGAATACAATGATCTGAAAACTACCTATGCTCGACATTCTGTTTTTTCATTTTCAATCGCCTCTTATGATTGCGAATATCACCGGCTATAATCCACCAATCCCCGGGAGCAAGCTGATAAAGCAAACCATCAGATAACTAACTGAAATCTAAAAATTCAGGAAGTTCTTCATATAAATTCGACCGGTTACTCACCAAACTGCCAAAATGATACCATGCTTTTCGTGTGATTCAAATACAACAATTATAGTGATGGTTCATAATTGTCCAAAACGATTTTGAGGTTAGAAATATATTGACTCTTGCAGGCCTTCAGCCTTTGACTTGTGGCAATTACCACAAGCTCAAGGCCTGCAAGAGACTTGGTTCATTTAAGTCTGAGTCTGAATATTCAACACCGCTCAAAATTTACCCATACATTTGATAAGACAACATTATTACCAGTTTTAGATACGTTTGGACAGCTATGGTAATGTATCATAAAATCGTTTTCAGGATCTATTATTGAATGTCAAAAAGATCTCTATTGTTATGCAACCGAAGGTAGAAAGTAGAATCAAATTTTTAGGTTATGACTACCGATGTAAAAACACTTCAACGAATTGACGCAGAAACACTTAATCAACGACTAAAAGGCACTCAACCGCCGATTTTAATCAATGCTTTGGCTAAAGATGCCTATATCGCCAAGCACATTCCCGGCTCAATAAACATTCCAACAGAGAATGCGGAAATGGCTGAAAATATCATTCCCTATAAAGACGCTGAAATCGTTGTCTATTGCGCGAATGCTGACTGCACAGCCTCTCCCGAGCTTGCAGAAAAACTTGAAGATATGGGCTATACAAATGTGATAGACTTCCAGGAAGGACTCGCTGGTTGGAGGTCAGCCGGGTACAAATTGGTTGGCGATGAAATCTAAATAGACACACTAAATTGATTCAGAAGCCGTCTCGGTTTGAGGTGGCTTTTTTTAATTTCATTTCCTATTGGTGATTTTGAGATTATATTACAGGCAGTTACTGATCTCAAAACTCAATCCAGAAATATGGCAACACGAAGACAGTTTCTCTCAAACTCGGGAAAATTAATTATGGGACTTGGCGCATCTTCAATCCTTCCCGCCACATCATTTTCAATATTATCCGGCTCACCCAACGAAAAACTGGTCATCGGACTCATTGGCTGTAAAGGGATGGGCTGGAGCAATCTGCAAAATCTGTTGAGAGTAGAAAATGTAGAATGCAAAGCGTTATGTGATGTAGACCAAAATGTACTGGATCAGCGGGCTGCTGATTTTGAAGAAATGACCGGACAGAAAGCTGTACTATACAATGATTACAGGCGAATGCTGGAAGATGATGATATAGACGCTGTGATCATAGCCACACCCGACCATTGGCACTGTCTGCAAACTGTACATGCCTGCCAGGCCGGAAAAGATGTGTATGTTGAAAAACCGCTCGGAAAGAATACCGACGAGTGTGATGTGATGGTGAAGGCTGCCCGTCAAACCAATCGCGTTGTACAAGTGGGACAGTGGCAAAGAAGTGGGAAACACTGGAATGATGCCATCCAGTATCTACAGTCGGGCGCTTTGGGGAACATCCGGGTAACCAAATCGTGGGCTTACCAAGGCTGGATGGAATCTATTCCTGTAAAACCGAATCAACCCGTACCTGAAGGGGTAGATTACGATTCCTGGCTGGGCCCTGCACCGGATCGACCTTTTAACCCGAACCGTTTTCATTTCAATTTCCGTTGGTATTGGGATTATGCCGGAGGCTTGATGACAGATTGGGGTGTTCACCTGATCGACATCATTCTCTACGGTATGAATGTAGATGCACCAAATACAGTCCTGTCAACCGGCGGGAAATTCGGTTATCCTGATGACGCGATGGAAACACCCGACACGCAGCAAGCGATCTACGAATTTGATGACTTTTCGATGATTTGGGAACATGCAGCCGGAATTGATGGCGGCCCTTATGGGCGTAATCACGGTGTAGCTTTTATTGGCAATAACGGAACTCTCGTTATCGACCGTGGTGGCTGGGAAGTAATTTCAGAGACGGAAACGGATTCAGATGGGAATCCTCAAAATATTATTACCGGGGTAGAGACCACACAAAGCAACGGAGAAGACCTGTATAATCACATGCAAAACTTTGTTGATTGTATCAAAACTCGTGAACGGCCCAATGCAGATATCGCTTACGCCAGCAATACAGCGGTTGTTGCTAACCTCGGTAATATTGCTTATCGAACCGGAGAACGAATTGAGTGGGACCATCAGGCCAGGAAAATCACCAATGTAAATCAACCAAATGAGCTCCTGAAATCTGATTATAGAAATCCCTGGAAATTTCCGGTACTCTAATTCATGATTCGGAACCTACTTTTCATTGCAGCCGGCGGAGCCGTTGGGTCCGTTCTTCGATACCTGACCTCGGTGTGGACAATCAAGTTAATCGGACCGAACTGGCTCATTTCAGGAACTGCAGCTGTAAATATTATTGGCTGCATCTTGATCGGCATCGTTGCCACCATTCTCCAGGAAAAGGGAATGATGGAAAACACAGTGAAGCTTTTTTTGGTTGTGGGATTCCTGGGCGGTTTTACAACATTTTCCTCATTCGGCCTTGAAGGATTTGAAGTGGCTGAACTTTCTCTTCAAAAAGGGTTGGTCTACATGGGCTTCCAGGTTTTTACCGGTATCGCCGCGGTATGGGCCGGAATTGAAATTGGGAAATGGTTTACCTAATCAACTCTTATTTAACCACGAACCACAACCGCACCATACGGAATTCTATGCCTGATACTATGGCATGATACCGGGGGCGGCTGTTGTCCCGGAGGACGGTCGTCTAACCAAACACGGCATTTCCCTGGAGGTGGCATATGTCCGGGAGGTATCTTTATATGATGCTTTCTTCCTATTCGGTGATGTTCTCTTCTCGGTTCGTCTTTTCGCGGCGGATCACCGATAACCACAGGTTCTGGTTCAATAAGGATTCCACCCGATACCATACATCCAGACATCAAAGTGCCAAAGAGTATAAATGCAATCAGTTTAAGCAGGGTCATTTTCATGGCTATACTATTCGATTCCCATTATTCAAATCAATCATATTATTGATCAGATTACAGTTTAGCTGCCGATTTGTTTCTGCAAAAATGCAAAATCACATCAATATGCGATGCTTTTGAGGGATTGAGATCCAGAATGGAAGAAACAATCTGAACGGAGGGCTGTTTAAATGTTCGAATCAGAAATTAACCAATTGAAGACTATAATGTATAGAACATCAAAATTATCATTTATCATCTCAACAGTTTTAGCTTTATCAATCCTGATGTCCGGATGCTCTCAATGGAGTAAAACGGCTAAAGGAGGCGTAATAGGGAGTGGTGCCGGTGCAGCAGCGGGGGCGGTTATAGGTAAAACACTTGGAAATACAGCAGCCGGCGCTATTGCCGGTGCAGCCGTTGGAGGCACGGTTGGTGCTATCATCGGACGCCAGATGGATAAGAAAGCAGCCGAACTTGAAGAAAATCTTGAAGGAGCAGAAATCCAACGTGTTGAAGAGGGAATTGCGGTCAGTTTCGACACCGGTTTGTTGTATGATTTTGACTCAGCTGAATTGAGACCTGAAGCGATGGAAAATCTAAAGCAGTTAGCAGAAATCATGGGAGAGGATGATAATACCGAACTCCTGATTGTAGGTCACACCGATTCTGTTGGACGGGAAAGTTACAACCAGAATTTAAGTGAACGACGCGCAGACTCAGCCGCAGATTATATTATTTCGCAGGGTATCGCCGCTAATCGTGTTGATACTGAAGGACGAGGAGAAAGCGAACCAATTGCGGAAAACGATACTGAAGCAGGGCGTCAGGAAAACCGACGCGTAGAGGTAGCTATCTTTGCGAGTGATGAATATATCTCCGAACTGCAGGAAGCCCAGGAAGACTAATTTCTATGAATTCCCTCTGATAACTTAGGATGACTGTTAATCCGACTACTTTTTTAGATACTTCGTATTTATTATCAATTGAGACTTTGACCCCGAATGGGGTCGCATATAACAGCCCAGGGTCAATCCTGCAAAGCGGGATGCAACCCTGGGTCAAGAAGTCAACTCCTGAAAACCCAAGGCGAAAATTAAGCACCACCACCGAAACTTTATCGCAGGGTTGGGCGATAAGTTCTTAAAGGGGATGCAACTCAAGTTATGGTCAGCGAATTGACTATGAACCAACTCATCTGCGAAGCTTTTGTTTGGAAATATTCTCAAAATGATACAACGAATGCCGGTAAAAATTTGAGGTTCAACTTTCGAGTAGACCGATACAGGGAATTTAGTATTTTAGGTTAATGAAACAGTTGAATGAACGATCCCTTATAAAACTCACCATGAAAGAGAATTTCTTAAATCGGTTACCGGCATTTTTATTTTTACTACTCTTTTTAAGCTCTGCTCAGGTAACAGCCCAAACATGTCCGGCCGACGCTCCTGCATTAACTCCCGCAACTCTGCAGGAAGAATGGGCCGTGGAATGGTGGATGCCCCGCCACGAAGCCAAACTTGAAGAAGAGGGTCGTGAAGATGCAAAACTACTCTTCATTGGAAATTCAATCACGCACGGATGGGAAGATTCGGGAAAGGAAGTTTGGAATGAATATTATGCTCCTTACGGTGGCTACAATATCGGGTTCGGTGGTGATCGAACTGAGAATGTTTTATGGAGATTTCAGAATGGTGAACTGGATGAAATCGATCCGGAGCTGGCAATTCTTATGATCGGCACAAATAATACCGGTCATAGACAGGATCCACCCGAGTGCACCGCCAGGGGAATTGAGATGATTTTAGATGAATTGAAACAACGATTACCAGATACCGAAGTCCTCATGTTAGCGATTTTCCCGAGAGAGTCTTCTCCCGATGGCGAGTTGCGTCAGCTGAATAGTCAAATCAATGAAAGAATTGCGCAATTTGCAGATGGCGAACGCGTTCACTTTCTGAACATCAATGATACCTTTTTGGATGACAATGGTGTTTTATCTGAAGAGATTATGCCGGATTTGCTCCATCCCAACGAATATGGGTATCAGCTTTGGGCAGAGGCCATGCAGCCAATAATTGATGAATTATTAAAAAACTAAATCAGTTTACTACTTGTGACTGTACCAATATTACTTTTTCTAAAATTTTTGTAATATTAAGTTTGTGATGAAAAAATCTAAATCATATAAAATCTTTACAAAATCTGCAGCACTACTGCTGGTTTTAGGTTTATTGCTGCCATCAGTTTTACAGGCCAAACAGCTTGTAGATTTTTGCATGATGGAGATGAGTCATCATGAGATGATGGATGATTCACACGATTGCTGTATTTCAGATCAAACGAAGCAAGAAGCAACTCATAAAAATCATCACGACTGCAAAGAGGCTCAAATCTGTGCCTGTACTGTAGATATCACACAGGTAAAAAATCAATTTAGAGTCCCCACTGCTAAATCATCTGCAGCAATTCTCTCTCAAACGGGCTTCAACTTCATAGTCACCTCGCCTGACGAGTTTATCTTTGAAGATTACTTTGCAGATGCCCTTGAACATTCTCCCCCTCTCTACCTCCAGTACGATACATTTTTGAATTAGCATTTCTCTTTTAGGGAAGAGAGTCTCTCCTCCATGGAGGAGACAGAGCATAAAGCGTTCAGCGTATGCTCAGAGGTGGGTTTTTCGTTGGGCTATTTAGTCCAAGCTTAATTTAGTTTACAAGCTTGATCAAGGCTCAACACACCCCTGATGGTTCGCTAAACGCTCTCCCATCTGTCCCCTCTCGAGAGGGGAATAATTCAATTCTCTCCTACTCAAACCCATCAAAAAAACCTAAAAACCTAAAAACCGATTATACATCGGCAACTAACGACTCCCCGAAAAATCGGGACTGAAACACTCAGCATGACTAAAGACTTCCATAACTGTCGAGACTTCGAAATTCACTTAGCATGACTAACAAAATCATTCGCTTTTTTCTTGAAAATAAATTAGTTGCAGTACTGCTTTTACTGGTACTGACCGGATGGGGTATCGCCACTGCGCCGTTTGACTGGAATATCGATTCCATCCCGCGCGACCCGGTTCCGGTGGATGCCATACCAAATCTCGGTGAGAATCAACAGATCGTTTATACCGAATGGCCGGGTCAGTCGCCACAGGATGTGGAAGATCAAATCACTTATCCGCTCACGACCCAACTTTTAACGGTACCCGGAGTTCGAACCGTTCGAAGTACCTCTATGACCGGCCTCTCCAGTATCTACGTGATTTTTGAAGAGGATATTGAATTCTACTGGAGTCGCTCGCGCATCCTTGAAAAACTCAATGCGTTGCCCGCCGGAACCCTACCCGGAAATGTTCAACCGGCACTCGGTCCCGATGCCACGGCTTTGGGACAGGTGTATTGGTACACGCTTGAAGGGCGCGACGAAAACGGAGATCCGACCGGCGGCTGGGATCCACAAGAGCTTCGATCGATCCAGGATTTTTATGTGGGATACGGACTTTCCGGAGCGCAGGGTGTGGCTGAAGTCTCATCCATTGGTGGATTTGTTCGGGAATACCAGGTGGATGTCGACCCAAACAAAATGATGGTTTACGATGTTACTCTTTCGGATGTCTTTGAGGCGGTTCGCAATAGCAATGTGGAAACCGGTGCCCGAACGCTTGAGATGAACAATGCCGAATACCTGGTTCGCGGACTTGGTTATATCAAAAGTATCGACGACCTGGAATCTGCCGTTGTAAAAGTGGTGGATAACACGCCCATTCGAATTCAGGATGTGGCGTTTGTCACGATGGGTCCTGCACAGCGGCGCGGCGCCCTCGACAAAGCAGGAGCCGAAGCCGTTGGCGGCGTGGTGGTAGCCCGCCAAAATGCCAATCCCCAACAGGTGATTGACAATGTAAAAGCCAAAATTGAGGAGATCTCATCCGGACTTCCATCCAAGACTCTTTCCGATGGAACCGTCTCAAAAGTAACCATTATCCCGTTTTATGACCGCTCAGAACTGATTGGAGAAACTCTCTACACCCTTGAAGAAGCTCTCACTCTCGAAATACTGATTACGATTATCGTGATCGTGATTATGGTTCTTAATCTTCGGACCTCCATCCTGATCTCAACCATGCTGCCGCTTGCGGTTCTGATGAGCTTTATCGGCATGAAATATTTTGGCGTGGATGCTAATATCGTGGCGCTGTCCGGAATTGCAATTGCCATCGGTACCATTGTGGATATGGGCGTTATCCTGTCTGAAAACATGCTCCGCCATATGGAGGATATGGATGAAGATGAGTCGCTTCTCGAAGTAATTTACAATGCCACGGTTGAAGTTGCGTCCGCTGTGATAACGGCTGTAACAACGACGATTGTCAGTTTCCTGCCGGTCTTTACGATGATTGCGGCCGAAGGGAAACTCTTTAAACCTCTTGCCTACACAAAAACCTTTGCCCTGATAGCATCCATAATCATAGCCATCACTTTGATTCCACCGTTTGCGCACTGGTTTTTTGGATTTAAAGTAAACAGTCGAAAACTCAAATTGGGATGGAACGGCTTATTGGTTATTAGTGGATTCGTTATTGTATTTACTGTTTCAGGATGGGCCGGACTCCTGATTTTAGGATTTGGCCTCATCAACGGTGCAGGATTTTTTCTTGATGAAAATTATCAGCAACGAATTCCGCTGCTCAATAATGTTTTGGCGGTTGCAGTCGTCACCTGGCTGCTCACAAAATATTGGCTCCCATTCGGCCCCTCCGTCTCATTCCTTGGAAACCTGATTTTTATTGTAATACTGATTGCCGTCATCCTGGTCAGTTTTTGGCTGATCATCAAATACTATGACCGGTTGATCTCCTGGTGCCTGGATTATAAAAAGACATTTCTAGCCCTTCCTACAACGTTTGTTGTTTTGGGGATGATGATCTGGCTGGGATTTGCCTCTGTATTTGGATTTATAGCAACCGGTTTTGATGCTGTGGGGGTAAACGTTCGAACGACCTCACTCTGGTCATCTGCAACAGGTACATTCCCCGGTTTAGGCGAAGAGTTTATGCCCACTTTGGATGAAGGCGCCTTTCTATTAATGCCCACAACCATGCCACACGCGGGTGTCGAGGAAGCGATGGACGTGATGCAGAAGCTGGATATGTCTGTCGCCTCCATTCCGGAAGTGGAAACGGTCGTCGGAAAAATGGGGCGAACGAACTCCGCTCTCGATCCCGCCCCTATCTCCATGTTTGAGAATGTGATTCTTTATAAATCAGAATACAAAACGGATGAGAGCGGCCGACGAATTCGCTATCGCGTGGATGACAACGATGAATTCGTCCGGGATGAAAATGGTGCATTGATTCCTGATTCTGACGGAGAATTCTATCGCCAGTGGCGGGATGAAATTCAATCGCCTGATGATATCTGGAATGAAATTGTTGAGGCATCCAGAATTCCGGGCACAACTTCTGCACCAAAACTTCAACCTATCCAAACACGCCTCGTGATGCTTCAGTCGGGCATGCGTGCACCAATGGGAGTTAAAGTGAAAGGCGATAATCTTGAAACGATCGAATCATTCGGACTTCAACTTGAGGATGTTCTTCGGGAGGTTCCGGGAGTCAATGCATCCTCGGTGTTTGCAGAACGCATCGTCGGGAAACCGTATTTAGAGATCGACTGGAACCGAAATGAATTGGCACGTTACGGGCTCTCCATGCAGGATGTTCAACATTTCGTAACGGCCGGAATCGGGGGAATGCCTGTATCTACTTCGGTAGAGGGACGGGAGCGCTATGATATTCGCGTCCGTTTTGCTCGTGAACTGAGAGGTGATCCAGAATCAATTTCTGAACTTTTGGTGCCCACAAAAACCGGCACGCAAATTCCATTGGGACAACTTGCCGAGATCAATTACCGGCAGGGGCCCCAAGCGATCAAAAGTGAAGACACATTCCTGGTTGGCTATGTGATTTTTGATAAGCGGGACTCCTTCGCCGAAGTAGAATTTGTGGAGAATGCCAGAACCGTTATCCAGGATCGAATCGATTCAGGAGAGTTAATTGTCCCGGCCGGTATCAACTTTGAATTTGCCGGAAATTACGAAAACCAGGTACGTGCTGAGAAACGACTCAGCATCATCCTGCCAATTGCCCTGGTCATCATCTTCTTGATCATGTACTTCCAGTTCAGGTCCGTAGCCACAACAGGCATGATCTTCACCAGTATTTTTGTGGCCTGGGCCGGTGGCTTTTTACTCATTTGGCTCTATGGGCAGGGGTGGTTTTTAAACATCGACCTTTTCGGACAAAACCTCAGAGAGGTCTTTCAGATGGGAACTGTCAATTTGAGTGTGGCGGTTTGGGTTGGGTTTATCGCTCTGTTTGGAATTGCGGCAGACGGCGGTGTCGTAATGGCTACGTATCTCGATCAGCTGTATGACCGAAAACGGCCCTCAAGTTTACAAGAACTGCGGGAAGTAGTTGTTGAAGCGAGCTCACAAAGAATCCGGCCGACTCTGATGACAACCGCCACAACCATCCTGGCCCTGCTGCCGGTCTTGACATCCACCGGTCGCGGTTCGGACATCATGGTTCCAATGGCTATTCCAAGTGTTGGAGGAATGTTACTGCAGGTCATCACCCTCTTTGTGGTTCCCGTCCTCTACTTCATCTGGAAAGAATTTCAACTTAAACGGAGTATGAAATGAACACTACAGAATATCGAATAATGAACAAAAGAATATCGAATGCTGAAGTTTACTCAGCGAACGCTCTGCGAACCCTGCGGTTGATTCTTTTTACTCTCATTATGGCAATGCCCTTTTTGCTGAATGCGCAATCCATCGAAGATTACCAAAAGATCGCAGCAGAGAATAATCCTGAAGTACGGTCTGCTTTTCATCAATATCTTGCGAGCCTGGAAGAACCGGATCAAATGGGTGTTTTGCCTGATCCTGAGATTGCCTTTGCTTATTTCATCAGTCCGATTGAAACTCGCCTCGGCCCCCAACAGGCACGCATTTCCCTCACGCAGATGTTTCCCTGGTTTGGAACTCTTGGTGATAAACGGGAAATAGCATCCATTCAAACAAAAGCTCATTTCGAGACATTTCGGGAAACACGAAATCGGGTATTCTATCAAACCGAAAAAGCCTTTCTGGATCTCTACGAGTTAGATCGAAGTATCGAAATAGCGAAAGAGAATCTTGAGATCCTGAACTCGTTAGTGGAGATCAGCCTTCGCCGATATGAAACTAATCAAGCCACACAAGTTGATGTATTGCGAGCCCAGATTGAACAGGAAGACCTGAAGACACAACTGGCACTTCTTCGGGATAACCGGACTGTCCTGGAACAGAAAATCAGTGAACTGCTTAACCATCCGGAAAATATTCAGATTCACGTTCCGGATACTCTGCATGCGGATCTTCTTTTGGATGATTCTCAATCACTGAGAAATCAATTGATTCAGGAAAATCCAATACTGTCCCGGCTGCGATATCAAGAGGAATCCTCCAAAGAGATGAAGGAGTTAGCGGCTAAAGATGGCAAACCATCTTTTGGGATTGGTGCTGATTACATCTTTACAGGTGAACGTACAGATATGGCCGGGTTGACTGACAATGGAAAAGACGCCTTAATTGCACGTGCAAGTTTTAGGATTCCGTTGTTCAGAAATAAGTATAATGCGCAGGTTCAACAAGCAGAACAAAATATTCAGTCAGCGCAAATGCAGATTTCATCCAAAGAAAATTCTCTTGAAACCGACTTGGATGAATCTTTAAGAGACTATTATGATGCAGACCGTCGGTTTGAGTTGTACGATCAAACACAGATCCAGCGAGTGAACCAGGCTCTCACCATCATGATGCAAGCATACTCAGCGGACAGCTCCAATTTTGAAGAGATTCTCCGTATGCAACGGAAGTTGCTTGACTACCAACTCAACCGAATTCAAGCTCTCGCTGATATGTATAAGGCAGCCGCATACGTCGAGTATTTGACAGGACAGAACAATATCAATCCAAACGAAATTTAAATAGATAAACAGTATTGAGTAGCAAGTATTAAGAAAAACTGAACCATCTCAATACTTACTACTTGATACTCACTACTAAACTCAAAAATCATGAATACAAAAAATATACTTCTTTATGCCGGATTGTTGATACTTGGACTGTTTATCGGATACCTCTTTTTTGGAGGATCCGGCTCAGAGCAACCGATGGATGAGCACATTGAAGAGGCACATACAGATGAACAGGGAAATGTTGTATATACATGCAGCATGCATCCGCAGGTTCGTCAGAATGAGCCGGGAAACTGCCCAATTTGCGGGATGGAACTGATTCCCGCCGAGGATGAATCCAATCAAGCGGCAGATAATCCATATACAATGACGATGACCCCGGCATCGATGAAACTGGCTGAAATACAGACGACAGCAGTTGTGAGAGACCGAGCAGTGAGCACCTTCAGGTTGCCGGGTAAAGTCACAGAGAATCAAAATAATGTCTCGAATGTGACGGCACATTTTCCCGGTCGAATTCGTGATTTGTATGTGGACTATGCCGGCACGTATGTAAGAAAAGGCCAACGGTTGGCGTCCATCTATTCCCCTGAATTAATTGCAGCACAGCAGGAATTACTTGAAACGGCAAAGTTTAAAAATCAAAATCCCCGACTCTACGAAGCATCCAGGCGCAAGCTTCTTCTTTGGGAATTCCCGGAGAGCACCATCAACCAGATAGAGCAGAGTAGAGAAATTATGACGGAACTGGACTTCTATTCCCCGGTCGGCGGATATGTTTCCCAACTGGCCATATCCCGGGAAGACCATGTCATGGAAGGCGAAATGCTCTACCGCATCGTAGATCTCTCAACGGTGTGGGTTGATTTCCAGGCTTTTGAGTCTAACATCTCCTCAATTGAGGAAGGAGATAATATCCGGTTTACAATTGAAGCTGTTCCGGGGCAAACATTTGAATCTACCGTGGTTTATGTGGATCCATTCCTGGACAATCAATCCCGAACAGCTACCATACGGGCGAGGGTTGAGAATCGTGGAAATCAATTGAAACCCGGCATGCTTGCAACAGCCGAAATACAGTCAGGTAATTCAGCTGAAGCTCAGTTAATGGTTCCACGATCTGCTGTTATGTGGACGGGAAAACGATCAATTGTGTATGTACAACTTCCCAATATGGAAACCCCAACGTTTGAAGCGAGAGAAGTCGTACTGGGGAATCGAGCCGGCAGTTTTTACGTGATTGAGTCAGGTCTTTCTGAAGGTGAGCAGGTTGTCACCAATGGAACTTTCAAGATCGACAGTGCAGCTCAATTGTCTGATAAACTAAGTATGATGAATAGGGAACCCGGCACCGGTACAAACCGATCGGGACATGAAGGGCATACCATGCCTTTGGAATCGTTCGAGGAAATGGACACGAACCAGGACGGCGATGAGGATCACTCCCAACATCAGCAGATTGAGATAGAGTCAGCCAGGGAACCTAACGAGCCCCAGGGTTTGAATATTAAATCTCAACAAGATATTCATTCGATCATGCCGGCTTATCTTGCAACAAGAGCAGCACTTGCCAATGACGATTATGTTGAAGCGAATACCCAATTTCGCTCATTCACAGATATCCGCACAACCAATATCGAGGAGCTTCGTGCCGCTTTTAAACAGGTGTCTGAAGATCTGATTGCCGCCGTGGAAGAGTTTGGATACGAAGGAACTTTATATAAACAGTTTTGCCCAATGTATGGAGGCGGAAGTCAATGGATCAGTGATAACGAAGAGATTGCAAATCCATACTACGGGGATCAAATGCACAACTGCGGAGAAACCATCGAAGCACTTTAAAACGATATTTCTAATCATAAACAGATCAAAATCATGAAAAAGTTATTCATTTTAATCGCTCTTGTATTCTTAATCACTTCAACGATTTTAGCACAAGAAAGTGGAAATCATCAACACAGCGAACACCTTGAAACACTTTTAACCGAATATCTGGAAATCAAACGTGCCTTGGTGAATGACAATTTTGAAGGGGCTAAATCCGCTCTTCAAAGTTTTTCACAAGAGATAACTACAAATAATGAGATGAAACATCATCCCGAGCACAGTCTGATGCATGAAACTCATCACAGCACTATGATTACTGCGGTTGAATCGGCATCCAATGCTGAAAATATTGACCAACTCCGCAACTCATTCGATGAAATTTCTGCAGAGCTGATCAAAGCCGTAAAAAATCAGAATATCAAAACCAATCTCCATGTTCAATTCTGCCCGATGGCTGACAATGGCGATGGAGCAAGATGGCTCAGTGAGAACGAAGAGATTAAAAATCCATATTATGGTTCGATGATGTCCACTTGTGGATCTTTGCAAGAGCAGATTTAGCAAACATTAATCAGGAGGAATTATGAAGTTAGTTAAAGCTTACATCCGTCCGATATTATTGGAAGAGATGTACAAAACCCTACGATCTGAAGGACACTGTTGTATCACAGTGTTCCGTGGAGAAGGTGCAGGACAGTATACAGACCCGGAACACGCACACGGTTCGCTAAATTTTCCGGCCATGCATTCACATGTTGTAAAAGTTGAAATTGCTGCTGTGGATGAGGATGTACCCTCAATTATTAAAATTATCCGGAATACTACCTCAACAGAATCGAAAGGCGATGGAATTATTTTTGTTATGCCTATTGAGGAGATGGTAAGAATTCGTGATGGTAAAAAGGGAGCAAAAGTAATTTACTGAACTTTTCAGTTAACATTATGAATAGACGCTAAATAATCGATGTAAAGAACTATTTCACTAAATCTTACATAAAGCAATAAAATTATGCATGATTTTCAATTTTTCGGAGGAGGCTGGATGATGTTTTTCTGGTGGTTTTTAATTATCGCACTGGTAATTATTCTCATTCGGGCCTTCATGAATACCAGTCAAAACAAACAGAGAAAAGAGACACCCATGGATATACTCAAACGCAGATATGCTGAGGGTGAAATTGATGAAGAGGAGTTCAACAAACGAAAAAAGGAATTGCTTAAATAGCAGGATATGGACCGAAAAACCTTTTTAAAATATACAGGAGCCAGTGCAGGTTTATTGTTGGCTCCCTCCATTATAACATCATGCGTTACTGATGGTACCAGCCGTTCGGAACTCTATCAATATCCACTCCAGTTTCCCGAAAGTTTGGATCGTGATGAACTAAAAGCGTCTCCCAGCAACCTTACTATTGCCGGAGAATATTCTTTAGACGCTTTCTTGTTTAACGGAAGTTTACCTGGTCCCACAATTCGTAAAAGAAGAGGAGAACGATTTCAAATCCAATTTCAAAATGATATTGGGCAGGAAAGCATTATCCACTGGCACGGAATGATCGTACCTCCGGAAATGGACGGGCACCCAAAAGACGTAATTTCTGAGGGAAATTATTCGTATGATTTCAAAATCAATCAACGCGCCGGAACCTATTGGTATCACCCGCATCCTCATCAAATTACAGGACCTCAAGTGTATCGCGGATTAGCAGGTTTTTTTATTGTTACAGATGAAGAGGAAGAAGCACTCAACCTACCCTCTGGAGAATTTGAAATACCACTGATCATTCAGGATCGAAAAATAGACGACTCTGGTAACTTATACTACAACCCTTCCATGCCGGAACGTATGATGACGGGCTATTTGGGCGAGCATATATTTATTAATGGTGTCCCCAACCCACATCATGAAGTTCAGGCCAGACCTTACCGCCTGAGATTGTTGAATGGTTCCAATGCCAGAATCTATAATATTGCTTTTCGCAATGGACATTCTTTTACCGTGATAGGTTCAGACGGGGGACTTTTACCTCAACCTGTTGAAACTTCGGAACTTCTGATAGCACCCGGAGAACGGGCAGATTTACTGGTTGATTTCTCAGAAGGATTTTCCGGAAACTCAACAGAGTTAATCAGCAAAGAGTTTTCAGTGCCTTCAAATGGAGGAATGATGGGAAACATGCCTCAAATGATGGGACAGGGAGGGCCTGAACAAGGTATTGAATTTCCATTAATGAAATTCCGCATTAACAATGATGTGGACTCATCGCCTTCGATCAATCTTCCCCAACAGCTTTCTGAGATCAATTTTCCTTCCCGGAATGATGTCGTGCGAGAGCGAGAGATAGAGCTAAACATGGAGATGATGACCGGACACACCATTAACGGGCGGCTCTTTGAAATGCTACGCGTTGATGAACAAATAAGCCAGGGAGATACAGAAATTTGGGAATTCATAAACAACTCCGCTGTTCCCCATCCTATGCATATACATGCTGTACAATTTAAAGTGTTAAACCGAAGCGGTTATCGAGACCTAATTCCAACCGAATCCGGATGGAAGGATACCGTTCTGGTTATGCCGGGAGAACGAGTTCGAGTGATTATGACATTCAATGCTCAGAGCGGATTGTATGTATTTCACTGCCATAATTTAGAACATGAAGATGCAGGTATGATGGCAAATTTAGAAATTACTTAAGGGTAGGTAATAATAATAATAACAAAACAGTGATTACTTAAACCTATTATGACCCATGCGAATTTACATCAAAAATATGGTATGTGGCCGTTGCAAACAGGCTGTTAGAACAACACTTGAGGAAGTGGGACTTCAACCTGTTCAGGTAGAGCTGGGCGAGGTGAAGTTGCAGGAAGAGGATATTTCTTCCTTGAAAGACACTCTTGTAAAAAAACTACAAAGCCAAGGCTTTGATTTGCTCGACGATAAACGAACTCAAACAATTGAAAGAGTGAAGAATCTGATTACGGATCTGGTTCATAATAAGAACAATGCTCTTGAAATGAATTTATCCGACTACCTTGTGAACGAACTCCACAAAGACTACAGCCATCTGAGCAATCTTTTTTCTGAAGTCGAAGGCATTAATATCGAGAAATACTACATCCTCCAAAAAATCGAAAGGGTTAAGGAGTTGTTATTCTATAATGAACTTACATTGAGTGAAATTGCCTTCCAACTCAACTATTCAAGTACCGCCCACCTCAGCAATCAGTTTAAAAGTGTGACCGGTTCAACACCCACACAGTTCAAAAACCTGAGAAACGCGCACCGACACCCGCTGGATGATCTGTAAATCTTTTAACTCAATCCCTATGCCAAAACTTTATAACAATCTCCAAAAATCCTGTAACAAAAAGTTTGATTGAATCACTTAGATTTTTTCTGAAATTACTATGAACCAAATAAATAAAACTATGAGCACACAACAATCATCAACAAAACAAACAGTCGTACAAATTGGCGGAATGGCATGTTCCGGTTGTTCAAACGCCGTTCAAAAAGCTCTTGAAAATCAAGAAGGTGTTACAAAAGCGGCAGTCGATCTCGAAAATGAAACGGCCTCAATAACCTATGATTCGGATTCGGTTTCAGATGATGATTTTAAACAGGCGATTGAAAAAGCCGGTTATGAGTTTAAAGGAGTTAAATAGCGTGAGTTGTAAACTTACGTCAGTTCGAGCCTGACTTGTCGGTAGACAGGCGCATCTTCGACCACTTTTGGTCTGAACTGCCTGCCCAAACCGTCGGAGAAGTCGAAAAACTCACTTTAAATAAGCTGTTTCACATATTGCTCACCATCCTAATACTAAGAGTATTCAAAACGAATGAGAAAGGAATACAAAAATCCTAAAACTTTAATAAGGGGAGTCTCATGAACCAAGATCATAATGAACATCACAACCATAGCCAAAACAATGGTAAGCCGTCAAACCACTCCAAGCGGTCAGACGGTTCTCATAACCACAATCACGGGGGCCAGGAAGGCCATTCACATCGTGAGCATCATAAAATGATGGTGGAGGATTTTAAATTCCGGTTTTGGTGGGTTCTGGCGCTAACTATTCCCATTCTCGCCCTCTCCCCAATGATCCAGGAATTTATGGGAGTTGACTGGCGGTTTACCAATGATTCCTGGATTCTTGCCGCACTTTCAACTGTAGTCTTTTTCTTTGGTGGCTGGCCGTTCTTAACAGGCCTTGTTGACGAGCTTAAGGAAAAACAACCCGGTATGATGACGCTCATCGGCCTGGCGATCACGGTAGCCTATGTATATAGTACAGCTGTGGTCTTTGGGTTTGATGGCCATCTGCTCTATTGGGAGCTGTCTACCCTGGTTGGAATCATGCTGCTGGGACATTGGGTGGAGATGCGATCTGTATTGAGTGCTTCTGCTGCTCTTGAGGAGTTGGCAGAACTTTTGCCCGGGGAAGCACATCGTGTGAAAGAGGATGGATCCACCGAAGATGTACCCCTGGAACAATTGAAAAAAGGTGACAAAGTACTCATTAAACCGGGAGAAAAAATTCCTGCGGATGGAACTGTTGTTAAAGGTGAATCCAGCGTGAATGAGGCGATGCTTACGGGTGAATCCAAACCGGTCAATAAATCTAAAGATGATGAAGTAATCGGCGGGTCGGTCAATGGTAAAGGTTCGCTTACGATTGAGATTAAGAAAACCGGTGATGAATCATTTCTCTCTCAGGTGGTTGATCTTGTGAGGCAAGCCCAGGAAAGTAAATCCAAAACTCAGGATCTTGCGAATCAGGCCGCTTTCTGGCTGACGATTATTGCGATTTCTGCCGGAGCATTAACCTTTGCAGGATGGGCATTTTTTACCGGACAGGATATCAGTTTTATCATGAACCGAACCGTTACGGTGATGGTGATTACATGTCCGCACGCACTTGGATTGGCTATTCCGCTGGTCGTTTCTGTCTCCACAAGTTTGGCCGCAACCAATGGATTCCTGATCCGGAACCGTGCCGCATTCGAACAGTCGCGAAATCTGCAGGCCGTCATCTTTGATAAAACCGGAACGCTTACCGAGGGCACGTTTTCAGTTACGGATGTTCTCAATTTCAACGATCAATTTTCTGATGACGAGATCTTAACCTACGCCGCATCCCTCGAAACCAATTCGGAGCATCCCATCGCCAAAGGTATTTTAGAAAGAGCTGAAAACACGTTGGATGTGGATGAATTTAATTCCATCACCGGAAAAGGGATTGAAGGCGTTGTAGATGGAAAAAATGTGAAGGTGGTGAGTCCGGGTTACATTCGCGAAGCTGAAATGGACTATCCGAAAAAGAAAGTTGAGGAAATATCGTCACAAGGCAAAACAGTAGTATTTGTGATTATTGAAGATAAACTTTGCGGGGCTGTGGCATTGGGAGATAAAATTCGGGAATCATCCCGTAATGCGATCAAAACCTTGCATGAAATGGGACTTGAATGCGTTATGTTAACCGGCGATAACCAACAAACTGCCGATTATGTTGCCAAAGAACTGAATATCGACCAGGTGTTCGCGGAAGTCCTGCCCGATGAAAAAGCGGATAAAGTAAAAGAAGTTCAAGGTCAGGGAAAACGTGTTGCCATGACGGGCGACGGTGTGAATGACGCCCCCGCCCTTGCTCAGGCTGATGTTGGAATCGCCATAGGTGCCGGTTCAGATGTAGCCGTTGAAACCGGAGATATAGTATTGGTTAAAGACAACCCTGAAGATGTTGTCAACCTCATCAAACTGTCGGGAGCTACCTACAACAAAATGATTCAAAACCTGGCCTGGGCGACCGGTTATAACGTCATTACGATTCCGCTTGCAGCCGGTGTTTTATATAGCTGGGGAATCATTTTGAGTCCGGCCGTGGGAGCCGTGTTGATGTCGTTAAGTACGGTAATTGTCGCAGTAAATGCTCGGTTTTTGAAGATGGAGAAGTAAATCAAGAGACCCTCACTCCCCTAATTAGTACAAATTAAGGAAATACAAATCCTTCAATTCAAAATAATTGGGGGATTCATAGACACGTACGAAAATGCCGAGTTTGAAATTATTTCAAGGGATAATTACCCGGAATTTGTTCTTTAACCGTACCATTCAAATAGTACTTAATACAGTTTTTGTGGAGGTTAATGCACGATTCTTGAAGAAGAGTAAATAAGATTTAGTGAATAGTTTTAACCTAACTTCTATCTGTGAACTGTATAGGTTTATTGGACAGAATAAATCAACTTACATAGACTATTCCAACGTATTTGAATTAGGAATTAGAGTGGGCGAATCTTAATTTTTAAGAATATCAGAACCTTCATACTACCATTGGCGTTTTGGAAATTACCAGCGAGCTATCAGTTACATCCGAGCAAATTGCCAGCCTCGAGATGCACTCCGTCATCAATATTCTATCCGTAATTTCGGGGCAGTTGCGACTCATCCAGATGGAAACAGAAAATCAGGACTTGATTGAACCTGTAATTGATATGAGTAATACTCTTGCTGATTCTTGCTCATCAAAAGACAAGCGGGGTTTAACACTCGAATCACTCAGGGAGTTTAGAAAAGCAGTATTTTCGGCTTTGGATGAGTTGGAGAGTCGAAACTATCCACATAATAGTAGACCCTCCTTTTCTGAACACAAAGAGAACCTGACCAACATTTTTAACGTGTTTGATGTAAGAATGATGGAACTTTTGCACAGGTGGGAGAGTCCCGGGACCTGGGATTCCTTTAACTCAAAAAGTTTTGTCGGCGATTTTAAGAAGTTTTTCTACGCGATGGAGAAAAACAGTAAGGGCAGATATAAAATAACCTACAATATTGCTGAGCAAAAAGAGACAGACTATCTGGTCCATTTTGCTGTCAACAGCGACGCTAAAGATAACAGGATCTATCTGCCGCTCATATTGAAAGACGTGATTCGAGACCTGATTGCCAATGCCAGGAAATACACACCTCCCGGCGGTGAAATAAACATCGGCATCTCGCAAAAAAACCAGGCCTTTAAGTTTGTAGTTGAAGATAATGGTTATGGAATCCCGGAGGATGAAATTTCAAATGTTGTTGAATTTGGGGTTCGTGGAAGTAACGTAAAAGATAATGTGCGTACCATGGGTGGCGGATTCGGACTTACAAAAGCCTACTTTTTTGTTAAAGAACTGGATGGCAAAATGTGGATTGACTCAAAATTAAATGAAGGCACAAAGATTATCATTAAAATTCCCATTCCCGACCGAGTCAATAAGAAATTTGGATAATTGAACTTTATTATAGGAAGCAAAATTTCTCAAATCTTTAGAATTGATTCATTGCAAAGCTCTGTCTTGTAGGAATAAACTCCACTTCTGCCGCAGGTTCTTTCCTATAGCTCTTTCTTCCGAAAACGTATAATATTCCATTTTAAGAATTAATGGGATTCTAACGATGGAAGCACACCTCTTGCTGGAATCTAAATTGGAGATGATTGGTACAGTAACTGATTTTACATACAAATGGTGTGTAAATATGGGATTTGATGAGCACAGCGCTGCAAGAATGGCTCTATCTGTGGATGAGATTCTGACAGATATTGTACTCTACGCATTTAAAGATGAAAAAGGGTATGTAGAAATCTGGTACCAATATACACCATCTGAAATAGAGATTATCATCCAGGAAAAAGGGGAGCCGTTTGATCCGGAAAGACATACTTACAACAGAGAAAAAGCGTTGATCGAAGGCGACTTTAAGGGGGCATCCCTTGAAACGGTTCAAAAAATGACAGATCACTTTCTTTTCTTAAACCGTGGAAAAGACGGTAAAGAATACAGGCTCGTTCAAAAGTATAGTTTTCCACACATTCTAGACCTTGTTCCGAACGAATATGATTTTGAAAAAGATGAAGATCCCGAGTCTGAACACAACTATCTAGTCACTCCGATTACAAGTGAGGATGCCGAAGATATTGCAAAACTGATTTATCGGTCATATAGCTACAGCTACCCAAAAGAAGATCTTTATTTTCCACGTCGCCTTGAAACAGCCATTTACAATGAGTACAAATATGGTACGATTGTGCGTACTCAATCTGGAAGACCTGTCGGATATTTTGCCGTCGTAAAGAGTACCGACTCAATGATCGGGGAAGTAACCGAGGCAGTGGTTTCACCACGACATCGTAACCGCGGATTGATGAAAAAAATGATGCTTCATTTGATAGAAATGAGCCGTTCGGGGGGTTTGTCGGGGCTCTTTGGCATGGCAATGACCAACCATCTATTTAGCCAAAAGGTAAACAGCAGGTACGGTTTTAAGAGCACAGCACTGATCATCTCGAAAACCGGCAAGAGGACCTTAAAGGGAATGGAAAAGAGTCATCTGGACATGGTAAGTGTAATCCTGGACTTTTTGCCTCTGACAAAGCAATGGCAGCGCCCTCCCTGTTTGCCGAAAGACTACGCCGAACTTTTCTCTGAAATATATAATCAGTTTGAAGAACAGGATGAAAGCTCTGTGAAACAAAAACCCGCCGGCAGTAAGTCTGAGAAGACAGATATGAACTTGTCAATTAATTACGAAAGTCAATCGGCACTGATTACAGTTAAAACTTATGGCTCCACTTTCGTGGGAAGCTGTATGAGAATGCTGAAAAGTACAGAAGAATTAACGCTGACATCTCTCTATATAGACCTTCCTTTGGATGATCCATATATAGATTCTGCGATTACCTGGCTCAAAGATCATGGGTTTATTCTCGCCGGTCTTGTACCCTTTTTCCACCAGGAGGAGGATTACCTTCGGATGCAGCGTTTTTTTAAAGATGTAAACTTCAACGAGATTCAAACTTATTCTGAAGTAGCAGGGAAACTAAAAAAAGTGATTCAAGATGAATACAATGAACTACAAAAAAACCAGTCAGAAGCTTGAAGTAGAACTGACTGGTGATTTTAATCTCAAAGCTGTGAGAAAAATATCTGACCTGCTCGGTGATGGAAGTGAACTTTTCATCAATTTGAAAAATGCCAGATTCGTGAATAGCAAGGCGATCATTTTTCTTCATAAACTTATGCAAGGAAATCCCCGGGTAGTTGTTCGTTTGAAGAATCCTCCAAAAATCTTTTTTGAGCTTCTGCAAACGCTTGGCCTTCACAGAATTTGGGAACTCGACGAGATAGTAGAACCTTAACCCCCGCATTCTATGGAAGAAAACAAATCGATTTTAACCTCACTTAACCTTGATTTCCCGGTTTGGGAACAGATCTTTACGGTTCATCCTTTGGTCATCGTTGGAACGGTTGGAAGGGATTCATCTCAGAATTTTGCCCCCAAACATATGGCGTTTCCGCTGGGCTGGAAAAACTATTTTGGATTTGTTTGTACCCCAAAACATCAAACCTATCAAAACATCAAAGAAACCGGGGTGTTTACTGTAACCTACCCAAAGCCCGACCAGGTTGTCATCACCAGTTTAACAGCATCCCCGCGTTGTGATGACGGAACCAAGCCCGATTTGAAACCCATCAAAACATTTCCGGCCTCTGAAATTGATGGCCATTTTATTGAAGACGGGTATGTTTTCCTGGAATGCAAATTAAAGAAATTTGTAGATGGCTTTGGTGAAAACAGCCTGATACTTGCCGAAATTGTTGCAGCCAGGGCCTGGAGTGATGTGATTAAAAATCCATCGCATTCTGATAATGAAACAATTTACAACCACCCGCAGCTGGCCTATATCGCCCCCGGCCGTTATGCCGTCATTGACGAGACACAGGCATTTCCGTTTCCGAAAGACTTTAAGAAATGACCCATGATTCCGAAAGCAGAAACCGAAACCATACTAAATGAATGCCTCTCACGTGAACAGGAGTTCCTGACGCTTCTCGAAGAGCTGGTAAATATTGAAACTCCACCGGGAGATATATCATCACATGAAAAGCTCTTTGATCGAATTCAGAAGGAACTTGAATCCCTGGATTATACAACAAATCACTATCCAAGTAAGAAAAGCGGAGGACAAATTCTTTCACGGCCTGATGCTGATCATGGAAGTGTATATCAATTACTGCTTGGACATATTGATACGGTTTGGCCGGAGGGTACACTGGAAAAAATGCCTTTTAACAATGAGGGTAATGTTTTTACAGGTCCCGGTATTTATGATATGAAGGCGGGTATAAGCATGATGATTTTGGCACTTAAAATTATGAAGGATCTTGATTTGGAGCCAACTGTTCATCCTGTTCTTTTCATCAACTCGGACGAGGAAACCGGTAGCCGTGAGTCTGTTTACAGAATAAAAAACCTGGCGCGGACAATGAACAGGGCATATGTACTGGAACCATCGCTTGATCCCGACGGAAAACTTAAAACACGCAGAAAAGGAGTGGGTCATTTCGATATAGAGATTAAGGGGGTTTCCTCTCATGCGGGAATTGAACCTGAAAAGGGAAGAAGTGCCATCGTGGAGCTCTCCTACCTCATTCAAAAACTAAATGAACTCAATGATCCGGAAAATGGAATCTCAGTAAATGTGGGTAAAATCGGTGGAGGTACGAATACAAATGTGGTGGCCGGTGAAAGCAGTGCAGCTGTAGATGTTCGGGTATTGACAAAAAAAGACGCAAAACGCATCAAACAAAAGATCTTGGAAATTGAACCCACCACACCCGGTGTCAAATTAAATATTTCGGGAGGCTTTAAGCGACCTCCCTTGGTACGTAATCAGAGAAACAGGAAACTCTGGAAAGAAGCACTAAGAATTGGAAAGAGATTAGATCTCAAACTTACAGAGGGCATTTCAGGAGGCGGATCTGACGGTAGCTACACAAGCCAGTTTACCGCTACGCTTGACGGTTTGGGAGCTGTGGGGGATGGTGCCCACAGCCCAACCGAAAAAATCTTCCTCGACAAAACACTGGAACGTACGGCGCTTTTAATTCACCTGTTGCTGCTCCCCGAATTAGAGTAGTATTCATCATAAATTTCAAATTTTCACCCGCACAGAAAGCATCATACTCCGCCCGGCTTCGTAGATATTTCCGATGCTTGTATGCGTATGGTAAAACTCGTTCGTAATATTGTTCATTTGCAGAACGGTTTGTATGGAATCATCAGCCCAGCCTTTTTCAACACTTATATTTACTACGGCATAAGCATTGGTTGCATCTTCATTGGATGAGATCTGTGCAATCCTTTCCTGGCGGGCCGCCCACTCTAAATCCGTCATCACTCGAAATGTTCCTGCATGAAAGTGAAGGGTACTGAATCCCCTCAATGGTGGAATTAACGGCAACGGTTCATCGAGTGTTTGATTTTGGGCATAGGTATATGAAAATCTATTTTCGAGTCTAAACGACCTGCTCAATGTATGGATACTTCGAAATTCTCCACCCATCAATACCGCATCACCAACATTCGCATAGCGTTTAAAGCGAAAGTCGTTATTACTCAGATCATCAGACAAAATCCCATCGATATAATTAAAATATTGTTTGTAAAACAGGGACAGAGAAAAGGATTGATTTCCTGACTCTTTGGTAATATTAAAATCCGTGTTTATTGATCTCTCCGTTTTTAACCAGGGATTTCCATCATAAAAATAACCGTCGGTATAATTGTAGATATAATGGCCAAATAACTCCATATGATTCCCCATCCGCTCGGAGTAAACCACGCTTGCACCTGTACTCCACCGGTCGTCAATCATCCAAAGCAGATTTCCTGAAACAGATGGCAGTATACGTTGACGTGCAGAAAGCTCCCGGTCATACAACCCCTCAAAAAAGGACTGATGAGTTTCACTGAGCGTATTCAAACTCTTATATCGAAGATTCTCCTCTATCTTTAAAAGTACTGAATCGGATAGATTGAACCGGTGCCTGAACCCAATCCCCACGTTGTTTGTCCGGACCTCATCCAGGTTATAAATCATCATATCTTCGATGGATGAATCCAGGCTCTGCATCAGCATATCGCCGTACGCTTCGGATGTGAATCCATCCACAAACCAGTCGAAGGAATGGGACTGAACGGTTGCAGAACCCGCCAATTTTGTTCCAAATGTTGTAGTGGTTCCGTACATCGGCATATACATCCCGCGCATAACGGTCCGGTTGGCAACATCTCGTTCATAATCGTCCATCGTATGCCGGATAGCATTTGCATACAGCATTACAGATTTAAACCGAAAATGTTGACTGGTTGGCGCAAAATTAAACTTCAACTGACCAATATCGGCAAGGGCTTTTGTGGCGTCCATCAGCAGCGCCGGGTAACCAACATCATAGGCTTTATCCGTGATGTAGTTCAATTCGACAGAGTGATTTGAAGCAAATGTATGCCGGTAGTTCAGGTTCAAATTAAACTTTTCATATTGTGTATTCTCTACGGTTTGATTGTTGCCGGCTTCGAAGTCATCCGCCTTTTTATAGCTTCCTGAAAACCGAATGCTATTCCGGCCCGGCTTATCTGCAACATTTCCGCTCATCTGAATTGTGCGTAAGTTATCCGGCAACCTCAATCCGCTGCTCAGGTCCATCGTCAATCGCTCAGGCCCCGCTTTTTGAGTGATTAGATTTACCGTACTGTTGCCCGTTCCGTTTTCAGCAACACCCGCTCCGCTTTTATCAATTTTCAAACGCGATAAGTTGTTCATCTCTACATAAGAGGTGATGGGATCCATTTTATCCACACAGGCTTTAAAAACCTGCATTCCATCGATTACAAGATTCATTCGCTGATCACTTTGACCCCGGATTACCGGTTCCCAGCCAAAGGCTCCACGCTTTGTCATAGATAGCCCGTCTATGTTTTCCAGGAACCGGTCCATACTTTGTATTGGTTTCTGGTTTTGATAGGATCGCACATCGTTCCGGTCTTCATTTCCAACAACCAACAGTTCTGTGGTTTGGTGAAAAACCGCCGGCCTCAATGCAATTAAATGGACAGAGGAATCGAGAGAAATGCTTCGGTTTTCGTAACCAACTGCAGTTATTATTATTTGTTGATGATTCGGTTCTATTTTGAAAGTACCGTCTCTGTCCGTTATGGATATGACCTCACCGGTTGAATCTAAAATATGAGCGCCCGGAATAGGGGACTGACTCTCTTCATCCACAATCTGTATTTGTTGCTGTCCTAAAACATTACTTATTGTGATCAAAATTATGATCACCAGCGATATTAAATTCTTCATATTGACAAGATGATATACTTTTCTATTTGTCATTTTAATGGGAGATCTGCCAACCTTTTATCATTCATAAAGCAGACCTCCCAATAGATGAACAAGAGTTTATTTTGCCTGGACACTGTATTCAAAAACTACTTCGGGCAGGGTTTCTCCATTCACTGTTAACTCAACCGAAGTTGTCCAAACCCCGCTCATACTATAGTTGATATCGCCTTCGTACATCCCGTTACCCGTGGCTACCGGATTTGTAAAATCGGTGGAATGTCCGCTGCCGCCGCCCATATCCATGTATGGATAGACTAAAAGTTCAGCATCTGAGACAGGCGGGAAGCTCATCATCGACTCGCGTGTATGGACCATAAATGCGAGCTCATTATTCCCGCTAACCGGATTTTGAGGTGAATACCAGGTGATGAAATAGATCTTATCGGATTCGCTTCGAACACTGGTAAGCTTCCACGATGAATCTACATTAATGGGAAGCTCTCCGGTAATTAACTGGTCATCCTGTGTTCGAATCTCGAATGGCACAGACCAACTGCCCATTGCCCCGCCGGGCATGATAAATACAACCATATTTTTGAGATATCGGTCGTCTTCTTCAGCTGTTTGCGGTTCTGTATACGGAGTGGAGTGCATCATCTCCCCCATGTCCATCATCGGCGTAATAGAAAATTGTTGAGGTTCTATTCGGTCTCCGTCTTTCTCAATCTGCCAATAGAGCATATTGAATCCCGTTTCAGGTTCTTTTTCGGCAAAGAGTGATACTGTATACTCCTGTACTGTGACTGAATTCACGGGAATTAAATCCAGTTCCGAATTGGAATTGTTGGTATTGCAAGAAGCGACAGCCAATACCAAAGCTGCCATGGCCATCATACGGCCCATAGATATAGATAATCTCATAATAATGGAATGTTTAGCAATGTTTTAATTATCAGATCGCTGATCTCAACGATCCATCGTAAATCCTAAAACAGTGCTAAACGCGGGGCGGGCGAAACAGATCAGAATCTGTTCCTTTCAAAGGGTGATCAGAAAATAAACTAAACGTCATATCTTCTTTTTGTGGGACAGGAGTTGACTCCTTTTCGTAACAGGCGGCCTGAATTTTATTCAGGGCGATCAGCGCCTCTGTTGATGAATTTTCAGTTGAATGCGGAGATGAAAAATAGCATGCATCACTCTGTGAACTTTCTCCATGATGATCACCGTGAGAAGCCATCCCATTATGGTGACAGGTACAAGTTTTTTCCCCTTCTTCCACCTCACAATAACAAAATGAGATCTCGCAGTGAGTACCTTCATCCTGGTTGTGTGAGTGATTCATCGTTAAACCCAAACCAAGCCATCCTGCAATGTTCCAAATCATTACAGTTATCACCAGAATGCTGGTTAGCTTATAGTATGTTCGATCCGCATTCATTCAGGTAATTTAACACTTAATTGTGAAAAATATTTTAATTCACAAAACCTGTAGCCATGAATAGAAAAGACTAATATCTGCTCATTTTCCTTATTTTTAAATATAAGCTGCAAATAATATTCTACTATGAAATCAAATATTCGGGTAACAAAAGCTTCAGGAGAGCAGGAACTTTTCGATGAGCATAAACTCAGAAGATCACTCAGAAGCGCCGGTGCCCACGGGGATACCGTCGATCGAATCGTTGAGTCTATTCATCAGTTACTCCATGACGGCATTTCCACGCAAAAAATTTATCGTGAAGCCTTTGATCTGCTTAAAGAGGATTCTAAGAGACTGGCTGGCCGCTATAAACTGAAAGATGCTATTCTTGAACTTGGGCCAACCGGATTCCCGTTCGAAAAATTTATCGCAGAACTTCTGAATCACCAGGAATACAAGACAGAAAATGGGATCATTGTTGAAGGCGATTGTGTCTCCCATGAAATTGATGTTATTGCTCAAAAAGACAACGAACATTTTATGATTGAGTGCAAATTTCACAACCGTAAAGGACATACCTGTGATGTGAAAATTCCCCTCTACATTCAATCTCGATTTTTAGATGTAAAAAGAAAATGGACAAGCCTGCCGGGCCATAAAAATAAAGTTCACAAAGGGTGGGTCGTTACCAATACCCGGTTTACAAAAGATGCGGAGCAATACGCCGAGTGTATTGGATTGAAGCTACTGAGCTGGGATTATCCAAAGAATAACGGGTTGAAAGATCTTATCAGCAGGGCGAAACTGCATCCGGTAACATGTTTGTCATCCATGGATAAAATGGAGAAAAAACATCTTTTGGATGCTGATATCGTGCTTTGTTCTCAATTACTGGATCACACCGAGATGCTGGATAAGATTGGGATCGATTCTCGAAAGAAGAATCAAATCTTAAAAGAAGCTCGCGCCATCTGCAATCAGGAGAACAATCTATGAGTGAATCAATAAACATCCATTTCCTCGGGGCTGCCGGTACGGTAACCGGAAGTAAATTTCTTATTGAATCATCTGATAAAAATATCCTCATTGATTGCGGATTATTCCAGGGGATCAAAAAAATTCGGCAGCTGAACTGGAGCCATCTTCCGATCCATCTGTCCGATATTGATCTTGTTGTTCTAACTCACGGTCATTTGGATCACTCCGGTTTCTTGCCGAACCTTGTTAAAATGGGATACAAAGGCCCTATTTGGGCAACTTCTCCGACGATTGATATCACTAAAATTATCCTGGAAGACAGTGCCAAAATCCAGGAGGAAGATGCTGAAAAAGCAAATAAGGAGCACTTCTCAAAGCATCACCCCGCCAAGCCTCTTTACACGCTGAGACATGTTGAGAAGACTCTTCCGCTATTTGAGGCTAAAGATGAAGGTATTTGGGTCCAGGTCAGTGATCATATTCGGTTACGGTTTCAATATAACGGTCACATACTTGGAGCCGCCTACCTGGAGCTGGATCTTTTAGGAAAACGGTTTGTCTTTTCCGGGGATGTCGGGCGACCCTCAGATCCACTCCTTCGAGAACCCAAAAAGCCGGAAAAAGCGCATATTCTGTTTTTAGAGAGCACTTATGGCGATCGGCTTCACCCGGATAAATCAACACTGGATGAAATGCAAAAGGTTATTCTTGAAACGTATGACAACAAGGGAACCATTATCATCCCGAGTTTTGCAGTGGAGCGGGCTCAACTGCTGCTTTACATGTTGTGGCAACTTCGTGTTCAGAATAAAATCCCCGAATCCATTCCTATTATTCTCGACAGTCCCATGGGAGCAAATGTTCTTGACCTGTTTCAAAAACACACAAGTTGGCATAAACTGAGTTCAGCAGAGTGTTCAGAGATGTGCAACCAGGTCCGGGTTACGAAATCTTTTAAAGAAACATGGGAAATCATTGATGATCCGCAGTCGAAAATAATTATTGCCGGAAGCGGAATGGTAACCGGTGGCCGTGTGCTTACATACCTCGAACAGTATATCGATCGACCCGAGACAACCGTACTACTTGCCGGATACCAGGCTGAAGGTACTCGCGGACGACATCTTCTTGACGGTCTTAAAGAGATTAAATTTTACGGAAAATATTTTCCGGTTAAAGCACGTATAGAATATCTCGAAGGCCTTTCGGGGCATGCCGATCAATCGGAGCTGTTGAAATGGGTTTCCGATATCAGCGAATCACCCGAAAATGTGTATCTTGTGCACGGTGAACCGCAAGCTCTGGACATGCTTCGGTTAAAAATAAAAGATCGTTACGGGTGGAATGTTCACATCCCGGATCTGTTTGAGGTAGATACAGTCACTATCGGGTGATTGTGTTTATTAAAACAGATATTTTCTTTACATATTCAATACTTACTTCATACTTATACCATTTTTTTTATGAGCAATAAAATATTTTACTCGTTGGTTGCCGTTTTTATCATAGCCAGTTCCTTTTTCTGGATCTACATGTTCCAGGGAAAGTCCTTTGCACTACCTTTTTCTGAAACTGAAACTGTGAACGCCGAGGGTATCTCACTTACCATGTATCACAGTCCAACCTGCGGATGTTGTGTGAAATGGGCTGAATATTTAGAGGAGCATGGAGTAGAAGTTACGATGGAAGAGACCATGAATGTGTACGGCACCAAAAGAGATCACGGTGTACCGAACCAATTAAGTTCCTGCCATACAGCCGTTGTTGATGGATACGTAATTGAAGGACATGTGCCGGTGGAAGATATTGTAAGACTTCTGGACGAACGCCCTGATGCTATTGGCCTTTCGGTCCCCGGTATGCCGATCAACTCACCGGGAATGGATATGCCTTCAGACGAAGAATATCAAACCGTTCTTTTTGATTCAGAAAATATCTCCGTTTACAACACCCACAACTAAATAAAACTGATCGCTCAACTTATATTATTTGTTCTGTAAGTAGCTGAATCAGAATCTTTTAAAATTAAATCAATTTCTGAATATGCATTGGGTAAATGGCGTTGACGGATGGATTACTTTTACCTGGTGGGCAATTCTTATACTGATTGCAATTTTCATTATTCGATATTTTGTAAAGCGTAATATGCACCCCGAAGAGAGTAAAGCGTTAAACATATTAAAAGAGAGATTTGCGAAGGGTGAAATTGACAAAGATGAGTTCGAAGAAAAAAAGAAACATCTGGTTGATTAAGGCCAATTTCTTTTGAACTTACCGGCTTAAATCCCAGACCGGAACTCCCAAAAATGCCGATAGTTTATCAGCATCCTCCCGAACTTTAACAGCCTTCCCATGGTCAATCACATTTAAACGGGATGCATCCTTAAGGATCAAATTCAATTCATAACTTCTGTAAGATCTACTGTTGCTGCTTGATACACTTTCGGAAATAATTTGCAGTGCATGAACTTGACTCAATCTTACGGCATCCTTCTTAGTATTACTGACGCTTGAATCAACCTGAGGAGCTTTTTTGCCTTTCCAATACATTCCATCTGTTTTATCAAACACGATTGGGCGAACCGATTTTTTAAAAAATATACTGCCAATCAAAAAGAAAACTACTCCTGCGAGAACAGGCAGCCATTCATTCGATTCAAATAATTGAGTCAGCGGTACCGATAAACCGGAAATCCCGCTGTATGCCAGGAAAGCACCTGCTACCATAAAAATTGAACTGAACAGAAATGAACCGGGGGAAGATTTAAATTCCACCCGATTCGGATTTATCTCCTTTAGGCTGTGTGAACCAAAATTCTTACCTCCTCTTTTCAAAGGCCTCCAGTCCGTTTTTTCAGCAACTTTATCGTCAAATTGTGAAATCCTTTCTGCAGATTCTTTGGCAAGCTGATCTAACTTCTCTTTTATTTTGTCGAACATATTTACCCTCTTTAAATATTATTGATGATTTGGACTGACGTAGCTAAGAAATCAAAATCAGATACAAAATTAATGAAGACAATTTCAGTTAAAAATCATAATTGATTATTCCATACTTGCATCCCAAACGGGAACATCCAGGAATTCTGCCAACTTCTTTGCATCATCTCTGATTTTTACCGGGCTCCCGTGATCTACTACATTCATTCTTGAACCATCTCTCAAAACCAGGTTTAATTCATAACTCACATAACTTTTATTATCACTCCGAACCAGCTCCGGGATAATTTGCAGTGCATAAATGTTTCCGATTCTGCTGCTGATCTCTTCTTCCATTTTTGCCATATATCGCTTTGGCTTCTTCCATCCTTTCCAGTAGAATCCCAGTGTTTTATCAAAAATGACCGGTTTTGAAAAACTGTAAAACAGCCATCCCCCAACGGTCGCAAAAATCAACCCGAATAAAATGATGAATATAAAATCGGACTGATAGATGTCGGCCACTTCATGCAACATCTCTCTTCCAAAAAAAATGGGCATACCTACTCCAATTGTGAAAAATATCAGGCTAAATAATTTAGCACCCATTGTTGATCTGAATTCGATCCGCATATAGTTAACTTCGACCAATTTATGCGTTTGGAAATTGGTGCCTCCTCTTTTTAAAGGCTCCCATTCGGTTTTTAGTGCCATTTCATCATCAAATTTCGATGGATCAAAGGATGGCTTCCAACTGGAAAGCTTTTTAAGGGCGTGTTTAATTTTGTTCAGCATATTTGAAATTTTTAATTCTTTTAAACCAATATGAACTTAGATCTGATCATTGTACTAAATCCTGTTGATCAATAAAATTGAACTCCTTTTGCCATCTTCTCGGTAAAAAATTTGATATTTTGTGGATATATAATCATAAAAAAAGGAGAAAAAATGAGTTATTACGTATCAACAAAATTTAACGGATCATTTGATGAAGCGATCACCAAAACCACGGAAGAACTCAAGAAAGAGGGATTCGGTATTCTTACAGAGATTGACGTTAAGGAAACACTGAAAAAGAAATTGGATGTGGATTTCAAAAAGTACAAGATACTGGGTGCATGTAATCCGGGCTTTGCTCACAAAGCACTCCAGGCAGAAGATAAAATCGGTACGATGTTACCGTGCAACGTCATCGTGGAGGAGCATGAAGATGGAACTGTTGAAGTTTCTGCCGTGAATCCACTTGACTCCATGCAGGCCGTCCAAAATTCAAGCCTCGGTGATATTGCCGGTGAGGTAAAATCGAAACTGGAGAAGGTTATTCAGGCGATTTAGCAAGATAGAGTAGACATGGTATTTTTTCATGCTCGCGATTAATTTTGAGTTTATTGCAGAGTCAGAATCATATATAGATCTCTGAATCAGCAAGAAAAATACCATGTCTTTCAGGTGAAACACTCATCGGATGACTCAAAGGTTACTTCAACACTGCCAGACTCAGACATTGTATTTTTCTTACCATTTCAGAATTCTGAAATTTTACCTCTCTCTAAAATCATCTCAAAGCGAGTTGCAGGCACGAAAAAATACAATGTCTTTTAATTCCCCATCAAACTATCCTTCAAATCCGAAACTTCCACCTGGATCGTGGAATGATGGATATTAAAATGTTCTTGGAGTTCTTCTTTAATCTTCCTCAGAAACTGATCTGTTTTTTCTGATTTGAGCACGATATGTACCGACAGCACATTCTCGGTTGTACTCATCGCCCAAATATGCAGATCATGGATGGACTCAACCTCTTCATGCTCTTTCAAAAAGCTCTCTACCTCTTCATAATCTATATCTTTTGGTACAGCATCCAGTGCCAGGTTGATGGAATCAATGAAGAGTCCCCAGGTGCCGTAAACAATCACAAATAGGATAATGAAACTGGTTACCGGGTCTATCCACATGGCACCGGTTACATTAATCAGCAATCCCGATACAACCACACCGAGAGAAACTCCGGCGTCGGCGGCCATATGCAAAAACGCACCTTTGATATTCAGATCTACTTTTTGGCCTTTCATGAAAAGCAGAGCGGTTGCTGTGTTGATCACAAGGCCGACTCCTGCGACGATCATGATTGTACTGCCTGGAATCTCAACAGGATTCTGAATTTTTTGCCATGCCTCCCAGCCAATCACACCCGCCGCACCGAACAGCAGCAACGCATTAAAAATAGAGACCAGTATGGTACCTCTTCTGAGTCCGTATGTAAACTTTTTGGCGGGACGTTTTTGAGCAACTGCCATCGCAAACCAAGCAAATACCAGGCTGAATACATCACTCAGGTTATGGCCGGCATCCGCCAACAGTGCTGACGAATTAATGATCACTCCGTACGTTACCTCAACAACAACATAGGCTATATTCAGGCCTATCCCTATTGCAAAGGCTTTGCCGTAGGTTTGTGTGTGAGATTGATCTTGTGAATGTGAGTGGTTATGAGGCATCTGAAAAGATACCAATTTATGTTCTTTTTAATGTTTGGAGTAAATAAAACTTCATTAATTACACTGTCATTAAGACCGGGTGGTTTTGTTCTTAAGAGGATGAATTTTCATGATTTGTTATCCATTTCCACGAAATTTTTCGTTCCTATTGCTCCCAAAGAATGACATCTATTCCCTAAACGGGCCCAAAAGCCAACATGGCATCTGCTACTTTTTTGAACCCGGCGATGTTCGCACCTTTCATATAATCGATGTTACCATCATCATCCTCTCCGTGCTCTTTACACTTTTTGTGGATCTCTTTCATAATCGATTGGAGACGATCATTGACCTCCTCGGCAGACCAACTCATTCGCAGTTCATTCTGCGAAATTTCCAGGCCTGATACGGCTACACCCCCTGCATTCGAAGCTTTTCCGGGAGCATAAAGTACATCAGAATCTCTCAACAGACGTGTGGCATCCGCACTGCAAGGCATGTTGGCACCTTCTGCAAGCAACATCAATCCGTTCTTCAAAAGTGTTTTTGCTGAAGACAGATCAACTTCATTTTGAGTTGCACATGGTAATGCAATATCACATGGTATTGACCATGGAGTTTCACCCTCCAGGTACTCGCAAGAGAATTCATCTGCATACTCTTTGATCCTTCCGTACTTCACTTCTTTTAATTCTTTTACGAATTCGAATTTTTCCCTGTCGATTCCCTCTTTGTCATAAATCGTTCCATCTGAATCAGATAAGGTCACAACTTTCGCTCCTAAATCCATCGCTTTTTGACATGCGTACAATGCTACATTACCGCTGCCGGAAATCGAAACTTCTTTTTCTTCGAGATCATCGTCAAATTCTTCAAGCATATTTTGAACAAAATAGATGAGCCCGTATCCGGTGGCCTCGGTCCGTATAAGACTTCCTCCAAAATTGATGTCTTTGCCCGTAATAGTTCCTGTAAAGCGATTCGTTAGTTTTTTATACTGTCCGAAAAGGTAACTGATCTCCCGTTTACCTACACCGATGTCACCTGCAGGAATATCCGTATCTTCCCCGATGTACCGTTGAAGCTCATCCATCAGGCTGTGACAAAACCGGAAGATTTCACTGTCACTTTTTCCCTTCGGATTGAAATCGGAACCTCCTTTTGCACCGCCAATTGGCAGACTTGTGAGTGCGTTCTTAAAAGTCTGCTCAAATCCCAAAAATTTCAAGATACCTGCGTTTACGGACGGATGAAAACGCAACCCTCCTTTGTATGGACCGATACTATTGTTGAATTGTACCCGCCAGGCCCTGTTTACATGTATCTTCTTGTTGTCATCCATCCATGTTACCCGAAATCGTATAATTCGGTCCGGTTCTGTCAATCTCTCCAGGATAGCTGCTTTTTCATACCTTGGCTTGTCCGCGATATACGGTAAAATATCTTCATAGACTTCTCTCACCGCCTGGTGAAATTCCTTTTCTCCTGCATTGTGTTTTTTTACCGTCTGTAGTACGCGCTCTAAATCATACATACTCCCTCACTCTTATAGGTTACTTTTTAATAGAATATTTATTTCAATTCAAATTTGTCAGGTTTTTATGCTTGCAAATTGTTTATAGCTAAATAAAATCAATACCTTATTTAAATATATTTCTTAGAAATTATTAAATGAAACCTTCAATAAAGATATTCTATAGAAGATGCTTGAACGAATTTTTACATACGAGAGCGATGAAATAAAAGTAACCTGGGACCAAAAGCGATGTATCCACGCTGCTGAGTGTGTGAAGGGACTCAATGATGTTTTTGATCCCGACCAGAAACCGTGGATTCAACCTGAAGAGTCTTCTGCCGATCAGATAATGGATGTTATTGAAAAGTGCCCATCCGGTGCGCTTCATTATGAATTAAAAAGTGGAGAACAACCCGAAAAACCCTCCTCCAGGAATCGAATTCAATTACAAGAAAATGGCCCTCTCTACTTTTTCGGCGACCTGGAAGTTCAGGATGCTGAAGGAAATATCGTACTTGAAGATACCCGGTTTGCAATGTGTCGATGTGGTGCCTCTGCCAACAAACCCGCTTGTGACAACTCTCACGAAAAATTAGACTGGTCAGCCCCGACAAGTGCCAATACCTCAAACATGGAAGAGTTGGATGAAGAAGATCAGGATAAACTACTCATCAAGTTGATGAAAAATGGCCCGGTTTTACTTGAAGGTACATACACTCTGGAATCACCGGAAATTGGCGAGTTTACATCTTCAAAAGGAATTGCGCTTTGCCGATGTGGCGGCTCATCCAATAAACCTTTTTGCGATGGCACGCATAAAAAGATTGGGTTTGAAGCGCAGTAATTTTTAGACGATAGAAATCCGCGAAGTTTCATTTTTTTATGAAATTTATTTTCTGATTTGAGAGAAAGATAAAACGATAAAAACTTCGCGGATTTTTCTATTTCAAAAGCACAAAGTTCACAACGTTGTGCTCGCCGTGAAATCTTTGTGCCGCCGTGGTTAATCCATGCTAAGTATTGACTCTCTCAATTTATTGACTTCATCTGAAGTAATACTATCTCCTTCACTTCCAAACTCCTGCAAGATATACGATGCAAGGCCGGCAATTTCTTCATCATCTAAGAAGTCATGCGGCGGCATCTGGATCTCATAATCAGGAGTATTCTGACCCGCTAAAATAACTGTTACCAACGAATCTCTGTCCTGAATTTTTGTGGATCCCTTAATCGGCGGAAACCGTCCGGCCACACCTTCACCATTTCGCTGGTGACAAGCTGCACAGTACAACTCATAGACCTCCTGACCGGCAACAGGAACTTCTTTTTGAAGATCGTCTCCCTCCTTGTCGGGGTATCGAATATTACTGGCTGTTTCTTTTATTACTTTCATGTTCGCGAGCTGTTCTTCTCCGAATGCACTCCTCTCACCTTTAAACATCACTCGCCATATTTTCCCATCTACGGAATCGCTGATATACAACGAACCGTCCGGTCCCACAGCTAAACCCACGGGCCGATGCTCTGAATCATTGGTGTTTACCACTGGATCTACACCGGTAAATCCATTTGCGAACACGTCCCAGTCTTTGGAAAATTCCCCGTTCTGATAGGGAATGAATGCTACAAAATACCCTGCCTGCGGATAGGGATTTCGAATCGTCGAACCATGAAAAGCGATAAACGCTCCATTTCTGTAGTATTCGGGGAACTGGTCGCCCTGGTAGAACTTCAGATCATTCGGTGCAAAGTGGCCCGGAAACCCAACCAGCGGATTATCAAATTCGCTGCATCGTCCGACCTCATCTCCATTCCCGCCATACTCCGGTGCAAGCACTTTTCTCTCCCGGAACTGATCGTAAAAACAGTACGGCCACCCGAAGTTTGAACCTTCGGTTACTCGCCCAAACTCTTCGGCCGGCAGCACGGCATTATCCCATGCTGTAAACAGTTGAGGCCACATGCTGTGAAGATTATCACGTCCATGCTGAACGATGTAAAGTTCGTTATCAACTGGATTCCAATCCATTGCAACGATGCTTCGAAGGCCGGATGCAAATCGAATACCGGTTGGAGCAACATCCGGATTAGCATCTCTATTTAAACTTTCCTGCTGAACCTGGTTAAATTGGTCTGCCCGAAATTTCCATATACCCGCATGATTGTCCAGAATGAGACATGGATCTTTTCCAGGACTTCCCGGAATTCGGTTTTGCTCCTGGCATGCATCCGAAGGTGCACCATACGCAGTAAAAAGATTCCCTTCATTGTCAAAAGAGAGTGGTTTTCCAATGTGCTCATGATGGCCATGCTCATGATCATCAATCACAATAGTATCACGCCGGGTTGTATCCGGAACCAATTCGTCGGGATTCAGGGGATAGCGAAATACGTAAAGTTGCGTACTGTAGTATAGGTATCCGTCGTGAATCTCCATTCCCGTTTCGTAATTACCATGGGTCTGATCCAGGCTGAATGTTTTGATGATGTCGGCTTTACCATCTCCGGATGTATCTCTAAGTGCAGCAATTCCGCCGGTTTCATATGCGCGTTTAAGCTTCACATAAATATCACCATTCTCATTCACTACAAGGTGACGCGCAGGTCCCACACTGTCTGCCACCACTACCGCTTCAAAACCAACAGGAAGATCCAGCTCACCATCATTTGGGGCACCGGGAGGGAGTTGTGGGTTTTTGTTAAACTGACAGGAAGAGAGGACTATCAACATCAATCCAACAAATACAGATATTGTAATCTGCTCATAAAATCTACTATGATGTAAAAGCTGTTTGTTCAAATAGATCCCCAAAAAGTTGCATCAGTATCTTAGCTAATAAATATATAAGTTCGATGAAATATTCTAATAGGATTTTTTAGTGTCATTCTAAGGCTTTGCAATGAGAAGTTCCCAACATTTCTGGGGAAAAACTTGGTAATCTCTCTGATTGGTTACGATTGGAGATTGCGCTAAAGTTATCCCCCACGGGGTTTCACTGCGTTCGCAATAACAGATCAGAGACTTATATCCTAAAAGATTTTCGACCTAATCATTAATGTACCGTGAACAGACTTAGATTTTTAAAAATAATCACCAGCTCACTTTTAGCTGCCCCTACCCTCCTTTCAGTACTGCAAAAAAACAATCAAAGCCTGTTTGAAGTTGGTCATTATACAGAGCCGGGTAGTTTTACATCCGGTGCGGAAGGACCCTCGGTGGATACCCATGGAAATCTCTATGCAGTGAATTACAATCGGCAAGGGACGATTGGAAAAGTTACTATCGATGGAGAAACAACTGTCTTTCTGGAACTTTCTGACGGCAGCATTGCCAACGGAATTCGATTTAACAGCAAGGGCGAGATGTTTTTGGCGGATTACGTGAATCATAATGTTTTGAAAGTGGATTTGGATTCAAGGCAGGTTTCCGTATTTGCTCACGAACCAATAATGAATCAGCCCAATGACCTGGCTATTGGAGCCAATGATATTCTGTATGCGAGTGATCCGAACTGGAGTGAATCTACCGGGCAGCTTTGGCGGATTGATACCGACGGAACAACTACGCTTCTTGAAGACCAGATGGGAACCACAAATGGAATAGAGGTTAGTACAGATGAATCGAAACTTTACGTGGGCGAATCGGTTCAGCGAAAGGTCTGGCAGTATGATCTTTCCAATGATGGAGAAATCAGCAATAAACGCCTGTTGATTGAATTCTCAGATTTTGGATTGGATGGAATTCGCTGCGATCAGAAAGGGAACCTATACATCACCCGACATGGAAAAGGTACAGTTGTGATCGTGTCGCCTGAAGGTAAGATCATTAGAGAAATTGAGATGTTTGAGGGCAAGAGCATTACTAATCTCGCATTTGGTGGCCCCGATGGAAAAACGGTTTACTGTACAGTGGCTGATATTGGAAATATACAATCCTTCAGAACAGATACACCGGGACGCAGCTGGAATTTGTTTGGATAAGTACGGGTAAATGTAAGGCACAAGTTGCAAACTTGCGCCAGTTATAGTTACAAATTTACGCCAATATAAGTTTTTTGGGTGGAAAAAGAATTCACGGCTCAGCGAGCCGTGTTACGTAAATCGGCTCGCTGAGCCGATCTTCATTTTGTAAATCAAATCTTGCAGAAGTACATTATACCGAACGAATGCCAAAACCAACATAAATTCAAATAAACAGTTCAAAGCAAATGGATCTTAACTCTCAAAAAACCACACGAAAATCAGCTATCAAATCAATGTTTAGTGGAATTCTGGCAGCAGGTGCCGGACTTTTCGGAATCTCCCAGGCAAAAGCTGCAAATACTCAGAATGACAACTCTATCAAAACAATTGCAGATAAAGATCAGCAGGGCGAGGTACCACTGTTTTCAAGCGTAAAAGTTCACAACGGTCTTGTATATGTGGCCGGGAAAGGCGAACACGGCGAAGGTGATATCACCGTTCACACAAATTCTGTTTTAGATCAAATTGAGGAAGCCCTTGAGGGTGCCGGATCATCCATGGAGAAAGTGCTGAAAGTAAACGTGTATTTGCATGACATTCGTGATTATGATGGATTGAATACAGCGTATCGGGGACGTTTCGGTGATAGCCCTCCGGTTCGAACTACAGTATCCTGCTACGGTGGAATCCCCGGAAACTCACTGGTTGAAATTGACTGTATCGCTACACTTTAATTAATAAAAATCTTCAATTATGAGCCGTTCACATTCCATGATTCATCCGCAAAAATTCGTTTTGTTATTTATCGGCCTATGCCTGATAATTCCATCCCTGCTATTCGCCCAAAGTTATGACCTGCTTCTGAAAGATGGTCACGTCATCGATCCTAAAAATGGTATTGACGGGATTTATGATATTGCTATTTCAGAGGGTACCATTGCAATAGTGCAGGAAGAAATCTCCGAAGCGGATGCTGAAAAAGTTGTTGATGCATCCGGGCTTTATGTAACACCCGGAATAATCGACATGCACAGCCATAATTATTATGGTACGGAACCAAACCGTGCTTACAGTAACGGTTTTAATGCCCTCCCGCCGGATGGATTTACATTTCGGTCCGGGGTTACAACCGTAGTAGATGTGGGCGGCGCCGGATGGAGAAATTTTCAACACTTCAAAAGCCAGGTAATCGACCGGTCTCAAACCCGTATGCTGGCATTCATCAATATCGTTGGAGACGGAATGAGCGGTGTTCCTGAACAAAACCTGGATGATATGGATCCACGCATGACCTCGATTGTTGCAAATCAACATGAAGAGATTGTGGGAGTAAAAATTGCTCACTACAACGGCCGGGACTGGGAACCTTATCACCGAACGGTTGAAGCAGCTGAGAGAGCTGATATCCCGGTTATGGTTGATTTTGGAGGTGCTATTCCGCCGCTTCCTTTAGACAGTTTATTGCATGATGTTCTGCGCCCCGGCGACATTTATACACATGTGTACGGCGGTGGCGTGGAGGTCCGCCAGGCAGTAATTGATGAAAATGGAAAATTGAGAGAGGGTATGCTTGAAGCCCAGGAAAATGGCATCATTTATGATGTTGGACACGGCGGCGGGAGTTTCTTTTACAGTGTTGCCGTTCCTGCAATTGAACAGGGTTTGTGGCCGAATACCATCAGTACTGATATTCATGTCGGCAGCATGAACGACGGTATGAAAGATATGGCAAACCTGATGTCGAAATTTATGAACATGGGAATGACATTGCAGGAAGTTATTGAAGCCTCCACCTGGAAACCGGCTCAAGTAATAAAGCGTGAGGAGCTCGGTCACCTAACAGAAGGGGCAGTAGCAGATATATCGGTTTTTAGCCTCCAGGAAGGTGATTTCAAGTTTCTTGATGCCCGTGAGTTTAGCCTGCCCGGGACTCAAAAATTACAACCTGAGTTAACCATTCGCGCCGGCAATGTGGTTTGGGATCTGAATGGGTTAGCTGCGACACCATATGAAGAGGAATGAATAAATCCCCCTTTGAAATAGCTCATTTTTGAACGCGAAACAAAAAAATTAACAGGATCGATTCATGGGATCATTACTGGAACTTTGATAGCGCGAGCGTCTCGCTCGTGCTTGAAATTAGGGCACAAGCGAGACGCTTGCGCCATCACTAGTTAGCCACCCCCTACCCCTTCAAAGCGGGATTTTCTAAATTCAAAAATCATTTGATATGCTAAAAAATTTAATCCTTTTAACTCTAATCCCACTTTTTATCATGACATGTGCAAAGACCGATAATCAAACTAACTCCGATAACCTTTATGATTATGATGTAGAGAAACGTATTGCAGAGCTGGGAATTGAACTCAGCCCTCCAACCCCGCCGGTAGCCAATTATGTAAAAGCCGTACGAACTGGGAATCTGATTTTTCTCTCCGGTCATGGCCCTGACAAACCTGAAGGTGGATTAGTATTTGGACGAGTTGGAACAGATCAGATTACAGTTGAGGAGGCCAAGGAAGCCGCTCGATTGACCGGCATCTCACTCATTAATTCATTAAAAGCTGAAATTGGCGATTTGAATAAAGTGAAACGAATTGTAAAAGTATTGGGGATGGTGAATGCCGAACCCACTTTTGGCGATCATCCACAGATCATCAACGGGTTTTCCGATCTGATGGTAGAAGTGTTCGGCGACCGAGGACGACATGCTCGTTCTGCCATAGGTATGGGATCATTGCCAAGCAACATACCGGTAGAGATCGAGATGATTGTGGAGGTTGTGGAATAAATTACCCCTTTGAGGGGAAAAGTGAAATGAGCGTCCAGCGAATGAACTCGGGGGATGTCACCGCACTGTGAAAACACCCCTCTGAGTTTTTCAAGAACCGTTGAAAAACTCTGTCTCCCCTGAAAGGGAGACACTCACTACAAAATCCTCAACTTTAACCAGAATCGAATAATATTTAATCAAACATATAAAACCATGCTTAACCGACGAACGATGTTAAAAATGCTCGCTACACTGCCATTCATGGGTGGAGTTGCGGGATCAAATGCGATCCGTAAAGTATCCGGAGAAAAGCTGGCTCGGCCCGGCTACAATCGTGATTTTTTCACGGAATTGGGAGTCAAACCTTTTATCAATGCATGGGGAACGATTACGGCGAAATCGGGATCTCTGATGCACCCTGAGGTCATCGAAGCGTACAATTATGCCTCTCAACAGTTCGTGGACTTGAACGAGTTACAGGATAAGGTTGGCGAGCGTATCGCAGAAATGTTAAACTGCGAAGCGGCGATGGTAACGGCAGGTGCTGCTTCAGCCATGACTCTCGGAGCGGCCGCTTGCATCACGGGAAAAGACCAGGAAAAAATTCGGGCGCTTCCTAATCTTCCGGGCCAACAGTTGGAAGTGATTATCCAGGACACTCATCGGTTTGGGTACGATCATGCCGTTCGCAACACCGGTGTAAAAATGGTGGAGGTGAATGGTCCAAGGGAGATGGAGGAAGCGATCAACGAGAAAACCGTCATGATGCTCTTTTTCAATGCAGCGGGGGAGCATAGCGTTAGCCGTGAACAGTTTGTAGAGATAGGACAGAGAAATAATGTACCGACATTTATTGATGCGGCCGCGGATGTTCCACCCGTTGAAAATCTTTTTAAATATATTGAGATGGGTTTCGATTTAGTTACGTTTTCCGGCGGAAAAGCGATTCGGGGACCGCAAAGTGCCGGGTTACTCTTCGGAAGAAAAGATCTCCTAGAAGCGGCACGGTTGAACACGGTTCCTCATAGCAATACCATCGGACGAGGAATGAAAGTGAATAAAGAGGAGATCCTGGCGATGATGGTTGCACTTGAAAAATACCTCGAACGCGATCATGAAAAAGATTGGGAGGAATGGGAAAACAGGGTTGCTCTTATTGATGAAGCTGTAAGTTCTGTTGAATCCGTGGAAACGGATCATTATGTGTTTCCTGTGGCAAATCATGTACCTCACCTCTCCATCAAATGGGACCAGGAGATCATCAACATCACACCGCCAAAACTGCGCGAAAACCTGGAAAACGGGTATCCGTCCATTGTTACCTTTGGCGGGGATGAATCGGTTGAGGTCAGCGTATTCATGATGCAACAGGAGGAGGTTGGTATTGTAGCCAAGAGATTGAAAGAAGAACTTGAAATGGCCCTGATGTGAATATGATTTTTTCTCATTCCATTCTTCTGTAAAGTTACTATCCGTTCTACAATGTCTTCACCACAAATTGATACCGGTAAAAAAATACCATGTTTTACTCCAACAACTTCTTGCAATTAGGTGCCATCTTCATGGCATTGGCCGTGGCTTTTGGCGCATTCGGAGCACATATTGTTGAGGGGCTCCTGACCCCCGACCGTTTTGAGGTCTACCAAACTGCCGTTCAATATCATTTCTACCACGCCCTTGGTTTGCTAATTATCGGAGCTGTTTCGTTTCACATCTCCAACAAATGGATGAAATGGAGCGGGTATTCAATGGTTTTCGGAATTCTGATCTTCTCAGGGAGTTTATACCTGCTCACTCTTTTGGACATCGGTTGGCTGGGAGCAGTCACACCCATTGGGGGGTTTGCGTTCATTTTAGCATGGGTCTTTTTGTTGATAGGTGTTTTAAAAAACCCGTAATTCTCAAAAATTCACCCAATAATTTAACCATACATCTTCCACAAAAATTTTTGTTACTATTGGATTAATATCCAATGAACTGATAGCAGCTTTTATTAATATTCTTGAAAGTCCGGTGTTAATAAGAGTTCTGCTGAGGAAGATGAAACTATGAGTCCGAAAAATACTCGCTCGAAATTTTTAAAAGTCGGCCTGGCCATTCTGCTCCTACTCCTTCTATTTCTTGCAGGAATCCAGGTTTTTTTGAGTTATTACCTGGACGATCTTGTTGAAAATCGCCTTACAAATGCTGTTTCTGAGCAGACCCTGAATCAATATCAATTACAGATTGATAAACTTACGCTGAGTGTCTGGAATCGGAAAATGGAGTTAAATGGTGTGAGCCTGCATCCAACCAACTCTTCATCGACTGCACCCAAAATTGAGTTTGACCAACTTTCGATCTCCGGCATACAATTTCTTCCCTATCTGTGGAATGGTTCCGCAAGCTTCGCGGATGTTCACTTTCTAAACCCAACTGTAAGAATTTTTGAAAATAGTCCCGACTCGCTAGTGTTCCTGAAACAAACAACTGATTCACCACCAAACCAAAAAAGCACATCCAATATTTCATTGGATCGATTTATCGTTGAGGGCGGATCGGTGAATCTTCAAACCTCCGATCAAAGCCGTTCCAGGGCTGAACTACATGATTTTAACCTGATGATTTCGGGTGTTCGGATGGATTCGACAAGCAGGTTTAATTTTCCCTACTTTGATTTTGAATCGTTTACAACGTCATCCGGAAATTTTCGGTATGCATTTAAAAACGGCCTTTATGCTATTGAATCGAATCAAGCCGAGTATTCTACAACCGCGAATATTGCTTCACTTGATTCACTGAAGCTGATTCCACAATATCCCAGGTATGAGTTTGCCCGAAAGATTGGCCATCAAAAAGATAGAATCTCGCTAACTGTGGGTCAGTTACGGCTTGAAAATCCCGATATCGAGAGTTTAAAATCGGGAATATTAATCGCTGACAGATTTACCATCGATGCTGCGGACCTGGATGTATTTCACAGTAAATTGGTGCCTGACGGACCTGACCGTGTAAAAACATTTCCGCACATGGCATTCAAAAATCTCAATTTTCCTGTCACTGTCGATACCATTGCAATCAACCAATCTGAAATCAGGTACAGTGAACACCTGCCGGACGTGAATCGTCCGGGTACTGTTACCTTTTCCAACGTAAACGGTATGTTTGCGAATGTAACGAATGATTCCACAACCGTCAGCGAGGGACATGAAATTACACTTAATGTAAGTTCAGATGTGATGGGCGTAGCAAAACTGGACGCCCATTTTGTACTGCCAATGAATGAAGAGGGAGATCATACAGCGAGGGGAACACTTGCCAGCATGCAAGCCGCACAGTTAAATCCAATCCTGGAACCTGTTGGACTTATTCGAACAGAAAGAGGTACCATTCACTCCTTGCAGTTTTTAATGGATCTCAAAGCCAACTCTGCAAGTGGGTGGACCCAACTTGTGTACAGTGATTTGAAAATTGCCGTTCTCGATTCAGAAAATGTTAACAGCGGTGGCAGGAAATGGTTAAGATCAGTACTCGCAAATTTGCTAAAAGTAAAAGAAAACAATGATAAAGAGCCATTTCGAAGGGGAGAAATTTCAAAAGAACGTGAAGAGACCAAATCTATGTTTAGCTATTGGTGGAAGTCATTATCAACCGGCCTCAAAGATAACATTGGGTTATGATAACTTAGGAACTTAACTTACTGATATTCATACAAATAAGGTTGATCTTATTCTAAATTATTTGTCATGGAAAGATATCCGCTTGCTGTTCGATCTCTTATTAGATTATTGCTGACATTTTTAATTGTTACCGCTTTAATCATCACGAAAACTCTTCTTGTTCCGCTTTTCTTTTCTGTACTCCTGGCCTACCTCCTTTATCCTGCCGCAGAACAACTCGAAAACAGGGGGTTTTCGAGAATTCTTACAAATTTTGTACTGATCATTACCACGGCAGTTGTTGTAGTAGGGTCGGTGTATGGAATGGCTCTATTAGTGGCAACTTTCACCTCAGATTTGCCTCAAATTCAGGAACAATTCAGGCAAAATTTAAGCAGTTTTCAACGCTCGATTGGTGATTTAATTGGCGTAGCGGAAAATCAGCAGGATGCAATGGTAAAGAACGCTGTTGGAAACACCGGTCAATACCTGAAAACGTTTTTTACGGCAACAGCAAACTCAATCCTGGCGATTGGCCTGGTCCCTGTCTACACATTTTTACTTCTGTTTTACCGTGACAAGTTCAAAAAATTCATCAACCTGCTGGTTCCTTCTGATCAACAGGGCATTGCGGAAAACATTATCGATCAAGCTTCAGAGGTTGTGCCCAGTTACATGAAAGGCCTGATTATTGTTTGCATTATTTTAATGGGCCTTAACACACTTGGATTTTACCTTGTGGGAGTACAATATGCAATGTTGTTTGGAATTATCGCTGCAATCTTCAATTTGATACCTTATCTCGGTACGGTCTTAGGGTATGGGATCGTATTTATTTTTGTACTCGCAACACAGTCAACCGGAGTTGCTCTTGCCGTTGTAGGTCAGTTTTTTGTAGTACAGTTTCTTGAGAATAATATTCTCACTCCCAACATCACCGGTTCCTATGTTCAGATCAATCCCCTGGTTATTATCTTTTCACTGATTGGCGGCGGAATGATATGGGGACTGCCCGGTATGTTTATGGTAATTCCCTACCTGGCTATGTTGAAAATTGTGTGCGAGAATATCGATTCCCTCAAACCCATTGGGTATCTTCTTGGAACACGTGGAACAGAAAGACATACCATAAAACTAAACTTTCTCAAAACTGATCAAGATTCAGGTTAACATACTATTATCCTATTCTAAATCTTCAGTTGTTCAATGTTTGATTGGGTAAAAAATATCATCGAATCGATCGGGTATCCCGGCATTGCTTTGCTGATGATCCTTGAAAATATATTTCCGCCCATACCATCGGAGGTGATAATGCCATTTGCCGGTTTTGTAACTGAGCAAGGAGAACTAAATTTCTTGGGAGTGATAGCAGCCGGCACTATTGGATCTGTCTTGGGAACTCTTCCTTTTTATTACCTGGGATTAAAAATTGGTGAAGAACAAATTAAAAGTTGGGCGCAAAAATACGGGCGATGGATTATGCTGAATCCCAAAGATATAGACAGGGCTACCCGTTGGTTCGAACGTCATGATGCATCGGCTGTTTTCTTATGCCGCTTGATTCCGGGAATACGAACACTCATCTCCATACCGGCCGGTGTTGCCCGAATGAATTTCTTCAGCTTTCTTTCATTGTCAGTAGCAGGTACAACTATTTGGATTGGATTGCTTACCTATCTCGGTCAGATACTCGGCCGAAATTATGATCGTGTTCAAGATTATCTAGACCCAGTCGGGTACGCTGTCTTTGGAATTATCGTTATCTCCTATATCTATCACATTGTAAAAAACAAATAGTACCGGCAATTTCTTTACAAAATGTGATCTTGTTCTATATTGTTGAAAACTGTAATACATCCGCTTCAAATAACAAAGACATGGTTTCTTATTTACTGTCCCGAATATCCTCAAAAAGAATTTTTAAACAGATCTTTCTACTTACAACACTTATCTCATTCCCAGTCTTATTATTTGCTCAAAATGAGATAGAGAGAGCCAGAATATCACTACAGGGTCTCCAGGAATTTGGATTTACTGCTAACATTGAGGGTTCACAACAGGTTGTAGACCACGATTCCTTGACCCCAACTGTGATTCGTCAGCAGGCCATCAATCAAATCGTAGAGGCAGGTATTAGATTTGTATCAGACGATGAAGTTGAATCCTCTGCCGATATTCCATTTCTGTATATGCATATCAACACGATGAGGCTCGACAACGGCCTCATACCATTTTCCATCAACCTTCATCTATATCAGCCTGTAAAACTGACGCTAAACAGAGATCTTCAAACATCTGCGAGTACCTGGGATACAGGAATGGTTGGAATTGTATCACAAGATCAACTACCGCTAATCAACCAGGCTGCAGAGAACGTGATGGAAGCATTTATCTACGATTATCAAAATGCCAATTTTGATTGATAGATTGTTTATTTACTGAGATGTGTGATGCCATGCAACGAATTTAAGACCGCATAGATCAACTCCAGCTTTCAATCATGGAAAAAATGAAGGCTTTATTGATCCGTTCGGCATTCATCAATGATTTCATCCTTAGCTTCATCGGGATCATTAATAATTGCATAAAACTCGTCCAGGTACTCGACAGCTTCTTCAAACCAATCCTCTGTTAACGGTGGTACAAGATTTTGATGGAGTTGAAAGATCGCCGTTCTATTCTCATTGAAAAATGTAAATTCCTTCATGAATTCTTCCGGCGTTCGGCAAAGTCCCCTGAATACTCGCTGCCGGACAGATCGGATATTCAACATCGGGTTTGGATCTGCATATCTGGCATTAATGATACCGCTCCAGTCAAAATCGTAGGGAATAGCATAGGGTGTTTGTTCACCCTCCGGCATCACAAGTTTGATATTATGTAGATTAGGAATTGACCAATCGGTATTCCCCATCATATAATGGAATACTGCGAGCCGGTTGCTAAGTTCATAGTCTGTAAGATCGGGGTGAACGTTTTTCACTTCTAAAATTCTGCCCCCAAGACGCTCGGCCATCTTATCTTCATCTTCTATGATAAATCCAAAACGGGTAAAAGGATCGTCTCTCTTTTCGCTGTCAGAGTATGTTATTTCTGCCAGCCTCACCCGGAAGCTCTTGTCTGTCATCAGATTGTATGAACGGTAGATCAGGTATTCCTGCAAGACATATTGCTGATATTCGGATCGGCCCGTTTGGCAGTGTGTTACCAGTTTCAGTTTTTCCTGACCCTCAAAGACCGTTCCTACGACTGTTTCCTCTTCAAACCTCATTCGCAAGGGTGGAAAGCGGCAGTTTTCGCGTTGCCGGCGAAAATTCCCCCTTACCTTAACCCGCGCTGACACTTCCATGAGTTCGCCCTGTTCATTGGTCCAACTTACCGTAAGTGGATGGTAATCGGTTTCTTCACCCCGGTCTCTAAGTACCCTTCGGATATCCATCTCCATGGTAATTTCAAGGGTTTCATCGCTTTCAAACAGAGGATATGATATAATAGAAGCATCGCTACTCTGACTCATCACCAACCCCGGCAGAGTTAAGCTAAGCAGGCATAACAACATGCAAAACTTTAATCGACGTGTATATAAATCGTACCGAATTGGCCTCAGGGGAACTCTTTCTTTTGGTATTGGCATACCCCTCCTTAAAATTTGATCGTCAAAAAAACAGCAACCGAACATATTGATTTGATGTACCAAGCGGAACAGGTACATTTTTAATCCTAATAATTTCATCTCAATCTCCTTTAAAGTAAAATAATATGCAAGTTTACCAGTGTTGTTTTCATTCGATTCTTTTTAAATCTGATTGAAGACTGAATCGAGGAATATTTACAGATTATCTAAAGCCATCTGAAAAAGCGATCTACTCTATAGGACAAATGTTGACGAAAGCGGCAAAGAACAACTGTATCATGTTTGGGTAACATGCTGAAAATCACCATTAAAAAAGATGATGAGCCTAACCGGGAAGGTATCGGTTGGGGACTCTGCCCTTTTACTACCCGGGCAATATTATTGGAGAAAATGGTTCAAAGAGTGTGCAGATCAGCAAATTCACTGGTTTGCTCTTGCATCCAGTGATATATATCGATAGTGAACCAGCCGGCGGTTTGAAATGAATTCTGCAATCGCCTATTCTTCTGCAATTTGATTCAGTGCAGAGGAAATCAGTTATCGATTCCAGCCAGAATTGAAAGAATGCCTGCCCTTTTCTCTAATTTGTTTTAGAGGTAGTTCACATTAGGTAGGACTATTAATGTATCCCGGAAATGTACTCGACCAAAACTATGATAGAGTTGCTACTTTTCGATCCCGTCATTTGCCTTTAATTCGCTATGAAGTACATCTGTTTCGCAGGCTTCTATCTGCAAATACTTAAACTGAACTCAGATATTTAGAACATATCCGCAATTTAATATGTTTAATAAATAGCGAAATGATGTTTAACTGTATCGAGGCTATTAATGTCTTATGAGTTCAAGAAAAAGTTACATGGAGAAAAGAGAGCCTGATGAAACGCCTGAACCTGTATCATTTGACAAGCAGAAAGCAAATGGTAATGAACCGATTTTTGTCATTCAAAAACATGACGCAACTAAACTGCATTACGATTTTCGTTTGGAGATCGATGGTACACTCAAGTCCTGGGTAATCCCTAAAGGTCCGTCAACAGATCCATCGGAAAAGAGACTTGCTGTGCCAGTTGAAGACCATCCATTAGAATATGCTGAATTTGAAGGCGTGATTCCCGAAGATCAATACGGAGCGGGCACTGTTATGATTTGGGACCGTGGAACCTACCGGAACCTGAAGAAAAGTGAAAATCGTGAGCTGCCTGTCGAAAAAAGTTATGATAAAGGTCAGATTGAAGTATTCCTTGAAGGTGAAAAAATATCGGGTGGCTATGCGCTCTTCAAAACAAACAGTACGGATGAAAACTGGCTCCTGGTGAAGACGGATGATGAATACGCAGATGCCCGGAGAAATCCTGTAAGTACCGAGAACAAGTCTGTCAAATCAGGCCGAACACTTCAAGAAATCGCTAAACAAGAATCTTAAAACATGACGCAAATCGGCTCACATACCATTGAGCTAAAAAATGAAAAGAAAGTTTTCTTTCCTGAAAATGACATTACCAAGGGTGAGTTAATTGAATATTATCACCGCATTTCTGATACCCTTTTGCCCTTTTTAAAGAGCCGGCCTCTTACGCTTGAACGATACCCGGATGGAATCAATATAGAAGGATTTAATCAAAAGGAGATGCCGGACTATTTTCCCGATTGGATCGATTCCGTTTCGATCAGGAAAAAAGAGGACGGGACAATCCGGCAGGTTGAATGCAACAATGTTGAGACACTGGTTTATCTGGTAAATCAGGGTACCATCAGTCTGCATCCATGGCTGAGTACGACCCAAAACCTTTATAAACCTAATAAGCTTGTGTTTGATCTGGACCCACCTGAGGGAAACTTCGAGATAGTTGTTAAGGGTGCAAACGCTCTTCGAAATCTTTTAGAAAATGAACTTGGACTGAATGCTTTTGTGATGACCACAGGTTCGAAAGGGCTTCATGTTTGTACCCCGATTTATACTGATCTGGAATTTGAGAAAACAAGACATTTTGCAAAACAAGCAGCTGATTTTTTGGCGAATCAATATGCAGACACATTTACCACCGAAACCCGAAAAAACAAGCGGAAGAACCGGTTGTTTATCGATTATCTTCGAAATGCCTATGCCCAAACATCGATTGCTCCTTACTCGGTGCGGGCAATAGAAGGTGCGCCTGTGGCCACACCCCTGGATTGGGATGAATTGAGTCGAAATGATCTGCACGCTCAACGCTACACCATCAAAAATATCTTTAAGCGATTGAGCCGAAAAACGGATCCCTGGAAAGATTTTAAAAACCATGCATCGTCCCCTGTTCAAGCTTCGGATAGATTAAAAAAGCTGAAAGCCAATTAACTTAATTCAAGGCCACAAACATACATTCATAGTACTTATTAATTCGATTGACATTTTTTAGATGGATTCATCAGCATCATCAAAAAAACATTCCGAGAAAGAAAATCCATATTCTCAAAATGTAGATGAGGTTCTTCGGAGTTTTAAAACAGACCCTGAAAAGGGACTTTCGGACGATGAAGCAGAAAAAAGACTTGATACTTACGGCCGAAATCAGTTAAAAAAGCAGGAACAGAAAAGCCTTTTAGAAATCCTGATCGACCAGATAAACAATCCAATCGTTTATCTCTTAACGGCAGCCGCTGTCTTAGCCTTTGTATTTGGTGATATACCGGAGGGTATTGCCATTGTTGTTGTCCTGATTCTAAATACCATGATCGGCTTCTGGATGGAATTCCAGGCACGCAAAAGCATGAATGCCCTCCAGGAGATGGATAAGGTGATGGCCCATGTGTTCCGTGGAGGCGAGGATAAGGAGATTGATGCCGAACTTCTGGTACCCGGTGATATCCTTGAGCTGGAGGCCGGTGCATTGGTCCCCGCTGATGCACGGCTCATAGAAGCTTCTGAACTTTCTGTCGATGAATCACCTCTGACCGGGGAGTCTGTTCCCGTCTCGAAAGAGATCGATCCGCTTGAAGTGGAAACACAGGTTGCCGATCAAAAAAATATGGTTTTTAAAGGGACAGCTGTCACAAATGGCCATGGTAAAGCAGTGATCGTTACAACCGGAATGGATACACAGATCGGAAACATCTCCGAAATGGTCAGCAAGGCTGAAAAAGAACAGATACCGCTAAACCGCAAACTGGAAACTCTCACAAAAAAACTGATATGGGTTACCGCAAGTCTTGCCACTGCTTTTTTCCTCGTGGGCTGGATGACAGGTAAAGAGCTCTATCAATTGGTACAGACAGCCATCGCGTGGACTATTGCTGCTATTCCCGAGGGACTGCCTATCGTTGCAAGTATTGCCTTGGCTAAAGGGATGCTCAGGCTTGCCGACCACAATGTAATCGTCAAACAGCTCGCGGCCGTTGAAACCCTTGGCGAAACAACAGTCATTTTTACCGACAAGACCGGTACTCTCACCGAAAACAGGCTCACATTGCAGATGGTGGAGTTCGACAATATGAAAGGTGAGGTAAAATGGGAAAAAGAAAAAAACCGGGCCGATATTGTTGCTTCGGAATTAGCTGAAAATAGATTGAAGAAAAATGATAAACGTCTCAAGCGGTTCTTTGAGATAGCTGTTCTTTGTAATGATGCAGAATTGAATCATGCGGAGAATGGAGAAAATGGGGAAGGTGATCCACTCGACATATCACTGCTGGAATTTGGAAAAACTTTTGATTCAGACCGGTTCAATGAATTGCGGGAGATGGAGAGGATCCATGAAGAACCGTTCGACTCAGAGGACATGGTGATGGGTACCGTTTATGAAATTGACGGAAAAATTATGTTGCTTTGCAAGGGAGCCGCAGAATCGATCGCACCGCGCTGCTCAAATACGTTTTCTGATGGATCTTTATCGGAATTTACGGATGAAGACAAGGAGAAATGGAATCACCGGAACCAGGAACTTTCCGAAGACGGATTGCGGGTCATCGCCTTCGCATTCCGGGAGCTGGAACAAAAACCAGCGGAAGATACCGATGTGGAGAAAGAACTTATGCAAGATCTGACGTTTCTCTGCCTGTCTGGATTCATTGATCCCCCCCGGGAAGAGGTAAAGGAGTCTGTGGCAACCTGTCAAAAAGCGGGAATCAAGGTAGAGATGGTAACCGGCGATCATCCCGGTACGGCACGAAATATTGCACGGGAAGTAAACGTGGCTGATGAAGAGTCCGATAAAGCCATCCACGGAAGTGAATTACGGGAAGATGTTGATGAACACGACAGGAAGGAAGTTGTGAATACCCAGATTTTTGCAAGGGTAGATCCCGAACAGAAATTGAAGATCATCGAATATTACCAGCAAAATGGTGATATCGTAGCAATGACTGGAGATGGTGTCAACGATGCCCCAGCCCTGAAAAAAGCTGATATTGGAATCGCTATGGGTGAACGCGGTACGCAGGTTGCCCAGGAGGTCTCGGACATGGTTTTAAAGAATGACGCCTTTTCATCGATTGTACAGGCGGTACGTGAAGGACGAATCATTTTTGGTAACATCAGGAAGTTCATCATTTACCAGCTCTCCTATCACCTGTCCGAAATTCTAATTATAGCGGGAGTCAGTTTTTCAGTTTTTGCACTTCCCCTCCTCCCGTTACAACTGCTCTTTCTGAATCTTCTTTCGGATGTATTTCCTGCGCTGGCACTCGGAATTGGTCAGGGAAATCCTAAAATCATGGAACAGGATCCAAAAGATCCTGAAGAACCCATTATTAACCGAAATAACTGGATAATGATTGCCCTTTACGGATTGATTCTGACACTTTTTATTTCAGGGGCGTACTTTTTTGCCCTTTTCTACTGGCATCTTTCAGAAGAGGTGTGCAACAATGTAGCCTTTTTCAGCCTGGCATTTGCCCAGCTTTGGCATGTTTTTGACATGCGGGAAGCCAATGAACCGATCTTTAACAACCAGGTGACTCAAAACAGTTATGTCTGGGTAGCGGTTGTCTTCTGTGTGTCAGTGATTATCGCATCCTACTTTATTCCTCAGACATACGATGTACTATCCTACCAGCAGATGGATCTAAGTACCTGGATCCTCATTGGCATCACGAGTGTACTCCCGATGATTACCATTCAATCTTTAAAAGAGATTACAAAGAATTCGAGATTCGAATTTTAATGAACCCGACGAAATTATTGTCTAAACCAAACCCATCAGAAGATTCCACATAGATCGATTCTGAGGTAAGAAAGTTTTACAAAAAGAACGATGAAAATGTGCAAGTATGTAATATTGCCAATTTTATTGAGGATTATCAGCAGGTAAATTTTGAGTAGTAAATGTATAGTCTGGACTGCTATAAGTGTTTCATCTGTACTTCAAACTAGTTGATTAATCTTTTTACAGGAAAGGCCATTGTTTAACTGAACGGTTTACATTTTGTAATTTTCATAAAATGAATCATCAAGATGAAACGAATAATACCTGCGGTTTTTCTCTTATTCGCACTTTTCACCAACAGCTTTGGTCAATCTGAAACCTTGTTAAACGGTGACATTGATCACGGTGGATATGGAGGCTTAATCTCAAATTTCTCAGAAATCAATAACTCTTTTGGAGTTACAATTGGCGGTTATGGCGCCTGGCTTATTGATCACACAGTTGCAATTGGTGGTGGTGGCCTTGGCCTTACCAACGACATTAAATTTGATGAAACTCCGGAGGGTGACCGTTACATAAGTTTTGGGTATGGAGGTCTGTATTTCGGATATCTGCATAACTCCCAAGATATGCTTCATCTCACTGTAGAAACCTTTATTGGCAGTGGTGAAGTGAACCTGCGTTACAATTCAGACAATGAAGATTTGTTTGATGACGACCGGGTTTTTGTGATTGATCCAACCATCAATGTGGAACTGAATCTTACAAATTTTATGAGAGTTACAATTGGGGTCGGTTATCGCTTTGTGAATGGTGTAAATCTCGAAATTTTAGATGATAAGGATCTAAGTTCACCTACATTTCGTTCAACTATCCGGTTTGGCTCATTTTGATTATCTTACTTTCTAAGGTCGTCCAGTCCTGTTTTACGAAATAAAATGTCCCATTTTCTATATGAATATAGAAGAATTTCGTGATTTCTGTCTTTCATTTAATCGTGTATCTGAAGAATTCCCTTTTGATGAAAACACACTTGTATTCAAAGTGATGGGAAAGATGTTTGCTCTGTGTGATGTGGATGAGTTTGAAAGCATCAATCTAAAATGCGATCCCTCAATTGCAATGCAGCTTCGCGAGGAGTACCCCGGAATTGTGATTCCTGGTTATCATATGAATAAAAGACACTGGAATACAATCGTAATGGAGAATAATATACCGGATCAAACAATTCAGAAATGGATTTCAAATTCATATGACCTGGTTGTTGCTAACCTGCCGAAGAAGGATCGTATGAATCTACACTGAGCTGATTAGAAACAAATTGTCTTCATCCAATTTATATTTTATCCATTCTAACTTATCCCTAATCTTCAGATATTACTTAATTCTCTTTTATAACTAAGATTGTTCATGAACCAAAATGGACCATCCCCAAAATCCGGGGATAACAGACTTCTCAACACTCTGTTTGCTTCTCTTTTGATTTTCGCAGTTATATTCAGTTCCTACTGGGTTGCAAATGATTTAGGATCAGGAGAGGTCAAAATATATCACGTATTTATAGCTGCCTTCATTACTGCTGCCACTACAGGATTTGGGGCTATTCCATTTCTGTTCATCAAGAAAGTTGGAAGCCGTTGGTTGGGCTATGGCAATGCACTTGCGGCAGGTTTGATGTTTGGGGCAAGTGTGAGCCTGGTATATGAGGGAGTTACAATTGCAAACAGCGAATTCTCTATCGTAAAAGTTGTTTTTGGATTAATTATTGGAGCTGCGTTGGTCTTCGCTTCTCATAAATATCTTGAATCTACAGATAAGGATTATTCCATAGGTGAAATTCAGGGAGCCAATGCATTAAAGATGTTGATGATCGTGGGCATTATGACCGTCCATTCCTTTGCGGAAGGTATTGGCGTAGGGGTCTCTTTCGGTGACAGTCCCTCTTTTGGCTCCATAATTTCTGTTGCAATCGCAATTCATAATATTCCAGAGGGACTGGCAATCAGCCTGGTGTTGATTCCTCGCGGTGCTTCTATTCGAAGTGCTGCCTTGTGGAGTATCTTTAGCAGCCTCCCTCAACCAATTATGGCTGTTCCTGCATTTCTGTTCGTTCTCACATTTAAAACCTATCTTCCCATCGGCCTGGGCATAGCAGCAGGTGCAATGTTCTGGATGGTTTTCAAAGATTTATTACCCGAGGCCAGGGATGAATTGAGTCCACAAAAAGTTTTCTTGATTACCACGTTTACAGCCGTTGCTATGATCCTCTTCCAGTTTCTCCTGGATGTCTGATCTTAATTTTCGTCTCCGCCCAACAGCTCTTTAAACCTGTTTTCAAGTTGTTGGAGTAAACCACCTGTCACAGCTTCTTGAATAGCCCGTTCTATCAGCGGCTCCAAAATTTGCTGCATGCTTTGTTTGAGAGTATTATTTCCATCTCGCCCGATACCCTCAAGCTCAATATTTTCAATATTTGCCTCAACCGTACGCTCCCGGTCAATCGTACTGCTAACCTGTACCGTTGCGTTTTCAACAAGCAGGTTTTCAATCACAACTACGGCATCATCCTCATCCGCCGACAGATCCATATTTTGATTCAAAGACCTGAGATTAATACCAAAACCCTGTTGCTCAAATAAGAGTCTCACCCCTGTAATCCGAATATTTTCAATCAGAATTGTATCTGAAAGCATAGATGCGAGGTCAATTTTTAATTGGATTTCGTCTAACTCTATTGCCGGCTGATCGCTGAACTGATCGGGATTGGAAACTGTAAATCCATAAATTTCGCTAGTTCCATTCCACATTGAAATATTCACATTACTGACCTCTACGGCAGTCTGAAATAACTCTCGCCCGTCTTCTTCAATCGCCGACTTTACAATGCCATCAATAGTAAAACTTAAGACAATAAAAGCTGCAGCTAATACAATGATAAACCCTGCAAATGTTTTCAATCCTTTATGCTTCATTTATCCATTTTTTTAAGGTTGTTGATGAACAAAGAGTCAAAGTTCCAAAAAACTCTCCAAAAAATCAGACCCACATGTCATAATTTAATATTAAAGCCTTTTATATCAATAGGTTGAATGAATTACGATAAAAAAATTTCTGCTTTAATAATTGCTAAAACCCGATAAAACTTTATATATTTGGAAGCGCTACCAAACGAATATTAACAAGCCTGTTTCTCAATTTTTCTATGAATCAATCATTTACACTTTCTAACGATAAAGTGTTGTTGGATAAAGAGTATCCACTATTTTCCGAACTTACAAACATGGAGCATGAACAGCTTGTATTTTGCTCTCGCCCAGAGGTCGGGTTGAAAGCAATTGTTGCGATACATGACACCACACTCGGGCCCGCTCTTGGCGGTACCCGAATGTGGCATTATCATTCAGAAGACGAAGCGATAAAAGACGTTTTGAGGCTCTCCCGCGGAATGACCTACAAAGCAGCTATTTCCGGCCTGAATTTCGGAGGAGGAAAAGCGGTAATCATCGGAGATTCCAGGACCGATAAAACCGAAGCGATGTTTCGCGCTTTTGGCAAATTCATCGACGGCCTGGCCGGCCGCTACATAACGGCCGAAGATGTTGGGATGACAGAGAGAGAAATGAGCTGGATCCACTTTGAAACAAATCACGTAACCGGAATACCAAAATCTCTTGGTGGTGGTGGTGACCCTTCACCTGTTACAGCTTATGGAGTGTATATGGGTATGAAAGCAGCGGCAAAAAGAGCCTATGGAAGTGATTCTCTTTCCGGCAAACGTATCGGAATCCAGGGTGCGGGATCTGTTGCCACCCACCTTGCAAGATATCTGAAAAATGAAAATGCCACCCTTTTTGTCACAGACATTTTTAAGGAAAAAGCCCAAAAACTTGCCGATGAAACCGGGGCAAAATCAGTAACTCCCGATGACATCTATACTCTCGATCTCCATATTTTTAGTCCCTGCGCGTTGGGTGGGGTTATCAATAGCGACACCATACCACATCTTTCCTGCGATATCATTGCCGGCGGAGCCAATAATATTTTAGATGATGAAAAAAAACATGCCCGTATGCTGCAAGATAGAGAAATTCTCTTCACTCCCGATTATGTCATTAACGCCGGTGGGATCATCAACATTTCCACCGAGCTTCAAAATGAAGGATATAATGAAAAGCTCGCAATGGAAAGGACATCAGAAATCTATAATACGGTTTTAAAAATTTTTGAATATGCAGATACTCAAAATCTAACACCGGTTGAAGCATCCAACCTCTTAGCCGAAGATCGAATCCAAAAAGTTAGCAGCTTACAAAGTATCTACAAACCAAAACATACACATTCAACATGAGTGGAAAGAGAGCTCTCGAAAATGAGCAGGTAAGAAACCCATAGCTCACCATACAAGGCAGCCCGGTAAAACGGGTTGCTTTTTTTATAGTAGCCAAATCCTCAAAGAGCTGGATGCCGAAAATACCAATTCACCAATAACCGCACTATATTCTGGTACACCAAAACATCTTATTTAAACACCCTTCTCAAGATAAAATGAAATACTTTTTGTCGATCTTCGCATTACTTTTTTCTATTCAAGCTCTTTTTGCACAAAATAATCCACTATGGCTTCGCTATCCATCCATCTCTCCTGATGGTGAGACCATTGTATTTACCTATAAAGGTGATCTATACCGGGTTTCGTCTGATGGCGGTGAAGCTCAGCAGCTAACATTTCATGAAGCCCACGATTTCATGCCTGTTTGGAGTCAAAACGGATCATCCATTGCTTTTGCATCCGATCGTTACGGCAATTTTGATATATATGTGATGGATGCTCTCGGTGGTCCTGCCACCCGGTTAACATATCATTCCAATGATGAACAGCCCTACTCATTTTCGCATGACAACTCTTCCGTTTTATTTGGTGCAGTTCGGCAGGATCGTGCTGAACACCGGCAATATCCAACTTCTGCCCAGCCTGAACTCTATTCCGTTCCTGCAAATGGCGGGAGGGTTGACCAGGTTTTTACGGTTCCGGCTCAAGATGTTCAGGCAAGCAGTGAAGGGCAATACTTCGTTTATCATGATAAAAAGGGATATGAAGATAAGTGGCGAAAACATCATACATCATCCATCACAAGAGATCTTTGGATCTATTATAAGGCAGACAGCTCACATACCAAGCTCACTGATTTTGAAGGTGAGGACCGCAATCCTGTTTTTGATGAAACTGAAGAATCACTTTTCTACCTGAGTGAAGAGAGTGGAAATTTTAATGTTCACAAATTGTCCCTCAATAATCCGGCCAACAGCACTCAGCTCACAAATTTTGACCTCCATCCAGTCCGCTTTTTAAGTCACGGCAATGGTGTTTTGGCATTCAGTTATGACGGCGAACTCTACAAAATGACCGAAAATACAGATCCTCAGAAAATAGATATAACCATTCGAACACAGGAAAAATCGAATTCTGACCAGTTTATAAACATTAACGGCGGAGTTCGTGAAATGGCCATATCACCCAATGGAAAAGAGATAGCGTTTGTAGCACGTGGTGAAGTTTTTGTTACCTCTGTTGATGGTTCTCTTACCAAACGAATCACGAATACGCCGGAACAGGAACAGTTTGTAACCTTTTCGCCCGATGGTAAACAGGTAGCGTATGCTGCAGAACGAAACGGAAGCTGGAGTATTTTTGCAACTGAGAAAGTCCGGGAATCCGAACCGTTTTTTTACGCAAGTACTCTTCTTCAGGAGAAAGAACTTGTAAGCGGAGATCAAGATAATTACATGCCACAATTCTCGCCCGACGGCAAAAAATTGGCGTACATTTTTGAACGGCGAACCCTTCGAATCCTTGACCTTGAAACACAAGAAACTACAGACATTCTTACCCCGGATGAACTGTTTCATATGAGTGATGGCGACAAATATTTTCGATGGAGCCCGGACAGCAGTTGGCTGCTGGTTGGCTGGGATAAATTCCTCAATAACAGCGAAATTCTCCTTTTATCGGCAGATGGAAATCAACGGTTCAACCTTACCAAAAGCGGATACTACGACGGAGCACCAAAATGGGTGAACGACGGGAATCAAATGATCTGGTTCAGTAACAGGGACGGATTGAGAAGTTATGCAACCAGTGGGCGAACAGAACTGGATGTGTACTCCATGTTCTTTACAGAAGAGGCTTGGGATAAGTTCAATCTCAGTAAAGAGGAGTTCGAACTGATGCAGGAGATCAAAAAAGCCAACAAAGAAGAACAGAAATCAGATGAGGATGACGAAAGCGATGAGTCTGATGAAGATACAGTTGAACCGCTTGAGTTTGATTTTGACCAGTTAACTGAACGAACAACCCGACTCACTATTCACTCCAGTTTCCTGAGTGACGCTGTCCTGTCCAAGGACGGTGAAAAACTCTACTATCTCGCCCGGTTTGAGGATGATTATAATCTCTGGGAGACGAATCTCAGAACAAAAGAAACCAAAATGGCAGTAACTCTGAACACCGGATCAGGCAGTTTGATGTGGGATAAGGAGATGAAAAATCTTTACCTGTTAAGCAGAGGTAACATTTCAAAAATAGACCTAGAGGAAGGAAGCAGTGAACAAGTTTCCATTGCCGGCGAAATGACCTTTGATGAGGAGAAAGAACGGGAGCATCTTTTGGAACATATCTACCTGAGAACCAAAAAGATTTTTTACGAGCCAACTTTTCATGGCAACGATTGGGATATGCTGTACGAGGAGTATCAAAAGTATCTTCCCCATATCAGTAATGAGCACGAATTTGCCGAAATGATTTCCGAATGGTTAGGTGAGTTGAATGTATCTCATGCGGGCGGCAGGTACAGCTCTTCGATGGAAAATGGTGATGAGACTGCATCACTTGGCATTTTTATGGATTGGAACTATGGGGGCAATGGAATCCGCATCGATGAAATTATAGACGGCGGCCCGCTCGACAAATCTGATGTCAACATCGAACCTGGAAGTATTATTACCGCTATTGACGGAGATACGCTCAGCTCAGATCAGGATATCACACGGTTTCTCAATCACAAAGCCGGGGATTTTGTATTGCTCGAAGTGCAAAGTCCAAACTCTGAGGAATCAAGACAGATTACCATTCAGCCAATTACCCTCAGTGATGAAGCAGATTTACTTTATGAGCGATTTGTTGAGATCAACGAGCAGGAGGTTCAAGAAAAAAGTAATGGCCGTTTGGGCTATGTCCATATTCCGGGAATGAGTGACGAACCGTATCGCGTGGTCTTTGAAGAGATGCTTGGAAAATACCTGGAAACGGACGGGGTGATTGTTGATACTCGCTTTAACGGTGGTGGTGACCTTGTTGCAGATCTTGCGATGTTCTTTACCGGAGAACGATTTCTAACCTATGCAACCGAAGCAAAAGTTGTTGGCGGAGAACCCACATCACGATGGACCAAACCAACCCTTTCCCTGTTTAACGAAAGTATGTATTCCGACGGGCACTGCTATGCCAGCGGCTATACAGATCTTGAAATCGGTACAACCGTCGGTATGCCCGTACCCGGAACTTGCAGCTTTGCAGGCTGGGAACGGCTTTCGAATGGCGTTGTCTGGGGTGTGGTTCCTGTAAGTGCAAAGAATAAAGCCGGTAAATGGCTGGAAAATAACCAGGTGAGGCCGGATATCGCTATCAAAAATCAACCTGAAATCATAAGGAGCGGCAAGGATCAACAACTTGAAACAGCTATAGAACAATTGATGTCAGAAATCACAAATAATTAGTTTTAATGCTGAACGACTCAACTTTCTTTGCAAGTTACCGTAAAGATCTACTGATTTAAACGGTACCATCTTTAACGAATTTGGAGGAAAAATGGCAAAAAATAGAGGAGTAAAGGAGTCGGTTCGAGGCGGCATTACACTTGGTACAGCCTTGGCAGTTACAATTTCATGGTCGGTAAACAAATCAATTATTTGGGCGATTATTCATGGCATTTTTAGTTGGTTTTATGTGATCTATTATGCTCTGTTTTACTAATTTCCGTTTTCGATATATTTTTGGCTAATCAAGAACCATAAATAGACTGAAGAGGATATGCGTCGTTTCTCGAACACATGGTCTTTAATGAAAAGCTCCTTCCAGGTTCTAAAAGAAGATACAGCTGTCCTGCTATTTCCAGTTTTATCGGGGATTTTCACGCTAATTATCATCGCAAGTTTTCTATTGCCTTTTTTTGCTACAGGCAATCTATCCTCACTACAATTTTTAGAGAATCAACCCGGTTTTATCGGGTACCTCTACCTGTTTCTGTTTTATTTTCTCTCGTACTTTGTGGTACTTTTTTTTAACTCGGCATCGGTTGTATATGCTATTGATGTGATGAGGGGTGGAAATCCAACCATATCGAGTGCTGTTAAAATGGTTTCTCACAGAATTACTCCACTATTGGGATGGACATTTATCGCCGCCACGGTTGGGCTGATTATCAATTCGATTGAGAACTCTTCAGACAGCGTTGGAAAATTATTTTCCGCCTTTCTCGGATTGAGCTGGACGGTTACCAGTTTCCTTGTATTGCCAATTCTTATCGTAGAGGGTCATGGCCCTGTCACATCACTCAAACTATCTGCTGAAATGCTCAAAAATTCCTGGGGAGAACAGCTCATCGGACATTTCAGTTTTGGATTGATATTTGCCGTGTTAAGCTTCCCAATTTTTTTAATCATCTTCCTGGGCTTACAATATGGTGGCGCAGCAGCTATCGTAGGTATTATAACTGGTGTTTTGTTAATTTTGGGAATGGGCGTTGTTCAATGGTCACTGCAATCTATCTTCATGGGAGCGATGTACCTGTTTGTGCGTGAGGAGAAAATTCCTCCTTCTTATTCACTTTCACAGATCAGTAATGCATTTCACTAATCCTCAAAGAATTTTAATTGATTGATTTGGCATTTTGATTCCTTCTAGCCCAGTGTACATCAAGAAAAGAGAGCTATTTGATCGATTAAATTCTCCTTATCTTTGCAACGATTTTCAACACAAATTTTGTTATAAGTCACTCAAAACGTTGAAAGGATAGCAAAAGAAAAATTCATGTCTATAAGTAAGGAAGAATTTAAGTTTAATGATCGCCTGATCAAGGGAATCGAGACCAAAGGACGATTCAAAATCAGTGTTGTAAAAACAACCGATGTAGTTCAAACAGCAAAGGACAATCATGGCCTTTCCCTGTTGAATACCGTCTTGTTGGGCCGAACTCTAACTGCCGCCATGCTGCTCGCTTCTGAACTAAAAGGCGAGGAACGAATTAAAGTACAAATGGAAGGAAACGGTCCGGTCGGATTCCTTATAGCCGAAGCCAATCGTGTTGGTGAAATAAGGGGTTATTCACAAAACCCGACCGTTGAACTCGATTACAGCCAACCGGATGTATCCATAGGTGACGGAATTGGATTAGGCCTCCTAACGGTTTCAAAAACGCTCTATAATGAAGCTGAACCAAGGACCAGCACCATTGAGATTGTGGAGGGTGATGTTCTTTCAGACATGGCGCATTACATGGTTCAATCGGAACAGGTTTTATCTGCCTTTTTACTTGATGTGAGTTTGAAAGACAATGGTGATGTCAATCAAGCCGGCGGATTACTTATCCAACGACTACCTGAAGCGGATGAATCGGTGATGAAAACATTGCAAACAACGGTTAAAGAACTGTCACCTGTTTCCAACTTTCTTGAAGATGGGCATTACATTGATGCGATCATGGAGGAAGCTTGTAAACCCTTTCCAGTGAAGGAGCTGGATCGACAGCCGGTCCACTTTTTCTGCCGATGCAGTACAGACAAATTTAAAAATGCACTGTCACTTCTCAGTTACGAAGACCTTAAAGAACTGAAGGGTGAAGACCAGGAGATGGTGTGCCACTATTGTGGTTCAAAACATACCGTTAGTGAGGAAGAGATCTATTCGATTGTAGAATCTGCCAAAGCTAAGCTGAATTAGTATGGGTACTTCCCGTAAAACAGTAATTATTGTAGGTGGAGGATTCGGTGGTATTGCTGCAGCCAAATCGCTAAAGAATACTCAATACAATGTAATTCTGATCGACAAAAAGAATCACCATCTATTCCAGCCTCTCCTCTACCAGGTTGCCACTGCAGCACTCTCGCCGGGTGATATTGCCATGCCAATTCGCGGTATTTTTGGGAATTATGATAACATCCGAACGGTAATGGACAAAGTGGTTGAGATCAACAAAGAGACCCAAACAATACAGCTTGAAACAGGTGACTCCTTAAATTTTGACTTCCTGATTTTAGCCCCGGGCGCACAGTACAACTACTTTGGCAATAAAGACTGGGCTGATCATGCTCCCGGCTTAAAAACGTTAGACAACGCTCTCGAAATCCGCGAAAAGATTTTAATCTCGCTCGAAAAAGCCGATCAAATTTCAGATAAAGCAAAGCGAAAACCCTATCTGAGATATGTTGTTGTTGGCGCGGGGCCTACCGGTGTTGAAACAGCCGGGGCGATTGCTGAAATCGCAAAACGAAATATGATGAGAGACTTTAAATCACTCTCCCCTGCTGAAACGGAGGTATATCTTGTTGAAGCGGCCGATGGCGTACTGAACGGATATCCCGAAAATCTTTCTAAAAGAGCTCAAAAAGACTTGGAAAAGATGGGAGTAAATGTATTGCTGAATAGCCCTGTGACGGATATCAGGGAGGATGGGATTGAAATAGAGGAACGCTTTATTGAAACCCCAAACATGGTTTGGGCCGCGGGTGTTAAAGCATCGCCACTCATTGAAGCACTTGACTGCGACATTGATAAAATGGGACGAGCAATCGTCAATGAACATCTTACAATCCCCGGTTCCAATAATATTTTCGTAATTGGTGATGCTGCTCACTCAAAAGATGAGGATGGCAATCCGTTACCCGGTCTTGCCCCCGTCGCACTTCAGATGGGACGGTATGTGGGTGATCTCATCAAAAAAGAAATACCTATAAAGGATTCCAAAGCATTTCATTATGTAGATAAGGGTACAATGGCAACCATCGGGAGAGCCAAAGCCGTTGCCGAAGTTCGTGGGTTTACCTTCAGTGGATTAATTGCCTGGCTTTTATGGTGTTTCATCCACATATTTTTCCTGATTGGTTTCAGAAATCGATTTCGCGTCTTTGCCGAATGGAGTTGGTACTACATCACATTCAAGAGAGGGGTGCGGTTGATTACTGGTCGATCATCAAATGAATAATATCCGTTCAATCAATCTCTAAAAAAGAACTCTCGGAATTGTTGATAAATCTTTCAATGTCTTCCAAATAAGTTAAAATGGTATCATAAATCTCATTAGTAGAACAATTTCCTTTATGGATCCAAATTACCTTTGGTGGATGACTAAAAAGAAAGCTTCTCTGATGAAAATCTGAGTCTTTTGAAATGATCACAAAATTATTCTCCTTCGCATATTCCCAAATTTATGAATCAGTAGCTTCTTCCATTCCAAGTAGCTTAACGTGTTCAGAATTCGGGAAATAATCCTCGAGTAATTGCACTAAGCGATACGAAAGATTTTGGTCAAACAGTAATTTCACGCAGGAATGCGGGTAAATTTACGCTCTCGATCAGCAGCAAAAGCGAGAGAAGCTCGAATATCATTTTTATTTAGCTCAGGAAAATCGTTTAAAATCTCTTCCTCTGTCATTCCAGAAGCTAAATAATCTAAAATATCATAGACAGTTATTCGCATACCGCGAATACATGGTTTACCACCGCGAACATCAGATTTGATTGTTATGATATCTTTATAATCCATAATTCAATATGCGCGAGGGGCTCGTTGTTGGCAAATAATCACCTGAGAAGCGTTGAATTCATAAAAGCCTGACCTGTCTAAACCGCAAAAGACGAACCACATCCACAGGATTCACTGGCATTTGGATTATCAAAAGTAAAACCACGGGCATCTAAACCATCGGGGTAATCTATCACAATTCCCTCAAGGTACATTAAATGTTTAGGATCGATAATAATATCCATGCCCTGGCTTTCAACAACTTTATCCTCATCCGTTTTAATGTCGAAACCCAGTTTGTAGCTCAAACCTGAACATCCGCCGCCTTCAACCGCTACCCGAAGATAAAGCTCTCCATCCAGGCTCTCTTTCCTTTTGATCTCGCGAACCTGTCGCGCTGCTCTTTCGGTTAAAGCCACAGGATCTTGATCTATATTTACATCCTGTGGTAATTCAGTCGCTTCAGTGGCAGCACTTTCTTCATCATCAACGTCATCAATTAAAGACGAGATAACATCATCTAAATTTTCTTCTTCTAGAGCCATTGGTTACTTCGTTGTATGTGAAAATGTGTAGTAATCTGTTTCTGAACGGTTGAAGAGTTTGAGAACCCCGGCGCTCACTAAGTTAACCAGAATTTTGGAAGCACGATAGGTAGTTACGTTGATCAATTGGGAATATTTTAGAACGGTAATTTCTCCATATTCATTCAAATAGCGGAATAACATCTGCTCCCTCTCCCCATATTCAAACGTAACACCTTCATCTGAATACCTGTTTTTGAGAATTTCTGCTTGCTCATCACTTGCCAGTACACTTTTATCATCGCGCCGCACAAATACCAGCCTTTTCTTTTTACTTTTATTATAAACCGGTTTTTTCTCCGCTTCAGGAACCCGAACCACCATTACGTCCAGGCTTCCACTGTGGATGAGTTCAATTTCAATCTCAACAGCCGGCACACAATATTCAAAAGCGGCCTTATGAAGTACATATTCCTCTTCAAAATAAGCACTCACGCCGGTAATATTTTTATGATCATCCACCCCAACCAATATTGTTCCACCTTTAGTATTTGCAAAGGCAGCAATTTCGCGAGCAATCTTACCGGTGGACGGTGTTGTCTTTTTAAATTCTAGATACTTCCCTTCACCTGTCTGAATGAGGTTACGAAGATCCGCAGGGGTCATGCTGGAAATAGTTATTTCTCCATTGGGAAGCATCATAGTATTTGAATTTTTTTGAAGGTCGGGGTTCGATTTGAATCCTTTATGAAGATAGCCATACATAAAATGGGGATTTAGGATCTGACCGAATAATAGCCTCAGATCATTATTTCATCTTTGGCATTTCGTGTCATAAGTTCGTTTACAGCATCCTTGGGGTCCATATTCTCAAATAACACTTTATACACAGCGTCTGTAATGGGCATTTCAATATTGTTTCTTCGGGACCATTGTGTAACGGATTTGGCGGTTTTTACGCCTTCCGCTATCATATTCATTCCCGATGTGATTTCCTGTAACGACTTTCCTTGCCCGATGTTATATCCGACGTAGCGATTTCGGCTGTGCTCGCTGGTGCAAGTAACAATTAAATCACCCATTCCTGTAAGTCCTGAGAACGTATCCTGCGAGGCACCTAATGCACAACCCATCCGTTTCATTTCATGGAGCCCTCTTGTCATCAACGCAGCTTTGGCATTATCTCCCAATTCTGCACCATCGATAATACCTGCCGCAATTGCCATGATATTCTTCAGTGCCCCGCCGATTTCTGCTCCCAATATGTCGTAATTCAAATAGACACGAAACATCGGCGTCATAAATGTTTCCTGGATGATCCTGGCAGCCCGCTTGGAATATGCGGATGCTGTGATCGCCGTGGGTTTAAATTTGCTAACCTCTTCAGCGTGACTGGGCCCCGTCAAAATACCAATCTGATCTTCTAAAACAGCTCCCTCCAGTACATCAACCAAAATCTGGGAGGGTGTCATCAAACTATCTTGTTCAATGCCTTTCGCTACGGATACAATAATTTCATTACCTGTAAGATGTGCTTTAGCCTTCCCGGCAACTTCCCGAAGTGCATGCGATGGTGTTGCAAAAACCACCATCTCAGATTCCATAACAGCATCTTTAATGGCATAACTGGCACTAACTGATTTTGGAAGTTCCACATCAGAAATGTATTCGGGGTTGTATCCATCCTGATTAATGCCATCTACCACCTCTTTTTCTCGTGCCCAAATAGAGATTGAATAACCGCTGTGACCTAACACAACAGCAATGGCAGTTCCAAAGCTCCCTGCTCCTATGATGCTGATTTTCTTCACGCTGCCGATTGTTGTTCGTTGTTGAGTCTGCCCTTGGCCGGTTTAAATGAACTTACCCTGTTCTCAGTGCCATTCAGTAATCGTTTAATATTTCCTTTGTGTTTGATAATAATTCCTAATGCAAGTGCACTACTGAACAGGAGAATGCTTCCGTCAATATCCCAACCAATTCCGTATCTCAATATCAACTGTGTGATTGGGTAAGCCAAAGAACCGAAAATTGAACCCACAGAGACATAACGGGTTGAGAACATCAGGATTAAAAATATTGCCAGCGAAATACTGATAGAAATTGGTTCGATTCCGTATAACATTCCACATGCAGTAGCAGCTCCTTTCCCACCGGAGAAATTAGCGTAGATCGGGAACATATGACCAACAACCGCAGCCACACCACAAATAATTAATAGCATTGGCTCTAACTCCCAGCCGGGGTACAAAGCAATTGGACCGTCACCAATAATCCAGGCGAGTTCGCTAACAACGGTCGTACATAAAAGGCCTTTACCAAAATCGAAGAGCAGTACACCTGTACCGGCTTTCCAACCTAAGATCCTGAATGTGTTGGTAGCCCCGGCATTCCCGCTGCCGTGATCACGGATATCAACTTTAAAAAATAGTTTACCCGTCCAAAGGGAGCTTGGGATGGCCCCAATCAAGTAACTGACTAATATGACAACTACGAGTGACAGCATTGGAAGCGTTTCCGTTCGTTAAATGAGTGTTCAAAAATAAGAAAACGAATTTGTAGAACCGAACGAATCAGATAAAAAACTCAGACATGTCGTTCGGCGTGATAAGAAGAACGGACTAAGGGTCCGCTTTCCACATGCTCGAGCCCCAATGTCTCTCCAATTTCTTTGTATTCAGCAAATTGGTCGGGGTGAACCCATTCAACGACCGGGTGATGCATCTTCGTCGGCTGCATGTATTGGCCGATTGTTAATACATCTACATTGTGATCTACACAGTCCTGCATAAGTTGAATAACCTCTTCGCGAGTTTCTCCAAGTCCAACCATAATTCCTGTTTTTGTACGAAGGTCTTGGTCCTTACATCTCTGAAGAAGCTCGAGCGACCGCTCATATTTTGCCTGTGGCCGCACATTTCTGTAGAGTCTTGGAACAGTTTCAAGATTGTGACTCAATACATCCGGTGGGGTATCAATGACTATTTGAAGGGCATCCCACACACCGCGAAAATCTGGAATGAGGGACTCGATTGTTACACCTTCAATCTCCTCTCGAAGTACTTTATGAGTTTCGGCAAATATCGGTGCACCACCGTCTTTTCGTTCATCGCGATTGACGGATGTGAGAACTACGTGCTTCAACTGCATCTTTTTAGCAGCATTGGCTACGCGTTGTGGCTCATCCCAATCCAAATCCTCGGGCGGACGACCGGTTTTTACCGCACAAAACGAGCATGAGCGCGTGCAAACATCGCCCAAAATCATAAATGTGGCTGTGCCGGCTCCCCAGCATTCACCCATATTGGGGCATCTGGCTTCGGAACAAACCGTATTTAAATCATGATCTCGAATGGTTTTGGATACATCTTTAAACTTCTTACCGGAGGGAAGTTTAACTCTCAACCAATCGGGCCGGCGTTGTCCGGGTCCCTGTTTTTCAATAACATCAAGTTCTTTAATCATAAAAAATCCTTCACCAAAGTGGCTTTTAATTTCACACTAAAGGTACAAAAATTGCGAATACGGTTCAGGTATTGAATCGTGTTTATTAATCTCAACATCAAACAGATCTGCAAAGTGATTAAGCAGTTTTTCTTTCACAACATGCTCATCAATTTGCTTTCCAGTACATTCGGAGAGACTGGTAACCTCTTTATCCGAGATTCCACAAGGAACAATATTTTGGAAATAGTTCAGATCGGTATTTACATTCAGCGCAAATCCATGCATGGTTACCCACCTGGAACAACGAATCCCCATAGCGCATATTTTTTTATCTCCTATCCAAACACCTGTTAGCCCTTCAATACGACCAGCTTTAATGCCAAAATCAGCACATGTACGAATGACAATTTCCTCAAGATACCGAAGGTATTTATGGATATCCGTAAAATGTTGATCGAGATCCAGGATAGGGTATCCTACAATCTGTCCGGGACCATGATAGGTAATATCTCCCCCTCTATCTATCTCGATATATTCTGCGTCGAGATCGGAAAGCTCAGAAAGAGTTTTTAAGAGATTCGCGGAGTCACCACTTTTTCCAAGTGTATAAACATGTGGATGCTCAACAAAAAAGAGGAAATCATTCAAATCTTCGTGACTTGAAAGTTCTCCTCTTTTTTTTCTAATCAGCAGTTGCTGAGCTCGTTTCTGCAAATCCCACACCGGTCGGTATTGGGATCTACCAAGATCGTATACATCTATTTGTCTCTTCATGCATAAAAGATAACCAAAAAAATGTGAAGTGGGTTCATTCCTAAACCCACCCCACGATTATCTCCTTCAACTACATTATAGATGACTTATACGTCTCGATATCAGCTTTGAAGCCTAAAAATCACTGGCAAATTAAATTGAACTCGAACGGGTCGCCCTCGTTGTAAGCCGGGTTTAAATTTTGCCTGTTTTACAACCCGAAGAGCTTCTTCATCACAACCACCACCGATTCCACGAATAACTCTTGGGTTTTCAACTTCTCCTTTTTCATTCACAATGAATTGCACATAAACGCGCCCTTCAATATTGGCACGAATGGCATTCTCGGGATATTTGATTTTTTTCTGCAGACTTGAAATTCCACCAACCAATTCAGGCATTTGTTCTACAAGAACAAAGAAATCTTCCTCGTCGTCACCTTCACCCTCTTCATCAGCTTGCTTGGGAGGAGCTGGTGGCAGATCCAGTTGTGTATCGAAATCCAGTTCTGAGTTTATATTTATATTCACATCTTCTATAATCTCATCATTTGGTACTGCAACTGGTACTGGTGGACGAGGAGGTGGCGGTACTCTTTCAACTTGCTTCGTTTGTACAATTTCTTCCATTTCAACTACTTCCTGTTCCTGCATAGTTGGTAATTCAGTTTCAGAAGCAGCAAAATGAATTTTGGTGAGAACTGTAGAAATGAGCAATGCTCCAATCAAACCTATCTCAAGAAAAATTGTGTAGTAGTTTCGAAGGTTTTTCTTAGGCTCGGTACGAATCTTATGGTCTGGTTTCAATCTTTTATCTTCCATAATGTATCACCTCTCTCTGTAGTTTGCATCAAAAACTCTGTAGTAGGAGTTTCTCTTTAATTGTAATATACTTTTCCATTGTTAAGATTATGTGTATTCACTAGTATAATTTCCTGTTGTCATCTCTTTGAAATTGCCCAAAATCAACCCCCAATGCCTTTTAAACGCCACATTATACTATTAGCCACCTTTTCAGTTCTCTTTCTTTTTTTCAATAGCTGTTCGACTACTAATCTACCTGAAAATACTCACTCAAAAGGCAATTCAGATTTCAGGATAGTAGGATACTACTCACTCGAAGAAGCTCTATCTGTTCATCCTGCAGATGTACCTTTTCATCTTGTAACCCATATCAATCTCTGGTTTTTAAATCCCGATTCACTGGGAAACTATGATCTGGATCTCTCAGGTTTATCTGATTTTGTGGAAGAAGCCAATGATAACAATGTAAAAGTACTGTTTTCTATTGGTGGAGGTGGCAATTACCCCCATTACGACCATCTGCTTACTGAAGATTATAGATCTGAATTGATCGATAACCTGGTTGATGAAGTTCTTAAATATAACATTGACGGTGTAGATGTAGATCTTGAGGGAAGTGCCATCAACGAAAATTATGAACCGTTTGTGGTTGAGCTTGGAAAAGAACTTCGAAACCACGATAAGATGATGACATCCGCTATTGCAGTTTACTATAAAGACCAACTTACAGATCGAGCCCTTGCCCAGTACGATTTTATGAACATCATGGTTTACGATCGTACGGGGCCATGGAGACCGGGCCAACCCGGCCCGCACTCTACCTACCAAAATGCCGTAGATGATCTTGTATACTTCAAATCTGAGAGAAATCTTCCGGAAGAAAAAATTGTATTGGGAGTCCCATTTTACGGTTATGCGTTCAGTACTCAACCAAATTCACCGCCGATGAGTATGAATTATGATGAGATAACCGCCAGCTTTTCCGGTTCTGAGTGGGTGGATGAGTGGGAGATGACGGGCGGATATACCCTTTACTACAACGGTATCCCTACCATCATCAATAAAACCGTTTTAGCGAAAAAGGAAGCGTCCGGGATTATGATCTGGCAGCTCCTTGGGGATACAGAAGATGAAAAATCACTGCTAAAAACGATTAATGAGGTAGCCTACTCGTACTAATTCACAGAACAGAACCGCGAAGTTTCTAAAACTTCGCGGTTCTTCGCAACTACACCAATTTCTCCTTCCATTCTCCTTTCGAGAAAATCCACATTCCCAGGATTCCAAATACCGATTCTGCAACCACAATAGCCCAGAACACACCATTCTCATTAAAGCCCATATTCATTGCCAGAATCCAGCCAAGCGGAATTTCAATCATCCAAAAGCAGATAAAATTCAGCCAGGTTGGGGTAACGGTATCACCTGCTCCGTTAAAGGCCTGTACCATCACCATTCCCATTCCATAGAAGAGATAGCCGATGGCAATAATTTTGAGCGCCTTCGCGCCTACGGCAATTACGTCGACTTCGGGCGTGAACAATCTGATTAAAAAATCGGAAAACAGGTAGAATGAGATTCCTAAAAGGATCAGAAACGCTGTATTTATAAAACCACAAATCCAAGCTGATCGCTCTGCACGATCCGGTTTTCCGGCCCCGAGATTTTGACCAACCAGTGTGGCCGCGGCATTACTCATTCCCCATGACGGCAACAAAGAAAACATCACAATACGAATGGCAATAGTATATCCCGCCAGTGCTGTACTGCCAAATTCTGCAATGATACGAACCATTCCCAGCCAGCTTGCCGTGGAGATTAAAAACTGCCCTACACCGCCAAGTGATACTCGAATTAATTGTTTCATCACTTCAAGATTTATTCTTAAATCTTGTTTTCTAATTACAATGCGGCTGCTCTTGTCTGACAGCATCCAGAATTGATAAATCACGGCTAGTCCGCGCGCACCGGTTGTAGCGATGGCGGCACCTGTAATACCGAGTGCAGGTATGGGCCCAAGACCAAAAATCAGGATTGGATCTAGCACGATATTCAAAATATTTGCAAACCAGAGGACACGCATGGAGATGGCTGCATCCCCGGCACCACGAAAAACTGCATTTACAATGAACAAAAGCATAATCACCAGATTACCGCCCATCATAATCATAGTATAGGTGTACATCTCGGTGATGATGGTTTCGGATGCCCCCATCAGCCCAAGAAGGTCATGAGAAAAGAATATTCCGAGGGCTGCAACCGGTATTGAAACCACGATTCCGATAATAATAGATTGAACGGCTGCGATTGATGCACCTTTCCTGTTATTCTCACCGATTCGTCGGGAGATAATTGCAGTGGTTCCCATACTCAAACCCATAGCTACGGCATAGAGAATGGTCATCATAGATTCGGTAATTCCAACCGTTGCAACAGCTTCGGGGCCCAGTTTTGAGACGAAGAAAATATCCGCAACGGCAAACACCGATTCCATCATCATCTCCAGTACCATTGGGATTGATAGCAACAGAATAGCCCTGCCGGTACTTCCCGATGTAAAATCGTACTCCATTCCCTTTACAGATCCGACGATATCTTGCCAAAGAGTCCGTTGATTGGGTATTTCAAGATTTTCAGAGAGTGAATCGTCCAATTGATTCTTCATAACTGGAAAAAAATAGTAGTAAACTGGTGGTCGAGATAGAAAAGTTTGGGCATCAAGTGGCCGGTAGTTTAGTCAGCTTCTGGAAAGAAGAGCTAATGCATACGTGTGTCGAGTCCGCTTAGATATGCGGCTTTGTGACAATAAACGGTATGTAGCTGACTAATTTTTTCATCGCTATAGAATCGATATGCTGAGAATATCCAATTATTTGCAATTGGATCAAAATTAATTTTAGGTGAGGGAAGGAGGGTAAATTAAAAATGTCATTCAAAATAAAGATCCGCGAAGTTTTAGATACTTCGCGGATCTAAATGAAATCTATTTCTTCTTCGGCTTTGAGCCAAGGTGAACTCCTTCGCCGTAAGCTTCTGCTACAGCTTCCATCACCGCTTCACTCATGGTTGGATGCGGGTGAACAGCGCTGATTATTTCGTGTCCGGTCGTTTCGAGATCACGGGCAACAACGGCCTCAGCGATCAGTTCGGTTACGTGAGAACCGATCATGTGGCAACCGAGCCACTCACCGTATTTCTCATCAAAGATAACTTTTACAAATCCTTCTTCGTGGCCCAGTCCGGTTGCTTTACCGCTGGCTGAGAATGGAAATTTTCCGACTTTCACATCGTATCCTTCCTCTTTGGCCTGCTTCTCAGTATATCCAACAGAGGCAACTTGCGGCTCGCAATAGGTACAACCCGGAATGTTATTGTAGTTCACCGGAATTGGACTCTCACCGGCTAACATTTCAGCCAGAACAACTCCTTCATGAGAGGCTTTATGAGCCAGCCAGGGTGCCCCAATCACATCACCGATAGCATAAATTCCATCTGCTGATGTTTGATAAGTTTCTTTATCCACTTTAACAGATCCTTTTTCTGTTTCTACGCCGGCTTTATCAAGGCCAATATTCTCGATGTTTCCGGTTACACCTACAGCTGAAAGTACGACATCGGCTTCTACTTCTTTGTTTCCATCTTTGGTTTTGATGGTCACTTTTACGCCTTTGCCCTTCTTCTCCACTTTCTCGACGGAGCTTTCAGTCAGCACTTCAATGCCTTTTTTCTTGTAGATTTTTCCAAGCTCTTTTCCAACGTCTTGATCCTCAACAGGAACCAGGGTTTCCATCAGTTCTACGAGTGTTACTTCTGTACCGATAGTGTTGTAGAAGTATGCAAATTCAACGCCGATAGCTCCGGCACCGATAATCACCATTTTTTCAGGTTGTTTCTCGAGCTGCATCGCTTTTTCAGAGTCAATGATCATCTCGCCGTCAATCTCCAGGTCTGGGAGTTGCCGTGGACGAGCTCCGGTAGCAATGATAAAATGCTCGGCCTTAACGGTTTCCTGCTCTTTGCCATCTTCATCCTGAATGGAGAGTTCATCACTTGATTTGAAGACACCGGTTCCTTCCAGCACTTCAATCTTGTTGGCTTTCATCAGGAATTGAACTCCTTTGCTCATTTTGTTGGCTACATTCCGGCTTCGCTTGATCATCCCCTCAAAATTCACAGAAAAATCTTTAACATCTATGCCATAATCTGAAGCGTGAGAGATCGATTCAAAAACTTCTGCCGATCGGAGGAGTGCTTTGGTCGGAATACAACCAATGTTGAGGCAAACACCTCCTAAATGTCTTTTTTCTACAACTGCTGTTTTAAATCCTAACTGTGCTGCCCGGATAGCCGCTACATAGCCTCCAGGGCCGGTTCCAATAACACAAACATCAAATTCTTTTGCCATGACGAGTCAAAATCTTAGGTTATTTCATTTATTTAATCGGTGGGAATTTACCCCACTTTAACGTCTGAACTTCTATTTATTTATAAGCTCTGAAAGGTAAGGAATCTTGGCGGGATTTATAAATAATTGGCGGCAATGAGTGACCTTACAGGTCGAAATCTCCTCGTTTTTTCCTGAAAAAATAGTCTTTGCTGGCATCGACCACTCGTGGTGCTAATAAAATAGTCCCGATCATGGTGGGAATTGCCATCATGGCAAACATGCCATCTATGACGTTTACAACGATATCGATTGTGGTAATGGATCCAAGAAAAATAGTTAACACATAAAAGTAATTGTAGTAGTGCTGCTTATCAGCACCTGCAAGAAAATTCAGGCATTTTGATCCGTAGTAGGAATAGGTAAACATTGTTGTAATACTGAAAATAAAAACACATAAAATCAGCAGATAAACACCCACTGTTGGTAGAGCTGTTTCGAAAGCAACAGCCGTCATAGTAATTCCGTCAACAGTATTATCTGTCCAGGCGCCGGTCATCAGGAGAGCCAGGGCTGTCATCGAACAGATTAAAATAGTATCGATGGCGGGTTCGAGCATACCTACGAGTCCCTCCCGCACAGGCTCAACCGTCTTGGCCGCCCCGTGTGCCATCGCTTCAGTTCCGATACCGGCTTCATTTGAAAATGCTCCCCGCCGAACCCCATTGGATATTACTACCCATAAAGCGCCCCCCGCAGCTGCGTTTCCGGTAAAAGCATCACTCACGATTAGTGCCAAATACCGGGGTACTTCAGTGATATTGGCAATCAGTATATATACAACAGTAAATACGTAAATGATTACCATAAGTGGAACCGCCCGGGAGGCAACACTTCCGATCCGTTTAATACCGCCAAATATCACAAGAGATACAAGTGTAACTAAAATAATCCCAACTATAATATCTGATAATCGAAATCCCTCAGCGGTTAACATTGAATCAGACAATATCATTGTATTATAACCAAGCAAAGAATGTTCAGCGATTACCGTATCCCGAACAATTTGGGTGAGCTGGTTAGCCTGGAATAATGGAGCGCAACCAATCAAACCGGCCAAACTGAAGAACATGGCTAATGGCTTCCACTTTTTGCCCAGACCTTCGGTAATATAATACATCGGTCCGCCCTGTACTTTACCATTGGTGTCTTTCCCCCTGTACATAATAGAGAGCGTACAGGTAAAAAACTTCGTTGCCATGCCAACAATTGCAGTAATCCACATCCAAAAAATGGCCCCGGGGCCACCCACACCAAGAGCAATGGCCACCCCACTGATATTTCCCATACCAATGGTAGCGGCCATTGTACTTGATAAAGCCTGGAAGTGGTTGATATCTCCCGGAGCGTTGGGATCGTCGTACTTACCGGTTAGGATTTCAACGCCGTGTTTAAAGTTTCTATACGGCATGAAACGGCTAAAAATCAGGAAGAAGATACCTCCGCCAACTAACAAAACCAGCATGGGGGTTCCCCACGCGTAATTCGCAAAAGTAACAGCAATCTGCTCTAATGTTTCCAGGAGACCAGGAGATTTAGTTTAATAATTCAGCGGACTTACTCATTCGTGCGAAGTGAATATAGTCAATCGCAGGCGGTTTAATATCACAATTTCTGAGAAAAAGTGAAATCTGTGCCCTGTGATGTTGTCCGTGAATAATCAAATGATTGCAAATCTCCCAAACTGTATTGTTGAAACTTGCACCGTTTGAATTTTGATAATGGATCTCCGTATTGAGGTCAACTTCATGGTCCGCAATAAAATCCATCCATTTCTGATTGGCTTTTCTTGCTTTACTTTTAAGGATCTCCAAATCGTGATCGTCCCAAATACCAACTTCATTTTCTGTTGAACTCTTGATGACTCGGCGGTACCAAATTTTTTGTGCATTAATAATATGCGAGAGAAGGGAGATACATGTTTCTTGTTCTTTGAATGGTGCGTTTTCTGTTACCAGATCTACCAATGTATTTGTGCACCACAAATCGAATTGGAACAGGTGCTGCATTTTTTGTCTTTCATCCATAATTATACTCTCAATTTATATTGCTATTCCATAATAACGTGAAATTCCGCTCAAAATAAATTGAACGGCTATTGCCAAAGCAATGAAGCCCATCAGGCGTGTCATAATATTCAGGCCGGTAGGCCCGATATATTTTGCCGAGATGGGTGCTAATCGCAGAATGCCATAAGTAATCAACACAACCAACACGATAGAGCCCCCGTTGATCAGGTAATCGGTAACACCGTCGGCTTGTGTTGCAAACCCTATGACAACCGCAATACTACCGGGGCCCGAAAGCAGAGGCAAGGCAAGCGGACTGAAAGATACATCCTCTTTTTGCATTGCTGCTACTTCATCCTCCTTTGTCAATTTTCTTCCGCTTGTCTCGGGATTCAGCATAGCATAAGCCGCTCTCATAATAATGAGACCTCCTGCAATCCGGATTCCAGCCAATGATATCCCAAAAAAGCTGAGGATAAATGTCCCTATCAGAAGAAAAGTGATAAGAACCCCTAACATATAGAAGCTCGCCTTTTTTGCCGTTTGAACCCGTTCTTCATCACTAAACCGATCTGTTAGTGATAAAAATACCGGCATAGCTGCTACCGGATTTACTACGGAAAAGAGTGATGTAAAACTTGCGAAAAGTAAACCTCCAATGCCCAACAAAGTAGATGTATGTTCTGGTATATTCTCTGCGATTCCTTCTAACATACTCTAAAGATAGAGATGATTATATCAATTTTGAACAGTGAATTTTAATAAATGCTCACCAAGTCTCCTGGAAAGTCCCAGGATGGTAAAAGTTGGAGAGTAGGATGGGCCTGTAGGAAAAACAGAAGAACTTGCTATAAACAAATTATCTGTTCCAAATACTTTACAGTTTTTATCTACAACTCCATTAAGTGGGTTATCCGCCATTCGGGTTGTACCCATTTGGTGGGCAGCATCGGTCATGTTTTCCAGGGAAGGTGGTTTATCACCAAATTCAAATTCCCCCATTCCGGCTTCATTTAAACGTGTTTCCAAAAGTTCAACTGTTTTAGAAATGGAGTTCCGATCCTGGTCTGTAAAACACCAGTTAACCTCTAATTTCCGCTGGCCTAAACTATCCAATTCATTTCCAAGTGTTACGCGACTCTCTTTTTGCGGAACCTGTTCTGTAACAAACTTTACACGATACTTTGAAACTACACCATTCTGATCCTTGATCGTAAATGGATTCAGCTTTAACCTTCTCTTCAATCTCTCTTTCCAATTTTCATAGACCGGCTTTAAATACAGCACGTGCTCAAGTAGCTGGTATTCACTCTGCGTTTTATCATCGAGGGCAAAACAGATTCCAAACCGGGGTTTTGGTTTGTATTGAAATTCTTTTGCGAACTTCTGAATGAGAGGTCCGGGCTTAAGAGTCCCCGTATGATGTTTGGGATGATCCGTATAATACCGACCTACCAGATCGTGCTCATTTCCAATTCCGTTGGGTAGCTGATTATCAGACAGCAATAATAGGCGGGCGGCCTCGAATGCTCCCGTTGCTAATATAAAATGCTTGCCTTGAACCGTTAATTGCTTTCCTTCAACCGATTTACACTTTACCTTTTTCACGCTGTTCAGTGAATTGCCCAATAATAATTCGACAGCCGTTGCACCTAATATCACATGCAGGTTATCCGATTTCTGCATTTCATCCCCGAATCGTTGGACTGTTCGGGTTGGCTTGTCTTCCCAATAAAAACTACTCAACTTTAATCCGGCCTTGTTGAGTCTCGATCGTAAATCAACAATTTCCGTCCTGAATGGTTCTTCCTCTAGATCCCCAAAATGATAATCCTTTGTGGCCGACCGATAATGTTCAAGGAGATCTTCAAATTCAATGGGCCAGCCGCTGTCAGGAATCCACTCTCGCCCGTCAAAATCAGAAGGCTGAAAAAATTTCCATTTGCCTGTCCAAACATTACTTGTTCCGCCAAACTGCCGCACCCGGCTCACTCCTCTTAAATGAGGCTTCAGGTATTGGTGATAATAGGAGTTAGGATTCATCTCACGATGTGGCTTACCTAAAAAATGAACCTCATTCAGTGCCTGTATTTTTGGGTTGAACTGTTCTCTGCCACTTTCCAACAAGATCACTTTTTTTCCATGCCGCGCCAGGAATGTTGAAATTTCAGCTCCTGCAATCCCGGAGCCGATAACTATCACTTCTCCCTTCGGTTTTTCTCCCTCCCTAAAATCAAGAATATCAGAAATCATATGCTGTCAACTAAAAATAAGCCCATATGGGAATATCACTTCAAATCCCATTGTTTATATTGAGATTGGATCAACTAATACAAATTATAACACTATTCGAACGATAGAATCTTTATTTTTTCCTCCTAACTTCAAAACTTTATCGAATGCATGAATAAAGAATCCATACTTCAACATGTCGAAAAAATTGTTCAAAACAACAGTGAACGTGATGAAAAACTAAAGGCAATTTGTGAACTGTTAGACCAAGAAATTGACCTGTTCGACTGGACCGGGTTTTACCTGGCCTCTGAGGAGGAGGAACGGATGCTGGTTCTTGGACCCTATGTGGGCGAAGAGACGGATCACACCAAGATTCCATATGGCAGAGGTATCTGCGGGCAAGCGGCCGAAACGCTCGATACGTTTGTGGTTCAGGATGTTAACCAAGCTGATAATTACCTGGCTTGCAGTATTCATGTTCAGTCTGAAATTGTGGTTCCGATTATGAAGGGTGATAAGTTTGTCGGCGAACTCGACATTGATTCTCACACGAAGGATGCTATCACTCCTGAGTTAAGAGAGTTGTGTGAAGGAATCTGCAAAAAAATTTCAGTGATCTTTTAGATTTTTCTCTCATGATCAGCTTTTCTTCAGTTTTGCTACTTATTCTTCTAACGAATTGCAAAAAATTTTAAAAGAACCAAACGTTTAAATTTCTTGTTCGTCTAAGGAACTAACCATCTGCCATTTGTAATAAGTTTTTAAAAATGGCAAAGATACTGTTAATAAATCGTGTAAAGGTTAATAGTTGCATGTAATGTGCGTACTATTCATCGCTGCAAGCTAACATGGAAATCAATCAAACTACATTAGACCGTTGAAAACACTCTATAAAAGTATTACAACTATCATCTTACTAACCGCACTTATCTCGTGTGGCGGAGGGGAGACAGAACAAACTCAATTCCAGGGATTTGGGAATTTTGGGGGACAAGAAGCTATTAGTGTAGAAGCTATGCCTGTTCAAAACAGTACCATCTCTGAGCAGGTAAGTGCTTTTGGGAATATCCAAACAGAAGACCTCATTGAAATTGTTCCACAGGTATCTAATCGAATTATTGAAATTCATGCAGACCTGGGCGATAATGTTAGCCGGGGACAATTGTTGGCCGAAATTTATGAAGCTCCATTCCGTGAAGCTGTTCAACAGGCAGAAGCTCAAGTCCGCCAGGCACGTGCAACCCTGGATCGCGACAGTACAGAACTGGGTCGGCAGGAGCAACTGTTTGAAAGGGATGTAATCAGCCGAGCTGAATATGAAACGGCACGAAGTACTTACCTGAACAGCCTGGCACAGTTTGAATCTGCTGAAGCCACACTGGCTCAGAGCCGGGAAGATCTGGAAAATACAGATATCGTTTCACCGGTTTATGGCGTTGTGTTGAGCCGGTCAGTTTCTGAAGGCGATCTTGCAACCACCGGAACCACGCTCTTTGAAATCGCAAACCTTACCGGGTTCGAAACGCGAGTGTTTCTGCCCATACAAGATTGGGAACGTATTGAGATCGGTCAGCCGGTATCGATGGCACTTTCCACCGCGGGAGACGGAATCGCCGAGGGAGTTGTATCGATGAAAAGTCCACGGCTGGATCCCACAACAGGGCTTGGCGAAGTGGTTATCTCTCTCACGAATACCTCTTCATCTGTGTATCAAGGTGCTTTGGTTCAGGCTCGTATCAATCTTCAAACTAAAGAAAATGTAGTTGTTATTCCGCGATCGGCTCTGGTTGAAAAAGTAGAGACTTACATTGAGCCAGAAACCGGAACCATCGAATTGCAGCGATCCTATTCTGCATTCGTAACCCAGGGAGACACTTCCGCCGTTCGGCGAGATCTAGAATTGGGTATTGAACAGGGAGATCGTATCGAGGTTATCAATGGACTTGAGCCCGGCGACCAACTCGTGGTTACAGGACAGCAAAGTCTTGAGGATGGGTCTCCGATTCAAATTGCGGGCAGCACACCCTCGCTCACTGCGGAGTCTGATACAACAAATACAGTGGGCAGTGAATCCAGGCGACCCGGTGGCGGTGCGGATTCTGAGCAGTCTGATACACAACAAGCCGAACAGAATTAAAGCATTGGTTTGATATGAATAATCTTCCAAAATTAGCAGTAGACAGGCCGGTAACTTTTTTGATGATCAGTATTATCCTGGTCGGGTTTGGCCTGTATGGGTTGAACAATTTGCGGCTGAACCTCTACCCGGACGTTTCCTTCCCGACAATTACCGTTTATACAACTTATGAAGGTGTTGCCCCCGAAGATATTGAAGCCCTCATCACCCGCCCCATCGAAGAACAGGTTGGAAGTATTTCGGGTGTGAGGCGTGTACGATCTCTTTCAAGCCAGGGATCATCAGTTGTAAAACTGAATTTCAATTGGGGTACGGATCTTTTTATTGCCGAAACTGAAGTCCGAAAACGGCTCGATATGATTCGGCGTACTTTGCCCGATGAAGTCGATCAGCCCATTGTGTTTTCTTATGATCCAAATGATGAACCGGTCATTGTATTGGCCCTGACTTCCAATACGCGAAGTCCGCGCGAACTTCGCACGCTTGCCACGCGCCAGATCGAGCAGCGAATTGAGCGTATTAACGGGATCGCTTCCGCTGAGACAGCCGGCGGATACGACAGGCAGATCAACGTGCGGCTGAGTAATGACCAGATGAGGCGTTACAATATTGACATTGCCACCATCTCCAGCCGCCTTCAGCAAGAAAATGTGCAGGTGCCGGCCGGCGAGTTAGTGGAAGGTGAAACGGTCTTCTCACTTCGAACCATCGGGGATTTCAGGAATATAGATCAAATTAAAAATAGCATTGTCGCTGTTACGGATGGTGGTAACCCGGTGTACCTCGACGATGTTTCCAATGTGGAAGATGGCATTGCACAACCGATTGGAAATGTTCGTGTCCAGGGAAACGAAGGCATAATTCTTAATATCTACAAACAGAGCGACAGTAATATTGTTACAGCAGCAAGTGGTGTTTTAGAATCACTTGGTGAGATTCGAAGCGTAATCCCTTCCGATGTAAATCTTGAAGTGCTTACTAACAGGGCTGACTTTATCAATATGTCCATCCAAAACCTGCTTTATACAGGTTTACAGGCCATCGCCTTGGTCATAATTATACTTCTGATTTTCCTGCGTAACGGTCGCTCTGCACTTATCGTAGCGATCTCAATCCCAATATCAATCATCGCCACATTCAGCATCATGGATCTCTCTGATGTGAGCCTCAATATCATTTCACTCTCGGGTTTAACTTTGGCTGTGGGCCTCGTAGTGGATAATGCCGTGGTTGTTTTGGAAAATATCTTCCGTTTCCGGGAGGAAGGGACTGACGGTAAAAAATCAGCTGTTTCGGGAGCACAGGAAGTTGCTTCACCCGTAATAGTATCAACACTTACCACACTTGTAGTGTTTTTGCCGATCTTGTTTGTTCCCGGAATTGCGGGTCTTCTTTTCCGTGATATGGCGCTCACGATATCCTTTGCCCTGATCGTATCTGTATTAGTGGCAATTACGCTGATTCCGGTACTCAGCTCAAGAATTTTCGATACTACTATTATCAACGCTGACAAGAAAGACCCTTCAAGCAATCTGCTGAAAAAGATTCTGGTTTGGAGAAGAAAAAATCTGTTTACCCGAATTGCATCTATTCCTCTCTTCCTGCTTTACGCCATAGCGTGGCCTTTTTTAAAGATTTGGGGATGGATTGCAAAAACATCAAAAAACTTCTTTAGCCAGCGAGTTGCCCCAACTTTAAGCAGAGCACTTGATCGACTCGAAAATACTTATAAAAACCACTTAGAAATAGCGCTATCAAGAAGCGGATGGGTGGTTGCCGGAGCCTTTGGCCTGCTATTTCTGTCATTGCCGATTTACTACATGCTTGGAGGAGAATTTTTTCCCCAGGTAGATGAGAACTTTATCATCCTTGAGGTTCAGCGAGAACCGGGCGTTAGCCTTCTTGAACTTGAGCGTACCATCAAGCAGGCTGAAATTATTATTGAAGATGAGGTCCCGGAAGCACGATTGATAGTTTCAGATTATGGTGATAAGACCGGAATCGAAGGCGCCGATAATCCGGGCGGTAACCAGGGACGAATACGTGTAGAGCTGGTGCCGATTTCTGAACGCGATCGTACTCAGATGGAGATTACAGATGATGTGCTGGATGAACTACGAATTGTGCCGGGAGCTAATATCCGCGAACTGCGTGAAGATCCACTCAGCCCCGATGGAGAAACCGGACTTATTGTTCAGGTTTTTGGGTACGAACAGACTGTGAAGAAAGAACTGGCTGAAGGCGTTATGAATGAGCTGACCAATATTGAAGGAATTGTAAGTGTATTCAGTTCTGCCGATCAGGGCCGGCCCGAGTTACGAGTGGAGATGGACCGGGAGCGAATCTCACGTGTGGGTATGACTACTTCGCAGGTAGCAAGTGCTCTCAGCAACGCCGTTCAGGGAGACATTGCTACCACATTTGTTGACCAGGGACTTGAATTTGAAGTACTGGTGGAAACGGCCGCAATCGATAAATCGAAATCCACCGATTTGCAGGAACTCCAAATCCAAACCCCCAACGGCGGATGGATGCCTTTGAAAAATCTCGCGAATATTCAGAGATATACAGGTCCATCTAACATACTGAGAATTAACCAGGAACGGATGGTTGAGGTTCAGGCTAATTTAGGAAATCTAGACCTGCAAACAGCCACAGAACTTGCCAGGCAGCAACTGGAGTCAATGGAGTGGCCTACGGGTTATCGCTATGAGCTTGGCGGTTCAGCCCAGGAACAACGGGAGTCATTTCAGTTTTTGCTTTATGCGTTTATTATCGCCGGTATTCTTACATACATGGTGATGGCCTCTATGTTCGAAAGCTTGGTTGAACCGTTCATTATTCTTGTTACCATTCCACTGGCTGTAACCGGTGTTCTGCTCATATTATGGATTACGTCCACCCCGGTCAGCGTTACCGCCATGGTGGGTCTTGTACTACTGACAGGAATTGTGGTGAACAATGGAATTGTAATGATCGACTATATCAAAATATTACAATCACGCGGACAGTCTCGTTATCAGGCCATCGTAAACGGTGCCAGTCGAAGGTTGAGGCCTATCTTGATGACAGCCTTTACTACGATTCTGGCGATGGTTCCGCTTGCACTGCAACTTGGTTCAGGTGCCGAAACCTGGAGCCCGATGGCACGATCCGTTATTGGCGGTCTTGCCATGTCTACGGTATTGATGCTATTTGCTGTACCCTGCATGTATTACATCATCAATAGTTTGGTAGAGAAAGCGGGCTTCGATTCAATACACAAAGAAGATCCACTCCATGAGTCGTTTAAAGATTAAGATTTAAGGTTTAGAAAAATGAAAAATATTACCATTACAGAAACAATTCTGAAGCGGCCCGTAACCGCCATCATGATGTCTTTGTTGCTTATCGGGTTCGGTGTATTTTCTCTTTCAAACCTGAAGGTTACACTTTATCCCACTTTCAATATTCCGGTGATGGGCGTGTCTGTAAACTATGCAAATGTGGCCCCGGAGGATATGCTTCAGCTCGTCGTAAAACCGGTGGAAGCAGCGATATCCGGTGTTGAAGGAGTGGAGACGTTAGAATCTAATGTGAGCCAGGGAAGTACCTTCATGATTCTCCGACTCCAGTCGGGTACAGATATTATGGTTACCGAACAAAAAGTTCGCGAAGCTGTTGAACGAATTCGTTCAGAATTGCCGAATGAAGCCAGCGAGCCAATCATTTTTCAGTTTGATCCCGACCGTTCACCGGTAATACGCCTAAGCGTGGAATCCGATGTATTGGGGCTGGATGAACTCCGAACCCTTGCAGTTGAATTCATTGAACCGCGCTTTGAACGGATCCCCGGAGTAGCCTCGGCAGATACCAGAGGGGGTCTTACACGAAACGTTTATGTAGATCTGAACCAGGAATCTCTCGCACGGCACAACCTCTTACCCCAGGATGTATTTCAGGCTATCTCACAAAATAATACACAAACCCCTATTGGAAACCTTGTAGCCGATCGAACCAGCTACAGCATACGGGCCGAATCGATGTACACGAACATCCAACAGATTGCCCAAACCATTGTAACAATTGAGAATGGTATTCCCGTCCGTGTTCGTGATGTAGCAAGTGTAGAAGACGGATATGAAAAGATTGAAAATATTGTAGAGATCAACGGTCGTAATAGTGTAACTGTTGAGGTTCAGAAACAATCTGACGCCAACACACTGGATGTTACACAGGCGGTTGTGGAGACTACTGGTGAATTTATGCCCGATCTGCCTTCCAGTGTCACCATGCAGGTGTTGAATAACGAGGGTCAGTTTATTGAAGACTCTGTATCAAACCTTGCCCAATCGGCTCTGATTGCATTGGTGGTGGTGGTCGTGATATTATTGATTTTCATGGGAGGGTGGAGAATTGCCTTTGTGGTTGCCATGAGCATCCCCGTTTCATTGACGGGTACGTTTGCTGCAATGTATGCTCTGGATATTACTCTGAACATCATCTCCATTACGGGGCTTGCTCTCGCGATCGGTCTTTTGGTTGATAACTCTATAGTTGTTTCAGAGAGTATTGCCGCTCACCTTGAAGCAGGTAAAGACCGGTTTGATGCAGCACTGAGCGGAACCAAGGAAGTGGGAGGCGCACTGTTGGGTTCTACATTGACAACCATTGCTGTATTCGTACCGATCCTGGGCGTCTCCGGTTTTGCAGGCACTGTAGCTAAAGACCTTGCATTAACCATCTCTATCTCCATTGCATTTTCATTCCTGGCGTCTATCATTTTAATACCGGTTCTGGCTTCCCTTATTTTAAAACGGGAAGAGTTTGTTAAGCATAGTTTTACCCTGAACTGGATGAAAACTCTCGAAAACCGCTACATCTCCATACTCGAGTGGATTTTAAAGAGAAAATATGTGATTGGGATTACCGTGTTATTGATTATCGGTGGGTCGTATTACCTGTTTACTGACATCCAAAAAGAGTTTTTCCCTGCAAGTGACCAGGGAACTTTTGAACTGGATGTAGAACTTCCCGCCGGAACCAAACTTGCGCGGACAGCCACCGTCCTCAGAGATTTTTCCGATCATCTTCTTGATGATCCGAATGTTCGAACAGTTATCAACAATATTGGCCGTGAAGGGTGGAGTACAGAACCCAATATTGGCAGTTTGAGCATTACACTGGTTGATAAATTTCAGCGTGATCAAACGACAACCGAAATTGCTACGAGATTACAAGGCGAGCTTGAAGAACCTGACATAAAAGTTGAGCTTGATAATCTGGGTGGCGGAGCTCCGGGACGAGGTTGGGGAAATAGTGGGATCCGGGTTAGCTTGATTGGACCTGATATGGATGTGCTGCAACAGCTCACACTTCGCCTTGAACAGGCATTAATCGACGATCCGAATGTAATGTCTGTAAGTAATCCACGATCAAGACCGGAGCCTAAGCTGGTTTATGATATTAATAAAGAGAGAATCAATCGTGCCGGTTTTTCTCCCACAAATGTTGCTACACAACTTGGCATCCAAACCCGCGGAAACCGAGCCGGATATTATCGCGACCAGGGACGTGAAATTCCGATTATGGTACAACTCCAGCGCGACCAATTTCAAAGCAGGGAAGATCTCTTTTCACTTGAGCTGGCTCAATTTGAAGATCAGCGAATACCTGTTTTGGCTCTTGGTGATTTCTCCGTTGAAGAGGGACTCAGCCGAATAAGCCGGCGTGATCGGGAAACACTCCTGGACGTCAGTGTGATGGTTCGGGGTGATATGGAGGAGTATCGGCAAAAAATTATCAATGTCCTGGATAATGAAATCGCTATGCCCGATGGTTATCGATATGCATTTACAGGATCTCTTTTTGATCAGCAGGAAAGCAGCAGAGAAATTCTTATTGCTGCAATTCTGGCTCTGCTTTTAACATATATGGTAATGGCCTCCATTTTTGAGAATTTACGTGATCCTTTTATTGTGATGTTCTCAGTTCCATTGGCCTTTTTTGGATCTCTCGTATTCCTGTTTATGACATCCACATCTCTGAGTGTACCCGCATATATCGGAATTGTACTGCTGATTGGGATTGTGGTTAACAATGGAATTGTACTGGTCGACTTCATCCACCAGAATACACGTGGTAAAGATGATGAGACGGATTATCTGGAACTGTTCCTCGAGGCCTGCCAGCGACGAATGCGACCTATTCTGTTGACAGCCCTCACTACGATCTTCTCCATGATTCCACTTGCACTTGAATTCGGTGCCGGTTCCGAAACGTGGAGTCCGCTTGCCAGGTCAGTCATCGGGGGACTCGCATTTGCAACCGTCCTGACTCTTTTTGTAGTACCTGCGGTAGTTGTATCGATCTCCAAGAAGCGCAGAAAGAGTGTAAAAGAGGCGTTTAAGCTGAAAGATTCTCAAAGCTGATTAAACTAACTTACTCGTACCGAAGGGCCGCTTTCGGTATAAAACACCTGTAAGCACTGGGTTATATTCTAAACTTAAATTGTGGAAGGTACTTTTCATTTTCACTCAAAAGCCAGAGCCATGGAATGAATCTCCTGCATGCTCGATGGATTTAATAGAATCCTATAACTCTATCTCCTTCCGTAGTGAGCTTGCAGCACTTTCCACCTTCTCCTGTAATTTTTGTGCTAAATCCTTTCGGTCTGATGAACGGACAGTTTCCCTGCTGTATACCACATGGCAATTGATCTCTTTATTTCCAGCAAGCTTAAAGACGTGCTTATGAAACGGATCGCGGGCGCCGTAGAAACAAACTGTTTCATCTGCAGATGGATCACCTTCTGAAGTCTTGTATTGAATGACAGAAAAGTGAACCGGGATTGAGGCCGAAGCCGGATAATTTAAAAGAGAAGACCGAAAAGGGAGTACGCGATCTCCACCCGTTGTTGTGCCCTCGGGGAAAAGCACAATACCCTGGTATTTATTCAAACTTTTTGACAGCAATTCATTCACACGGGTTACATCTCTTTTGATAGAACGATCTACAAAAATTACCCCCGTATATTTCACCATTGGGCCTAACAGGGGCCAGGATTCCACGGCTTTTTTTGCTACAAACGTGCAGTTCATGTTGATGAACATTGGCACAATATCAATATAACTAAGGTGATTAGAGACGAGAATGAATGGAGCTTCAGGAGGTGTGCCTTTTACGTGAAACCTAATACTTAGAATCCTTGCAACCGTCTTCGACCAAAAACGCATGTAAAGGTTTCTCCACGCTTCATAAGATAAGCCAAACAAACGTAGCGGCAGATAGATGGCAAAATACCCGGTATATGATAGCAGTGTAAAGAAAATCAGAAGAGATACTTTTACACTTGCGCGAAGATTTCTCATTGCAGATTCATTAATCGACTTTCTAAAAATAGATATGGCTAATCTAGTTCTTTAAGAAAGGGAAAAACAGCTTTATCCAAAAAACAATTTCCGGGTTTCATCGGATATCGCTTCTACGTCAAGTAAAATAACGAAGTGTAACAGATTCAGGTCCCGATCATATGAAGGCCCTCCACAAACCGTGCATCCCACATCAATATAGTTTTGAAAAAGCGGCGGAATGTCGATCTCATCTGTTCTTGGCATATCATCATTCCATTCAAGCTCATAGCCTTCACGCGGTTCTATATGATACTCGGGATGAAGAATATTTTCCTTTTCCAGGTGCTCCAGTGTTTGAAGGGCAACATGTGGCTTCTTTGATTCGAGGGCGGCATATCCAAACAGGTATCTTTTTTTAAAGTGCTCAAGATAACCGGCAAGCCCTTTCCAGAGCAGGAATAAAACACGTCCGCTCCGGTGCTCTTCACTAATGCATGCTCGACCAACTTCAACGGCATTTTTGAGCACATCTTCGGGCAAATTATTTAAACGGAAGCGCACATCCGTCGTAAATCCCTTTCCTGATTGCGCCTGTTCATAACTTTGTAACCGATAGGTACCGATAATACTACCTGATTCATTATGTACGACGATCAGATGATGTGCCTGGTCATCGTATTTATCCCGGTCAATTCCATTCTCAAATATGAAGTTTCGATCCAGCTCACCTTTAAAAATGTTGTAACGAAGCCGTTGCGCAGCTTCTACCTCCTCTTCCGTTTTGGCAAATTTAATTGTATATCGACGGCTGGCAACATCTGAGATTACGTGATCTTTAACTAACAAAATTTAAATCCATTATTTTAATTTGATAACGCACCTAAAGTATTTTAACCATTTTACCGATCATTATGAAGTCGGTAAATGACTGTCAAAATACGATTTTTTTAACCCAACAGGGATAAAAATTCTAAAGAAATCAATTTATAAAATTTATGAAAAAGGGCTTTATATTGTTTTGCGTTTACAACTCCAAATCACAAAAATTTAGTTCAAACTATATTTTTGAAGCTCAACATCTCAAAAAACTCGCTTCTTAAAGATCTCAATCTTTATATCATTTTTGGTGTAACTCTAACCTCTGTGATGGGCGTTTCGAGTATAGCGCCGGCATTCCCTTCAATCGGGCGCTCACTGAATGTATCAACTAACCAGATTGGATTATTAATCACCTTTTTTACGCTTCCGGGTATTATTTTTACGCCCATTTTTGGAATCCTTGCAGACCGTTTTAACCGCAAAGTTATTCTCGTTCCATCCCTGTTCTTGTTTGGTATTGCCGGTACCGCCTGTGCTCTGGCAGACAGTTTTGAACAACTGTTGATGTTCAGGGTATTCCAGGGTATCGGGAGTGCCGCTCTCGGAGTTCTGAATTTAACCCTCATTGGTGATCTGTACCTGGGTAATGATCGCGCTACGGTGATGGGGTACAACGGCTCTGTACTCAGTATCGGAACGGCTCTCTATCCAGCCATTGGTGGGGCGCTTGCCATTATCGGGTGGTCATACCCATTCTATCTCAGCTTGCTTGCTCTGCCGGTCGGTTTGTTTGCACTATTCTTCCTTCGGCAGGAAACAGAAAAGAACGGACTCGAAATTAAATTTTACCTGAAAGAGGTGAAATCGGCTCTTTTTTCAAAAACAGTAATGGCACTGTTTCTCTGTATGTTTTTCACCTTTATCATTCTGTATGGCGGATATATCACCTATTTTACCATTCTGCTTGATGAAAAATTCGCAAAAAGCTCGTTTGCAATCGGTGCCATTCTTTCTGGTTCATCTCTGGTAACAGCAATCACATCTGCGCAGCTTGGCAGGCTTACGGCTCGTTTCAATGAACAAACACTGATTAAAGCTGCCGCTGTACTTTATACTCTGATATTTGCCATGATACCATTTGTTGACAATCTCTGGTTTTTTGCAATACCGATTTCACTGTTTGGCGTTGCACAGGGGATGAATATTCCAAGTATCATGAACCTTTTGACCGGTTACGCTCCCAAGGAGTTTCGGGCTGCTTTTCTCTCCGCAAACTGGATGGTGATGAGACTGGGACAGGCTATTGGCCCTTACGTTCTGGGGTTGGTTTATCTTTATGTAAGCCTGGAAGGCACATTCTATTTTGCGGCTCTCACGGGTATCCTCTTCATTATCACGAGTTTTACTTTTTTGCGCGGGGAGATTCCTTCCGCAGATGCTCAATCAACTATAGCCAGCTGAGTCGATCTTCATTATCAACTCCGCTTTCTATGTACTGCTCGAAAATTTCACTCAGGTTTGAATCTTTTTCGAGTTCGCGACGGCTCTCCGAATCGAGGTAGGCCAGAATTTTTCCCTTGTGAAGGATAGCGATATCATCGCACAGATTTTCCACCACCTCAAGAATGTGGCTTGTAATAAAAATAGTGGTTCCCTTCCCTTTGAGCCTTCGAATCACATTTTTCATCCGACCGATCGATATTACATCCACACTCTCGAACGGTTCATCCAAAAAAAGCAACTTGGGATCTGTAAGAATAGCAGCACAAAAAGCCAGTTTTTTCCGGCTGCCCGATGAAAGCTGCTTCGTCTTCACCTGGGCAAACTCTTCGATTTCAAAATATTCCATCAGGGAGCTGATTCTTTCATCCAGATCGTGATTGGACACTTTATACATGTCGCAAACATAAGAGATGAACTCGTAAGAGGTAAAATTTTCAAATAGTAGCGGAGGCTGCAGAACAGAGGCTACTCTTTTTTTAATTTCAACTTCGTTTTCAGCCGAGTAAGGCATACCGTCAATCTCCACAAAACCCTGATCATAAGAGAGTAATCCTGTCAAAATACCGATCAATGTACTTTTACCGGCACCATTCGGCCCTATTAATCCAAATATATTCCCGGTTGGCACTTCAAGGTTCAGTTCCTTCAGAACGGGTTCTTTATCGTACGCTTTTGTAAGATTCTGTATGACTAAAGCTCGTTCCATAGTTTCGGTATCACTTTAGTTTGAAAAGGTTCAGGCATAGAGTTTATTTTTCGAATGAGTGTAATTCCAAGTATCAGGTCGATGGCAAACAAGGCTACGATATGGAACCAAACATATTCTTCAAAGACAAAAAATGTAAAAAGGCCTAATATCATCACGATGAACATTGCAGTGAACGACATTGAAATGGGTAATACAGGATTCGAAACCGACATGACACTCACCTCTTCTATCTTTTTATAATTCTCGATGCAACTCGTCATGATATAGTGCAGAAACACGAGACAAATGGTAAGAATACCAAGGTGTACCTGTATCATTGTGGGGACGGATTCGATAAATATCGGAACCAGGATAAATACAATACTTGATCCGGCAAGGCTCACCAGTATTGCAGCCATAATCCGTTGGGTTACAATTGTTTTTTTCTTGACCGGCATTTGAAGCGACAGCAGCAGTTCCCGGTTTTCAAATCCAAACATGTTGGTAAGCATCACCATCAAATAGATGATAGGAATAAGTGTAAGCAATACCCCGATGATATAAGTAGTATTTCCTAACAATACGACATAGGGAACTACAAAAATGTAGGTGATTAAAAGTTGAATTTTACTATATCGATGATTCCATACGGAGTAGAAATATTTCCCGCCTTCTTTTCCCAGTAATTTCATAAAGCGTGACAAACCCCTGTTATTTTCAACCTCAGAGGTAGACTTTGGCGGGGAGAGAAGTGATGTCTTTGTTTTTAGATGGATATCCCTGTTTAAAAGTACGGCCAGAAGTAACAAAAATCCGGTTACTATTGCTTGTTCAACGGTACCTGTGAGAGACGACCCTATATAGTAAAATATATATCCCGGCAGAAAGTAGAGCCAGTCCGTTAAAGCTTGTGCAGCCACCTGTGGAGAACTCAAGTATGGCTGATGATCAACACTTGAAGCAAGTAAAAGAGCAAAAATTACAAGAATCAATGTTATTCCGCTGACGTATTTAAATCGGTCTGCCGCAAACATTCGGAACCGCCACTTAATCGACGTAATTAACCCGTAGTTCACTAAAATCAACAGCAATACAATAAGATATTGAATGGCTGTTTGTGCCATGAACCCCAAATAGATCAACCAAAAAACCTGGAAAATCAGGTTCAGCGGGTGTAAAAATCCGGCAAGGTTCAGGTAGTTTGTCAGCTTTTTAACCGGCATACCAAACGATAGAAGTTTACGGTTTTCGTTGATTCGAAGACGGCTGATTTTTGTAAAGAAAACCTGGGTAAACCAAAAGATGTTGACAAAAAGCAGATTACCAAACAGGTGAACTTCCTCTGTAAGCCACGGATAGAGGCTTTGAAAATGTTCAATATCAGATGTGAAAAGAAGAACGAGGATGACTCCGAAAAACTGTCCGGTTGCAATAATAATAAAAGCAGAATAGAATAATATTGCCGCTACTTCCACTCCTTGCAGGGAGCGCCACCACAACTTAAGATTTAGAGTGGAAAAAAGTTTTAACATCGATTTGTATAACCTGTCTTGTATTCCATATACACTTCAGATGACTTCATTTTCAAACCTTCAAGGAATACTCTAATCCAATTTATGAAACTACGAGACTGAGATGACAATTCCAGTCCTCAAAACCGAAAACCTGCCATCAACGAAAGATACCCAAGTCTTTCATTTCCACTAAAGTTCCCTTTAAAAATCGGAGATATGCTCACGCCGTATCTAACCTGGAGTGAAATGCTCGTGCTTTGAATCAAAAAATCTGAACCAACTCCTGCCATTAAGCCTATATCAACGGCTTTTGTATTCTCGTTCAGATCAATACGGTCACCATCGTTTTGGAGAACTTCTGCATTTGCCCGAAATGCACTATAAATTCCACCGACAATTTTTGGTTTAATCATCGGTGTTACATCGTAATGAAGCCTTACCAAAACCGGAACCTCCACGTAATCAAGCAAAACGGTTTCTCCATCAAACCTATTTGCCGATGGATTCAAAAAGCCTTTCTGAGTATAAAAAATTCCGGTTTCTATGCCGGTTTTTATCGAGTAGGGTAAAACAAAAGGAAATGTTATTCCGGCCGATATACCCATCAAAAAATCCTGTCTCGACCCGGCCGTATAATCTCCCCCCAATTTGTTTGCGATTCCTATTCCCCCCGTAATTCCAATTCTAACCGAAACAGGTTCCCGTTGCACGACCGGTTCAGGTTCTTCATCCTCCAATTCAGTTGGCGGGTCAGTTTCTTCGGATTCCGGTTGTTCTTCTGCTATCGGCTCCGGGGGTGTTTCTTCGATCACCGACCATTCGTAGGGTTCAGATTCGAGTGTAACAGCCTCTACATCAGCCTGCGATGCGTATTCGAGATTCACAAGCAGATCACGCATATTTTGATCCGGGTAAGTTTCAGCTGTGAAAAACAGATTCTCTGCACTCGTTATCTCAACTCCAATGCCACCATTCAGTTGGATTAGCTCAAGCCCGATGATCTCCTCATTCATCTCCGGCATCTCTGCTTCCGCTGCATTAAGTCCGGGTGAAAAAAGCTGCATCTGAACCCGATTGATCTCCGGCTGTATGAGATCGTATGAATCAACCATCTCGGTCAGATGGTATCGAAGAACATATCCGTTACCATCTCCCCTTTCTGTAATAGATATTCGTTCGAGCTGTGATTGTGCTGCGATCGAACAAATTCCCAAAATTCCCCAAATAAAGCCCAGTAAAAAAAATTGTTTGAAATTGAGCATAGCGTTCCATGTCTGGTAAATAACTTTCTGTATTGAACGCAGAATAATTGAGAAACTCAACAGCTATTTCAGATTCAGGAATCATTTAAAATCTCACTTAGAAATTTGCCCGTGTGGCTGTCTTTGTTTGCGGCAATATCTTCAGGTGTTCCGCTCGCAACGATTTGACCGCCTCCAAACCCTCCTTCCGGTCCAATATCAATAATCCAGTCGGCCGATTTAATTACATCCAGGTTGTGCTCGATAATAATCACCGAGTGGCCGTTATCAACCAGGTTGTTGAAAGACTTCAGAAGCTTCGAAATATCCTCGAAATGGAGACCAGTGGTTGGTTCGTCAAAGAAGTAGAGCGTTTCATCTGTGTTCGTTTTCGAGAGGAATTTCGCCAGTTTTACACGCTGAGCTTCACCACCTGAAAGAGTTGTTGCACTCTGGCCGAGATTCAAATATCCAAGCCCTACATCTTCCATTGGCTGTAATTTGTTTACGATGCTGGATTCATCCACAAAAAACTCAATGGCATCACTAATGTTCATCTCCAGCACATCGTGAATATTTTTACCGCGATATTTCACATGCAGAATATCTTTCCGATATCGCGTTCCGCCGCACTCCTCGCATTGTAATTCGATATCGGCCATAAACTGCATCTCAATTTTTTGCACGCCTTCGCCCTGGCACGCTTCACAACGGCCGCCGGGAACGTTAAAGGAAAAGTGACCGGGTTCATATCCCATAATTTTGGACTGTTTGGTATTTGCAAACAGGTCGCGGATACCGTCAAACGCTTTGGTGTAGGTAGCAGCATTCGAGCGCGTAGACCGGCCAATCGGGCTTTGGTCCACCATCTCGACAGCTTCAATGTTTTTAATTCCACTTACACCCTTATTCCGGCCAATTTTATCTTTCCAGGTTCCCAGTTTATTCTGAATGGTTGCATATAACGTATCATGGACCAACGTCGATTTTCCTGAACCGGATACACCCGTGACACAAACCAATTTTCCGAGTGGAAATTCTGCATCTATGCTTTTCAGGTTGTGTTCCGAAGCACTTTCTACAACCAGGGATTTGCCGTTTCCTTTACGGCGTTTTTTGGGAATCGGGATCTCTTTCTTTCCACTGAGATATTTTCCGGTCAGTGTTTTTGATTTTAACAGTTCATCATATGAGCCGCTAAAAACAACCTCGCCGCCATGAGTACCAGCAAATGGACCGATATCAATAATATTATCTGCAGACTGGATCATTTCAGGATCGTGTTCAACAACAAGTACCGTATTTCCAATATCCCGCAGCGACTGCAAAATGTTGATCAATCGATTGTTATCCCTGGGGTGAAGGCCGATGGTCGGCTCATCCAATACATATAAGCTGCCAATGAGCGAACTTCCCAATGAATTTGCCAGGCTGATTCGCTGTGATTCTCCCCCACTCAGCGTGTTGGTCAGGCGGTCCAGCGTCAGGTAATCCAGTCCAACTTCATCGAGGTATTTGAGGCGTTTTCGGATCTCATACAAAATCTGTCCTGCAACTTCTTTTTCAAAATCGGTGAGCTCCATGTTCTCAAAGAATTCACGGGCATGGCCTATTGTCATCTCTGTTACCTGCCCGATGTGCTGACCATTTACCTTCACATAGAGTGCATCTTTCCGAACGCGATACCCTTCACATTCCGGACATCGGCTGTACCCGCGATACCTGGAATAGAGAACCCGCATGTGCACTTTATAAAACTGACTTTTCACATCTTCAAAAAATCCATAGATCCCTGCATAATTGTCCTTGCCGTGCCACAGTACACGCTTGGCATCTTTATCCAGATCTTTGTATGGAGTATCAATTGGGATTTTATCCCGGGCGGCTACTTTGATGAAGTCACGTAAATACTTTCCAAATTTCTGAGAATCGAAAGGCGCCACGGCTCCGCCCCGAATCGTTTTATCGGGATCGGGAATAACCAGGTCTTCATCAATACCAGACACCTTTCCAAAACCTTCACACTCATCGCAAGCTCCAAACGGATTGTTGAATGAAAACATCTGCGGTGACGGTTCCAAAAATTCCATGCCGTCCCGCTCAAATCGTTCACTGAATTTATACTCTTTTCCATTTCTGACCTTGATGGAGCAGCGGTCGTTCCCTTCACGAAATGCTGTCTCGATCGACTCCGCTATTCGGCTGCGGGTTGCATCATCCTTTTTGATAGCCAGGCGATCTACCAGCACCCGGTATGTTTCCGGTTCGATGCTTTCCGGATCATAATCATCTCGAGTCAGGTCAATCATCGATTCATCCTCGATATGGAGGAGTCGGGTCAACCCTTTTTCCTTTAAAACAGTTAATTGCTCTTCCGGTTTTCGCCCCTCTCGCAGTTCAAAGGGAAAGAGTACATAGAATTTCGTTTTCTCATCCAACTCTTCAAATAACTCATTGATGATGGTTTTGGGCGTATCTTTAAACACCTCCTTTCCGGACTTTGGAGAGATCGTTTTCCCAATCCTTGCGAACAGCAGACGAACGTAATCATAAATCTCTGTAGTCGTACCAACTGTAGATCTCGGGTTGCTGCTGGTGGTTTTCTGCTGAATCGCCATCGCGGGAGAGATTCCCTGCATGAAATCCACATCCGGCTTGTCCATCCGCTCGAGGAATTGACGGGCATAACTTGAAAGGCTCTCAACGTATCGACGTTGTCCCTCGGCATAGATCGTATCGAACGCTAAACTCGATTTTCCCGAGCCAGACACACCCGTAACCACCGTGAGTTTATTACGAGGGATCTCAACATCAATATTCTTGAGATTATGAACACGGGCACCTTTTACAACGATGGGGCGGTCGGAGGTTGGTGAACCGTTTTGCGAGATTTTTTGCTGGGCGGAGGAGTCGGTTTCTGGCATCAGTCAGGTTCAATTCAAAACTTTAAAAATACAAAAATTGTGAATGAAAATCGCTTTTTTTCCACTCTGTTGATCTGAAAGAACATGATGGAGGAATGATACGTTCTGCTGGCGAAGAACATGATCACGAGGCTTCAGGAAGCAGACCAAATCCTCACAGAGTTCGGATGTCTAACTCAAACCGAGAGTGATCCAAGTTCTCTGAATCTGGCATAAGTTGCTGGATCGAAAGGACTTACAGAAATTATATGATCGTAACGAATAGCAACAGAAAAATCAGAAATTTTAACATCAAATTCTTCAGGATACCGAATAATTTGCCTGTAGATATGACCGTAGAATGTAGTAAGCTGCAATGTCAATTCGTCCGGTTTACGGTATCCGCTAAAAAATGGAGTTAATAAAATAGAGCGGATTTCATCGTTAACTCGAAAATACGTGTCAGTGACCCTTCCTGCATAAACTTTTCCATTATCAAGTGTAATGAGAATATATTTTTCATCCAGGTATGCATTTAGAATAGTTATTTCAAACGCATCATCGTCCTGCTTTATAACACGTTTTTTCATCTCATCTTTATCTAATACATAGTTTACAATGGTAACAGCAAATCCAATAAGAATTAAAGAGATAATGGCGGGAAGTAACTCAGGATAACCTAAAAAATCATGAAGAAAGTGAATCCATTCAGGTATAGCAGGATTTGCATCTTCATCCAAAATGGCAGCTCTCCAAAAAAGAAAAGAAACACCATAAAAAAAGAGCCCCACAACCGAAGATTGAATAAAATCACATACCCATTATCCCGAATAGATCTGAATCTAGTTAAATAGCTATACTTTACAAATAAAAATCCACCTAGGACAGGTATAAGAATAGTATTTACAGAAAGCATCAGATTTTAGTAACAGAAGAGGAGCCTTTTTCTTCTTGATTTATTTCCTTTTCAAAGAATTTCTCAAAGGTTTTATTAAGTTCTTCAAGCTCTTTTTTGTTTTCTTCCAAGGAATAATACTTGTCGATATCCATGCGGAGACCACCATAAGCGGATCCTTCGATATGATAAGAAGGTTTATTTTTCCAAAAGCGAAGATAAGTTTTAATTTTCTTCCACATGGCTGCTCTTTTTTTCTTGATTCAATATAGTTTACATCACTTAGTAACGCAATTTGGGTTTTTTATGTTTCTATGGCTCACTCTTTTGTGAACAATATCTAAGTATTTAAGTTTTTGACACAAGCATTCAGGATTATGACTAAATTACAATATCAAAATTTTTCTAAAATTCGAAGATCAAACTAGATTCGGCATAAGCTAACCGTCGCTTCATAATCTACTAGTACTTCATTCTATTCAGACTCTGGCATGTTCCTTCTGTATTTGATCTTAAACATCTCACAAAAAAAAGAGAGAACATCCTTCTACAGATACTCTCACAGCTTTATGAAAAAGTGAAACTAACAATTCACTCATTTCATTTTTTTATTCTGCACGACTGGCGCCCATTTACAATTAATCTTTTTTTGTATTTATCTATATTTGATAGTCCAACTATCAATCCTTCATCGATTCCTTATCGAACTGTTCAATAATATCCATCGAAGATTTTCACGAATTATTGTTCCATCAATCAATTCCGATTTCATTCAAACCCGTTAAATTAATACATGGTTGTAATTCCCCAAATACCGGCTTAAAATAAAACAGCTTACAATCAGTTTAACCAGTAGTCCCAAATGCAAAGAGCAACATTTCATTAATACAAGAATTAATTTTTTTCTACAGATTGGAAGACATCCTGATATGAATACAAAGCTGACGATTTCTGAAGGATGGTTTCTAAGATCGCTCTTGCTGATTTTTGTGATATCCCTGTGTTCGGCAACGCTTACCTTTGCACAAACTGAAGATTCAACAGAAACAGAACGGCAGGAGCTTCAAGAGGAAGAAACACTTGAAAGCACACCTAATGAAAGTGAAACTCCCTATCGCATGGACTTACTGGAATCGGATATCAATCGTTACCAGCTTCGCGATTATGGAAGTACAAACCGTTTTTACAGGCAATTGGAATATATGAAACCCGAAGAGTTTCTGATGCGTGGTGAGGAAGGATACCAACGTTATGGAGAGGAATGGGAAAGGAAAATTAACGAGGATCTTTTAGCAATTATCCGAGCCACATTTAAAGAGGATAGTGAAATTATGAAACTCTGGAAAAGTATCGCTCCGTTCCTGTCATTTGGTATTTGGGAACCGTACGAAGTTCCGATTACAAGGGTTGATTATCCAAGCAAAGTACCTGTAGAAACTGTTGAAGAACAGTAAATATCATTTCTCATTATGATCTTAATCGTTGATAGTGCAAACGCCCTCTCTCTGCCGCGTCCGGGTCACGAGTGAAACAATTGTTCCATTCCGTCTTCCATCTCCCAAAAAGTTTTAAAAATTTACCAACGATTTTGCATATTGTCTCAGACCAAAACTAAATGCATACTATCATGAGTAATACTATCTCGCGTAAAGACTTTCTCGTTCGGGCCGGATCTGCACTTGCCGTTTCAGCTATTGGGTTTCCATCCATTATCCTTCCTCAGAATAATGAAAAACTGGGTGTGGCCCTGGTTGGATTAGGATATTACAGTACAAACATATTGGCACCCGGCCTGCAACAAACTGAACATTGTGAACTTCGTGGAATTGTAACCGGTTCACCCGAAAAAATTCCCGTTTGGCAAGAGAAGTATGGCATTCCTGATGCAAGTGTTTACAACTACGAAACGATGCATGAAATTGCCAATAACGATGATATTGATGTGGTCTACATTGTACTTCCTAACAACATGCATGCTGAATATTCCATCATCGGAGCTAATGCAGGAAAGCATGTATGGTGTGAAAAACCAATGGCCATGAATGTTGAGGAGTGCCGGGCGATGATCGATGCCACCGAGAAGAATGGCGTTCAGCTTACCATTGGGTATCGTATGCAGCATGAACCAAATACGCAAACAATAATTAAATATGGTGAGGAAGAGACTTACGGACGAATTACTGCAATACGGTCCGGTGGCGGATTTCGAGCGAATCACGAGCCGGATAACTGGCGTGCCGTAAAAGAGATGGGAGGAGGAGCTCTGTATGACATGGGAGTTTATCCAATCAATGCAGCCCGGTATTCGTCCGGAATGGAGCCGGTTGCAGTACGAGCAAAACAGTGGTCTGTTAGGGAAGATATTTACAGCGACTGTGATGAATACACCGACTTCGACCTTGAATTTCCCAATGGACTGACTATGGAAGGCAAATGCAGTTTTGGCAATGGAATGAACTATCTCGATATCGACTGTTCGGATGGCTGGTATCGGCTGCGACCTTTTCTTTCCTACAGCGGAGTAAGAGGTGCTACAAGCGACGGAACTATTTTAGCACCTGATCCCGGTCATCAGCAAGCCCGCCAGATGGACAATGATGCGCTTGCAATAAAAAATGGCACTAATCCTACCGCACCCGGTGAAGAGGGCCTCAGGGATGTTCGAATTGTGCAAGCCATCATGGACTCATCCCGGTTGGATGGCCAGTGGATGCAGTTGTAAGAAATGAAGACATGGTATTTTTCGTGCTAATTCAAAGCTTTGAAAAATTTCAAAGTTTAATGTTAAAAAGAAAAAATACCATGTCTCTTTTAAATCAGATCACTCGCCGTCGTAAACAATTTCTCCGTTGATAATCACACCTTCAATGTGAGTTACATACTCAAAGGGATCGCCGTCATACAAAACAATATCGGCATCTTTTCCTTCTTCGATGGAACCTACCCGATCATCAATTCCAAGGATTTCAGCGGCTCCTAATGTGAGGGCATGAAGAGCACTTTCAAAACCCAGTTCATTGGCGGCAGCAATCGCGGCTTCAAACCGAGCCACTCTTGTTTTAGGTACATAACTTTCATACCCACTCTGAAATGCAAATGGAATTCCTGCCTCTTTCATTTTTGCGGGGGTTTCCATGTCGACATTTTTACGTTCACCAGAGGGACGAGTCATCAGTGGATGAATGACAACAGGTATATCCGCTTCTTTAATTTCATCCAACACGACATATGCTTCGGATGCTCCTTCTAATATCATTGGGAAATCGAATTCTCGTTGAATGCGCAACGCTGTCATGATATCGTGGGCTCTGTGAGCTGAAACCAATGCCCTGATCTTTCCATCTAAAAGGTCGGCAAGTGCCTCCATTTTCAGGTTTCTGGATTGGTCCTTACCTGCTGCACGCTTATCGGCATATTCCCGTGCCTCAATCAAATTCTGCCGGAGAACAGCAACCGCTTTGGCACGGGTTCCGGGAGAATCATAATTATTGTCGATACTCGGCCCGAACGTTACAGCTATTGTCGTTGTGGAGTCTACCAGTGATTCCTCAACTGTTTCACCCGACGTTTTAGCAATCATCGTTTGCCCGCTGATTACCGCACCCGGGGCGTGCCCTGTATGGATTGTTGTAATGCCCTCTTCCATCAGGTAGTTCACAAGGAACTCACGGGCGTTAAATGCATCGATTGCACGTAACTCAGGCTGTACGGCATTCGAGGTTTCGAGCTGATCCTGGTCGTGATCCTGGTTATAATACCCGGCCAAACCTACTACAGTTCTCGCATCAATCAAACCGGGGGTAACGACAGCAGCTTCATGACGTTCATAATCACTTGGAATATCTACTTCATCCTCGCTGCCTACTTCTTCGATTACCCCGTTATTTATCAATACAATTCCGTTCTGAATGGCTTCACCGCTGACCGTATAAACAGTCTCACCCTGTACAGCGATCTGTGCATCAGTGGTTGTTAAGAAACCGGAAGCAGCACTCAGAGCCACGGTTATAAGTCCAAACAATACGTTTCTAATCTTCATAATATTCTGATCAAACAATTTCATCATTAATGCCTCTCCCCGTGAATGTGCATATTTGTGGATCGAAAAATCTCATAGCCGCCGGTGGCGTAATCACGATCTTCGGGATTGCTGCGATCATAGACTTTTTCGCCCTCAATCCATGTTTGTTCAACATGTGTATACACACTTAACGGTTCGCCGGAGAGTATGATGAAATCTGCATCTTTACCCTCTTCAAGAGAACCCACTCGATCTTCAATATCCATCATTCGGGCCCCTGCTATGGTAACGGATTCAAGCGCTGCCTTTCGGCTCATTCCGTTTCGAACACCCAGTGCTGCGGATCGAAGTAAAAACCGCGAATCTACAATCGGGTCGTCTGTATGGAAAGCCACATTAACACCGGCATCTTCCAACTCTCTTCCGTTAATATTGATCATATTGATGGCTTCAAGCTTACCACCCGGCGAGTCAATCGCAATAATTGAGGCATGTGCACCTGATTCGGCAATTTCGTCTGCCACTTTATGGGCTTCGCTCACATGCTGAAGGACAAGTCTGTAGCCAAACTCTTCCGCCAGCCGAATGGCTGTGAGAATATCATCATGTCTATGGGTGTGATTGTGTACAATTCGTTTACCTTCCAATACTTCTACGAGTGTTTCCATCCGGAGATCGCGTTCCGGCATTTCAGAAGGATCACCGTCAGCTGCTTCAATTTTTTGTTGATATTCCTGGGCATCAATAAACAACTCCCGAACCATAGCCGCAGATTTTGCCCTCGTACCGGGTGACCCATTTGACCGTAGCGGATTTGTACCATTAGCCATTTTCAGTCCACCGTATACCCCGGTTTCTTCATCTACAACTATCAGCATCTCTTCAATGGTATCGGCCGGTTTAGGTTTCACGTAAACGGTTTGACCACTCATAAGCAGCCCGGAGCCCGGCATTATATTAACACTTGTAATTCCGCCTGAAACTACCTTCCGAAACTCTTTACTCCTTGGATCGATGGTGTCCATGATTCGCACATCCGGATGCAGGGATGAGGAGTAATCACCACCATCACCTTCACCGACATGTGAATGTGTATCAACAAGTCCCGGCATCAGTACTTTGCCTGAAACGTCATGCAGGTCTGCATTTCCGGGGATATCAGTATCGGCATCACCGACAGCTACAATTTCACCATCTTGAACGATAAGAACTCCATTATTTATTGGCTCGCCGGAGATCGGGATGATTGTGGCTCCAGTAAAAGCCTGCGGGGTTGATTGGCTGAATGCCAACAGGCTACCTATAAGAACCATCATCAGTGCGAGCACAAAGCTTTTGAATAACTTCATACTACATTTTTATGTTTTTTTTAGGATTGGGGGGGCACAATTTACAAAAAGTTAAAGCCAGAAAAAGAGAGGGTTTTTGATAATGATGTAGGAAATTGCTGATTTGAAGGCATCGGATGAGTGTCTTAGCCAACAAAACAAATATAGCAAACTACACTCATCCGATGACTGAACGAATTGCCGCTCCATAAAAAAACCCGGTGCGAACTGAATCACGCCGGGTTTAAAACTCAATATTAAATTCCTGCTATTTTACAGCATTCGCAATCTTATCTACATAGTCGAGTTTCTCCCATGTAAATTCATCGCGGCCAAAGTGACCATAAGCTGCTGTTTTTCTGAAACCGGGAGTTTTCAGTTTCAATCGTGAAATAATTCCGGCGGGAGTCAAATCAAATACTTTCGATACGGCATCAGCCAACTCAACATCACTTACCTTTCCGGTTCCGTATGTACTAACATTTACAGAAACTGGTTCAGCTACCCCGATCGCATAGGCTAACTGAACGAGGCATTCATCAGCCAGATCAGCTGCTAGGATGTTTTTTGCAATATGTCTTGCGGCATACGCTGCGCTTCTGTCAACTTTCGAAGAATCCTTTCCTGAAAATGCACCGCCCCCGTGAGCTCCGCGTCCACCATAGGTATCCACAATAATTTTTCGGCCTGTAAGTCCGGTATCTCCATGCGGCCCGCCGATCACAAAATTGCCGGTTGGGTTGACATGCAAAATTGTTTCATCGTCAATCAAATCCGAAGGAATGACCGAGGAGATCAGGTGCTTTTTGATGTCGTTCTTGATGTGTGATTGTTCAATCCCATCATCATGCTGAGTGGATATAACAATCGTATGGATTCGTTTGGGGTTGCTCTCGTTATCATACTCAACCGTTACCTGGCTTTTACTGTCGGGGCCAAGATAGGGGATCTCACCGCTTACTTTGCGTATATGTGCCAATTTTCTCAACAGGTCATGCGAATACTGGAGAGACATCGGCATATAGGAATCGGTTTCCTTTGTGGCATAACCAAACATCATTCCCTGGTCGCCGGCACCCTGCTCTTTTTCATCACCTTCGTCCACACCCATCGCAATATCTTCACTTTGGTTATGGATCGCTGAGATAACGCCGCATGAGTCTGCGTCAAAACGATAGCTGGCTTTTGTATAGCCAATATCGCGAATTACCTCTCGTGCTGTTTCCTGCACATCTACATATGCATCGGTTCGAACTTCGCCGGAGAGAACAACCAACCCGGTAGTTACAAGTGTTTCAACTGCAACTCGTGAATCGGGATCCTGTTCAAGCATGGCATCCAAAATGGCGTCGGAAATCTGGTCTGATACTTTGTCGGGATGCCCTTCTGATACCGATTCAGAGGTAAACAAATTCTTCATAAAATAGTTTGTTATTAAAAATATTGGTTAGCACTTCAAAGCGGCTTAATGTACAAAAAATCTGATCATCTTTCATTCCCGAAAACCAACTTTTACTTTACAGGTACGCAGTGATCCTCAGAATTTTAGATTTCGAAACAATTTTTCTGTATTGTAGTAATCCATTCTGAACATATTATCCTGCCAAAAACATTTAAATCATGAGAACTTTCATTCTTTCATCTGCACTCGGAATTTTTTTGATGTTGACGATCGCTGCTTCCTGTCAACTGAGTTTCCTGGATAATCAACCCCCGCCCGGTGGATTATCTTCGAAAGATGTTAACACAGCCGAATTACAAAAACCCGGAGTGAGCACACCCCAAAATCTTTTCTCCGATTTTCTCGATATGTGGGAAGAAGTGAGTTCCATGAGCCCAGCAGAAATCGACAGCCTCAGTGAAACAGAACTGCTTTCTTTAAGTGATCCCGTCAGACAAGCGACAGAAAATACCCCCTATTTTTCTGAACAAACATTACAAGATATTGGTGAGCCGCTGCAAGAAATAGCTCTGAATTTCAAAACCATTCCCCAATCTCAACATCAATCCCTGAGCCGAGGAATTGAAAACTCGCTGAATGCAGGAGAGTCAACAACGGGAAAAAGCCCAGAAGAGATACGCGAACTCTTGAAGTTACTCGCTTCTTACGAAAGTTCTGCCTGTGGCGAAATATTTAATCAACAGAATGAATTTATCCTTCTATCCCCCGGTGATTCATTTAATATTGCCAACCAAGTTTGCCCGGCCGGTACAACATTTTTAATTCGAAAGGGAATTCACCCGGGTCAATCTGTTTTAAGTTCAAAGACCGGCAATAAGTGGATCGGATTGGACGGGGCCATTATGGATGGAGAAGATACCGTATACCGTGCATTCAGCGGCTCAATAAACGAAAACCAAATTGCATGGCTCGAGTTACGCAACTACCATCTTCACGGAATTTTTTCAACAAATAACCCTTCTGATATTCTAATCACTCACACCACTTTTCGAGACATTGCCCCCGACTCTTCCGGCCAGGATTACGGCGCACTAAAGTTTGATAACGCTTCAAATATTACCGTGAGCCATTCTCATTTTGAAAACGTAGCCTCCGGTGTTCGATTTCGGTTCAGTTCAGGTCCACTTGGTGTAATCAATAATTCAGCTCTAAATTCAGGACGGAATTTTTTCCAGTGTGATCAGTGCCGGGGAGGGGGCATTCAAATCAATCGAAATTCCATGGAACGAACAGATGCATATGGAATAGCCGTGTTGGAAGACTGGATTAACCTATTCAAATCTCATGGAGACAGTACCAACTGGATTCAGGTAAATCAAAATCGTGCCCGGGGCCATAGTCTCTCGGGAAGCGGCTCATTTATTATGCTTGGAGATGCCGGTGGCAGTTACCAGGAGGCGATTGGTAATATCGGCGTCAATCCGGGGCAGGTTGGAATGGGTGTTGCCGGTGGTGAAAACATTAAAGTTGAAGCCAACGCCATGTATAGCGTTCCGTGGGATTCCAGCAATGTAGCCTACTACTCAGCCCTCTACTCACCCAGTTGCGGAAATCATCAGTTTCCAAATGTTGAGGATGGAGCAGAACCCAATAGAGCCAACTGGATCTGCGGTGATGAATTCAATTGTCATAATCCACCAAGAATGAATTACGCGTGGACGGATGGAAAGTGCGATATCGACCTTGAGGAAATTCGAAACAGTGTACAGGTAGACAGATCCATGGGGCCAGATATCTGGGATGAATGGCTGAATGAATAACTTCTAAGAAGATGAACTAAAGAGATCCGGATCATCAGCATTCTCGTTATCTTCCTCAACGCCAAGATATTTATAGGATTGAGCAGTTGCTACCCGGCCTTTGGGTGTTCGCTGCATAAAACCTTCTTTGATGAGAAACGGTTCATACACCTCTTCAATCGTCCCTTTGTCTTCTCCCACTGCAACAGCAAGAGTCCCCAATCCAACAGGACCTCCTTTGTAATTTTCAATAATGGCTTTCAGAATTCGGATGTCCATCTCGTCGAGTCCATTTTTATCCACATCAAGTGCATTGAGAGCTTTATCTGCAATGGCGTCATCGATAGCATCGAGACCGTCCACCTGCGCAAAATCGCGAGTTCGGCGTAACAGTTTGTTCACGATTCGGGGAGTACCACGGCTTCTCCGTGCAATTTCATAGGCTCCTTTGTCTGTAATTCCAAAGTTCAGGATTCCCGCCGTTCGGTGAGCAATTCTCTGCAGAAGTTCGGCATCGTAATAATCGAGTCTCATATCAATACCAAAACGTGCGCGCAGCGGTGCCGTCAGTAAACCCTTTCGGGTAGTTGCTCCCACAAGTGTAAAATGATTCAGTTCAATCTGCACACTCCGTGCGTTGGGCCCTGAATCGATCACAATATCCAGCTTATAATCCTCCATGGCAGAATACAGATACTCCTCTATAACAGGATTCAGGCGGTGAATCTCGTCAATAAAAAGAACATCGCCCTTTTCAAGGTTCGTAAGCAAACCAGCAAGATCGCCCGGTTTTTCAAGGACCGGACCGGTTGTCGGTTTAATCTGAACGCCCATCTCCCGTGCGATAATAAATGCCAGAGTTGTCTTCCCCAGGCCCGGCGGCCCTGATAATATTACGTGATCCAGCGCCTCCCCGCGTTTCTTCGCAGCCTGGACAAAAATTGATAAATTCTGGATAACTTTTTTTTGACCTACAAATTCCTGCAGAGATGAGGGACGTAGTGATTCTTCAATTACAGGATCTTTTTCTTCCGGATTCAAGAGTGGATTTTGCAATTTTTATTCCTTCACAAATGTTAAAACTAAATTAACTTTATAATAATTAACTTAATCCTGAAATTCATTGTCCTACATACGTTCATTTCAAATTCTGGGATATCTGTTTGATAGAAATGATTCAAGCAGCTAAAAAATAACCTTGTAAACACAAGATTGTCATAATGAAAAAGAACTCGCCCTCAGCTGATCAATCCGAATTCAACCCTGTTGATCTGGAAGAAGTGAATAATAAAAAGGATGGTGCCAATCCTTTGAAGAATAAAGTTCTCTCAGAAAAGGGGATGCCGCAGGACATGAGCCCAAGTGAATTAAAGATTTTCGGGAGCGATTATTTTACCAATTACGAGTTTAGTTGGCTGAAATTTAACTGGCGTGTATTGAATCTTGCCAAGAACACCGATCTTCCGCTGCTTGAACGTATTAAATTTATTGGTATAGTTTGTTCAAATCTCGACGAATTCTTCCAAAAACGTGTGGGCGGATTGAAACGCCAGATCCATGCGGGTGTATCCGAATTGAACGTAGACGGCCACACGCCGGAAGAACAAATGCAGAAAATTCGCAAAGAAGTCAAAAAAATGATCAAGCATTACAGGAGTTGCTACCTGGATGAGATTGTACCACAGCTCCATGAAAACGGCATCCTTATCAAAGATTATTCAGAACTTGATGCAACCCTGCAAGAAAAAGCGGATGATTATTTTGAGAAACAGATCTACCCGATTATCACTCCGCTTGCAGTAGACGAGGCACATCCATTTCCCTTTATCTCAAATAAAAGCCGCTCTCTCGCCATAAAACTTCGAAGTATTGAGACGAACGATTTGCTCTTTGCGCGAATCAAAATACCGGCAAACCGTCCCCGGTGGATTAAACTTGAGCAGACGGACAAAAATGTTGTGCTCCTTTCCGTCAAAGATCTTATCAAAGAAAAAATTAACCGTTTTTTCCCCGGTGTTGAAGTTCTTTCTGCGAATGTATTTCGCGTAACCCGCAATGCGGACATCGAACGAAATGAAGAGGAAGCGGATGACCTCTTGGAGATGATTGAAGAGGAGCTGCGGGAGCGAAGATTTGCAGAAGTAGTACGCCTTGAGATCGACAAGAATATGCCGCTTGATGTTAAAAAGTACCTGTATTCTCACCTGCATGTACACCAAAATGAAGTTTTCGAGATGGAGGGGCCTATCGGGCTGGCAGATGCCACACAGCTTTATAACCTGGATGGTTTTCAGCATCTTAAACTTGAGCCCTGGGTACCTTCGCTGCACCCTGTATTTCGGCATCCCATCGATGAAGAAACCCCAAGTGTTTTCCAGGTAATTAAGAAAGGGGACTTTATCGTACATCATCCCTATCACAGTTTTGAATCGTCCACTCAACGATTTGTGGAGCAAGCAGCGAGAGACCCCAAGGTGCTTGCGATCAAACAGACGCTTTACCGAACATCCAGCGACTCGCCCCTCATGCATGCTCTCATTCGTGCTGCTGAAACCGACAAGCAAGTAGCTATCCTCATTGAACTGAAAGCGCGATTTGATGAAGAACGAAATATCAGCTGGGCGCAACGTCTTGAGAAGGCCGGTGTTCACGTATCCTATGGTATTGCCGGATTAAAAATTCATACCAAACTCACGATTGTGGTGCGTGAAGAAGAGGATGGCCTTCGAAGATATGTACATATTGGAACCGGAAACTACCATCCCGATACCGCACAATTGTACGAAGACCTGGGATATTTCACCTGCCGGGATGAGATCGCTTCCGATGTTTCGGATGTGTTTAATCTGCTCACTGGATATGCACCCAGTCAAACATTTCGAAAAGCTTTTGTTGCGCCAAAGCACCTGCGAAATAACATTATGGAATTGATCCAAAAAGAGATTGATGAAGCAAGAGAAGGCCGACCGGCAAAAATCATTGCCAAAATGAACAGCCTCGAAGATCCATTGATTATCCAAAAACTGTATGAAGCATCACAAGCAGGTGTGAGTATCGACATGATTGTGCGGGGTGTGTGCCGGTTGATTCCCCAAAAAGAGGGATTAAGTGATAACATCCGCGTCCACTCCATTATTGGCCGATTCCTTGAACACTCCCGGGTTTACTATTTTCACAATGCGGGCGAGGATCTTTACTATATCGGTTCGGCAGATTGGATGCATCGCAACCTTGATGCCAGGGTTGAAGTTCTCGCACCCATTGAGCATCCACGGCTAAAACAATACCTCGAATTTATGTTGGGTATTTATCTTCGCGACAATCAGCAGCGGTGGGTCATGAAATCCAACGGAAATTATCGAAAAGTGAAGCGTAAAAAGGGAGAGCAAAAAATTGGAACTCACAGCTATCTTATGGCTCACACTAAATCCCATGCTGAACCGATTCCGAGAGCAACTAAAAAAGATCAGAAGTAGTTGTCCTCAAAATGATTCATTCTATCAACCCGATCGAAGGAAAAGTTTAGCTGATGAGCAGGTTCGGAAAGAAATTCGCTCAAAAACGTTAACTTCAGTAGAACAGATAAACAGGGATCTACTCAGATCTTACCTGCTTGAAGCGAAGCTCATTGATGAACAATTTTAAACGAAGAGTTTAACTTTACTCGCCCAATCTCTCTGGTGATTCACCTGATGGAATGTTACCCAATCGAACGTCCAACTTTTTCAACAGAGAAAGTGCCGCCGATTGATACCGTCCATTCATACTGTAGGCATTGAAAACAGCTTCTCTTGCTGCTCTTGGCTGATCCAGGTTTAACAGTGCATTACCAAGAAACCACCACGATTTTTCCTTTTGGTGATCCTCAATATTTTCAATCTCGGTGATAGATTGAAAATGAGTTTTTGCAGACTCATACTCCCCGCTGTTGTAAAATAAAATTCCCAGGTTCATCTCAATTCGGACTCGCTGCTGGTTATTTGGTGATTGGGTTAACAACTCCTGAAATTTTTCGATAGCTTCTTCAGTATCTCCCTCGTAAGCAGTTGCCAGGGCCTCATTGATAGCCACATCCAGGCCTTCTGCAGGGCGCTCATCCGACCGGAGTACATCCGCCCCGATTAAATTCGATTCCTCAATTTCTGTCAGAGCAAAACTCTGAATTGGCTCGTCCTGCTCGAAGGAAAAGAACTGCAAACCAATTGCCAATATCACGGCGGCCGCTGCCGCATAGATCCATACCTTGTACCCTTTTATGGCTGATGGTTTTGAGCCTTCAGGTTCTTCTCCTTTACCAAAATTTGGTTTCTTCCCTTTTTTAATAAGGCTGCGCAGGTGCAGTTCAGTTTCAAACCAATCATACCATTCAGGATGTTGCAGAAACTGTTTCCAAAGTTCATCGATCTCATCTTGCGATAGCTCTCCCCTGATATACTGATCTATCCTCTCAAGTAACTGAATTTTTTCTTGTTCTTTCATAGTCCGGGGTTAATGTTACTCACTCCTCTTTGTACTATTTGATAGTACCTCTCGTACGTATGAACCGTATTTTCCAATTTCCTTACAAAATTTTTTCATTTTTTTTAGAAATACTGCTGCACACAATCCTGTAACTGCTTTATAACACGGTGTTTACGCGTCCAGGCATTGTTTTTCGTAATTTCGAAATATTCAGCAATCTCCTTTGTATTGGCCTCGGGATGGTCAAACAGGAAAGTAATCAGATCCTGGTAGTGCCCTTTTAATTTTTCAATGCAGGTTAAAAGAATTGACTCCTGATCTTCACTAACCAAATTCCAAACCTGTTCGGGTTCGGCAACGAGTTCTTCTTCTATTTCTGCATATTTATCGAGATCAAAATCACGCACTATTTTGTAATAACTATGCCTTGCACCCGACAGCATATACGACAGTAACCCTGATGGACTTTCAATCTCATCGTTCTGGATCTTGGGGATTACATATTCAAACATTTTCTGAACAGCATCTTCTGCATCTTCAGGGGTAGCATTTACGTTTGAGATCAGATATTTCTCTAAAATTGGAATTGCCTCAGCACACATCTGATTTGCCGTTTGCATGTCCCCTCGCCTCACTGCATACACCAACTCTGAATAGTCCATAAAGTACCAACGATTTAATTATACGCTCCTGAATATAACAGATGGACTTTTTTACGCAAACTAATATTGAATTTTTTTAGCGAAATTTTCAGAATTTTAGCTTCAAAAATCACTTGAGGATGTTTTTATTCCTGAGGCTGATGTACCCATCACCGGCAATAATGATATGATCCACTACGGGAATTCCAAGTAAATTGCCTGCATCGCGAAGGCGTTTGGTAAGCTGAATATCTGCCTGCGAGGCTTCCAGGTAACCTGATGGATGATTATGGACAAGGAGGATGCTGTTAGCCTGGTTTAAAACGGCTTGACGAATAACTTCAGCCGGTTCCACAACCGTTGCAGTACTGCCGCCGGAACTGATCTTTTTATAACCTGTAAGAATTTTGGAATTATTCAGAAATGCCACATAGAACTCCTCGTGCTTCAGATCTCGCAGGCGGGGCATAAAATAGGCTGCTGCCATCTCGGGCGTGGTAATTTTTATTTCATCACCCAGTGATTCCATCTGGATTCGTCGGGTCAGTTCAAAAACAGCCTCCAGTGTAAGCGCTTTGACTTTGGCTATACCTGGAATCACCTTAAGCGCCTGCCAGTCTTGCTTGGAAAGATTGCGAAGGCCCTGGAACTTGTCCAGCAGTGCACGAGACATATCCACTACATTCATCCCTTTGGAACCGGTCCTCAACAAGATGGCCAGCAGCTCCGGCGTTGATAAGCTTTCCGGCCCATACTTCAACAGCTTTTCGCGAGGTTGCTCCTCCGGGTGCATCTCACGGACAGCCCTTCCTTTGTACTTATCTGCATCAAATTCTTCCAGTTCCATAAACCTTTTTATCTGTATGAACTGGAAATGAACAATTCCTTACAGAAAAACTTTTGAATATTGAACATCGAATATTCAATCATGAATTTCGAAGGGTTATCAAATCACTTCATCATTCGGTGTTCGATATTAAATATTCGATATTCCTCACTCCGGCCCTCCCATCAGCGGCTCGTTGATTGCACGAATACTGGAGTTGGGTAAGCCGTCAGGGTAGTTTTCCTTACTCATATTCAATGCATCAATCACAATTTCAAGGTGCATCTCTTTGGAGTTATCATAAAATGTTTGTGCATCCCCGCTAAGTTTTGGTTTCCCGTGCAGAGGTTTATCACTTACACAAAGAAGAGTTGCAAACGGAACCCGGTAGCGATACCCATTTGTAGCAACGGTTGCCGATTCCATATCAATGGCTACACTCCGGCTCACATGAATTTCCTGCACGGTTCTTTTCTTGATGAACTCCCAGTTTCGGTTTGCCGTAGTGTAAACCGTTCCAAGCCGATAATTTCTCCTGTTTGAGTCGAGTACCTCTTTCAGGTATACATTTAACAAGTGATTCGGTGTGATGGGAATATTGAGCGGCAATACGTCATCCAATACACCATCTGCCCGGAGAAAACCGGTTGCCAACACAAAATCTCCTATATCCTGGTGATTTCTGAGCCCCCCGCAATGCCCTACCATCACCATTGCATCGGGACGTAAAACAGCCACATGGTCGGAAATGGTTTTGGCGTTCGCTGGCCCTACTCCAATATTTACCAGTGAAAACCCTTTATTCTCCGGTAGTTTGTGATGATATGCCGGCATCTGCACTGATCGATCCGGTTTTATGCAATCCGGAAAGAGATTCTGAAAAACCTCAACATGCATATCATAATTGGTGAATAGAATGTATCGCTGAAAGTCATCAGGCTTGGTTCCGGTGTAATGCTCAAGCCGATTTAAAGAAATATCTATTCGCTCCGGGCTGAAAAGAAACAGCTTTTTCTGCGTGATATCCCAGTCGTCTTCATCAGCATTATCGAATAAGGCCGGATCATTAATCGCCACCCGGGGACGAGAGGGAAACACTTTCATGCTCGCTCCTTTTTCCAAAAGTTTTCTCAGCTCCCGTTTCAAATACCAGCGATAAGCACTTGGCAATGCCATCTCCCCTGTGATGATAGGATTATGTTCCGACCAGGAACGCTTCACCATCAACTTTGGGTAATCACCCTCCCGGTATATCTTCTCCATCAAATCACATGCCTTATCTACAATTTGATTTCGTTCTTTATCTGCAGATATTGACTCACCTTGTATCTCTATACGTTCATCCATTAATGCTGTAGTATGTCTGATTCATTTTCATTTACAAAACCCAAATGGGACATCATTAAAGATAAGAAACTCTTAGAAACTCCCATTTTTTCTCTTTATCAACGAGAACTTATTCCTGACAAAGAAACGACCCCTGCATCTTTTTACGTGCTGGATGCACCGGATTGGATTAATATTCTTGCATTAACCAAAAACCGGGAGATAGTTTTGGTTGAGCAATACCGAGCGGGTATTGATGAATCCTCCCTGGAGATTCCGGGTGGAATGGTGGATGAGGGTGAATCCCCGATGGTATCGGCCAAAAGAGAACTCTTGGAGGAGACCGGGTATCAATCAAAGAAGTGGACCAAACTCGGTCAGACAAGTGCAAACGCAGCCATCATGAACAATTACACACATATTTATTTGGCCGAAGAGTGCGTGAAAGTGGATGAACAAAATCTCGAGGGTAATGAAGATATCGCCGTTCATATTCTTGAGTTAGATCATTTCCTGGAATTGGTCAAGGAGAGTACGATTCATCACTCGATTGTTGTGGCAGCGGTTGCTCATTTGCTTTTGCATGATAAAACGTAGTCCGGTTCGCCGAGCGGGAAGCAACTATTCTGAGTGATTCACCAGATGAGTGAATATAGACAGGTGATTTTTGATAGCAAAAAACACTCATCGAATGATTATCCGGGGACAAAAAAAATAAAAGGCACGCAGTAATTAGCTGCGCACCTCTTGAGGTCTTAAGATGTAAGAAATGTAAAATCTACTCCCAGGTTCTGAAAATCAACTCCGCAAAATAGGCACGTGGATTTTCACAGGAGGCTACAGCATTCATTTTCTGGCCATGTTCGTTGGCAATCTTGTAATAATTCTGAGCCATATTCCCCCTGTGCTGGAAACTCTGCCACCAGGCTACACTCATAAAATCATACTCACTGTCTTCCCAACCCAGGTATGGCATCTGGAAATGAACTCCATATCCGTCCATCCCTTCAGCAATCGTTGCTTCAGCTATCTCTTTTTGAACTGCAACCGCATGCTCAATCGTGACACCATCTTTCAAATTACAATCGGCAAGTTGAACCGGGAATCGCGTATCCATCGGTTCGTTTTCTCGTGCTGCATTAACAACTATATGATCCATTGTGGCAAACGTTACCCGGCAGATGTCAGGATTTTCCTCATCACCCTCGTCCATATGCCTGTTTACATAGTTACCGTACTCCTTGTACATCTCCTCGCCATTCGGCCACTCCCCCACCAGGATATGAGTGACACCCTCTAAACGCTCGCCAACGATGAGAGGCCGCATCAGGTATTGATTATATTGACTGCCGTCTGCAGCTACTTTTTCGCCATACTCTTTTGCATCTGCAATTACATCATCAAAAGTGAAACCGTCTTTTAACTGACAAAGAATATATTCCATCCGAACATTTTCTTCTGTTTCTTGTGCAACTGCGTCCGCTGCACCCATCATAATTAATGCAACTACCAGTGTATTTATATATGTCTTCATAATTAACCATTCTTTTTTTAAAGTGTTCATAAAGCTAATTCCGGCATCACTTTCAGTCTTGTACTTTTCCAACATTTACTTGGACTTTCTGCCCGACTTATAGAATGACGACTACATTTTCGATTGTTTCCTGATTTTTAATAGAAAATCTTCACATTTAAAGCATCAAAAAAGAGGGTGATATAAAATCAGTTGCTCAATGTGTTTTAGAATGTGTATACTAAATGTCTTGATCTTTATTTCGAATCAGTTAGAACGAAAATAGAAACAATTCGGGTTATAGTGTCCCAAAATCGAAATAAACAGTTGAAAACAGATGATTTCTAAAGGAACAAAAATAGACACAAATTTTTCAATTAAGGTCGTTGATAACGGTGAAGAGAAAGAGGTAGAATTCTCTGAATTACTGGATCGTCCCACAATTGTATCAGTTTACATGAAAAACAACACAAGCAGTTGCGACCGACAGACCGAAAGCCTGGCCGAACATTCTAAGTGGTTTGATGAGAAAGGGTACAACCTGATAGCCATCAGCAAGGATGGGTGCCGTTCTCATAAAAACTATGCAAAGAAGCAAGGCATAGACTACATCTTGGCATCAGATCCTGATTATAAATTTGCCCGGGCAACCGATTCCATTGTGGAAAAAAGTATGTATGGCAACACCTATGAAAGTCCCAGCCGGTCTGCCTATCTCATAGACATTGACGGAACCGTTCTTGAAATTATCGAGAAAGTAAATACAAAAGCTCACGCAGAAGAGTTGAAAGAGCTTGTTGAATCCAATTAAATCTTATTTATGAAGTCCTTAGTAATTGTAGAATCACCCACGAAAATCAAAACCATCAAGAAGTTTTTGCCGAAGGGTTATGTGGTTGATTCGTCGATGGGGCACATTCGTGATCTTCCCTCATCCGCTAAAGAAATTCCAGCTAAATACAAGAAAGAGTCCTGGTCGAACCTCGGTATAAATGTAGATGAGCGATATGATCCTATCTATGTTGTACCGAAGGGGAAAAAGAAAATTGTAAAGAAATTAAAAGAACAGCTTAAAGATTCCGATGAACTGATTTTAGCTACGGATGAGGATCGTGAAGGAGAGGCCATTTCCTGGCATTTAACAGAATTACTGAATCCCAAAGTACCCGTGAAACGGATGGCGTTTCGTGAAATCACCAAGGAAGCGATTGAAGAAGCCCTCGAAAATTTTCGCGACATCAACATGAATCTTGTTCATGCACAGGAAACGCGCCGAATTTTGGATCGACTTGCAGGTTATACAATCTCTCCCCTGCTTTGGAAAAAGATTGCACCGGGACTTTCTGCGGGCCGTGTTCAATCTGTAGCCGTTGAGTTTCTTGTAGCCCGTGAACGCGAGCGCATGAAATTTAAGAGCGGTACGTACTATGATTTGAAGGCCATTCTCTCAAAAGAGGGTGAAAAGGAGAAATTTGAAGGTGTACTTTCACACGTCGATGACAAACGACTCGCCAGTGGAAAGGACTTTGATGAAAATACAGGTAAACTTAAAAAGCCCGACAGTGTAGTTCTTCTTGACGAAGAGAAGGCGGGTAATCTCCGAGATTTGTTAAATAAAGCGGATTGGTCGGTTACCAATGTGGATGTAAATGTTCAGAAACGAAATCCATCTGCACCATTTATTACATCGACCCTGCAGCAGGAAGCCAACCGAAAATTTGGATTTTCCGCCCGTGATACGATGAGTGTTGCTCAGAAATTGTATGAGAACGGGTATATCACCTATATGAGAACGGATTCGACCAATCTTTCAGGCCAGGCGATCAGTGCCGCACGAAATGAGGTTGAAAAGCAGTATGGAGAAGAGTACCTGTTCAAGCGTGTTCGAACTTACGGAAAGGCCAAAGGTGCGCAGGAAGCACATGAGGCGATTCGTCCGGCCGGTTCAAGCTTTACGCATCCGGAAAAAGCGGGATTGAGCGGTCGCCAGTTTAAGCTTTATGATTTGATCTGGAAACGAACTATCGCCACACAGATGGCCGAGGCACGACTTGAATTTACCAATGTAACTATTTCCGCTGAGCACGACGGAACCAAAGCTGATTTTAAATCAAGCGGTAAAAAGATTCTGTTTCCCGGATTTTTCAGAGCGTATGTAGAGGGAAGTGATGATCCCGAAGCCGCCATCGAAAACCAGGAGATTTACCTCCCTGAAATGAAAGAAGGCGACGCAACAGAACTTCACGAACTCGAATCGATCTCACACGAAACCAAGCCGCCTGCACGATATACTGAAGCAACCCTGGTGAAGGAACTTGAGAAAAGCGGTGTTGGTCGTCCCAGTACATACGCAACCATTATCGGTACCATACAGGAACGCGGGTATGCCAAGAGTGAAGGAAAAGCTCTCGTTCCAACGTATACTGCGTTTGCCGTTACGGAACTTTTGGAAGAGCATTTTCCTCACGTTGTAGACAGTAAATTCACGTCTCAACTGGAAGACAAACTGGATAAAATTGCCAAGGGTAATTACGACCCCGTAAAATACCTCGACGATTATTATAAAGGCGAAAATGGCCTCAAGAACCAGGTCGAACAACAAGAAGATAAAATTGATCCACAGAAAGCCAAGAAACTCAACCTGCCCATTGAGGGATTGAACGGTATGCGAGTTCACGTAGGCCGATTTGGCCCCTATGTGAAGGTGAACTCCAATGGAGAAGATATCACCACCTCATTGCCGGAAGGTTTGGATCCCGGTGAATTGTCAGCCGATAAAATCAAAGAGCTCCTGGTTGCCGAGAAAGAGGGACCGAAGTCGCTCGGTAATCATCCCGAAACGGGTGAACCGGTCTATGTTCTCACCGGCCGGTACGGGCCCTATGTGCAAAAGGGAGATGTAACTGAAGACAACAAGAAACCGAAACGCGTTTCACTCCTCAAAGGCATGAAACCGGCGGATGTAGATTTTGAAACTGCCGTAAAACTTCTTGAACTGCCTCGAACTCTCGGGGAGCATCCGGAAACCGGCAAAGTGGTGAAAGCCGGAATCGGACGATACGGCCCGTTTGTGCTTCACGACGGTAACTTCAAATCTCTCAAAAAGACAGATAATGTTCTGGAAGTTGGGTTAGATCGCGCTGTAGAACTCATTAAAGAGAAGAAAGGAAAAGGGAGAAGAAGCAGTTCAGAAATTGCAGATCTTGGCAAACACCCGGAAACCGACAAACCCATTAAGGTCTTAGATGGCCGATATGGCCCATACATCAAATATGGCCGGAAAAATATTTCGCTCCCGAAAGGAACCGAACCCGAGAAATTCCGCATGGCAGATGCGGTTCAATTAATTGAAGAGAAAGGAAAGAAGTAATTTCTCGCTTTATAGCCTAAACGTTTTCACCGTTTAATATTATCAGCTTGGCTAATGAGCATCTAACAACAGACTATATTTACATCCTGGGAAGAGGGCATAACGGCTCCACCGTGTTCAACCTCTTACTTGGCAATCATCCGGACATTGAATCTCTTGGTGAATTCAGCAGCGGCTTCCAAAGATTCCAGACTGAAACTTGCTCTTGTGGCTCAAAACTCCAGGAGTGTAAACTTTGGAGCCGGGTCTTTTCTAATCTTGATGGCAACCCCAACTGGATTGGAGCAGATAACTATTCAAGTATGCTGAAATATTTGGATAAATTTCATCGCCTGCCCCAAGTAATTACCAGGCATTTCCTGCCAAAATGGGTTGAAAATGATTATTTGCCATCCACTCGATTACTATTTAAAGAAATTGCTATTGCAAGCAATGCTTCCTGCATCGTTGATTCATCTAAAGAACTGAGCAGAGGAACCTTTTTTGTATCGAAATTTCCCGAAAACACCAAAATAGTTTACCTGGTTCGAGATGGAAGAGCAATGATCTGGTCTTTTCTCAGGAGGTTCAGATGGTCGGGCCGTATTAAACTATTCGGAAAGCGCAGAAAGATACGATCTGAGATACTCCTCGTTCTCCACATTATTTTCTCGTTGACAGTGAGCCAGGTACATGCCGGTATTCTGAAATTTTTTCACCCCGGCAATATCATTACAGTAAAGTTTGAAGATCTGTCAGAGAATACTGAATCAGAATTTGAACGAATAGGCAGATTTTTGGAAAAAGATTTCTCAAAGATTACAGATAGGATCATCAGTGGTAATGAATTAGAAATCGGGCATAATATTGGGGGAAATAATATGCGTCATTCCCAAAAAGGAACCTTTGTTTTTAAACATGATGATTCGTGGAGAGAACATTTTCCGGTTTACTATTCAAAATTATACCTGTGGTTTGGATTTATTCATGCCAGGTTGAACGGGTACAGATCTCTTGATTGAGCTAAAAGAGACGAATATCATCCTTTCTTTTCAAAATTAGCTATCAACAAGTAGACAATTTTTACTATCAATACTTGCTTGCATGACCGAAGCTTCTATCTTTAAAAAGAAGAAATAAATAGAGTTGCCGGTGCTTTTCTCAATTCAATTTTTAAAAACACGAAATCTATATGCATAAATATACAGTAACAATACTCCCTCTCTTTATCTGCATCTTTGCTCTGTTAATTCTTTCTAATCCCGCAACATCCCAGGATAAACCCAACCTCTCTGATGCACTCCGCGAGATGATTGATAACAAGGGCGTGGAAGCTGCAAATCAACATTTTTCTTCGATGAACTCCTCGGAAAGGGAACAGTACACCGTAGACATGGAGGGAATCTCGGAGCTGACAAACACCTACCTGGAGGAGGGCAACATGGAGGCCCTCATGGCAATTTCTGAAATTTCCGGACCCTTCATGCAGGATATGGTTTCCCGGTCGATGGAGCAATATGCGCCTGAAATGGAGGCAATGGAAGAGATGGCTAAAGAACAAGAGGCCGAGAGAGAGCAGGATGCACAACAGCGCCAAGAAGAAAGAACCCTTGAACGTCAGCAAGCTATTATGGAGCGCCAGGGTCAGCCGCGGGACGACCTTGAACGGTTTAAAGGAGTATATGGCAATCCCGATGAACCTGAATCTGCACGACAATTATGGGTAAATGTTTCCTGCGACGGCTACCTGGTTTCCGGGGCAATGTGGGGAGATGCGGCTCCCTGGTGGCTGCGCTCTGAAAGTGAGAATGTTTTTACGATGGAAGATTCTTTTAACAATGTCAGATTGGAGTTTACACCGGGCGGGGATGACCTTGAAATGATTCATAATCTTGATTTTATGGAGAATCCATTGCAACGGGTTGGCCCGCTTCCCGAAGATTGGAATTCATGCATGGAACGTTATCGGTAATTAATTAAAAAATTCTCATATTTTAATTCCGATTCTGTAACAATTCGTTCTTACCTGCATCATAATTAATACACAGGACACTAGAACAAGAGACGGAATAAACACTCCATAAACACCCGTTTAAATCGACGGGCTGGTGGTGAATACGAGAGAAATACCTCTTTAGAATTCCGTTCCATAACATAAAAAAATCAAGACCATGCCAGATCCTACTCCAATCTCCGTAATCAATCCAATTAGAATTAATCCCGGATTATTCAGGTTTTTGCTCAAAAGCCAATGGGCGATTGAACCGATTCTTCTCAATGAACCTCTCAATGATGGAGGCTGGGACGACGCCGGTAAAATGAAATTCGACAAAGGTTGGATCCTTGCTAAAAATGATGCCAATTTCCTTTACCTCGCTATTGACATAACGGCCGATACCGGAAACGATCCGAACACAGATGACTACTTCTGGTTGACGTTTGATGTGAACCGAAACAGAAGCATCAGTTCCAATAAAGATATTAATTATGGGAACTACCCGGGCCACCCTGAAAAATTGGGAAAACAGTTTTACCTGGGCCCCGCAAGATGGACAGGGTTGCACAGCACAGACTCAGAAGTCAGGCAGGAATTCGGCATTTCCGAAAACTCCGATACTCCACACCGTATTTGGAAATTCAAGATTGAATTGAGCGAAATCAACGTAAACCTTGCCTGGCCGCTGGGTACACCACACTCCTTTTTTGGCCTGCGTGTGAAGTCCGACAGTCCATCATTCCGTGAGGATTTTCCTGATAATTTTTACAAGGATTTTTCAGCTCTCAAGCAGATTATTTTCTCCAGGAAACCAAGAATTCCAACCAAAGATATGCACAATATTTTTGGAAGCATCGGCCTGATTCCGTCTAAGAAAATTGGCAGCGACGGTCGGGCCAGCACGGATCCCGGCTATTATGTTCATGTAGAAAATGCGGCCTTTGGCGGCACTCTGAATGTAATCGGTAACCGGAATAAAATTCTTGATATGTGGTCGAAGGACAGGAAAAAGTATAAAGTACAGATCAAAGCACCGGGATCTTCCACATTTGAGGACCTGGTCTCTTCCTGGAATAATTACCGCTGGAATGGTACCGATCATGTTCTTGAAACATTCTCAGCCAGCTCTTCGGGGTTTTATCATCTTGCAGACCCAAGCAAAGATTACTCGATTGATGACCTGTTGATTCAATTCCCAACCGGATTTTTACCTGCCGGCAAAGCAACTCTCAGAATTCAATTTTACGATACGGCCGGAACCGGCAGCTCCCCCGGCGACAGTGAACAACTGGATATTTACATCGACAATCATCTCCCCGCTGCGGTCATTGAAAAAGTGCTTCATAACGGTGCCGAAGTGGACGCCTGCGCAATCGAAAAAATCGGGCCGGACCCCGATGGATTACGCTTCAGGATTACCGCACACGACCCGGAAGGTAATTTAAGAGGTGTAAGTTTCAGAGCAACGTATGGTGAAAATCAAACCACCGGCATCTATAGCGAGGGGTATTCAACCTCAAAAGGAAACTGGAATGGTTTTGAAGACAAACTCTTGCCGGATACATGGCGACCGCCCATCACCTGTGCTTACAGCTTTGTGCTAACCGCAACCGCCCGAACCACAAACGGGTATGGTTATATCGGCAGGAGTACATATCACAAAAACCTAACCCTGTTGCTCGACTAAACAACAAACCCGATTGAAAAGTCATGTGGATTCATGGCTTTTCTTTTTTTTGGATCCTACATTTTTTGATCTATCCGCCGGGTTGCGTATTGTCTGTGAAATTAAAACGAATGACTGGTTCAATTCCGGCAAACGTTCTCAAAAGAATAGATAAGTAACATCTTCTCAAGAATCGTAAAAGGCAGCTAAACGAGTGCAAATGGGGAGTGGACAGTCTTACCTTACTGCAATTATATCTCATGGAGTTTGCATTTTAAATCAACAGAGGCCGGAATAAACGTTCTTGCTTAAAAAAATCATCTTTTTATTTCTGCATTCGTTTAAGTTGAATATTATTATTGAGTATTTAGTGAACCGACATTTGTTCATAGATTGTATTTCAAAATTGCCGGAACCAAAAAATGCGTGATTTAAAACTGTGGATACCCGTCCTGGCTTTTTTCATAAGTTTTGCAGCTACTTATCCAGGCAGCATAATACTTAAAGACGAGGCAAACTATATAAGGCAGGCCAGCGCTTTTGCCAAGGGAGATATTCACGTTACATATGTAAACCCGGTTACACAAGAACGTACCGAAGTGAGGCCAAGTGAGTATCCGCCGGGCACATCACTGATAACCGCTCCTTTTATTTCAATCGGGGGATGGCATGCCGCTCACTGGATGCCGGCCATTGCTTTAGTTTTAGCTATTCTGTTTACAGCATTTCTGTTAAAAATAGCCGGCTATCATCCGGCATATTCACTTTTACTCTTCATTTTTCCACCGGCCCTGGTTATGGCAAGAGTTGTGTCGAGTGATGTGATTAGTGCTACATTTGTTGCTCTCGGATGGCTCCTTTTTTGGAAAGGTATTTCAAAAAAATCAACCCCTGGTACATCTCTATTATTTTTATCCGGTTTTGTGGCAGGGATCTCCATGCTGATTCGGGAAACGAATGCGTTGCTCTTTGTGCCACTTTTTTTAGGGGCCTTAATTCGGAAAGACCGGGGATGGAATTGGATTCTTGTTGGCGGTTTACTGGGTTTATCCATTCGGCTATTTGCAAGCTACCTGGTATTTGGAGATCCCATGTTTGCGAAAGAAAACGCCGGATTTTCTTTCTATGCAATTTCGAATAACATCCTCCTCTATCTTGTGGCACTTACTATTTTTGCACCCGGCGGACTGCTTTTTGCCGCTTTGTATAAAGGGAAACGCAGATATGAGGTTATCTCTACCGTATATATCTTTTTTATTTTTTACCTGGTCTATAATTCAGGCTACGAAACAAGCGGATTTCTAAAAAGCCTGGCACTGGGGCCGCGATTTTTTATTCCTCTTTTACCCGTAATGGCTTTGGCCATGGCCGAATCAGTTCCAAGACTATTCAATCCAATTTTTCTGAAATTTAAAAGACGGCAATTTATCCTCCGAGGGGGACTTTTACTCATCACAAGCGGTATCATTCTCACAAATGTTCTTTTACATGAATGGGCGGAAGTCCATGAAAATATCCAGGAAAAAATTGAAGAGCATGTCCCTGAGAATTCAGCAGTGATTACCAATTTTCAGGCAACTCTTAAATATGTATCTGAGCTGCAGGGCTATCCCGCACGAGTGAATTTTTTCGAGCTTACTCCTGAAGAAGCAGAACAAATTGGAGACGCCTATATAATTTTTGTACAACGATCCGAGAGTACCTATTGGAGAGAAACTGCCGGCAGTGAAAACCGTTTTTTGGAAAGTATTCCCACAGAACCGGTTTTCAATCAAGAATACCTGGATAATTATCATCTGAAAATTTACAGAACCAACTGAATAGTTCATTGAAATTTCAAAGTCAAAATTACAATTCTTGTCTTCCCTTTAAGAAAGCAACGGTGGATGATATTTGTAATCCCGGCTGTGAACTCCCGGAAATATTTCTACCCTCAAAAACGGTAATTTCCGATTTGTTGTAACTCGAATTCAACTTGATTACATTGCTCGCCTACATACCTAATTAGTTTTTTCTTTCTTTGTTTTAAATAATCTTACATCATTAAGACTTAGAATTTTTTCCTGAATAATGCGGGCTACATCAAAAATGAAGAATCAAGTATCTATTGTTATTCCTGCTTACAATGAAGAGCAGGGGGTGAGCAAACAAATTTCAGCTATTCATGAAGTTATGGCAAATTCAAACTGGAATTATGAGTTAATTCTGGTTGATGACGGGTCAACGGACTCCACAATTGAAGAAATTAAAAAACATGATGTAAAGATCATTCGCCTGCCGGAAAACCGAGGATATGGAGCTGCCTTAAAAGAGGGAATCTCTAAAGCTGAAAACGACCTCATTGTTATAACGGATGCCGACGGTACTTATCCTGCAGATGCAATACCTGAATTACTCGCTAAGAGTAATGGGTATGACATGATTGTCGGTGCCCGTACTACAAACGACGCAAAATTACCATGGGAGCGGCGGCCGGCAAAGTGGATATTAAGAAAGCTGGCCAGTTATTTGGCAGGCTATAAAATTCCTGATTTAAACTCAGGACTGAGAGTCATGAAAAAACCTGTAATCGAACGTTTTTTTCATATTCTTCCATCCGGTTTTTCATTTACCACAACCATTACACTTTGTATGCTCTGCAATGATTACCTGGTGCATTACCATCCAATCAGTTATGCAAAAAGGATCGGAAAATCTAAGATCCGCCCGATTGATACCTATCACTTTTTTCTTTTGATATTGAGAACCATCATACTGTTCAATCCCTTAAAAATATTTTTGCCATTCGGAACTCTATTTTTTCTGCTTGGATTTGCAAAACTGGTTTTTGTCGACTTCCCTTTAAGAAATGTTTCTGAAACAGCTGTTCTCGGCTTTTTGGCAGCGTTCATTATTTGGGCCATTGGTCTATTATCAGATCAAATTGCAAGGGTGGGGCTGGCTCGAAGATAACATCCAGATGGCAGACAAACATCTATTATCATATGTAAAGCATCCGGCTGTAAAAATTATATTCAGTCTCGCGGTCATTATTATTCTTCTTTTTTGGCTGCCTGTATCTGAGCTGTGGGAAAGTATTCGAAAAGTATCATTTACTACATGGCTTTTTGTACTTGCAGGGTTTCTTTTTGGCCACTGCCTCGGAGCTTTTAAATGGAGGCTGCTCATAAATATAACAGGACGAAAATTACCCCTACCTGCGGCACTGCGCTTTCACTTCACAGGATTGTTTGCAAATCTATTTCTTCCGTCTCTTGCCGGTGGAGATATTGTTAAAACCGGTTTAGCCATTCAGTTTAAAAAAGAAAAAGGAATTCCAATTTTTGGAACTTTAACAGACAGGCTGATTGATACCGCATCTGTTGTTTTTATTATAGCATTAGCAGCACTGCTGTCTCCAAATTTCTTATCGGAGGCGGATCAGAGAATAGTCTTCGTGATGTTCATACTATTAACAGCAATTTCTCTTGCCATTATTGTATTTCTGATGCTGCCTGTCCATCGAATTTCGAACAACCGCATCCGAAACTTGCTGCGAAATATTAAGGGTGTTCTCTCATCCATCATGGATAAACCCTTGAAGCCCGCCATTGCTTTTTTACTATCCTTATTAATACAGTCCATTTTTATACTGCTAACCGTTTACCTGGCATCTGATATTTCTGTTCATTTACCTTTAGTCTTGTGGTTTTTGGTATGGCCGCTCGCAAAGTTATCTGCACTCCTGCCAATAAGTCTTGGTGGGATTGGTGTTCGCGAAGCTGCGCTTGTTGTTCTTTTAGGCCGATTGTCTATCCCCGCTACGGACGCAGTTGCTTTAGGATTACTTTGGGAGAGTATTTTAATTACCGGCGGTATTTTCGGCGGATTATACTACCTGATTCACAAAATAATTACAGGTGATAAAGAAACCTCGATTTTTGATTTTTCGAAAAAGAAATTTGAAAATAACAATCTTAACGAGTTTAATAGATGAGTAAACCAAACATACTAATTCTGGGTGCAGGACCTGCCGGCGTTGGCGCTGCTTATCAACTTACGAAACTCAATAAGGCAAATGTTACTGTTCTTGAGATGAAGGATACTCCCGGCGGGAATTCGGGAAGTTTCTATGAAGAGGGTCTGTATTTAGATTATGGGAGCCACCGTCTGCATCCGGCATGTGATGAGGCAATTCTCAATGATATAAAAGCTCTCTTGGGAGACGATTTAGTTCTTCGGCCACGGCATGGGCGGATTCGGTTAGAAAAAAGGTGGATCCATTTCCCGTTGAAAGCATCTGAATTGGCCACAAAGTTGCCCATCTCCTTTTCAATGGGTGTTGGTTTAGACATGGTTCGAAGCATTTTACCTAAAGCGAAAAGCAAAGATCTGAATCAAGAAAATTTTGCAACCCTGCTGGAATCGAAATTGGGAAAGACTATTTGCAGGGAGTTCTACTTTCCATATGCCAAAAAAATATGGGGTTTATCTCCTGAAAAGATCTCCGTTGTACAGGCGGAAAAAAGAGTATCAGCGAACTCATTTGCAAAATTATTAAAAAAAGTTTTCTCAAAACCCCAGAACACCGGCATCAACGGACTTCCCTCTTTTTATTATCCCAAAAAGGGATTCGGCCAGATTACTCAAGCACTGGCTTCTGAGGCTGAAAAATACGGGGCTAATTTTATTTTTAATGCCCGGGTAAAAAAAGTGGAAACCAAAAATGGTACCGCACACTCCGTTCAGGCGAATTCCAACGGAAAAAAACATGAATTTGAAGCAGATTATATATGGTCAACACTTCCGGTAACCGGGATGGTAAAAGGAATCGATCCGCCCGCTGATGAGAACCTTCAAAAAGCAGCCAATGATATAAAATTTCGTTCGATGGTTTTGATCTACCTGTTTATTCAGCAGGACAGGTTTACAGAGTTTGATGCTCACTATTTCCCGGGAGAGGAAATTCCCATTACCAGGTTGTCTGAAACAAAAAATTACAGTGATACAGATTATCCGGAGAACCTGACGGCGATATGCGCCGAGCTGCCGTGCCAGTTTGAAGATGATGTTTGGAATATGGGAGAAGAGGATCTTGGAAAATTGGTCGCTGATTCATTAAAAAAAGCAGGTATCCCTGTTCAAAGCACCGTAAAAAATGTAGTGGTAAAACGGTTAAAACACGCTTATCCCATATACAATACCGGTTACGAAAAAAAGTATCAGCTACTCGATGATTACCTGAGTGGGATTAATAATTTACTTGTATTTGGCAGGCAGGGATTGTTTGCTCACGACAATACGCACCATGCACTCTATATGGCTTATTCGGCTGTGGATTGTATTGATGATGAAGGCGAGTTTGATGATGAAAAATGGGAAGAATACCGGGAAGAGTTCAAGACTCATGTCGTAGTAGATTAAATGAACATACCTCTATTAAGTTTGAACTTTAAGCCTCCATCCGCATCGGGTCCCTCACTATTTCAAATCATACCGTTATAAACAAATAAGAACGCGTTTACCTGCTAGAGCTCTATCCTCGCCACATGCAGTGGCTTCCCTGGTAAACGCGAAAATAAGATAAATAAGCTGATTTTTTTCACTGAGATAAGAGTTTTAAAACTGTATTTTATGAGAACTGTAATTCCCTAAAAGATGTCTGCATGAGGATAAAAACCGGTAAGGCTGAATTTGATTTCTTTGATACCTAATTCATTTTACGTTATCACCGGCTCAAAATATCGATTCAAATAAACTGTGAAGTGATTTAAAAATGATGGAATCCTGCTCGATCGTTATTCCCGTTTACAAAAGTTCAAAGAGCATAGAAATTCTTGTTGAACAGATCGTTGAACTGGGAAATAAACTTGAGCAAAATTTTGAGATTATCCTGGTAAACGACAGTCCTTTTTTTCTTGATACCGTTCAATCTCTAAAGCGTTTATCTGAGAAGTATCCTTCAATAATTACCATCACCCTCCGAAAAAACCAGGGACAGCATGTTGCCCTTCTTGTGGGCCTAAAAAATTCTACTGGACAGTATGTCATCACAATGGATGACGATTTGCAACATCCTGTGGAAGAGATTCCTAAACTGCTATCAGCTATAAAAGAGAATAAAAATTTAGAAGTGGTTTTTGGAGTGCCCGCTCTCGGTAAAAAAAAGCACAGTTTCTGGCGAAATTTGGGTAGTTATTTTATTAACAATAAAGCGGATTCTTTCATCAAGAATGCTCCTGAAGGCATTCGGAAGTCCGCTTTTCGAATTATGACAAGGGATGTGAAGGAGATCATCTTAAAAAATTACAACGCCATGCCTGCCGTTTCAAGCTTGTTGGTGAATGCTACTTCTCAGGTTGCAAATGTTGAAGTTGAACACAATGAACGGCTCTATGGTAAAAGCCAATACACACTGCGGAAACTTATCAGCTTGAGCCTGAATAATATTATCTATTATTCGGCATGGCCCCTGAAGGCACTGGGGGCGTTAGGCGTTTTTGGGTTTTCTTTTTCGATGATCTTTATACTCTATACTTTATTCCAAAAACTGTTCTGGGGAATCTCATTTCCCGGTTACGCTTCAACGGTTATCCTTATCAGCTTTTTTGGAGGTTTGAACCTGTTGGCCGTCGGTATTATCGGGGAATATCTCATCCGAATTTTAAGAGAGCAGCAAAAATGGGATTTGGACGATTACATCAAGGAGATTGACTGAAATATTCGTTCACATGTGAGGTGATTTTCAAGATCTCCTCATCAGAGAGCCGGTAGTAGAAAGGAAGTCTTACCAACCGGTCGGTATACTTATCTGCATACGGCAGTTCGGGACCTTCATATCGATCTTTGTAAAAATGACTCTTATGCAAACTTTGATAATGAAATACAGCCAATATATTGCTCTTATTCAAATAGTCGATCAATCCAGTTCTTTGCTCTTCAGATTTACAAACCAGGTAAAACATGTGGCCATTGTTTGTGGCATATTCAGGAATCACTGGAATTTGAATGCCAAAATCATCTGCCGCGAGTGAAAGACGATCGTAGTACAAATTCCAAATCTCTTTGCGCCTTTGCTGTATCTTTTCCAGGTTTTCGATCTGTGCCCACAGGAAAGCCGCGGTCAGTTCCGATGGCAAAAATGATGACCCCGTATCCACCCAACCATATTTATCAATTTCTCCCCGAAAAAAGGCCGCTCTGTTGGTTCCTTTTTCCCATATGATTTCCGATCGGTCAATAAAACGCTCATCATTAATAGCCAGGAGGCCACCCTCTCCGGCATTGATATTTTTTGTTTCGTGAAAGGAGAAGGCCGCAAGGTTACCTATACTTCCAAGTGGATGACCTTTGTAATTCGATTCGATGGCCTGGGCTGCATCTTCAATCACTAACAGGTCGTGTTGATTGGCCAGGTTCATGATGAGATCCATATCGCAGGCGATACCGGCGTAATGAACAGGAACGATGGCTTTTGTTTTATCAGAAATGAGTGATTCTATCGACTCTTCATTAATCCCGGGATGATCGCTTCGACTGTCTGCAAATTTTATGACTGCACCTTGTCTTACAAATGCCAGCGCGGTGGATACAAATGTATAGGAAGGAATGATGACCTCATCTCCGGGCTGGATATCTGCCAGAAGTGCACACATTTCAAGTGCATCGGTGCAAGATGTTGTAAGTAATGCCTTCTTGAAGCCATATCGTTCTCTGAAAAATGCCTGACACTTTTTTGTGAAGGCACCGTTTCCAGAGATTTTCCCCGATGATACAGCCTCCTTGATATAAGCCGTTTCATTTCCCGTTAAATGTGGTTTATTGAATGGAATTTTATCCATGCTGCACTATAGTTTTTTTAAATCCGGTATATTTTTTTGCAAACCTTCACTAAATAAAAATCCGGCACCAATAATATTATTCATAAATATTCCAAGAAGATTAAAGAAGCTTACCAGTAATGCAATCTCCATGGGAACACCAAACTGCCCGAACAGTATGATGAATGCCCCCTCTCGAACCCCAAGACTGCCAATGGAAATCGGTATGATGAACAGCAAAAAAAAGACCGGTGATGCAAATAAATTTATTATAAAACTGATCTCATAGTTTAAGGCAACAAAAACCAGGTAACTGCTGAAAGCGGAAACCACGAGATTACTAAAAGAGAGTACCATCGTTATGATCACCAGTTTTGGTTTTTTAAATACCGAAAGTATACTGTCTGAGGAATCAAGATCTGCTCTGATTTTCTTTTGAATGCTCTGATTTGAGATTGAATTCACAATCCTTCTCTGAACTCTTTTGTAGTAATAACTACTAACCCTCCGAACCGGCAGCTTTAATTGATAAGTAACAAGTAGTCCTGTTGTAATTATCAGTAGAGCCGCTATGCTCCAGTAATAGATTTCCCAAAGAAGCTCCCTGTTTTGTACCAGGGAGTCCGATATAAATGGAAATATTCCCAAAGCAAGCAGCAATACCGCAATCAATGCTGCAAACTTTTCTGCGAGAATTGTGATAAATGCCACAGTATATTTCTGTAACTTTTTTCCTACTACAGCTACCCTGTACGCATCCCATCCAATACTACCCGGTGTAAAAAATCCAATTACCATGCTACCCCAAAATTGCTGAATAATATAGAACAGGGAAATGTCTGTATTGGAGTAAAAACGAGTTAAAAAATACCATCGCAGGGAACCGATCAAAATCTGAACAGGCCGAACCAATATTGCCAACCCGATGATATATGGATTGGCACTTTTCATGTTTTGGAATAGTAAAGGGATATCAATTTTTCGAAAGATCAGCCACAACAGAATAATTGGCAGTACCAGGTAAATTATCCTTCTTGCTGTTTTTAAAATCCCCGATAATTTTATGTTTTTTGATGAAATATCGATCTATTAAGAATCCTTTTATTCAATTAATTTATTTTTTACGAGCTGAGTTTTCCCATTCCTTTCTTTTGGAATTCTATCTGTAAGGGTAAACTCAATTTTCATATCATCACCAAGCCTGGCTTTCACTAATTTTGCTAACTCTTGTTCAACCCGATTTCTTATCGTGGAGTCCTTCAGAATAATATAAACTTCAAGTTTGTCCGGGCTATTTTGTACAATCTGTGTCTGAAGAAGTCCATCTACTTTTTCATAAGAGATTATTGAGTTTAATTGGAAATTTGGAAATGGTACCAAATAACCATTCGTATCGAAAAGAACATCTCTTTTTCTGCCTGATATATTTCCAACGACTTTATGTTTCATGCCACACCTGCAAGAACTGTTGCTCCATGTTGCAAGGTCACCGGTTTTGTACCGTATAAATGGCATTGAATAGTTATAGAACGATGTTGCCGTGATCTCTCCCTCCTCTTTATCACCAACAGCTTGGTTATTATCATCCAATAGTTCCATTATAGAAAACTCCATATGTTGGTGCAGTTGATGCAGCTCACATTCTGAAATCAGGCATACTCCCTCCCACTGCGTAAAAACATTGAACACAGCACAATCAAATGATTTCTCTATTATTGACCTGTACTCAGGCAGTAAATTTTCTGAATATGTAATGATACTCTTTAATGAGAAATTGATTTCATAAGATGTATGATCAATAAATTGAGCCAGTGTATAGATAGCCGTTGGATATCCTCTTATTATTTTAGGCTTTAATTCGGATAGTTTATCAAGGATTCGCTTACAATTCTGATGATCAAGAAAAAAAGCAGAAATTTGAAGAGAGTTTAACATCCGGTTGTACTTCCAGAGATTTTCCTCAGAACCCAAAAACATCCCGTCTACCTGAGCCCATCTCATATAGGGTTGATAACCGGCCATTTTCCATATGCGCCAAAAAAAAGTAAATCGAGCTATACTCACGTTTTTATCTTGAAGGAATTTCAAAGGCGACCCGGTAGAACCGCTGGTTTGATTTTGATAGGGGCTAAACTGCTCAGAATTATCAGCAATCAGATCGTCATATCTCTCTCTGATGATTTCTTTGGTCAACACCGGAATCGCAGGAAGATCTTCCTTCGTCCGAATATCTCCAGGTTTTATTCCATGTTTATTAAACAAGTCACGGTAATATGGAACATGTTTATAGGCATGTTGAATGAGGGATTTGAGCTTTTCATTTTGATGCTCAACAATCCTCTCATACGAAAAATCCCTCGATCTCTTCAGAAACCGGAAAAGTTTGACGATCTCAACAGGGTACAGGTAATCTGAAATTTTAAATTTCATAAAAGAAGTAATTAAACTTTGGGCAATTAATCACCTCATTTTTACAGTTAATTATTATTAAACTGCATAAGAAACTCTACCCAATCTCCTTTACCTCCAGGTATCAAACTTTGTTTAAAAGATTATTTCTTACAAAGGGAGTTTTTCCATTCTTTCTTTTGGGAATGCTGTCGGCGTATATGAATTCAATATTCATCTCATCTCCAAGCCTGCTTTTTATACTTTTTGTAAATTCTTTCTCAATTCTTTCAGAACTGGATCGATTTTTAACCACCAGGTATACTTTCACTTTATCCAGGCTGGCTTGTACAATTTGTGACTGAAGTAACCCCTCCACTGTGTCATAAATATCTTTGTTCGATATCTGCAAACCTTTAAAAGATATTAAGTTTCCTCCTGTATCAAATAAAGCATCTTTTTTTCTGCCCGATATTTTTTTTACCACCATATGGTTCAAATCGCAGCTACAGCTAGTATTCTCTCTTATTGCAAGGTCACCTGTTTTGTATCGAATAAACGGCATGGAATAGTTATAAAATGACGTGGCCGTAATCTCTCCTTTTTCATCCATTTCAGCAGGTTTATTATCGGCGTTTAGTACCTCCATAACCGAAAATTCCATATGCTGATGTAATTCTCCCTTCTCACATTCTGAAATCAAGCAAACTCCCTCCCACTGCGAAAAAACATCGAATACTTTACAATTGAATGCTTTTTCGATCGCAAACCGATATTCAGGCAACAAATTTTCTGAATATGTTATAATACTCTTTACAGGATAGTCAACTGTGTAAGATGAGTTATTTACGAATTGCGACACCATAAAAATGGCCATCGGATATCCTCTGATAATTTTCGGCTTAAAGTCCGATAGCTTATCTAAAATTTGTTTGCAGTTTCTTTCATGTAGATAGTACGATGAAATTTGCAGTGAATTTAAGGTTCTGTTAAAACTCCAGAGGTTCTCTTTAGATCCGATATGCATCCCATCTATTTGCGCCCACCTCATATAGGGCTTATAGCCGGCCATTTTCCATATGCGCCAAAAAAAAGTAAATCGAGCTATACTCACGTTTTTATCTTGAAGGAATTTCAAAGGCGACCCGGTCGAACCGCTGGTCATATTTTCATAGGGGTTAAACTGATCAGCATTATCAGCAATTAAATCATTATATCGATTCCTGATGATCTCTTTCGTTAACACCGGAATAGCTGGAAGATCCTCTATTGTCTGAATGTCACCGGGTTTTATTCCGCATTCATTGAACAATTCGTGATAATAGGGAACGTGATTGTAGGCATGGTGTACAATAGATCGAAGCTTTTCATTTTGATACTCAACGAGCTGTTGGTACGAAAATCCTTTCGACCTATTCAGAAACCGGAAAAGTTTGAAAATCTCAAACGGATACAGATAATCTGAAATCTTGAACTTCATAGAAGGGTGGAAATCAAAGACACTTAAAAACTTTAAAAAGAATATTTAAGCCAGAATAAATAGTTGATATGCTTCTATTTTTTGTACCAAATACACAAATGCTTTACTTTTTTTGATTGCAAAATTAAGTTACTCCTTTTTAATTGATGATTCAGTCAATATTTTGGTGTTATTCTTTTGATCATTAATTGAAATCAAATACTGATTATATTTAATCAATGAGATTATTTCTTACAAAGGGAATTTTTCCACTCTTTTTTTTGGGAATTCTGTCGGTGTAAACGAATTCAATATTCATCTTATCTCCAAGCCTGCTTTTTATACTTTTTGCAAATTCTTTCTCAATTCTTTCAGAATTGGATCGATTTTTAACCACCAGGTATACTTGCACTTTATCCAGACTGTCTTGTACAATTTGTGCCTGAAACAACCCCTCAGCATACTCTTCAGAAACAAATGAGTAGATCTGGAACCTTTGGAAAGGCACCAAATTCCCCTCCGTATCGAATAGCACATATACCATTCTTCCTGATATATTTTCAACGACTTTATGATCCATACCACATTCACAAGAACTATTGCCCCACGTTGCCAGGTCGCCGGTTTTATATCGAATAAACGGCATAGAATAGTTATAGAAAGACGTTGCCGTAATTTCTCCCTCCACTTTATCCCCGACCGGTTGACTGTTTTCATCCAATAGTTCCATTGCAGAATACTCCATGTGGTGATGTAGTTGATTCTGCTCACATTCTGATATCAGGCAAACGCCCTCCCACTGCGAAAAGAGATCAAATACCGGGCAGCTAAAAACATGCGTAATTTTTGACCTGTACTCAGGCGGTAAATTTTCTGAATACGTAATAATACTTTTTAACGGTAAACTGATTTTATAGGAATTATGATCAATATGCCGGGCCAGTGTATAGAGAGCTGTTGGATATCCTCTTAAAATTTTCGGTTTAAACTCCAAAAGTTTATCCAGTATTCGTCCGCAATTCTGATGGTCAAGATTGTAAGCGGATATTTGAAGTGAATTTAACATTCGGTTATGATTCCAAAGATTTTCTTTCGACCCCATATGCATTCCATCAACCTGTGCCCATCTCATATAAGGCCTATAACCGGCCATGTTCCATATGCGCCAAAAAAAGGCAAAACGGGCGATGCTGATATTTTTGCCTTGCAGAAATTTCGTAGGCACACTGGTTGAACCACTTGTTTGATTTTGATAGGGCTTGAATTGTCCGGCATTTTCAGCGATCAAATCATTATATCTGTCCCTGATGATCTTTTTGGTCAAAACAGGGATGGCGGGAAGATCCTCAACCGTTTGAATATCGCTCGGTTTTATTCCGTGCTCGTCGAACAACTCGCGGTAATAGGGAACATGCTGGTAAGCATGACGGATGATGGACCTCAGCTTTTCATTTTGATGCTCAACCAGCTGTTGGTACGTAAAAGCCTTCGACCTTTTCAAAAACCTGAAAAGCTGAGCAATCTCAATCGGATACAGATAATCTGAAATCTTGAATTTCATAAATATCAGAAGGAAATATAATAGGAGTCTACCCGGTTAACTCAGAAGTTATTTAAATGTAAGACATACACTGCTGAATGAAATCTATATCCCATATTCATCAGTAAGTTAATATAGCTCTGATTGTTAATACTGGTATTTATCTGAAATTTCCTGATCTCATGATCCCGGCACCATTCAAATCTTTTTTGATGTAAAATCTTAGCAACACCTTCCCCTTCAAATTCTGGGTCTACACATAACAAACCTGCAACGGCTACCTCTTTCTGAACTTTTAGGGATGCAAACCCGGCAATATTTCCATTGTAACGACAGGCATAAACGACATCTGCCATGCCATCTCTGATTACAAGATTCTTAGCCCAATCCTCGTAAACTTCATCACAGCGGGTGCTATCCAAATACGGATTATTGTGATAGTGACTTTGATAATCCTGAAACGCCTCTTTTGTTATTTCACCGAGCTTATGGCTTATGCTTTTGTCAGCAACTTGAACTTCTATTGATGAATCATCGTACTTATCATAAAGAGAAGAATCAACATCCATTGAAAATTTCAGGATCGTGTCTGTAACAAAAAAACCCTCATCAAATAATTTGTTGAGAGACTGTTTGTAAGATGTATCACATTTGGCAATGAGAAGTTGTCCCTGTTTTTTTCGGAAATCTGTTAGCAGGGTTTGTATATCAATATCCTCATCTACGTAAATTTTTGCGGTTTTTAGATTAAACCTTTCGTAATCTAATTCAGACCAATGAAGCATTTTGAGTGTTCTTCTATTCGTTGAAACATTCGAAATATGCCGTGATGATAAGAATTATTCAGGAAATAGCTTTAATGATCCCGAATAATTTTACACGGATTTCCATAAGCTACCACTCCTGAAGGAACGTCTTTCGTCACTACGCTACCGCCCCCTATGATTGTGTTTGAGCCGATCTCAACTCGATCGAATACCACACTGCCCATTCCTATCTTTGTTTTACTACCAATGGTGCAGTGCCCGGCAATATGTGTTCCCGGGTAAAGGGTCGTAAAGTCACCAATTTGCGTATGATGACCAATCGAAACACTTCTATTCATGGATAAACCAAACCCTAAATCTGCATATGGAGAGATCACACACCCGGGTTCTACGTAAATTCCCGTACTCAAAGAAACTGTACTTGCAACATTGGAGGAGGGATGTATCAAATTGAAGTATTGATCCTTAGAAATATCGTGAGATTCTAAAAAGTGACTGAATATTTTTTCTTTAATCCAGGGAGTGGATACAGAAAAAAGGCAGGTGTCTTTACTTCCTTTTTTATACTCTCCTGACTTATAAATCTCATAATCAAATCCACAGTTAAAGGGCACATTATCGGTAACCTCAATATTTTTTATGATTTTGATTGACTTTTTGTACCCGCAATCCCTCAATGAGTTAAATACAAGTGACAAATAACTGCCGCTAAATCCAAACAGGCAGATATCATCATCTAACAATAAATCATTTTCCCGATCTTCCATGCTTTTTGATTCAACAGTTTTTTACTCTAAACGATGGCTTCTAATTATTTTCATTATAAAATCCATGATTCCCAAATTCTTTAGCTGACATCACCTCTTTTTCATGAACCTTAAGAAGCTTATGAGTTCGTTTCAAAAGATCGGTATTGGATGCTAACTGCCTTTTTTCTGAATCAAACCAAATATTATCTTCAAGGCCAATTCTAGCACCATACCCCATTGCAATTGCTGAAGCAGTAACGGGAAGCTGAGCCAACCCTATACCGGCCAGTGAAATAAAATGATTCTCAGGAATCGATTGGATGGCCGTACCCATCTGATGGAAGTTCGCCTGGAAGCCGGCAATATTTCCAAATAGCAAATTCCAGTAGTAAGGCCCTTCGATTGCGCCTTTTCTTATCAGGTATTGGCCATAATTTATCATTCCCAAATCAAAACACTCTAGTTCCGGATGCACGCCAAATTGACTCATTTTCTGTGCGAGTTTTTGGATCATATCAGGAGAATTGATCGACGCTTGCTTGGGAAAGTTAAGTGAAGACAACGTTAGCGAACACATATCAGGCTGTAATTCTATTACTTCGGCTCTCTTTTCAAACTCAGAATTCACTCTTCCCGAGGTGCTGGCACAAATCACCAAATCAGGACAGTATTTACGAATTCCTTCAAAAATATCCCTGTAAATAGATGCTTTCCAGGTGGGCATCCCATTTTCATCCCTTGCGTGCAGGTGTACAATTGTGATGCCTAATTCATACGCCTCATGCGTCTGTTCAATGATTTCTTCTGGCTGAACAGGAACATGGGGGGTCATATTTTTTGTCGGCACCATGCCCGTAGGGCAAAAGTTTATGATAATCTTATTTGATAACATACCTCGTTCATCCTCTTGATTTGAATATTCCAATCATTCTCACCCTATCGTAGTTTTTATTATTGACGGCAGGATCTACAATAAAAAATACAATAAGAATTTTTACCATTCCATGTTGTCTATCTTTTCTAAAAAATCATTTTATAAAAGATTTAAAAAACCGGCTGCTGCACAAATCTGGTTGCTTTTGTTTTAATGTTAACAGAAATACCCCTATTCTTTCCGCTGGGGTTCTTACCCTCTGGTTACCAGAGCTTTCGAAATGAAATATTTGTTGAATGAATCGAAAAAAAGAAGCGATAAAAATTAGTGTAGTTCTGATTCTAATTTTGGGTTTAATTGTGAACCTTTTTACGATCTACACGTTTCCTTCCTGGTTTGATGAAGCATACTTTGCCAATATTTCATTTAATCTTGCCAATGGAAAAGGATTCCTGCAAGACCTTATCCCGGGCTATAATAACGGCCAGGTGTTGATTTACGGACCTGTCTATTTCTTTCTGCAATCGCAGCTAATTCATCTTTTTGGCTTAGATCAGTTTGTTTTCAGATTGCCTAACCTGGTTGCCGGTTATCTCTCCGTTTTCTTGCTGTATAAAATTTTGCGCGATCGGGGATGTAACCAAACCTTTTCTCTTCTCTTCCTGGCAGCCGCCATCGTTGATGTTTCATTCAACAGGAACCTGGTTTACGGACGGATGGATTTAGCAGCTCTCCTTTTTGTAATATTGGCGCTGTTTCTAACTCACAGAATTGAGTTCCAAAAAAAATCGGGCTATTTGGTACAATGGCTTCTTGTTGGGTTGCTCTCCACAGCCGCATATCTCACAACTCCCCGCGCTTTGTTTCTACTTCCAATAGTGTTCGTGATGGCTTTTTATAAACTATTTGTTGAACCCAAAAGTAAGATTTCAGCCTATCAATGGATTGCAGCAACCGGGGCTTCATTGGTATTTATTGTGCCCATATTTTTGTGGATCCAATATGCCGGCGGTTTTGAAGAGTATGCAAGCTTCTTTCGGGCCCGGGAGAGTGTAAGTTCTCATATTGGCGTCTCGTTTTTTCGCTCTTTCTACGACAATGTTACGATAGGCATTTTTATAGTGATGGTTCTGATTTACATCCAAACCGTTATAAAAAAACCATTATTGATTGGCGCAGTTCTTACTTATCTCTCTTTTTCCTTTTTTGTTGAAGAACATGGACCCTATGCGGCTATGATTACACCCATTTTAATTGCAGGCATCTTTTATATCCTTTCCGAAAGTGTGAGCAGAAGGTTCATCCAGTATTCATTGAGTGCGTTGATCATTGTACCGGGCTTATTTCTTATTTTCTTGCGAGGGGCAGACCTACTCGCCAACTCGGATTGCCGGGACAGCACAAACATTCCGGAGCTAATCAACGAGCCCTCAAACCAAAAAATAATAGCCCCATTTAAATACTACTTTTTTGCGGAGAATGAGAATCGAGAAGTTGTGACTTTTAATCGTGCAAAAATCGATAGAAAAGTGCTCGTCAAAGATGCCGATCTGATTGTGTCTTCGAATGAGATGAGTGATTTTTTGAACAGGAACAATTTCGAAAAAGTTGCCGAAATCACCTGTAAACCCACCAAACTACCATTTCTACCGGGTACGTTCTATGAAAGATCTACTTATACTGAGACATTCTACAACCGATAATTTTTATAACTGAACGGGATCATCGAAAATACTACATGAACGATGCAACATAGTGAGGCAATAAATATGTTAACTGCACCCCGGCAATTTTCAAACAATAAACAGGTTTGGATAGATCTCGGCTGCGGAACCGGCACATTTACTCTCGCATTAGCTCACCATCTATCACCCGGAAGCAAAATTGTTGCTGTAGATAAAAAAAAGAAAGTGCTCAAGGAGATCCCCGCCAAATTCAAGCACGTTCAAATTGAGAGGAAGGTTACCAATTTCAAAAACAACAGTTTCCAGTTTAAAAATATGGATGGTATCCTTTTGGCCAATTCACTTCACTATGTCCGAAAGAAAGAAGCCTTCATCACCAAATTGAAAGAAGCCCTGAAACCGAATGGAGTTCTAATAATTGTTGAATACGATACGAACATTTTCAATCCATGGGTGCCTTTCCCAATTTCTTTTAAGCGCCTGGTAAAAACATTCAAAAAAGCGGGCTTTACATCCATTGAAAAGATAGGCGAGATGCCCTCACGGTATAATCGATCAAATTTATACTCGGCGATTATCCAGTAATCAATTCTCTTAAGGCATTGCACTTTAGATCATATCATCTGAAACTGCAAATATGATCATCAATAGTGACGTCTCAGGTAACCTTACAAAATCCTGAGGGATCTTATTGACACACTTGCTGCTGTCTTGTAAAATGCAGAAGTTTTTCGCCACTGTTTGAAAAGTATGTAAATGAAACCTCCACACCCTGCATGTGTACGGGCCGCCAGAGTGTACATGGAATTCGGTTCACAGCTTCACTGTAAAGAGAATCGTACAATTTTCTTTCCTCAAAATCCTTGTTCGTGAGATTAGAAATTGAATAGTAATATTGTAGCTGATTCGCACCAAATCCCACACTGTCAAAAGAAGTATTCAGGTCAAGACGCTGCGGCAAAACATTATTCAGGTCTTCAGCCTGGGTCTCTAAAGCAAAATTAGGTATATCTGTTACCTGATTCTCTTCATCTGAAATTGTACAGGATGAGATGAATAATATGCCTAAGGCAAAGCAAAAAACCTGAATTTTGACCTGCCACCTACCCAATAAATAACCCTCCTTTATGGCATAAATAGCTAAAAAATTATGCATACCCTCTTCTCTCTGATTCATTCTTTTTTTGATAAATCTTCAATAACTAAGTTACTAATTTAGGTGAAAATATTTCAGCATTAGAGAAGCTAAATTTCCTGTTGAAACGTTGTAGAACAGACAGAGAGAATGTTTAAAAAGGGAGGAACAATGAATATCTATTTCAAAGTAATCGGAGTTCTGATATGTGTCGTGTTTACACTAAACATATCAGTATTTGCACAAAAGGGGTTGGGAGACTCCAACGGAATAGCAAGATCAGGAGAACTGCCAACTATTGTCATGTTGGACGGAACACTGGATCACATAAAAACAGGGCCATGTGAGCATACCACCGGACGTGCAGTAATCGGTACGCATTTGTTTATCGATACGGAAGAAAGTGATGAACTCTTCAATGTGCATTTAGGTGCAGCATATGCGCTTGAGTCATTTGTCGCCAATCTTGAAATCGGGCAGAAAGTGGAAATTCAAGCATTCCAAACGGACGGGATGAAACCGCTTGAGTTCATTGCTAAAGAGGTCACCACCGATAGTCGTACACTGCAACTTCGTGATGAAAATTTACGACCCTTTTGGGCCGGTGATCGAAACCTTCGCGATGGTAGACCTTTCCGCCGTGGGTACAGATGGTAATCAGATGTCATTTGGTATTTATGATACCCGTCATGCAATAATTTGCAGAGTTTCTGTCAACAGAATATCCTCGGAAGAACACCCAACCATTACTTCTACCTCTCCGGGCTGAACCGTTAACGATTGCTCTTGATCACTCCAATGAGCAAACGAATCTTCATGGAGTATAAATTCAACCGTTTCTGTTTCTCCGGCTGAAATATGAACTCGATTATACCCTTTTAATTCTTTCACGAGTCGTGGGTCACTTCCCCCGGGATAGTGCAGATAAAGTTGAACAACTTCATCGCCATCCAATTCACCCGAATTTGAAACATCGGCCCGGACTGTTAACTCCCCTCCATTTTCAGCAGAATACTCTGAGCTTTCAAGCTGTATATTGGAATACTCAAAGTTTGTGTACGACAGTCCGTACCCAAACGGATAGAGTACATCACCCCTGAAATACTTGTAGGTGTGACCTTCCATATCGTAATCTGTAAACTCGGGCAGATCATCAATGGACCTGTAGAATGTAACCGGCAGTCGTCCTGCGGGATTGTAATCCCCAAAAAGCACGTCTGCTATGGCGGTTCCCCCGGCCTGACCGCCATACCACGCCTGTAAAATAGACGGGATGTTTTCATCTGCCCACTTGATGGCTATTGCACTCCCGCTCATCAATACCAGAATAACAGGTTTACCCAAAGCTTGAATCTCTTGCATCAGGCGTTCCTGGGGAGCAGGCAATTCCAGGTTTGTCTTATCACCACCTTCAAAACCTTCAACCTCAAGATCCATCTCCTCTCCTTCCATGCGGGCATTTAAACCCATGCACAGAACCACGACATCGGAATTTGAAGCTACTTCTGTTGCTTCAGCCAACAAGTCCGTTCCGGGAACTTCCCAGGTAAGCTGAATCTGCGGATCGGGTCCGTAACTGTAAAACTCAACGGTAATATCATACGTCTCACCGGCTTCCAGGTCCACTTCGAAATACCTATACCACGGTGAGTGAGTCATCTGGCGATCGAACTGCTCCTCGCCTTCAAAATAAAGTTTGAAGTAGTTCATTCCATTCAACCCGATCGCATAGGTGCCGGTAACCGGCGCCCTTAACTGACCCGTCCAACGAGCTGAAAATGGGTCGGCAATTTCTCCGTTGATGGGTGTATCATCCTTCCAGATAAAATCGACTTGCGAATCCACACGGCTGATTGCCGGTTCACCATCAAACTCAGTATTCTCAAAATATTCACCATACAACCCATTTCCCTCTCCCCGGGATGGCGTCAAATACTCACTGTCCACTACACTCAGGTTTGGAATCCCTTCGGCAAAATGAGATCCCAGTGCGTAGTTCACCTCAACCTGGTCACCCAATTTCTGTTCAATACCTTTCAGCGGAGTAATCGCCTCTGCCGGTGTACCGTGATAGTTGCCCAGCATGCTCCAGTAGTTATCGGCATTGGGGCCAATCACTGCAATTGAGTTCAGATCTTTCGAGAGCGGAAGCAGCGGTTCTACATCCTGGCCCGTAGGTTCATTTTTCAACAGCACAATCGATTCTCTCGACATCTGCAGTGCAACTTCGTTGTGTTCATCACTTGCTACAACGGAATATGGAACATTTGAGAACGGAACTTCAGATGGATCATCAAACATTCCCAGCTTAAACCGAGCTTCAAACAATCGCTGCAGGGCTACATCCAGGTCCTCTTCGGTGATCAAACCTTGATCAAACGCATCTTGCAGGTAGGGGAATGAGCTCCCGCAATTCAGGTCCGTGCCCGCTTTTAACGAAACGGCTGCTGCCTCCGCCGCCGTATCGGAATAGTCGTGCCGCCCCTCTTCATAAAAATCAGCGATCGCCCAGCAGTCGGAAACTACGTAACCGTCGAATCCCCAGTCATCACGCAAAATGGATTGTAGAAGAGGATCACTGCCGCAGCACGGAATTCCGCGAAACCGGTTATAGGCACACATAACGGACGCCACCTTGGCATTCTCTACTGTTGTTTTAAACATCGGTAAGTAGGTTTCGTGGAGATCACGATCACTTACATCCACGTCAAACGAGTGGCGTAGTGGTTCCGGGCCGTTATGAACAGCAAAGTGTTTGGATGTGGCTATCACTTTGTAATAATTGGGATCGTCTCCCTGCAGCCCGCGAATAAATGAGTTTGCCAGTGTGCCTGTTAGGAATGGATCTTCACCATATGTTTCCTGCCCACGTCCCCAACGCGGGTCACGAACGATGTTGATGTTTGGCGTCCAAAATGTAAGTCCCATATAAATATCTCGTCGTCCTGCATTCGCAAACGTATGATGCTTGGCCCGGGCTTCATCAGAAATTACATTCGCCACTTCATTAAAAAGGGGCCTATTCCAGGTTGCGGCCATCCCGATCGCCTGTGGAAAAACGGTTGCAATTCCGGCCCGCCCTACTCCGTGGAGGCATTCGTTCCACCAGTTGTATTGCGGAATATTGAGACGGTCGATAGCGGGTGCGTCATACCGAAGCTGAGATATTTTTTCCTCAACCGTCATCTGGTTGATCAGATCAGCAGCCCGTTCCGCAAACGCCGTATTGCTGCTTTGCGAGGTGCAGCCCTGCAGGACCTGGAATAGCCCCGAACCGGACAGTGCCAGCACGCCCGCAGATCCCAAACTTCCTTTTAAAAAGTCGCGTCTTGACCACCCCTCATTATTCCAATTATCATTTTCTTTCCCCGTTTCTTGATTCGATTTTTCCAACGATTCTGCCTTTTTCATCTCTTTAAAACCCTTTTAAATGTTGAAGTATTTATACTTTCAAATAAATCGATTTAGTACTTGGATGCAACTCAAGATGGTTCTTTTCGCAACATTCTGAAAAGTTTATCATTATACATTGATTTTTTAAATACATTTATCGGTATTCACCCTCAAGCATGAACTTTTGCCGGATTTATGAGCTCATTGAAGAGAAAAATTAAATACCTGTTTAAACCAATGCCGGACCCTGCCAACGGCGTCATCACGGGTGAAAAAATTCAACTCTTATGTGATCATTTTATCGGCAACGAAAAGCAATTATCAAAGAACCCGCTGCTATGGAGAAAAAAGTATAAGTGGAAGAAATTTGAGCACCTTAATTCCCCCTTTAGTAACCGAAGCCGCGTTTTCTGTTATACCGAAGTTATATGGGATATGGACCTGTTAATCGAAAAGCTAAAGTGGTTGAAAAATCCATTTTTGCTTGTTTTTCACAACTCGGATGTCTCTTTTGAAAAAGAACACTTGAAGCTGTTTGAAGCCCTGCCGAATCTTAAGAAAATTTTTTCAAAAAATGCCACTGTTCGGGATAACAGGGTAACTCCTCTCCCTCTTGGCATTGCAAATACCCCATTTGCTCATGGTCAATTGTCTGTCATAAACCACGTAAGAGAACGGAAGTTTAAAAAAGACAATTTGGTCTACTTCAATTTCAGTATTCAAACAAATAATGAAAAGCGAGAGGAGTGCTATCAAAAAATTTCGCGGAAAGGAATTGAATTTCAACCCGGTAAAAATTTTGAAGATTACATTCAGTCCCTCAGTACATACAAATTTGCAATTTGCCCTGCAGGCAGTGGCTTAGACACCTACAGGTTTTGGGAATCTTTGTATTTAAGGGTGGTACCTATTTGTAAAAGGAATACGGTGGCAGAGTATTTTTCCCGGGATTTTCCGGTGCTTTTGCTGGACGACTGGGCGGATTTAGACGTAGAAAAATTGGAGAATGCATATCAATCATTCAGTTGGAATAATCAAGAAAAGTTGGATATGGGTTACTATGATGAACTTTTGACGCTTTGATTGTTCAATTATAAACCAAGAATCCACATATATCAGCAATCGAGAAAAGAATTTAACCAGAATTTTTCACGAAAAAGGTGACTGTAGATTTGCAGCATAATGAATAGCTCTGAAAGAGCGCAAGAACATAGCCTCGGGCAGAGTGAGCTAACGAACGACGCCCGGGGATAAAAAAGCATAATAAGCCTCCCCGAGGCGCTGGCTTGCGGATGGTCAACATTCCGTAGCGAGGGGTTTCGGGAAATACGGTGTAAAAAGCTACCTCTTCCAAACCCCGAATACGCCGGGCAATCCAATCCTTGATCGCCTGCGAAGTTCTTCAAGATCCATAGGCGCCGGTTTAGGTGGCTGGCTGCCTCTTACTGAACCACCACTGGCCCTGACATTACTCATAAAATCACAAATTTTTAGATGATATCTTTATCTAGGTTTATTGGAAAGGTTGAGGATCATTCAAAATGATAAGCTATCAAACCTTAACGTCATCTTATTCATCCCTACTCTTCGGGACGAACCGTAAATTCTAGGCGGTGAAACAATTGGTGGCTGTTACTGAATCTCTACCTTTTATTAATGGTCCATTGCGTTCATAGCTTGTTAACTCAGTTAAGAGCCGCTCATTTTTTGAATGCGAAGCGATATGATAAAAGGTCCCCACAGATCTTCAGGCTCCCTCAATCCGCCAATTCTTTCGAGGCCGGAGTGGTGATGGCACACCTCAAAGGGTGCCGCACTGAACCATCAGCCACCGAATATTCTTCACAGCCGGGGTTTTGGGTGCTTTTGACGGCATAAAAGTACCAGAATGCAACAATGTTACTTTCTTTAAATGACAGCGGTAATCGTCAAAGTTCACCTAAATCTCAACCCGTTAAAGGATAGTCACTTTTTTTGTGCGAAAAAAGTGACGAAAAACGCATCGGGAATAGAGATAGCCACTCTCTGTGGTTTCAATAGGATTACGATATTTCAGTTCTTCCGTGCCCCCAGATTATCCTTCCCGCTATTCCCGCAATCTCCTATTCCATATTCACGGCCAGTATACCTTTACTTTTATGAAAATTGCCTTCGGCCTTGAAGAATCTGGAGAAAAGGTTTTATTGTGAAGCGCTTGGGCAGCCTTCCTCACCGGTGATAAACCTAAATTCTTACTCTGAGCTTGATGGACCATCCCCCCAATGATGCCCAGGTCAGAAGGGAAAATCTTTTACAAATTCTCAATCGACTACTTTACTACTTCAATCTTTATCCACCAACAATTTTCTTAGCATCCTGCCTGATCCCTGAATCATTTGATCGCCATAAATATCTCAAATAAAAGATTTGGGATTTAAGCTTTTGCAAAAGAATACGGATAGCAGACCGCTCCTGTCTACACTCAAATGTTACGGCTGTAAATCCAATCTTAATAAGCCGGAAAAAATCGAATCTGCTTGGGTGTAAACCGAATGTACTTGTACCGCCGCGACCTGTTTTGATGACGCGTGGTTTATAAACACCCGGATGCTGATTCACAACAAAATTTCCATAGGTTTCGAATTCACTGAACCCATGATTTCTAAGATTTTCATCTGCAATGGATTGTAAAATCATCCAATACCAGGGATTTTTGCCGGGTGTTATTTCCCGGATTTTTTGAATCAGCTCCTGCATGTACTCTTTTTTTATCATCAAATGCTGATCGATAAAGGAGTGATTCACTTGCTTTTCAAGTCCAAACAGATCTTGCAGAAACTGAAAATAGGGTTGATGATGTTCCGTTTTTGGATTGAAAAAAATATGTTTATCCTCGTCAAAAAAGGTGATTGGCCTCATTAGAATGGTATCACTGTCCCAAATCAAATAATGATCGGCAATCCCCGGTAGTTGCGATACGGCCATTTTTAAAAACTGCTGATAGTACCAGTTACCTTTAACATTTCCTTCCATCCTATCATTGAGAATAGCTTCAATACGATTCAGGCTTAATCCTTCCACCAATTCATCTTCATCCAGAAAATGTAGGTTTATCTTTGAGTGCGTTCTCTTTCTTATCGCTTTGAAAACATCTGATTTTGTGATCAGGAATATTTTTCGGCTCTGAAGAAAATGATCAATCGAATGAATTGCCAGAGGAGCAATTACTGAATCATCTGCATGAGCGCATAAAACTGTATCGTACACCATAAAACTTTCAAATCGGATACAAGGAATTCTAAAAGTTTGTAAGTTACTTTTTTTGGATTCAGAATCATAAACGAATGAGCGGGGACACTTTTAAATCAGGCAGATCAAAGGAAAGTGAAACTAAAGCTGAGCTAAACCTGCATTTCTCACCAAGAAATTTTCTTGTGAGCAAGACGAAGTTCAAATAGCGCAGTGAGGCGTACATGCTGTACGTTAATCAAGCTATTTGAACTTCTGCCAAAGGCATGCCCTGGGCAAATGCAGCTCATGGGGAAAATTTCGCCGAATTACACACTGCAATTTTTAAAATGAAATATAGATTATTCCAACTCTATGGTACTTAATAGGTTATAAATTTATAACATATATGTAGTGAGAAATGAAGGTAAATCACGGAAACATCATCAAGATCAAGAAAAAGCTCTATTCTCTGTTCCGAAAATCTCAATCTTTTTTCGGTGAAGGGTTCTCACCGGTTTTAAAAATTATTACCGGTGAGAGAATTCAATTATTATGCGACCATTTTCTGGGGACGATTGATGATTTTCATGGAAACCCAAGGATCAAAAGAAGAAAAAACAGGTGGCTTCCAATTGAATCAATAAACTCTTCGATTCATAACAAACCTCGCATCTTTTGTTATACACACCTGTTGGACAATCAAACCTACCTTGTTAAAAAGTTATCGCTCCTGGAGAACCCCTTTGTACTTGTTCTTCACAACTCAGATTATAATTTTGAAGTGAAGCACCTTGCATTATTCGATCATCTTCCAAATTTGCGGCACATATTTACTCAAAACATGAAGGTCTCGGATGAACGTGTAACACCCATTCCAATTGGAATTGCCAACAGGATGTGGCGTCATGGCAACTTATGGCTATTAAACAACATGATAAAGCGCGATCCGCCTAAAACAGATCTCGTTTTTTTCAACTTTAGTATTAATACTAACCGGGAAGCAAGGGAAGATTGTTATCAAAAAATTAAAAAGAAGGGAATTGAATTTTTACCATGGAGAGGAGTTCTTCCCCACTGGGAGACATTGCAAACTCACAAATTCGCAATCTGCCCGGAGGGAAACGGTATAGATACCTATCGGTTTTGGGAATGTCTTTATCTAAAAGTTATTCCCATCTGTAAAAGAAATATCCTGGTTGAGCATTTTGCCAAAGACTTTCCAGTAGTACTCATTGAGGATTGGGAGGATTTGGACTTGGGTCAATTAGAAAATAATTATGCCAATTTTGACTGGAAGAATTGGGGAAAGCTGGATATGAGTACCTGCGAAAATCTGATCTCTGAGAAAGTTAATTCACTTATTGCCAGGCAACCAACCTGATTGAAATTTTATTATGGAAAAAATCCTCAAGACTTTAAATTACTATCTGATATCAGTTCATATTCATTGAACACAAAATGGAGGGAGAGATGAAATCAATTCTTTTTAAAATTTTAATGGTTGTTCTAGCCGTATTTATTGTTCTTCAATTTTTTGGGGTTGATAAAACCGTCCCTGAAACTGAGCCTTCTGCCGATTTTTTGAATATTCATCAACCACCAGAGAATGTTGAATCTATTTTCAGATCAGCCTGTTACGATTGCCATTCCTATGAAACCACTTATCCCTGGTACTCGAATATACAGCCGGTAGCATGGTGGCTGCAGGACCACATTGATGAAGGCAGGGAGGAGATGAATCTTTCGACATGGCAAAATTATACCGCCGAAGATGCAGACCATTACCTCGAAGAGATGATAGAGGTGGTTGATGAGGAAGAGATGCCATTGCCGTCTTACACCTGGACACACTCGGAAGCCCGGTTGACAGACCAACAGCGGGACGCTCTTACAGATTGGGCCTCAGAACTGCGTACCTCGAAGCAGTAGAATTCTGAACCTTCTTTTGTAACAGGCGAACAAGACTAAACTACTCACTATTTGAGGGATTAGTGACTTTCTTTTGGCTATCCCACATGGTATTCAGCTTTTCACCGCCGCGAATTCCAAAATCGAGCGTTCTGATTGGAAATGGAATCATTATGTCGTTCTCATCAAAGGCTTTCTTCAGGGCTATAATCGCATCACTTTGTGGCTCCCAAAAATCCGGGTTGCTTCTGAAATCCACCCAAAAACGAACCACAAAATTGATGGAACTCCCGCCAAATTCTTTGAAGAAAAACTCAACCTTTCGATTTTGATTTCTTTTCTCGATGGATTCAATCGCCTCTGTAGCCACTTTTTTTACTTTCTCAAGATCATCCCCATAGGAGATTCCACATTCCAGGTCAATTCGCCGCTCTTTATTTTTCGTGTAGTTGGTAAATGGATTTTCATAAACCACTTTATTCGGGATATAGACAATTTGACCCTGCGGCGTTTTTATAATTGTGTTACGCAGGTTCAGCTTCTGAACCGTACCAAAGTAATCATTGCTCTTTATGATGTCCCCGATTCCAAAGGGATGGCGAATGGATAGAAGCAAACCTGAAATGAAATTGGCGGCAATATCCTGAAATGCAAAACCTAAGGCCAAACCGATAATACCGGCACCGGCCAGCAGGCTTGTAACGGTTCCATCAAGATTTAGAATGCTCAACGCAAAAAAGACCCCAATGCCAATAATCAGAACCGACATGACGGTCTCAGCCAGATCAATAACAGTCTTATTGGTAGTGGCTTTTTCGAGGAGAGTGCGTACAAACTTCCGCAGCATCTTTCCGATTACATAAAAAACAACCAGTACCAGCAGAGCCAATGCTAAATTGGGAAGCATCTCGATGGTTGCACTCAACCATGTCTCAAGCTTACCCGCTACAATCTGGTAAGCTTCATTCATATCCAAACCAGGTTCCATAAAATGTGTAAGTAATTTATTCCAAAGGGTTTACAATCTATACAAGTCTAAATATTTAAGCATTGTTCCATTTTATTTTTAATTCCCAAGTTCAGTTTTGAAAAGCCTACTGTGTATTCGATTTTCCAAGACAGATCCTCAGACCCACCAGATAAGCTGAACTGTAACATCTTGCCAAAGATGTAAGAAACGATAAATCACAAAGGAAGCATTGATAAGGTGTTTATTCGGATTGAGCAGACTCACTTTTTCTGTTCTGTTTATCCCCTTAGAATCGTTATCATCTACCCGTTGAGGTCTTGATAAGAATAGGCTCTTTAACAGTTGATTTGAAAAATAATACTTATTAGATTTTTCGCGTTTGTTAATGGGTCATATTCATAAAATTTCTAAACAGATTGTAACATGAGTATAACCGTTGAGAATCTCACCAAGATTTACGGTTCTCAAAAAGCAGTTGATGACATCTCTTTCCAGGTTAAAACCGGAGAAATCCTTGGTTTTCTTGGACCAAATGGTGCCGGTAAAAGCACCACGATGAAAATTATATCCTGTTTTATCAGCCCTACCAAGGGATCCGTACAGCTTGACGGTTTTGATATTAACAAGCATTCTGAAGAGGTGCGAAGACGTATCGGGTATTTGCCGGAAAACAATCCTTTGTACACCGATATGAGCATTTTTGATTACCTGCATATGTCGGCAGCCCTTCAAAATGTATCCGAAAAAGAGATTCCCGACCGCATTAAACAGATGGTTGATGTTTGCGGGCTTGGACCGGAATGCCATAAAAATATCAACGAACTGTCGAAGGGTTTTCGGCAGCGGGTAGGATTGGCACAGGCACTTATTCACGACCCGGATGTATTGATTTTGGATGAACCGACAACCGGCCTCGACCCCAATCAAATCGTGGAGATCCGATCACTGATCAAAGAGATCGGTAAAGAGAAAACGGTGATGCTCAGCTCGCATATCCTCAAAGAGGTAGAGGCAACCTGCGATCGCATACTCATCATCAGCAAAGGAAAGTTGGTTGCAGACGGATCGACAGAGGAATTGAAAGCACGATCTTCCGGAACGAACCGGCTGCTTCTTCAAATAGAGGGCGAAGGTGTGAAAGAGGGGCTGTTGGCTTTAGATTCTGTGGCTCAAGTCACACCGGCAGACGAGCATGGAAAAGGCAGTTGGTTCGTGGATATAAAAACCGGCCGGGATTCACGAAAAGAAATTTTTAGGCTCTGCGTAGATAGAGATTGGGTTTTACTGCAACTTACTCCCATGCAATCAAGCCTCGAGGATGTGTTCCGAAAACTCACCATTCAATCGGAGGACTTATGAAGCATATCTGGACTATTTGCAAACGCGAGGTGAATGCATTTTTCAGTTCTCTAACTGCATACATTATTCTTATCGTATTCCTGGCAGTCAGTGGATTTTTTACATGGCTTGGTGGTTCAGGCGACCTGTTTTTTGTAGGACAGGCATCTCTCAATACATTTTTCGGAATTGCGTTCTGGACGCTCTTCTTTTTCATCCCGGCCATCACCATGCGGATGCTCGCAGAGGAACGTCGATCCGGCACCCTGGAACTACTCGCCACAAAACCTGTGACCGATTTTCAAATAGTGATCGGTAAGTGGCTGGCATCTTGGTTATTGGTGATCATCTCATTGCTTTTCACTCTGCCTTATTATATCACCGTTGCCAACCTTGGAAACATCGATCACGGGGCAACAATTGCCGGTTACGTGGCGCTGATTCTTATTAGCGGTGTGTACACCAGTGTGGGAATTTTTGCATCAAGCCTTACTCAAAACCAGATTGTAGCTCTGATACTGAGTCTTTTTATCGGGGTCTTTTTCCATCTATTATTTGGAATATCTGCATCTGTATTGCCTGACTGGCTCTCAGGTATTGCTGAATTCCTCGATTTGCAGTTCCATTATTCAACCCTCACCCGCGGAGTTATTACACTTGAATCTGTAGTATACATGATCTCTTTGATTCTCATCGGCTTTGTTTTGTCAACAGCATCACTAAGGCGGAGGATGTGGACATGAAGGCATTTGATGGATTTCTAAAAACGAAAAATGAAGGGCTCATTCAAATTGGACTAGTTTTAGGCATTGCCGTTGTCCTCAGTATTTTTGCGAACCACTTGATCTGGCGGGCCGATCTCACAGAAGACAATCGCTATACATTGTCGGGAGCAAGTGAACAGATCGCTGATCAGATTGATGATCCCATTACAGTAACTGCATATTTTTCTGAAGACCTGCCTCCAAACCTGGATCTTCTGAAAGATGAATTCCGCAATTTTTTGGATGAATTTCGAGCATACTCGGGAGGGAATCTTGAATATCGATTTATCAATCCAAACGAAAATGATCGGGCAGAGGCAGAAGCTCAACAGGCAGGCATTCAACCACTGTTGGTAAATGTTCGTGAACGCGACCAGGTTTCACAAAGAAGAGCATACCTCGGGGCTGTTTTTCAATATGAAAATCAGCAGGAAATTTTGCCGGCCATCCAACCCGGCACATCTCTGGAGTACGAAATTGCACTGATCATTCAAAAACTGACGATCGAACGTAAACCAAAAGTCGGTTTTCTACAGGGTCACGGTGAACCCACTCAAGCGGCAATGCCACAAGCTATGAACCAGTTGCAACAACTCTACCAGGTTGTGGATTTGCGTAACGTAGGGTCAAACGGTGTACCGCCAGATATTGAAGTTCTTATGGTGGTTGGCCCGGAAGAACCGTTATCCGATTCTGAACTGCTGGCCATTGACCAATACATTATGAGCGGCGGTAAAGTCGTTTTTGCGATCAACAAAGTGAATGCAAATCTTCAGGCAGGTGGTATAGGGCAGCCGATCCGTTCGAATATTGATCGCCTTCTTGAGTCCTACAATATTCCGGTAAAGACAAATCTCCTGAGAGATGTTAGCAGCACTCAAATACAGGTTCAAACCCAGCAGGGCGGATTTAACGTACTCAATTCGGTTCGCTATCCTTATATCCCTATGATTCCAAATTTTGGAGATCATCCGATCAGCCGGGGAATTGAATCTGTTATCTTTCCATTTGTCTCAACAATTGATGTTACAAGAGCCGAATCAAATCAAACCTTATCTGTCCTCGCTCGAAGTTCGGAACGTGCCGACACCACCCGTCAATTTTTTGCCCTGAGCCCGCAACAGCAATTCACAGCCCGGGATTTTCAGGCTTCATACCTGCCTGTTGCCGCATTGATTGAGGGAAATTTCAGGTCTGCTTTTGCTGAGGATGATTCCATTCAAGCCGAACTCACTTCAAGCAATCCAACCTCCCTGGTAGTTTTTGGAGATGGTGATTTTGTGATCAATGGTACCGGTCAGCAGCAACAAAATATGCCGGAAGATAATATCAATATCTTTGTGAATTCCGTGGATTGGTTGGTGGATGCATCCGGTTTGATGGAGTTGAGAACAAAGGGCGTTACCAGCCGCCCGCTTACACAGGTCAGTGATCAAACCAAAACCGGTTTGAAATACTTAAATGTACTGCTCCCTATTTTTCTCGTAATTGGTTATGGTTTCTACCGATACCGAACAGCTCAATCGAGAAGGCAAAAATGGATTGAGGAGGGAATTTAATCATGACAAATGCTACAAAGACATTATCTGTGATATTTGCCATCTCAATTGTATTACTCCTGCTTCAACTATTACTGGGTGGTACCGGTGAGAGTGATATTCTCCGCGGTGATCTTGTGAGTACGGATCCCTCCCAGGTTAATAGAGTTACATTGAATAACCCCGCCGATACTTCTTTTGTTGAACTTCTGAAAAATGACGGCATATGGCAGGTTCATGCTGAAAACGAAACCTTTGCTGCCGATTCGCAAAAAATTAAAATGGCTTTACGGGAGCTTCAAAATATGGAGATTGAGGCACTGGTAACCCGTGATCCCCAAAAGCACACACGCTACCGGGTGGACAGTACAGGTACCGCTATTACACTTTATAACGGAGACCAGGAGCTGGATCAGGTTATCGCAAGTTCATCACAGTTTCCCGGAAGTGCAGGAGACATCTACGTTCGTATTCCCGGCGAAAACCAGGTGTTTTCTGTCAGTGGATTGAATCGCTCATCCATTCAATCCAATTTTAATAACTGGCGGGATTTGACCGTCTGGAATGTCCCATTAGAATCAATTACTGAAATTCGATTTACTTACCCGGCAGACAGTTCATTTACGATTCAGAACACAAACGGAACCTGGATGGCCGGAACCGATTCTTTGGATCAACAAAAGGCCTCTACTCTTGTGAGCATGCTTGGGCGTTTAAACGCAGCGGGTTATCCACCCGATGGAATTGACTCTTCCACAACCTCCAATCCCATGTACTCTGTTGAGTTCCTGGCAGACAATGGAGAGTCCAAAACACTGAAATTCTATCGATTTATTGAAGCTGAACCAGCCCCATTTTACCTGGTTACCGCCAGCGGGTATCCCTATACTTTTACACTTCCAAAACGGACCTGGGACCAGGGTGTACTTTTGAGCCGAGAAGAATATCTTCAAGAGTAGTTTTTTGGTTTTATAGACGAGTCAAACCTGACAAAAGCGGGCATAAAACTTTCTCTTCATACATTTGATTGAACAAACCCCGCGATTTTTTTGTAAACTTGAGAGAAGGTTTAGGAGTGCAACATGCAGAAAAAGTCCGATTTCGTATTCAAATACCCGCCAAACTTACAAGAACTGGATCTTGCTACGATGGTCAGCATGTACCGCGACCGCGGTGAACCGCGACATGCCGCACCGGGAAAATACCTTGCCTGTGCAGTCACGCATAAGCTCCTGAAAAATGCAAAATGGTGGTTTGGACTCTATTACAGCCAGGCTGCATGGGACAGCCTTCTCACCAAACACTCAGAAGGTTATCCGCTTACAGAGGCCGAACTCAACCTTCTTGGAATTCTTGTTGCATCTGAAGATGAGCCCCCTCACCGCGAATTCGTGGAGAAGAACATCGGGGTCAATGCAAAACTCGCCTACCTGATTGTCAACGACATCCGCCAATTCGGGTTTATCTATGAAGATGAACACGGGTATCTGACCATCACATCTAACGGTGAGAAAGCCTTACAGGGTGTCTGCCGAAGAATCTACGGACGCCGATTTACTCCCGAGATGCTTGAACTTTTTCATACCGACCCCTCCTTTGCCCGAAAAACCGCCTCGGGTGATGATCAGCCTACTCTTTTTTGAGACCCACCCTAAATCCCTCCCAATATAAAAGACATGGTATTTTTTCTTGATTGCAATAAATTATGAGACTTTTTAAACCTTCTTGCCCTAATTAAACTCTGTTTTGACTCGAAAAATACCATGTCTCAATAGCGAAAAGAATCACTAAGAAATGACTCTTTGAAACCTGTATATTTACCTTCCTGTTTAACCAAGAATCTAATTCACAAATAATCACTTTTTCCATTCATGGAAACCTATTTACAGAAAATAATCAGTCAAGCACTTTTAAAACTTGGTTTGTCTGAAGAGCAACTGCCTGACATCAAGATTGAGACGCCAAAAGATCCCACCCACGGAGATGCGGCGACAAACGTAGCCATGGTTTTACCTAAAATTCTGAAAAAGAATCCGCGGGCTATTGCCGAAGAGTTGATTTCTCATCTCGAGTCAGACCCAAAGAAGATTAAGGCGATTGAAATTGCAGGCCCGGGTTTTATCAACTTTCGGTTTGCTGAAGATTACCTGTACGACGAACTGGCTGAAATTCTGAATTCCGGTACAGAATTTGGAAAAACGACCGACAATCAAGGAATCAAATGCCTCGTTGAGTTTGTGAGTGCAAATCCAACCGGACCGTTGACAGTAGGACACGGACGAAATGCTGTTTTGGGAGATACGGTGTCTCGCCTTTTAGAATGGACGGGTGCGGATGTTCAAAGAGAATACTATTTCAACAATGCCGGGCGGCAAATGCGGATGTTGGGACTTAGCGTTCAGGCCCGGTACCTCGAAGAACTTAAACTGGATTCTGAATTTCCGGAGGGTGGTTATGAAGGTGGCTATATCAAAGATATTGCCAAACAACTTTTAGAGGAACATGGCGATAAGTTGGCTGATAAAGAGGATGTAACTTTGTTTAAAGAAAAAGCGGAAACCGTCATATTCGAGGAGATTCAAAATACTCTCGGGCGAATGAATATCGAGATGGATTCCTTTTTCAACGAACATACCCTTTATGAAGATGGCTCGATTGACCAGGTTGTGCAAACATTTAGGGAGAAGGAACTGGCCTATGATAAAGACGGTGCTGTTTGGTTTAAAACCACGGAATTTGGAAAAGACCAGGATACGGTTCTGATCAAAAGCAGCGGTGAGCCGACCTACCGCCTGCCTGATATCGCCTACCACGCAAACAAGCTCGACCGTGGATTTGACCTCTGTATTGATGTTTTTGGTGCTGATCATATCGATACCTACCCGGATGTACTCAGTGGAATTGATGTCTTGGGATATGACAAAGAGAAGGTTGAAGTACTCGTGTACCAGTTTGTCACGCTTGTGAAAGATGGAAAGCCTTTTAAGATGAGTACGCGAAAAGCAAATTTTGTCACTTTAGATGAATTGATGGATGAGGTCGGCGAAGATGTCACACGATTCTTCTTTTTGATGAGATCTCCAAACACCCACCTTGAGTTTGACATCACCACAGCCAAAGAAACTGGAGAAAAGAATCCCGTATTTTATTTGCAGTATGCTCATGCACGTATTCAATCGATCCTTCGAAAGATCGATGAGATTGCCGAATTCATCGATGATATCGATCTTTCCGTTCTCACCCATGAATCAGAAATCACGCTCATCAAAAAATTAATTGCGTTTCCTGAAGCGATTTCACTCGCTGCACAGCATCGTGAACCCCACCGGTTGATAACCTACTTGAATGAATTGGCTTCATCATTTACATCGTTCTACCACGATTGCAGGATCATCGGAGAAGTGGAGGAGATTATGCAGGCCCGAACAGGATTGGCAAAAGCCAGTGCAACTGTACTGGCGAACGGGCTTGGCATTTTAGGAATCGAAGCTCCCGACCGAATGTAGTTAAAACCTGTCAGCGTCTCAACACTCGCGCAAGTTTGTAACTTGTGCGAAAAAATTTTACCCGGTACAAGTTGCAAACTTGCACCAGTTGTGAAATTATTCCACTTGATACAAGTTGCATACTTGTACCAGTTGTGGAGAATCTCACTGGGGTGTAAGCAGGAACAAGAAGTCATCTCCCTTGATCAGCCTTCGGCTAATCATTCCCACTTCGAAGGGGGATTTTACACCGGCTTCAGTTTTGTAAAACAAACAATTCCTTTTGTAAACTGATCTTCCACTTTAAAACCTGATCGCTCAAAGAGTTCATTACTCTCTTCAACCGTCCAGAATTTGAGGCCGCTCCACTCGGCAGAGTTTTGAAACAACCATCCGTACCACGTTTCCGATTTGATGAGATGCATCATGAACATCACTCCGTCGTCTTTCAGAACTCTTTTGCATTCAAATAAAACCTTTAATTCATCTCCCAGTTCGTTCAGCGTTCCTCCCATTGCAATCCCGTCGAAAGTTCTGGCAAAAAAAGGCATCTCTCTTGCGTCGGCCCGGAGTAGCAGAATATCTGTTTGATTGGCTTCTGCTTTTAATCGGGCTTCTTCAAGCATCGCCTCCGCAAAATCGATTGCTACAAGACGACTCTCGGGTTCTGCTTTTTTCAGAGCCCGGGCATACATTGCGGTGGAACAGCCAACATCAAGATAGGCCTTGCCGGGCTGAGGGTTCACCCACTGATTTAACAACTCCTTCTCTTTTTCGATCGGAAATTGCTCACCCGTTAATAATGACAACGACCGAACTCTCCACAAGTCTTCATACACTGATGCCGTTATACTCCATTGATTGGTACTCTGGGCCAACGTGTATTCCTGCTCTTTCGGCAGCAGATCTACGATATTATTCTTGATTTTATATTCATCCCCCTTTCTTGAGCAAACCGTGCCGTTAAACGGTTTTGAAAGGTTTTCTACTTCGGATGGAATAAGGATAGATTCCTGGTCGTAAAGCGGAGAACGTACTTCAAATTTCATGAATTAATCAGATTTGTTGAACACCCTATTTAATACGCAAACAACTTTTCAGAGTTACGAAGTGGTCACTATGAAACATTGTATTTTTTCTTGCTGACTCACAATTTTTAACTCACAAAATATTCTGTCCAGTTACTGAATTTTTCAGTGGTAAGAAAAATACAATGTCTATTTGCATTACTTCTGAACGACAATCGAAATCTGCGCTCCCTTCTCAACACTTAACATCTGTTTTGCATTTCCCTTATTGATAGCAATTTCCAGTTTACCTGAACTGCCGATATATGCTGCCGGTTCGCCATCCGGAACGGCACCGAAGGTGGGAACAATTTCATCCAAAATGGTATTTCCGACATAAATTTTGAGTCGTGCATCTCCAATAGTTTCTTTTATCAAAGAGGAGGGGATATTAGAAACCAGGTTTCCAAATCGATCGATGTGTACAATCCAACCCTGGATACCATCTTTATCGGAAATGGGAATTGCCCATCTGTATGTGACCAACTTTTCGAGTGGATCACCAAGTTCATCAATTGAAACTCCATTGGCAAGATGTGCTGCCACCGGGGCAAAAATATCGCGTCCGTGAAAGGTCGTTGATCGATCTTCGCGCCAGAATTTTTCATTCTCGAGCTTTACGGCCTCGTAGCCAAACTCTTCGCCAATCAATGAAAAGATCCCATTATCAGGCCCGACAAAAAGCTGATCTTTAATTTTAATGGCTACGGGTGTTCTATCGGTACCAACACCCGGGTCAACTACAACCAAGTGAACAGTTCCGGGAGGGAAATAGGGAGCAGAGTTGCGAACCACCCATGCGCCCGCCATTACATCCTGCGGAGGAATCTCATGAGAAATGTCAATGAAGCGGACGTCCGGAATAATATCCAGCATCACCGCTTTCATCACACTTACGTAATGATCCTGGGTTCCAAAGTCGGTTGTAAGTGTAATTATGCGAGACATCGCGAATTTTATGCATAGCTGTTAAGCATCACCGGCATAACGAGCATCAGCATCTGTTCGCCCTCTTCTTCTTCGGCCGGTTTTACAATTCCTGCGCGGTTTGGAGTAGAGAATTCAAATTTGGCTTCATCGCCGTCAACATTACTCAGCACGTCACCCAGGTATTTTGCGTTAAATCCAATTTCCATCTCATCAAAACTGTATTCACAGGAAATTGTTTCTTTCGCCTCGCTGCTCATATCCAGGTCTTCGGCTCGGATTGTTATTTTATCATTTTTAAGCTGCAGGCGAATCTGGCGTGTTGTACTGCTGGAAAAAACAGATACACGACGAACTGTAGCCAACATCTGGTTTTTGTCGATTAGCAAGTTCTTGTCGTTATCTCTCGGGATTACTGATTCGTAATTAGGATACTGTTCATTGATTAATCTTGTGATGACAATAGTACTGCCGCTCTTGAATTGAGCGTGATCATCGGAAACAATAAGATCTGTAGAATCGTCATCCAGTGCTTTCGAGATGAGGCTAAGTGCTTTATCCGGTACAATAAACGAAAGTGGTGTCTCTGAAGTGAAATTTTGATTCACATATTTCACCAACCGGTGACCATCCGTTGCTACAAATTTTGTCTCGTTTTCCCCGATATCAAAATAGACCCCCATCATCGCAGGGCGAAGGTCATCGGTTGAGACGGCAAACATCGTCTTTCCAATTGCATTTTGAAGAAGCTTGGTATCTGTTGAAAGATTTGTACCGCCATCCATATTTGGAATTTCAGGAAATTCATCTGCTTCTTCGCCAACCAGCTTATATTTTCCTTTATCGGTTTTAAATTCCACGTTTTGATCCTCATCCACCTCAAAGAAGACCGGTATATTGGGAAGTTGACGCAGTGTTTCTTGCAGGCGTTTGGCCGGGATCGCTACAGACCCCTCCTCTTCGATATCGGCATCAATGTACTCAATTATTGAGATCTCAAGATCCGTGGCCGTTAGCTTCAATCGGCCATCTTCACTTTCAAACAAAATGGTTTCAAGAATAGGCAGAGTGGCTTTCGTGGGTACAGCTCCAATCACGGCTGAGAGTCCCTGGTTCAGATCGTTACTTGATACATTAAATTTCATACAATTGTCTGGTCAGTTATTAAATGTCAGGTATGGAAAATATCACTTTTTAGTTCCGATTCTCAATTATTCATACATGTTTCAGGAACCATTTCTATTCAGCCTATACTAACAAATCCTGTCTCTTCCTGCAACCGTCAAACAACTGATTTTGCGATATTCGGGCAAGCTTTCACCATCTCTTTTTATATCAATTGTCTTTCGTTAGATTAGTTTCGAAATTCATCTAAACAGCAGACTGATTTATGATTTCATTCTACCTGGTAATGTTTGTTTTGCCTGTTTTGATTATTGTCACTGCGGTTATCCTTGCGAATAAAAAATCACAGCGCAATGGATGAAACACAGTCTCTTTCTATTGCCCTCGATCCTTACGCTATTTCCGCATTTGCAGGGTATCTTCTTTTTTTGATTGGGATTGGAATCTATTCCTCGAGATTCTCCTCAAAAGGAATCAGCGAATATTTCATCGGCGGACGAAAGATGAATCGTTTTGTGGTGGCACTTTCTGCCGTTGTATCGGGACGAAGTGCCTGGCTGTTACTTGGGGTGACCGGGATGGCATATGCCCAGGGCCCCTCGGCAATTTGGGCGGTAGCTGGTTACATCATCGTTGAGTTATTCCTGTTTCTTTACTACGCTCGCAGACTTCGAAACTTTACAGAAAAAAGAAATTGTATTACTGTTCCCGATTTTTTTGCTGATCGGTTCAATGATCAAAATGGATATCTGCGCCTTATGATTGTTGTGATCTTTCTCATATTTATGATTGGCTACGTTTCAGCACAGTTCGTAGCAGGTGGTAAGGCTTTTGCTTCCGGGTTCGGAATGAATCAGGATTTGGGAATTCTGGTTACAGCAATTATTGTACTTGCATATACAATTGTTGGAGGTTTTCTTGCCGTAAGCCTCACCGATATGTTCCAGGCAATACTGATGATCTTCGCTTTGGTTGCCCTCCCGATAATTGCAATTTACGATGCAGGGGGCCTCTCACAATTGCTTATACAACTATCAGAGATGGATATTGCTTATGTCGATCCCTTTGCAATCTCTGTAGGTGCAGCCATTGGGTTTTTAGGAATTGGACTGGGTTCACCCGGCAATCCTCATATCCTTGCCAGGTATATGTCCATCGATGATTCCAAGCAGCTTCGAATTGCTGCTGTTATTGGTACCATTTGGAATGTATTAATGGCATGGGGTGCGGTTTTCATTGGACTTGCCGGCCGTGCATTTTTCCCCGAAGTAGATATGCTCCCAGCAAGCGACACCGAGAATCTGTTTCCATTTTTAGCTCAGCAACATCTCCATCCCATACTTTTTGGTATTGTTCTGGCTTCAATTTTTGCAGCCATTATGTCTACCGCTGATTCCCAATTACTTGTTGCAGCCTCAAGTGTTGTTCGTGATGTGTATGATAAAATCATCAAGAAGAACGAAATCATTCCACAAAAACGTCTTGTTCTTTACAGCCGGTCTGTTGTGTTTCTTTTGGTCGTGCTTTCTCTTCTCTTTGGGTTTCTCGCTGAGGATCTGGTTTTTTGGCTTGTGCTCTTCGCCTGGGCCGGATTGGGAGCATCCATTGGGCCAACTTCCATTCTTGCCCTTTACTGGAAAGGTACCACCCGTGCCGGAGTTTATGCCGGCTTGATTACCGGAACACTCGTAACGATCGCATGGTATTATATCCCGGTCTTGAAAGATTCTTTATACGAATTGATTCCGGGATTTCTTGCCGCACTTCTCGCTACCTGGATCGTAAGCCTGTATACCGAACCGGCTCCTCAGGTTGAACAGGCATTTGAGGATATGAGGGACTCCTAATTGATTAAATAGCGTGAATTCTACATAAGAATCGTGAATATGTCGCTCCCCTCATGCATACCCTCGATACGACGGGGTGTAAGGCGGGGCTAGGGAGGTTTGTGTCCCCTTGAGGGTCCCGAACCGTCGGGACGCCTTTAGGCGGGAGGGGTGTACATCCCCCTGTTCGCTCCGCTCACTTCCCCCTTCAAAGGCACCCCTAAATCCCCTCCTTGGAAAAGGAGGGGGATCTTTTGTCGCGCTTAGGTCACATTTATTTACATTAATCAAACAGGTTTTTGATGAACCCGATGATTCCCTTCTTCTCTTTTTTCTTTTTCTTCTTGCCGGATCTTCCGCCTTCAAGCTGATCGAATGTAGGTCTCGGCAATTCGTGTAGTTTATGTGCAGAGCGTTTTTTCTTCTTGTTGGATCTTCCGCGGCTCTTTCCGCGTCCGCCTCGCTTATTTTTCGATTTAGATTTTTTCCCGCGAGTGGAAAGCTTGTCTTTCACACTCTTAGGCAGCGGTACTTCTTCCGGTGCGTACCCCAGTGATTTGCAAATGGCATTGATATCACTTCGGTCCTGTTTGGATACAAGGCTGATAATTCTTGTGGCTTTTCCATCACCCACCAATTCGGCCCTTAATTTATACTCATTAACATCTTCCGGAACATCATAGTTAATTACGTGATCGGTATGCTCAATTGGAATGTCTGCAGCAGACATCTGTCCAACAATCAGGTGTTGAACATTTCCGGATTTAAAACGTCCGAACCGTTCATCAAATGTACCCTTGTCTGTCTTATCATGAATACTAACGGCCCGCTTGTTACTTTTCCGAAAAATTTTATACAAACGGTCCGCTGTTTTCCTTGATGCAGTAAATATGACAGCGGATGCAGAATCCGGCTTATGATTTTCAATGTGAGCCATTAACGTAGAGATCTTAGATCTGGGCGGTACGTTAATATAATACTGTGTTAAGTCCTTGGTAATTTTTGGCTTTTCTTGCTCCTTGGAAGCAGGCTTCTGCTTCTCTGAACTCTTCGAATCACTCTTCTTTTTTAACGTAACCAGTTCCGGGTCTTTAAGCATCTGATCCTCCGCCTCACGCAGTTCTTTACTGTCTTTAGCGGCCGTAAATATTCGCTGGCAATTTCCGATCACCCGGTTCGAAATCGCCTCAATTGCCGACCAGTCCTCCACAAGTTCAGCCTGGTCTACAATTAATTGCTGAACCTCACGGAAAATAATCCTGCCCTCCTCAAGAACTTCAGAGAAACGCTTGGGTGTAGCAACGATTACAACCGGCCCTTTGGTTAAAGCATTGAGCTGTTCCTTGGGATCACCATCCTCGGTTATACAGGCACTCTCGATGGATGCATGATAGCCGATGGCCCATATCCATTCATCCAGAACCTTGGCACGCTCTTTATCGGCCGTTACAATGACAGCTCGAGTTCCCTGGCGGCGATCCGATTTCGAAATTTCATTCAACATCGAAATCAGGTAACCTACCTCAGGGTCTTCTTCGATGGTTGTATTTATGACAAGATCTTTCTTCTCTTGTACAGCCTTAAAAATTTTCTTTTGTAACGGTGAGGGGCTTTCAAGTTTAACATCATTCAACCCCTTCAAAATATCAGAACTCAGTCGAAATTGATTAAACGACAATGTGGTACCTCTTCAATTTTGATCAACATTTCAATTAACAAATGGCAGCAACCTGCCTTATGGCCGATGATCAAAAAAGAATATTCCTTACGAGAAACTCAGGTTTAAGTAAATGCCCAAAACGTACAATGTCAGACAAAATTCATATCAGATCACATCAAGTAATCCAGTGATCTTTCTCGCCAAATTTGTAAAAAAAATACTCTTCTATCAGCCTTCAAAAATAACTGCCTCAATTAAGCAATGTATCTATCTATTAACGCACACAGCATTCTCTTCTTATAATTGCTTACGCAGTAACTTTCAATCCAGTTTACACATACACGGGTTAGCTCTGCGATAAAACAAACTAGCTGTCACCCTTCAAATTGCTATGTAAACTCAGTTGGTCACCACTTTTTTTGCGATGACTTTGGTTCTTTGAAAATAAATCTCAGATGAATGCATTCCAACTGATTTTTTGATTGAATATGGATCACTGTTTATCAAGTCGCTTGATGAGTCTAAAATCCCGCTTTAAATCAAGGGAAGTGGCTTTGAGAGGATTTTTCCGGTCGAATAATTTGATAAGTTCAATTTCATACTCCAATCATTCGCCATATCTATCCATCAGCTGATAGAGGAATACTCCTTTCATAAATTTATACCGCCAATCACGTTACTGACTAATCTACATGGTGCAGGGAGTGATTATTAACCTTTATTTGTATATACAAATGTAATTTTTATATCTATCTTTATAATAAAAAAGCTTAGGTATCCGAATGTGTTGCATTCATTAAGCGTTTTATTTTATGTACTTTATTACAAAACAAACCATTCAGAAAACCTTAGATAAAATGGCTAAAAGAGTCGCTTTTTTTGCATCCAAAGAAGAGGTTGAGGAGTACTATAACATTCAAACAAATAAGCAGGCATTGTTTGAGCCACACTATAACCTTTCACCCGGGCATCAATTGCCTGTTATTATACTTAATAATGGTGAGCCGGAAATTACTCGTGTACGGTGGGGACAGATGGGAGCGAACAGAGCTGAGCAAACGACAACAGAGAAAGAGAAGGTTCTTGACGAACTCAAGAAAAATCATGTGAAACGATGCATCCTTTCACTCAGTGGCTTCTTCGTATGGAAAGATGACGAGGAGAAAAATCATCCCTTCTTCATACGTCTTTTAAATAATGCAGTAATGTCGGTAGCAGGACTTTATTACGAGGGAGATGAATCCTTCGTAAGCATTATAACTACTGAAGCCAACACACTTGTTGAGCCGATGTCTGCAACCATGCCGATGATGTTAGATCGCCCGACAGCATTACAATGGCTCGATCCCGGGATTGATCTCGAAGACCTGCTTAAAGAAGCCGGCAACCTGTTTATGCTTACAGACCTTTCCGTATTGCGCGTGAGTAAGAAAGTGAATGATCCCACGAATAACAGCCCGGAAATTATCCAGCCGATTCCGAAGTAGAAGGAGGTTTGGGCTGTAGATCGGGTTTTCCTTCAATCTGGTTTTGGTAGATTCGAAGCGTATTGTAGGCAAAATCTATATCCGGCTCAGCCAGAAGTTTATCTAATATATCTTCCCAGATCAGTTGGTTGAGCCCGCGGCGCCTGCGAGCATGAGAAAGATGACGAATCGTTAGCTTCACACCTACTTCTACAACTTCAGTATAAACAATCGGGGTCAGGTTTTTGTATTGAATGAGATACGATTTTTTTGCCCTGCGTATCTGCTGCTCAGCATCGGCCACGTAATCCTCAGAATGACTGTTGACAATATCGGTGAGTAATTCTTTGGCTTTTCTCCAATTACTCTCGAATGTCACCACAATCTCAATCTCATTCCATATAAAATTAAAATCACTCGTGTAGTTGGCGATGGAGTTTTGCAGTACATGGTGGTTAGGAATATGTATCACACGACCCGTGCTTTGATCAGATTTAGTCCAGTTACCAATTTCGAGGATTGTAAATTTGAAAAACCGAATATCAATCACATCTCCTTTTCGGTCGCCAATTTCAATGCGGTCTCCCACCACAAAAGGTTTACGCCAAATGAGAAAGAGCCAACCCGCCATATCTGTTACCGGATCGCGGAGGGCAATTGCCAAACCTGCTGATAAAAGGCCTAAAAAGGTAGCTACGGAGGCCATTCCCTGAAACCAAATCCGCCCAATCAACAAAAACCCAAGAAAGCTTAAAAAGTAGGTTAAATTTTTACGCCACTTGTATCTGACTGAATCATCCTCTGTCTGGCGGCGCACAATTCGAATCACAATAAACCGGATTGCAATCAGAACCAGGACTATAATTACAGACTCAATTAAGTTGCCATAATCCAGGTAGATATTCGACAAAACTTCTTTTATAGATTGGCTTGCTTCCTCGTTCATCTTATTTCTTATATTTTGAGCGGTTTAGAACAATTAAAAGAGTTGCAATATGTTATACCTTTACCACTTTGTTAAAAGTATAAATAGTGATATTTTTACACTCTTTGCAACAAACTGAAAACTTTATTTTATGCTTTACGGAATTATTATATCGCTGATTACTCTAATCTGTATTTTACTGATTGTAGTAATCTTATTACAACCCGGCCAAAAAGAGGGATTGTCGGGTGGATTGGCTGCCGGAATGGCCGGTGGTTCTTCAATGGGAGCACGCCGAACGGCCGATCTCCTGTCTAAAACAACCGCTGTTCTTGCCGGACTTTTTCTCGGTTTAAGTGTGCTTGCGAATTTTGCTATCGACAATGAAGAAACCAATCAAAGTACAATTCAACAGCAATCGAATTTTGGAGAGCCGGTTGAACAACAGGACTTTACGGTTCCTTCCGAGACAGAATCAGCCGTACCACAACAGCAAGAAGACTTTGATACCGGCGATCAGGGCTCAACTGACGGCGGAAGTAATTAATCTGATACACAAATGAATATTTAACCCCGGATTGATATCATCAATTCGGGGTTTTTTATTGGCTATACCCACGGACTCTGGTTGCTTGCCGTGGCAATTTTGGCAGCATCAATAGCTATTACAAGTTCCTCATTTGTGGGAATTACGTATACATCTGTTTTTGAAGAATCCGAGCTTATTTTCTCGATCTCTCCCGGTTTAACGGCACTATTTCGTTTCGGGTCGACTTCAATTCCAAGTGAGCCGAGATTTTCGAGTGACTTCTCCCTGATCAATGAGGAGTTTTCCCCGATACCGGCTGTAAAAATAATTGCATCGCAACCATTCAGAGTTGCTAAATAGGTGCCGATATATTTTTTAATATTATAGCAAAACACATCAATCGCCTGTTGACAGCGCCTGTCTCCATGCTCCGCTTCAGATATCAGGTCCCGCATATCACTGGCATACCCACTCAACCCCAACAAACCACTGTGGCGATTCAGCATTGCATGTAAACTATTCAGGGGCAACTCCTCTTTCTCTACAATATAAAACAGGATAGAGGGGTCGAGATCACCGCTTCGGGTTCCCATCACCAAGCCCGACAATGGCGTAAAACCCATCGAGGTATCCTTGGATTGGCCGCCTTCAATTGCTGCGATAGACGCCCCGTTCCCCAGGTGACAGGTAATTACTTTCGTCTTTTCTTTTGGCTTATCAATCAGTTTGTAGTACTGCCGGCTCACATAGTAATGGGAGGTTCCGTGAAAACCATAGCGCCGAATTTTATGGCGGCGGTATAACCGGTTTGGAATTCCGTACATGTAAGCTTTCGGCGGGATCGACTGGTGAAAGGCCGTATCAAAAACGGCTACGTGTGGAATATCGGGTAACTTTTCTTCAGCAGCCTGAATGCCTTTTAAATTTGCCGGATTGTGAAGAGGTGCAAGATCATACGCCTGCCTTATCGCATCTTTCACTTCGCTGTCAATTAATACAGAATCCTTGAACATCTCACCACCGTGGACCACGCGATGCCCAACGGCTTTAATGTCGGAAGGCGAGGATATAATGTTGGCATCCGGGCTCAACAGGTAGTCCATAATCTCTTTCAATGCCTCACCGTGATTGGAGATCACTTTCGTGTCTTTAATCTGTTTTCCATTCTCCGGATGATGTTTAACAATAGACGTAACCGCCCCGATTCGCTCAATGATACCGCTGCATCGCTCTCTTCTGCCTTCAACTTCAATTAAATCGTATTTAACGGATGAACTCCCGCAATTAATGACTAATACAAGCATGAATATTTTTAAAGTGTTTGATGATTATTCGTTATTAATAATAATTTTGAGGTATGCCTCTCATAAAAATCTCTTTTTGAGCGGGAGGAAAACTCTTTTAAAACTACTGAAAGTGCCGATCTTAATCGAACTGTTTTCTGCAACAAAAAATAAGGCACACTCCTAACAAGAAGAAGTGCGCCTTTTTTGGGTCAACAATCGCAATTAGAATCTAAATTCAGCTGCTACAGTTGAGTGAATCGGCATCTCCTCTTTTGGAAGAACGTACACTTTACTGCCCGTTTTGTAACCGGTAATGGAAAGCCAGTTCAGAAGCTCAACATCTTCGCCATTGGGCTGGTTGCTGTAATGAACAGTGTGGTTCTCTTTGTCGTATTTGCCCCACTTCGTTTCACCCTGAGATATAAATATGGTTTGAGATTTCCCCATCACCGTAGATTCAATGATTTCACCCAGGTTGTTGGACACACGATCGTCTCCATACTCAGAGAATTTTTCGAGAGATCTGTACATCTCAGATAAAAAGTGCGATTTCACAACATTCCAGCCTTTGTCTCGCAGTTCTTTATCAGAAAGTTCATCCGGATTGTGGGAGACTGTATCTTCAACCAAGCGATTGTAGTGATTTACTTTTTGATAAAGGCCAATATTTTCCGTCAAACCGGTCAATATCAGCGGATCTTCCAACTCATTCATCACGTTGGTAATCTCTTTTTCAATCTCTCGATAGAAGGCCTCAACAACCACCATTTTATCTTCCTCGCTGGCATTGTGTCCATGATAAACAGCAGACTGACCTTTAGCACCGGTATGAAATTGCAGCTGTTTTTGAGGGTCAACTTCAAGGTAATCATTTACGGAAGTTACAGTATCAGGCGGTGTAATATCATGAACAGTATTTCGAGTACAGCGCAGTAATCGCAAATTCTTTCGGCTGGCTGCCAATATGGTAAACGTGCCGTCCATACTGGTCATCGGCAGAAGTGGAGTAATCATAAAATGATCATTTACAAATACCTGCTCGTTTACTTCATACGGCAGATGATAGAAATCAAATGAATCCTCAGTCATATAAACGGCAAGTCCTTTTTTCAGGTGAGACCAAAACATCGGCTTGTCTAAAAGCTCTTTGGCCGGTTTCAGTATCTCCTCAATATTGACTCCATTTGAATTGCGTTTTTTCAAAGAATTTTCGGCTTCAGATAGCAGATTTTTAAATCGAATTGGGTCCTGTTTTGATTCCTCCCCTTTTTCGTGAGTTGGAAGAGTAATTGTTACGTAATGTTTAGCTTCTTTGTCGATCAGCTCGTGTATTGTTTTTTCACTTACCATCCTTGCTACCACTTTCTTAATATTTCAGTGTGTATACATCAAAATAAAAAATTTCTAACTCTTAATGTTCCAAATAAAATCAGATATCTTAAACTTTTTCAGCATCATAAAAGTCTCTTTCATATTTACTGAGTCTGATAAAATTTTCTTACCCTAAAGGTGCCATAACAAACAAGCATAATTAATCAGAAGATGAGCAAGTCTACCCTACAGGGAATTAAAAACAGCCTGGGCCCGGGCCTGATTATGGCCGCCGCCGCCATTGGAGTTTCACACCTTGTACAATCTACAAGAGCCGGCGCCGAGTATGGTTTTGCGTTGGTTTGGGCCGTAATATTGGCCAATATTTTTAAATATCCATTTCTGGAATTTGGTCCGCGGTATGCACTGGCCACCGGTAAAAATATGATTCGTGGATATGCTAAAATGAGTCCGGTTGCACTCTGGATTTTCATCATTTTTACGATCTCAACGATGTTTGCCGTTCATGCTGCTGTAACGATCGTAACAGCCAGTTTGGCAACCAGCCTCACCGGAATTGAACTCTCCGTAACCACCTGGTGCGGCCTGATCTTGGTTCTCTGTGTACTCTACCTGGTCCGTAATACGTATACACTCCTGGACAAAGCGATTAAAGTTCTGATGGTCATACTCGCAATATCAACTATTGTGGCGATGTTCCTGGCTTTCACAAATATCGGGTTTACACCTCAACCTGAAGCGATTGCGCCTGAGATATGGACCGTTTCCGGAGTAGCTTTTTTGATTGCCCTGATGGGCTGGATGCCAATTCCCATAGATGCGGCGGCATGGCAATCGATATGGACTATAGAGAGGATGAATGAAACACAATACAAACCGCAACTGGGCGAAGTTCAGTTTGATTTTAACCTTGGCTACATCGGCACGTCCATCATAGCACTCTGTTTTTTAACACTCGGTGCAATGGTGATGTACGGATCGGGCCAGGAATACGCAGCCAGTGCCGCCGGTTTCTCCAAACAGCTGATTGAACTCTATACCGCGGCCATGGGCGATTGGGCATTTATCCTGATTGCCGCCTGTGCATTTATCACGATGTTCAGCACAACTCTTACGGTTACAGACACCTACCCTCGCGTGGTGAATGAATTTGTTTCGATACTGAAGAGTGATGATGAGAATGTTGAAGAAAAACGATATGCTTATCTTCTTGTTGGAGTCAGCGCCGGCTCACTTCTTTTGTTGATTCTTCTGGGCGACCGTTTTCGTTTTTTGATTGATCTCGCAACAACGATGTCTTTTCTAACAGCACCCGTCCTGGCATTTATGAACCACAAGCTCATCCACCAGCCTGAAGTAGATGAGCAGTATCGTCCAAAATCCTGGCTGTACTGGCTGAGTGTTAGCGGTATTATTTTTCTTACACTTTTTGCCTTAATTTACCTGTATTGGATGCTTTTTTATTAATCTATTGTAGATACGATATAAAATTAATATAAAAGCGTTTAAAAAGTCCCCTTCTTTTGAAGGAGGGGAACGTACTATTCAAGATTCGTATGTCGAACTGACATTAACATACACTCAATGATCAGGTATCTCTTTTTTTGTGCGATCAGTATTCTATTTGCTCTGCCGGCACATGCTCAAATCTATAACACTCAATACCGGGTTCCCGGGCAAGAGTGGATGGAACTCAATACCGATCATTTCAGACTGATCTATCCCCAACAATATGAGCAAGAAGCCTACCGTTCGCTCGCCATTTTAGAGAGTGAATATGCTGATATAAAGGATCTGGTCGGCGGCGAGATGGATCGGTTCCCGTTTATCCTCAACCCGGAAAATGACAATTCTAACGGCTTTGTATCTCCAATAAATTTTCGGTCTGAAGTTGAATTATCGCCTATCATCAGTAAATCGATGAACCCAAAATCGGGCGACTGGCTTGAAATTGTGCTTCCTCATGAACTGGTTCACGCCATGCATTTCAACTATAATCCTGAATCTTTCACACGTGTACTCTCTGTTTTCTCACCAGACATCAGGCGGGGCACTCACACTGCAGCCCCCAATGGATTCCTGGAGGGCATAGCCGTAGAGTATGAAAGTCACAACCAAATTCCACAGTCCGGTCGCGGTAACTATCCCTATTTTCGCAATAAATTCAGATCTGTATTAAATACCGACGATGAGTGGTCGATGGGGCAGTTGATTCACAGTACCACCTATACGCCGCCATTTGACCGTCACTACATCGGCGGCTACGAATTTGTAAACTGGCTGCTGGATTCCTACGGAGAAGATTCAATGAAGAATGCGATAGAGTATCACTACAAATATCCGTTTTTGGGGTTTGGAATGGCTCTTAAACATGAAACAGATTCTTGGCCCGGTGAGCTTTATGATCAATTCAGCAAAGAGAAAAAACAGAACGAAACCGACCGCCTCAAAGAGATCGGCAACGGTACAGATTCACTTTCAAAAGAGATTCCATTTTCAGCGACATGTAAGCGACTTCAGCGTCCGAAATGGCTGGATGAGGATACGCTCATTTTTTTCGGGCGTGGATGCAACCGAACCACCGGCTTTTATACCTATGATTTGATCGGCAATTCTTTGGACCTGTTGAAGGAGGTATCCATTACCGATGATTTTTTCTATTCCCTTTCAGAAGATAAAAGCAGTTTGATCTATTCTCGCTATCACAGCCATCTTCTCTACGATAATCTCTTCCAGGGAGATCTTCATCAGCTTGATTTTAATACTGGTCGCTCAGTGCGGATCACAAGAAGCGCGCGTCTCTTTTCTCCCGCATTATTTGATGATGACATTCTTGCTGTTCAAACATCAGCTAACGAAATGAACCTTGTACGAATCAATCCAAATGATGGAGAGATTTTACAGGAATATTCCAAACCGGAGCACTCCACTGTTGTTCAGGCAGCTCCCAATCCGTATCAACCGGGAACTGCGGCAATTATCGGTCGAATAAACAGCACCCAGGCTATTTGGTTTGAAGATCTTGATCTGGTATCTATCCTCGATTCCGACCCCGAAATTGTCTTTGAAAACGGCTCTATTTTTGACCTCGCATGGCATCCAAAAGAGGAGAAACTGCTGTTTGTGAGTGATCACACCGGAACCATGAACCTTTATGAATATGACGTTCCAGGAGAGATCGTGAATCAGATTACCGACAGCCAATTCAATGCATTTGAAGCTTCCTACTCTCCCGGTGGTGAGCAAGTTGCCTATATCATGCAGGATGAACATGAACAAACCCTGCAACTTCTCAATCTTTCTGATGCTGTTTGGCAGCAAGTTCCTGCGGATCTGTGGAAAATGGATAAAGAGATCACAGAAAGTTTTTCTCGTCCATTAATGAATCGTGAGGAAAACCCGGACAGGTCTTCCTGGAAGGCTGAAAGATATTCTACAGGTTGGGGATGGCTCAAACCCAGGCTCTGGCTCCCGACCTACGAAGATCAAGATGGATATCATCGACCGGGGCTGACCTTTGAAAGCGGGGATGTCATGAGCTCACAAGCTTATTCCCTGGATGCGAGTTACATGGCAGAACGACTTTGGTACGATGCATCCTACATCTATAAAGGATTTTATCCCGGATTTGAAGTCAGCCTTTTCAATGAGCCCTTTATCGCCTCATTTAAGACAGATAATGAAGATGATGATTCAACCCAGGAATTATTGCAGGATTCTCGTGGAGCTTCATTTAGCGTTCCCATTCCATTAACGATTGAATCGAATACGCGCTTTACATCCCTCTATTTTGAGCCGAGTTATTCCGTATCACAGGTTCGTTTTCTGGATCCTGACCGGTCTTCGCGCCCTGTTTCTGAATTTGCAACACGGCATACGATTGGCCTTCAAACCATTTTCAACTGGAACATCCGTCAATTTATACGAGATGTGCAACCCAATGCCGGGTGGGCTTTCTTTGCCGAGTGGCGGCAAGCCCTGAATAAAGACGAAATTATGATTGAAACGGATCAGCTTTCTGTGGATGGAACGCTTTCCAGAAGATATGGAGTGAACGCCGGAGTGATTACATTCCTCTCGCCCTTGAAACGTTGGAATCAATCACTGCGAATTTCCGCGGAGGTGTATTCCCAAACTGAAGTACCCGTATTCGGCATTTCATCGGATTTTGCAGACCATTTCTCTGAGTTTCCATTTCCAGGTGCCAACAATATCGGGTTCTTGAATACCCGCTATACCATACCCCTTGTATATCCTGATGAGGGTGGACTGCTCCTGCCGCTCTACCTGTCCAACATTTACCTGGTACTATTTTCTCAAACAGCTACGAATTTAGATTATACTATTCGCACATCGAACACCCGGACACTTTACGGCGCCGGTATTCGATCTCGATTTCGGTTGAGCAACCTGAGCTTCGATATTGGAATTTCCATCGGCTGGGAACCAACCCGGGATAACCTGTCGTATCATTTTGGGTATTTCTAAGTTAACGTCATTTTGAGGCTTCCTCGGTCACAAATTCCCTCGCAATGACCTCTGAATTGATACCGTATGATACAGCAAATTAACCCGGATTATTCACGAATGGGTATATTTATGATTCTAAGTTGTAAATAATCAGGGTTAAGAATCATTTTCAGGATATAATTTCTCGTAAATCTCAGAAGTCGCCTCTCTCACTCGCTTAATCTCCTCATCCGTGAGCCGGTCTTTCCATGTATCAATTGTTTTTCGGGAATCCCTGGGTTGTAAGTCATTCGATTTAGCTTCTGCCGGATTTTTCTTTGATGTAAAATCTATAATGTACTGTTCAATTTCCCTGTTGAATTCCAATTCCAAATAGTTAAACATCAGCCGAAAATTTTCAGTGGGATTTCGCGCCAGCTCCTCATGCTTCATGAACAGCCACTCCGGGTATTTTTCACGGTATTCCAGAATCACATAGTTTAGCACATTCCACAACAGGCTAATTCTGTCTATAAAATCACTACCTCGATCCGTTCTCTCCATGTCCTCTTTAAACGGTTTCAACCACGTGTTCATCAACTCTTTCTGATCCAGGAAATTTTTGAAATCAAAATCCCAGCCCTGTTTTTTTAAGCTCCCCGCGAATGCAAGGGGGTTTCGAATCATGCAGATCACTTTTAAATCGTACCGCTCATATAGCCATCCCGCCGAAAGAAGTGCAATAGGATCTTTCAATAAATAACGTGGCCGGTCTTCGCTCAAAAGCAAATATTTGAGGTAGATGAGGGGCGTTTTTAAACTATATCCGCTCTCCCGGCAAATTTTTGCAGGATACTGGAATGCCGAGTTTGGAATATATCGGTCGAACTCATTTTGTATCTCAGTTAATTTGCGTGATGTTGGAACATGTTCAAACCAATGATTGAATTTATACTCGAAATTGTAGCGGGTGGTATCAAGGTTAAACGGTTCATACACAAGTTCCACGTTGTCTGCCTGTGAGAGAGTCTGCCCAACCAGTGTAGTACCGGAACGGTGAGTCCCCGTAACGAGAATATGTTTTCGGTGTTCTAGTACTTTCAAACTGATTTTATATAGACGTTTGATTGATATATAATATTAAGTCTTATGTACAATTACAGGCCAGGATACCTTTTTCAAATAGCTGCCAAGTTTGAATAATTGAGAATTTAAAAATAGCATAAAAAAGTTAAGTGCAGAAAAGATCCGAACCTAAGCCTTTCATCGAAAAATAACCGGTTACAATTTGTCTTTCTCTTATTTATAATGCTATTTGTATAAAAGAAGAGATTGATAGTACAGTACCTGCAATACTACGCTATGCGGGTAAAATGCTTTGGTATGGTTGGGGTGATGCTCTCATACCTATTAAATGATAATAAAACAGGAACATAATCATGTCTTACCGATGGGTCTATTCCGAACCCCAAGGGGGGGAGTCTGTCAGCGATATTCAAGACGAATTGAACATTCCACCGGAAATTGCCCATTTATTGAGCATTCGGGGAATCGACACGTTCGAAAAAGCCAAATTGTTTTTCAGGCCTGAAAATGTAAAGCTGCACGATCCGTTTTTAATGAAAGATATGGAGGCCGGAGCATGCCGCCTGTCAAAAGCGATCCGTAACCATGAAACCGTTGTAATTTATGGGGATTATGATGTTGACGGCACTACTGCTGTTAGCCTCCTGTACACATTTCTAAAAAGTTTTGGGTTGGACGTGTACTATTATATTCCCCACCGTTTTAAAGAGGGATATGGGATCAATCCGGATGGTATTCGTTTTTCTCTCGAAAAAAATGCCGATTTGATTGTATCGGTCGATTGCGGTATTACAGCAATCGAAGAAGCTAAATATGCACGCGAAAAAGGGATCGATCTCATCATCTGCGATCATCACACCGTAGGAGATGAACTGCCCGATGCCGTTGCCGTACTGGATCCCAAACGATTAGACTGCAACTACCCATTTGATGGACTTTCCGGTGCGGGAGTAGGATATAAACTGGTTCAGGGAACCGTAGAAAAACTGGGTTTACCCAAAAAGCTGCCGAATAAATTCCTGGACCTTGTCGCGATCTCAATCGCATCAGATATAGTTCCTATCATCGACGAAAACAGGATATTGATGAGAAAGGGACTCAAACTCATCAACACGCAACCACGGATCGGTATCAAAGCGCTGCTCGACAGGATTAAAATACCCGCCGGCTCAGTATCCACTTCAAGTATTGTTTTTTCAATTGGACCTCGGATAAACGCTGCTGGAAGAATGGGCGACGCTACTACAGCCGTAGAACTGATGATTGCTGAAGATGAAATCTCTGCCCGGAGATTTGCCGGCCAGTTAGAGTCGATAAATAATACCCGAAAAGATACCGACTCCAAAACGATGGACCAGGCGATGGAGATGCTCGAAAACAAGTTCAATCTCGAAAATCTATCCGCCATGGTGTTACATAAAGATGAATGGCATCTTGGTGTGATTGGTATTGTGGCCTCGCGTCTTGTAGATGCCCATTATCGGCCCGCAATCATGCTCAGTACGGTTGAAGGCAAAATCAAAGGTTCGGCACGGTCTATTAAAGGGTTTAATATTTATGATGCGCTGAAAGAGTGCGAGGATCTGTTAGAACAGTTTGGCGGGCATGAATTTGCCGCCGGGCTGACGATGGAGGTGGAGAACCTGGAGGAGTTCAGGCGTCGCATGAATCGAATTGCAGGAACAAATCTTTCTGATAAAGATTTTACCCCAGAGCTTGAGATCGCCTGCGACCTGGATCTTAAAAAAGTAAATATGAAATTCTGGAAACTGCTCACACAGTTTGAACCCTTTGGGCCCGGGAATATGCGACCCATTTTTGTAAGTAAAGATGTTTGCATTGAAGGTGTACCAACCATCGTTGGAAATGGTCATTTAAAAATGAAAGTACGTCAGGGAGACTCCGCAGTTTTTGATTGTATTGGTTTCAACATGCATGCATTTGAACCCAAATTGCGAAATTGCGACCAAGATAAGATTGACATCGCCTATGTTTTAGAGGAGAATCGGTGGAACGGCCGCCGAACCATCCAGATGAGGTTGAAGGATATTCATATTGGAGATTAGTACGTTGGCAGTTGTCCGTGGTTAGTTGTTTGTGTCATTCATCTAAAACCAACGGACAACTAACTACTAACCACGAACAATCCCCAATCAGATATTGTGTTCGGTTTTTAAAGCCCTTATATTTGATGCTTCTGTGAGGGACTGTAGCTCAGTCGGTAGAGCAACGGACTGAAAATCCGTGTGTCGGCGGTTCGATTCCGCCCGGTCCCACACATACTTAAACCCCTGTGAGACATTGATTTATGATCTTCCAGGGGTTTTTTAATTTCGGTGAAAATATTTTTTGAATGTGTTCAGTTACAGCCCGGTTACAGTAGAATCACTTGCACTGCATCAATAAACTTGGCAACTGCAATTCATCTATCCACCCATCAACCCGCCCTCGGCAAGCGACGTTCACTTATTCATTCTCTGTGTGAACATACCACACTTCGGTAATCGACTGACCATCCTTTCCAGTCAGATCAAGATTCTGATATAATCCATCCAAAGGACCGAAGGTGTAATTAACGGTAAGGACAGGTGTTGCCAGAGCAGTAACATCATTTTCACCACACATCGCCCGAGGGTTCTCAGGACTGAAGATGAAACTTTGCATGGTGTCGAAACAGACTCCTCTGTAATAATCAGGAACACGGGCACCTGATCCATCAAATACTTGCTGCATCATATAAGAGAACACTATCCGCCCATCATCTGCAGCACTGCCTTGAGTTATATCATACGGAGCATCTTCCCAGCTACCGATCGTAAATCCATTACGGACAAACTCGCTCGTTGTTTTTTCATCTTGGCTTTGGACATACGTAACTACATCAATTCCTGCAACATCTTTCAACAGAGGGGTCAAGTACTCCATTAAATCGACCGAGTGAGCAACGAATTCATCGGATGGAACTAAGTTAGGATCTGTAGTATTGCTAAACTCAAACTGCCCAGGTCTGCGATAAACACCCTGATCAAGAATGTGAGTTTCCAGCACTTCTTCTTTCTGAAACTGATGAATGATCTTATTTCCGTTTTCATCCTCTCGCAGGAACGTCAGGAACAGATCGAAGTCAAACCCATCTCCTTTACGTGGAATCAGCTGTATAGATTGCAGATCACTGCCAGCTCGTTGCAATGGCTCCCTGTGTGTTACATAACCATCTGCTTCAAAGACAGCTTCAATTCCATCATCAAATTCATCCTTAAGAAGATCCAACTCCCGGGGGATCTGTGCCTGTCCGTTGGTAATATCAAGAGTAATCGGACCCTCTTGAATTGTCATGTGACCATCGACCGCTTCACCCGTCACAACGTTGGATACACTTAGTGGTCCCTCAAAGTACGGTGATTCAATCAGTTGCAATGGTCGTGATCCACTGACGGTCTTCGGTACCTCCGAGTTCGATTGCACATCATAGGTCAGCACGGCCGAACTGGTGGCATCCAGATCAGAGGCATTGCCGAGCAGCTGTGGAGTAAAGGTCGTATCCCAGAGCGTCTCTCCACTCAATTGTTTGGTAAATTGATTCTCTACGTTCACATCGAAGGCGACCTCACCGCTTAATCCGTCCGGATGGGCAAAGCTGACATAAATACTTTCCAGATCATCCTTAATCATAGAGTCCGGCAGGTTAGCGTTCACACTGATATTCGGGATTTCCTCCGGCTCGGAGTCCGAGGAGGTGGAACACCCTGCAAACAGGAGTATGATGATGAGTAGAGTTAGCCAACGATTCATGTAAAGAGTTTAGTCCGACAAACCGAAAAAGGCAAGGTGGAGACCCACGATTAGTATCAATACAGAAACCTGATTTCTGAAATGGTTCATCTGAAGAAAATCAACCCACCTAATCGGGAACGTAGTGATCAATAGTATTCAAGAACGAACCATTCGGACCAGGAAGGGGACTAGAAAGTTTTCTTCGACCTGTACCTGGCTTGAACGAATAAACAGCATTTAACAGATGAGGAACATCAGGAGTCCAGAAACCATCGATCGAGTAATGCGCGACATCATCCCCGTGACCAGTGGTATGAATACCCATATTCTCTAGCACATCACTACGTGTCGCTGCAGGAGCATCAAATTCCTGAGAATCCGAAAAACCTGTACGCTGTCTTAGCGTCGACATAAATACACGAGGACCATCAATATTATATCTTTGAGTTAACAAATACTGAGCATCCGGACTGCCTGCGTAAAAATCACACCCTCTTCAGAGTAATCATAGCCACGAGGAAACTCAATCTCTCCCTCACTCTCAATAAATGAATTTATCTGGATATTAGCTGAATCAGGAATCATCTGCACAACTTCCTGTAACGCAGCAATACTGTTCTGAATAAAATATGGAGAAGCAACCTTCGTTGGATCATTGGAACGATAGAACGTTCCTACTGCTGCCTCGATATCCTCCAAAACATGACTTTCATCGTAGTGATACGAAATAATGACCGAATTATCAGCCCAACGACGAGTGTGACGATTTTCATCATAACCGTAGCCGAAGGTATCAAGAAAATCATTGTACGAATACGATCCGATCTTTTTAGGAACCATCTCGAAAATAGAAGCATGGTCTTCACGAACAGTGATGTAATCAGAATGCGAAGGAAAGTCACCTTCTTGTGCAGGCAATACTTGTACACGGTATCGACCGGGAGAAATCTGTTGTTGAGTACCAAACTGCGCCAAGCCATCAGCGACAGGTAATGTTGTACCATTTGGAAACGTCACAGTACCAGAAACCTTGAAAACTTCTCCATTATCGTCGACGTTAGCTAAAGCAACGGCTCCATTCACATAATTGTTCCCAGGAGGTTTAGGCTTAGGATCGGAAGGAGAAGAACCACAACCTGCCAGTGGTAGTAAAGTGCTACCTGCCAGTAACGTCCCTGATGTTCGTAAGAATTGTTTTCGGTTCATGGAAAAGAGTTTAGCACTGAGGCACAAGAAAAACAAGGCATCTCACTTATCCAGTTTGATGCCTCGACTATTCATCAATAGAGACGTTAACTTTTGCGTCTATTCCATTGTGGGTAAATAATACGTGGTTGCCAAATTAGTACGCTTCTCAATGTCATCAGGAATTATGATTCATGTTAACTTTCATGAATATGTCTGACTATCAAACCAGATCATAGTTTGCATTTGGGTACGATATTAGAAGACAGAGATTGAACAAAGAGCATCAGCTGGATATCAGGTTTAAGGATTATTTTATATTAACGACTAATTACTACTAATCTGACATGATAATATGGCTATGGAACATTTCGAAAACTACGGGGAGTTATCGACGATTCTATCGGGTAAGGGACACCTCTATCTGAATAAAGGAAGAAGACTTGAGGTCGATTTTCAGATAGCAAGAAGAGAAGACCAAGCACTTTTATTCAGTGTAAAGTGTCCAGAAAGCTCTTTATGATAACCTAAACTATGACGAAGATCTTGCATTAACCATTGATAATACGGTGAAGTACACGGCCAAAGACGGATGGAGAGAAAACAAAATTAAACAACGACAAGTGGCAAATGCCATTAAAAATAAATTACCTGAGGATGTGAATCTTAGTTTAGTCATGGAAGTTTTAAAGAATCAAAATGAGTACTGAGAAGTTTCAAATACAGGTATCCGACATCAATGTCGATGTCATAAAAAAGGATATTAAGAATATCCATTTGGCTGTCTATCCGCCATCGGGCAGAGTTCGTCTCTCCTCTCCGCGATCTATGAAAACCGAATCCCTTCGGCTCTTCGTGATCTCCAAACTCGGATGGATTAAAAAGCATATCCGGAAAATGAATGCCCAGGTACGGGTACCGGATCGGGAATATATCCAGGGAGAAAGTCACTGGGTTCAGGGTCAGCGGTATTTGTTGAATATCATTGAGGAAGAGGCTCCGCCAAAAGTGAAGATTCGTAATAAGAAATACCTGGATCTGTATGTGCGTCCCGGAAGTGATAAATCCAAAAGGGAGGAGGTCATCAAAGAATGGTACCGGGGAATGTTAAAAGAGCAGATACCGGCGCTCATTGAAAAGTGGGAGAACGAGCTTAGTGTAACCGTTCAGGACTGGGGAGTGAAACAGATGAAAACGAAATGGGGATCATGCAACATCCATGCAAAACGTATCTGGCTAAACCTGGAACTGGCTAAGAAACCGAAACCCCTTCTCGACTATGTTGTGCTACACGAAATCGCGCACCTGAAAGAACGCCTCCACAACGACCGATACAAAGGCATCTTAACCAAACACATGCCAAGCTGGAAAAGTCGGCAGGATGAATTGAATAAGATTGTTTATTGAAGTCAATTCGATAAAAGTTTATTGAGGATTGGCAGTCATCAAAATCTTTCTTCGATACATCCCTAAACTCCGTTATTACATTAATTTATGATCTTACAGGGGTTTTTTGTTAAAAGGAATTATTTAATTAGAAAATTTTGAAGTAAACGCATAAAAATACACATTAAAATTGTGTAAATTTAAAATTATCAATGACTTAACTTTCTATATGCTTTTTGATCCAACTAAATAAGCGAGGATAGTACTTGTAAACATAGGTTTTAAGCTCGGGATGAGAATTCGAAACTAGTTCGTCCATGTAATGGTAATAAGCTTTTGACAAAGAACCATTATCAATAGATAAATCATTGCTCATAACTGAACAGAGATAGAAAAACCTTAAGCATCGATCAATATCCTTTATGATTTCACGCTCCTCACTTGTTAAAACCTGATTTTCTAAAAACTTTGTTAACACTGGACTTACTTTAACTTTATATGAATATTCCGACTCAATGTCATCCAGTATGGGCAATAGTTCTCTAAACTCATCTTCCATCCTAAGTAATATATCAGCACCCTGAAGTTTTACAGCATTTCTATATCTAACCAAAGCCATTACGCCGCCAACTATTACAAATAAACCCGTAAATATTGAGATTATATCTAATAATGAGTTAGGCCAAAAATTTTCCATTTTAAATATTCTCTTTTTCAAATAGTTTTGATACTGGATGTCTTACACACTCATCAGCATCACCCGATAACAGAGTCTGCTCTGGATTTATCTCGATAAGCATTGCTTTACTTTCTGCTGCTTTTAATGTCCATTTTCTTATGTAATCGAAATATGACGTTGTTCCGATTGAAAGAATCAGATCAAAAAAACTATTTCCCACTAAATGTTCAATCTGTTCAACCAGTTCTTCTTCCAGATCTTCATCAAACCATACAACATTAGGTCTGCATATTGATTGACAATATTTACATTTGGGAGGCAATTCAGGGAGTTGAGGTCTTTCATCTCTGTAAACATGATTATTTTCCAAACACTTTAATTGCCAAATGTTTCCATGGATGTGAAACACATTATTGCTACCAGCTCTTTCATGTAAATTGTCAACGTTCTGAGTTAGAATAATCACTTTTTTACCTGATTTTTCCCATTGAGCTATACTTTTATGAGCTTGATTTGGTTCTACCTCAGATAACATTTTTCGTCTGTAATCGTACCATTGCCATACTTTTTCAGGGTTATCTTTGAATGCTCTACCTGTAGCCAGTTTTTCAGGATTCAATTTCTTCCACCATCCTCCTTTTGACCTAAAGGTTGGCACACCACTTTCTTGAGAAATTCCAGCACCAGTTACTACAAAAATTTCTTTAGCTACTTTTACTGCTTGCACTAGTGAAGACTCTTTGCCCTTGCTATTTAATAATAGACTCATTTCAAGAGCTCATCTCTTTGATTTTTGGTGATATGGTCGTACTTGATTTTATGCAAGTGGCTTGTTAATTGACAAAGAACGAGTTTCATTTCCGGGTAATTAGTTATCCCAATAAGATTCATTCTTCAAGGGCTCTTTTGGTTTACATTATTTTTTGATTGCAGAATTAACTTTACGAATGTCCATTATCTCTACTGCCACACTAAAACAGAGTGCTTAGATATTCCTCTGGTATATTCTGACGGTATCTTACTTTCAGGTAGTAAATGAGATTTGATAAAGTTTCCATTGAATATATCTGTATAAACTACAATTTATTTTTCCGATGATTTACCAATTGAATGTAATAAAATATGGCATGATTATGTCAAAATTGGCCCTAGTTATACTACTAGAATAATCTACCAATAGTACTGTTTCGATAGTATTTATCTTGATTTATTGATGTAGTCTTCAGTTTATTGCTATTCATCGCCCATTTTGTGTTCAAACTCCTATATTGTTAGCAGTTTTTTAAAATAATCAAACTATTGATGTTCACTTGACCCTGTAGCATTCATCGAAAATTTACGATTAATATGTTCCTATCAATCCTAAATGATCTTTCAAATCCTGTTTTGCTATCGTTAAGTTATTATAAAGAAATGCCTGTTTTCTTTAGTAATAAACCGAACTATCGTATCTTATTTATTCAACCTAATAACTCGTTATAACTTTTTTAAATTATGAATCTATCAAAAGAGACTATTCTTAACTCCGACCTTCACGCTGATTTTCTGGATTTAATAAATGAAGCACCAAGCGTAACGGTTGCAAAAAATATTGAAGATCTTGTCAATCTTTCTGTGGGTGGTGAAGATGAATTATCACAGGAAGTAACTTATGAACTCCCGAACGGTGAATTCAAAAAAGAAGCTATCGTTCACAGGGTAAAAAACGGGATCGCTGCTAATTATACCGAAGCATATATGAGACGGAGAGATCCTAAATGTATGGTGATTGCCGACGACTTTCCTACTGATAAAACAAAATTTGATGATCGATTTGATTATGATTTTGAAGAACTTCGTAAAGAAACTTTTGACTGGCTGAAAACCCAGGATCTGGGACTTTTTTACTTCAACGCAGGAAAAGCCGGAATGGGATACAAGGCGGTTGCTGTAATTCCTGCAAATGCCGGCTTTTTTGGCCTGGGACTTGCACTTCTGCAGGGTATTGTAAATCCCGATGAATTGGATGAAAATTTTGAACCAACTGCCTTTATCTATACTGCACCGCCATTCAGGCATACACATTTCGACGGAAAACAGGTAGTCGTACATAATCGGCAGCCTGATAACTATGAAATGTTCAGTTACAACCTGTATCCGGGACCAAGCGCTAAGAAAGGTGTATATGGAATGCTCATCGGCCAGGGTGAGGAAGAAGGCTGGGTAACGGCTCACTGCTCATCTGTACAGGTAAAAACTCCATACGACAACATTGTAACCTTTATGCATGAAGGTGCCAGCGGAGGTGGAAAAAGTGAAATGCTGCAGCAGCCCCACCGACTAGCGGATGGTCGATTGCTGTTGGGAGACAATTTATATAAAGATGACAAAAGGTATCTGGACCTCGCGCAAACCTGCGACCTGATGCCGGTTGCCGATGACATGGCGCTCTGCCACCCATCTTTGCAACGTGATGATGGCAAACTGGGACTGGAGGATGCTGAAGAGGGATGGTTTGTTCGTGTTGACCATATCAAAGAGTATGGAACGGATCCCTCCCTGGAAAAAATGACAGCCGTACCGCCAAAACCACTGCTTTTTTTGAATATCCAATCTGTACCGGGCGGCAGGGCGATGATATGGGATCATACAATGGATGAACCCGGTGTACCTTGCCCTAACCCAAGAGTTATCCTGCCCAGGGATATCGTCCCAAATATTGTTGAAGAACCGGTTCAAGTAGAGATTCGAAGTATCGGTATGCGCACACCCCCGTGTACGCAGGAAGAGCCTAATTATGGTATCGTGGGTATCATGCATGTATTACCACCGGCTCTTGCCTGGTTATGGCGACTGGTTGCTCCGCGCGGTCATGCCAATCCAAGCATTATTCAAACACAGGGTATCAGTAGTGAGGGTGTAGGAAGCTACTGGCCATTTGCTACCGGGAAGAAGGTTAAGCAGGCAAATCTGCTCTTAGAACAAATTAAAAATACACCTAAAGTTCAATATATCCTCACGCCAAATCAAACCATTGGTGCCTGGAAGGTTGGATTTATGTCTCAATGGGTAACCCGTGAATATTTGGCAAGAAAAGGAAACGCCAATTTCTCGGATAAACAGATCATGCCTGCCCGGTGCAGCGTTCTGGGTTATGCCCTGAAGCATATGACATTCGAAGGCCGAACAATTCCGGAATGGATGTTAAGAGTTGAGTTACAGCGTGAAGTTCAGGAAGAGGGCTATGACGCAGGTGCTGAAATTCTGATTGAATTCTTCCACAGAATGCTTAAGAAATTCATGTCACCAAACCTGGACGATCTCGGCAAACAAATTATCGAATGCTGCCTTGATAATGGAACGGTCGAAGACTATGAAAAATTAATGCACAATTAATTAAGGATATAATCCGCGAAGTTTTAGAAGACTTCGCGGATTTTCCATTTATAATCGTACAGCTTCATTTTAAAAGTCTCATCTCTTTTACTTAAAGCGAACCTCCGGCAACTTCTTGAGCATCTGAGCACTCGCTTCAGGAGTAATATCACGCTGGGGACTTCCAAGCATTTCATATCCTACTCTAAATTTTTTAACTGTTGCTGACCGAAGAAGCGGCGGGTAGAAATGCATATGAAAATGCCACTCCGGGTGATCTTCGCCATCAGTCGGCGCCGGGTGAAAACCGGCAGAGTAGGGAAATGAAACCTCAAAAATATTATCGTACTTAATGGTTATGCGACGAATCATATCCGCAAGTGAGTCTTTCTCATCAACGGTCATATCCGTGAACCTACCAAACGGCCGCTTGCTAACCATCAGCGTTTCAAACGGCCAAAATGCCCAAAAAGGAACAACGACAATGAAATCATCATTCTCTGCAACCACTCTTACTTCCTTCTCGATTTCCAATTCAACATAATCGCTCAGTAACGTACGGCTATGTTCTGAATAATATTTTTTGAACTGTTTCAACTCTTTAGCCGGTTCATCGGGAATGGTTTCCTGGGCCCATATTTGCCCGTGCGGGTGCGGATTGCTGCATCCCATAATCTCTCCCTTGTTTTCAAAGATCTGTACATAATTTATATAGGGACGACTTCCCAGCTCGGTATACTCCCTGGTCCACAGGTCCACAACTTCACGGATTTGAGGCAGCTCCATTTCAGGCAGAGTGAAATCATGCCGGGGTGAAAAACAGATCACCCTGCAAATACCCTTTTCGCCTTTTGCAATGAGCAGATCTTTTTGGTTGGTCTCTTCGGATGGAGTATCCGGTTTCAAAGCACTGAAATCATTCGTAAACACAAATGTACTTTTGTACTCGGGATTACTGGCATCGCCCGCCCGATCATTGCCGGGGCACAGATAGCACTCAGGATCATACTTTGGCTTCTCATCCCCCGGTGTATCTTCCTGTTTGCCCTGCCAGGGACGCTTCGCTCTGTGAGGTGAAACCTGGATCCATTCGCCTGTTAATGGATTATATCGCCGATGCGGATGATTGGATAGATCAAGCATATTCCTAGTTTTAAAAATTTATGATTTTTCGTGCTTGTGCTTTTAGACTCTCAATGATAAAGTATACTCATAATAATATTTTTCTTCCTTCCCCCTCTTTTTGTTTACACAAACAACTTCTTTCATCTCCTTTATTCTTTTTAATCATTCTTCAGGACTTTCACGTTTTAAATGTTTGGATGAATTGGAATTTTTTTTCTTTTCTTCTTTCTCGTAATGGTTCGATTATATTAACAAGATTAAATTCCCGACATAATTTTTCTACCAATCATCTCTTTGAAAATATTCATCGCTTCCGGTCCGGCATCTATCACTGCATCAATAATCTTCTCCAACTGATCCGGATCGATGCCTGTAATATTGGCTCTTATTCTTTTTTTATCCGGGCTCATACTTAAAAAGATATTTTGTGAATCGATGGTAATTTGAAATGTGAAGCGTGGTGATTTTATTTTAGTTAACATATTTTATTCCATCAATTAATTTTTTAAGGTTTGATCAGTTTCCTGCTGTTCAGTCCATTGTAAATATTTAAATTGCTTTCTCATTAAATTCCGAGAACTCATCTACGGTATCAAAAATACCTTTAAATAGGATAGAATAAGTACTATAAATATCTTTGGGGCCACCTTGGTATGTTCGAAAATTCATCACTGCTTTCTCTTTTACATCCTGAATAATCATTCTCAAATGTTTTTCTTTAGATATCATATTATTTCTGCAAATCCACTCGGCTGCTTCGTATATGGAAGCTAAGATTATATTGTACTCAAACATCAAAACCGGAAAAACTTCTCTTTCACCACTTTTTCTGGTCAGTATTATTGAGGACTCATATTGGTCATTAAGTTTTAGGACATTCCTGCCTTCATCATTACTGTATTGAGTATTCCGTGTAAGAAAATCAATTTTTCTTTTTTCAGTAGAGGCCTTCAAAACAGGTAACCTAAAAACAACAACTCTGCCTGCTGGATAAAAACCAATGGTTCCGCCTTCAGAATTTCGTGATTCTAAATATTCAAAATTGATATTACCCAGTCTGATTACTTTGGTTAAAACGTACTGAAATACAGGATCTTTAAAACAATTCATCACTTTGAAATGCATAAACACAGCTTCCCTCAATGTTCTGCCTCCACTTAACCGGCCAGGCAGCTCTAAAACGTCTTTAATCAGCCAGTTATCATGCTTCTTTTTGTATAGTACCCGATGGACAGCCTTATCTATGAAAAAATAATCTATCGCAATTTCAGTATCGGTTTCTGTTCTTGCTTCAGGTTTGAGCCACCCAAAGCCTAAGTGTGATGGAAATGAGTTTATTTTGAACATTGTGCTAAATATTTCATGATTAGAATAATTAATATTTAACCGGAGGAGAAATAAAAGGTGAGCGTCAGTGTACGTCCGGTTACTAGCACAACAGGCGCTTTAGCAGCATTTATGAATCGCTCTGCAAGTTGCCGTTAAATCAGCGATAGAAGTAATGTAGCTATGCTTAGTGTCTTAAGTCAATAGTGTGAAAAAATATATTTTTGAGGATTTTAACTCACCCAAATCTGTACGGATTTCCGGAATTTATATGCGTCACATCAACCCCGGGGAGATTCTTTAGCAGCCAGTCTTTCATGTAGATTGAACCGGGATCTTCACTGTCTGTGTGGCCGAGAACAATGAGTGAAGTTTCTTTGCCTGAAGCAGTTCTATCACGGACATATTCAGGAGTTGTCCATTCCGTTGATTCGCCAATCAGCACAACATCCGGATCATTCTCCTTGATCAATCGGATATGATTTTCACCTCCCATGGCTCCGGGCAGCAGAAGTACTTTCTCGCAAACATGATTGCTATTCCCGAAGTATCTAACAGTATCAATTCCCAGCCTTGCCTTAACGTGCGTAATCAATTCAGTCAATGAAAGTGCCGGGATTTCCAGGATACGCGGACTCGATTCCTCCACTACATATGGTTTCCACATCAATTTATCGAGCAGGCCACTGTAAACGCCATCCGGGCTGTGGCGGTGGATGTAATCATGGTTTCGCCAGATTGCAATCTCGTTCTCCTCAAGCAGATTCGATTTGTACTGATAGGTGGAGTCATCCTCCAACCAATCGGTTTCGTCGAGATGATTGTAAAATGTGGGCTCGTGCGGTATGATAAAATTCGCTCCAATCTGGATTGCATACTCAATAACCGGAATGGTGGCAAACATGCTTGTGATGATGCCCGTCACTTCTATATCTCTGCTCCCGGCCTTCAGTGTATCCACAGTTTCCGTCAACGGCTCACCGGTGGACTCCTCAATAAAGCGATCCATGATTTCGCCCACCGTCCACGTTTTGTTTTGAGCAGATGCCTGCCTGAACGGAATACTCAATAACAATCCCCCGGCAGAAGCTTTCGAGATATCGGAGATGAACTCTCTTCGTGTTTTTGACTCCGTAGCTTTTTGTTTCTTTTCCTTCATTAAATACCACTTAAATGAGCTCTTTTCAAAATAGAACGTTCATTTGATGATCTAATTATTCATCTGACGATTCCTCACCTAACGTTCGCCCGGTACTGATCATAATATGGGCCCATGGTTCACCGGGATTCATCAGCCAGGGAGCTCCCTCGCTTGCAGGTTTCGTAGCAATTCCGGTATTCTCTTCAGTAGCATAGGGAACATATACTACATAAAGCGGACTGGCAGAATTGAGCTGATCTCTTGAATAATCGTATCCACTGTCTGAGCCTGAAAGTGAATAGAGCGCCATCGGTTTATCCGGCCACGACAGTTCACCCGATTCTATCTCTTGTTTTCGAATTGCCATCACCTCTTCTCTTGACAGGCCTTCTGCACGGAGTTCTCGTCCCCTTTCCATAAAGGGCTCCATCTCTTTAAAATAACAGGCTACGTGAAATCGATCTACATTCGGATCATCTGCAATGCAGATTAATTCATTGGTACCTTCCCTCAACGTTACCAAATCTCCGTTTTGATCATAGCCCAAAACAGTAGCACCATTCTTCATCTCTGCAGGTGCAGGGCTCACTGCAGCTACAATCTGTTTTTCGGGAGAGGGAATTTCATTTTGGGCAGCAAGCGGATCAACCCATATTAATACTAGTATTACTGTACATCCTACTAAAAATCGTCTCATTACAACTCCTCCATTCACTGTTAAATGTTTGATGACTAACATACTATTGTTCCTGCTCTATTTCCATACCCTGCCCGGTTGATTAAAAACCTATTATTTAAACTCCACTTACACCTTCTTTCTATATCACTATTAGTTCAGTTAACCTTATTCTGTATGAAAACCATACCCCCTCAAAATCATCACCCTTTTAAGATGAATATTTGAGTTTGATTTTTCTTCAGGTTAGCCGCTTAAAGCAGCAAAAAGCAGACGGTTTGCGGGTATCCACGCACAGAATTCGCAATATGAACTAAAATAATTTTGGCAGATGATCAAAAAAACTTAATAATTTAGGGCAATAATCCCCACCCTTCGACGATGCTTTTTACTGTTTTTGAGTTTCCATCCATTTTTCCCTTTTAACGCATTTATCCACTTCTCCACATTTCCGAATAAACATTAAAAAATAATGTTTTAGCCCTCTTATCCACCATTTATTAGGGGTTTATCCACAAACCGCCAATTTAACTTCGGAAGCGGTTCCATAAATATATTTTATTTAAAACTCAAGCATAACTTTAAAAATAATGCATGATTAATTTTATGACTTAATAATTTATTTGATTATTGATTTAACCTAATTAATTTAGTTCGAGCCTAAACGGCTTATCTCTAACTTTTTAAACTCAATCAACCTTAATTAAAGTTTTATTTTAGAATGAAGCTACGATATGGAATAATATTAACATTACTGGTTTTGCTGTTGAGCGCATCTGCGTTTGATGTCTTTGAAACGGAGGCTTTAACAACTGAAGAAGCTGCAACGACTACAGTAATTCAAACGAATGGAAATGAATACAACTCAATGGAAGAGTTCCAGGCATCCACAGACTTTATCAAGTTTACAATTGATAACCTGTGGATTCTGATCGCTGCATTTATGGTTCTCATGATGCACTTGGGATTCGCATCCGTTGAAAGTGGCTTAACTCAATCAAAAAATGCAGTCAATGTTATCTATAAAAATGTCTTTATAGTTACTGTTGGTATTTTACTCTATGCCTTTGTCGGCTTCCAGATTATGTATCCGGGGGACTTTAACGGGGTCTTTGGCTTTGGAGGATTTGGGATCGGTTTTGATCCTTCTGATCCGGTAGCCATGCTAACCCCTGCCTATGGTATGGATATGACAATTTGGTCTGATTTCATCTTTCAGGCCATGTTTGCTGCTACTGCTGCTACTATAGTTTCCGGTTGTGTTACGGGGCGTATTAAATTGTCCTCGTTCATGGTTTTCGGGGTTCTGCTCCTTGCATTCAGCTATCCTGTTACCGGAAGCTGGGTATGGGGCGGTGGCTGGTTAGACGCTATGGGTTTTTACGACTTTGCTGGTTCTACCCTCGTTCACGGAGTTGGAGGTGCAGCCGGTCTTGCCTGTGTAATCCTTTTGGGTGCCAGAACCGGTAAGTATGTAGGCGGTACCACACATGGTATACCCGCTCACAACATTCCACTTGCAACCGTGGGTGTATTTATTCTCTGGCTTGGATGGTTTGGATTTAACGGCGGCTCTGTATTGAATGCAGATCCAGCTACCGTTTCCTATGTATTTGTAACGACTGCTTTAGCTGCTTGTGCCGGTGCATTAGCTTCTATGGTAACTACACAAATAGTTATGAAATCTCTGGATGCTCCTATGGCCCTTAACGGAATTCTGGCCGGCTTGGTGGGTATTACTGCCGGTGCAGATGCAGTTTCCCTGATGGACGCTGTGATGATTGGTGCCATTGCAGGTATCATCGTGGTATTGTCAATCCTTATGTTCGACAAACTCAGAATCGACGACCCTGTTGGTGCAATCTCCGTTCATGGTGTTTGCGGTATCTGGGGTACTGTAGCAGTAGGTATTTTCTCACCTGATGTAAGTTTTGGCGTTCAATTGTTAGGAACGTTGAGTATCGTTGCCTTCACATTTGTTTTCTCCTTTATTGTTTTTGGAGCTATCAAAGCGGCTGTTGGCGTACGGGTATCCAAGGAGATTGAATCTGACGGTCTTGATATTTCAGAACATGGGAATCAAGCTTACCCAGACTTCTCACCTGTTAAAACCTCAGAGTTGGGTGCTTTTGCAGATTAATCCAATCTGATATTAATTCAAGTTTTTTAACGAATTAAAGTCCTGTTCTTCATGCAAGAACAGGACTTTAACTTACTTCCTAAGACTATTCAATACCTAATTTACCGAGTAAGATTTTTAAATCATTTATCTTAATTAACCCCTCAACCATATTTTACTATGAAACTAACGAAACTTTTAAAATCTCTTTTATTAACTGTAGTTCTTACAGTCATTATCGGCAGTACCGTTGCCGTTAAGAATGTTCAAGCCCAGGAACTTTCACCCGGCGTTGACTTCTACAGCACGTATGTATGGCGTGGTGTTGCTTATTCCGGTCCCTCCGTTCAGCCTTACGTAGATTTCACTGCAGGTGGATTTACTTTAGGCGCATGGGGATCCCAGGGAATTGACGGAAACGCCGGAAGTCCCGGTTTCCAGGAGATGGACCTCTACGCTTCTTACGATTTTGATTTCGGGCTGAGCCTTGGAATTACGGATTACTATTATCCCGGTTCGCTCTACTTCGATGGCGAAAGTCACGCCTTTGAACTCAACGGAGGTTTTTCATCGGGCGATTTCTCAATCTCTGCAAACTACATTCTAAATGAAGCAGCAGGCGCAGGTTCAGCCGGTGGCGACACTTACTTTGAACTTGGATACGGCCCCGTATTTGTTGGGGGTGGAGACGGCTGGCACTCAACTGATGGCGATTTTGCGATTGTGAACGTTGGAGTAGGTGCCTCTAAAGAGATACAGATCACCGATTCATTTTCTCTGCCGATTAGCGGAGCTGTAGTTCTTAATCCCGATACAGAGCAGTTTTATATTCTTGCAGGTTTCTCTCTCTAACAAAAAACAACTTATTCACACGTAGAAAAACCATCCTATTTTTCTACTCCGGACCAGGCAAATATTGACGTATTTGCCTGGTTTTTTATTCTTCCGTCAGCTAACGGAGAGAAAGTGTTTTCAACTGTTCTTGAAAAACACAGAGGGATGTTAAGCCCGTCAGGTTTAGACTTATAAATGCACCAATACTTTCCCAACTTGCTCTCCATTCTGAATTCGGCCAATCTCACCAGGTAAGTTTTCAAGAGGCTCCTCTCTGCAGAATTTTTCAAGATTACCGGGCTTCCAATCTTTTGAAAGTTTTTTCCAAATGCGAATCCGGTCTCTCATCAAGGTAATTCCCGAATCAATTCCCATTAGGCTGACCCCCCTCAAAATAAACGGGTAGATATTTGTATGTAATTCATGGCCTAATACATTTCCGCAACAGGCAACCACACCATTGTGAGATGTTTGCCTCAAAACCGCATCCAACATTTTTCCGCCAACCGTGTCCAACGCAGCCACCCACTTCGAGGATAGCATCGGTTTGTTTTCAATCCTTGTCACATTATCCCGATGAATCACTTCAGCAGCTCCCAAATCTTTCAATAAACCTGTTTGATCCATTTTGCCGGTTGCAGCTGTAACCTCATATCCTAAGTGAGAGAACAGGGCGACTCCAAATGACCCCACAGCTCCGGTTGCTCCGGTCACAAGCACACTACCGCTCTTTCTTTTCACCTGCTGACCCAAAATCTTCTCAACACCGATACCCGCCGTCAACCCGGACGTTCCGATCATCATGCTCTCTTTCAATGTCAATCCACCCGGTAAAGGTACAATCCAGTCTCCGGGTACAGATATGTACTGTCCAAATCCTCCCGGCGTGTTCATTCCCAAATCATAACTGGTCACGATTACTTTGTCCCCGGCTTGAAACCTCTCATCTTTACTTTCTTCCACAACACCTGCCGCATCAATTCCCGGTGTGAACGGGTAGTGTTTTGTAACTCCTTTGTGACCGGTGGCGGATAACGCATCTTTATAATTGAGGGAAGAATAGTGAACCCGAATCAACACATCATTCTCCGGCAGGTCTGTTGTATTCAGCTTTTTGACTGACTGAACAAACTCTCCAGCTTTCTCTTCCGCGACAAGTGCTTTATAGGTTTTTGATTTCATATGATTTGTTTTGAAATAAATTCCCCCTTCGAAGGGGGAAAGTGAAATGAGCGTTTGCCAAAGGCATCCCTCGGGGTAGCGAATGAACTCGGGGGATGACAATGGCTTCAAACTACTTTCATGCTCCGAATCATAAAAAAGATGTTTAACCATCCCCTGCGATCCTCAGCGCCCACAGCGGTTCTATTTTAACAGCAGTGTTCGCAGGGCCCGCGGGGAATCCCTTTTCAAGAAAAAATCCTCTTAAACCAAGACACAATCATATCATCATACGGTGGATACCGAAAATCGGGATCAGGCCAGAATGGCTTTTTCATGATGGATTTATTTCTGCTGAATGTATCAAAACTATATTTACCGTGATACGACCCCATTCCGCTTGACCCAACTCCGCCAAATGGAAGATTCGGATTCCCTAAATGCTGAACCGTTTCATTAATGCAACCTCCCCCAAAAGGCACTTCATCAATAATCCGTTCTTCTAACTCTGTATCTTTTGTAAACAGGTAAAGCGCCAGTGGCGATGGCCTGTCTCTGAGCCTTTCAATAAGCTCGGATGGATCAGAGTAGGTTAATATTGGCATCAACGGGCCAAAAATTTCATCCTGCATGATTTCCGAACCCCAATCAGCCTGAATAATTGTCGGTTCTATAAAAAGATTTTCTTTATTGCTGATTCCACCAAATATCACTTCACTTTGATCCAATAAATTTTGAAGGCGATCGAAGTGAGATTCATTGACGATTTTTGTGTAGTTCCCGCCCGGGTGATAATCATCCCTGAAAAATTGAGACAGTACATTTTTGGATTGATCTATGAATTCATTTCGAACCGATTTATGAACTGCTACAAAATCCGGTGCCACACACGTCTGGCCTGCATTGATGGTTTTCCCCCACCAGATTCTCCTGGCGCATACCTCGATATCGGCGTCTTCATGGACAATTGCCGGACTCTTTCCACCCAATTCCAATGTTACCGGTATGAGTTGCTCCGCTGCAGCTTTCATTACAATTTTTCCAACCCGTGAACTTCCCGTAAAAAAGATTTTGTCGAAGGGTTGATTCAGAAGTTCGGTCGTTGTATCAACAGCACCTTCAACAACAGCTATCATACCTGTATCAAAAGATTCAGATATCAATGACTTAAGAGCAGATGATGTTTCCGGTGCTATTTCAGATGGTTTAAGTATGGCTGTATTCCCGGCAGAAATTGCGCCGACCAACGGCATAAGTGTCAAATGAATTGGATAGTTCCATGCCCCAATAATTAGAACCGTTCCGAGCGGTTGCTTATAGATTTTATTTCTGCTTGGAAACGTAACTATTGAACTACCCACGGTTTCCGGCTCCATCCACTTTTTCAGATTTTTTAGATGGTAGTCTATTTCGTGAAGAACTGTATAAATCTCCGTGGAGAATGACTCGAAATAGGGCTTTCCAAAATCAGCCTTTACAGCCTCACAAAACTCCTTTTCGTTATTAGCTATAAGATCCCGAAGCTTTTCAAGGTTGGCTTTTCGAACTTCAAAATTGCGAGTATTTCCTTTACGAAAAAAGTTCTTTTGATTTTCAAAAACCTGCTCAATATTCATACTCTTAATTATTTCGTCCTTTAAAGGAATCCATTGTTTGATATACGCCAAAAATGCGTCCAGCTATCCAATCGAAAAAAGAAGCAGGCAGTATTCCTTTTAAAACGGGTGTCAATCGCACCATAAACGGAGCTTTAATCGAGCGTTTTCGTTTTGCAATTCCCTTCAGCATTCGGTTCACGATATCCTCGGTTTTCAGGATTGGTGTCAGCAGCGGCGCCTTCACTCCTTCAAACATTCCCGTATCAATGTAGCTGGGAATGACAGTGGTAATATCAATACCGGTGTGATTTTGTTTCATCTCCAAATAGAGAGAATCCGACCATCCCAAAACAGCCCATTTACTTGCGGCATACACACTCATTCTTGGGTTCCCGATATAACCTGAAGCTGATGCCAGGTTCACGATGTGGCCTGAGCCTCGCTCAATCATTCTGTTTATAAAAGCCCGAACCACAAACATACTGCCACTCACATTTACGCGAAGTGTTTTATCAATTTCGTGGTACCTGTATTCCTGAAACAGTTTACCTGTAACTATACCGGCACAGTTTAAAATGATATCGGGGGTCAGATTTTGTTTGATTAATCGTTCTGCCTCCAATTCAACTCGATTGGCATCCGTGATGTCGATAATAGATCTATCAACTTTACAGTTTTCCATTAAATCGTCGGCCGTTTCATTCAGCGAATCAGCGTTCAAATCCCACAAAATAAGAGTAACACCCGGTACACCGCTCACCCTTTCTGCAAATCGTTTACCGATTCCACTTGCAGCACCGGTTATCAGAATAGTTTTATGTTGATAGTAGTCCATCATCTCTTCTAAAAGCTTACAAAATATAATGGCCTGTGAAAAATGTTTTTATGAATGATCTCGGTTTAATGAGATTGCCTTTTTCTTACCATTAAATCTCTGGTGATATGTCTAAAAGTACAGAATGATATTACCATTCATTCCAACTTATAAAAAAATATAATGCCTCCAAGCTAGTTGATTTACTTTAGTCCTTTTAATTGTCACGTTGTGGGCGAAAACCTTATTTTTCATAAAATTGAAACAAACTACTTCCTATGAACAAACTGTTTTATTGCTTTATCATTTTCCCGGCACTCCTGATCAGCGGATGTCAATCCTCCCCGGAAACCGAAGAAGCTGCCCAATCAATTACAGAAGAAAAATTGCTGAGTCATATCGAAGTAATCTCTTCTGATGAATTCGAAGGGCGGGCAACCGCTTCCGAAGGAGAGGAAAAAACGGTCAACTATCTTGTTAATGAGCTCGAAAGTTTAGGCGTTTCTCCCGGAATGGATAATGGTTCCTACGTCCAGGAGTTTCCACTTTTGGGCCAAACGGTTGAACCCTCTTCTGCTTCATACACTCTCAAACAAAACGGACAGGTTCTGAATGACCTGGAGTTTCGGGCTGATTTTGTAGCCTGGCCTGCCAACGAGGCGGAACAGGTCGATGTGAATGACGCCGAACTCCTTTATGTAGGATATGGAATACAGGCACCGGAATTTGATTGGGACGATTATAAAGATGCCGATATTGAAGGCAAAGTATTGGTCTTTAAAAACAGCGATCCTTCTTACGATGAGAACATCTTTGGAGGAGAAGGACGACTTTACTACGGCCGCTGGAGTTATAAATTTGAAAAAGCGGCCGACATGGGAGCACTTGGGGCTATCATCATCCACACCACACCCACTGCAGGATATGGATGGAATGTAGTATCCAACAGCTGGAGCGGTGAACAGTTTTACCTGAAGAGCGAAGAGGGCGAAGCTGAAACCATGCCCGATTTTAATAGCTGGCTGACTGAGCCTGTCAGTGCCGAACTATTTGAAGCAGCCGGACTGAATTTGAATGAGATGCTCGAAGCGGCCGATGATCCTGAATTTCAGCCGGTACCGCTTGACGGGATTACGGTTGATGTAGACCTGGAGGCCAATTACAGCAATATGTCTTCCCGAAACGTACTGGGAGAGATCAAGGGGAATGATCCGGATTTAATGGATCAATACCTCATCTTTACCGCCCATTACGATCATCTTGGAATTACGAATCCTGTTGAGGGTGATTCGATCAACAATGGCGCGCTTGACAATGCTGCCGGGGTGAGTTCATTATTGAATCTTGCAGAAGCATACAAAATGGTTCAGCCTGAAATGCAAAGAAGTGCATTATTTCTATTCGTTGGAGCCGAAGAGATGGGGCTTTTGGGATCTAAATACTGGGCGGCAAATCCCACAGTTCATCCCGGGAATGTGACTGCTAATTTTAACCTGGACGGTATGCAGGTATATGGCCAGACTGAAGACGTGGTTTTGGTTGGATATGGACGAAATACAATTACCGATGTCTTTGAAGATTACGCCCAGATGGGGGATCGGACCATTGCGCCCGATCCGTACCCTGAACAGGGATATTTTTACCGGTCTGATCATTTTGCTTTAGCTCAGATCGGCATTCCAGCCGTCTTTCCGAATCCGGGACAGGAATATATCAACAAACCGGACGATTGGAGTGAGACGGTCGACAGTTTAGACACCGCCAACTATCACTCGGTGAATGATGAGATCAATGAGCTTTGGGACCTGTCCGGAATGGAGCAGGACGTAAGGCTTTTTTTCCGAACAAGTTTCGACATCCTCAATCGAAACGAAATGATGGAATGGTATTCCGGTGATGAATTTGAGGCCGTTCGTGAAGAGATGCTTGAAGAGGCTCCTTAAACTTAACGGTGCCTTCATTTAGTAAATGTATTTTTGGTTTTGCTTGATCCGAAGGTCCCTGGTCATCGAAGCCTTGGCGTAGTTGACCTCCTTCGGATCATAGTGTCTGAAGCTCTGCTTCTATTTTTTGATAGGAAGCGGAGCTTCCGTTTGGCATTCCGAAGCAGGAGCTTCGGAATGAGAAGAAGTTTAACAATATTCAATAATGAGCAAAACAATACTCACATTTTTCCTGCTGGCATTTGTCTTTTGTGCCACTATACAGGCTCAACCAGACAAACCCGCTTACCTTCTCTACGATAAAAATGGAGAGGTTATTTCATACGAGGAGCTTGTGAATGAATCAGAAGAGAATGACCTGATTTTCTTTGGCGAGCAACATGACAACGCCATCGCACATTGGCTTCAGCTTGAGCTGATTCAGACTCTTTCATCAGACAGCACTACATCACTTCTGATTGGAATGGAGATGTTTGAAGCAGATCAGCAGATTCTGATTGATGAGTACTTTGGAGATCGCATTAGCCAAAGTAGTTTTGAACGTGAAGCTCGGCTTTGGGATAACTACTCTACAGATTATAAACCGGTCCTCGAGTTTGCTAAGGGAAATGAAATTCGTTTGATCGCCACAAACATTCCACGACGTTACGCGTCATCGGTTTATCGCGACGGGTTAAACACGTTGGATTCGCTTAGCAGTTCTGCTAAAGAGTGGATCGCCCCACTACCGGTTGAGGTAGATACGACATTACAAAGCTATCAAAACATGTCGCAAATGGCGCATGGGCATGGCGGCACGAATTTGATCTATTCCCAGGCAATCAAAGATGCGACGATGGCTCATTTTATACTATCTAACCTGAATGAAAACAGCCGGATGATCCACCTTAACGGATCCTATCACTCTAATGATTATGAGGGAATTGTATGGTACATTCAGCAGGCAGATGAATCCATCAATGTTTTGACCATTAATACGATTTCTGTGAATGACATTCGTGATATAGATTCCGATCAGCTTCAATCCGCAGATATCACATTGGCTGTTCCATCAAATATGACTTCAACCTATTAAATAGCTTAATTTTGAAATAGAAAAAAATATTAAATAACCGTCATTCTGAACCTGTCTGCCAAAGCTTTAGCGCAGGCAGGCTTGTTTCAGAATCTCCAAGCGAAGTAAGGAGATCCTGAGTCAAGCTCAGGATGACCGAAAAAGCGATTGATATTTAAAAACTACATTAAATCAAATAACATGAGTGACTTCAAACATCCATATTCACGCCCCCGGAGACTTCGGTCATCCGATGCTGTTCGAAAAATGGTGGCTGAAAGCCATTTGTCAGCGGATGATTTCATCGCCCCTCTTTTTGTGATGGAGGGCGATGGTAAGAAAGAGGAGATTGCATCCATGCCGGATTACTACCGGTTTACTCTTGATCTTTTGATGGAAGAAGTTGAGGAGATCCAATCACTCGGAATTCAATCCGTGCTTCTTTTTGCGAAGGTTCCGGATGAGAAGAAAGACAATGAGGGAACAGAAGCGCTGAATCCCGATGGGCTAATGCAGCAAACTGTCCGAGCCATCAAAAAGAATTTTCCGAATTTGGTGGTGATGACGGATGTGGCTCTCGACCCGTATAGCAGTTATGGACATGACGGAGTTGTTAAAGAGGGGGAGATCATCAATGACGAAAGCGCGGAACTGCTTGCCAAAATGGCGGTGAGCCATGCAGAGGCGGGCGCCGATTTTGTAGCTCCCTCCGATATGATGGACGGACGAATTTTGTTGATGCGTGAAGCGCTCGAAGAAGCCGGATTTCCCAACACGGGGATCATGGCATATAGTGCGAAATATGCATCCAGTTATTATGGCCCGTTTCGGGATGCGCTCGATTCAGCTCCCGGATTTGGCGATAAAAAAACATATCAAATGGACCCGGCAAACGTTAAAGAAGCTGTAAAAGAAGCGATTATCGATCAACAAGAAGGTGCCGACATTGTGATGGTAAAACCGGGACTACCGTATCTTGATGTGCTTCGCGCCGTAAAAGAAGCGGTACAGATTCCGGTATCCGTGTATAACGTTTCCGGTGAGTATGCAATGATCAAAGCGGCTGCGGCTAATGGATGGCTGAACGAAGAAGAAGCGATGCTGGAAGCATTGATCGGCTTTAAACGAGCCGGCGCCGACCTGATCGCCACCTACTTCGCCAAAGATGCGGCACGATTGTTGTAGATTTAATTGTACCTCCCCTCTTGAGAGGGGACAGATTGCGAAGCTTTTGCGGAGCAATCAGGGGTGTGTTCCCGTGAACATGCTTGAACCCACGAAAACACACCCCTCGCCTAACTGCTAAACGCAGTTAAACTTTTCCCCTCTCAAGAGGGGAGCTTTTAAACCCTATTTAATTAAGAAATTGACTATGAAACGAGTTCTCTTATTTCTTGCCACCAACCTGGCAATTATCATTGTTGCGAGTGTTACCCTTTCCCTTTTGGGAGTTGGTTCCTATCTGGATGGAACCGGGCTGAACCTCCAGGCGCTCTTGATATTCTGTTTTATCTTCGGAATGGGCGGTTCATTTGTCTCCCTGCTTTTGTCTAAGAAAATGGCAAAATGGTCGATGGGAGTTAAGATGGTTGAAAGTCCACAAAACTCCAGGGAAGAGTGGTTGGTTCGAACCATTGAACGCCAGGCAAGAGATGCCGGAATCGGCATGCCTGAAGTCGGAATTTTTGATGCTCAACAAGCGAACGCTTTTGCTACCGGTTCAAATAGAAATAAAGCATTGGTTGCAGTCAGCAGCGGGATGCTTCAGCGATTTGATCAGGATGAAATTGAAGCGGTACTGGGTCATGAAATCGGCCACGTTGCCAATGGCGATATGATCACACTCGCACTGATCCAGGGAGTTGTCAACACCTTTGTGATGTTCCTCGCCCGGGTGATCGGTTTTGTTGTAGACCGTGTTGTACTTAAAAATGAAAGAGGCTTTGGAATTGGTTATTTCCTGACGACGATTGCTGCCGAAATTGTTTTAGCGATTCTCGCTTCAACGATTGTCTTCTGGTTTTCAAGGCGACGGGAATTCCGAGCGGATGAGGCCGGTGCACGATTTGGCAGCCGCAATGGTATGATCAACGCATTGCAACGGCTCAGAAAAGAAAGTGAAGTTCCAAATCAACTACCGGAATCGATGCAGGCATTTGGAATTACCGGCGGAAAACGAAGTGGTTTGAAAGCGTTGTTTATGACCCATCCGCCACTGGAAGACCGAATTGCGGCATTGCAGAATATGACAGATTAAGGGATAGTATCGAGTAGCGGGTATCAAGTATTGAGATCCGCTACTCAGCTTTCCTAAGTTATAGTCAGACTAGGATACACTGATATACTAATCAGAACTTTATTTACAACATTCTCAATACTCACTACTTAATACTCAATACTCTCAAGCATGCTTCTAAAAAGCGAGTACCTCTATAAGCGAGCACAGAAATTCATCCCGGGCGGTGTTAACTCTCCGGCGCGAGCATTTAAATCCGTTGGAGGCGTTCCTGTGTTTTTCAAAAAGGCGAAGGGATCGATCATCACCGATGAAGATGGAAATGAATACATCGATTATGTGGGTTCGTGGGGGCCGATGATTTTAGGTCATGCTCATCCCACCGTCATCAAAGCGGTTCAGGATGCTTCGTTTAACTCCACCTCATTTGGTGCACCGACTGAAATTGAGATCAAAATGGCTGAGCTGGTTCAAGCCATGGTACCGAATGTGGAGAAGGTCCGGATGGTAAATTCCGGAACGGAAGCATGTATGAGTGCCATTCGGGTTGCGCGCGGATACACAGGTAAGGATAAAATCATAAAGTTTGAAGGAAACTATCACGGCCATGGGGATTCATTCTTGATTAAAGCCGGTAGTGGTGCGTTGACTCTCGGTAAACCAAGCAGCCCGGGTGTCACAAAGGGAACAGCTAAAGACACTCTAAACGCCGACTACAATGACCTCGACAGCGTTGAAAAACTCCTCAAAAAGAATAAAGATAATGTAGCGGCAATCATTGTTGAACCCGTAGCCGGAAATATGGGATGCATCCCGCCTCAACCGGGATTTCTCGAAGGATTGAGAGAACTCTGTGACGAGCACAAAACGGTACTCATTTTTGATGAGGTGATGACCGGATTCCGGTTGGCTCGCGGCGGCGCCCAGGAACGGTTTGATGTGTGGGCGGATCTTGTGACCTTTGGAAAAATCATTGGCGGTGGATTGCCCGTTGGAGCGTTTGGCGGAAAGAAAGAGATCATGGATGTCGTGGCACCGGTCGGACCTGTGTACCAAGCCGGAACTTTATCCGGAAATCCACTGGCGATGAGCGCCGGCTATGCTCAGCTCAGCACATTGGAAAAACATCCGGAACTGTATGTGGAACTGGAAGAAAAAGCAGAATATTTGGCCAAGCGGTTGAGAGTTGTTTTAAATCAGCATGAAATAGATTATCACATGAACCAAGTTGGTTCAATGGCGAGCGTCTATTTTACTGATCAAGAAGTAACCGGGTTCAAAACGGCCAACACGACTGACCAGGAACTGTTCAAAATCTTTTTCCACGAAATGCTTAAACGTGGAATTTATCTGCCACCTTCACCATTCGAAAGCTGGTTTTTGGCGACAACCCTTACGAATGAGATGCTCGATAAAACCATCTCGGCTGCGGATGAGTCTCTTGCGGTCGCGAAGTCGAAGGTTGGTGGGGAGTAATTGTAGACATGGTATTTTTCATTACTGGCAAAGTATTTTAAACCACTATAAAGTTTTGCAAGTTGATGAATTCATTGTCATTAAGAAAAAATACCATGTCTGTTCCGGCTCATTCTATTTCTTGAAATGAAATTTTCTTTCTTAACACATCTTCACGAATATTCCTCTGATGAAATTCAATAAATTCCTCTTTTCCAGAAAACAGACTTAAGATCTCTTTTCTCTTCAAATTTGTTTCTTTTTCAGAGAGAATGATTGGATAGGAACTCCATCTAAATCTTTCATAGTTCGGAGTAATTCGATGGTGGACTGGATTTCGATGAATATAATAGATCGTCCACAACAATTGCTCTTCACTATTAATCCTGACTCTCTTTAAATGCTTTTCAAAAAGAGTTCCTTTTCTATTTTGTTGCTTATTGAAAGATTTAGAGTATGAAATAAAGAACTTTCTTAGCTGTTCTGATACTGTTTCTGGTTTAAGATTCTCATCAATCTTGATCAAAAAATGAAAATGATTTTCTAATAAACAGTAGGAATAGGCTGAGAATACTTCTCTGGTGTAGAGATGAAATTTATTTAAGAAGTATCTATAGTTTTCTTCATTATAAAACAACTGATCGTATCTAACAGCCTTGTTGTAAATATGATAGAACTCTCTTGGTTTAAAAGGTGCTCCGTATTTAGAATAGTCTCTTTCCATGTGAGACATGGTATTTTTAGAAACTGAATGAAATTTGTTGAGGGAATCACATCTTACAAAAATTCAAAATGTTTTGCCATTAAGGAAAAATACCATGTCTTTTGAAAACTTCTCCTTGCCAATAAAAAAATACAATGTCTTAACATTGAACAATATCTAAATTCTTCGTCTCTCACTGCTCTTTATTGCCATACTCTTTCAGCGCATCCCTGATCGCATTTTTCACCACGAAATAACCGATCACTGCCGATCCAACATATTTCAACATTGTAAATAGAATTGCCGTTATGCCTCCAATAGTCATGATTTTTCTAGATTTTGTTCATTACTTAAATCATACTCCTTCAGTGCAGCAATGATCGCTTCTTTTAAAACAGCATAGCCGATAACGGAACCGATACCGAATTTTATGAAGTATACAATTATCTCGAATAACTGAATTTTCCAACTCATTTTACTCCTGTTGAATAATTGTTTTAAGATTTATCCTAAGCAAAGAAGCAAATAACAAAGAGAGGTCAATTTTGTCAAATATGTATACTTCTTAGATGATCCTTCAATTGTTAAGTGTTTTTAAAGCAAGAGACATGGTATTTTTTAGAAATTGTTCAACATTTCATTCAAACAAATCATCTAACAACCATTCAAGAATGGTTTGCCATAATGAAAAATACCATGTCTACCCCGCCCTTAAGTAATCCAAATCTCTTCATGAAAAGAACATTCAATCAGCCTATCTTTATGAGTCTGTGTGAAAATTTTTTATGAAGAATAAATCTGCTCTTGCTACTGTCTTTCTTGTTGTGGTAATCGATCTCCTTGGTTTTGGAATCGTATTACCCCTGCTTCCCTTTTATGCACAAGAGTTTTCTGCATCAGCCGTAACAATCGGCCTTCTTTACAGTGTTTATTCGTTCATGCAGCTCATTTTTTCTCCGATCTGGGGAAGTTGGTCAGACCGTGTTGGCCGACGCCCCATCATGCTAATGAGCACCTTTGGAGCAGTCATAGCCTACATCATTTTTGGGTTTGCGGGTTCTCTCAGTATCCTGTTTCTCTCTCGCATTGTAGCAGGAACCATGGGCGGAAATATCTCTACGGCACAGGCATACATCGCTGATATCACCGATAGTGAAAACCGTGCCCGCGGTATGGGGTTGATCGGAGCGGCGTTCGGAATTGGTTTTGTGATTGGTCCTGCTACGGCTACCGGATTGATTCATCCCGCCTTTCACGAATTCATTGCCAGTTTTGGATTTCCGGATTTCGCCGCATGGATGGAAGCCAATCGTTTTGCTCTTCCCGGATTTTTTGCGGCTTTTCTATCCTTCTGCAGTTTCCTGATGGTGCTCTTCAAGCTTCCCGAAACAGTGGACAAATCAGCACCCAAAGAAAAAGAGGATACCTATCGCAGGCCGAGTGTTTTTTCACCCCGATTTTGGCAATTACTTAAAGAGCAGAAAGGTTCGTCCGCCCGTGGATTTCTCATCCCTCTGATTATCGGATTCTTCCTGCTCTCCTTCGGCGAATCAAGTCTCTACAGTGCCTTTCCATTATTTGCAGAATCACAACTAAATATGAGTGCCGAGGATGTGGGAATTCAGTTTTTCTACATCGGTATCATCGCTGTGATTGTGCAGGGATTTTTGATCAAACCTCTCACAAATATTTTTGCCGAAGAGAAGATTTTCCTGGTTGGAAATATTTTGATGGTCATAGGACTCGGCCTGATTCCCCTCGCTCACAACATGCTCACCCTCGCACTTTTCCTGTGTTTAATGGCCCTTGGCAAAAGTCTTAACACTCCAACCATCACCAGCCTGATCTCCCAGGAGGCAAGTGAGAATAACTACGGTGCGGTAATGGGAGCTTCGCAGGGGCTTTCCGGGCTGGGACGAATGATTGGCCCGACATGGGGAGGGGCTCTGTTTGCAGCCTACTTTGGATTGCCATTTGTTGCCACCGCTGTAATTGTGGGTGCGACTATTTGGATTGCAGTCGGGTTGATTTCAAAAGATAACTCTCGCTAAGAGTGATCGGATAAGTATTCAACTTATTCAAAGTATTTGCTGAATACACTCATCCGATGACTAAGAATTCCACCAAGAATAAGTCATTTCCCAAACTATATATTTCAGGAAGTATCATTCGTTTGGTACCTTTATAGTAAAGAGATAAACCTAAAATAAAGAGGAGTCACATGACTGTTTTTGTTGCTGATAAACTACCTGATGAAGCTATTTCTGAACTTGAGAACCTCGGCCAAAATGTAATTAATCATCCAACCGCGACAGCCTCAGATCTTGACAGCGGATTGAGTGACGCAAATGTTCTGATTGTACGATCAACGGTTGTAAGCAAAAGCTGCATTGAGAATAGTCCCAACCTTAGCTTGATCGTCCGCGCCGGAGCGGGCGTCAACAATATCGACATTGAAGCAGCCAGCAATTTGGGTATTTATGTAGCCAACTGCCCCGGAAAGAATGCGATTGCCGTAGCTGAGTTAACAATGGGTCTGATCGTCAGCCTCGACCGCTACTTAGGTGATAATGTGGTTGACTTCAAAGCCGGGAAATGGAATAAGGCGACTTACAGCAAGGCGGATGGACTTTATGGAAAAGTTCTTGGTGTAATCGGTGTCGGACAGATAGGCTCGGAAGTAATTACCCGGGCGAAAGCGTTTGGAATGCCGGTTATTGCATGGTCGCGTTCTTTGACCCCCCAAAAAGCTGAAGAACTCGATATCATCCATGCTGAAAGCATTGAGGAAGTTGCTTCCAAGTGTGATATCCTCAGCGTGCACCTTGCCATCAATAATCAGACAAAAGGAATTATATCAAAAGAGGTCCTTTCCAAACTGAAAGACGGTGCGTATTTCATTAACACCTCACGGGCAGGAATTGTAGATGAAGACGCATTATTTGAAGAATTGAAATCCGGGCGGATCAAAGCAGGGTTGGATGTCATCAGTGACGAGCCCGAGTTCAAACAGGGAGAGTTTACAAGCCGATTCCAGGAGTTGGATAATGTATATGTGAGCCATCATATCGGGGCCAGTACCAAACAGGCTCAACTAGCGGTGGCATCTGACGCTGTCGATATCGTCCGCGGGTACGTTCAGGAGGGTCAAGTGAGAAACTGGCTGAACCGCTGTGAGCATACGGATGCACCATGGCAACTGGTGGTTCGCCATTATGATAAACCGGGTGTCATCGCGAATGTTATGAATGAGTTGAAGCAAGCAGACATCAATGCGCAGGAACTCACAAATGTGATCTTTGAAGGGAAACAAACCGCTTGCTGTACTATCCAGTTGGATGCGGAACCATCATCAGAAATCATGAAAAGTATTCGAACCCGACAAGATGAAGTGATCAGCGCAACACTGATTCAATTATAAAAAAGCTGTATACTTTGTGAGATTCAAACTTAACAATTTCTATGAAATTTCTACTCTCACTTTCGCTACTTGCTGCATCTTTACTATTCATAACAGGTTGTAATCAGGTGAATGGAAACCAGCCTGAAACCAATAACGATTATTACCTCTTTGTAGGCACCTATACAGGTGAAGGAAGTGAGGGAATCTATCTCTACAAATTTAACGCTGAAGATGGTACATCAACTCCTGTGGATACGGTTTCCTCTTCGAACCCGTCATACTTAGCGCTATCGCCGGATCATTCATTCCTATATGCTGTAAATGAGGAGGCTGATTCTGCTGATGCATCGGTCAGTGCTTTTTCATTTGATAAAGAAAATGGCGAGATCTCATTTTTGAATAAACAATCGAGCCGGGGCGGAGCGCCCTGCTACGTCAGTACCGATCAGACCGGAAATGCAGTTTTCGTAGGGAATTACCTGGGCGGTTCACTGGCTGCATTTCCCATCCGGGATGATGGCAGTCTTGCTGAATCCACATCGGCAATTGTACACGAAGGAAGCAGTGTAAATGAAAGGCGACAGAACTCTCCTCATGTTCACTGTACCATCATCTCTCCCGATAACAATATGCTTTTTGTAACAGATCTCGGCACAGATACGGTTACCGGTTATGCTTTTGACAGTGAATCAATGACACTTCAGAACGAACCGTCCATCGTTTTTGAAACTGAACCCGGTGCTGGCCCGAGACATCTCACGTTTCACCCAAACGGCGAGTATGCATATTTGGTGAATGAGCTGAGTGGGACGGTTGTTACTTTTTCGTACGATGGAGAATCGCTTGAGGAACTGCAAACCATCAGCACGCTGCCTGAAAATTATGAGGGAAGGTTTTCGGGAGCCGATATTCATGTCTCTGCAGATGGAAGCTTTCTCTACGCCTCCAACCGGGAAGATCTCAACAACATTGTGATATATTCGATAGATCAAGATTCAGGTCTGCTTGAAAAAGTTGGAGAGCAATCATCAGGCGGTGCCCATCCGAGGAATTTTATGATTGATCCAACCGGCAATTATCTTCTCGTTGCCAATCGAAATACAGATAACATCGTTGTGTTTGAACGAGACCGGGAATCCGGTTTGATTACACCGGCCGATATCGAAATTAATGTATCACAGCCGGTTAGCTTGCAGATGGTACCGGATAATGAATAACGAACCTGCCTGCGCTAAGGCTTCGGCAGACAGACACTGAATATCCAATTTCGAATGTCGAAGTGATTAAACTCTTCATTATTCGATGTTCCTAAACCAGATTGCGCGAGCAGCCTACACAGAAATGTCGGGGTCTCTCTCGAGCTTGGAATTAGGGCACCTCGACGTTTCAGAACGACCTCAATTACTTGCCATGGGTCATCCCCCGGAATCAACTTTGTTGATTCTGCCCCCTTCGAAGGGGGAATTTCTCAAAGTCGCGCTTCTTCGAGCCACAATTCCGGGTCTACCATCTGGCTTCCGTCGCGGATCAAAAAGAAAATCACTTCACCGCGGATTGAGTTTTCATCTCCTGACAGACCAATTGTGTCACCTCTTCTCAAAACCTGGTTTTTTCTCACATATATTTCGCTCAGATTTCCATAGGCGGTTTTATAATCCCCGTGGCTTACAAACACCACATCCCCATAGCCCTGAAGCGGTTGTATTCCATAGACATATCCGTCGTTTACAACCTGAACGGATGAACGCGGTAAGGCTGCAATATCAACCCCCAAATTTCTTGTTCTTGTACCAAATACCGGGTGAACACGCTCGCCAAATTTCTCTGTAATGGTGCCGTTATCCACCGGCCATGGCAGTTGACCCCGCTGATCCCGAAATTCTGCTTCGTACATGTTTAACTCCTCATCACTGACCGATACTTCTCTCCTAACTACCGTTTCCCCTGATGCCTCGGCGCGACGCAATTGCTCCTCCTCACGAATCAGGTTTTCCATTGTATTTTCCAGGTTCTGCTTCTGTTGTTCCCGGTTCTGTTTCTCTTCCTCCAGGTTTGCAATATCCTGCTTCAAGGAGTCCACCAACTGCTGCTGCCGGTTCTGTTGCTGCTGCAAGTTTTCGGTCTCGGTTTCAATCTCCCCGAGCGCAATGCGATTCCGTTCGCTTGACGCTTCCAAATCTTGCCGCGATTGCTCCAAACGCAGTCGGGTCTCTTCAATTTCATTGAGTTGTTCTTGCAAATAATCATTGAACCTGGCAAGGTAAAACGTTCGAACCATCAATTGATTGATGGATGTTGAGGTCAGAAGAAGTGCGAGTTCTGTAGTTCGTCCATGTTTATAAAGATAGGTGAGGCTCTCTTTATATTCATTCATCAACGTATTTAACCTCTGCCTGAGCTCAGCCTGATTATTCTGAATCAATGTAATTTCTTCCTGGATTTGCCGCTGCTCACGATTCATTTGGCGGAGTCGTTCTCGCTGCAGTGAAATCAATCGGTTTAGTTCTTCGTATCGCTGATAAACCTCATCATACTCTTCTGATCTTTCATTCAGCCTTTGGGTGTAAGATGCAATCTGCTCATCCAGGGTTTCTATCTGCGAGCGAGTAGATTGCTGCCGTTCCAGTATTTCGGCACGCATTCTCTCATAAGATGACTGAGCCTGCGACTCTTCTGCCTGTGCCAAGGCTTCGGCAGTCAGGCCCACCGTTGCAATCAACGCAATGAAGCCAATCATCAAAAATGAATTGAGGTTCATCATACCTGGTACTTGTCATCTGTAAATGGGAATGTCATCCGGAAGCTCGATTCCGAGCTGGGGTAACTCTTCGTTTATTTCTAAACTTCGAACCAGCAGAGTGGCTCTTGATTCTCCGTCCTGGCTAAAAATCGTGATTTTTCTCGGTAGTTGAAACCCTTCAATCTCGCCATAACCTTCATAAATGATCCGACTGTAAGGTACTGTTTGATTTCCATCAGGCACATTTACTTCTAAAACTCTGCCGGATTCCTTTGATACCTGTACTCTCACCTCATTTACCAGAAGGGCTACATACAGATTATCTGTCTCAAACAACTTATCCACATCCGGTTTTGTAACCGTATAATTAAACAGGTCCAGCATATTAATAGATGCAATCGAACCAACGCTGGTAAGCTTCCCCTGGTTCAGCGGTACTTTTTCTGCAATTTTATCCACGCGGTTATATACAAGAAGCGAATCAGAATTCACGAATATCTGTCCACCTTCAATACCCACACTGTTACGGACGGTAATCAGGCTCTCGTCCCGGTTCGACAAAAACTGGAGTGTCACACGCTCACTATTCCCCGGTTCACTGACAATTGCTCTTCCTCTACCGGATATAGTTTGAAGAGATTCACGGTAATTCGGGATAGTTTCAAGCAACTGATCAACAGAGATAGACGCCTCAGCAAGCTCCTCCTCATTTTCAGTCAGTTCTACAGATGAGCTACAGGAGATCAAGAAGAGGAGAATCAAAAAGATTACTGGGGATAATATACGCTTGAAGAAGCTGACCGCATAAGAATCAGCTTTTTTGATGTTGGCCAAAAAGAATGTGCAAGAAGGGTATAAGCTTAGTTTGGTCATGCCGGACCCCGATCCGGTATCACCATACTTGATCAACGAATGGAGATTCTGAATCATGTTCAGAATGACATCCTTTTTGGCCAACACCTTCACAATGACAGAATTGATATTCAACACCTTTTTAAATAGAATCAAATCTGTTCGAGTTTTTCATTGAGGTACGTGCGTTCGGAATCTTCATCTAGTGCTTTTTGCCACCACTCCCGGGCCTTTTGCAAATCTCCGAGGGCTTCAAAAACATCGCCCATATGTTCGAACACTTCGGCACTCGCCTCCCCTGTCTCGATCGATTGCTGAATATAATTCCGGGCTTGATCGTAATCCTCCATTTTGAAATAGACCCAACCCAGTGTATCGAGAAATGATGAGTTTCCGGGATTGGATTCTACCGCCTCTGTTGCCATCTCTAATGCTTTCTCTAAATTCTCTTCCCTAATCGACAGATAGTAGGCGTAATTATTCATCGCCGTGGTATTTTCGGGATCGAGACGGAGTGCTCTTTCATAGGCATCTACAGTTTCCTCCCATTTATCAAGCTCCTGTTTTACATCTCCTAACGTACCGTAAATAGCCGATCGAAAATTTCGTCGGGATGGAGCCATCGTTGCATTTTCCAGCCAGGTTTCAGCCTGCTCATACTCACCCTCAAACATGTAAGAAGCACCCGTAAAAAACTGTATGAAAGCATTATCAGGGGCATTTTCATTGGCCTGGTCCGACAGATCAACCACCTCCTCATACCGACCTAAACTAAACAACACCTGTATTCGCTGTGCCCATGCTTCTGCCTGGTTTGGATTGATCTCCGTTGCCCGCTCCAGGTTTACCAGTGCCTGTTCCATCTGGTTGTTTTGCAGATAATAATCAGCTGAAACCAACTGTGCAGGCGCATAATCAGGTTCCTCTTCACTCAATGCCTCAATCACTTTACGGGTTTGCTCCTCAAGAATTTCCTGTTCAGGTTCATTTTGGTATTTCACCATCAAAAAGCGCACAAGTTCCATTTTTTGAGGCGGATTGATCATTGGGTTTTGTACCATCATCACAAAGGTGTTGCCCAGTTCCTCCCAGTTATTATTTTCGATGTAGATCTCCGCCAGCAGAATCAGCGTATTTGTGTCATTGGGATTTCGATCCCTGGCTTCCATTAGTACTTCTTTCGCTTCTTCCTCTTTCCCCAACTCCAGGTAAAACTGACTGATTGTTTGAAGAGTACCCAGGTTTCCCGGATTAAGCTCACGCATCTTTTCCAGCTCAGTCAATGCATTCTCATATTGGTTGAGAGCATTGTAGTTCTGGAATTTGCTCAGGTGAATTTCAAATGCACTGCCTCTGAGGTCAAGAATATTATCCAGCATATCGTTGGATTTTTCAAGCTGACCAATCTCCGTATAGTTTTCAGCCAGCCGATACAGTACATCTATATCATTCGGATGGTATTCGAGAATTTTGTTCAAAGAATTGATAGCCTGCTCATTTCGTCCCGATTCGGTATACACTCGTGCCAAATGCAGATGATACCACTTATTCTCCGGTTCCAATTCGGCCGCAATCTGTCCGTAGTAGGCGGCATTCGTGTAGTCATCGATTTCCAGGTATACATCCGAAAGTGCATAATTTACACCGGCGTGATCCGACAATTTGAGGTGAGCTGCGGTAAGTTTATCAAGTGCGAGTTCATAATCCTGGTTTTCAAAGTCGTTTATCCCCTGGATGTAGTACTCAAGCGCCTCCGCCATCTCATCATCGATGGAAGTGGTATCCTGGGCATCAATAGCCACAGGGATCAGGAAAAATATTGCAAGCAGAAACTGTAGTGATCGTTTAATCATCAAATAATGAATTCGTTCTCCGGAGTTCATAGAACGAACAAGCGGAACGGTAATTATAAATTGTGATCTGAATGTTCACCAAATGTACCATTCTTTGCAAATGGATGTTAGGGAAGTTTTAAGCAGAGAACCTGACAGTGTTCGTCAACTGACGGACCTTTCAGCGCTCGAATTGTAAGGAAAGTATAAATACGTACCGGCAACGCTGTCAGGAGCTCACGCTGTTCGGACACTGACAGGTTACTATCTGTTGTTCCGTATTAGTAAGCCTTTATACAATTATTCGCCAAACAGAGCCTTCACAAAACCATCTCTCTCAAAAACCTGGAGGTCTTCAATCTGCTCGCCGACACCGATATATTTAACCGGTACATTCAGTTCATTGGATACGCCGATTACAATTCCCCCTTTAGCCGTTCCGTCCAGTTTGGTGAGTACAAGGCCGGTAACATCTACCACATCGGTAAATGCATTAGCCTGTTGCATGGCGTTTTGTCCCGTGGAGGCATCCAGTACAAGCAGAATTTCGTGTGGAGCTCCGTCCACCACTTTGCCCATCACCCTCTTAATTTTGGCAAGCTCTTCCATGAGCGATTTCTTGTTGTGAAGCCGGCCGGCAGTGTCCACCAATACAACATCCGCATTTCTTGATTTGGCTGAAGCAACCGTATCATACGCCACGGCTGACGGATCGGCGTTTTGACCCTGCTGAATTATGGGTACATCGGCACGTTCGCTCCAAATTTTTAGCTGGTCGACCGCTGCTGCACGAAATGTATCGGCCGCTCCGAGCATTACGTTTTTGCCGGCTTTTTTGTAGAGGTGAGCCAGTTTCCCAATGGTTGTGGTTTTCCCCACACCATTCACACCCACAATCATAATCACATGCGGTTTAGCGGGGAAATCGGCATCAAATTCTGCGGGCTGATCAGGCCTGTTTTCTTTCAACAGTGCCGTAATCTCTTCCCTCATGATCTGTTGAAGCTCATTTTGCGTGATAAACTTATCGCGAGCCACACGCTTTTCTAAGCGATCAATAATTTCAATCGTTGTCTTTACACCAACATCTGATGAAATCAGTGCGTCTTCGAGGTCATCAAGAGTTGCGTCATCAATTTTATCTTTACCGGCAATACTTTTACCGATCTTGTTGAGCAGTCCTTCGCGGCTCTTCTCGACCCCTTTGTCGAGTTTCTCTTCTTTTTTTAGTCCAAGTTTGTCTAACCAGCCCATTCGTTTGTCTCGTTTCGGGTATCAAATTTCGTTAGATGGAATATACGATGATTAATGACAGACGTGAAACGTAAAACCGTAAGTATACTAAACTGCCGAATCTTTTAGCTCGAGTTTTATATGCCTGGAGTCATCCGATGAGTAATTCGAGTAGAAGTCCACAGATTTGATCTAATTTACTCATTGGATGACTTTTTACTCGGCAGACGATAAAGAAAATCTTCAGCCGAATTCGTCTCTCTCTTACCCTTTGCTACTTGCTTTCAGTAGTTTCGATCCATTGGGGCCTTTTCACTTCCTCAGTTAAAATCCGCCCCGGCCATAATCTTGTTATAACGAATGGTGTACTCGATGAAGGAATAAACCATTAATAACACGGAGAGAATGATCAGCAAAAGATGAACCTGGGTAGCCTCGGGAAAGAAAAATTCACTCATCCAGTAGAGTGCCATACCATTGACAGAAATCTTGCCGGACATGATAGACATGGCCACTTTACCGCGTTTTTTCCTGATACGCGCTGATCCCCACATAATCAGCAGGTCCCGGCTCACGCCCAGAAAGAAATACCAAAGTGGAATCCAGCCCAAAAAAACAGTGTAGAGAAACAGGAAAAAAGCCATCAGCTTATCAGCAACGGGATCAAGCATTTTTCCAAGCTCAGATCTTTCGTTTCTAAGTCTTGCTACAAGTCCGTCAAAATAGTCCGAAATTCCACCGTAAACGATCAGTGCAACGATAGCTAAATTCGTTTCATAACCATTATGAATATGAAGGTATATAATTGGTGCGGCTACCAATACCCTTGTTAAGGATATAAAATTAGACCATGTGTAAATCTCCTTTGTAACCAATACCTTCTTACCATCAATATTTGATGCAGCTTCTCTCATTCACGCAGTTGCTTCTAATCCGATTGAGTTTTAATAATACAGTTTATAAAACAGATAAATACAAATGAAATATAAAGATTTAAGGACCACCGAACAGGCCGATGCCAAACTCAGGGAAAAAAAGCTAACATCAAAGAAAGTATTTAACGGAAAACTGCTTCACGTTTACTCCGATGAAGCTGAACTCCCGGATAACTCTACTTCCACGCGTGAATGGATTAAACATCCCGGGGCAAGCGCAGTTGTTCCGGTTTTCGAGGATGGAACTGTTATGCTTCTTCAGCAATTTCGTTATCCGCCCAAAAAGACGTTTATCGAAGTGCCGGCCGGAAAGATTGATCCGGGTGAGAGTAAAAAAAATACAGCCAAACGGGAGCTCTTTGAAGAGAGCGGAATTAAATGCGAGCAACTTAAAGAAGTTGGCTCTTTTTATCCCGCGATTGGTTATGCAGATGAAATTATTTACGTGTATGTAGCCTGGGGATTAACTGAAGAGACACAATCAGTAGATGACGATGAGTTTTTGCTAAAATACCGTATTCCGTTTTCTAAAGCCCTGGAGATGATTAAAACCGGCGATATCACCGATGGAAAAACGATCTGTTCGTTGATCCAGGCCTCTATGTGGTGGAGGGAAAATGCTCCCTTTGAGTTGGATTTGGAATGATAATGTACGCCGGACAGCTTGCCCGGCACACTAAAACAAGATCCTATAATTCATCGGATGAGTGATTTGGCAAGATCTTTATGAATTCGTCTCAACACTCATCCGATGAGTAGCATGAAACAAATGCCATGTGAGCTCGGGGTATGACACATAACGTTTCAACATAAAGCCGTCTGGCCGCTTTAAGCGTTCTGACGGCTATGGAGTTGTCCCGGGATCTCCAATCGTATATGAAGCTCGGGGGATGTACACCCCTCCCTCCGTCGGCTGACGGAGGACTCCCCTGAAGGTGAGATTATTCTTCTTTAATCACACCCTCATCCAATGCCAGTTGATAGAGCGACTCATGCAAATTCTCCCGGTCCAGGTCCCCGCGGTTGATGAGGGATTCGATCTCTTCTCCGGTAAACATCATCAACATTCCCTGCTGTCGAAATTCCTGGTCAATATTTCTTGGGTTTGTTAATCTCATTTTACCAAGGTCCAATCCATTGGGGCTAACTTTCAGATTCACCAGGCAGTAGTATTGATCCGCCGGTTCATCCCCAAAATCGATGCGTTGTAGCTTTGTGTTTTTGAATTTCATAAATGATTAAATCTTTTGTGAATAGAGCCGTCAGCGTCCGAAGGTCCTGACAGCGTCGGATGGAAAAACTCAAGTTAATTATTTTAGGATAGCGCGAGCGTCTCGCTCGTGCCCTGCATAAGGGCACAAACAAGGATGTTTGCGCCATCACAATATTGGGTTCTTTGACCCACCCTAAATCCCTCCCTATGAAGAAAAGCACTTCACAAGGAGGGACTTAAACTACCCCTTCCATTTAATCTCAGCTTTTTCCGGGAGCATAGGAAAGGGGTTTGAGGATATTGATCATTCAGAATATCGCTCAATAAAGTCCCGTGCCTTAACAATCTCCATAATTTCACCACTTTCGGCATTTGTAATTTGCACCTGGAACAAACTGATAATCGCCTGGTTATTTAAGCATTCAAGCGTTTCAGAAATCGTCGCGCACTCCTCGGTTTCACTAACCAGGTCGTTCACGCCCTGAACCACATATTTCAGGTTTTGTTGTTTCTTTTTTTCTTTTGGGGTTTCATCTTCAGGTGGATTAAAATATTCACGAATTGCTTCTTCGGTGACAAACCATTGTACACCTAATTTGCGTCCGCGGATTCGGCCTTCACGAAGGTAGGCACGAAGCGTCATCTTGCTGATACCCAGGCTTTCGTGCAGATCATCGATAGAATAGAGCGTTAATGAACCAATTTTTCTCGGCATTACAATCTTTGATTACCTATTATTACTTATCATTAGTTGTATAAAGAACACAAATAAACCGATATTATCGCTCTTTATCAAGACAACGGAAATTTCATTTGGAGTGAATAGCTTAAACCCTTTATATTGATAGTAATTGATCAAAACAAAAAGCCTTCCACTGATCAAACGCTGCGATAATTTCCTATCAACATGCCCTCATTTTTTTATTGTTCATTCTTCTTTTCAGAACAGTTCTCTCTCACAAATTTCTAACAAAAAAGCGCTGAAGAGATAGCGACCTGATCGTATCTAAACAACGCTTTTGAGGGTTAATAGCGAATAAATATTATGTAGTTGGCTGCGTAACTACTTTCTGTGATCGTTTCTCTGCCCATTCTGCTCGTTTTTCATCCACCAGTTCTTTCACACGGTTTGCTGAGATATAAACCACTGGAATCAATACTAAGGTAATGAGAGTTGATGCGGTTAAGCCCCCAATTACAACCCGTGCAAGTGATGCTTGAATTTCTCCGCCGGCACCCCAACCAAACGATAATGGAAGGAGTCCGAGAATGGTGGTAAGTGTAGTCATCAGAATAGGTCTCAATCGAAGTCTTCCGGATTCAATGACAGCTTCCAGGACACCAAGGTTTCGATCGCGCCTCATCAGGTTAATGTAATCCACAAGGACAATAGCATTGTTTACCACAATACCAACGAGCATGATGATCCCCATAATGCTCTGCATGTTGAATGTAGTGCCTGTCAAAAGCATGGTCGGGATCACTCCAACAATCGCTACCGGAACAGCAAACATTACAATCAACGGATCGAGGAAGCGCTCAAATTGTGCTGCCATTACCATGTAAATCAGAATGAAAGCCATAATAATGGATATCAAGAAATCTTGTTGCGCTTTCTGCTGCTCTTCATATTCACCGCTATACACAACCGAAAATCCTGCTGGAAGGGTCAGGTCAGAAAGTTCTGCCTGAATTTTTTGGACAGCTTCACCCAAAGGTGTTCCGCTTTCAAGGTTTGCTGTGATATACGTCACTCGTTGCCCGTTAATTCGATTAATACTGACCGGGCCCTCAGACGCACGCTGATCAATCACTGTTGAGATCGGGATGGTTTCTCCCTCAGCCGATCGAACCGAAATATTTTCGATGTCGATCGTGCTCATTCGGTCAGACTCCTGTAAACGTACCCGAATCGGGAATTCATCGCCGCCCTCGCGGAACACCCCGGCCTGAACGCCGCCTACATTGGCCTGCACGGCTTGAGCCACTTCCCGGCCCGTGAGACCCAATTCGGAAATTTTCTCGCGGTCAAAAATAATGTTTTGCTCCGGCCGTCCTTCCTCACGGTCAGATCGCACGCCTCGTACCTCAGGGATTCGCTCCATTCGCTGCCGAATCTCATCGGCCAGTTCTGCTGAAACATCCAGGTCATATCCTCGCAGTTCCAGTTGGACGGCTTCCTCGCCCCCGGACCCAAAAATTCGACGCAAAATCCAGAGGCCGGATTGAGCCCGAACCCTGAAAAATCCACCCGGAATGCTTCCCTCAATCTGGTTACGAATCTCATCAGCCAGTTCATATGAGCTCACCGTTCGCTCCGACTCATCAACCAGCGCCAGTTCAACTTCGGCATTTCCATTTCGCACCTCGGTCGACATAAACTTAACCTGGTCCATCGGGGCAATGGCCAATACTTTTTCTTTCAATTCCAGCATATATCGATTGGCCACGGCGATGTTCATACCATCTTCCATGTAGAAATCAATGCTGATCTCATCGGCTTCTGTTTGTGGTGCCAGTTCCGTATCTACAAATCCTGCCCCATAAATTGATCCTGCAATCAATACAATTGTCACGCCAAACACCGTATACTTTCTCTCAATCGCCTTGCTGAGAATCTTGCTGTACTTGTTTTCAACTTTCTCAAAAAAGATCTGGAAGCGTCCCTTGTCTGAAATATCCGTTTCTAAATCAGGTTTTATACTCATGAATTTACTTGCAAGCATCGGTACCAAAGTCAATGCCACAAGGAGTGAGCAGAACAGCGCGAACACCACAACAAGCGCTAATTCCTGGAACAGGGTTCCGGTAATAGTCTGCATAAATACAACCGGCAGAAAAATCACAGACGTGGTAATAGTCGATGCCACAATTGCGCCGGAAACTTCCTGAGTACCTACAAGTGCACTCTCCCCCAGTGATTTTCCACTCGACCTGAGCCGGACAATATTTTCCAGCACCACTATGGCGTTATCTACAATGAGACCGACGCCAAGCGCCAATCCTCCGAAACTCATCTGGTTTAGAGTTAGTCCGGTAAAATAAAGCAGACCAAATGTTGCGATGATAGAAACCGGTATTGCAAGCGAGATAATAAACGTGGTTGAGCCGTTTCTGAGGAAAATATAGAGGATGAAGATCGCCAGTACAGCTCCCCACATGGCGGCTTGCTGCACATTATCGATAGAATTTTGAATGAAGTCACTCTGGTCAATCACCATCAACAGTTCAATATCTTCTCTTTCGCTGTTGATCTGTTCAATTTCACTTCGAATATCGGCGGCAACCTGAACCGTATTTGATCCGGTCTGTTTCCGGATACCCATTCGGATCATCGGTTTGTCATTCACATTTACAACCCGACCGAGGTCTTCGTAGCCATCTTCTACAGTTGCTACATCCCGAACACGAACCGGCTTACCGTCAATTCGGGTGATAATTGTCCCGGAAATTTGATTGATGGAGGTGTATTCGCCAAGGGTTCTTACATAAATATCGGTAATTCCACTTTTCACATTTCCGCCCGGAAGCGTAGTGTTCTCAGCCACGATAGCGTTTTGAACGTCAATGGCAGTCAGCCCGCTTGCCATCAGCCGATCCCGCTTCAGGTTTACCCGAATTTCACGATGAACCCCACCCCATACATCAATAGTACCGACCCCGGGTATCTGCTCAAGGCGTTTTGAAATATCACGTTCGAGAATCAACGTCAGTTCATCCAGTGGACGCGTGGATTGAGCACCAAGTATTACAATCGGAAAATCATTCGGATCATACTTCCAAACTCTTGGTGCTTCGGCTTCCTCCGGCAGATCACGGCGGACCCTGTCTAACGCCGCACGAACATCATTTGCAGCTTCATCAAGATTTACACCCCGTGTAAAATTCAACGTAACCCGGCTTTCTCCCTCTTCGGATTGCGATGTAATCTCTTCAACATTTGAAACTCCTGCCAGTGCATTTTCAATACGGTCTGTAATAATCGTCTCAATCTCTTCTGGCCCCACATTTGGGTAATCAACATTTACAGAGAGACGAGGATACTCGATCGGAGGAAGCAGATCGATCGGGAGATAACGAAATCCGGCAATTCCTAAAACAATCACGATCAGGTATACCATCGTGACCGCAATGGGCCTGTTTATAGATGTTTTTGTGATTGGCATCTTTTATTCCCCTACAATTGGTTAGCTGTTGAATTTGGAGTGTTTTCCACTACATTATCGCCACTCATAATTTCATCTAAGAGATCCTCCGGGCGCAGATCCTGCATCTCCATGATATTATTCCAGCTAGAGGGACGAATTCGAGCCTGTCCACTGTTATTTCGCTGTAATAAATTGTGACCAATTGTAACAACCCACTGCCCACTTCTTATCCCCGAAACACCGGCCGCATCACGTCCCCGTGCTATTACATCGATCGGAACAAATTCAACATCCGTTGGATTGCTGAGAGATGCCTGTTCCTCGCCTGAGTCCTGAATAAATTCAGATTCTAATCCAAAACTTGGAGCCACATAGACGCCTGTCACGCCCGTTTGTTGATTTCTGTATATGGAACTGAGCGGTATTATCGTTGCTTGTTCACTCTCACCATAGAGTATGTCAACCGTTACGAACATACCCGGCATTAATAAACCCTCGGGATTTTCAATATCGATCTCGGCCTCGGTACTAAAATTACCCGCCCCCAAAAAGGGTGATATTCTTGAAATACCAGCCGTCAAAACCGTATCTGCTAAATTTTCTGAGAAGATCTGAACCGTCTGCCCCGTGTTGACATAACTCAGCATTCGTTCGGTTAGATTAATCGTAATTTTTGATTGGCTCAGATCACCAATCGTAAAAAGTCTAGTAGCTGAACTAACCTGCATCCCTATTTCGGCATTTCGCTGTCCAACCGTTCCATCCACCGGAGCTGCAATTTGTGTTTGATTGAGTGCGTCTCTTTGCTCCTCAACGTTTGCTTCTGCTTGTTCAACCCGAGCTTGTGCCAATTCGTAATTTGCCTCCGCCGATTCGAATTGAGCCTCCAACTGTTCCAATTCCAGGTCGCTGGCTACATCTCTCTCAGCCAAAACCCGCGTTCGTTTAATCTCTGCCTCAACTTCTCCCAATGCCGCAAGAGCCTGTTTTTCTTGTGCAACGCTTATTCGAAGATTAGCTTCAGCCTGGCGTAGCCGTTCTCGGTATTCATTATCGCGTAACTGTATGAGAATATCTCCTGCCTCCACTTGATCCCCGTTTTGCACATAAACCTGTTCGATTGGAGCAGAAATCTCCGGGTAGATATCTACCTGATTGGCAGCACGAACAATTCCATTTAACCGTTCTTCGAGAGGCAGTGAGCCGAATTGGGCTTCTACTGCTTCAACGGCAGGCAAAACTTCATTAAACTCTCCGCTATTATTTTCTTCAGAACCACAGCCTTGCAGTATTATTACTCCAATAACTACAAGCGCTAGTAAACATTTGTTTTTCATCATTCCTTTAATGTTAAATTAGTACAGACATTACCACTTATTCTGATATATCATTCCATAGCGATTGTTAAAAGGTTTAAAAATGTTGTAAAGATTGGTTAGAATTGTATTCATTCTCTCCTCCTGGTAACCTTTTGTCAACCGTTTATTATCTACAGAACAAATAATATCTATGGATTCAATTACTCAAATAACACTCGGAGCCGCTGTGGGCGAGGCCCTTCTGGGAAAGAAAATAGGTTATCGTGCGGCGGCCTGGGGTGCATTGCTTGGCACAACGCCAGACCTGGATGTGCTTGCCAATCCATTTTTAGATAACGTAGCTGAAATCAGTTTCCATCGCGGCTTTACACATTCTGTTTTATTTTGCCTTTTGGCCTCCCCCATATTCGGCTTCACCATCAACTACCTTCAGAAAAAATGGGAGGTGGGTTGGAAAAAATGGACCCAATTCGCTTTCCTTGTTTTCTTTACACATATCATCCTGGATGTTCAAACCACCTACGGCACACAGGTTTTCTACTTTTTTAGTGACCGGCCCGTTACTACTGATACTATCTTTATTATTGATCCGGTCTACACATTTACACTGTTGTTTGGGCTGATTCCGGCACTTTTTTTGAACCGCCAATCAAACACCCGATCTCTTTTAAATAAGGGCGGCCTGCTAATCAGTACGCTCTACCTGGTTTGGGCATTGGGAATTAAAGCGCACGTCCACAGCGTATTTGATGCCTCTTTCGAAAATCAATACGGTTTTTACGAAAAGATAAAAACCACACCCAACGGGCCATCCACATTTCTTTGGACTGGTTACGTGATTCGTGAGGATACCGTTTATCAATCGATCTATTCTATTTTCGATGAGGATACCGACCTTCAGTTTCGGTCCATTCCAAGAAATACAGAGTTGATTGGTGAGATTAAAGACGACCGCGCCGTTGAAACCCTGCTTTGGTTTTCGCGCGGATATTATACCGTAGAGGACAATCGGGATTCATTAATGTTTTATGATTTACGATTTGGCCGAAGTGACCTTTGGTTAACCAGGAATGAAGAGGTGCCCTTTGTTTGGCAAAACCAGATCCTTTTTGATGAAAGTGGAAATGCAACCAACATTAAACAACAGACCCCCTCATTTGAGACAAGATCTTCCATCTTTTCACGTTTTATTGACCGTATAAAAGGTGAGTAAATCTTTTTATATTTTACTTTCCCCCTTGTGAGAGTCCGGCAGGTCCTCGCAGAGTTCGATACAGATTTTCACTTTGCAACTCTTTCAGCAAAAGACACTCTGAAAGATTGTTTATAAACTACGACACCATTATGAACAGAAAAGTAATTATAGGATTATTGGTCGCTGCATTCATCGGAGTGTATGCTTTCTATTCATTTCAACAAATTACACCACAAGAAATTGAAAACGCTCCGGAATGGATACCTCTTGAAACCGCTCAAGCACAAGCAGCCAATGAAAATAAACTGATCATGATCGATATCTTTGAAGTCGGATGCCAGTTTTGCCGAGCGATGGAGAGAGAGGTTTATCCCTCCCCAAGTGTTCGTGCTGTCCTGGATCGTGATTTCGTCCCCGTTAAAATCAACGGCCATTCTGAAAATATGATTACTTACAACGGTGAACAGATGACCGAACAGCAATTTGCCAGTGAGATGGGAGTTACCGCCTACCCGTTTACAGTGATTATGGACAGCGAAGGCAACGTGATAGACAGCCGCCGCGGGTATATGAATATTGTGAACTTTTCGAGTTTTTTGAGGAGTACGGTAGAGAAGAAAGCGCAGACCTAAACATAGGTACTGCTAATCGAATCTTCGCAGAATCTTACAGTTTGTAAACTTTAGAATGCGTGTATCAAGCAATTCAAAGTTTCTCCGTAAGATTACTCATACAATGTGACTCAACTCCTCAATTTTATTCTGAGGTGCCGGGTTGCCATAAATATCCCTGGAGCCATAACTCACCCTCAATCGTATCCCCCTCAATCAGCTCCCTCCCGTTCAAATCGGTTTCTGAGACATAGATATCTAAGTCGAAATCAAACCAATTGTCTTCAACAGAAACTCCAGCAACGTTCGTACGCGCTTTTAAAAAATTCCGGTCCAGTATTGTACTTTTTTCAACCTCACCCACAGTGCCGATAAAATAGTAGTCGTCCGGATGGCCATCCTCCGCGCTGCATAGTGCAGTTGCTCCCGGCAGATCCTCAAATTTTGACTGATCCACATCCATTCCTTTTTTGGCACTCTCTCCTTTTATTTTCTCTATATAGGCCGAATTGATATCCGATGGATTTTCAATAATTTTGCAGTTGTATGCAAATCCGTAGAGAATAAACTGGTAGGGAATTTCTGGACCGTAGGCTCCCCTGTTATCAACATAACAGGAATCAAAAAGTGTAAGCTGTACCTGATCCTCAATGAGCACTTCCAAATGCGCCTCTCCATGTTTTTCCAATTCAACAATTTTTTGAATGGCTATTTCATGTTGAATACCATCACTTGCAAAAGGATAGATTGAATATAACTGAGGATTATCCTCCTCTTCCTTTCCGCCAAAAACTAATTTTATTCCGTTTCTAGGACGCGGCCAATTTAACAGGACTCTTTTCGGTGTATTTTTTGGCAGTTTATACAGCGGCCTGTGCGTGCTCGACCATGTAATGGAGCGGGTTGTTTCACGAATCGCTTTTGGGACAATTTTTGTACTCAGATCGTCCAGGTCATCATAAAAAATGGCCCAACCCAGTCCATGAGTAAAATCTTTTGTGTCATCCGTTTTTTGAATAAAATCCGGAAACGAATCCTGGCTTTTGTACCCGCCATCTTCATTCACCCTGAAATGAGAGAGAGCTAACTGTTTGACCTCATTGTCATCAAACATTATTTTAATTTTTCCCTCTTCGGTTACAGAGAGAACCGATCCGCTGCCAAATTCAGCGTGTTGAATGCGGTCACCTTTTTTATACATGATCTACCCTTTCATAAATGAATCCTATTATATAAAAAATCCAATATCAGGTTCAAGCTTTTAATTGACTGGCCCAGTTTATTTTAAACCCATTTTTTCCTTTTCACAGAGCTCATTTATTTCTAAACATAAATCATCGGATGAGTTCAAGCTTTTTCATAAAACTGCCCTACAGAACCCGTCTTACCAGTATACTGCCAGAATTCAGAAGTTCCCAATCTACTGCATACCGGTGCTCAAAATTGGTTCCACGCTAAACAGTCCGGGTTTCCTCAAGCATCACTTTTTTCATCTTTCCAACCAACTTATTATCAAAAGCTATGGGATGATCGCCTGGAGATCATTCTCCTTCCCACTCGGGAGTTCAATTAATAATTTCTTCAGGTGTTAAATGTTGGCCGGAAGCGGGTACATCGTAATGAACTATAGTAAAATTAATCTCTGAAATATGTAGTTCTTCATCATTTTGCAGACAGTAAGATAAAATTTCAGATCTAAATTCGAGTATCGAACATATTAGAAGAGTATTTAAAATCTATTCTAACAACACCGGTACTGCCTGCTCATGGAATTTTCAGCTAAAATTAAATCCATTGAACGCAAACTTGAATTTCTTTTTTAGAGGTTACAATAACTACTTACAATTACTAGTTTCAATAAGAAATTCCTTTAGAAATCAGTAATTTTGTAAAATTATATCCAAACTGAATACCGATACGACATTTAAATCATTCACAGGCTACCATTTTTTATGATCTTACCATCCACACACCTTTTCGAAAAGATACAGTTATATTCTTTGATTTTATTCCTGGGGGCATTTGTTTACTCCGAAACCTTGGCTCAAAATGTTGTAACTCCGAAGCATATCGCCGAGATTGAAACCGTTACAAGCTCCCAGATTGCTCCCGATGGGCAGTATATCGCTTACACGATTAGCACTCCTGCAGATCCATACGAGGAAAATAGATCCAACAGCACACACCTCTACCTTCTCGACGTTACGGAGGGTACGACTACTCCATATCATACAACCAATTCTGTGAGTTCCGTACAATTTCGTCCGGGGCAAAATGCAATTACTTTTTTGTCTGAAATGGCAGGTGACGACACCCGGTCTCTCTATCAAATTCCGATTGAGGGTGGAGAAGCTGTAAAACTGTTTAGTTTCAGGCAAGACCTTATTAGTTACTCCTGGCACAACGACGGAAATCAGATTGCATTTATGGCAAGTGAAGAAGCAGAGAGATCCAATTCACCGCTACCTTACCAGGCCGATGTGTACGAAGAAAATGTACCGCAGCGACGCGGATATATCGCTAATGTAGCGATGAATTCTCAAATGGCAAGACAACTACAGGTTGAGGGTTCGGTTTACAACATGGAATGGAGTCCGGACGGTGAACGTATTGCCGTTTCTGTTGCTCCAACACCTTTTGTAGATGATCAACTGATGAACCAACAGATATTTGTTTTAGATACCGATGATGGTGAAGTTTCTGCTGAAATCAATAATAGTGGAAAACTGGATCAGATTGAGTGGAGTCCAAATGGCCAAAGGTTGGCAATCGTGGCAGGATCTAACATCAATGACCCAACAGCCGGACGAATTTTAATTGCATCCGCCAGGGGAGGGATACCACAGATTGTAAACCGTGATTATGAAGGCACATACCATCAGATAGAATGGACAGATGAAAACTATATTCATTTTCTTTCCAGTGAAAGTACGGCTTCGCGGCTGGGACGGCTTCGGTTTGACGGTGCTGAAACTCAGACTCTTTTCTATTCTGATGAGCATGATATCTCCTCCTTTTCGTTGTCTGATTCCACAACATATTCGTTTGTGGCCAGTGCTCCGTCTCATCCAAACGAGGTATTCTATTTTTCCAGCCAGGTAGATGGTATTCACGAACGAATGACTTATCATAATGAGTGGCTGAACAGTGTTGAACTGGGTGAGCAAGTGGTTGTCAGCTACCAATCCAGAGACGGACAATTTGAGATCGATGGAGTATTAATTTACCCCGTCGGTTATGAAAATGGAACAACTGTCCCTGTTATCACCCAAGTTCACGGCGGTCCTGAATCACATTACGACAATGGCTGGCTCACAAGTTATTCAACACCCGGACAGATGGCCGCCGGGAAAGGCTATGCGGTTTTCTATCCGAACTACAGAGGGAGTACAGGTCGCGGAATCGATTTCATTTTCAGCAGCCAGGCCGACCTAGCAGGGGCTGAATTTGATGATATCGTAGATGGCGTAGATTTCCTGATTGAGAACGGAATTGCGGATCCCGACAGAATTGGTGTAACCGGTGGATCCTACGGTGGCTATGCATCCGCCTGGATGAGTACCTATTATTCCGATCGCTTTGCCGCTTCTGTGATGTTTGTAGGGATCAGTAATAATATTTCTTTATGGGGCGAAAGTGACATCCCGAAAGAGATGTATCTGGTGCATACCCGAAAACAGGTATGGAATAACTGGAATTGGTTCCTTGACAGAAGTCCCATTTACCACGTTGCCAACGCCCAAACACCTCTCCTGATCATGCACGGCGCTGAGGATACACGGGTTCATCCATCACAATCTTTGGAGCTGTATCGACATCTTAAAGTTCGAAAACCAAATCTTCCCCTTCGTCTTGTATACTATCCGGGAGAAGGTCATGGCAACAGCCGTGCCGCTTCAAAACTCGACTACAATTACCGAATGCTCCGTTGGTTTGATACCTACCTGATGACGGGAGATGCATCTGCAGAGAAACCTCATTGGGATGCACCCATACCTGATAAAGAATAGAATTTTGCCAAAAACAGAAAGCCCGGCGTATAAAACTTTCGAAGTTTTCAAGATTAATTTAAAACCCTATTTAGACGAGCAAGGATTTTACTTTCTTAACATGTTGGCAAACTTCGAAAGTTTAAAATAAACCGGCAGCATGTTTGTTCTTAACCTGAATTAACTCTTTCCTGGCCCGGAGTTTTCTTTGTTTCAAATTTGAAAAACCTTATATACCAATGATTTAAGTCTGTCTTTAACCTATAGTATCTATTCATAGATGCTCTATGATTTTATAAAAAATATTCTTATTGCAGTTCTGGTAATGGTGTTTATGGTTATTCTCACCATTTTAGCCTTACGATGGGTCAACCCTCCATTTACTGCATTTACCCTGCAGGCCGATTGGCAACAGCTGGATCGCGAAAGATATGACCTGCGAATTAGTTGGGTTCCATACGATGAGATTCCTGAACATATGATCTGGTCTGTTGTCGCTTCAGAAGATCAACTTTTCTTTCAACATCACGGGTTTGATCTTGAATCGATCCAAGAGGCATGGGAAGAACACCGGGAGGGAGAGCGAACACGCGGTGCCAGCACAATCACTCAGCAAGTGGCAAAAAACCTGTTTCTGTCGCCGGTTCAATCTTTCATCAGAAAGGGAGTGGAAGCTGCGCTGACTCTATGCATTGAACTACTTTGGCCAAAGGACCGGATCATTGAAGTATACCTGAACATTGCAGAATTTGGGCCCGGCGTTTTTGGAATAGGAGAAGCCTCAAGCGCTTACTTTAACAGGCCAGCCTCTCAAATTACACCGGAAATGGCCGCCCGCTTGGCAGCTGTTCTCCCAAGCCCAAACCGTATGCGTGTGAATCCACCCTCACCCTATACGCAGGAACGCAGCCTTTGGATTTTACGGCAAATGAATCAGCTAACCGGCAAAACATTTCACCGATTTGAAGATTCCATCACTGATAATGCTACTGAGAATCTCCCTGATACAATTGGTTATGCCACTGAACCGGATACTCTTTTCCAATCACTGCCGGATACTATGAATTCAGTTATAGATTCTACTGGCATCTTTGAACTTAAATAAATACAATAATTTAGATGTTTTAATATTTTCACTCTTGCATTCATCTAAACAATAGAGTTTTTCAAATCTTTAGAATATCTTAATGCTTTACCTGTTTGGAGAAAGATAAATCTATTTCATCATGCGTTTGCTCATTATCATTTTAATTGTTGGTTTTTGGGTGCAAGATGCTTTCTGCATAAGTCCTATCGTCCCTTTAACGGATCAAGTTGAGATGACAAACAGGGACACCAGCTATGTAAGAGAGTTAAATGAAAAAAGCCAAAGACTGATAGAGGAAGGGAAGCTGGATTCTGCTTCAGCTGTTATTGATGAAGCCCTGTCACTGGCTGAATTCTTGAATGATATTGAAGGAGAAGCATTTGCTATCTTAAATTTAGCCAGTTACTACGATACAAAAGGCCTTCCGGATTCTTTGTTGACATCAGTTGCCCCGCTATTGGACAGATACGAAGGAACGGAAAAATATACACGTATCGGAAACCTGGTCGCTACCTCACATCACGAGGTGGGTAATTTTCAGCAATCCCTGGATCTTTATAAAAAGATGTTTGATGCAGCCAAGCAGGATAACGATATCAGGATGCAGATGGGAATCACCCAGAATATGGGAAATAGTTACAGTTCTCTTGGGGACATGCCCTCGGCTATAGATAGTTATCTCTCCAGCCTAGAGATGGCGGAAGAACGGGATGATACATTGGTCACCGCAGTGGTCCTTGACAACCTGGCTTCGGTAAATGTGGACCAGGAAAATTACGAGCTTGCCGAAGAATACCTGTTCAGGGCTTTAGAGCTGAATAAAGAGATTGATAACCTGAGAAACCAGATAACCAATCACATTAGTCTCGGTTTTCTTTACAAGGAGTGGGATAAATATGATCTGGCCCGCCAAAATTATGAACGAGTTCTTGAAATTGCCGATCAGCTTGGAAATGTTCTCAGCAAAATCCAGGCGATCTACAATCTCGGTGTACTTTACACGGAAACGGGGGATACCGACCGCGCACTTGAGTCATACCAGGAATCACTCCGGCTCAGCCAGGAGAATAATATCCCTATAGGATTTTTCTACAATCATGCCGGAATGGGAGATCTCTATGTTGAGCTGGAGGATTATGATCGGGCCATTGAAAATTACCAGCAGGCCCTTGAAATTGCCGAGAAGGTACAGGCAACCGACATGGTTAAGACCGGACTTTTGAATCTATACGAAACTGCTGAAGAATCGGGCGACACAGCACTGGCCTTTACCTATTTGAAACGGTACTCAGCGCTTACGGATAGTCTCGCTCAAACGGAACGTGAAGATGCTTTAGCGCGACAGGAAGCGATGCTTCAACTTCGGTCTGAACGTGAACGGTCTGAACTGCTTGAAGAAACTGTTGCAACTCAGCGGAGCAATACAATCATGATTTCTGTTTTAGGCGGTGTTATGTTGATTGCATCGATCTGGCTGGTTGTACTTTATCGAAAAAAGAAGAATGCCAATGATCTGCTGAAAAATAAAACCAAAGAACTGGAAGAGGCGAATAATGTAAAAGACAAGTTATTATCGGTTCTTGCTCACGACCTGCGTACGCCGATCTCTAATATTCAAGGTGTGGTTTATATGATCCGTGAAAACATGCTTGATACAGAGGATATCGATACGGCATTAAATCATATTGATTTTCAATTGCAACAGGGTATCAATACTCTGACCAATTACCTGGAATGGGCTCAGGATCACCGTGGGGGTATTTCTGCCGATATGGAAGATATCAGGCTCCTTGAAATTGTTAATACGGCTATTCATGAAATTAAGAAAAGTGCCGAAAACAAAAATGTTGAGATAAACAACATGGTTAACCCACAAATTTCGGCACTTGCAGATAAACACATGATGAACGTAATTCTGCGCAATTTACTTTCCAATGCCATTAAGTATGTGGATACCGGGGATATCATTACCGTTAACACAAATGAAACTAATAATACTGTTGAACTTTCAGTTAAAGACACCGGGAAGGGTATTCCGGATAATAAGCTAAAAAACTTGTTCAAACCTTTTAATCGGGTAACACGCGGCACCAAGGGAGAGATTGGAACAGGACTCGGTTTATCACTTTGTAAAGAGTTTATTGAGAAGCAGGGTGGATCTATTCGATGCGAAAGTGAAGTCGGGAAAGGGACTACATTTACAGTGGTGCTGCAAAAATCTGAAACAGCAGAAGGCCCGGAACAGGTTGCTGAAAAATCCGGCGCTAAGTAGGTTTCCTCTGACCCCATATTCCATATTCTCTGTGCACTGAAGTCAACGGATGAGTAATTCAACTGAAATTGTAGCTCTTGCCTTGGTTACTCATCCGGTGACTGATCTATTCTTTTTGCACCTCCCTCTTTAGCTCCCTGAGATATTCTTCCATAAACTTCACGCGCCGCTTTGCCTCTCTTTTTGCTGCATTTGTATGCATCTTTTCGGGGAGTTTGAACAACTTTTCGTAGAAGTGATCAATCGTCCAGGTGCTGTCATCCGGCGCCCTGTTCTCAGATAATGGATCATCAGGATTATACAACGCCCGATCAAGTTTTCCGCCAACCATTAAACAGCGTGCAATTCCAATCGCGCCAATAGCATCCAATCGGTCGGCATCTTGTACAATTTTAGCTTCCATTGTCTCGGGAGTGATTCCGGCCGAAAAACTGTGAGCTTCCACAGCATGCTTTACCTCTTCAATTTTATGCGATGGAAAATCGATGTCCGATAAAAAGTCCCCAGCTTTTTTAGCTGCATAAGCCGATGCCCTCTTTCGATCGGGATGATCTTTCGGCAGAATTACACAGTCATGTAACCAAGCGGCGGGGATCACAATCTCACAGTCGGCAGATTCTTCTGCGAGAATCTCTTTGGCACTCTTTACAACCCGCAGTATGTGATGGATATCGTGAGCGGAATCGCTCTCATTGTTTAGTTCTTGTTTGATGAATTCTTCGCAACGCTCTTCGATTTCTTCCAGAGACAATTTTTCTGTTTTTGGCATGGATCTATGAATCAAAGTAGGGGTGATTCATGAACTACCCCTATATATTAATAATCTTATTCAACCATAGAATCTAACTATCGTCTCGGTGCTTTGGCAGTAAATCGAGATAACATCCTTTCGGATTTTCAAGAACCTTTGAAAATTTTTATCTCCCTTTAAAAAGAGATTCTTACTGCTCAACCACGGAATCTTCTCTATTTCCATACTCCGCCCATGAAGCTTCATACGGACGAACGGAATCGTATCCCATCAAACGAAGGGTAAAATAGGCATGAGATCCGCGGACGTTTGTCTGGCAGTGTGGAATGATCTCTTTGTCGGGAGTCAAACCTGCCGCTGTATATAGTTCCTGTATTTCACTGGCCGATTTAAAATAGGGTACTCCATCGGACTCAATCACGTTATTCCATTCCAAATTGATAGCATTGGGAATATGCCCGCTTTTCTCAGCTCGTTCAACCTCTCCTGTGTACTCCCCTTCCGAGCGAACATCAAATATAATTTTATCGGGATCGGATGAGGCAGCTAAAACTGTCTCAAAATCACAAAAACGAGATTCTTGAACATTCGATGAAAAATTACCCTCACCGGAAATTTCAGCGGGTTCATCCACGGTAGGATAGTCATTTTCCATCCAGGCAGCGTATCCGCCATTTACGAGTGAGGCGTTTGAAAATCCGTAGTATTCCAATGCATAAAACAGTCGGGCTGCCGCCAGGTGATTACCTTCGTCCATAATCACCACGCGATCATCATTATCTAACCCGATTTCCCTCATTTTTTCCTGGAACAGATCCGGACCGATCATATAATTAGCTATTGGATGATCGGGATCTCCCAATTCCGGAACTGCAGCAAAATGTACTGCGCCTTCTACATAGGGACCGGTTGAGTCAGCCCGAGCATCAATCAACAACAGGTTTTCGTCGTTTAGCATGGAATTCAAATCATCTACGGAAACCAGCAGATCTTCATTGGGATAGGTTTCAAGAGTTGAGGTTTCCTCTTGAGGCGCCGAACAGGCCGAAAATATCAGCCCGATAATCATTGAAATAAATAATATTCGTGTTTTCATGGCGAGTAAAATTGGTTGAATTTGATTGATTTAATTTTCGAAAATTTAAGAAACATCTCGTATTGCCAACAGAATCATTATCAGTCACAATTAGATCTGACAATAATCAGTTCCGCCCGAAATGGTAATCGGCAAATTTTATATACTGATCCCAATCATAAAGATCCAGATCATGCTCCCCACTACGAATATGATATCCGGTGTATGATTCAATAATCGGCTGATTCACAGCTGGCATATCCTCAGGAACGTTTACAGAAAGGTGATAAATTTTTTCGTACACTTCCGATCCGTGTTTCAGTGCTAAAAATTCTCCTTTGGGGTCGGCCCCCAGATCCTCTTCCGCACTGCCAACATAAACCGGGCGCGGCGCGATGGATGCGATTAACATATGCTGATCGACGGGCAGATCCGCTTCACGATCATTATACTGCTCGAGATTGTCACAAAACCAGTGGGGGCGTACATCGTTCAGAAGTTTTATGGTTTCGCTAAACTCCCGTTTGTAAAGAGCCGCGCCACCGCAACCTGACTCATTCGAAACCACAATCGCAAAACGTTCATCATTGGCGGCCGTCCAGAGTGCGGATTTCCCTCCCCGCGAGTGACCGATCAGAACTACCTGGTCTTCATTGATATCTGAATCTCTTTCAAAGTAATCCATCAAGCGCATCGCACCCCATCCCCAGCCACCGAGTGCTTTCATTCCATCGGGTTGATTGAGTTGCTCTGGGTAAAGCTCGTCAACGATATCGTGATGCCAGGTCTCTTTGTCATCATCAGCTACATCTCCCACATGAAATGAAGCCATCGCATAGCCTTTCGGAATAACTCTTTCTACAGGCCAAAAATCGGTTTGTACTTCACGGGTGGGATCAATGTTTTCTGCGGGCCGATGATTGATCAAAAGAAAAGCGGGTGCCGCCCCTTCTACAGCATTTGGAATAAACAGGTTCATTCTGATTGTAACGCTATTGCCATTCCTTGTAATTGTTATATCCACCTCCTTTAATGTTGCTGTACCTTCAATTGCAGATGGATTTTCATTTATCAGATCAAATTCGATGGCATCGAAATGACTAGGAATCTGTCCGTACACTAGCTCCTCGTAAAGTCCCATAATTTCAGGGCGACGGGTGTTCCTCCAGTCCCGAACCGTGGTAACCTGTTCACCTTCTTGGGTTTCCAGGATAGACGGAAGTGTGTAATCAGGAACTTTGGATTCATCGTAATTGAGTTCGTAGTCCTGTGCTAATCCTGTAAATGTTATTAAAGTGAAAAACAGAGATGTAAGAATGATATGTTTCATAGAGTAACTATTGATTATATGAATCGTCCGGCCCAAATATTACCTGCTTGAGATAAATCCAGTCGCCAAATTCCGATGCATCGCCGATTACGCATTTACCTTTATGCTGAAAATAACAGTTTCAGAACCTTGAGCAGATATATCTATGTAATTTGTCAATTTTTCTCGACACCTTCAGTATTAACTTTCCAAAATTGTAGTTGAATGCAGATTTTTCGTGTTTAATGACTCACAGATCACAGTTCTCAGGGTTAAACCACTGTCCTGTAATTCACTTGCAAATTGCATCTTCATCTAACGTAATGATAAAGTCCTTTGATATTCTAATTCTCAGGTGCGGGATCGGCAACATCAGATTTTAATTTTCGAATTCCGAAAAATGCAATCAAAGCACTGATTCCAAATACAGCAAACTCATTAAACGTGCTGCTGAATTCAATACTCAACAAGTTGATGCCCAACACGAAATATGCCAGGGCCCCGATCAAACCAATGGACAGACTGCCGATAGTAGTGGCCAGAAATGTCTTTGGTTTATCTTTCAGGGTAAAGTATTTAGCAGTTCCTCCGAGAAATCCTCCGGCTAAGGAAAACAGGATAAATAGCCATGGAAAAATAAAATTGATTTGTAAAGTGTTGGATTGGGCATCGGAGGATGTGGCGGTAATTGTAGCGTTTCCTAATCCTTCTGATCTCAGTTGAACGATGGCGGGCTGATTATATGTAAGTTCTACAGAAGTAGGTGTGACGGTCCCCTGACTGGAGCTGATATTTACAACTTGCGAGTCTGTTGAGCTCGATCCTTTCCAATTAACCTGGATTGGAATCTCCTGAATTCCCAATCCCTGAAGGCGTTTCCTTTCTGTAAATAAGTCGAGCGCCGGTTCAACTTTTAAATATGTTTCGTAACCTTCTGCATTGGCCTCGGTAACGATCCTGATTTGGACCGAATCGCGAACACTGCTTGCAGAGATCTGAACACTGGTGGATGGTAAATTCAGATGACCAATTTGCAGCCGGCTGGGATCAATACTTTCAATATTATCGGAGTGAAGCTCTAGTTGCATCGGGTTAGAAATATCACCTGCTGATTGATCCTGGCTCAACAGAAGAAAATTAAGAGTTGAAGTGAACAAGTTCTCCACATGATCATAAACTAGGGGGCTTAAAGATGTAATCACCGGTTGATAGACAATATTTCCTGAAGCGTCTTCTGCCGCTCCCCTGTTTTCAACATGAAGTTCCGGAAAGCTGAATATCTCTTGTGTGTTAAAACTTGCGAGAATCTCGGGATTCACTTGTGTAAATGTCCCTGAATCAACCCGGGAAATATTTCTGTCTAAATTTAGAACCGTTTTTTGGCGCGGCTGAAGCTGCAGGTTGCGAAAATCAACATTATTTAAGAGTTCAAGGTTGCTCGTATCCTGTTGAAGAACATTTAACTCTATTTGATTCCGGTTAATAACATCGAGAACTCGAGGATTAATCGCGCGATTACGATCTTGTGCTGATAACAGTTGATTGCAGAAAGTTGTTATAACAATTCCTGCCAAAAAGAATGCTACAAAACGATTCAAGTTTCCTGTGCAGCTTGCACTTTTAAATAATCCCATATCTTCTCCCTGTTTATTTTTGAGACATTGATTGCGACAATGTATAACTAAGCAACTCATTTCGCCAATGAAATTCAACAGAGCATTATTTTATTTTAATATCGTTCAAATCTAAAAAGGCGGAATGGCGAGAAATGCTATGGATTAATACGGACTACTTTCAGAATTTAAACTGGGTCCAATACTAACACTGCAATCAAAAATTATACGGCTTCATTTTGATCGTTTTTTCAAACTCATACAGATTAGAGAACAGAGAATCCCTACATCGACTTATTTTAGAGTAATACAATCAGTTTCAAACGATCTGAGCATTTAATATCGTTATCATTAATGTACATGGATACAAAATTTTTCTAAGTTCCAGTTATTACATTAGAAAAATCGACGATTGTGATGAAGAAAAAACTATTATTTCTGACATTTTTCACACTTTTTTTTGCAACTGTATACGCACAAAATAACCGCACAGAAGTAGTTTTAAATGGTGTGAATATGGTGCCGGAGATTCGAACCGGCGCTTCTGGAACGATTACCGTATGGGTTGAGTCGGATACACTCTACGTTAGAGGTGAATTTTCGAATCTTCAGAATTACTACTTTAGCAGCAACATCCACTATGGAGAAAAAGGAGAAACCGGGAATCCCATCTTCAAACTAAAGCCGGATATTTCAGAAGACCATACAAGCGGCACATTTGACCCCGAGAAGAACAAATTTAAGCTGAGTGATGCCATGCATGAAGCATTTAACAACGGTAACTTGTACGTAACTGTTGCATCTTATGACAATCGCCGTGGTGAGATTCGCGGGCAGATTAATTCCTATTAAGAAATAGAAATTCGGATTTCAAAAACATTTAAGAAAATGAAGATCACCATTGTTGGTGCACATGGTCAAATCGCCATGCTGCTTCACCCGATATTAATTGAAAGAGGACACAACGTACGAGGCATCATTCGAAAAGATGAACAAGCAGACCATCTGCGTGATTTTGGAGTGGAACCTGTCATTGCCGATATAGAAAAGCTGGATGATATTTCAGGAGCGGTTGGAAATGTAGATGCGGTTCTTTTTGCCGCAGGTGCAGGACCCGGTAGCGGGGCAGTACGGAAATGGACGGTAGATCGTGATGGAGCGATCAAACTGATGGAAGCATGTCACAAAAACGGAATTGATCGCTACGTGATTATCAGCGCTATGGGACTTGATAAACCCCGCGGCAGTGAAGTGTTCCGGGTCTACCAGAAAGCGAAAGCCGAAGCGGATGAAGCTCTTCGACATAGTGGATTGGATTATACGATTGTGAAACCGGGAAGGCTTACAGATGAACCGGGGAACGGAAAAGTATCCATAGGGAAAAATTTAGAACGTGGTGAAATTCCCCGGGAAGATGTGGCTGAAGTTTTGGCGGAGGTTTTTGATAATCCGCAAACAATTGAAATGGAGTTTGATTTGGTATCAGGCGACCAATCCATATCTGAAGCTATTTCTAAGATTATAAATAAGTGAACTTAGGCGGGATAATGAATAAAGAATCCTCATCGCTTATCATCTTTTGGAATAAAACTCTTAGCCAAAAATTATTCCTGTTTCGAATTTTTTTGATGCTGAATCTTACAGGAGTAGCCAATTTGCTGTTGCCGTTCAAGGTATATTCGCGGTTTTTAGGACAGATCAATTCCGAGTCAACACAAAACCCCAAAAATATTGACTGGACATACGTAGAGCAGGTTTCAAAATCTGTTAAAAATATAAGCAAAGTGAGTCCTATTGAATTTAAATGTTTGGTGCAGGCAACAGTCGGGAAATATTTTGTAGCCCGGGAAAGAATTGACAGCACAATCTATTTTGGTGTAAAGAAGGATGAATCGCATAACCTGAAAGCTCATGCCTGGCTTCGAGTTGGACCAAAAATTGTACTTGGCGAAGAGGTTGCCGATCAGTATAATGTAGTATCAACATATTCGTGAGCATTAATCAAACTATTCATGACACGGGATACAATTATCGTTCGAACCAACAAAGCACTGGTCTCATCCATCGAGGATGAACTGGTGATGTTTGATGTAAATGCCGGCCAATACTACGGGTTAAATAATGTAGCCACCGCCGTTTGGAATCATCTTGAAACCCAAAAAACGGTCGATGAACTTTGCCAATCACTCACCGGGGAGTTCGATATCTCAATGGACAATTGCCGAAATGAGCTTCTTGAGTTTTTACCGGAACTTGAAGAAAAAGGCCTGATCGAGGTTGTGGAGGAAGATTAACCACAAGCTCAAAAATTCAATCCTATAGAAACTATTTTTAACCATTCTCCGTTTTCAATTTCTATTTCAATAAAATCGGACGGGTATGACCCTTAAATATCTCTTTACAGCTCTATTGTCCCTCCTCTTTTTATCCCAGGTATCGTTTGCCCAGGATCTTAAAGAAGAGGTTGAAAACTCAATCGACAAAGATGAGATGCCAGCATCTGCACTGGATGCGTTGGAAGATTTCCTTGAAGACCAAATTGTTACCGATACCGACTATTACCGTGAAACAGACGGTGAAACAATTACATTCGAAGCCAAGCTGAACTGGCAGGGATATCAATACAGCATTGAATTTACGGATGAAGGTTTGTTACTGGACATCGAACAACTCATCGAATTCTCAGAAATTCCTGAAAAGATTCAAGATCGTATTACTGAAATAATGGAGGAACAGTTTTCCAAATTCAGAATGACACGTGTTCAACGGCAATTCATAGCCGATGAAGAAGATGAAGAGGGCGAAGATGTGATTGAAGATTTTCTTGAAAATGATATGGACGACCTGGTCGTTCGCTACGAAATTGAGGTGGAAGGTCAAAACCGAAGTGAGATGGGATCCTTTGAAATGCTCTTTGATTCTGAAGGAGAGCTCATCCAAAGAAGAAGAATTGTAAGGCGTTCGATCGATAATATCTGGTAGTTTATGAGTTTTATTAGAATCACCTTTCTTTTATTGACGGCACTTTTTCTTGCTAAATCGGGGACAGCTCAATCAAATACGGATTGGATCTGGAGCCCCGAATACTCCTACTCCTGGAAAACATCCGACCGGATGGCTTATTCGGCAAAGGTCTCCATGTTCAATTCTGTTGAAAATATTGACAAACGTTCCTTCATTCAAAATATAGAACCTCAGCTTTCATTTGCCTACGGGCTTACCCCGCGGACAAAAATTGGCGGCGGTTATTACTATCGCTGGTCATCACCACTCATGGATGGATACCAATATGAGCATCGCTTGTTGCAACAGGTCGGATTTATCAATTTTATCGGAGACCGGCGAATCGCGCATCGATTGCGAACCGAGCAGCGGATTCGATCTTCATCTTACCAGAACCGGGTGAGGTATCGAATCAGTTATGATTTCCCTCTTGAAGGGGATCGACTCGATCCCGGAGAACGATACCTGATCTTTTCAAATGAGATGATGTCGGCCTTTAATGCAGATGAAGCCGATGCTGAAAACCGGTTCTCGGCAGGCATGGGTTGGTTCTTTAACCGTCAACAAAAATTTGAATTGGGCCTTCAATACCGAACCCAGGATATTTTGAGCGGTGATGGAATTTCGCACCTCTTTTTGGTGAGCACGTCGTTTTATATGAACCGGTAATAGTTGCATATCAATACCTGGGCCAATACCACACCCTTTTACCTATTTAAATAACTCCTAAAAGAGATACAACTCATAGTAAATTGCCCAAAAGGAAAATGAGAAGTAAAAATAATTTCAATATTATTTGACGGGCATAGAAAAAGCAAACTGAAAAAGTGTTATTATCTTACGATTGATCGATAATGATTTACACTATATGTGCTTTTTTAAAATTACCCTTTTGGGAATTGTCTCATTTTTAATGGCTCAATCTGGAATGGCGCAGCCCAATACGGAATGGGTCTGGAGACCCGAATACACATATTTAGGGAGTGTATCCGACCGCCTTACATATTCGGCTAAACTTTCTCTCTTTAATTCAGTTGATCATTTTAATGATCGTTCCGCTGTTCTGAATATACAGCCTCAAGCTTTACTTTCTTATCGATTCATTCCCCACATAAGAATTGGGGGTGGTATTGTTTACCGTTGGTCAACACCCGATGATGTGAATGGACCTTATTACGAGTTTAGAACAACCCAGGAAGTAGGATCAATTCGTTATTCTGCTGTCCGCCGAATTATCCATCGCCTGAGAGCCGAGCAACGCTTCCGTTCCTCATCCTATATTAACAGAATGCGATACCGTATCAGGTATAACCTTCCCCTGGAGGGGCAGATACTGAAACCGGGAGACCACTACCTGATCTTTTCCAACGAATTAATGTCTGTTTTTAATAAAAATGATACAAATGCAGAAAATCGACTTTCTACCGGTATGGGTTGGTTCTATAATCGATATCGTAAATTTGAATTAACACTCGAATACAGAACCCGAGACATTCTCAATAATGATGGAGTTGTTCACCTTTTTATGATGAAAACATCATTATTTACAATTCGGTAAACCCGGTTGAACAACGTCACTTACCGGCATTGCAAACGGAGTGAATCAATTCTTGCAATCTCTGATAATTGAGGGATGCTTTGGCATAATTCCTAAACAAGTGAACTACTCCTCGCGATAAGGAATTCACAATGGCCCATAAACCGCATCGCGGAACTCTTTGTGTAAACTGCCATCAAACGGGAGTTTTTGGGTAAAAAAGACAGCTGTAAGTTCGTTTTCGGGATCGACCCAGAAGAGTGTGCTTGCTAAACCATCCCAGAAAAACTCCCCGACTACACCGTTATTTTCTTCTGGCGACTGCGGCGGACGCACCCGAACGGCAAAGTCGATCCCGAAACCAACCTGTCCTTTGCTGGGTAGAAAATGGCGTTCCGTAACTTCTTCAGACAGCTGATTCGTTGCCATCAGTTCAACCGTTTCAGGTTCCAGGATCCTGGTTCCATTCAACTCACCTTCATTCACCAGCATTTGGGTAAATTTCATATAGTCGTCCAGTGTAGAAGTATAACCCCAACCTCCGGGAGTGAGCGCCCAGGTATTTGTATTAAAAGACAAAGCCTGTTCATCTGGAACGCGTTGCAGAGAATCTCCTTCGGCGCTTGAATAGACAGCCGCGAACCGGTCTCGATCGCTTTCCGGTACAAAATATCTTGTCTGATCCATTCCCAACGGATTCAGAATATTCCGCCAAACATATTCATCAAACGGTACACCCGAAAACAGCTCCACCATAAACGCCTGCATATCTACCGACATGCCATAATACCACTGTTCACCCGGGTGAAAGACAAGAGGAATATCCCACAGCCTGTCCGCAAACTCACCCAGCGTATGTTCGCGATTCATCGGATTTTTCTCCGCCAAAATCGGCCCCACATATTCAGCATTGGGGTCATTTGCAAAACCGGCCGTGTGCCGGGTTAAATCCCGAATGGTTAATTCTCGGTTGGGCTCCACGAGTATGGGGTTCCCTTTTTCGTCCATCCCCTCATACACCGTTAATTCTCCCAAATCCGGGGCATACATAGAGATCGGATCATCCAGTTCAAACGCTCCGTCTTCATATAGCTGCATCAAGGCAACTCCGGTAATCGGTTTGGTCATGGAAAAGATCTGAACGATGGTATTTCGCGCCATCTGAACTTCATTTTCACGATCGGCGTATCCCTCCGCATTGAAATAGACCTCTTCACCATCTTCATAGATCAATGCCGAAACTCCCGCCACAGCCCCCGTTTCTAAAAAACTTTGCAGGGTTGAATCGAGTCGTGCCGTAGCGGTTTCATCAATAATTTGGTTTTCTTTTTGATTTGTTGAGCAGGCGGTTAGTGCCAGGGTGAAACTTACCACAATGTAGATGAGTCGACTCATTTTTTTGATTGGATGATTATTATTTGATAAAAGATTGTACCGGTTCAGAATATATGATTAGAGAAGAATTTGCCAATTTATTTTGATTTGCTTGTAACCAACTCCCGAAACGCCACAATCGCCAACAAGCCTGTAATTACGGCACCGATTCCGAATACAACCCTGCCGATGACCTGGTTGGCAGCCTCCGCAATAAACGGAATTCCACCTTGAATATCTTCCCCATAGAAAGCAACCCAAAACCCAACGATAGATAAACCCAGGCATATCACCCCGCCTAAAAAAGAGCGCCATTTTGGGGGCTTAGTTTTATTGATCATGTTCTTTTTTGGTGATTTTTATGGATATAATCGAATATTAAGTTCTTGTCATTTATCATCCCCGCTTGATCCCATTTACAGTCTTCCCAGTTTAAGCGCCTGTGAGAAACTGAGTCTTCAAAAAAATTACGGCATTTTTAGAAACCATAAAGATACTATTCTATTCATAATTCTTATCTAATTCACATATCTTTAAGCGCAGACTATAGACCTTGAACATTAAACCCTTTGCGGGAATGCCGAAAGAAATAGAATCATATAAGCTTGGAAATGTCCAGGTGACCATCACAGAGACGGATGACCCAAAAAAACTTAGTGTGGATTGTAACGACGGAAACTACCATTCTGAATTCAAAGTAAGCCGATACGAGTTTAAAAATTACAAGCGGCATATGAATCAGAAGATCACCAAGGCGTATAATCGACAGTATGAAGAGGAGTAAGAATCTCAATCATAGCATTTTAGCACATACACTGGATCGAAGACCACCAAAGGCTTACAATTAACGGAGTGAGGATTGCGGATACCCTTACCTCACTCCACAATCCTCCCATTTACAAAATCAACATCGCATCACCAAACGAATAGAACCGGTATTTCTCTTGAACGGCATGATTGTAGATGCGTTTTACTTCCCCCAAACTTGAAAAGGCTGAAACCAACATCAGGAGCGTACTTTTCGGGAGATGAAAATTGGTGATCAAGTGATCTACGGATTTGAATTCATACCCCGGCGTGATGAAAATATCCGTCTCTCCTGAACAAGCTTTGAAATTTCCTTCCTCTTTTGGAACGGATTCTATCACCCGAACACTTGTCGTGCCTACCGCCGTAATACTCCTGGTTTGATTCAGCGCATCGGCCTGATTTTTTGTTATTTGGTACCACTCACTGTGCATGATATGATCATCAATCTTATCTGCCTTCACCGGTGCAAAAGTACCGAGCCCAACATGCAGTGTAACCTCTTTTTTTTCGATTCCTTGATTTTCCAGTTTCTCGATCAACTCCGGCGTAAAATGAAGTCCTGCCGTGGGTGCGGCTTTGCTGCCCTGGTCTTTGGCATACACGGTTTGATAACGATCAGACAGTGACTCATCCCGTTCGATGTAGGGTGGAAACGGCGTGTATTTATGTGATTCAAGGAGAGGATCATCCAGGGAATGTGACAATTGAACAATCCGCAAGCCATCTTCGGTGACCTCCAAAGTTTCTGCTGAGACTTGATCTGTTAGCTCTGTCTTCTTCCCGGTTTTAAACTTTTTACCGGGCCGAACCATCGCTTCAACCGTTTTGTCATCCATCGCTTTGGTGACGAAAACCTCCATTTTACCATCATTGAATAGTAACCGGCACTTTTCAACTTTGCTGTTGTTGACTACAAGAGAGGTTCTCTCAGGCAGGTAATCGCCGATATTATAGAAGTAATCGTCTGTAATTTTTTTTGATGTTCGGTCGTAAACAAGAAGACGTGAATGATCGCGGGGAGTAGCCGGTTTTTGGGCAATCAGTTCTTCGGGAAGGTCGTAATCGAAGTCGTCGAGAGTTAGTGACAAGGGTAAATTCTATACTTAAATCTAATGTTGAAGTTCGGAAAGTTTCCTCTTCGAAGGGAGTGTGGGGGAAAATTACTATTAATTTTAAAAATGTTTAAGAAAAAACGATTCGTCAGGAGTCATCCCCCCCCTGAATCAACTAAGTTGATTCTTTCCCCCTTCAAAGGGGGACTTCCTTTTTACTCCACCAATACACCCATCGCTTTTTTTACTTCGTCAATGATTCCATCAGGCCCAATACCTACTTCATCATGGAGCTGTCGCTGGGTTCCGTGTTCAACAATCCTGTCGGGTACACCCATAATCTTAACTGGAACGGCAACACCTTGCTCCGCAACATACTCAGCCACGGCTGAACCGAAACCGCCCAGTTTTGTACCATCCTCAATCGTGATGATCTTATCGTAATTAGACAAAACATGGTCGATCAATTCTGTGTCCAGCGGCTTGGCAAAACGCATGTCGAAGTGGCCCGGAGTGATTCCCTCTTTTTGGAGTTCGGTTCTGGCATCTAATACATAGTTTCCAATCGGACCGAAACTGAGTATGGCTACTTTTTCGCCATCAGCAATAATCCGGCCTTTACCTAACTCCACATCCCGGAACTCTTTTCGAACGTCCATTCCGGTCGATCTGCCCCGCGGATACCGGACCGCCCAGGCCGCGTTGTTATATTTTGATGCAGCATAAAGCATATCGCGAAGCTCTTGCTCATTCATTGGCGAGGAAACCACCATATTTGGCAATGCCCGCAGGTAGGAAATATCATAGAGTCCGTGATGAGTGGGTCCGTCGGCTCCAACAAGTCCGGCCCTGTCAATACAAAACACAACCGGCAGATTTTGTACAGCCACATCATGAATAACCTGATCGTATCCACGCTGTAAAAATGTAGAATAAAGAGCAGCAAACGCTTTTTTGCCTTGTGTAGCTAATCCAGCTGCGAAGGTTACGGCATGCTGCTCGGCAATTCCCACATCAAACGCACGATTGGGAAATCTGTTCATCATCGGCCAGAGGCTTGAGCCGCTTGGCATGGCCGGAGTAATTGCAACGATATCTTCATTTTCTTCAGCCAGTTCAACTAACGCATCACCAAAAACATCCTGGTATTTTGGTGGCTGAGATGTACTCCTCTGAGAAGCCGAAAGCGGTTGGCCCGTAATTTTATCAAACGGGCTGCTTTGCGCATGCCATTTCGTTTGCTCACGTTCTGCCGGTGCAAAACCTTTTCCCTTCACTGTTACGATGTGAAGCAGTTTTGGCCCTGATACTGTTCTCAAATCTTCCAGATGACGGCGAAGTGCATCTACATTATGTCCATCAACCGGACCGTAATATTTAAAACCAAGCGCCTGGAACAATGCACCGGGTGTGATCGCGGCCGTCATCGCACGCTCCAGTTTAGAAGCAACTTTCCGCATCTTATCGCCGGCAGATTTAAAGTGGCCGAGGAGATCGTAAATTTCGTCGCGCATCTTGTTAAATGTCTTGCTCGTGGTGATCTCCGCGAGATATTCCTTAAGAGCCCCGACATTTGGATCAATCGACATATTGTTGTCGTTCAGCACTACCAGCATATCTGATTCTAACGCACCCGCATTATTCAAGGCCTCAAATGCCATTCCGCCTGTCATTGCACCATCACCTATCACAGATACAACTTTCTTATCACTCTTATCTAAATCACGGGCAATGGCCATGCCAAGACCGGCGGATATAGATGTACTTGAGTGTCCTACGCCAAACGTATCATATTCACTCTCAGACCGTTTCGGAAATCCTGAAAGCCCTTGGTATTTCCTGTTGGTGTGAAATTCCTCACGTCGGCCCGTTAAAATTTTGTGGCCGTACGCCTGGTGACCAACATCCCAAATAATTTTGTCATCGGGTGTATTGTAGGTATAGTGAAGTGCCACAGTTAACTCAATCACCCCGAGGCTGGCACCAAAATGGCCTCCATGTACGGATACCATATCAATGATAAATTCGCGAAGCTCATCACAAACCTGCTGAAGTTGCTCCGGTTTTAATTTTTTCAGATCAGAAGGGACGTAGATATCTTTGAGAAGTTTTCCCGGTTCTGGTTTATATGGTTCTTCCATGGCGCAATTTATGCTTCCTTATCAGTATTTGTAGATTGATCAATCTGCTCAATTTTAAGTGCGGCGTTTTCTAGCGTCTCCGAACAAATTTTTGATAGCCGGAGACCTTCTTCATAAAGTTCAACAGATTTTTCGAGTGTAATTTCTCCATCGTTTAGTTTTTCAACAATGGTTTCCAACTTCTCTAAAGCCTCTTCGAAACTCGGTCGTTCCTTTTCTGTCATAATTATTTTCTATTGAAAGTAGATGCATCAAAAGTAAGCCTCTTATCGAATAGCATCAAACCAAAAGAGTATATCAAAAATACAAAGAAATGTTCATTGTTAGATGCTGTTTTTTTTGATGGGGTGTGATCAATATATTCTGTTTTTCTCGCTGAGTTGCGCGGAGTTAGACGCAGTGTTTCGCAGATTTCTTTAATTACTCATTATAACTCGGCGTTGCATCTGCGATAATCTGCGAGACCCCTTATTGCCTCCACTTTACTTTTCTGAATACTTTCCCATCCGATTCATACATAATTGCACCACTTAAACTGGTATAATTTTGCTCATTACTGTATTTATGCAATCTGACGACCGTTTCAGTTCCCGGATGACGAAACCGGTTTTCAAATCCCAAAGATGCTACCGTAATTTCAGGCTCAACAAATTCCATAAATGATGCTGTAGAACTGGTATTACTTGCATGGTGACCAACTTTATAGAGATCGGATTCTAAAAAATCACCATAGACCGAAGCCAATTGAGTTTCCTGCTGCTTTTCAGCATCTCCACTAAATAGAGCTGATGTATTCCCGTAAACCAGTTTAAAGGCAAGCGAGTGGTTATTGATATTTGAAGTTCCCGATCCGGTAGTTGGCCCAATTACAAAAATTCTTAAAGATGGATCGATCTCAATAATATCCCCGGCTACAGGATTCTTGATCGGGATACTTTCCTGTTTCGCTTTCTCCATATATCGAGCAAAAAGCTGAGACTCATAACCTATAGAAGTTTGATAAATCGTATCGACCTCTACGTTCTCTATGATCTCTACCATGCCTCCAATATGATCTGCATGCGGATGTGATAACAAAACACCGTCCAGCCTGTGAATACCTTTTTCCTTTAAATAGGGTAGAATTACCTCCTCCCCGCTGTTACCGCCGGGGGACCACCGCCCCGCATCCACAAGCAGGTGCTTATCATTCGGGGTTTCAATGTGAATAGCATCTCCCTGGCCAACATCCAAGGAAGTAATTCTCAATTTTTTAGGTTCAGATTCCTTGATCACCTGTTCAGTCAGTAACAAATTGACTGCCAGAAGCAGGCAGATTGCGATTTTCCACCGCAGCTTTGGTATTCGAAGTGTTGATATTGTTAGAATGGCAAATAACCAAATCAGGAAAACAGTTATTGAAACCTCACCTACACTTATAAAACTAAAACTGTTCCCACCTGTAATTGTTGCCACTCCCTCAATCCATCCCAGTACAAATTCAAGGGGTATTGCTGTTAGAGCAAATATCTCGGGAAGCAGTGAATATGATACGATAACTACCAGGCCAACGGGTACAACAATCGTTAAGAGCGGGATAACCAAAGCATTTGAGACGGGTCCAACAATAGAAAATTCACCAAAGTAGGCAGCCAGGATCGGAAATAATCCCAACTGTACTACAAATGATACAAGAATGATAGAAATTAAACCGCCTGTCCACCGGAATTGATGTTTCTGAGGAATGAATCGCTGGGCTTCGGGCATTATCAATAAAATGATGAATACAGCACCAAACGAAAGTTGAAATCCAGCATCAAAAAGTTGATTCGGATCCATCAATAGTAAAATTACTGCGGCTACAGCTGTTAAGTTGATAGAATTCCTCACTTTATGAAACAGCCTTCCATAGGTCAGCAACCACGCCATTAATGAAGCCCGACTTACTGACGGACTAAACCCGGTTATACCTGCATATAAAAATAGAAAAAGCGTTAAAACAATGAGGCCTAACCATTTCCCTCTTTTTGATCCCCATAAAAATGGTATAGCCAACCACAAGGGTGCAACAATAAACCCCACGTGTAAACCCGAAACAGCCATGATATGTGACAGACCTGCCCTGGCAAATTCTTTTTTTGCTTTGGGTGTTAAATCATCTTTGTAACCCAATAAAAGAGCCTTGGCAAGAGATGCTTTCTCGGGCTCGAACAATTGATCAATATTTTGAAGAATATGTCCACGCCATTTTCCAAAACTCAGCCATCCACCTTGTTGCAGGTCTATCACTTCTTTCAGTTCACCATGGGCTGAAATACCCTGGCTATGCAGCCATTCACCATAATCAAATCCTGCAGGATTTCTTTGTTCTGGAAATTCATAGATACTTATTTCCATTTCAGCTTCATCATCCACAAATAGTCCATCGCTTGAAGTGGAGTCAGCGTATAGCCTGATTTTGTACTCTCCCTTCCAGGTTAATTCTTTCGGAAGCAGCGTTTCATGCACTTTCATGGTAAACAGATCTCTTCCTGAGGTACTTTTACCGCTCTCAATGATTTCTCCTTTGATTCTGAGATCTTCCCACTCATAAAACTGAATCGGCTCAGAATTCTTTATTTGAATCGAATTCTTTTCATTTTGAAGAGAGGCCAATGCCATTGAAGCCGTCACAACCAAGAGTGAATAAAAGATTGTTGCGAATTGACTGGAAATGATGATGAATTTTTTCTTCAGAATGAATTCAAAGAGTAACCATCCTGCCGTAACTATTGCTAAAAGTACAAGTACGGTGTTGAAAGAGAGGGATAGAAGATGGGGTATGGAAATACCAAACCCCATCAATAGCATGATGCGTACCGCTGGATAAGCGGCAAAAGGAAAACGGTATGAGTCTCTGTCCCTCATACCTGTATGAACCGGGAATTGTCGAAACCTTACAGAAATTGAGATCCATTGCCACTTAAAAACTTAAATTCTTGAGTTTTCAGTGCTTCCGTGGCAATTCTAAACCCTCTTAGAATCCTGAATCTTACTCCTCCTTCAAGCCTAACTTCTTACAAATTTCGGCGAGTGTATCTTTCTCCACTTCGGTAAGTACACCAAACTCCTCCTTGATCTTTTCGAGATGTTTCGGGAAAAAGTCCTCAATAAATTTTTTTCCTTGTGGTGTAAGATGAATGAGTACTGCACGGCGATCGTCGGGATCCCTTTTTCTTTTTACATGCCCGCATCGTTCGAGGTTGTCAATCACCATGGTGATGTTGCCGCCGCTTTTCAATAGTTTTTCACCAATTGATCGTTGATTTAACGGTCCGAGATGATGCAATACTTCCAGAGTACCAAATTGACTTAACGTCAGATCTGCCTCAGCAAGGTGCCTGTTCAACCGGTTATTCATCGACTCCGTTGCCCTCATCAATTTAATGAACGCATTCAGTGTTTTCTTTTCCGATTTCGTTCCCGGATAGTGTGTACCCATGCTGGATTAAATTAAGTCAATTGATTTCAACAGAATATAGGATTTTTGCGGAAACTCCTAAGCAGTGCTCTTTAACCACTAATGAGCCTTGCAAAATTCCGCTTACCTACTTTAAGCTCATACTCTTTTCCATTCTCAAATGTAACTTCAAAACCCGGGTCTTTAATCTTCTCTTCATTTAAAGACACGCCGCCTTGTTTCATCATCCGTTTGGTTTCCCCGTTACTGGACGTCATCTCAGCGTCTGAAATAATGTCTAATAATCGAACCGTTGATCCCGACTCAAAATGAAACTCCGGGGCATCATCCGGAATATTTTTCTTGATCACGGTCTCTTCAAAATGCTTTCGGGCTGCTTCTGCCGCTTTCTCACCGTGGTACATTCGGGTGATGGTATGAGCCAATTCATGTTTTGTATTTCGCGGATCTTCTTCGGCTTTCTGTTTGAGTGATTCGAGTTCCTCAATGGATACATCCGTTACCAGCTCAAAATAGGTATAGATCAATTCATCAGGGATGGAGAGTGCTTTCCCATACATATCATTCGCGGGTTCATCAATTCCTATATAATTATCATAGGATTTACTCATCTTCATTGATCCATCTGTTCCAACAAGCAGTGGCATCATCAAACAAACCTGTGGTTCCTGGCCATCGGTTTTCTGTAAATCACGGCCAACTAACAGATTAAACTTCTGATCAGTACCACCCAACTCCACGTCCGATTTCAGGTGAACGGAATCCTGGCCCTGAGCAAGTGGGTACAGGAACTCATGTACAGAGATCGGTTCATTATTTTCAAACCGTTTAGAAAAGTCATCCCGTTCAATCATTCGGGCAACCGTTAACTTTGAGGATAGTTGAACCACATCCATAAAAGTCATATCACCCAGCCAATCTACATTATTGACGAGCGTGGTTTTGCTCTCATCAAGTATTTTTTGAGCTTGGCTGATATAGGTTTCAGCATTTTCCTGAACCTCTTCGAGCGAGAGCGCGGGTCGTGTTTTATTCTGACCAGTGGGATCCCCAATCATAGCAGTAAATCCACCTATAATAAGGATGGCTTCATGTCCCAGGTCCTGGAACTGGCGTAGTTTTCTCAGAATCACTGAGTGGCCAAGGTGTAAGTCCGGGCGGGTGGGATCTACACCAAGTTTAATTTTGAGAGATTTATTCTCTTTTTTAGACTTCTTTAATTTTTCAATCAATTCCTGTTCGGGGACAATTTCTACCGTTCCCCTTTTAATAACGGCTAACTGTTCATCAACGGGTTTAAAGTTCATGTATCTGAATTTTCAAATATTGGTAATTCTCTAAGTGTGTTGTTTTCCTGTATAGTTCGTTCAATTGTTTGAATAAAATTTTCTGTACCGGGAACCAGGGTGGCTACTACATCAAAAGCGGCGGGGGCTACATAAATAACTACCGGGTACGAAACAGATTTTGAGGCGGATTCTTCTGAGGGAACCCCAAGGCCCGCAAGCAGTAAAAGTGTACCACTGATGAGGATTGCGGTTTTCAATCCTGCAAATATCATTCCTCCAATCTTATTCAAAATTCCCAACTGTACAACATCTATAAATCGCTCAAGTGCAAAACCTGTTATTTGCACAGCCGCAATAATAAGAACAAAAGAGATAATTCCGGTAATTATCGTAGAGTGATCCCTGTTCTCAACATAAGGAGCCAAAATTCCTGAGATGGTGCCCATATATTCAAAGGTGATGTAAACGGCCAGTACAATTCCAACAATCCCAAAAATTTCCTTGATAAATCCCCTGTTAAAGCCTTTATATGCAAAGTATGCAATCGGCAGTAAGATGATTATATCAAGAAAGTTCATGGTTCCCTCATTTTGAAAGTTCCTCTTTTACAATCTTGCTGATGGTTGCTCCTTCTGCTTTACCCTTTAACTGCCCCATGAGAGCCCCCATTACTTTACCCATATCACTCATATCGGTGGCGCCCATCTGATCAATCTGCTTTTTCACAGCATTGCGGATTTCATCTTCATCCATCATTTCGGGAAGGTATTCTTCGATGATCTCAAGCTCAAATTTCTCTTTATCTGCTAAGTCATCGCGACCGCCTTCCTCAAATTGGTCGATCGATTCTTTTCGCTGCTTGGCGGCTTTCATCAGAACTTCCACAACTTGTTCATCACTTAGGGAAGCTTCGCCGCCTTTTCGTTCGCTGATCTCTTTTTCCAGCAATTTTGCCTTCAGTGATCGCAAAACATTCAGTTTATCTGCCTCTTTCGCTTTCATGGCAGATTTCAAATCATCTAGTATTTTATTTTTTAAACTCATGTCTGATTATGGTAATTATTTATCCTTTAATGTAATGAGAGTTTGTCAATTTTGTCATTACGGGCTTGCGTGGCAATCTAAAGCACTTCAACAGATTGGGGATTGTTTTACTTTGTTTTTAATGACGGTACAAATTCATCCAAAATCTGTTCAAATCACATATGTATTATAGGAAACAGATCGCAAAAAAAAAGGTTTCACCCGTTTGGATGAAACCTTTCCTACAATCGTTGTTCGTTTCTCAGGATTTGTTTCTCTGAATGTAATCAGTCACATCATCCTGATCTATAATCGTTTCTTTAAACGCGTATTTACCACGTTCGTTCTTCGTTGAAATGATCACTTTCGCCATTTTGCGATGTGTTTGTTTCAACGATTTCGCTTCTTCGCCAAATACTTGTCGTTTCGCCATGTGAGTACCTTAACTTTACTTAATTTCTTTGTGAACGGTATGCTTTCTTAATACCGGGTTATACTTCTTCAATTCAAGTCTCTCTGTGGTATTTCTACGATTTTTCATCGTAACATATCGAGAGCTGCCGGGTTTTTCCGTGCATTCTAGTATTACCTGTATGCGATTTCCTTTTGCCATAGTTTATACCTCTTTTAATAATGTACCTTTCTTCCTGGCGTCTTTCAGAACCGCTGAAATTCCCTTCTTGTTGATGGTTCTTAACGTCTTGGCTGACACTTTCAGCGTTACCCATCTGTCTTCTTCAGGAACATAAAATCGTCTTTTCTGAAGATTCTGTTGAAATTTGTGCTTGGTCTTGTTGTTCGATTTAGACGATCGATACCCATTCAGAGCTCCTTTACCAGTAATATCGTCTTTGCGTGCCATAATTCTACTTGTTATCTAAATTTTTGATAGACTTTTAAGGTAAAGTTAAATCCAAATAATTTCAATCTCTATTTTACAGAAAATTCAGCTTATTACTGATCCTTCGAATGAACTTTGATAAAGATTCTAAATCCAGACGATGCAGCAACGCTCAGCAACAATTTTATTGCTATTTATATCTCCCTATTAATAGGTACACATCTTTTCTATATCACATCATCATGTGATAGAATATCACCTTTTGCACCGTTAATCTGTTGAAAACTTACATTTCAGATTAAAACTTGACATCAGAGACCTTTTGAATGCGCCCTCATTCAAATGCTACTTGTAGCGCTTTCTTTTTATCAATCAATATTTTTTAGTTTTTCTACTCCATTTCTAATCAATAAACAATCACTTCATTTTTTCAACAGAATTAGGTATAATTCACTCGGTTAAGAACTATTAAAAAACCGTCACTTCCGCACGTGATAAATTACCCCTCATCGCCTATCCTGTTTTTTTGAATAAATATCATTCTTTTTTTGAAATTGCGCTTATAAACGCTAATTTTAGGCGTTACAGAGGCTATCTACAATATCACTCAACCCCCATTTATGGCAAAGAATAAAGGATCCGATTATAAAGCAGAGAATATTCAGGTTTTAGAGGGACTTGAGGCTGTTCGGAAAAGGCCCTCCATGTATATTGGAGATACCGGTCAGCGTGGTCTCCACCATTTGATTAATGAGGTTGTTGACAACTCTATCGATGAAGCCCTTGCCGGCTATTGCGATTATATTAAAGTTACCATTCACAAAGACGACTCCATCACAATTCAGGATAACGGTCGTGGAATTCCGGTAGATACTCACCCAAAATTAAATCTACCTGCTGTGGAGGTCGTTTTGACGAAGCTTCACGCCGGAGGTAAATTTGATAAAGAATCATATAAAGTTTCCGGTGGATTGCATGGAGTAGGTGTAAGTTGTGTAAATGCACTCTCTTCTGAATTTAATGCTGAAATTCACAGGGATGGTGAGATCTATGTCATGGAATTTTCAAAGGGCGGCACAAAAGTCCCTTTGAAAAAAACCGGTGAAACGGACGATACCGGTACTATTATTAAATTTAAGCCTGATCCGGAAATATTTACTCAAACAACAGAGTTCAAATTCGATATCATAGCAGATCGGATGCGTGAACTCGCGTTTCTAAACCCTCAAATCACTATCGATCTTGTTGATGAACGAGCGGATGAGGACGAAGAGGGTGAGATTACCTTCCATTATTCTGGTGGCGTAAAAGATTTTGTAAAGTATCTTGATGAAAGCCGCCAGTCTTTGATGGATGAACCCATGTATATTGAAGGAGAGGAAGATAATGTACCCGTAGAGCTTGCAATCCAATATAATGACAGCTACACCGAAAACGTCCATTCGTATGTCAATAATATTAATACGCGCGAGGGTGGAACACATATATCAGGATTTCGGCGTGCATTAACCCGTTGCTTTAAAAACTATGCGGACAAGAATAACATCATTAAATCAAACAGTAAGATTAATGTTTCCGGAGAGGACTTCCGCGAGGGAATGACTTGCGTTTTAAGTGTAAAAGTGGCTGAACCTCAGTTTGAAGGTCAGACAAAAACAAAGCTTGGTAACTCGGAAGTTCAAAGTGCGGTAGAGATTATTCTTTATGAAAAACTGAATGATTACCTCGAGCAAAATCCTAAGATTGCCAAGAAGATCCTGGAAAAAGTGATTGTTGCTGCCGAGGCCCGTGAAGCTGCCCGAAAGGCGCGCCAGCTAATTCAACGTAAGAGTGTAATGAGTGGTGGTGGACTTCCCGGAAAACTGGCCGATTGCTCCATCAAAGATCCGGCGCACAGTGAAGTTTACCTTGTTGAGGGTGACTCTGCCGGTGGTTCTGCAAAAATGGGCCGTAATAGAAGCTTCCAGGCAATTCTCCCACTTCGGGGTAAAATTCTGAATGTGGAAAAAGCTAAAATCAATAGGATTCTTGAAAACAAAGAGATACAGGCGATGATTACCGCTCTTGGAACGGGCGTAGGCCACGAAGAGGAGTTTGAATTGGAAAAACTTCGGTATCATAAAATTATAATTATGACAGATGCCGATGTGGATGGATCTCATATCCGTACACTTCTACTAACCTTCTTCTATAGATACATGCATCCGCTTATTGAACACGGCCATGTTTATATTGCTACACCTCCGCTCTACAGAATTACTAAAAGCCGCGGTGAAATCCAATATGCATGGGATGAAGATACCCGAAATAAATTGGTTAGGGAACTTAAAAAGGGCCGAAGCAAATTTGATGTTTCTCGTTATAAGGGACTTGGCGAGATGAACCCGGAACAGCTTTGGGAAACCACAATGGACCCTGAAACAAGAACTTTACAGAAGGTTACCATTGAAAATGCTGCCGCAGCCGACAAAATGTTCTCTACTTTAATGGGAGGCGATGTGGAACCACGGCGTGAATTCATCGAACAAAACTCTAAATACGCTACACTTGATATTTGATGAGTGAAACTAAAAGGCCAAAGTAAAAAGTTTACTTTAACCTGGAACTATATTCATTCGATAAACAAGACTTACTACACTAGACTAACTTCTATATATGGCAAGTGAAAAGATTATACCAGTAACGATTGAAGATGAAATGAAATCTTCATACATCGACTACTCGATGTCTGTGATTGTATCCAGAGCGCTTCCGGATGTACGGGATGGTTTAAAACCTGTGCATCGTCGTGCTCTCTACGGCATGAGCGATCTCGGGATGCTTCACAATCGTAACTATAAGAAGAGTGCGCGTATTGTCGGTGAAGTTTTGGGTAAATATCACCCACATGGAGATTCTGCCGTTTATGATTCCATTGTTCGTATGGTTCAGGATTTCTCATTGAGATACCCACTGGTTGACGGCCAGGGGAATTTTGGTTCTATTGACGGAGACTCTGCAGCGGCTATGCGTTATACTGAAGTGCGGATGCAGAGAATTTCTGAAGAGCTTCTTACCGACATCAACAAAGATACAGTAGACTTCCAGGATAACTTTGATGACACGCTCACCGAGCCTACCGTTCTACCGGCGATGTTACCAAATCTGCTTCTGAATGGAGCATCCGGAATTGCTGTGGGAATGGCCACGAACATGGCGCCTCATAATATAAATGAGGTGATCGACGGAACCGTTGCCGTTCTTGATGATCCGGAGATCGAGACCGATGATTTAATGAAGCATATCACGGCTCCTGATTTTCCTACCGGTGGTATTATTTATGGATACGAAGGTGTGAAAGAAGCTTATCACACCGGTCGTGGAAAAATTACCATGCGGGCTCGAGCTAATGTTGAAGAGCTGCGTGGAAATCGTGAGCAGATTGTTATCACCGAGATTCCATACCAGGTCAACAAATCAACCCTGATTGAAAAAATGGCTCGGCTGGTGCAAGACGAGAAGATTACAGAAATTTCCGAAATCCGGGATGAATCTGATCGTGAAGGTCTTCGAGTTGTAATCGTACTGAAAAGAAATTCGAATGCAGGTGTTGTTTTAAATCAGCTTTATAAGTACACCCAGATGCAACAGACATTTGGTGTAATTAATCTTGCGCTCGTTAAGGGGCGACCTAAAGTAATGCCGCTCAAAGAGTTAATAGAACGTTTTATCGAGCATAGGATTGAAGTTATTATCCGCCGAACCATATATGATCTCGATCAGGCTGAAGCTCGAGCACATATTTTGGAAGGGTTGAAAATTGCGCTCGACAATCTTGATGAAGTAATTAAAACCATTCGTGCGGCCAACAATCCGCAGGAAGCCAATAAAGAACTTCGAAGAAAGTTTGCGCTCACAGATATCCAGGCGAAAGCCATTTTGGATATGAGGCTTCAAAAACTGACGGGTCTCGAAAGGGAAAAAGTTGACCAGGAATACAGGGATATTGTTGATAAAATTTCTGAATTCAGATCTATCCTTTCAAATCGAGACCAACAGAAGGGAATTATCAAAGATGAACTGCTTCAACTGCAGGATCGATACGGTGACGAACGACGGACTGAGGTGATCTACTCAGCCGATGACTTCAGCGTTGAAGATATGATTGCCGACGAAGATGTTGTTGTAACGATCTCAAATAAAGGTTTCATCAAGCGGATGCCGGTCAGTGGTTATCGCCGGCAACGACGTGGTGGAAAAGGAATGAAAGGTACCACAACTAAAGATGATGAATATGTAGAACATCTTTTCGTAGCGACCAATCACAACTACATTCTTTTCTTCACTGAAAAAGGAAATTGTTACTGGCTGAAAGTCTATGAAATCCCGGAAGGGTCGAGGTTAGCCAGGGGCCGTGCAATTGTCAATCTTATCGATATTGATAAGGATGACAGTATCAAAACATTTGTGCCCGTTAAAACACTTGAGGATGAAGAGTATATCAACAGTCACTCAATAATTATGGCCACAAAAGAGGGTCAGGTTAAGAAAACATTACTTGAAGCCTATAGTCGACCACGCAGAGACGGAATAATTGCAATCAACATTCGTGAAGGCGATAGCCTTTTAGAGGCGGCTCTTACAGATGGAGAAAGTAATATCATACTTGCCAATAAAAAAGGACGTGCGATACGATTTCATGAAGAAGAGGCTCGAGATATGGGCCGAAACACATCAGGTGTTCGAGGCATGAATTTAGGCAAGAATAATGAACTTGTTGACATGGTAGTGATCAAGAACACTCACGAAGCCACAGTCCTCGCCATTTCAGAAAATGGTTACGGCAAACGGTCACTGGTTGACGATTACCGTGAGCAAAGCCGTGGCGGTAAAGGTGTGATTACACTGAAGGTTACGCCAAAAACCGGAAACTTGATTGCGCTTAAGGAAGTTTCAGACAATGATGATCTAATGGTTATTACTGAACGCGGAAAAGTAATCCGAATGCAGTGCAAAGGAATTCGAACCATGGGACGCAATACTCAAGGAGTTCGAATTATGAGACTGGATGATGACGGCAAGATCGCTGCGATCACCCGGGTTGTAAATGAAGATGCCGACGAAACCGATAACGTCGGTTAATTTTCACCTATAATTCATTTTTCTTAAAAGGCTCTCATTTTTGGGAGCCTTTTTTATTTCACAATGATTCTAACATCGAGTTCAAAATTTTCTCTCTCTTCTTTTTCAAAACATTTGGGGAGACAATTTCAACCTTATCCCCAAATTGAAGAAGCCATTCGTTGATGTAGTCCAAATTTTCAAATTTAAAACTTACCTTAATTTTTTTATTTGAAATGGCCTTTTCCTTAAAAATCTTTGTCGGCAGATTGGCTCTAAACGCACGATCGACCGGTTCTTGTACATACACCTCTATTAACTGCCCAGATTCGTTAGAACCAAAAATAAGCCCTTCTACGTCAATTTGTGATTTTTGCTCAAATTTTTTGTCCAAAATTTTCACTTCATCCATTCGATCAAGCACAAAGTTTCGAATTGCATCTCTTTTGTGTGAAAACCCGATAATGTTCCAGTGGTCTCGATAAAAAACCAACAAATATGGATCGACAATTCGCTGTGTCACTTCATTGTCACCCTTGCTTTGGTATCTGAACCCCAAAGATTTTGATTGCGAAATTGCACTGCTGACTAAATACCAGTTGCCGCCTTCTTTTTTCTGATGGCCAAAATGTAAAAACGGGTCAACTACTGTACGGTCATCAAGCGAATCCATGAACTCTTTCAATTCATCCGGAATTGTATTTTTTATTTTTAACTCCACTCCCTTGGCATCATCAACAAGCTGTTTGTCTACCTGAGATTTAACAAAATTCAATCCAACCATAATTGTGGCGAGCTCTTGCGCTGTGAACATAAGAGGTGGAACTTTGTAACCATCCATCACTCCATAACCGCTGTATTTATCCCACGTAACCGGTACATTTATTTCCGATAAAACATTGAAATCTCTGAAGATCGTGCGCCTGCTTACTCCAAAAGTTTCCGCAAGTTCATCAACGGTTAATCTCTTTTTTGATTCCTGCAGCATCAAGATCAACTTCATGCGCCGCTCGGAGCTTTTAAGTCTGGACATGTTATTTGTGATATTTTGATTCTACTTCTTCTGTTGAAGGTAAGAAAAGTCTCTCTTTTTGAAAGCTAAATGAAGGACTAAATTAATTTTTGGAAGCAACTATGACCGATTGCAAAAAATCCAAAAAGCTTGATACAATTCCCCCTTTTCAAAAGGGGGATTGAGGGGGATTTCCATGACAAGCAATTTAAACTGAAAATATACTTGTGAAAAATTAATAACGGATCTTTTACACCCCTCTTTCTCTCCCCTTATTAGGGGAGAATTCGTGAGTCAATTTCAATACGTTCAAAGGCATTCATCGAACTCCGCCTTTTGGAAAAGGGGACACAGGGGGAGATTTCAATCATCTCGATTATTTTCTAAAATCCACTCCTCAATAACTCTCAGAACATTATCCATATCATTTTTTACTTCATGATCATCAAATCTTAAAACTGTTAAACCGATAGACTCGAGTTTTTTTGTCTTTCACTGTCGTATTTATATGTATGATCATCATGGCTATCTCCGTCAATTTCTATGACTAAACGAAGCTTATAACTAAAAAAATCAACAATATAGTTACCAATGGGTTTTTGCCTATAGAATTGATAGCCAAGCACCTGTTTTCGCTTTAACTGATTCTACAATAAGACTTCTGAAGGAGTGGAATTGTTGTGTAATTCTCTTGCCCCCTCTTTGAGTTTTGGATTGTAGTGGATTTTCATTTCTCTTCATTCTTTAATTGAGTTCGCGCTTTTTACATCCCTCTTACTCTCCCTTTTCTAAGAGAGAATTAATTATAATAAAATTTATAATTTTTGCTTAAAATTCAATTTATAGAAGATAGCTTTTTAAGCAATTGATCTGACTGGCTACAAAGTACCTCAAAAAGCAATGAGCGACTCCCCCTTTTCAAAAGGGGAGTAAGGGGGATTTCAATGATTATCTCTCGATCTTTACAATTCCTTTCCCCTCGTAAAACGGCTCATCCTTCCCGAAATTAAACTCGTAAATGGTCGCAATAATATCTTTGTGGGCGCGCCGGACTTCTTTTTCCACATCCTCTACCCCCTTCCACATAAGGATGGTTTGCCAGGGAGCTTTTCCTAATAATCTCAATAGATCTTTAATTTTAAAGGCGTGTTTCGTTACAAGTCCTGTCCCCTTCTCCAACTCTACCAGAGAGATACTTTTCGCAATGATATCAGCATTTTTTAATTCAATTTTATTGACGATATCATCAACAGCCTTCATCTTTTTGCGGACATTGTCGTTTAGAATCCACCTTTTCTCTTTCTCACAAATGGCCAATGGTATCCCGGGGAGTCCGCCACCCGTTCCGGAATCGATCCATTTGTCGTGCCATTGAATTAAACCGAGTGGAATTGGCAAAAGGGAGTGAATGATATGCTCCCTCACTGTTTCACGTGAAACATTCCGGCTGACAAGGTTTATCTTTTCATTCCACTCTAAGAGTATATCAAGATAAGCTTCCATCTCTTTTTCATGTTCAGAATAGAGTTCTCTCGCCTTCGAAAGGGTCTCTGAGTCGATCTGAATAGTTTTTATAGGGTGTTTCACGTGAAACTATCCTTTCAAGTAAACCATCAAAACCGCAACATCACTGGCAGAAACACCACTTATTCGAGATGCCTGTCCAATCGTTTCCGGTTGAATTTTAGTGAGCTTTGACTTTCCTTCCGAAGAAAGACTTTGAATATTATCATAATTTATCTTCTCAGGAATCTCCGTATTCTCTTGTTTACTCATCTCCTCTACCATCTCAAACTCTCTCTTTATATATCCATCATATTTAATCTGGATTTCAACCTGTTCGAGTACATAGGTATTACTGGTAATCTCATCAACTTTTTGCTGAAGCTCTTCATCGGCATCTAAAATATCCTGCAAATGAAGCTGTGGCCTTGGAACAAGAGATTTTGCTTTTACGGGTTGTGTGAGTATAGATGTACCCTTCACTTCTAACATTGGATCCATTTTTTCCGGGTACACAGTATAATCACTAATCAAATCATAGAGTTGATCAATCTCCTGTTTCTTCTGAGCAAATCGTTCATATCGTTCATCCCGAACTAAACCAATACGCTTTCCAAGTTCTGTCAGTCGTAGATCGGCATTATCTTGCCGAAGTAGAATTCTGTGCTCTGCCCGTGAAGTAAACATTCTGTATGGCTCCTCTGTGCCTTTATTGATGAGGTCATCAATTAAAACACCAATATATGCTTCAGATCTTTGCAAAATAAAGGGTTCCTTCTCCTGGACATATAAAGCGGAGTTGATTCCGGCCATCATTCCCTGGCAAGCGGCTTCTTCATAACCGGTTGTCCCGTTAATTTGTCCAGCAAAGAAAAGGCCATTCACCCTCTTTGTCTCAAGACTCCGTTTTACCTGGTAGGGTTGAAAATAATCATACTCAATGGCATAACCGGGACGAAGCATGACGGCTTGTTCAAAACCCGGAATAGTTCGAAGTGCATGATATTGAACATCTTCGGGCAAAGACGTTGAAAAACCATTTAGATACATCTCATACGTATCCCATCCTTCAGGCTCCAGGAAGAGTTGATGCTGATCTTTATCAGCAAATCGATTAATTTTGTCCTCAATACTCGGACAATAACGAGGGCCCACAGATTGAATCCGCCCATTGAACATCGGACTGCGATCAAATCCTGTTTTTAACATCTCATGAACTTCGCTATTTGTGTAGCCAATCCAACAGGTTAACTGCTCATCTTTACCGGGAAGAACGTCAGTCATAAATGAAAACGGACTCGGATCCTCATCACCATACTGAATTTCAAGTTGTGAGAGATCAACAGAGCGGCCATCAATTCTCGGGGGCGTTCCTGTTTTCAGCCGCCCTACTTCAAATCCAAGTTTTTCCAGTGATGCGGATACGCCAACCGAAGCTCGTTCACCTGATCGGCCGCCTCCATACTGACTCTCCCCTATATGGATAATACCATTCAAAAAAGTACCACTTGTTAGTATCACTGATTTGGACTCAAAACTTTGGCCTGTTTGAGTGACAACGCCGGTAACTATTTTTCCCTCATTATCCGTGAGAATTTCAACTACATTATCTTGCCTGAAATGAAGATTGGGAATTTTCTCCAGTTCTTCTCTCATTGTTTTTGAATAGAGAGAACGATCACTCTGGCAACGGGGACTCCACATAGCCGGCCCCTTGCTTTTGTTCAGCATTCGAAATTGTACACCACTCTTATCAGCAACGATACCACTTAATCCACCCAGAGCATCGATCTCACGAACTAACTGTCCCTTGGCAACACCACCCATCGCCGGATTGCAAGACATTTTTGCAATTGCATCCAGGTTCATTGTAATCAGCAATGTCTTCGCTCCCATATTGGCAGAAGCAGCGGCCGCTTCACTTCCTGCATGGCCGGCCCCCACCACAATCACATCGTATGTGGGATACAAACTATCCATAAACATTTGTTATTATTATACTTAATCAATTATTAAAACTTTCCAGAGACTTATTATAATAGGGCTTTCTCAGCAAATATTAAATGAGCTGTTTGAATGGTACAAAACGACATAAATTTCGAATTCTTGTATAACAGATATACTGTAACGCCGATAAATCTTTATTTGTAATTATTACTATACATTCAATAGCTTTCGTATATACTCGTTACTATAGAGAGCGCAATTTTAAACATTCAATCTGACCGATTTACCATCAAACCTTTTCGATTATATATTTACATAGTTCTTCTCTTGCAATTTTGGTTTTTCGCCTTTACGCATACACTATTTTCACAGGATCGATCACCCCGCCTTTTTGAAATTGCCGAGCCGTTAGATTCCAATCAATTCGCAAAGCAAGTTGGGGATCTAGAATCTGTTTCGATTGAGTTTAACCGGTCCATTTTGCAAACAATTCAATCCGGTGAGACAGATTTGATTTCATTTCAAGGCACTAAGGATCGTATTTTTGATGTCGATATTAAGCGTGTAATAAATCATAAAACCGGTGGGTGGTCGGCTATCGGTAATATCAACGGTCGTTCACTCAATTCATTTGTCCTCTCCTATTCGCCCTCAACAGGCAAAGCCATTTCATCGATCAAAGTATCAACAGAGCATTCCTATTTTGAAATTCGATATTCCCAGGCTCTGGATGAGCACATTTTAGTTGAGAAAGATCCTCATCAAACTGATGAGCTTGAATGCGGGCAAGATCACGATATGAATGTTCAAAGCGGATCTTCTCAAAAACAGGTTGTTGAACCTTCACAAGATCACGGTCCATCTGTCATCGATGTTTTAATAGTTTACACTCCGTCTGCGATGAATTGGGCAAATGTAAATTCGAGTGGAATCCAAAACATCATCAACCAGTCGATGGCCACCGCTCAACTTGCTGCAGACAATTCAAATGTGAATGTTGAATTCCAATTAGCCCATACTCAGTTGGTTGAGTATGAAGAATCTGGCGATTCTTATACTGATTTAAAAAGACTGACGGCCTCCCCCACATTCAACCCCTGGGGAGAAGAAAATGAAGGTTACCTGGATGAAGTACACCAGATAAGAAACAACTACTCGGCAGACCTTGTTGCACTTTTTACGAATGTTACGGATGTGGGAGGCATTGCATGGGTCATTAACAATCCGAATGGATTACCACGATATGGGTTTTCAATATCGCGAGTTCAGCAAGCCGCCGGCAGGACACATGCACACGAAATGGGTCATAATTTTGGGAATGCGCACAGCAGAAACCAAAATGGTTCTCCGGCAGGCAGCGGTGGCGGAGTATTTCCTTACTCAACCGGATGGCGATGGGTTGGAACAAATGCCGTTGAGTATGTATCTGTCATGACGTATGCCGAAGGTGCAGCTACCGTAAACTACTTTTCTAATCCGGACATTTCTTACCAGGGAGTTCCCACAGGTTCTTATGAGGGAGAATTTGCACCCGCAGACAATGCCAGAAGCATGAACGAGCTTCGTCACGCAATTGAAAACTACAGGACACCTTCGGTAGACATTGACGCGCCTGTTGTATCAACGGCAGCTGTATCAAATATCTCATATTCACTTGCAACTGTTGGAGGGAACGTAACCTCTGATGGCGGTGCTAATGTTTCGCAACGTGGAATTTGCTGGAGTTTCGATGATAACCCGGCTTTGAATGGAGAGTGCCAAAATACAGGTTTGGGAACAGGTCCATTTGAATATGAACTTACGGGCCTCGATCAAAATAGCAGTTATTATGTGCAGGCTTATGCATCTAATGCTGCAGGAATTGGTTACGGAGATATCAAACAGTTTACAACACTGGAACTTCAGAAACCACAAGCACTGTTTCCCGCATCAGTGAATGCTGTCTCCTTTACGGCCCGATGGTCTGAGGTACCTGCAGCCGAACGCTATTTTTTGGATCTGTCCACAGATCCGAATTTCAGTTCTTTCATCAACGAGTATGAAGATTGGAATGTTGGAAACGGAACTACTTTCCTGGTAGATGACCTGGTACCCGGAACCGATTATTACTACCGAGTACGAACCGGTGCCGAAACCACACAAAGTGAGAATTCTAATGTCAGGGAGATCACCACTACAGATATCAGTGCTTCAAATTCAGAAGTTACATTATCGAGAGATCGGGTCCTGGCAACAGGGATACAGCAAGGTATTGTCACCGTTTTTGTACAAGACAGCAATGGCGATCCCGTTGCCGACGCAGATGTTATCATTGAAGCCGAGGGAGGTTCTTCTTCAATATCACCTTCCCAAACCAATACAGATGCATCAGGAACGGCAAAATTTTCAATCACCAGTAATACCGAAGAAGTTGTTGAGTACAGTGTCTCAGCGGAAGGACTCACACTTAGCAGCGAAATTGAAATCGAGTTCCTCTTTTCTGAAGGTGAACTGACTCTTGGTAATAATTTTCCCAATCCATATAACAACCAAACACAAATCCCGATTGTGATTCCTCAACAATCACGCGTTCGGTTGGATGTCTTCAATTCTGTTGGATCTTTGATTCAAACTATCGTTGATGAGGAGTTTGCAGTAGGTTATTACGAAATTCCATTTAATGCCGGTGGGCTTTCATCCGGCGTGTATTTTTACAGGATGGTGACGGATCAGGGAATGAAAGTTGAGAAGATGTTGCTGGCGAAATAAACATCTAATTCCAATCCGATTTGAATTAAGAAAAATCTTCACAAGCAAAGCTAAAGCCTCCCGGTAACGAAGAGTGAGGATTAAAAATTGGCAAAGGTATGATAATGACGCCATACATGGAATCAATAATTCCAAAAAAAATAAGAATTGGCTCACCCTTCCCGTTAATTGTTACACACCACAATTTTTAAAAATCAATGCATTTAGATAGCAATGAGATTTAGGTCCGCGTGAAACCCGACAGCAAGGAATGGATGCTATGGAAGGACAAATTATAAAAAGCGGATTTGATGGGCCGATGAAAAAGACACTAAATATTGTAGGGAAAATTGGAAAATAGATTAAGGGAATATCTTACAATATTAAGCGAACAAGCTGGCTAATATTATAGAAAAGGCCATTATCTTGCCCTCATTAGAATCTAATGTACCGATTTTTTCAGCTAAAGGATTGACGAAAGTATATCAAATGGGAGAGGTTCAAGTACAAGCCTTACGAGGGATTGACTTGGAAATTTTTAGCAATGAGATTGTTGTGTTATTAGGCGCATCGGGCAGTGGTAAATCTACTCTTGTCAATATTTTGGGGGGATTGGATACAGCAAGCGGAGGTCGGGTAACATACCGTGATATTGAGCTCACTCATGCATCAGAGAAAGAGCTCACAAACTTTCGTCGTTTGAGTGTAGGGTTTGTTTTTCAGTTCTATAATCTGATACCGAGCCTCACTGCCCGAGAAAACGTAGCGATCGTAACAGAAATAGCTGAAAACCCCATGACTCCGGAGGAAGCTCTTACCTTGGTAGATCTGGGAGATCGAATGGACCATTTTCCCGCACAATTATCGGGAGGCGAGCAGCAGCGAATAGCTATCGCCCGGGCTGTGGCTAAAAATCCCGATGTACTCCTCTGTGATGAACCCACCGGTGCCCTGGATTCCAAAACAGGGATCGTAGTCCTTAAAGCTCTACAGAAAGTGAACCAAAGTTTAGGCACGGCAACGGTATTGATCACACACAACGTAGTGATTGGTGGTATGGCAGATAGAATTATTAATCTGCATGACGGCAGGATATCAAACATTGAGAGGAATGAAAAGAAGATATCCCCGGATCAAATGACATGGTAATGATATGCGAACAATCAATCGAAAATTAGTGCGCGATATCTCCAATATGTGGGGAATGGTTTTTGTAATCGCATTGATGATTACCTGCGGCGCTGCAACGTATATCACATTTTTGAGTACTCTGGATTCCCTGAAGGAAACCCAACAATCGTATTACCAGGATTACTATTTTGCAAACATTTTTGCTTCCCTGAAACGAGCCCCCAACCACGTGGCAATACAAATTCGTGAAATTGAGGGAGTGAACCGTGTTGAAACCCGTGTTCAATCAGGCCTGAACCTTGAAGTACCCGGTTTTGATGAAACAGTTACAGGAATGATTATTTCACTTCCTGATGAACGTGAACCCATTCTGAACAGCCTCTATCTTCGAGAAGGACGTTTGCCCACTCCCTATGTGGATAATGAAATTATTTTAGGAGACGGCTTTGCGGAAGAGCACGGGTTTACAGCAGGGGATCAGTTAAAAACAGTCATTAATGGAAAAGAGAAGAAGCTTATCATTGTAGGTATTGGTCTCACCCCGGAATTTATTTACCAGGGGCAGCCAGGCAGTTTATCACCGGATTTAAAACGCTTCGGGATCCTATGGATGAGAAGAGCGCCACTTGCCGCTGCATATGATATGGAGGGTGCATTTAATAATGTAGTATTGTCCGTGACCAGGGAGGCCAATACTCAAGATGTAATCACTCAATTAGATCAAATTCTGGAACCTCATGGCGGACTGGGAGGTATCGCCAGGGAAGACCAGAACTCCCACTTTTTTATTACTGAAGAGCTGAATCAGCTCAGTAAAACAGCTACGATTATTCCAACTATTTTTATTGCTGTAGCCGCTTTTTTGCTGAATGTGGTCGTCGGTAGGTTGATCAGAACCCAGCGAGAGCAGATCGGCATTCTGAAAGCTTTTGGATACAGTAACCAAGAGATTGGACTTCATTATCTCTTAATGGTTTCGGTAATCGTCATTATTGGCTTGATCGGCGGCGTAATTCTTGGATATTACCTGGGGCAAGAACTCTCTGCACTCTATGCAAGTTACTACCGGTTTCCATATCTCAATTTTGTAATCAATCCCTGGGATGTGCTTGCAGCATCGGTCATTAGTGCAGCGGCAGCGTACAGTGGTGTCTTTTTTTCAGTTAAGGAAGCGGTAACCTTCCCCCCTGCTGAAGCGATGCGCCCCGAACCACCCAAACTCTATCACCGCAGTTTACTGGAAAAGCTGGGCGCTGCTCGATTTTTGGATCAACCCACAAAAATGGTGTTGCGGCAAATCGGCCGTCAACGCGTAAAAATTGCCTTTGGCGTTTTGGGTGTAGCGTTTGCAGCTGCATTGATGATTGTTGGGCGCATGAGTAACGATTCCGTGAAATATCTGATCGAAGTAGATTTCCGGCAAAGCCAGCCCTTCGACCTTGGTGTTTCATTTCGGGAGAGCATATCAGACCACGCATTGATGGAGATAGTTCGAATGCCCGGCGTTTATTACGGCGAGGCGTATCGCGGTGTACCTGTTCGATTCACTTATGAACACCGAAATCATCTAACAGCTATCCAGGGATATCCTCAAAACATGAAGCTTCGAAAAATTCTTAACACTCAAGAGCAGCCGGTAGAAATTCCACAAGCCGGACTCCTGCTTACGGAAAAACTCGGAGAGATCTTAAACATCGAAACAGGCGATACTTTAACCGTAGAATTTCTTGATGGGAGCCGTCGAACTACTGGAATTAAAGTTACAGGTTTTATCAACCAGTTTATTGGTCTTAATGGATACATGAACATCGAGGAACTGAGCAAATTACTACCAGAGCGGCATGTTGTAAACGGCGCCTACCTGTTAGTTAATAAAAGCTATGAAGATGAAATTACTAAAGAATTAACCGATAGTCCTTTTGTGGGAGAGATCATATCAAAACAAAAAATAATTGATCGGTTTTACGAATCTACGGCACAAACTTGGCTTATCATGTCATTGTTTATATCTCTTTTTGCCGGGGCTACGGCTTTTAGTGTTGTTTATAATAACGCCCGAATATCTCTTTCTGAACGTAGTCGCGAGCTGGCAAGCCTTCGGGTTCTTGGATTCACCAGGGGTGAGATTTCCTACATATTGCTGGGCGAGCTGGCTGTATTGGTGTTACTGGCAATTCCAATCGGATTTTTGCTGGGTTGGGCACTTACATGGTTTATCGTCTGGTCGATGCAAACTGAATTATATCGCATCCCTATGAATATTTCCCGTGCCACGTATACCCTGGCGGCTGTGATTGTGATTTTTTCTGCATTGCTGTCAGGTTTGTTCGTCCGCAGAAAACTGAATCGACTCGACTTAATCGGAGTGCTAAAAACAAGGGAGTAGAGTATGAAAATCACGAAAAAACAGATTTATATATCCATATTCGTTGTCATCACTATTTTTATAATTGTTTGGGGATTCTTGCCATCGCCTGTTCCGGTGTCTATTGAGCAAGTGCGGGATGCACCACTGGAAGTGACCATTGAAGAGGAAGGCATTACACGTGTCACGGACCGTTATACCATTTCCGCCCCGGTGACCGGTTATCTTTTGCGAATACAACATGAGGTTGGCGATTCAGTCAGAGTCGGTCAAAAACTATTCCAGATTCAGCCGGTACCGGACCTTATTAGTGCACGTCAGCGTGAAGTTGCCGAGGCTCAACTTGAGGCAGCAAAGGCACGTCTTCAGCAGACAAAAGAAAACCTAAACCTTGCACAAGAAGAAAAGCAGTTCGCCGATGTAGAACTACAACGCATTCAAAACCTTTTCGAATCGGGAATAGGAAGCGAGCAGGGATTAGATAATTACCGGATTTCGGCACGGAGGGCAGCAACACAACTCGCATCAGCAGAATTCTCTGTACGAGTAGCTGAGCATGAAGTGAGAGCGGCAACCTCAGCACTTCAGGCTTTTCAAAAATCGGGAGGACAAGAACAGATTTCAATAGACTCGCCGGTTCAAGGTCGACTCCTGAAAATTCATCATATAAGTGAGGGGACCGTTCAGGCGGGAACACCGATTTTGGAGATCGGCGATCCCTACTCCTTAGAAATAAAGATAGATCTACTTTCGACAGATGCTGTGCAAATCAACCGTGGCTCAAGTGTGCGAATAAAACGATGGGGTTCTAATCAAATCCTTGATGGAAGTGTACAAGTTGTAGAGCCATCGGGATATACCCGAATATCTGCTTTGGGTGTTGAAGAGCAACGCGTACCGGTTATTGTTGATATTCTATCGCAACATGAACAATGGAAGCAGCTTGGCGATGGCTACCGGGTCGTAGCAGAATTTATCATCTGGCAGGATGATGAAGTGATACAGGTACCCTCTTCTTCTCTTTTCCGAACAGAGGGGGATCAGTGGTCACTTTTTGTTGTTGAAAATGGCAAGGCTCACTTTCGAAATGTGGATACCGGTCATCAAAGCGGACTACAAACCCAGATTATAGATGGACTACAGATCGGAGAGGATGTAATCACTCATCCTGATGAACGTATTGAGGATGGAGTTAAAGTAAAGATTCGAAACTAATAGCAAAACGAGATATGGAGGGTTATATGAGTCAATTGAAGGATATAAACAATTTAACTGTCCGCGATCCTAATTAAAAGCCCTTAACTCGTTAACAATCTAGGGCTTAGTGATAGCGATACGAATGAAATTCTAACTCGCGACCTTCCCGAATCATTGACATTGCTAACTGTGGATACTGCAATAAAACGCAACTACAAGCTATAGATATACACCTGAATTGTATTGGTTTTATGAAGAAAGATCCCCACCTGAATAAGACAATTCACAATATTACTATAAGAGATGAATCAGAAATTAATCAGTTTTTATCCGATTCTTTCTAACTTAGAATAAAATCTAAAAGATACTATAGAACAATATCACCCAACCTTAATCTCATTCAACTTCTTCACTTTCCCAATCAGCAGATCTACCACGTTACTTTGATCTCGGAATACGCCGTCAATACCTTCTTGATCTATAAAATCAAAAGGTGGTTCATAGAGGTTAGCGATCTCAAGGTGTCCTTTCAGGGTGTAGAATTCAATCATCTGGTTTATAAACTGAATCTGATTAGAGCTAAGCTGGTTGTCCTGTAAAAACTGACTAAACTCTTTTACAACCGCTTCGCGATCAAGAAATTTGCAATTTGACATGCGTCTCTACTTTTCCCCCGTTAATACCACCAATAGCTTACTGTTAATATAATAATTGTCTCTACCTTGTTTAACCTTATCTAAAAACCCGGCGCCGGAGAGTTCATCCAGGTATTTCGTTGCCGTTGGCCGACTGATCCTTAAATCCTCTTTTAGATGATTAATCTTTGTATAGGGATGCCTGAAAATATGGTTAATCAGATCCTGGCTATAAAATGAAAACTGCTTTCGAATTTGATGCTTAGCCTGCATCATCTGTTCGCGGATATTGATGATGTCCGCTATGGTTCCCTTTGAGGTTTGAGCCACCCCTTCCAACATATACAGAATCCAGCTTTCCCAATCCTGATCTGTTCTGACTTTCTGCAGAAGCTCATAGTACTGTGGCTTTGTTTGAACGATATAACGACTCAGATAAAGTACGGGAATGTCTAACAGATTTTTTTGGACCAGATACAGCATATTGATAATTCGGCCTGTCCTGCCGTTTCCGTCATAAAATGGGTGAATACTTTCAAACTGAAAATGGATAACCGCCATTTTTATAAGTGGATGCACATTCGAGATTGAATCATCATTTATATAGGTTTCCAGGTTCTTCAGCGCATCAATAATGATCTCTTTGTGCTGTGGCGGCTTGAAGACAATTTCGCCCGTTGAAGGATTGGTTAACGTTGTGCCCGGAAGAGAACGCAGCCCGGCATCATTGTCTTCCAATCGCTCCTGAATGGCGAGAATATCCTTGATCGTAATCAATCCATCTTTTAATACCCGGCTCAATCCCTCGTGGAGTGCAAAGGCATACCGTTGTACCTCTTTCGTCGTTTGATCAATTTTTTTCTCCTTTTCTACATCCGCTTTATAAAGCGCATCACTGGTTGTTACAATATTTTCGATTTCAGAGGAATCCCTTGCTTCCTGGATAGGCAACGTATTTAATAAAATGCCCTGATTGGGAATAGTTTGAGAAATACCCTTTAACTCTGACAAATACTGCTGAGCTTCCAGGGCTTTCTTGAGCACCTCAGGTGTTTCTAACTCTATTTTAGGTGGTAGCGGACTCCATTCCCACTCTTTCGGTTCATCTGACATAAAAAATTTGCTTAGATTTTTACATATCAAACAGTATATGTAAAAAAATCGCGAATTTCTTTACATATAAATAAAACGTGTAAAGAAAAGTTTGTCATTTTTACATATGAACATTCTGAAAATGGGATATAAAATTAATTACAGTCTTTCAGGTTTAGCTGATCTGGGAGTTACGATAAGTGCAAATGGCTTTTTCAATTTCTTAACCTCGCCTTTAACCGCCTTCCACCTTTTGATATAGAATTCAACTAAATCCCAATATTGATATCCATTTTTGGGTGGTTTAAAGAACACGACTCCAAGTCCATGTTGCCTGTATAAGTCTCTCTGCTGGCGAACCCTGTGGATGCTTAGATCTTGTGTGATCACGATACCATCTTCAGCCGCTACTTCCGGGATCCATTTTTCATCTGGTGTACCCTTTCCAATTTCGTCACGAATAGTAAAAACTTCAATTTGTTCATCAACTCGTGGATTTTGAAGAATGGCCAAAGCCTAAGCTATGTTTGGCGTTATATTCTCATCCACATAAAACTTCATGCAGCATTACGCTTCATGAACGATAGGACATCCTCTACTGCATTCAGGTTCAGATCATAAATAGAAGCTACAAATTCAGGAGACTCTCCGGCATTCAGCATACTGTAAATGGTTTCAACTGTTGTATTTGTCCCTTTGATAACCGGCTGACCAAAACTGTGATGCGGATCGACCAAGATTTGATGATCTTTACCCAACGGCCAGAAGCGTTCAGCAAGATGAGTCTTATCCTGAAAATCTATTTTTTTGCAATAGGGAGCTACAAGCTTTTCAAATGATAATTGCTGTTTTTCGTCAACTTCTAATTACGAGGTATCTAACAATTTATAGAAGATTCGCTTACCATCCGTCATCAATTCGGCATGTGCAAATGGATATCGGGTTTCCAGCATTTCCGAGAGTTTCGCATGAGCCAATTTGATTTTTGGAAAGCTTACTCCTATCTCCCGGAAAGAGTCGACAGCTATTATTTCTATTAGAGTTAGGAAATGAAAAGCTTTTCCCGCTTCTCTCCCCAGGTATATCCCTCACCAACGTCTTGCAAGAATTCCAACTCCCAATATTTGTTTAACCACCGGCGCACTTTACCCATCGGCATATTTAAAATAGCCGCGGCATCCGGAATGGAATAGATCCCTTTACCTAATTGTGGCTCTATGGTTTCGAAGTCGGTGGACATATAGAATTTTTACTAAACGTTTTCTGAATATAACGGAAATAAATAAACATGGATTGCACATGCTTATTCTACTGTAGAAAATTTAGCACCCTGAACATATTGCCCCTCACGGGGTAAACTTTTTAAAAAAGATTTCTGCTTTTTACAAACATATCGTTCCTGATGGGACGGGCTGCCATGCGATATTGCCACTCAGATTTCCCTCTGCTCCAGCGGAGCAATATATTTGTAAAAAAGCCGAGGCTTGTGAAGTATTGCGCCGTTAGGTGCAATATGTGAATGCATGCCTTTGATTGCTGCAAAAAATCAATACTCAACAGGCTGAAAGATATATCGCTCATCATACTCAACATCAAACTTTTCAAGCAGTTCGATGTATTCTTCACGAAAGGTCTTCTTTTTGTGATGTTCCTCTTGGTTGTGGATATAATGATATACCCGGTCGATATGGCTTCGGCTGTATGAAAAAGCTCCGTATCCAGACTGCCAGTTAAAGCGTCCTTTCACAAATCCTTTTTTTCTGATCCATTTCGATGATTCGCCTTTTACTACTTTGATGAGTTCCGACATGTGATCTACAGGCTCAAACCCGATAAACATGTGAATATGATCAGGCATACCGTTAATGGCAATCATTTTGTGGGATTTGTTTTGGATGATACCGGTCATGTATCTGTATAGCATTTCTTCCCATTCCGGCCTGATGAGGCTGATTCTGTTTTGTACTGCAAAAACGAATTGGATATAAAGTTGTGTGTAAGTGTTAGCCATAGCGCTCTTTCTTTTGTTGCTTTTAGTAGTAAGAGCGGTTAGAACCGGATTCCTTACAAAACATTTTTTGAGCCTTTCTATGTACTGCCCCTCACGGGGCAAGTCGAACGGGGCGCTTCTCTGTTTTTACAAACATGATGCCCCATACGGGGCATAATTTATGTCAACCCCATTCCTAAACACCTCCTGCACCGACGAGGGAAACAACTCTACTGTGTTACAACCATATCGCCCATGACGGGTGGATGCATGGTTGCCAAACTCTTCCGGTACTACAAACACTGTTCCTGGCAATAAACCTGCTCCGTCAGGAGCAGCAGATTTGTAAAACCAATAGAACCAAAACAACCGCCGCGCCGGAGGTGCGACATGTTAAACGGTTTACAAGACTATGCCATACTCCCGCTTTTTTTTATGAAGGGGAACAACAATCGTTGTGAGTAGCTCATAAGCCGAACTCCCTAAGGGATTCATTCCGGCCAACACTTTGGCGAGTTTATCCCTGGCATCACTTTGGGGTATTTCTCTTTTGTTATGATTGTATTGCCCCAGACGGGGCAAGCTGGACGGGACGCTTCTCTGTTTTTTACAAATATGGTGCCCACTCCGGGGCACAGGATGGTGTGCTTTCTTCTTCATTAAACAACCATAATGCCCCGCTACGGTAAAGGGTTTGGGGTATCTTTCTTTGTCAACAAACATAGCTTCTCTGAAGGGACGTAAAACTGCTCCAGCGGAGCAGTATCTTTGTACAAAAACGTAAGCTTTATGAAGGGCTGCGCCGTTAGGCGCAGTATGCTAAAGGGGGCATAAACCATATCACCCAAACGCTTCCTGCACCTACGATGAGAACAAATTACCAGATATTTTTTTGACTGGTTCTTACTACTCTTATTTCGCTTTCAATCATTTGACTTCTCTTTTTAAAGTTCACCTGATGCTCATCCCGCATGAGGGTTACCATCTCTCTTTTGATCTCAGAACTTTCAGCTTTTTTCTACTGCATCTTTCAGGGCATGGTGAACCAAACTTAGATCAGCATAGTTGCTTTTGAGCCGGGCATTCTCTGCTTTAAGTTCTTTGATCCGGGCCAGCTCACTTACACTAAGTCCTCCATACCTGGCTTTCCAGTTGTAAAAGATCGAATCACTGATTCGGTGTTCTCGACAAATATCTCGAACCTTCAGTTCCTGTTTGTTGAGAATGGATATAATCTGGGATTCGCTAAAACGTGATTTTTTCATCGTTCAAAAGTAAAGTTTTTCTCTACTTTCAAATGGCTAACTTTCTGATAAGCTTACACTTACGTCAAAGCGAATTTTTTGACCAAAACTTTTAGTTTAATTCAATTGCTTAGCAACTCTCTTGTTCGATAAGAATTAATGGAGCTATAGCTGTAAACTGGATTTGCTGAAACCTAAATTCATTTAATGTATACTGTAATTTAGCATAATTCTTCCCAATGGAAGACCAAAATAGTATAGACAAGCTTGATTATAGCCTTATTCCTGTACCTATTTCTGTACCAATGCAAATAAAAAAGCCCTTAGCTCTATATGAGTCAGGGCTTATGAAAAGCGATCCGGATCCCGAGGCGTTCTAATCAGAGATCATTTCCTTTATATTTATTTCATCAGCAATAATTTGTTCAATGACTCTTCATCCTCTTTATCCAGTTCTCGGCCTTTATTGCCTCCGACTTAATTTCAAACTCAATGACCTTCTTTAGCTTCCAGGGTTCACCTCCTCTGGTGGCAAGTGAGTGCCCCTTATTATGCTTATCTACTCTATTGTCAACATTCTTGGTTTGACCTGAATAATAGTTGTCTCTCTTTTCACTGTATATGATGTATCGATAATGCATTATAATCTCTCTTTGAGTAGAAACACCTAGATAATAAAAAAGGCTGCACATGATGAGCATGAGCAGCCTTTAAAGCGATCCGGACGAGATTCGAACTCGCGACCTCCTGCGTGACAGGCAGGCGTTCTAACCAGCTGAACTACCGGACCAATATGTCAATTTCTTTGTAATGTTATCCGGTCGCCGAACTCGCGACCTTCCCGCCGCCTCGGGACAGGCGTTCTAATCCCGATTCTTCGGGAAACTACCGGACCAATATGTCAAAATGTTGACAGACTCAAATATAAAGACCTTATACGCACGAAGTCAACAAAGATTCTTTATTTATATACAAAAAAATAAGGGCTCCAGGATCAGCCGGAGCCCTTTATCGGGATGGGATGTATGTAAGGAAAACTTCTTATAAGTATTCTGTGACAGCGTTGGTCAACTCACCACTCATAGGTTCTACTCTACTCTTAAATCTTCTTACAACATTTCCGTTCCTGTCAATTAAAAATTTTTCAAAATTCCACGAAATTTCTCCTTTAAAATCAGGATTCTCTGCAGTCGTTAGATACTCAAACAGTGGGTGTTGGTCCTCACCCTTAACTGAAACTTTTGAAAACATAGGGAATGTAACCCCATAATTTAATTCACAAAACTGAGCAATCTCCTCATCCGATCCCGGTTCCTGCCCACCAAAGTTATTCGCAGGAAAACCTAAAATTTCTAATCCCTGGTCGGAATAAGTTTCGTATAACTCTTGAAGTCCTTCATATTGGGGTGTAAATCCACATTCTGAAGCGGTATTTACAATAAGCAAAAGTTCTCCTTCATAATCAGATAAGGAAATGTTTTCACCATTAATTGTATTTAATTCATATTGATAAACGGTTTCTACACGTTCATTAGTAGTCATAAAAACTGAAATCCAAGTAAGTAGTAGAAGTATTGTTTTCATAAGACGTTCGAACTATTTTTAAGGTTAACTACTTTCAGGCACCATATCATTCCAAAGATGAAATATTATTTAAAATTTATTTCCCTGCCCACTCTACTGGCTATCATTTACATGCTTTTACCTATTGCCAGTCAAGCTCAGATGTTTTCAATAGAAGAAGACCGACCAGAACGAGATCGAGGAATTGAACTGTTTACGATGATCGGTTTAAGTTGGGAGGTTGGTGAATTTTCTTATACCGGTAATATTGTTGATGAAAGCGAGCTTCTCAATTTTAATGACAGCATACTACGTTTTAGATTTGAAAGCCAGGGACTGGATCTGAGCCTGGGTTTTGGAGGATCTATAACAGGTATGAACAATACCTCTTATGTGAACGTAAGCGGGCGCCTTTTTAACAACTTTAGAATTACGCGGTCAGAGTCATTCATGCTGCTACTGCCTCTGCAAATAAGCTCAGATCTATTGCAGGTTCAAAGAAATAATTCAAATGCTGAATTTCAGCAGAGTTCTCTCTCCCTTGGATCCGGATTATCAACGATTTTCAAGTTGGGAGAAAAAATTAGTTTTAACCTTAAAGCCACTCCCAATTACGGGTTCAGTTTTTCCCAGGGCCAACTTTTTGGTGGAAACCTTTTTCGGATGGATGGGAAAGGGTTTCTCTTTATTGACGACCTTTTTGGCTCAAACGCGCTCTCCATCGGTTATCACTTCGACTATCGATCCTATAAAATCGATGAGAATTCAAACAATAATGATTACGATTATGATTATACTTCGCACTCCATAACCATCGGATATGCGTTTTAATTTATGAAGATTGAAAAGCTGCTTCTTGAACTTGAAAGTTTATGTGAACGGGGAGGATTTACAATTCGCAAAGAGCGGGGAACATTTCGGGGAGATCAATGCATTATGGAAGGTGAAAAACTGGTGGTAATCAATAAAAACCGGCCGGTAGAATCACAGACTGTAATCCTGGCAAAAGTGATCGATCATATTGGCCCGGATACACTCTATATAAAGCCGGCAGTACGAAAAGAGCTGGAAAAAATCTGGGAACGGCTCGATAAGTTTGATCAAATAGAAGATGAATCGTAACTCTGAATGAGATGAAATGTACGTTTCTCGGAACCGGGACATCAATGGGCGTTCCTGTAGCGGGAGGTTTTGGCCGCGAAGAGATTGGGAATGATCCAAGAAATCAGCGCACACGATGTTCCGTTTGGCTTGAAACAGATCAGTCTTCTATTGTAATTGATGTGGGACCGGAATTTCGAATTCAATCGATCCGCTCAAACATTCGAAGAATAGATCTCGTGCTCATTACGCATGAGCATATGGATCATATCGCCGGTCTTGACGACCTCCGTTCATATAACTATGCACAACAAAACCCGATCCCTCTTCTCACTTCACAACGGGCAATCGACTCCATCCGAACACGGTTCGACTATATGTTTGGTGAAAAAAAATATCCGGGCTCCACTTCTCTCAGTATGGAGGTCATCGATACTCCCGAAACATTTCAGGATTTAAGAATTACTCCTCTCCCCTATAATCACGGAGACATTGATGTTCTCGGTTTCCGGGTTAACGATTTTTCTTACATGACAGATGTGAAAGAGATCCCCGATTCCACAAAAGATAAAATTAAGGGAAGTAAAGTTCTTGTTTTAAGCGGATTGCGATGGGGGCCGCAACATCCCACTCACATGACGATTCCCGAAGCGGTTGAGATAGCCAACGAGATTGGAGCTCCTAAAACTTACCTGATCCACATGAATTCGTATGTGAACCATGCAGAAACTAATGAGAAGCTTCCCGATCATATCCGGCTCGCATACGATCAGCTTGAAATTGAAGTCTAAAGTACGCCTGACAGCCCGTCCGAGGCTTCAAAACCTCAATTCCTTATCTCTCACGACTATCGCAAGTTTGTATCTTGTGCGGGCGTAATGGGTCCAAGTTACAAACTTGAACCAGTTGTAGATCGATATTTTTTGCAATGCACTCTAAGCAGCAGTAGAATCAAAAGGACGAAGTAACGTGCAAGCTGCCCGTTGTACTTTCATCAAAGATACTTCTTCGTATCCTCGTTCTCCTTCAACTTTTCAACTATCTCCTTCACATCCTGTGCCTGGTCGAGATTCACGACCAAAATGGCATCATCAGTTTCTACCAGGGCTACATTATCCACACCGGCAAAAGCCACTAGTTTTTTTCCATTTGTGGAGATATAATTTCCGGATGAATTTACATATACAGCCTTTCCCTTAACTGTGGAATTCTCCTCTGATTCTTTATCCGACAACTCATGAACGGCCGTCCAGCTTCCAACATCATTCCAGTCAAAATCACCGGGAATCACATGTACTTTCTCAGCTTTCTCCATAATTCCGTAATCGATGGAGATGGGTGGACATGCTTCATAAAACCGGCGAACATCTTCTGTTTTGAAATCTGATTTTTTAAGCTTTTCTGATTCAGTAAAAATCTTAGGCAGATGCTTTTTAAAAGCGTCCAGGATAGTACTTGTTTTCCAAATAAAGATTCCGCTGTTCCACAAGTAATCACCTGATTCAAAAAAATCTTGTGCCGTCTCCTGGTCTGGTTTCTCAGTGAATTCCTGAACTCTGTATACCGGGTGATTTAAATTTTTCATTTCTATATCGCTCTCCCGATGAATATAACCATACCCCGTTTCCGGACGGTTCGGTTTAATACCGATTGTAACCAAACTTTCTTGAGTTTTTGCAGTCTCAACGGCGGTTTCTAAAACTCGTTTGAACTCATTGGGACTTCCAATCCTGTGATCAGCCGGGAGAACAATCATCACCGACTCGGGATCTTTTTTGTTTAACAATGCCGCCGCCGAAGCAATACAGGGTGCTGTATTCCTGGCAACGGGCTCACCAATGATATTCATCGGCTCAATGGAAGGAAGCTGTTTTTCTACGAGACTCACATAATCTTTATTGGTAACTACTACCACTTGTTTCTCTTCAACAAAACCCTGTAGTCTCTCTGCGGTTTGTTGAATCATGGAAGTTTCTCCAAAAAGATTCAGAAATTGTTTGGGATTTGATTTTCTGCTTTTCGGCCAAAAGCGCGTCCCTACTCCTCCGGCCATAATCACTGCATATACCATTCTTGAATAATTTATAATTAAATCTTCCATAATTTGCCACGGAGGCACAGAGGATTTTATAGAACATTTCTATTCCGCAACTCTGTGGCAAACTGTAAACCTTATCGATAGTTAATCCTTACAAATTCGGTGCTTCGCTCAATAATCATTCAGCACGCATAGTAAAGAAAGGTAGTCAAAACAAAATCAAACCAAAACGGGACTCGTCTGCGTCAGTGTGATGCTAAACGTTGAGCCCTCTTCCGGTGAGCTTTCGATAAATAGCTTCTCTCCATGAGCTTCCACAATATGTTTCACGATTGCAAGCCCAAGTCCTGTTCCCCCTTTTTCCCGGGAGCGCGATTTGTCAACCCTGAAAAATCGTTCTGTTACACGCTTCAAATCTTCTTTCTCAATCCCAATGCCGGTGTCTTTCACATATAGTAACAACTTATCTTTCTTCTTTTTGTAATCGGTAACTCCAATCTCCACAAAACCTCCCGGTTTATTGTACTTCATGCCGTTTTCAATGAGATTGATAAGTACCTGTTTCACCTGGTTTCGATCTGCCCGTACCTGGATATTCTTATCAAAATCCTTCACCCGGATTTCAATATTCTCTTTCTGTGCCTTGTACTGAAGACTTTCCACCACATCCAAAACCACATCTCTCAAATACATATCCTTGATGTTCGACTTGAGCTCACCCGTTTCCAGCCGAGAAATTTCCATCAGGTCGTTGGTTAGATAAATAAGACGATTCACATTCCGCATCGTCTTCTTCAGAAATACCTCATTTACATTATCATCATGTACCGCACCATTCAAAAGCGTTTCAATAAATCCCTGGATCGCAAAAATCGGTGTTTTCAATTCATGAGAGATATCACCGATAAACTCCTTTCGGTAGTTTTCAATTTTATTGAGCCGGGTGAGCTCCTTGCTAACCGTATCGCTCGCGCGGACAGATCGCTGCATTAACAGGTCCAGCTCATCTTTTACAACTTCGGGATTGCTGTTGTAATCTTTGAACTTTTTCCGTGAGATATTCTTGACAATCTTGTAGAGTGTCTCAATCCGTTTTTTATGTAGTCGAACCGATATCGTATAAACCGTTAAAAAACTGAGCATGAAAACGGCCGCTCCCAAGCCAATGAGTTGTAAAACCGGCAGAGAGGTAAAAAGAAACAGAAATGCAGAAATAATCACGGCCAGAATCAGCGCAGAGGGAAATGCTGTTCTGATCGATATGGAGGAAAATAATCTTTTTTTTGAGTCAGATGAGCTCATTCTTTAAACCTGTAACCGACACCTTTTACAGTCTCAATATAATGATCTCCCAGTTTTTCTCTGATTTTTCTAACATGCACATCTACGGTGCGGTCTACCACATAGATGTTATCCCCCCAAACTTTATTGAGCAGAGTTTGCCGGTCGCGAACTTTTCCTCTTTTACTGGCCAGGTAATAAAGAAGTTCGAACTCTTTCCGCGGAAGCTGAAACTCCTCGTCACCGCGTGTTACAATGTAGCGGTCTTTGTCAATTTCGAGATCATGAACACTTAATTTCTGAACTTTTTCCTCGGTTTCCTCAAACCGGCGGAGAACAGCCTTAATCCTCGATACCAATTTGGTTGTACTAATCGGTTTTGTGATAAAATCATCAGCGCCCTTGTTGAGACCTTCTATCTCCGTTTTTTCATCACTTCGCGCGGTAAGAAAAATGATTGGAATATGCGACAACGTAGAATCCTCTCGCATTCGGTCACACACTTCAATTCCGTCCATCTGGGGCATCATGATATCGAGCAATACCAAATCGGGCATATGCTCTTTAGCCATTTGAATACCGTCTGCACCATTTTCGGCCTTTAGAACATTGTAACCCTCTTGACGAAGATTGTATTCTATGAGATCTAAAAGGTCCTGTTCGTCGTCAACTACAAGAATGGTTTGTTTAGACAAAATATGTCAATGTTTTATTTCGATTCATTGGAAACTAATGGCTCAACCCTACTAAAATAACGAATAAAGATTAAGACAATATTATCATTTAAGCGTAGTCAGTGCTTCTTTCACAATTTCTGAAACTGTAGCCTTTGGTTTTTTCCCTGAAATTTGATTTACAGCCTGACTGGCCTGCTTCTTCGAGAACCCTAACGCTTCAAGGGCCGAGACAGCTTCCTCACGTTTACTTCTCGTTTCAATTGAACCGGATACAACAGATGGTTGAGATTCATCAAACAACTTATCTTTCAATTCCAACACCATTCTCTCCGCAGTTTTCTTTCCAATTCCGGAAATTGTAGAAAGTGTTTTGATATCTTGCGTAACAATTGCTTCCATCAGCGCCGGAGCCGGCATACCTGATAAAGTCGTTAATCCAAGTTTAGGTCCAATCCCTTTTACTGTAATCAACCGTTCAAAAAGATTCTTTTCTTTGTTTGATGCAAAACCAAATAATCGCTGATCATTATCGGTGATGTGGTGATAGATCAGGAGCTTCAATTTCCCTCCTTTTTCGGGCAGCGTTTCCAGTGTTTGGGTTGAGATTTCAACCCGATACCCAACACCATTTACATCAATGATACACTCATCTTCTGTTTTCTGTTGAAGTATTCCGTTGAGATAAGCGATCATAAATTTTTTGATTGATTTGAATCAGCCATGAGTCATCGGATGACTCAGCGACCCTAATATTTAAAATTCATTTAACAACATATAAGTCACCCGATGACTTATCCAAGAATAGCGCGAGCGTTCTTGGTCAACGAAGCTTAAGCATAGTTGACTCGCTCGTGCTCTCAATAGGGGCACCCTGACGTTTCGGGGCGCATCTACATTCTTACTCATTCCGAAGCTCTTGCTTCGTATTCTCTGCGGTGAAGCTCCAGCTTCCATTTATTTTTGGGTTCGCATCATCAAGTGGAAGCAGAGCTTCCGGTGTACCGTTGCGAAGGTGGACCTTCGCAACGAGTAAAGAAAGAACGAGCGAGACGCTCGCGCTATCAGTCTTTCTCTATCCTTTCACCCGCCCCGGATTATCCTCTACAAACTGTGCCCAGCTGGACTTGCTGTTGTTTTGGTGCATCTTTTTTGACCCGGTTTGGTTCTGATTTCTGTCCGCATGTGTAAAATGGCACCACGCCACCGACAGGGCATCCGTTGCATCCTGTGATAACTTTCCTTCCGGCATATTCAACATTTTATCCAACATAAATGCAACCTGCTGCTTGCTGGCATTTCCGTTTCCGGTAATTGCCTTTTTCACCATTTTGGGATAATACTCTGCTACCGGAATCCCCTGGTTGGTTATGGCTAAAATTGCGGCTGCTTGAGCCCGACCCAGTTTTAACATTGCCAGCGGGTCAACCCCGTAAACAGGTGTTTCTACCGCACATTCATCCGGTTGATGCTTTTTGATCAATTTGGTGATCTCTTCAAAAATATATTGGAGCCGGTCATTGTGGCTATCCATCTTTGTCATTCGAAGAACATCACAAACCTCTACCGAATAGGATGTATTCTCCTGAACCAATACAGCATAACCTGTAGCACGTGAACCGGGATCGACACCGAGGATTTTTTTAGACATAATGATCTTTTGAACATCGAATATCGAACAAGGAATAACGAATGATGAACTGAATGCCTTCGAAATTCTGAATTCCTTGTTCTTTATTCATTATTCACTGTCGTCTTCTTCCGCATAAAGCTTCACAAGTCCGTCAATCATCTCTTCAGAGATACCGGAGGTTACAAAACCACCATCATGGTAGAGGTTTTGCATGGTCACTTTTCGGGTCAGGTCGGAAAACAGAGTCACGCAGTAGTCTGCGCATTCATCCGCAGTGGGATTTCCAAGCGGTGCAATTTTATCGGCAAAGGTATACATGCCGTCAAATCCTTTAATTCCCGTTCCCGCAGAGGTCTTTGTCGGTGCTTGTGAAACGGTATTGACCCGAATTCCGCGATCGGCAAGGCGGCTTCCATAATTCCGTGCGATACTCTCTAAAAGTGCTTTGGCATCGTTCATATCAGAATATTTGGAGAAAATACGCTGCGCCCCAATATATGAGAGAGCCACAATACTCGCACCATTGTTCAACAGCTCTGTTTTTTCAGCAAAATGCAGAACTTTGTGGAGTGATATTGCGGAAATATCGAGAGTATCGTTGTACCAATCATAGTTCAGGTTTTTATAATCTATTTTCTTTCGAACATTGGGAGACATTCCGATTGCATGAAGTATAAAATCAACGCTACCCAACTCCTCTTTGGTCTCCTTCATCAGACCTTCAACTTCCTCCTCTTTACTCACATCGCAGGGTAATATTTTTGCGTCTGTTTTTTCGGAAAGTTCATCAAGGGCTCCCAAACGAAGTGCAATCGGTGCATTGGAGAGTACAAAATCGGCCCCTTCTCGCTTGCAGGCCAATGCTATTCTCCAGGCAATACTCCGCTTATCCAAAGCACCAAAAATTATCCCCTTTTTTCCTTTAAGTAATCCGTATCCTTGTTGTTCAGACATTCATCAAGCAGTTAAAAGATTAATACTAATTTAATCTGAAAATAACACCTTCGGCTATCACATCGAAATTGAAAAATTTGGTTACTTCTTTTGTGGTTATCGATGAAAAGAAAATCGTATTGCTTGGGATAGAATAGAACTTGATGTATGTTTAATTCATTAAACTGATGTCCGTTTGGGATAATAATGAATAAACTAAATCTTTACGCCAAATTGAGCCTGCCTGTCCTAAAGCTGCGGTAGACAGGCGTAATTTCGCGTGTGTATTCCCCTCGAATTATCCTGCCCCGAACCTTCAGGGAATTTGAATGTGTTTTCGACTTAAACTAACGTTATACAAAATTATTATTTGGAACTCATATTAACTTAGGCCAGCCAATCCGGTTGGTTTAAACTTTACGTATATATCAATAGCAAGTGATCCTCTACTGGCTGGTAACTTTTATCGCATTTGCAAAACATTCCGATGAGGAAGAGGAATGGATGCAGCGAATTCAAAACGGGGATACAACCGCTATGAAGCTCTTATACAACAAGTATAAAAATCTTCTTTTCGGTTTGATTGTATCCATTTTAAAAAACCGGGAGGAGGCCGAAGACTGCCTGCAGGAGGTCTTTACCCAGACATGGGAGAATGCCGACCAGTTTGATGCCTCGAGAGGAAAGGTTTATACCTTTTTAGTTACTATGGCCCGTAACAAGGCAATTGACAGAACCCGCTCCCGGGCGTTCAAAGATTCTGAAAAAGAGGATCACATCATTAACGATTTTACGTTAACGCTTGAAGGTGAGTTCAACAATCCACATGAGGAGATGGAGTTTGCCGAACGGGCAAAAATTGTGCGTAATGCACTCAATCAACTCAGTGAAAAAGAACGAAAGGTGCTTTATGTCTCCTATTTTAATGGAATGAGTCAATCCGAAATTTCAGACAAACTGGAGATTCCTCTTGGAACGGTTAAATACCGAATGAGGCAGGGAATGATAAAACTCCGAGACATGCTTGTACCCGACGATCAAAAATGACAAATGAAGAACAACATAACGATTTTGAAGCTCTTTGCGCCGGCTATGTGTTGGATGCACTGACGGACAGAGAAAACCGCCAGTTTGAGGAGATGCTTCGTGATGCCACCCCCGAACAGATTCAACTGTTTGAGGATATGATGGAAATTCGTGATGAGCTCGCCCTCGCATCTGAGCCGACCTCTCCTTCACTGGAAGTTGAAGAGAACATCATGGCTGCAATTACGGGTGAAAATGAAAAGTCCCAACCTGATGAACCTGATCTCAAGGCCGGTTCAACGAACATTATACCAATATGGGCATACCAGGCGGCCGCAGCTATCTTTTTGATTGCATCACTGACTTTTGCATACGTGACATTTGACCTGTCTGAAACTGTTGATTTCCAGCAATCACAAATAACAGAATTACAAAGTCAGCTCGATCGGCAGGAACAGCTTTTAACCGTTCTTTCCGGGCGGGAAGTTACGCTTGTAAACATGAATGGACTGGACCCCAGCCCCGAAGGGTATGGAAAAATAATTTGGGATCCTGACCAGGGAGAAGCTGTTCTGCAATTGGCCAATCTGCCGGCACCGCCACAAGATAAAGATTATCAATTGTGGCTGATAAAAGCTGGACAAAATCCTATCAGTGCCGGTGTATTTAATTTTGAACGGCCTTCAACCGATCTCTTTTTCCGGGTTGAACAACTGAATGAAGAACCTTCGGAAGAATCAAACACATTTGCAGTTACTCTTGAACCGAAAGGAGGTGTTCCACAGCCCACCGGTGATATGTTCTTACTTGGCGAACAACAGTAATAATTTTACGAACCCCAAGTTTTCCGGGATTCCATGATCCCCGGATCATCCGAAATTATTTAACGAAGTCGTGACACTTGTCCCATAAGGGATGTCTTGGGCAAAGGACTTCTGTCAAACTGCCGTCGCTTCTGGATCACTATTAAACAGAAGATTCAATAAGTTTTATACCGTTAGTTATGGATATAAAAGTACTTACACCCCGTTTTCACGGTTATTTAGATTATCTGACTGTAGTTATTTTTCTCACAGCCCCTCTTTTATTGGGACTTGAAGGTTTATCCGCCATAATCTCCTACCTCTTGGCGGCGATTTACCTGTTGATGACCTTTCTTACAGATTTCTCTCTCGGCTTTGCCAAACTCATTCCGATTAAAACACACGGTTGGGTTGAAACAGTTGCAGGCCCCCTCGTTCTTCTACTGCCTTTTGTGGTAGGGCTTTATGAAACGGCCCGTATCTTTTACATCACAATGGGAGTTCTCATGATCGTTGTCAGTTTGCTTACCGATTATAAACAGGCTTCTTTAGATATTGAAGATATATCTGTATAAATTTTTTGGGTACAACCTTCCGCAACAATCGATGTAGACATCTCGTAGAGAAAACCGTTGCTAATTAATAACGGTCAAAGCTCTTATGAAATCTTTTAGCCCTCATCTTCATCTATTTTTTCTATCCCTAATCCTGGTCACTCTCCAAGCCTGTAATGGCGGCGAAGAGATGACGGAAAATCCCGAAGACGATACTCCTACCATCCCGGTTGAAGTGAGTAATGTGAGCCGGGGGGATATTTCTGCTTACTACTCCAACACAGCTACTCTCGAAGCCGAACAGGAAGCCACCGTTGTTTCAAAAGTTCGCGGAATAATTGAAGAACTCTATGTAGAGGAGGGTGACCGAGTTCAGGCCGGGCAGGTGATTGCCAAAATTGAAGATGAACAGTATCAAATTGAGGCTGACCGGGCAAAAGCTACTCTCGACCGTTTATACAATGATTTTCAACGAAACAAGGAGCTTTTTGAACGAGAGTTGATTTCTGCTGAAGCATTTCAAAATTCACAGTATGAATATGAATCTCAAAAAGCCACTTACGATCTGGCAGCTCTCAACCTTGAGTACACATCCGTTCGCTCTCCAATCAGCGGCGTTATTTCAGAACGCTTTGTGAAGGCCGGGAACATGATCGGCACGGATCAACAGATGTATCGAGTAACCGATTTTTCGCCACTACAAGCTGTTCTTCATATCCCTGAACACGAGATGGCAAAAATCCGAAACGATCAGCGGGCTGAACTTCGTGTGGATGCACTTCCCAATGAAACGTTTGTGGGCCATGTAGAGCGAATCAGTCCTGTGGTGGATTCCGAAACCGGGACATTCAAAGTCACCATCTATGTGGATGAGACTCGCGATATGCTTCGTCCCGGGATGTTTGGCCGTGTAAAAATTGTGTACGATACTCGCGAAAACACCCGTATGATTCCAAAATCGGCCGTAATTTCAGAGGACCTCGCTGAAAGTGTCTATGTGATTAAAGATTCGCTCGCCTTCAAGAAAGAGATTCAAACCGGGTATACGAACGGCTCAAACGTGGAGATCATAAATGGATTGGAAGATGGCGAAATGGTGGTAACCATCGGCCAGGGAAGCCTGCAAGACAGCTCGAAGGTCAGCGTTATTGAAAGTCTCTAAGGCGGTACTGCTATGAAAATTATCGATGTTTCGATTCGCCGGAAAGTAACAATTGCCATGTTTACGGTGGGGGTACTGCTCTTTGGGATGGTTTCCCTCTCCCGCCTGAATGTAAACCTGCTGCCTGAACTCAGCTATCCAACGCTCACCATCCGAACGGAATTTGAAGGTGCTGCCCCGGTTGAGGTCGAAAATCTTATCACAAAACCGGTTGAAGAATCTGTTGGGGTTGTGAAAGGTGTCCAACAGGTTCGGTCCATTTCGCGAGCCGGCCAGTCGGATGTAATCCTGGAGTTTGCCTGGGGAACGGACATGAATATTGCCAACCTCGATGTGATGGCAAAACTCGATGCCGTTCAGCTTCCCCTCGATTCAGAAAAACCGGTCACTCTTCGCTTTGATCCGACTCTCGACCCCATCCTTCGTTACGCCCTCTATTATACTGATGAAGTTCCTGGAGAATCAGAAAATGATGCCTCCGTAGATTTTGCCAACTACCAGGATCTCTCCAGCCCGGAAGCGATATCGCAATTGAAAGGCCTGCGAATTCTTGCGGATGAACAGTTGAAGAAAAACCTGGAGTCATCCCTTGGAGTTGCTTCGGTAAAAATCAGCGGTGGACTGGAAGAGGAGATCCAGGTAAATATCGATCAGCAGCGGTTGTCGTACCTGAATATTCCCATAGAAACAGTGACCCAAATTTTGGGTGCTGAGAATGTGAATCTCTCCGGAGGCCGGTTGGAGGAGGGTGCCCAACAATATTTAGTCCGAACTCTCAATGAATTTCAAACCATCGACCAGATTCGGGATGTAGTTGTTGCCAGTGACTCGGGAAATGTTGTTTACCTCAGAGATGTAGCTGAGGTGGTTCAATCATACAAAGAACGTGAAGCTATTACTCGATTAAATGGTGCCGAAGCGGTAGAGATTGCCATTTATAAGGAGGGCGATGCCAATACCGTTGCCGTTGCCGAAACTGTAAATGCCCGGATGGATGAAATCCGAGCCTCGCTTCCATCAAATATGAAACTGGAGAAAGTATACGACCAATCGGTGTTCATAGCATCGGCGGTTAATGAGGTGAAGAATGCGGGAATCATTGGGGGGATATTGGCCGTCTTGGTGCTCTACTTTTTTCTTCGAAATTTTTGGTCCACCGTTATTATTTCGATATCCATCCCGGTCTCTGTCATCGCCACATTCAATTTGATGTACGGCAATGATATCTCACTTAATATTATGTCACTTGGGGGCATTGCTCTTGGTATCGGTATGCTGGTGGATAACTCCATCGTGGTGCTCGAAAATATTGCCCGTCATCGTGAACAGGGTAAAGGTATCGTGGAAGCCGCCCGTGAAGGTGCCGGCGAAGTTGGAATGGCTGTGATCGCATCAACCCTGACCACTATTGCCGTATTCTTTCCCCTGGTATTTGTACAGGGAATTGCTGGTCAGCTTTTTCGTGACCAGGCCCTCACCGTTACATTTTCACTATTGGCCTCTCTTGTTGTAGCAATCACTTTAATCCCGATGCTTTCATCCATCGGCGGCGAGAAAAAATCCATTGAACCGTTAGAATTGAAGGAACCCAAAACAAAATTTGGGCGCGGTTTGCGAAAGATCAGAATGTTCCTTTTCTACACGATTCCTACATACATCACAAAAGGTATAAAATTCATCGTCAGTTGGATTGCCAAAATCACGAAAGCTGTCTTTTCCCCATTCGTAAAAGCCTTCGATAAGGGGTACCAATACGCTGAAAGAAAATACACCTCCCTTCTGAACTGGTCACTGAATCACAAATCCGTAGTGTTGGTTTCTGCTTTTTTAATCTTTGCCGGATCAATCGCATTGGTTCCCAGAATTGGAATAGAACTGATACCGCAATTATCACAGGGAGAGTTTTCCGTTGAGTTCAAACTTCCCCCCGGAACTCCAATTGAGAAAACAGATCAGGCACTGCGGTCTGTTCAGAACACAGCCAAGAATTACGAAGGTGTTCGAACTACCTTTGCCGTAGCCGGAACCGGGAACAAGATGGATGCCAATCCCGATGAGGGCGGCGAAAATTGGGGTGAACTGAATGTAACGCTCGCCTCCGGGGCATCTTCGTATGAGGAACAGCAGACGATGGACCGAATGAGAACATCACTCCAACAAGTGCCCGGCCTCCAATACAAATTTGCACGCCCCGAACTGTTCAGTTTTAAAACCCCGGTGGAGATTGAGATCAGCGGATTTGATCTTGAGAACCTGAAAAAAGCCAGTGATGCTGTTACAAATCGCATTTCTTCCAATGATCGTTTTGCCGACGTAAAAAGCACGATGGAAACCGGCAGCCCTGAAGTGCAGATCTTGTTTGATCGCGATCGTGCCGCCGCACTTGGATTACAGGTACATGAAGTAGCCGACCGGATTGTGAGTAATGTGCGAGGAGATGTAGCCACCCGGTATTCCTGGAGAGATCGCAAGATCGATGTTCTGGTTCGTGCGCAAAAATCTGATCGTGCATCTATTGATGAAATCAAACGGTTGGTTGTCAATCCCGATAGCGAACGCCCCATTCCGTTGAGTGCTATTGCCACTGTACAGATTGAAAACGGGCCGGGTGAAATTCGCCGGGTATCCCAACAGCGTGTAGCCATCGTTTCGGCAAACCTGAATTATGGCGACCTTGGTGAAGCTGCCGAGGAGGTTCAACAGATCTTGTCAGAAGTAACCATGCCTACAGGAGTTTATGCTCAAATTGGCGGTCAAAACGAGGAGATGTCGGATTCTTTCCAGTCTCTCCTGTTTGCACTTTCACTTGCGGTCTTTTTGGTCTACCTGGTGATGGCCTCCCAGTTTGAATCACTCCTTCACCCGTTTATCATTTTATTCACAATTCCTCTTGCGCTTGTCGGGGCGATCCTGGCTCTTTATTTCACCGGAACCACCATCAGTGTAGTTGTATTTATAGGGTTGATTTTGTTGGTCGGTATCGTTGTAAACAATGCCATCGTCTTAATTGATTTGATCAACCAGATGAGGCAAAAAGGGACTGAAAAAATTGAAGCGATTATGGAAGGCGGTAAATCTCGGTTGCGCCCTATCTTGATGACAACCCTGACTACAACTCTCGGCCTGCTTCCACTCGCTATCGGTTTTGGGGATGGCGCCGAACTCCGTGCCCCGATGGGAATCACCGTCATCGGCGGGCTTTTAGTATCCACATTTTTGACTCTTGTCGTCATCCCGGTGATGTACTCCATCATGGATCGAAAGAGATATGTAGCTGAAACGGAGGGTGTTTGATGACCAATTTTAATCATTCAGTGAACCACGAATTTTCCCCTCCATCCCAAGGAAGGCCCTCGGTTGGTAATTCTCCGCTTGAGGGGAGTCCGACTTTAGTCGGGAGGGGTGTACATCCCCCCAGAGCAAATGCTCCATATACTAATTTGTTCAGAAACGTAACAGACCTTATCTCGTTTCACTGCTCTGCTTTGAAACGGTATGTAGAGGTTACAGCCATCCCCCTTAATCCCCATTCGAAGGGGGAAGAAAAAAGTCGAAGGGGGATTTTTAAACCGGAGGCTCAGCCATGCACATAACCGATCTCTCCATACGACGTCCGGTTTCCACGCTGATGATTTTCGTCAGTTTGGTTGTTGTAGGTTTTATTGCAACCCGGCTGGTTCCACTTGAGTTTATGCCGAACATCACCTTTCCCGGTGCTTTTGTTCAACTTCCATATCCTAACTCCACTCCAAAAGAGATCAATGAAAATATTGCACGGCCGATTGAAGAAGTATTGGCCACGTTGAGTGGAATCGACCGGATCAACTCTAACTCCGGCGAAGACAATGCGGGAGTGGTGGTGATCTTCAACCAGGGGACGGATATCAACCTGAAGGCAATTGAGATCAAAGAGAAAATTGAAAGCATTCGAAATCAGCTCCCGGATGATTTTGAGCACTACGAGATTTTCAAATTCCAGGATGGCGATGAAGCAACCCTTCAACTCCGAATCTCCAGTGAACGAGATCTCTCAGACGCCTACGAACTTCTGAATCGAAACCTCAAGCAGCGTATTGAGCGAATTCCGGGCGTTGGACAGGTGACTCTCTATGGAGTGGAAAAGAAGGAAATTCGGGTTGAGATCAATCCGGACCGGATCACCGCCTATAATATCGACTTAAATGAACTCAGTAACAGGCTTCGTCAAGCGAATTTCTCCATTTCAGCCGGAAAAATTACCGACTCGGGGATGCGATATATGGTTCGGCCTGTAGGCGATCTTCACGGTGTGGAAGATATTGAGAACCTCATCATCGCCGACAATAACATTCGCGTTAAGGATATCGCCACTGTAAAATATACCTCCCCCGAACGAAACTATGCTCGCCATCTCGATCAGAAATACGCCGTTGGACTGGATATCACCAAAGAATCCACGGCCAATACGGTGCAAGTAGTGGATGACGTACTCACAGAGATCGACGAAATCGGTGAACTTCCCGAGATGCACGGGATTGAGATCTACCAGATGTTTAACCAGGCCGACGGTATCCTGAGCTCGCTTCGGGAGCTTTTCAACGCCGGAATGATCGGGGCTCTTCTCTCCATTGTGGTTCTGTACATTTTCCTTCGTCAGGTAAGCACCACGCTGATCGTGGCAACCGCCGTTCCCTTCTCACTGATTGTAACCCTCGGCTTTTTCTTCTTCCTTGATATCACCCTGAATATTCTATCAATGATGGGATTGATGCTTGCCATCGGTATGCTTGTGGATAATGCCGTAGTTGTGACGGAGAATATCCATCGGTACCAACGAAAATTAAGTGACCCCAAAAATGCATCCGTACTCGGGGCGAAACAGGTAGCCATTGCGGTCACCGCAGGTACGCTTACTTCAATTATCGTATTTCTGCCAAATGTGGTGAATGAAAGTTTTATCTCGCAGCATATGTACTATATCGGGATGGCAATTATCATTTCGCTTCTTGCATCCCTTTTGATCTCCCTGACGGTGATACCCCTGCTTGCTTCAAAAATCAAACCACCGGAAGAATCAAGGAAAAAAACCTTTATTGACAAACTTGCGGTTCGATATTCAGCATTCCTTGGCTGGCTTCTGGATCGCAGGAAACTCTCTGTCTTTTTGATTACTCTGCTCTTTTTCAGTGGTGCCATTCCACTTTCGTTTATGAGCGTAGATATGTTCCCCCGGGTTGAAGAGCGGCAACTGAATCTTCAGTACAACCTGAATGCTTCATACACGCTTGAGACTGTGAAAGAATCAGTGGAGCGGATCGAGAAGTACCTTTATGATAACCAGGAGAAGTTTGAGATTGAATCGGTATACACCTATTACCAGCCCGAAAATGCCAACTCCACGATCAATCTTGTGCCGGATGATGAAGCTGGAAAGTCTGTCACTCAAATCAAAGAGGAGATTGAAAAAGACCTCCCGAAAATTGCGACTGGTCAGCCTGCATTTGAATATATTAGCCGCAACAGCTCCGAGCAGGTTCGAGTATTTGTGCAAGGTGAGTCGATGGATGTTTTGGAAGATCTCGCCGAACAGGTAGAGTGGAGATTGGGCCAGATTGAAGGGTTTGCCGATGTTCGATCGGAAGCAGAAACCGGAAGTGATGAAGTGCGCCTGACAGTGGATCATAACAGGGCGCGTAATTTTGGGCTGACCTCCAGTGCCGTAGCCAATATGGTTTCCGGGGCTATGCGCGGGCAGACAATACAACGAATTCGGGGACCCGAAAGTGAAATCGACGTAGTGCTTGCATTCCAGGATGTAAACCGACAAACGCTCGATGATCTCAGAGATCTGCCGATATCTGTCGGAAATAACCAGACTGTAAAACTCGCTACCCTTGCCGATTTTGAGCAGAGCCCGGGAGCCGGACGAATTTTCCGTGAGAACCGTAAAACCTCTCTTGGGATTGGCGTGAACTTGGATGATATCACCTCCGAAGAAGCACGGACGGAGATCTCGAAAGTGATGAACCAGATTGTGTATCCCTCCGGTTATTCCTGGAGTTACGGCCGCAGCTTTGGAAACGATATTGAAGCGATGAACGTGATGCTGTTCAACATCGGCATCGCTTTCTTTTTGATCTACCTGATTATGGCCTCTCTGTTTGAATCACTCTTGTACCCTACCAGTGTAATCTCATGTATCTTCTTCGGCGTGGTGGGAATCTTCTGGTTCTTCTTTATCACAGGCACCAATTTCGATCTGATGGCTTTCATCGGAATCCTCATCCTGATGGGAATTGTGGTGAACAACGGAATTGTATTGATTGACCACATCAACCACCTGCGAACTGAAGGACTCTCCCGGCGCGATGCCGTTATTCAAGGCGGCAAAGACCGAATGCGGCCGATATTGATGACTGCAGCCACCACTGTTCTCGGTTTGATCCCTCTCTGTTTCGGAACCACCCAAATCGGCGGCGAAGGACCTCCCTACTTCCCCATGGCCCGAGCTATTGTTGGCGGACTGACGTTCTCAACTGTCGTTACACTTATCGTTCTTCCCTCGATCTACGTGATTTTGGATGATATAAGCATCTGGTCGAGACGAGTGATTCGTGCGGCGGGGGAGTGATTATTTGAGAGGTTGTAAGAGCCGCATCTTTTGAGTAAACTTCATTTACTTAAGCTTATTCAGTTTACACAAGTATGAAAACTTCATCCGACATAGAAAAGCAATTATTGGAATTAAAACCTGTACTCATCGAAAAATTCAAAGTGAGTAATATTGGTGTGTTTGGTTCCTACGCTAAAGGAGAACAATCTGATGCAAGTGATGTAGACATTCTGGTTGACCTTCAGGAACCACTGGGATGGGCTTTTTTTGAGCTTAAAGATTTCCTTGAATCTCACCTGAATCGATCTGTTGATTTGGTAACCCGGAATGCTTTAAAAAAGCAACTCAAAGAGTCTATCTTGAGTGAGACAAAGTTTGTATGAGTAAAAAGGACCGGGATTATTTGTTTTACTTAGAGGACATGCTGGATTCTATGGAACGAATCATGGAGTATACAGATGGATTAACGTTTGATGAATTTCAAGAGAGCAATCTCATCACAGATGCAGTTATTCGAAATCTGGAAATTATCGGAGAAGCTTCCAAAAACGTTCCAGAAAAAAGTATCCTGCCATTCCATGGAAAGAAATGTACGGCTTACGAAATTTCGTAGTCCTCGAATATTTTGGTATTGACTTTGAAAACATCTGGAAAATTATCATAGATGAGCTGCCTAAAAACATTCAGGATTTGAGAAAAATTGTCACTAAAGAATCGCAAGAGAGTTGAGAATTGACGTCATCGCTATTAGATATTTAATAAGACTTGAGAAATTCAACTAAACCTAAAAAGAAGAAACGAATCGTTTGGCTCCTTAGAATAATCATGCCAATCGTTGCTATAATCAGTGCAGTGGTATTTGTACCCTGGAACGGAGTTTTTGCATGGTTGGCTCCATTACCCGATACCATTCAGGAACAAGTAGATGATGCGATAGATCACGGACTGGATGGCATTATCGTGTATGTAGATGAACCGGGAAAGCCGTCAGCACTTTATCATGCCGGATGGAAAGACAGGTCAAATCAAGTACCCGCCGATCCGGAGGCATTGTTCAAGATTGCCAGTATCAGCAAATTGTATATTGCAGCTGCAACGGTAAAATTGGTTCACAACAGTAGCTTGTCATTAGATGACACACTTTCAGAGCACTTGCCGGAACTTGAGGGAAGGATAGAAAATGCAGGCCAGATTACCCTCAGGATGTTATTGCAGCATCGCAGCGGAATACCCAATTTTGTAGACCAAGAAGAGTTCGACTGGTCCAAGTCACATACAGATATCGGTGAACATCTACAGCTTGTATTTAATAAACACGCGAATTTTGAATCTGACTCTCGCTATCAATACTCCAATACAAATTATCTGCTCATTGGCCGTATTCTTGACAATGATTTGGGATATAGCCACCATCAATACATAAAAGAACAATTATTAGATCCACTTGGGCTCACCCATACGTACAATTTGCTCGGCCAGGTGAATTCCACTGATGTGGTCAGCGGCTATCATCATCCGTACGAAGGCGATACAAAAGAACTTGATTGGGTAACTCCCGGCGGATCGATGGTTGCTACAGCCCGGGATGTGGGAATATTCCTTCGGGCTTTACATGATGGTTCATTACTAAATAGTGACGAACAAGCTATCTATTCGTCTGTTTATGAATATGAGCATACAGGTTGGCTGCTTGGGTACTATAGCATCGCACGCTATCACAAAGAGATGGATACTGTAGTTGTTCAGTTTGTAAATACCACAGGTGAAAACACGTTAATGGTATCTAATATTGTATATAATCGCATAGTCAGAATCCTGTGTGACAATGAGAATTGAATACCATTTTTTGATCTGCCAATTTCAAACTCCAGGATCAATTTTTCGCCATTCTTACATCAGCTCCCATTCTCTTCCAACCATTTTTTCATCAAATCAATATTCTCCTGCTTTCCTTCCTGAAGAAGGTTTCGACAGTATTCTGTGTGATATTGGTGTTTTTCCAATAAATCCAGCGCGCTTTTGTACCATACATGTGCAGGTATTTTTTTCCCGTAGTAACGCTTCATTTCAACCCACATCTTCTTATTTGTTTTTCTGAAATCTGAAGTTCCCAGGTTGAACAGGTCTGCATCAGCTACAATTTTAGCTGTCAATGTAGTTGGTTTGCTGAATACTTTCGTTGCCAGAATTGCCTCTTTCACGTTTTTTATCAGTTCCTGGTTTGCATTCTCCTGTTTTAAAAATTCAACGGCCAGTTCTGCACTTTTAACTTCATGCCCATTACTATGATACAACAGGTATCCCACATCATGAAACCATGCGGCAATATGTACTGCCTGGGTTTCCAGCTTATTTAGTTTATAGTGATTGGAAATCTGGTCAGCAGCTTCTACAACTTTTTCAACATGTTCCAGGTCATGGTAAACAAAAATATCATCCAGGTGAGCCTCGTAGAGTTCACGGACATGCGTTTCCACTTTTTTAATGATCTCTTTGTTGTTCATTTGCCATGAAAAAAGTTAGAACCCGCTTCCACCTGAAACGAGAAAGTAAACAACCAGGTAGCTGGCTACGGAAACAGCAAGTCCCCACATAAATACATTATAGGCAATTCGAAGAAGTCGAAATTTGGTTTCAAGTACGGTCCCAAGTCCGTGCAAATCCCTTGCCATTGTATTATAAAGTCGCTTACTATCTGCCATCAGCTCTTCAATACCAGTCACATAATCTTCGCGGCTGAGCTTATAGAAATTTCCAAAATAGAGAATGTTTGATTTGTTGGCTCGAACATCTTCGAGAGTTACAGGTTCCTTACTTACTCGAGGGCGAGCTGCAAGAATGGAATAGATCAAAGCGGTCATGCAGGTAATCAACATCAGAGAGGTCGGAATTAACAACCAGGGATTGGTATCAATTTTCGATGAAATAGAAGCGATGATAATGGAAATAATAATACCATTGATACTAATCATAATATTAGACTTGTTGTCTGCAATGGCACTAAGCTCCACATGAGTTCTGTAAGAAGTTCGGAACATGTCCGAAACTCCTCTTTTAAGTGAACCCAGGTTTTTCTTGTCATCGTTCTCTTCCTGCTGACCCGATTCATTTGAAGAATCTTTTGGATCTTTTTTTTCTGGTTTGTCTGACATAATGATCAGCCGATATTTATGTTTAAATCATTTTAAATTTTTGCCTTTGGAGGATATCAACCATTTTGAGTTATCTCCTCAGCAAATTTTTTGAGAATCTTTTTTAAAGAAGTTTACTTATTAATTCCAATTTTTTCATTTGCCAGTCCTAACTGTCCTTCAATTTCTTTATAGTGTGGATCATCCTTCAGGTCTTTGATGAAGGGGAGTGAATGAATCAACAATACTCCTCCTAATTTTGCATCCACAGCTTTTTGCAGATACTCAAAAGCCAGGTCATTATTTCCCAAAGCCGCGTAAACCATCGCAAAATCAAGCGACAGATTGTGATTTGGCTCCTCCTTTTCTCTTTCTTTCAGCCGGTTGATATTTTCCTCAGCCAATACCTTGTCTCCCATTTCAGCGTAAATATATGCGAGCTGAGAAGCTCCCCTGTATTTTGAGTCGATCAGTTTTGCGTACTTTTTAATCATACGTAAAGCTTTGTCATATTTCTTTTGGCTTGCATATACCGCGGCCTTTCCTTCGTATGCTGCCCTGAACATTTTATCCAATTCCAAAGCTTCGTTAAAAGCATTCAAGGCTTTTTCATATTTGCCCATGACCCAATGGGCACGCCCTGACTCCAACAATGCCGGGAGTGAAAGAGGATCGATCTTAACGGCCGCATCGGCCTGATCCAGCATTTTATCATAATCACCAATAATGCGATAGTACAAAGACAGTGCCTGGCGAGCTTCACTGTTATCCGGTTCCATAGTAATAGCTTTACGGAAATTGGCTTCGGCTGAGTTAAAATCCCACTTAAATAACAGGTTCACATATCCCAGGGCTATATAAGAATCAGCCCGGGTATTATTTAGTTCTATCGCCATGAGAGCATGTTTTTCAGCAATCATAAAAGCTAGCTTACTCTGCATATGGCCAATGGTTCCAAGGAAGGTGTAACAATTTGCCAGCGAGGCCATTGCATTAACATACGTATCGCACTCCTCAATAGCCCGGTCAAAATAATCAATCGCTTTAAACACAGCTTCGGGCGTTCTCTTATTCCAGTAGTACAAACCCTGCAGGTAGTAGTTATAGGCTTCTACACTATTCGTTGAAGATTCGTAGATTTTTTTCTTATCCTGATCGGAGAGACTATCCTCAAGTTTATCCACAATTTTCCGGGCAATTTCGTCCTGGAAAGCAAAAATATCCTGCATATCTCCATCAAAATTATTGGACCAGATGTGAAAGCCATCATCGGCATTGATCAACTGGGCTGTAACCCGAATTTTATTCCCTACCTTGCGTACACTGCCCTCCAAAACTGTACTTACATTCAACTCTTTACCAATCTCCCGCACATCTTTAATCTCTTTCTTATATGCAAACACAGAAGTTCTGGATGCCACTTTCAAATCTTTAATGGTTGTAAGCGCATTAATAATCTCTTCCGTAATGCCATCGCTAAAATATTCGGTGTCTTTTTCCCGGCTGTAGTTGGTAAAAGGGAGAACCGCTATACTATTGTGATTTGTACCCGTAAGCTTCTGCACATAGGATTGAGTAGGAACATTAAAGCCCTCATCAGCCACGGCATGAATACCTATCGGCATATAAATATTCTTGAGTTCATGTTTCCCAAATGATTCAAACCTGAAGCCGGGTTGATTTTTAATCTCGTCCACAACTTTCTCGGAGAGCATAACTGAGCCGGGAAGGCCGAGCCCCTGAACCCGTGCAGCAATATTTACCGCATCGCCATAGATTCCTTCATCATCATACATCACATCCCCCATATGGATGCCAATTCGCAGGGGAACTAACGGCTGATTATTCAATTCTCTTTGAATATCCCGGGCACAATTCACGGCATCCAACGCACTGCCAAACATCATCAGAGTGCCATCCCCATAGTACTGCATTACCTCACCGTGATATTTCAGCAGGAGATCTTTAATTACAGCTCGCTGCCGGTCTCTCAATAATTTGGCATTTTGCTCATCCTCATGCATCATTTTTGAGTAGCCGACGATATCGGCAAACATCACGGCGGCAAGTAATCGTATATTATTTTGTTGATTCATCCCAGGTTTTTACAATAGCGCTTAACGAGAAGCCGAAAAGATATGCCCTGCCTAAACGCTACCAGATAATTATTTTCTAAAATTGAATATATGAAGATTTATCAAACGATATTCAATTCCTGTAGTTGCAACTCAAAATAGAGTTCACCATTTAAATTGTATCAGAACAAGAATCCGGTTTTAATGGTATATAGCGATCCATCCTCTGAAAAGCCAATCGCCGTATTGATCAGGAGGGAATCAAACATATTAAACCATATCCCTCCTCCATATCCATAGTGCCAGACTGATGACGACTCTCTATCAACCCAAACTCGACCTGTATCAAAAAAGCCGTTTAGGCCTACTCTTCCGCCCAAAAAATAGTTGTAGAAATCAAACAATTCGAGTCTCAGTTCGGTATTGTTGAAAAATGAGGATCGTCCTGAAAACCGCCGCCCGTTGAAACCTCTCAAATTTGTTGTTCCGCCTATAGTATTTGCTTCGTAAAATGGGAAATCCCCAAAAGTATGATTCCCACCGGATCGGTTTGCAATAGTAACCTGCCGATCAGTTTGAAGAGAAAAGTACAACTCCAATTCCGATTTCAAGCGGGTAAAACTCTGATCTGTATTCACTATTCCCAGGTTAACATCCCCCTCAGTTAAAAGACGAAACCCTTCTCGGGGATTTTGACCGTCGTCCAAGTCTGAAAATTTCAGACCGGCCGTAATGCCACTGAACAACTGCTCTTTGAATTCGCCTGCCGGAATCTCAAGGTTTGGATCGGAGAGTATGTTGTCCGGATCCTGTTCCACATTTGTTGCCCGAATATGAATACCCGTGTAAAATTCCATGATGTTTTTATTGAGAACAAACCGCGGCTCCACAGAATATTGATAAAGACGGGCGCGATAGTAGTTCAGCGACCGGTCTTCGAGAGTGGTTTCATTCCCCAACCCAAAAAAGTTTTTATAGCTTTTGGGAAAGAAAAATTGGGCATCGAAATCAACTCTTCGGTTCGACGTTGCACTGCTCTGCAGGTACCATGCTCCATCATAGCGAATATTTGCTGCGCCGGTTGAGGGAGACACATTGGCACGTAGAAAATGACGGGAAGACGGGTTTTTTCGAAACCCGTGGCGAATAATTTCTGGCCCCCCTCCCAAAAATAGCCCGTCTTTAGAGTTGTAATCGAAATAAAGTCCTGCTAGAGTGGTATTCCATCGAAAATCAGACTTATAATTATAACTCACATTCTCAGCCTGATTCGCCAGTTTTACTTTTGAATTCGGCCCGCGATTGATATGATTTCCGGTTTCAGTATCATATATAAACACCGTGCGGCGAATTCCCTTTTTGGGAGTTTCATCGAAATACTCATCTTCACCCGAACCACCGGATATCCTGATTTTTATTGGATTTGATGATACACCTGTAATCCTGAACTGGTCGCGGCCGCCCATTCCGTAAAGACGTAATTCGTCAGTCTCACCGGCAGCAAATATTCGTTCAAAATATTGCTCCCTTCGTTCACCCCCGCCCGATAGCTTGTAAACTCTCACCAAAATCTCATCCTCAGTCAAAACGTCCACCCGGAACAACTCACGCTTGTTACTACCCGGAATGGAGACAACTCCCGAAATCAATTCGTAATATCTTTCTGCAACATCCGGTAGTTGATCCCGACGAGCTTTCAGGATTCGGATCGTCTCATCACCATACTTTTCAAATACAGGATCGGGATAATTCTGGACAGCTTCTTCAATCACAGCATCCGTCAGCGATTTCTCAATATCCAAAGCAATCTCCAGCCATTCTGTTCTTGTAACCTGGTTGGTAAACAGGCGGGTTAAAGCTAAAGAATTGAAATTTAGCCCTTTGAGATTTCCATAACTATCTGAAAAGTTCTGATACTGGAAAAATGGGCCCAAAACTCTGGCGGTACTTGGAAGCAGGCCGGTCATTCTCATCATAGCTACATCCCGATCGCGTGGAATCGGTTTATAGATTTTGCCTTTTTCATCCTCGGGTTCAAAAGAAGCCCACCTCCATTGATCACTGTGGCGGTCCCAATCAGCCAGAAGCATGTCCAGCAGCCGTGCGCGCGCAAACTCTTTTTGATCCACCCGATGGTCGATATCCCCGTCCAGCTCGCGAAATAGCTCCGTACTGCTCAAAATTTCATCTGAATTTCCTACGCTTTCAACATCACTCATGTCACCGTTGGGGCGCTCTTCAAACAGTGCCAGCTCCCCGCTGATCTCGTTAGTGTAATCTCCAAGCTTAGGATCATCGGGAACAAAGTATATTGTTGGATTGGTATGGTACACTCCGGCAGCATCAGCGAGATCGGGAATTACCAAAGCGGCATAGGGATTAATGATTGAAAACTGATCCTGGGCAACATCCAGGGCAAAGGTTTTTCTAAGATTATCATCCCAAATCCTTCCGGCACGCTTATCAACTGAACGGAGCACATAATCCCGGCCGTCTTCCCTCTCAAGGTGTAACGTTGTTGACTGGCCCTTTCCACCCATCCGAACAGGGGTCAACCCCCCTTCAAGCTCAGTTACGTCAAAAAGAGGAAATTCATTTTCAACGGACCAGTACTTTCGATTATGCTTTCCAATCAACCATTCAAACAGTCGGCTTTTGCCATCATACCGGGGGTTTGCTGCAACGGTTCGAGTGCTGTCTGAATAATTGATGTCGGGGACAGACTCGGCAATGGCTTCATCAGAAAAAGCAACTTCAAATGGCGGCTTTAATTGGGTTTTATAGAGCAGGGTTCCGGTTGAGCCGTCTCCTTTTGGGGCCCACGCTTCCATCCACACGGAACCGTCGGCGTAATATTGAACGGTGATAAAACCTCTGCTTCCGTATGTAAATTCTGCACCCCTTCCATGAGAAATATAGCTTCTCTTACTACCCGCCCCACTCACTATATAGTGATGATTTACTCGCTTTACCTCCTGCCGATGATATTGCAAACCATGTGAATGGCCGGCAACATAGATCATATCTTCCAGTTCGGTTGCACTGAACAACTCTTGCATTGCATCGGCCATCTTTTTGTAATGATGATGAATCACATCCTGCCTAAGACCAAACACTCTTCGATAGAGTACATAAAAACTCCCAAAAACGGGTGGCTTTAGATGAGCAGAGGGAGGCAGATATCCGCCGTGATTATCGTGAGTGATAAGCGGATGATGGGCGGCGATCATCAGGTAATCGTTCCGCTGTTTTTTTAAAAGATTATCCAATTGTGAAAGTACATCCCCCGCATCGAAAAGTTCATACTCCCCCGTATCGCCAAAAGGTTTTTCATACCTGTGGAACCACCATTGCGTATTAAGAACAATCAACCGGATATCTTCTCGCAGTCTCGGGTCCTCATCGTCATCCAAAAGTTTGATGGACACCGGTCCGGGAAATCCATGATCAGGCAGAAATACATTTCCGCGATCCAGGGTTTTCTCAACAAATTCCTCCTGCCTCAGCACTCTCTCCAGCCCTTCAGGCCCGCCATTATCCCAATCGTGATTTCCCGGCAAAATCACAACTCTACCCTCAAAATTCTCTACAGTTTTCATCAATTCGATGATCCGTCCTTCATACAATTTGCGATCCGGATGGGTAGAATCGGGAAGTCCTGCACTGTAAATGTTATCCCCTAAAAAAATAGCCGCGCTGCGCTCACCGGCATTCTTAAGAAACAACTCAAACAACTTAAGCACCGGTTCCTGTACCTGTAATGTGGCCTCTCCCGCATCGCCAATTAAGAATGTTTGATAAATTAAATCCTCCTCTGGCGGCGGCATCTGTTCCTGTGTTTTTTTCTCTTCAGGGTTGATATACAGCAGGGACTGCGAACACGAGGCAAGGAACAAAAAGATGAGAATAACTACGTATTGTTTTTTCATCCTTAAAAATAGAGACCCTTAATTAGATTAAGAAATTGCGCGAGGGTAATTATAGACTAATAAAACGTTTTTGAAATCTATTTATTCAATACACAAACAAAAAAAGCCGCATCTCTTCAGACACGGCTTTAATGATTAAATAGATTTTGAATCCGAATGTTTATTCGTAATCCAGGCTCCTAACATCTACTGCGCTAAGTCCTTTTGGTGTCTCCTCAACATCAAATTCTACTCTTTCGTCATCTTCAAGACCCTGATTGGGGCCTAGATCCGGGATATTGTTTCTGTGAACAAAAATATCTTTTCCTCCTTCATCAGGCTGGATAAAACCGAAGCCTTTTGTTTTGTCAAAGAATTTTACTTTTCCTTGTTGTGGCATAATAATAATGTATTGTTTTGTACACATACGATCAGGTGTTCATCCGGGCTAAAAAGAGTTGCATTACCAAATCGTTTCAGAAAAGATTACTATCACCCTCTTGCAGGTGTGAATTAAATTGAACAATAATAATACGAGGGTTTATGGAGAATACCTATAAATAATTTTGAATAGCTAAAAACAACTTTCTTTTAATATATATACAACAAAAAAAGCCGCATCTTCTCAGATACGGCTTTGTGTTTTCTTTACGTATTCTCTTTGAGAGCCTATACGTAGTCCAAACTTACAACATTTACTGCGCTTGGACCTTTAGGTGTTTCTTCAACCTCAAATTCAACGCTTTCGTCGTCTTCAAGAGCTTGGTTAGGACCTAAACCATCAACATTGTTTCTATGAACAAAAATATCTTTTCCGCCGTCTTCCGGCTTGATGAATCCAAATCCTTTTTTTGGATCAAAAAATTTTACTTTTCCTTGTTGTGACATAAATAGTATAGTAGTGTATTGTTATGAACACGTACGGTCAGGTGCTGTGTTCATCCATACTAAAAAGAATTGCGTTACCAAATCGTTTCCAGAGAAGATTACTGTACACCCTCTCGTAGGTGTGAATTAAATTGAGTCCATAAATTAAGGGGATTTAAGCGGAATACCAATAAATGATTTGGGGAAGAAAATTGCCCGGTAACCTTTAAACAGTAGTTCTGAACCAAAAAGTAACGTGATTATTAAAATAGATACTGATTAATTAAAGATAGAGATGATGAAAAATTTAAGAACTCATATGTGGCTTTGTTTTACATTGGGTGTTTTCCAGCTGATAGCATTAGGATCGATGTATTATGTAACAACTGAAATGGATCAATCCTCAATAGGCTTTATTTGACACCTGAACTCATTCGAATTGGCATTATAAATATGAGTATATATATGACCTATTTTTTGATTGTGCTATTTAAAGCGATAAAATATTCCTTCGAAGGTATGAATAGTATCTAAAGCCAGTTGGTTTATTTCCATGTTCTATTTATTTCTTAATTTTTTCACAAATTGAAAATTGTTGAAATCCCCCAAAAAAACTTTAAACCTTGATGAGTATATCATTCGCCGAACAGGGGTTCCCATGGGTGCTTCTGGATCGTTGCGAAAAATGTTGAGGCGATCCCTGGGCGCAAAATCTCCAAAACTTTTCTGGCAATACTGGAATCCAATCTTTGGCTACTTTTTAGGAAAATACATTCACTCTCCCTTGAAAAAGTTTCTGCCGGCACCTCTAGCTATTCTACTGACATTTCTATTCAGCGGCTTAGTTCACGATATGGCAACAATTGCAGTTAGAGGAACTACTCGATTCCTGTTTACAACATGGTTTTTCTTTTTGGGAATGGGGCTGATTTTGATTGAAATGGGTAACATCAGTTGGGCAGACAAAAGCAGATCTACCCGAATAATTTCCAACCTTAGTTACCTGATTTTATGTTTTTTAATTGCCTATGGAGTTGTCGTTTTGATAGCTGATTTATGATTATCCTTGGAAATAGATGTAGATCACAAAAATGATCACCATCAGAAGAACGGACCACACGACTTCTTTTGTCCCCCAACTTGCCCGTGATTCTCGCTTGTCTTCTTCAGTAAGAGTTTGATAAGTCAGGCCCGATATCTTTCTTTGATCAGGTGCAGAGGTTGCATAACTCACTCCAACCATCACGGCAATACAGATCAAGAACATTCCCAGGCTGTAGTATTGGAAAAAGATGTTGTTTACGATCCACAGAAATGATCCTTCGGTATAGGCAAAATCATCCATCAGGAATGCAGGTGTGTCAACCGCCAAACGAAAGAGGCCAAGTACAATTCCGACAATCAGCGCTGATAAACACCCTTCTTTATTTAATCGACTGTTAAAAATCCCCATGAAGAAAACCACAAAAATAGGCGGGGCCAGGTACGATTGAATTCCCTGCAGATAATCATAGAGGCCACGGCTACCCTGGATCACCGGTATCCATAGCAGGCCTACAACAATCATAACTCCAACAGCCACACGGCCAACCCATACCAACTCCTGGTCTGAGGTTTGGGGTTTGATCTTGTTATAAAGATCCATCGTGAACAGGGTAGATGAAGCATGAAAAACCCCGGCGAGAGAACTCATCAACGCTGCAAGCAAACCGGCAACAACCAATCCCCGAATTCCAACGGGTAGGATGTAGGCAACCATCATTGGAAAAGCCGCCTGTGCATTTTCACGAATCACCTCGCCATTTGCTCCGATCATGTGTTGCTGCATCTCGGCGATGGTTCCTGATTTAGCCAGCGCAAAAGCGATAATTCCGGGGATGATAAACAGAAACACTGGCAACAGTTTCAGGAAAGCGGCAAAAATACTGCCCTGGCGTGCTTGTTCCTCATTCGGTGCCCCCAACGCTCGTTGCACGATATATTGATCTGTCGTCCAGTACCACAATCCCACAATAGGAGCCGCAAATAGCATTCCAACCCAAGGGTATTGATCATTAAAATACCAGGCCATCTGGTTATCAGTAATAATCGGCGCCCATGTTGAATTGACTCCTTCCGGCACAATCGGTTTCCAGAGATTAAACATTTCAGAACCTACGGTATCAACCAATGGCCCCCACCCTCCGATGGCCTGAATTCCGTAATACAAAACAGAGAGCGAGCCAATAATCAGAACTATCGCCTGAATGGCTTCTGTGTAGGCGACTGCCCGAAGACCGCCAAGAGCCGTATAAATTCCCGTCAGTACAATGACAATTATTGACCCAATCCAAAAGCTATTCATCCCCATGAATTGCAGCTCCGGCAGCAATACGCTAAGCACAATGCCACCGGCAAATATGCCCACCGCAATCTTTGTGAGCACATACGCTATAAGTGAAACAGTAGAAAGAAGTGTTCGTGCGAGAGGTGAAAATCTTCTCTCAAGAAATTCAGGCATCGTATAAACCTTCGATCGAACGTAAAACGGAATCATCACCCACGCCAAAATCAGCAAACACCAGGCTTGCAGTTCATAATGGGCTAATGCCATTCCATCCGTTGCTCCCGTCCCAGACAATCCAACCAAATGCTCAGAGCCAATGTTAGATGCAAAAATGGATGTCCCCACAACAAACCAACCCAAATGGCGTCCGGCAAGGAAAAAATCAGAAGCAGTATCGGTTTTTTGTTTGATGACCCACCAGGCAATCCCCAAAATCAGCAAGAAATAAGCGAAAATAATGACCCAGTCCAGAGCGGCGAGTATACCCATAGCGAGTAGAATTAAATGTTTTTGTGATTAGTGAATTTAAGTGTCCCAGAAGCGTTGACGAATTTGTCGGAATCCTTCAAGCGTCACGAATCATTTTCTCAAAAACGCTTCAAGGACCTGCGGACGCTTGAAGGTTTGTCAAACTTCTCTATACTCGATACCCAAAATATTGCAGAGCATTTTCCATTTCCTTCTTTGATCGCCCAAATGCAGAACCTGATGATGCGTCCCACCGGATTTCAACCATCCGTCATTACATTCACGAAGCCCGCTGGCGGGTTTAAAATGGAAATACGGCATCTCTATCGTGGGATACTCTTCGGTATCCAAGATTTCTCCGTAAGACACTACAAGCCGGAACTCTTCTCCCACTAAATGGACCAGTGAAACCATTGTAGCCGGACCCGGCTCAGCCATAAATACGGTTGTAGGCGGATTCTCCAGATCACCAATTCCCAACACACGATTTGCCAGCCGAATCGGTTTGTCTTTTCGGGCGATTTTCCAGTTTCCTTCGCCCATATGGCTCATCAGCATCGATTCGCGTTTGAAATCCATCGCATACATTTCTGTGAAATGAGCATCGTCTTCAAGCACGTGCCCTGCAGCTACCATGCTCGCCGTGTTGGTATCGCCTTCCGCGGCATATCCGTACCCTTCAGCCATCAGGTTGGAAGCGGCCAGCATATTGATCTGTTCAAACCGGCCGTCGCCTTTAAATGTGTCGAAATGCGCGGAAAATCCCTGGTAATTATTCTCTTCTAAAAACTTTTTGAAGCCCAGATACATCCGAACGGCATATCGCAGATTTTTCTCCGGCATGTCGTCATCCACATCAAACCGGTTTTTTTCAACCATAATGCGTTCATCGATCTCTTCATCGGTTACTGCTTCCATCGACCGATAAACTTCCCCCATATATTCCCGGTTTACTTCCGGTCCAATGATCCGCGTGAAAGCAGCTTCATCGGTAAGTGTATCGCCCATTCCATGCATCTTCCCGATCGATGCAATTCGCATTCGCTTCAATGCAGCAGCGGTTTGAGCAGCTTTTGCCCAATCACCTACATAATTTTTGAACTCTTCACTTTTCCAGTTGGCGGAAATCACCTCAAAATTGTCACCATGTGTTCGGATGATCGCATTCGCCATATCCTGCGCACCGTGAATTCCCTGGTTATAGGTGAGGTCAGCCATATCCCAATCGGTGGTTACTTCCGGTTCAGGCTGAATGTTTGCCAGCAAAATGGGCAGGTTATTCTTTTGAAGAGCGCGAACCGTTCGCATCGCCGGACCGTATGTCAGCATCACAATCATCACCCCATCCAATCCTTTGTGATTGAAATCAGCCAGGATCTCTTCGATATCATTCCTGTTACGGGCGGCTTTCGGAAAATCAAAATCAACCACATCTGACAACTGATCACAAACGTCACGGGCATAATTTTCCTGCCTCTCGGTGATCCCCGGAAGTGATTTATCGTACAGCTCTTGCATAATGCCCAGCAATCCAATTTTAGGCTTTCTTTTTTGGGTGGTCGTCATAATCTTATTCTTGTCAAAAGTTTGTAATTATTACTGACCGTAGTAGGCATCATCGCCGTGCTTCCGGTCATAATGTTTTTTGATCAGCGAATCTTTCATGCGCGAAACATCCGGATCGATCTGTAAACTGAGGTACGCCATTTCCGCTAACTGCTCCAAAACGGCACTGTTATACACTGCTTTTTCGGCTGAACCGCCCCAGGTAAACGGCGCGTGATTTCCCACCAAGATCATCTCTACCTCTTTGTAGGATAGGTTTCGCTCCTCAAACAGGTTCAGAATCTGGAATCCCGTTTGGTGCTCGTAGTTTCCTTCAATCATCTCATCGGCCATCGGTGGGGCACAGGGAACATCCACCGTCAGGTGATCGGCATGGGTGGTTCCAAGGATCGGGATATCTTTCAAGGACTGAGCCCAGGCGGTGGCATGCGTGGAATGCGTATGGGCAATCCCGCCGATTTCAGGCCAGTGCTTGTAGAGAACGGCGTGGGTTTTTGTATCGGATGAGGGACGAAGTTCTCCTTCAATCACGTTCGCATCAAAATCAACAATTACCATTTTTTCCGGCGCTAAGTCCGCATACGGCACGCCACTCGGTTTGATGGCAAACACTTCTTCATTCCGATCGGCGGCACTGACATTGCCGAAGGTAAACAGCACTAATCCAAATGCATCAATCTGCATATTGGCTTCGTAGGCGGCCTGTTTGATGGAATCGTATTTGCCCATTTATCTATTCTGGTGTCAATTTTAAGTGTCCTTTGAGGCCTGACAGGTTTCTTTACCCATGGATCTTTATTTATGAGAATGAAGATCCAAACCTGACAGGCCTGGTATAATTATGAAATTCTTTTTTCCACCGTATTCGCGAGAGATCTATAACTCTCATACTTTTTGCGATAGTGATTCACCCTTTCAGGTTCCGGTTCATATCTCTTTTCAAATCCTGCTCCCATTGCTTCTACCGCTTCCTCAACTTTTGGGAAAACCCCGGTAGCTGTGGCAGCAAACATCGCAGCTCCTAACGCAACAGCCTGATTTGATTTCACAATCCGAATCGGCATGTTCAGAACATCACTCATCATCTGCATCACATAAGGAGATTTCTTCGCGACACCTCCCATCCCGATAATTCCTTTGATCGGAATCCCCTCATCAATAAATCGATCCACAATCGCTTTGGCGCCAAAACAGGTCGATTCAACCAGCGCCCGGTACATATCCGGAGCTGTGGTTCCAAGATTCATTCCTTCAATCGCTGAAGTTAGATTCTGATTGGCATCCGGAGTTCGTCGGCCGTTCAACCAGTCGAGGGCTGTTAGGTATTTTTCATCATCAATTGAAAGATTTTTTGAAGCAGCTTTTTCCAATTCCTGGATCAACGAATCATTTAACTCAACAAGCAACCTTTGGCGGGTTTCTTCGTCAATCACCTTACTGTTTTGAACCGGCCAGAGAAGAATTTCCTTGAACCATGCATACACATCCCCAAAAGCGGATTGACCCGCCTCAAGCCCCACCATACCGGGAACAACCGAGCCATCCACCTGTCCGCAAATACCTTTAATCAGTTTTCCTTCAATCTCTTCATGAGGAGCGACGAGCATGTCGCAAGTGGAGGTGCCCATTACCTTGCTCAGATAATAGGGCTCTATCTCTCCACCTACGGCACCCATGTGGGCGTCGAATGCGCCCACACCCACCACAACTTGTTCACTAAGTCGAAGTTTCTTTGCCCACTTTTTTGAAAGAGTTCCGGCCGGCTGATCGGATGTATAGGTTTCCTGAAACATGCGATCACGAATACCATCCAAAAGCGGATCTAATTCACTTAAAAAATCCTGCCCTGGCAGACCATCAAACTCTTCATGCCACATCGCTTTATGTCCGGCTGCACACCGGCTTCGTTTCATCTTGGCGATATCATCTCCGCCGGTCAGCTCAAAGGGAATCCAGTCACAGTGCTCCACCCAACTCCAGGCATTTTTTCTCACCTTTTCATCCACTCGAAGTGTGTGCAAAATCTTCGCCCAGAACCATTCGGAGGAATATATTCCACCCACATATTTGGTGTAGTCGGTCTCCCAATTCGCTGCCAACTCATTAATTTCTGTGGCTTCTTTAATAGCGGTGTGATCTTTCCAAAGAAGAAACATGGCATTGGGATTCTCCTCAAATCCTTCCGTCAGTGCCAGAGGCGTTCCCTGTTTGTTGACAGCTACCGGGGTCGACCCGGTTGTATCGGCCGAAACGGCGACTACATTTTTTCTGATCTCATCACCTGCCTCATCCAAAACCCGGGTGATTGTTTCCGTCAATCCTTCCAAATAATCGAGGGGGTGCTGACGGAATTGATTCGCTGATGCATCACAAAATAATCCCTCTTTCCATCGGGAGTAGTAGTGGACGGCATCCCCGATATATTCCCCGCTGGTGTTAATCAATACAGACCGAACGGAATCGGTCCCGAAATCGACTCCAATGACATATTTTGGTTTAGATGAACTCATTGTATCACACTTTTGGTGGTTTAAAACTTAACCCGGCACCATTCTCTTCAGCCTTCTGTTTTTCAAACTTTTTGCTGTCGAACCTGTACAGATAGGCTCCTTTCTTTGAGAATTTCTTCTGCTTTTCATCCGTTTTTTCAAGCACATTCATTGAAAGGATTCTTCTCCGGAAATTTCGTTTATCCAGATCGGTTTCGTAGATCGATTCGTACAACTGTTGGAGTTCAGGCAGCGTAAATTTTTCAGGCAGCAGTTCAAAACCTACCGGCTGTGTTGCCGCTTTATGCCTGAGCCGTCCCTTCGCAGCTTCCACCATTTTATGATGGTCAAAAATCAGATCCGGCAGGTCATCAATCGGGAACCACCGGGCGCTGTATTTCTCTACAAGTTCTTTGTTATGGTCATGAATATTTATCAGCGAGTAGTAGGCGATGGAAATGGTTCGTTCAACCGGATCTCGATCAATTTCACCAAACCCGTACAACTGCTCGAGGTAGATATTTTTGAGTCCCGTTAGTTTTGTAAGGATTCGTGAAGCGGCCTCATCAAGACTTTCATCCGCCTCTAGAAACCCTCCCATCAAAGACCAGTTACCTTTCTCCGGTTCAAAATCTCTTTTTATCAGCAGCAACTTGAGGTTCTGCCGATCGAATCCGAAGATAATCGTATCGAGGGCAACCGGGAACCGATCAATATTTTCGTATTGGTTTGGTAACACCTTATCCGTTGTTATTCTATTGTCAACATTACTACAGATTTTGATGGAAGCGTGACTGACAAAGTGGTTCCGTCCAGTTCGTGATCACTAAAATCCTGTAAAATGACATTTTCGGGATCCTCGAAAGTATTTATCGAGCTGACTTCATCTGCCGTAAGAATCATCCCTGTTGAGACTGTTCCAAGATGATCAATCCCACGAAAATCGAGTTCAACATCCTGGGTATTGTCCGCGTCTAAATTTGTAATGGTGAGGTTAATCCGTCCATCATCACTTTTAGAAGCGGTATAACTGATGGACGGAATCACCTCGCCACCGTGTCCGTAGCTTGTAATCGTTGAGTTTGTTTGAAGTAATTCTGTATCGAAATGAACCCTGTAGAGATCAAACACATGGTAGGTCGGCGTTTTGATCATCTGATCGCCTTCGGTTAAAATCACAGCCTGCAGCACGTTCACCATCTGGGCGATGTTAGCCATCCAAACCCTATCACTGTGTTTATTCATAATATCCAGGGAGATGGCGGCGATCAGTGCATCTCGAAGAGAGTTCTGCTGCTGTAAAAATCCGGGGTTTGATCCGGGCAGCGGATCCGTCCAGATACCCCATTCATCCACAAAGAGTCCCACTCGTTCTTCAGGATCATACTCGTCCATCCGATTTTTGTGACCCTGAATAAATTCGTCAAGGCGAAGGGCTTTCCGAATGCCATCAAAGTACAGGTCTTCTCCAAAGTTGACGGAGGCGCCTTTGTTCGTCCAGCTTTCACCGGCAATGGTATAGTAATGGAGGGAGATAGCATCCAACATATGAGATGCCTCCTCCATTACTTTGTCCGTCCAATAATACTGTTCATTCGAATAGCCGCTCGCAACCCTGGTAATTTCATTGCCGCTGTAATCGCGTACATACGTTGCAAAGCGTTTGTAGAGATCGGAATAGTACGCGGGATCCATATTTCCGCCGCAACCCCAGCTCTCGTTTCCGATTCCAACATAATTCACACCCCAGGGTTCATCGCGGCCATTTTCACGCCGGAGATTTGCCAGGTCGCTGTCGCCATCGTAATTCATATATTCAATCCAGTTTTGCATTTCACGCGGAGTACCGCTTCCAACATTCATCGCTACAACCGGTTCGGCACCAAGCATTTCTGTAAAATTTAGAAATTCGTGCGTACCAAAACTGTTGTCTTCAATCACCATTCCCCAATGTGTGTTAATGGTATTTGGGCGTTCATCTATCGGGCCTATTCCATCTCTCCAGTTATACTCATCTGCAAAACAACCACCGGGCCACCGAATATTGGGAACTTCTAAATGTTGAAGAGCTTCCAGCACATCCGTTCGATATCCATTTGTATTTGGGATATCTGAATCTTCACCCACCCATACACCGCCGTAAATTCCCTCTCCCAGGTGTTCGGCAAAGTGACCGTAAATATGGCGGCTGATGGTACTCACTTCCTGGTCGGCATTAATAACAATCTTGTTATTCTGAGCTTGTGAGGATGCTAATATGAAAAAGCTTAGAAAAATTGATAAACAGACTATTTTTTTCATGGCAGACAGAATTTGATTTATAGGTATTGAATGTTACTCACTGACTTTAAACTGGTAAATTGTGGTGGTTTCGTAGGTTTCTCCCGGATTTAATACCGGGGTTGGAAAATCCGGTTTGTTTGGTGAATCGGGAAAGGTTTGAGTTTCCAAGCAAAGCGCTGCATACTGTTCGATGGGAACCCTGTGGTGCCCCGTTATACTTCCATCCAGAAAATTCCCTGTGTATAATTGGACTCCGGGCTGATCTGTATACACCTCCATGATTCGTCCGGATTCTTCATGCTCAACTGTGGCAATTTTTCGAACTCCTGAATTGGGATTGTTTAACACGTAGTTGTGATCATAACCAGGAGGGATTGATTCAATTCGTGCACCTACCGTTTCAGGCTCAGTGAAATCAAAAGGTGTTCCTCCAACGGCACGAAGTTCGCCGGTTGGAATCAGGCCTTCATCAACAGGAGTATATCGATCGGCTTGGATTGTTAAGAGATGATCCAGAATTCCCTGCGAAGGATCTCCACTCAGGTTAAAATAGGAGTGATTGGTTAAGTTAACGACCGTAGCTTTATCCGTGGTCGCGTGATAGTCGATTTGGAGTTCGTTGTTTTCGGTCAGTGTGTATGTAACATCTACATCCAGATTTCCGGGATATCCCTCCTCGCCATCGGGACTGAGATAACTGAGCGTTACAGAATTTTCATCTTCGTTCACTTCAGCATCCCAAAGTTTTTTATCGAAGCCTTCATTTCCCCCGTGAAGGTGGTTCTCCCCATTATTTCTCGCCAACTCATACACTTCACCGTTCAACTCAAATTGCCCATTTGCAATCCGGTTGGCATAGCGGCCGGCAATAGCTCCAAAAAAGGGATGACCTGCCTTATATTTCTCAAGATCATCAAAGCCTAAAACTACATCTTCAATATTTCCATCATTATCAGGTACTCTAATGGAAGTGACAATTCCACCATAATTGGTGATGGAAACTTTCATTCCATTTTCATTGGTGAGTGTAAAAAGCTCAACTGATCGTCCGTCATCCATGGTTCCAAACTCCTCTGTTTCTATCTGTTGGTCAGCCGTTTGATCCTGTTCCGATGTGCAAGCAAAAAATGCTGTTAGCAAAAGAATAGCTGACAATAATTGAATTGGTTTTCCTTTTCTTATTCTCATCAATCGTATGATTTCATGTTTTGGCTTGGGCAGGAACCCGCCCATCTTTTTACCCGAATATTTAATAAAAATATTTAGGTGTAAATATTACACTTATTAGAATTAACAGAACCTGAATGGGATTTGCAAGCGCTTTTTTACAGGTTATGTAAGATTTCTCTAATTCTTTATCAGAAAAGCTATTATTACGTCATTTACCCGGACGAATAGAGTAGCGATTTCGCCCGGGAAACAACTTACAAGAGGTTCAAGGATTTCTTGAATCGGTCTGCAACATTCTTAATTAATCTCTCTTTAAAGAAGTTTTTTACCGATAAGGATACTCTTCTTCCAGATCAAACTTCTCCTGAGCTTCTTCACGCGGGGTTCCAACCCAGTCGTCTTCCCAATAATAGGGTTGATCTTCCCAGGTAAATTCTCCGCCTGTAACACGTGGATCTCCGGTTTCTCTCAGGTATGAAAACAGTCGTTCATGGAGCTCTTGTTGTACATCCTGGTACTCGGGATCGTCCGCCACATTATTCATTTGATAAGGGTCGCGGTTCAGATCAAACAGCTCCATCTGCGGCCTCTTCATAAATGCATCTTCATACAACGGACCAACCTCGGGATCGTCCTTGTGCATCATCATGTACTCCTTGGTGGGACTTTCGTACTGAAGCATATGAGCATCGATATCCGCAAAAAGAGGTGGATCACCGGCCGGCCATCGGTCTGGTTCAAAGTTATAAATATAAAGGTAATCATGCGTTCGGATCGCCCGGCCCGGATAACCAGGCCCGCCCTGTCTTGCAATCGCATGACGTTCCCTGGCGATATACACCTCATCTCTTTCCTCAAGAACTTGTCCTTCCTCGCCGGATTCCAGAATTGGTAAGAGTGATTGCGCGGTAAACTCATCAGGCACTTCAACTCCGGCTAACTGGAGAATTGTGGGCGCAATATCATTCAAATTCACGAGATCGTCCACTTTTCTGTTTGATTCAAAATGCCCCGGCCAAGAGATAATCAACGGAATCTGCGTACCGAAATCGTAGAGGTTAGCAAGTCCGCGCGGCATCATCCAGCCATTATCGGCTGTAACCATGACAATGGTATTCTCCATTTGACCTGATTCTTCAAGCGCCGCAATAGCTGTAGCCACTTCTTCATCAAACTGCTGAATTTGATAGTAATAATCAGTCATATCCTCACGAACCTCGGGTACATCCGGCAGATAAGGAGGAACTTCAACCTCATCCAAATTCATACCGGATTCCACACCGGCATCGTAGGTAAACGGGCGATGAGGATTTCGTGAGGAGATCCAGAAACTCCAGGGAGCGTCGGACTCTTTCTGATCCAGGAATTCGCCAAAACTTTCAAATGTATATCCGGCCGGATTTCGATCTCGTCCGCCCGCTTCCCAGTTTCCGGGTCCCCATCCTTTTCCTGAATGGCCTACGGTATAGCCCGATTCTTCCAACAGATCTACATAGGTAGTTATGGTATCAGAAAGCGTGCTCCATAAATTGGCGCCCTGACCAATTCTCCAGATATCTTGTCCAGCCAACATGGCTCCGCGAGCCGGGGTGCACGAGGGAGATGCACAAAACGCGTTCATAAATTGGACACCATTTTCAGCAATTTTGTCAATATTTGGAGTTTGAACCACAGGATCACCATAGGTTCCCAGATGCTTGTAATAGTGATTGTCTGACATGATGAGCAGAATATTGGGGGGCTCCTCATTCGTAGTACTATCTTGCGATTGATTGCAAGAGGCAAACATTATAGAAATGGCGAGAACAAAAGTTATAAGAAAGATCCGATGTTGTTGATTGGCAGTTTGAAGTCCCATGATCCTAAAGATTGTTGAAAAGGTTTTCACTCATCTCATATATACAAAAGTGATCTGGGATTGCCAAGATTGGCAGGTATAAAAAAATCAGGCATATCATACCTGGCTTTCCGTGGAACTTCGGACGTATGTGATATCGGGGATCGCCGTCAGAATTTCTTATGACAACGAGTCGTTCTGAAAATGACTAAACCAATATCAATGTCTTTAGCAACCTCAACCTCCAGGTTGAATATTCATATCAACGCTTTTATCAGTTAGCAATAGAAGTGAGCATGATGAGGTCGCCACCAAACGAACTCTTCAAGGACCTTCGGACTCTTGAAGGTTCTTAACTGGTAAACGGGTTCATATCAATAAATTTTTATCAACGCAGTAGAAAAGTTGAAAAGATTGTCCACTCAAAATAGGGACCGGGCTCACCAATAATTTGGGGAACCCGGGTAGAAGAATTTATGAAGTGATAAATAAGCTGGCGATGTTTGTAACATCCTCCATTGTCAGGAATTCATCCCAGGCTTCAGTCACGCCGTCTGCACCAACATCTGTAACAGAGGTAACTTCAACTCCTAATTGTGATGTCTGGTCTTCGCCGGCATAAACTGCCTGCGTTGCTTCCGGCATGCCTGCTCCGCGTTCAGCCTGGGTAATCCATCCCTTCAAGCCTCGAAGTCGTCGTACTTCTGATGCGTGACGTGCTTCAACAGAATGAATAGCCAGGGCTGCAGTCAACACCTGTGGAACTCCCTGAACAGCCGGTGCCTGGCCTTTATAGGCACGAACCCCGGTGTCTTCAAAAGCCTGTGAAAGTGCCAGGAATTGGTCATACACGTTAAACGGATCAAATGCACTGCCTACAGTAAAATCAAAGGTGGGTTTTTCGATGGGTTCTCCACCAAGTGTTCCGATTGTATCAATTAGAAAATCAACATGCTGCTGTTCATGCTTACCAATTTGCATAAAGATATCAGCGTCTTTTCCGCTTGGAATTAAACCGGATTGGGCATTCCCCATCGCATAGAATTCATTTTCAAGATGCTCCAGAGTCAGTGCATAATTTAGTACGCCAATCAGTTCATCTGTGGATTGTGCTTTAGCCGGTGATGAAAAAGCAGAAATTGCTCCCAGGGGTAAAGCCGCGAGGGTAAGTTTCTTGCTGAAATCCGTCATTTTGCCTAATGCATCTTTTCTGCTTAAGAATTTGTCTTTCGCTTCTGAGTTGAACTCATCGTCGTTAAACTGATCTAAAAATTTAATCAAACTCATAATCTTGTCTCCTTAGGTCTTTAAATTTGTTTATTGAGGTTGGGGCATGTTACTTCCGTCGATCTGCTCGGTAATAAAGCTCTGAGCAATGGAAAGAACTTCGTTTGGCGTTCTTGTCATCTCAAGACCATTTCCGTCGATGATACCATCACCTGCGAACGAAGTATTGCTGCTGCCGATCAGGGATCGAATAGCGGCGGCGTGCCGTGCCTCTACAGATACAATTTTACCCGTTTCCACGAGGTAATCTTTGCTTTCAATCAGCTGACCTGCACCGTTGTATGCAGAGACTCCCAGATCTTCAAATGCCTGGGCTGTTGCCAGAACACTTGAACGATCAGAAAAATCAACTGAGCTGAAATCGGGAGTCAGGCCGGGAATAATTCCGTTTGGTGCAACACTGGAAATCGCGGCTTTGAACCAATCTCTGTGAGCCACTTCGTGATTTCGCAGATCTTCAAGGATTTGTCCTTCTTCAGAACTCATTCCGCTGTAAGCAGAGTCCAATACGGCGATGTAGAAAGCGGCTTCAAGCTGTTCAAGTGCGTACGCGTAATTCAATACGCCAAGATCTCCCGAGCCCAGATTCACCATCTGATTCTCATTCTCATCATCATCCATTCCCATTGGGTTATCATCACTGCAACCGGCCAGGCCAAAAGCAAAAACGGTAGCGGCAGACGTACCTGCGTAATTCAGGAATTTTTTTCTCGATAATCCCTTGCTCATCGTCTTATCCAAAAGGTTATTATTTTCGTCAGACATATTGTTTCCTCTGTTATTTCATTGTTTATGATTTGTGATTTTTTACTGTCTTCACTAATGGGTACGAAGTGAACAGAGAACCAGATTGGATTTGGACGAAATAAAATTAAGATCTCTTAACTTGTTCTTTTGTTTGAGGAGAATGGCGCAATTATCCCGCTTTTCAAACTTTATTATATTGACCTCAATCTTAAATATTTTCTTTCTTTATTAACGTTGGCTTCAGCCAACGGCTGGAGTTTGGCTTTTACTAGATAAAGATAGACAGCTTATAATAAAAATGTGGTTCATGATGGATTTGATAGGGTTTTTTACGATCTTATTATCTAGTTACATCACTAGATTATTAATTTTATCCAATACCTATGGGATATCCAACCAAAATGCAGCTCATTAATCGAAAAGCCAGTCAGCAGTGGTACGTAAACATGCCGGCTGCCGTTGCCGAGGCAATGGAGTTTCAAAAAGGTGAAGTTGTTGAGTGGATTGTTGACGACCAGCAGCACCTGGTGCTAAAGCGAGATTCAGATCTTGTCGCCTCGCTCAAAAAAAAACTCCCGAAGACTCGGTGAACGCACTCTTTGACAGACTCTGGGAGCAGGCCATGCCGAAAGCTATGCAGCCGCGAACCCGCCGGAGGGCACGCGATCTGGCCACCGGTCTTCTTAACTGCGCCGGCAAGCGCACCATTTCCGGGTTACTGTGTGGGGCCGGCCGGCAGTTTGCCGACTGGTCGGCCGCCTATCGGTTGTTCAGCCAGCAGCGGGTGGATCCGCAGCGTCTGCTGGACGTGAGCCTGCGCCAGACAATCGATATGCTCCCGGATGACGAGTTGATTGTTGCCCATCTTGATGACACGTTGATCCGAAAGACTGGCCGAAAAATACCGGGGACCAAGTGGCGACGGGATCCACTGGGTCCACCCTTTCATACCAATTTTATTTGGGGGCAGCGGTTCGTCCAGTTCTCGGTTGCGTGTCCGGACTCGGAGGGATCCTGTCGGGCACGGGCCATTCCCGTTACCTTTACCCATGCGCCCTCGCCGGTCAAACCCCGAAAGGAAGCGCCTGCCGGGCAATGGGAGGCCTATCACAGCAGCCTGACCGCAAGCAAAGTAACCCGTGTTGGACGAGAAGGTCTGACCCAGCTGCGTGATCGGGTAGATCAGGCGGGCGGAGCCGGACGCCATATGATCGTAAGCGTCGATGGAAGCTATACCAATAAGGAAATTGTGAAATACCTGCCCGAGCGCACAACCCTTGTGGGGCGCATTCGAAAGGATGCGAAGCTCTACCGGCCTGCAGACGGGCAACCGCCAACGGGCCGGCGGCGGGTCTATGGCGAGCGACTCCCCACTCCGGAGCAGCTCCGCCGCGATGAGGCGATTGCCTGGCAATCCGTGAAAGGGTTTGCCGCCGGTCGCGAGCATACCTTTGACGTGAAAATCATATCCCCTGTCAAGTGGCGCTCTGCCGGTGGCAATCAGACACTTCAACTGATTATTATCCGTCCACTTGGCTACCGGCTCAGTAACACCTCAAAGATTCTGTACCGCCAACCAGCCTATCTTATTTGTAACGATTTGGAGCATTCCATTGAGAGGATTCTGCAAGCCTATCTGTGGAGATGGGAAATTGAGGTAAACTTTCGTGAGCAAAAGACCCTGATGGGATGTGGACAGGCGCAGGTGCGTAATGAACGCTCGGCCGAGACTGTGCCGCAGTTTGTGACCGGTGTGTATAGTCTGCTGATGGTCGCAGCAGATCGGCTGCGCCGCCAGGGAGTCCTTACCCATCTGTGCAGGGCAAAGTGGTATCCACGTAAACATGGAGATCGCTGGACAACCGGGGATATTTGCAATCGATTCAGAGCAGAGGAGTACACCCGGTATCTTGGATGGAGTTTCTCCGACTTCGTGGCCAGAGACCATCAGAGGAGAACCGCTAAAAAACAGGCAAACCCGGCCATCTCGGCACTAATAAACATGAGATATTAGCCAAACTCCAGACGTTGGCTTCAGCCAACGGATGTGATACTCCACTCAAACTAGGGCTTTCGCCCAATTCAACATGTAGCTAAAGGCACTTTTATTCCTACGACTTCTCAACATATTTTTTTACTTATATACAAGAGCGGTCATGCCCCTAACCCCCTTCAAAGTGGACTTTATACTGCTCAAAATCATCCTGGGAAAAATTATCCACATTGATGTTGATAATACATCTGGATGTGCGTATTTTTGGAGACTCTGCAATATTTGAAATACTACTACTTAAATGTACCTGTGTAATGTTTGAAGATTTGTCTTCTAAAATAGAATCAGCTGTACAGTCCCTGAAAGGTCAGGCACGTATCACTGATGTAAACATCGCCGAGACCGTTCGGGAGATCAGAAGAGCTCTCCTCGATGCAGACGTAAACCTTGAAGTTGCCCGCCGGTTTACTGATGAAGTAAAAGAACGCGTAATGGGATCCGACGTTTTAAATAGCGTTAACCCCGGTCAGCAGTTTACAAAGATTGTTTACGATGAGATGGTGAAAATTCTTGGCGAAGAACGCTCGGATATCGCCGTGGCTCATCAACCACCAACTGTAATTTTGATTGCAGGATTACAGGGATCCGGAAAGACAACATTTTCAGCGAAATTAGCTCGCTACCTCAAGCAAGAGAATAACCGAAATCCAATTCTGGCTGCAGCAGACGTTTACCGGCCCGCAGCGATCGATCAGCTGAAAACACTGGCCGGAGAAATTGATGTGCCGGTCTATTCAATCGAACAGAAAGACGCCGTTCGTGTAGCAAAAGAAGCGGTATCGATGGCCAAAAGCCTGGCACTGGATACGGTAATCATTGACACCGCCGGCCGACTCCACGTTGATGAGAAGATGATGGACGAAGTAGCAGAGATTAAGAGCTCGGTTGAACCGGATGAGATTTTGTTCATCGTGGATGCCATGACCGGCCAGGATGCGGTTAATACAGCAAAAGCATTTAACGAAACCATCGATTTTGATGGGGTCGTGTTAACGAAGATGGATGGGGACACTCGTGGCGGTGCAGCTCTTTCTATCCGGTCGGTTGTTGAAAAACCGATCAAATTTATGAGTACCGGTGAGAAGCTCGATGCTCTTTCACCTTTTTATCCCGACCGCCTTGCTCAGCGAATTCTTGGAATGGGTGATGTTGTTTCCCTCGTGGAAAAAGCCCAGCAGGAGTACGACGAGAAGCAGGCCAAAAAACTGCAGGAAAAAATAACTTCCGACAAATTTGATCTTGTTGATTTTTACGATCAAATCCAGAAAATCAAAAAGATGGGAGATATTTCCGACTTGGTAGGAATGATTCCCGGAGCGGGAAAAGCTGTTGAAGATGCAGATTTAAGTGAAGACACATTCAAGCCCATTGAGGCGATCATCAATTCCATGACCCCGGAAGAGCGACATAACCCGGAGATTTTGAATGGAACGCGTCGCCGCCGAATTGCTAAAGGATCCGGTACAAGCGTTCGCGAGATCAATCAATTGATCAAGCAGTTTGACCAGATGAAGAAGATGATGAAGTCTATGAGCAAGATGGGCAAAATGGGCCAGGCCATGCAGGGGCTCAAAGATCTGCCATTCGGCAAATAAAAATTATTGATACTGTCATTCTGAATGACGAAATGAAAACAAATTTACCAACATAACAATACAGGAGTACATCATTGATTAAGTTACGTTTACAACGACGAGGAAGAAAAAAACGGCCGTATTACCATATCGTGGCAGCAGACAGCCGCTCTCCAAGAGACGGGCGGATTATTGAACGGCTCGGCCGATACGACAATGCAAGTGAAAATAAGGAGCTCACTTATGATGAAGAGCGAATTATTCACTGGTTAAAAATCGGTGCACAACCAAGCAATACCGTGCGAAATATTTTGAAACATGAAGGTATTATGTACAAAATGCACCTTATGCGCTGGGGCAAATCCGACGAAGAGATTGAGGAAGCTCTTACCGAGTGGAAAGAAGCCCGCGAAGCCAAGTCAGAAGACGATACCAGCCGTAAAGCTCAACAGAAAGAACTCCTCAAAGCCGAAGAGAAAGAGTATAAAAAACAGCTTGAAGAGAAAGCAGCCAAGGCAGCAGAAGAATTAGAGCGAAAGAAAAAACTGGAAGAAGCCAAAGCTAAGGACGAGGAGGAAGAAGACGAAGCTCCTAAGACTCCCGCCGGTGAAATTGAAGCTGCTTTAGAAAAGGCGGAAAAATCAGCTGAAGAAACCAAGAAGAAAGCTGAAGCAAAGTCCAAAGAAAAAGAAGCTGAAGAGGAAGCTGAGGAAGATGTGAAAGCCGATGCTGAGGAGAAAACAGAAGAAGAAGAAGAAACTCCTGCTGAAGCGGAAACCAAAGAGGAAGAACCTGAAGTAAAAGAAGAGGTTGAAGCGAAAGCTGATACCGAAGAAGCTGAGGAAGAGACTAAACCAGAAGCTGAAGATAAGAAACAGGAAGAAGCCGAATCTGATGAAGAGGATGAAGATGAGGACGAAGAAGAAGCCAAAGCTGAAACTGAGTCTGAAGAATCCGAAGAAGACGAAGAGGAAGAAAAGGCTGAAGCCGGAACTGTTTCTACCGATATGAATGCGAACGAGGCGATTGATCACATCAAAAATACTCCACTTGAGGAGTTAGAAGGTTTTGTACCTGAAGATGAAGATCGTGTAACTGTACAGCGCGCCTGGGAAAGCAAGCAGTCTGACTCTGAATAAATGTAAAAGGAACCGGTAATGGTACAATCCATAAGAAACCGGTTTGTTGAGATAGGCCGTATCGGCAGGCCTCGCGGACTGGAAGGTGTTGTCCGCTTTATGCCGAACCATAATTTTGCTGATGACCTTTTTGATCGGGCTGATCTGTTTTATATGAAAAACGAACGCACCGATCTGGTTCCTTCCCGGATTGAATCCGTACATGTTGAGACCAAACGAAATCAGCAAACGTTCTTTGTAAAATTTGATATGATTGCCAACCGCACGGATGCAGAGACGGCTCAGAATAAAGCTGTCTTTATTAAAGCAGACCTGTTTGATGAGGTAGTTGAACCTGAAGAAAATGATGAAGAATCGTTTTTTGGCTACATCATTAAATATGATGGCGAAGAATTCGGTAAAGTTCTGGATGTTTTGAAGAATCCGGCTCACCCGATCCTTGAAGTCAAGCACGGTTCGGGTACAATTTTAATCCCAATGGTTGATGAGTATATAGATGATACCGATCATGAAAATGGAATCATCTCTTGCATCAACCTCGATCAGTTAACGGAATCTTAAATCATGCTGAGAATTGACATCATTTCCGGTGTTCCCGATCTGCTGACAAGTCCGCTGGAGACCAGCATTGTTGGACGGGCACGGGATAAAAAGCTTGTAGAGATTCACGTTCATGATCTGCGGGATTACACAACCGACAAACACGGTAAGATTGATGATTACCCGTATGGCGGTGGTGCCGGCATGGTGATGACTGCCCAGCCTATTTTCGACTGTATCGAAAAACTGACAGGGCAACGCGAGTATGATGAGATCATTTTTACCGCACCCGATGGCGACACTTTTGAGCAACAAGATGCCAACGAGTTATCCATCAAACAAAACCTGATTTTTTTGTGCGGCCATTATAAAGGAATTGATCAACGGGTTCGGGATGAACTGATCACCAAAGAGTACTCCATTGGTGATTACGTACTTTCCGGCGGTGAACTTCCGGCGCTTGTTATGACAGATGCGATTGTCCGATTATTACCCGGTGTTTTGGGTGATGCGGAAAGCGCCCTGAATGATTCGTTCCAGGAAGATCTCTTAGAAGCTCCCGTTTATACACGACCGGCTGAATTCAGAGGTAAATCAGTTCCGGAGGTGTTGTTGTCCGGCGATCATAATAAAATTAAAGAATGGCGTTTTGAAACAGCTAAAAAACGTACCAAAGAAAAACGACCCGATTTATACAAAAAATTTAATAAGAAACATTAAAAGCCCACTAACGAGGAAATCAAAATGGATAAAATGAAATTAGTTGAACAGACCGTAATGCGAGACGATCTGCCGGAGTTTACAGCAGGCGATACAGTGAATGTGCATTATCGAGTCCGCGAGGGAGAGAAAGAACGTATTCAGCAGTATGAAGGTATTGTAATTAATGAACGTGGCGAAGGTGCCAACAAAACATTTATCGTTCGTAAGATCTCTTCGAACATTGGCGTTGAAAGAATCTTTCCGTTGTACTCGCCATTTATTGCAAAAATTGAGGTTAAGAAACGAGGTAAAGTTCGTCGTTCAAAACTCTTCTATCTTCGTGATCTGAAAGGGAAAGCCGCCCGGATACAGGAAAAAGATACCAGGGAAAAACAATAGACTGTTTGGTCCCTTATTGGAATCAGCTACAAACTTATAAAAACAGACGACGTTAAAGCATGAACCTCATTTTATTTGGGCCTCCCGGGGCAGGTAAAGGTACGCAAGCAGAGAAACTCGTAAACCACTTTGATCTTCCCCACCTATCAACCGGGAATATCTTTCGGGCAAACATCAAAAATGAAACACCGTTAGGAAAGAAAGTTAAGTCTATCCTGGATTCCGGTGAACTCGTTCCTGATGAAACCGTTGTTGAACTGGTAGCCGACGAACTGGACAATGAAAAGTATGATGAAGGTGTGATATTCGACGGATTTCCACGAACCGTTGGCCAGGCAGAAGCGCTGGATCAATACCTGGAAGAGAACGACAAAAAAGTGGATGCCTTCGTTACGCTTGATGTTCCGGAGGAGGAGCTCATCAACCGAATTCTGAGCCGGGACGAAGGACGCACAGACGATACTCCCGAGAAAGTAAAAACTCGCTTAGAAGTTTACCGAAATGAAACTGAACCCGTTTTAAACTATTACAAAAAACAAGGGTTGGTTGAAGAGATAAACGGAGTCGGTGACGTAGACGAGATTTTCGAGAGAATTAAGAAAGCTGTTTCTTAGGTAAATAGCGCGAGCGTCCCGCTCGTGCTTCGATTCAGAGGATGGCTATCTATATAATTGCGAAGTGACAGAGTCTCCCTTTGAGGGGAGACAGAGTTTTTCAACTGTTCTTGAAAAACTCAGAGGGGTGTGCTCAATATGTTGATCCCAAGGACATCCCCCGAGTTCATTCGCTAATCGCTCAAGTCACTTTTCCTTGATCCGAAGGTCCTCCTTCGGGTCATATGAATGAAGCTCTGCTTCCATTTTCCATTCCAAAGAATAATTACAGTATTGATCAATAGGTCATCCACCTTCGCCAAAAGAGAACCCCATAGTGAAAAGTAATCGAAGGCACAAGCGAGACGTTCGCGCCATCAATAGAAAAATTCAGAGGGCTGTGCTCAACTTGTGGATCACAAGGAGATTTCCCCTTCGAATAGGGGAGCTCTAATCTTCCAAAACCTCCAAGATCCCCGGCGTAACATCCAAAATACTCTCTGCATTTCTAAACGGCTTCGTGTTTCCCTTCACAAACAGTGGAACCGGGTTTCGGGTATGCGTTTTAATGGACAGATCTTCTAAATTTCCATGATCGCTTGAGAGAACAAGTGTATCATTCTCATCCAGATTTTCTATAATTTCTGTAATAAATCGATCCAAAACGCTTAAGAATCTATTCGCTATCTCAGGGTCTTGTTCGTGGCCGGCTTTGTCTGTGAGGTAGTATTCAAATAGAACAAGGTCATACTGACCCAGCGCTTTGAGCATTCTTACTGAAGCTTCTTCCGGTTCAATTTCCGGTACGTCTAATCGCAGTTTACTTCTCCAGGCTGATTGTATGATCTCGGCTGTGACAGCTCTTCCTTCTACCACATCTTCTAAACGATTTAGCTTTACTCCTGCAGATCGAGCCATGAGTGTGGTGCAACTCCAGCGGTTTCTCTTTTGTGATTTCTCAAAAAACAGGTCCGGATAGGCATTCAAAAAATGAGGTTTCAACCCCATCTCAATTACTTTATGAAACAGGCTTTTCTTTTTTAGCAATGGTTTAATTTCTGAATGAGGAAAAGGCCCAAAATGTCTTCCTACTACTTTAGAAGCATTCTCTCCTGTAAACAGAGAAGTCTGACCTGTTCCACTTTGTGGAAGTCCTTCTACCTCGAGATTAGCATCGATTTTTTTGAACAGGATGGACCCCACATCTCTCTCTTCACAACCATCATAAAGACCCGTTTCTCCGGTAAAATAGGAGAAGGATTTTAAATCGGAAGAAGCCAGTGGATTGAACTCTGTTTTTGGTCCGATTCCAACTCCATCAACAAAAAGAAAACAAACAGCCATTACTTCTCCAGGATCAAAGTAACCGGTCCACTGTTTGTGAACGTTACATCCATCATCGCTCCAAACTCACCTGATTCTATTTGTAACCCGCTGTCTCTTTTTAGTAGATCAATCATATAATCATAGAGCGGTTCCGCTTTATCCGGTTTGGCCGCTTCAATAAAGCTGGGTCGAGTTCCTTTATTAGCGTTTCCATAGAGAGTGAATTGTGAAACCACCAGAATTCCACCGTTTACATCCTCAGCAGATCGATTCATTTTTCCCTCATCATCCTCAAAAATTCGGAGGGTTGGAATCTTTCTGCAACACCAATCTACCTCTTTTTTTGTATCTGATTCGTGGATGCCAACAAGAATTAACAGTCCATTTTCAATACTTCCTGTCACCTTATTATTAATGGTTACGCTCGCGTTTTTTACTCTTTGCACTACAACTTTCATATGTGAGTAACTGTGTGGAAAACTTTGTATTTCTTGTTTAAAACAGAAATTTCTCAATTATGATCGAATCTATCCACATCAATCCACAATTAAAAACAGTTATCCACAGGGTTAAAGAATAACTTTTCGTGTTGAAAAGAGAATGTGTGTCAATAGGTGTGAAAAATATAAAATGTTGATTAGTCAAAACTCGACTTTATAAGTATCTGTTTTTTATGGAAAAATTATCCACATAATTATTCACATATCATTAAGATGATATAAATTCATCACAATAAAAAAGTTATACACTTCTCCACATCCCCTACTACAATACAACAAAATTCAAATTCTCATACTCTTAGTCTATACATGTGGATAACCTGATGAAAACTTCTCACTATAGATCTACGTAGATCAAAATAAAGAACATCTCTTTACCGGGTCAGAAATCATCATATGTAAGAACAGAGATCAATTTGACAGGGTTTCTCATCATTTTATTTGTAATTCTTTATTTTTTTTGATCAATTTTTAAAAAAACTCACCGGCCAAGAAATCATAGATGAGGATCCTTCAATTTATCATATGAGTTCGGTACTAATTGGAAGAGATTTTACCGATATTTCGTCTTCGCTTCACTCAATATGACGTCAGTTCGAGCCTGCCTTTGTCGGCAGACAGGCGTAACGAAGTGGAGTCGAGAACAATTCAATGGAAACCCAACGAACCAAATAATTTCGTGTCAGACAAAAAATTTACATACAAAGACTCAGGAGTTGATATTCAAGCCGGCGAAGACCTGGTGAATTCCATCAAAGATATAGTAAAGGAAACCCACAATACCAATGTGGTAAGTAATATCGGTGGGTTTGGCGGACTCTTTTCTGCTGACTTTGGATCGATGAAAAATCCCATTCTTGTAAGCAGTGTGGATGGCGTTGGAACCAAACTGATTGTAGCATTCAAATCTGAAAAGTACGATACAGTTGGCCAGGATCTGGTAAATCATTGTGTGAATGATATTGCCGTTTGCGGAGCCACTCCCCTTTTCTTTCTCGATTATTTTTCAACCGGAAAACTGGAACAAAAAGTTGGTTTTGATGTAGTCAGCGGTTTTGCCAAAGCATGCAAAGAAAACGGTGTGGCACTGATCGGAGGAGAAACTGCCGAAATGCCGGATATATACGACAAAGGAGAATTTGACCTGGCCGGTACCATCGTTGGAGTGGTAGACCGAGATCAATTGATCACCGGTGAGAAAATTCAAAAAGGTGATCTGCTAATTGGATTCAAAAGTTCAGGCCTCCATACCAATGGATATTCTTTAGCTCGGAAAGTTTTGTTTAGTGAGTATGATGTAAATGATCAGCCGGAGGAATTAGATCGAACGGTTGGTAATGAACTGCTCCAGGTTCATAAATCTTATCTCAACGTTATTTCGGAACTAAAAGAGGTAGATGGAGTTCATGGATTTTCCCACATCACCGGCGGTGGAATTGTAGGGAATACCAAGCGAATTCTTCCGGATGGCCTAAAACTGGATCTGGATTGGAAGAGCTGGAAACGACCCGCCATATTCGATCTGATCCAAAAAACAGGAAATGTACCGGAAGACGATATGCGTGCAACTTTTAATCTTGGGATCGGTTTGATTACGGTGATTTCACCATCTAAAGTTGATGAAGTTGAAAAAATGTGCAGTGAATTGGGTGAAGAGATCTATAAGATTGGCTCTGTCACATAATCAAAAAAGAAAACGGTTGTCAAAACATAAAAATAGAATAGATTTATGATCAGCCGTTTTCGTGCATTTGTCAGGAGGCATCAAAAATATCTTCCTGTACTCTTCTTTATTGGCGGTTTCATCTGGGATTCGCTCACTCTCGGCCGCATCGATCGACTTTACGACCGTACTATTCTTTCCACGTACATGATTTTGCTGAGCGTGGCCCTTTACATGTTCAATGTGGCGGATGACGGGAAATGGAAAGACACATTCTTTGAAAAGTATGAGGAGTATCTCCCCCTGGCGATCCAGTTTTTTCTCGGAGCTCTGTGCAGTGCGTTTGTTATCTATTTTTCGAGAAGTGTTTCTTTTTCCAAGACTCTCTCCTTTTTCGTAATTCTTGTAATTCTACTCTTTGCGAATGAATTTTTGAAGCAAAAGATCTCAAATAAATACCTGCAGTTCAGTGCATACTTTTTTGTGAATTTTACCTTTTGCACATTTTTCATTCCTGTACTAATAGCACAGATGAGTACAACCATCTTTATCATCTCCGGGTTGATTAGCCTGGGAACCACAATGGCGCTGATCATCTATATCTACGCGGTGAGTCCATCAACAAGGGCAGAAATTCATGAGGGGAAAACGCTTGGATTGGTTGTTGGGATTTATTTGATGATTAATACATTTTACTATTTCAATTTAATCCCGCCGGTACCACTGGCACTTGAAAGCGGGATGGTAGCTCATGATGTTGAAAAGACAAATGGCAACTATGTTGTGACCTATCAAAAAAATGTATGGTATAAATTTTGGAGAGAAAACAGACTAACTTACATCCAGCAGCCGGGGACGAATGTGTATCTTTTTACATCCATTTTTGCCCCAACTGATCTTCAAAAAGAGGTCTCTCACCGATGGAAATGGAAAAATCCTGAGACAGGAGAATGGCAGATTGCTGATAATATAGGGTACGAAATTACTGGCGGTCGTGATAAGGGATATCGAGGATTTACCTATAAGAGAAATATCAAAGAGGGAATTTGGGAGGTCGATGTTATTACCGAAGAGGGGCTTGTTTTGGGAATTATAGATTTTGAAATAGAGATCGATTCAACTATTCAGAACGTAGAGCTGGAAACGCAGATATTTTAAACGAATTCTATTGGATTACCTGATCTCTTTTTAAAAAAGCACATCCAACTGAAAGTAGGTGTCAGTAAAGTCTAAGAATAGTTTAGCCGATATTGCGAAAAAAATGTATCAAACAGAGTGATGGTGCCTTGATTTTTTTGAACGATTGATCGATGAAGTGCTTTTTGTTTTGATCAACTACTAGTAATATAAAGAGTTGAGGGTATTCACTCCAAATGAAATTTATATTGTTTGATTATCAGTAATTGAAAGTATATCAATGTTATTTTTTATATAAGTAATAGTAACTAATATTTATTAATACTGTTCATTTTTTAGAAAAAAATGCATTGAAATCGTTCCTATTTAGGGATGACCCGCATCAAACAAAGAGCTATAGTTTTTTATACTTAAAAACGTCCTCCAACGGACGATCAAACACATCAGCAATTTTAAAAGCCAGTTCCAGGGACGGCGAATATTTAGCCGCCTCAAGCGCATTGATGGTTTGACGGGTTACGCCGACTTTATCAGCAAGTTCTTGCTGTGTCATCTCACCATGATGAAATCTCAGTACTCGGATATTATTTATGATTTGTCCCTCTTTCATCAGATAAAATCTTTTCGATAGTGATAGATCATAATCCCTCTACGGATCAGTGATGAAGTGAAAAGTGCGATAATCAGTACATGAAAGAGAGTTTTTTTCTTCCCAAGCGTCCCATAGATTTCATTAACGGATCCAAAAATACCGGAAAGGAAAAGTTGCACGAGAACGACCACAATCACAGCGACGATAAAATTGTATGCAAACTTATTGCCGATCGCTTCTATTCTAAAATCCCGTTCATCCTGCTGAACCTTTTTCTTTTCCCAGATGATCTCTACCACGATTTCAATTCCAACCGCAATCCAAAAGATGTTGAAGAAGAACTGGAACAGATCATCCGAAACATCCGGCAAGAATGCAGGCCAGCCGAGCACAAGTGTTACATAAAAAATGATTGCCGAAAGTGAAGTGGCCAAAGAGGTCCACGATAAAATTTCTTGTTTTGACATAATGCATCAACTTTTTGTGAATGTATATTATTTTTTACGTGATGTAAAAAAAATGTTACATCATGTATGAAAAATTATACTAAATAAAGTTTGATAGATCTAAAAAGAGTGGCATAGAACCGTTATTATCCAGTATGGACAAAGGTAAAATCAGAAACCTGTTGAGGCAGAAAAATCTTGTTTATGGTTCAGAAATAACATTTAAGCACCTCAAAGGTGGTGTTTCTTCTGATATATTTCTTGTTTCAGATGGGGTGAATTCGGTTGTAGTAAAACAAGCACTTCCAAAACTGAATGTAGAAGATGACTGGTATGCGGATATCTCGCGGAATGAGAATGAGCAAAAATTTTTACAGTTTTTGAACACGATAAAAACGGAGGCCACTCCAGAACTTCTCTATAGTAATTCAGAGCATTCCTTTTTTGTGATGGAGTTTTTGGATGAGGAGTTTCAGAATTGGAAAAAGCAGATGTTAAACGGAGTCTTTAATTCGCAGATTGCAGAAAAGTCAGCCGAATTGTTGGCAACGATTCATCAAAAATCTTGGGACAATGAGCATTTAAAAAAGAAGTTTAACAAAGCGGATAACTTTTACGAGCTCCGAACTGAGCCCTACCTGGTTACAACCGGCGAGAGACATCCTGAACTTAAATATCTCTTTATTGATGAGGTAAAGCGTTTAAAATCCCACCGTGAAGCGATTGTACATGGAGATTTTAGTCCGAAAAACATCATGATCAAAAATGATCGAGTGGTTCTCCTGGATCATGAAGTTGCCTGGTTTGGTGATCCCGCATTCGATCTCGCTTTTTTACTGAATCATCTCTATTTGAAAATGCTGAATCACTTCAAAAAAACAGGCAAATTTGAGGACCTGACAAAAATAGCATGGGCTACTTATTTTGAGAGCATGGGATCGGAAATAGAGGAACAGATGGAATTGCGGACGATCCGTTTACTTTTGATGATGATGCTTGCAAGAATCGACGGTAAATCCCCGGTTGAGTATTTAGAGACCGACCAGCAGGAATTTGTGAGATCTTTTGTGATGGCAAATTTACCGGCAGGAATATATTCACATGCAGAGATCAATCAAAAATGGAAATATGAACTTAAACGAACATTCGGTGAGGATTAAAAATATTGATGCCATCCAGGTTTTTGATTCGAGAGGTAATCCTACGCTGGAGGCATTCGTGGAATTGGAAAATGGAACTACAGGATCAGCAATTGTTCCATCGGGTGCATCCACAGGTCAGTTTGAAGCGCATGAATTGAGGGATGGAGATAAAGAAAAGTTTCTGGGAAAATCCGTCTATAGAGCCATTGAAAATGTGAAGGGTGAAATCCGGGTTGAGCTGGTCGGAAAAGATGTTCATCAACAAGAAGAGATGGACCAGTTAATGATTGAACTCGACGGCACCAAAAACAAGAGTCGACTTGGAGCAAACGCCATACTCGGAGTTTCAATGGCCATTTCTCGAGCTTTATCCAATGCGCAAGGAAAATCTCTCTTTCAAACTCTGACAGACGGTGGCGGAACACTTCTTCCCCTACCGGAAATTCAAATTATGGGGGGTGGTGCTCATGCAGAAGGCAGTATCGACATACAGGATTTTATGATTATTTGCACCGGTGCTGAGTCCTATCTACAGTGCCTGGAGATGACATTTAATGTATTTCATCATTGTGGTCGGCTTTTAAAAAAGAAAGGTAAGCTGGCCGGTGTGGCAGATGAAGGTGGTTATTGGCCGATTTTCGATTCAAATGAGGAATTGTTTGAAATTCTCTTAGAATCAATTGAAGGAGCAGGCTATTCACTCGGCGAAGATGTTCAACTCTCACTCGATATTGCCGCATCAGAATTTTATGATAATGGACGATATCATCTCAACCTCGACAACAGATCCCTCACGGGTGATCAATTTTACAAGGTGATCTCCGGCTGGTGTAAACAGTATCCAATCATATCTATTGAAGATCCATTCGCCGAAACAGACACTCTGAATTGGAAGAGATTTACCAAAGAGTTTGGGAATAAAATCCAGATCATTGGGGATGATCTATTCACGACAGACATCAAACGGGTAAAAGAGGGGAAAGAGGACAAACTGGCAAACAGTGTACTCATCAAACTAAACCAAATTGGAACGGTTACAGAGACGATTGAATGTATCAAACAAACACAGGAGTTTGGATGGACGCCAGTTATTTCGGCACGGTCGGGGGAGACGGAAGATCCATTTATCTCTCATCTTGCTGTAGCAACTAATGCAGGTCAGTTGAAAGTAGGCTCATTTTCAAGATCAGAACGGATGGTAAAATGGAACGAAATTCTGCGAATAGAGAGAGAGCTTCAGGAAAAAGCAGAGTTCATAGGCGAAAAGATTTTTTCATTCGCCATGTGAAATAAAAAAGGGAGAAGAATAATCCCCTCCCCTTTCAGATATCTTACGGCTCAAGGAACGTAACTTCGCCTGTATCCAAGTCATAAAAAGCACCCATAATTACCACGTCTCCGTTGCGTTCCAAATCAGCAATAATGGAACTTCTTTCTCTCATCTCGCTGATGGTATGCACGACGTTGTTATTCACAACTTCGGTGACGTATTCATTGTTACTGCTGGCTTGTTCGCCATCGAAGTTTTCAGTCATATCAATTGCTGGCTCAATCTTATCGAGCATTGCGGTGATGTTCCCCATCTCAACACCATCAATAGCTGATTTAACAGCCCCACAACTTTCATGGCCCATTACGATGACTACTTTTGAACCGGCAGCTGCAGTGGCAAATTCTGCGCTTCCAAGAATATCTTCGTTCACAAAATTACCGGCCACACGAGCAACAAATATATCACCAACGCCCATGTCAAAGACTGTCTCCACAGGAACGCGGCTATCCACACAAGAGATGACGATTGCACTTGGATATTGTCCACCTGCTGTAGCCTGAACCTGTGCCTGGTAGTCTCTTGGTGTTAAGTTATTGTTGACGTATCGCTCGTTTCCATCCTTCATCTGTTGAATGATTTCATCCGGGGTAAGTTCGGCTTGATCATCTGCAGTAAGGACATCTGATGATAATTCAACAGTTTCAGTATCACTCTGCATGTTGCTTTGGGAACACGCTGTTAGAGGAAGCATTGCAATGGCAAGAATTAGAAAAATATTTTGATATTTCATTGTATACATGATCTTTAGTTAAAAGTGAATTTGAATTACATAGCCACTCCCGTTTTTAGAAGCCTGAAATTTGGATCTCCCTTTTGATATAGTTTATTCGGGATAATCCGGCTTTTATTCTTTTTTTGGGTATAAGAATTTGAATGGCTAAAAAAGAACTATATGAGATAGTCCGGCGGTGGAGTTGATATCTGAGGATATATCAGATCCTCAAAGATCATGCATGTACTTATAATTTGTAAACTTTCAGAAATAAAGAAAGGCTTGGAAAAATCGTGGGTAATGTCATCTTCTGTTCCATGCTCCTCTACTGCATCCGGAAAAGGAACAGATGTTTGTGTTGATATAGGAGAAGCAGGCGATGCAGGAATCAGCCAGTCATACTGATGCATAAGTGTAAAAACAGCAAAAAGCATCATCACACCAGCAATCCCGATAATATGTAACTTCGTTAAATTCATGAATCTTCTTGTCTGGTAAGAACTTCTCTGAATTGTTCTCCGTTCCTGCTACTCAAAATTATTGAGTCGAAAATTACGAAATCTGAAAATTTCATCTAAATCTGTTTCAGCGGTTTTGTGATTTAAAATTCGGTGTTCCATAAACTTTATTCATTCCGGTTTCGAAACTGTTGGATAATCGGCCTCAATATCTGGTCCAATCCGTTTGTCTTGATCTCATACATTGTAGCGAGATACTGACCAAGCTGACCTTTTGGAAATCCCTTTCGGTTGAACCACTCTAAATAGTGTACCGGCAACTGAGTAATATACCGTCCCTTATATTGACCGAATGGCATTCGGGCTCGAACAAGTTTGATGAGAAAATCAGATTTCATAAAAGAAACATACCTATTCCTAAAAACCGGATAAAGTAGTAATTTTGGATTCTAATCTTTAAAAAAAGCGGATTGCTTCCCTTCCGCACAAACTAATTTATTTACAAAAAGAGATGGAGATCGAAGATGCAACATATTCAGAAGAGCAGTGGATTCAGTGGATGGATGAACTGGCATTTAATGACTATGTAATCGCTGACGATTTTATCAGTGAGGAGATGTTCAGGTCCATCATGAGTTTTTTTCATGAGAAAGAGCATGGAAATCTGCTAAAAAGGGCCGGGATTGGTTCATCGGGAGAATTCCAGCTAAATGATTCTATTCGTGGAGACTTTATTCACTGACTGGACAGAGAGCGTGATTCAGAATTGGAACCGTTCTTTGGGTTGATGGATGAGTTGATTGAATCGCTGAGAAGACACTGCTTTATGAGTTTGTCGGGATCGGAATTTCATATCGCAAAATACCCGGCAGGTTCACATTATGATCGGCATTTGGATCAGTTTAATGAACGATCCAATCGCCAAATTACCGTTCTGATCTATCTCAACCAAAACTGGAAAAAAGGTGATGGCGGCGAACTGAAAATATATAAAGATGACAAACAGATTTTAGTTGAACCGATTGCAAAACGACTTCTTCTTTTCAAAAGTGATGTTGTTGAACACGAAGTTTTGACCACAAAGGTCCCAAGATATTCGCTTACGGGTTGGCTTCTTCATCAACCCGCAACTGTTGGATACTTGTTCCGATGATCATGATTGAGACAAAAACGGATCCATTGTTTTGATTTTAGACAATCGTCTAAGTAGATTGCTTTAAATTGATGTCATTAAATCCAAGATCTCATGAAAAGAAAGATTTTCTCATTATTCATTGTTGTACTAATCGCATCACTCAGTGGGCTATTTACAGCTCAGGCTCAAACAAATGGCGAGTATGGTGTTGTCATTGAAGGCTTTGACTGGGGGGCGGCGGTTAACAAGGTTATTCTAACAATGGATGAACCTGTAACCACCGTCAACTGGAACGATTATAATGTAATGGTTCAACGATCCTCTGATTGTGCTGTGATTCCTGCCGGTCAGAGACTTGGCAGCCGAAATGTTGTTGCGGGGTATGTGTCAGACGCTAACGGGGAACGAGTGGAGGAAGGGAATCATGTAACATTAGTGCTGTATGTGGCTCCCAATCAGCCGATCGGATCACCTATTCAATATTCACAGGCAGAAGGCTGCAACGGCAACAGCTGGATCGACTATAATATGACCATTCAGGATGAAACAAAGGGTTTGGTCTGGAATGAAGAGGTGAATCGGGTAATGCCCCTTATTGACCGGTTTGATCTATCCGGGACGTTTTCACACGGAGATATCACTATGTCGTATGCTTCCTATAGCCCTGAAAATGATGATGAATCTCCACTGATCATCTGGTTGCATGGAGGTGGGGAAGGAGGTACAGATCCAACCATTCCACTGATTGCGAACCGGGCGGCAAATTATGCATCTGATGAAATCCAAGCCATCTTTGATGGAGCTCATGTTCTCGTGCCGCAGAGCCCTACACGCTGGATGGACAGTGGTGAAGGAACCACAACTGGCCAAACGGATGATATTTATTACGAAGCAGTGAAGGCTTTGATTGATCAATATATTGCTGAAAATCCGGATGTAGATCCCGATCGCATCTATGTTGGAGGTTGCTCGAACGGAGGTTATTTGGCCTTCAAGCTGATCATCGAATATCCTGGATTTTTTGCGGCTGCGTTCCCAAGTGCTTTAGCTTATCGAGGTGCCTATTTTACGGATGATCAGGTGGATCGCGTAAAAGATGTGCCTACTTGGTTTATCCATGCCAAAGAAGATGGAACCACCGTACCGGAACAAACCGTAATCCCGGTTTACAACAAACTCAAGGATGCCGGAGCTTCAGACGTACACTTTTCATTTTATGATCACGTAGTTGATATAAACGGATTATTTGGCGGAGAGGGATATCACTACCCGGATCACTGGAGTTGGATCTACTCACACGCCAATGAAGCCAGACGAGATTACGACGGGAGCCTGGTAAAACTGGATGGAGAACCGGTTACGATTATGGAATGGCTGGCGGGTCAATCCAATTAATGAGAAATAAAAAGGCAAAAGTGAAAAGGGAACAATTGTCCATATTTTAAATTCAGTAATAAAAGTCTCCTCATGAGGGGCTGTGAAAAATAAGGATTCAAAAGTAAATCAGGTTCGTGAGATGAACTACGAAGACCAAGAGTTTGATATTACTCAACTTCGTGTATCTTCGTGACTTTGTGTTCTCGTGGCAAATTAACCTGACGGATACTTTTAGATAATCCGTTTTTCACACCCTCTTGAGAAGAGATTTATGGGTGTGTCCGATGCTGTTGTAGTAAACATTGCAAAGACAACCTCGTAAAACCAATTTTCGACAATTGACGAATAACTTTCCCTCACTCAAGTGGGGGTTAAAAAACTTCATCAAACAAACTATGAAAGAAAAGAAAGATCCAGGGTTTATCGTTATCGGGGTTTCCATTTTTCTTGGGCTTGTTGCCCTTGGATATTTTCTCAGTAGTGCGGCAATATCCGTTAAAGAGTACGAACGATCCGTCACAGTAAAAGGCCTGGCAGAACAAGAACATGTGGCTGATATTGTCATCTGGCCTATCCAGTTTACCGAAGCCGGGAACACACTGGATGGAACCTATACTGCACTGGATAACAGCGCAGAACTGGTACGATCCTTTTTAGAGGAACGGGAAATCCAGTTGGATGAAATTACATTTTCAACACCTTTTCTGACTGACAAATCCGCTCAAAGATATAGTGGAATGGAAAATTTCGATTTCAGGTTTGTTGCCACTCAAACGGCGACTGTGTATTCAGAAAATGTACAACAAATCCGCCAGATTATGAGTGAGCTCGTTGATCTGGGGAAACAGGGAGTAACGCTGAGCGGAGATGAATACCAGGTTCGCCCGGAGTATTTGTTTACCAGGCTTAACGAAATCAAACCGGAAATGATTGAGCAAGCGACGAATGAAGCCAGAAAAGCAGCTCAAAAATTTGCCGAAGATTCCAACAGCCGGCTTGGGAAAATAAAAACAGCCTCCCAGGGTCAGTTTTCAATTAGTGACCGGGATAACAACAATCCGCACATCAAAAATGTGAGAGTGGTTTCCACGATTGTCTATTACTTGTCTGATTAGATATATTTGAAGGGCAGAAGGCAAAACGCAAAAGTGTAAGGGGAAACTTTTGCCTATTACCCTTTCACTCAAAAAAAGAAAAACCATGCCCACAGTTAAACTTATAAAAATTGCACACGGCCGCAGCGGAGATAAAGGTAATGGAAGTAATGTGGGAATCATTGCTCGTCACCCGGAGATCTACCCGTTTTTGAAGAAAACTTTGACAGCCGACCGGGTGAAAGAATATATGAAGCATATTTGCAAGGGAGAGGTTGAACGCTATGAGTTGCCAAATCTTGGAGCACTGAACTTTATTCTGAATGAGAGTTTGGGCGGTGGCGGAACTGTCTCTCTTAAACTCGACGCCCAGGGAAAGACGCATGCATCTACGCTTCTTCGGATGGATGTTGAAGTACCGGAGGAATTGCTGGAACTGGTAAATTAAATTTTCCTTTTATCACTGGATTAAGAATGTTCTTTTATAAGAAAGCTCGGGGGGATGATATTGTTAAATCTGCTGCTATTCATTCAACAAACTACCCCTACCTCTTGATTTTTATTGAAGTTAGATTCGAATTGACCGCGATTTCTTTTATAATGGGATAGATTGTATGAATAGTGAATGACCTTTAATTGCTCTCAATTCTAATTTATCTAACAAATCATGCTTCGTAAAACGACTTATTTTTTAATACTTATTTTATCAACACTGATGGTTGCGTGTTCATCCGGTGATGAATCAGCCGCAGTGTATGAAAACATGAACTTTTCTCCTGATAATGGAGGAATTACTCTGCCCGATGGATTTCAGGCTGTTGTTGTGACTGAAAGTATCGGCAGTGCCCGGCAGATGACTGTAGATGAAGATGGTGATATCTATGTTGCTCTAAGTAATGATCATAATGGAAACGGGATCGCCGCCCTACGTGATACGGATGGCGACGGCGTTGCAGATACTACAGCCTACTTTGGTGATTACACCGGCACCGGAATTGCTCTTCACAACGGGTATCTGTACTTCGCTCCCGATACGGCCATTGTAAGATACTCCATGGAAGGTGTGGACCTTGTTCCCACATCAGAGCCTGAAATGGTGGTAACCGGATTTCCCGACCAGGGAAGTCACGCCGCAAAACCCATTACATTCGATGGAGGGGGAGATTTATATGTGAATATTGGCGCTCCATCAAATGCGTGCCAGGAAGAATCTCGTACGGCGGGATCGCCGGGAATGAAACCCTGTCCGCAGCTTGAGTGGCAGGGAAGTGTGTGGCAGTTTAATTCAAATTCAACAGGACAGACTCTCCAGGAAGATGGCTATAAATACGCAACAGGCTACCGGAATGCAGTGGCACTTGAATGGAATTCAGGCGCTGAAAATCTCTACCTGGTTCAGCATGGCCGTGATCAGTTAAATACCCTCTGGCCTGAACACTACGATTCACTGGATAATGCAGAGCTTCCGGCGGAGGAATTCTTTAAGGTTGATGATGGCGATAACTTTGGATGGCCTTACACCTATTATGACCAGCGCCGGGGCGAGAGGATGATGAACCCCGAGTATGGTGGAGATGGAGAAACTCCTTACGTAGGTGATGATTTTGAAGATCCTATCCAGGCATTTCCGGGTCATTGGGCTCCTAATGACCTGATCTTTTATCACGGAGATCAGTTTCCACAGGAATATTACGGTGGTGCATTTATTGCATTTCACGGATCATGGAATCGTGCTCCACTTCCGCAGGCCGGGTATCGCGTAACATTTACACCTTTTAACGGAACTGAGGTTTCCGGTGAATATCAAACCTTTGCGAATGGATTTGCAGGAGAAGGAGTTATTCGATCCCCCGGTCAGGCAGAACACCGCCCAATGGGATTGGCTGAAGGGACGGATGGTTCTGTTTACATCGTCGATTCCAGAGTAGGTAAAATCTGGCGTATATTTTATACAGGAAGTCAATAAAATTAGATTTCAATAAATTTGATGGGTAACGAGTGTTGGTTGACTTGTTACCCATTTTTATTGAATCTAATCGTAATCGCCCAAAGCCTCCATTTTGAATCGACTCAGTTCGGGAACGGTGTGTTCCTCTTTCATGATCTCTCGAATTTGGTTCACGATTTCCGGATGTTCTGCTGCTACATTGTTCTCTTCCCTGATATCTTCTTCGAGGTTGTAGAGCTCGATCTCCAGGTTGCCATCAGCTATAATATTTTTTCGAATGCCCTTCCATTTACCCATGCGTACGGCCTGCTGACCTCCATAAGAAGGAAATTCCCAATAGAGATAGTCATGCTTTTTCTGAGTAGTTGAATGACCCTTTAGAGTGGGCAAAAAGCTGATGCCATCAATACCTTCGGGTGATTCTGCTTCAGCAACTTCAGTAAGAGTTGGTAAAACATCCCAAAAAGCTGATATGTGATTTGTAGAACTTCCGGCGGGAATTACTCCTTCCCATGTGGCAATCATTGGTACCCGAATTCCTCCTTCGTACACATGGCCTTTAATCCTTGACTCGCCGTTCACATAATTCGGGAATGGACCGGCACTCCTAAAATAATCCGGATCTACCCCGCCTGCATAGGTTGGCCCGTTATCACTTGAAAACATGATGAGCGTATTTTCATACAACCCCAATTCTTTAAGCTTTTCTACAATTTCACCAACCTTTTCATCCATATATGAGATCATGGCCGCATAAGTTGCTTTGGGGTATTGTGCAGGTACATAACTCCCTTGAGTGTACGGTTCCTCCTCCCCAAACTTCTCCCTGTAGTAATTGATCCATCTCTCCGGTGCCTGAAGTGATACATGGGGTATTGGCGTAGGCAGGTACAAGAAAAAGGGCATGTTCTGATTTCTCTCGATAAATCCGATCGTTTCATCATGCATCAGATCTGCTGAATAATCGGGCTGATCATGAAAAATTGCATAACTTTCAGGGTCATGAGGATCGGCACTATCCGGCAGATCCTGGTGTGGTGGTACCAACTGGTTTCTCAAAGCAACCCGTGTATCATTTCTCCACAGGTAGATTGGGTAATAAGTGTGTGCCTGCCGCTGCCCATTATATCCAAAGAAAAAATCGAATCCCTGGTTTGTGGGAACTCCTTCTGTAAAGGGTGCTCCCAATCCCCACTTGCCAATAGCCCCTGTTTTATATCCGGCCTTTTGAAGTAATTTCCCGACTGTTTCCGTTGAGCCCGGAATGGGAAACTGACCTTCAAGCATCGGATTTGCAGCCATATTTTCAAAACTCCAAACATCACCGCGTTCGCCCCATTCATGATTCGACCGTATGAAAGCATTGCCGGGGTGTTTGCCTGTCATAAGCATGTACCTGGCAGGGGCACAAACAGGTGCACCGGAATAGTGATTGGTGAATTTCATGCCGGCTTCTGCCAAGGCATCAATATTGGGTGTTTCTATCTTTTCCTGGCCATAAACCCCTAACTCTCCATATCCTAAATCATCCGCTAAAATGTAGATGATATTGGGTTTTTCTGTTTGACCGTTTACTGTTTGAGAATATCCGGTAAGCAGAAAAATTGAAATCAAACAGATACAGAAAATATCGGTACCTAAAAGTTGTTTTCTATTCATTCTTATTTATGATTTGATGAACTCTTAAAATATCATAGATATCCAATCGAAAAAATCTAATTATAGTCATACGAATAAAGCAAGGATCAATGGCACTGCACCAATTTTGCTGGTAAAGGATATTGAAGCTGCCGCTAATTATTACCGGGACAAAGTAGGTTTCAGGTATGAACGGTTTTGGGGAGATCCGCCGGGATTCTGTATTCTTGATCGTGATGGGTTTGGGTTGATGCTCAGCCGTGTGCACAATTTCAAAGATATCAAACCACATTATAAAATAGTGCAAAACATGTGGAATGTGTACTTCTGGGTGGATGATGCAGCCAAAATGTACCAAGAGATGAAAGCATCCGGAGCCATTATCGATTATCATTTGGGCGAGAAAGATTACGGCTGCCTGGAGTTTGGTATACAGGACTTGGACGGGTATGATATCGCCTTTGGGCAGGTTTTGGAGTGATCTAACTGACTCTGTAGAGATTATTTCCAGTAAAAATTTATCACATTTTAGATGTGGCTAAAGCCATCGGAGTTTTTGCTTACGCTTCTTCCGTCAGTTAAAAATGACGGTAATAGATTTCAGACCTGTTCAAGTAAGTTTGCAGTTTTACCAATTGAGAAAGTTGAATAGTAGAGTTAGTATCTATTACCCTTGATTTTAGTCAACGGAAAAGAAAAGCCACTCCCAATCTTGACCCCATAAATCAAAGCTTTAACAACCGCTCAAGTCTCGAATCCAACCGATTTCGATGCGACCCCTTCCAGTACACTTGGCCACAATCCGGGCATTGTGAAAACTCATCGAAATACTTTTTAGTCAGCGGTTCAAGCTGATCCATCACCGATTCTTTTGATACTCTTTCGAGCATTCCATTACAATTTACACATCGCGAATAAGGCTGAATCTCATCAAACAGATCAAACCGTTTGAACACCTCTTCCAGTTGTTCGGTGGAATCATCCGAACGTGGCAGATAGCCTATTTTCACGGCATTTCGCATCAGTAGTTTTCGGTCACGCGTGAGCAGAATGCGGTTTTCCTTTTGCATCTGTTTGATGATTTCAGAATCTGTTGCATCATTCTTGTAAGCCGTATCAAACCCCGCCAGCCGAAGATGTTTGGCGAGTTTTCCAAGATTGACATCCGCCAGAAATAGTAGTTCATCCGGTTTTGAAATCTGAAGTCGTTCTGATTTTGGAATCTCGAGCGAAATAAAAAATGGATATACACTGATTCGTTCATTACCGGTAATCTTGTAAGAGAAATCAACAGGCTTATCATCTGCCAGGATGAAATCCACTTCGGTGTGAGGAACTCCGCAACCTTCAATCAGATCTTTTACAGAGGTCGGTTCCGAAAGAGAGCGTTCAATGATCCGGTTATCAGAAATTGGCTGTGATACAAGATCCACGAGATCTCCATAAAATCGGAGAGTTGGTTGAATGGGTAGGTTTGATGGCTTGCTCATATCAGAAAATAACAATCAGAAGATCATTATGTGTGTGTTGTGTGAATGACTCAATGAAAACGGGTTTGAAAAGCCTTAAATTAAAAGAACTCTTTGAAGGGGGATGAATCAAAAAAGTTGATTCAGGGGGATGACCTCTCCGTGTTTTCTCGATCCGAAGGTCCCCTTCGGAGCGTAATGACTGAAGCTCTGCTTCTATTCAGGTTTTAGCTGATGAGAAGCAGAGCTTCCATCCGCCATTCCGAAGCAGGAGCTTAGGAACGAGTTAACAACATCATCAAAAAAACTATACTGACACATGAAACTCAGACAACTCGGTAACTCAGATATTAAAGTAACACCAATCGCGTTTGGTGCATGGGCGATCGGCGGATGGATGTGGGGTGGCGCTGATGAAGACGATGCTATTAAAGCTGTGCAAACGGCCGTAGACCTCGGCATGACCACCATCGATACGGCCGCAGTATATGGGTATGGAAAAAGTGAAAAACTGATCGGGAAAGCGTTGAAATACCGGCCGCGGGACAGCTACCAGATTCTAACCAAATATGGGCTAAACTGGGAAACAGACGATGGTACATTCTATTTTGACAGTGAAGATGAGCAGGGAAACCCGGTAAAGATTTACAAATGGGCCTCCAAAGAACGTGTGAAGAAAGAGTGTGAAGACAGTCTTCGAAGGCTTGATATCGATTATATAGACCTCTACCAGATTCACTGGCACGATCCCAAAACTCCAATTTCTGAAACAATGAAGGCCGTTTCTGAACTGATTGAGGAAGGCAAGATCCGGGCAGCCGGTGTTTGCAACTATTCTGTTGAAAATGTGGAAGAAGCATTAAAAACCATTGATTTGGCATCCAACCAGGTTCCCTATAGTATGATCAATCGAGGCATTGAAGAGGACGTTGTTCCACAGGCGATAGAAAAAGGAATGCATATTCTGCCCTACAGCCCGCTGCAGCGAGGTCTGCTGACCGGAAAAATTACTCCCGGCTACGAGTTCAGCGGTTACGATACCCGAAAAAGCGATAAATATTTTACCGACGAAAATATTCGGCGCGTCAATGACTTACTTGAGAAAATCCGCCCGATTGCCGAACAACATAACGCCACACTGGCACAACTCGTGATTAACTGGACCGCCAACCAACCCGGAATGGGATGTGTATTGGTCGGGGCCCGAAATCCCAAGCAGGTAAAAGACAACGCCGGCGCTTTTGATTTTGAACTCTCCAAAGAAGAACTGGATCAGATCACGAAAGCGGCGGATGAATTTGAGTTGGCTGAGAAGGAATAAAAATCTACCATTGCCTGTCTCGATTCCTTCAGGGAGGGGAGTGCCCGATATTTTGGGGCGAGGGGTGTAAACTTATTCATCAACTACTTAACGCGTTTACCAGTTGAATTTACAAAGCTAAGTCGTATTCATTACATGAAGCATGTTTTATAGGCTGATCATCCCCCTGAGCCCCCTTCGAAGGGGGGAAGATTCGGGTACTTTTTCCCGACCGCTGTTGGGAGGGATGACAAAAGCTAAAAAAAACTCATTTCAGATAACTATAGGGTTTTATTGCTTAAAATATTAACTGGTAAACGCGTTACTTAGTACTGATTATACTGCAACAAACCTTATTGATGCATTAATTTTGCATCAAATATATTTGTTGCATATTTTTTGCATCAATTGTATTATGAGTCATGGTTGGTCAGAAAGACAAATATTACATTTTGATGGGAGATGTAGTCAGGAGCAGTGATTATGAATCAGAGAAATTGGGGAAAACTCTCAAAGAATTGGTTCATTCAGCTAACAAAGATCTCAGAAAAAAAACGTTATCCCCTTACACAGTAACGCTGGGTGATGAATTTCAGGGAGTAACAAAGTCACTTGAATCCGGTATTGAAACGTTATTCTATTTCGAAGAGGAACGACTTGCTAAAGAGCTGGATTTCAAACTGCACTATGTCCTTCATTTTGGAAAAATTAACACAGAGATCAACCGGGAAACATCGTATGGAATGCTTGGCGAAGGCTTAACCGAGGCTCGAAAAAAACTAACGGCAAAAAAAAGAGATCGAAGGCGATTTAACTTCAGCCTGGAACAAAAAGAACAATCCGAACAGTTAAATAGACTTTTTGAGGTTTTAGAAGGCATCACTGAAAAATGGAAGTTGGATGACTTTGCCCTCATTCTAGATATGATCCAAAGTGATAATGATCAAGAAGTTGGAGAAAAGCACGGCAAAGACCGGTCCCAAATTTACCGGCGCCGTAAAACACTCATGATTCATGAATATAATCTCCTGAAGGAATCAATAAGAACCATAATCAAAACGAAATCATCATGAACTTGTTTTGGTTAGTCCTTTCATATTTGATTGTAGAAAGCATCATCAACGGGGTATTTCATATTGTCAGCAGAAAATTGAAATCGGATGAGAAGCGTGGCAGATCCATTCTAAAAGGAGTTTTAGAACGGCTCTTTCTTGTCGTTGGCCTGGTTCTTGGTTATCCACAGGTTATCATTGCGTTTGGGGCCTTAAAAATCGGAACCCGTTTCCAGAGAAGCAGCAATGTCTCCAATGATTATTTCCTGATCGGAAACTTTATCTCTCTGCTGACTGCCATTCTGTACAGCCAATTGGCGATTTTCTTGATGAACTGAGTTTTAGCTACCACAAGAATAGTTGGGCCAGATTGTAAAGCTCTGGATCAGGTTGAGTTGGCTTGATTCACCCATTGGTTTACCTCCAGTTCCCACTCAGATCGGTTTTGCAATACAATTAATACCTGTGCGGTGATAATTTAAGAGAACTCAATCTTCATAACCCTCAAAGGCAACTCCCCAGCCATCCACTCAAAATCTTTGTCATTCTGTAAAAACTCTACTTCATGTTCGATACACCAACTGCTAATCAGCATATCTACGGTTTTGCGAATGTTCATAAAAAAATAATCGTAATTAATTATTGTTCTAAATTTTGTACATTATTCAGTACAAACCAAATTGTATTTACCATTATGTCACACATTCAACTGGATCGCGATATACGGTCGCTTTCGGAATTCAGAGCAAATGCAGCTTCATTTATTGAGCAGGTAAAATCAGAGCATCGTCCTTTGATTCTTACACAACATGGAAAAAGCTCGGCTGTGTTGATTGATGTGGAAGACTATCAAAAACTGCTTGATAAGATTCAGCTTCTTGAAGAGATCGCAGGCGCGAAGAAAGAATTGGAAGAAGGTAACGGGACTGACCATAAAGAGTTTATGAATGAACTGAGAGCCCAATATTCGAGTTCATGAACATTGTCTGGTCGCCCACAGCGCAGAATAAAATCAAAGAGATCCTCGAATACATCTCAGAAGATAACCCAAGTGCAGCATTAAATCTTATCAACGATTTTGAGAGAAAGGTCGAGAATCTGAGGGAAAATCCTGAGTCAGGAAGAATCATCAATGAAATCACAAATCCAAGTATCAGGGAGTTGGTTGTCCATGAGAACTACGGAATCATCTACGAGATTGGAGATGATGTAATTGAAATTTTGACCGTTCGTCACTTCAGGCAAAATTTCTCAGCAGATAAATTCTAACACTTTTTCACACAAAAAAACTAAATAGTACTCCCCACCTTTTTTATCCGTACCTTAAGGCTCATTTATTTCTTAGCCCGACTTTAAATGTTAAAGCCGGGCTTTTTTCATTTTATACATATTATGTCATTTAAATCATTGAATATCACAGATCCTATCCTTAGATCTCTAAACGAAGAAGGATATTCTACCCCCACACCCATTCAATCAAGAGCGATACCCATTGCCCTGGAAGGCAAGGACCTTTTGGCGAGTGCTCAGACTGGAACCGGAAAGACTGCCGCGTTTGCAATCCCAATTTTACAGAACCTGGGAGCCAATCAACAAAAAAGAGGACAGAAGAAAATCAGGAGTTTGATAGTAACCCCCACACGGGAACTGGCCATCCAGATTGACGAAAGTTTTAAAAGTTACGGACGATATACTGGACTATACACTACCGTTGTTTATGGCGGAGTGAGTCAAAAACGCCAGGTGAAGCAACTGAAAAATGGCGTGGATATTCTCACAGCCACTCCTGGACGACTCCTTGACTTGATGAACCAGAGACATATCTCCCTTTCAGATGTTGAAGTGTTTGTATTAGACGAAGCAGACCGAATGCTCGATATGGGTTTTATTCACGATATTAAAAAAATCAGGAAAGCTCTGCCGAACAAACACCAGACGCTTTTCTTCTCTGCTACGCTGCCGAATTCGATCTTAAAGCTGGCGAACTCCCTCCTGCACAATCCTGCAAAAGTGGAGATTGAGCCGGAATCACCGACTGTAGATACCATTACACAGGGACTCTATTTCGTAGAGAAAGGCAACAAGAAAAACCTGTTGATCAATATTTTGAAGGATGCGGGAATTGAATCCGCACTGGTCTTTACCCGAACTAAGCGGAACGCCAATAAAGTGGTTCAAATTCTGAACAAGAAGAATATTAATGCAGAGGCGATTCACGGAAATAAGTCTCAGTCCGCACGACAGCGAGCGTTGGGCAATTTTAAAGATCAAAAAACACGAGTACTTGTGGCGACAGACATTGCCGCCCGTGGTATTGACGTGGATGAGTTGAAGTACGTGATCAACTACGAGATCCCGAATGAACCGGAGACCTATGTTCACCGAATCGGACGAACCGGACGAGCTGGAGCTGACGGTACGGCTCTCTCATTCGTCGACTCCGTTGAACGAGCGTACATTCGCGATATCCAAAAGCTTATCGGCAAACAGATTCCCGTCATTGATGAGCATGAATTTGCTACCGTTAATGGTGGTTCGTCTGGTTCGCAAAACAATCAGCGACCTTCAAACCAAGGCCGGCGTAAGAAGAGGAAAAAACGACCCTCAGGCCGAAATTGGAAAAACCGAAGCACAAGATAGATTTTAAAATTGCCACAGAGGCACGGAGTTCTTTGAGCTTTCTCTGTTTCTGTGGTTTTTAAATAAACACAGCACGTTTTATAGCAGACAAGTCTAACAAAAGAATCGAACCAGATTACGTTACCTGGCTATGATGCTTTGCCAATCATCCTTCGTTCGTTTTATGCCAGTATATCAGTAACCACATGTCCGTGCACATCTGTAAGACGGAAATCTCGTCCTTGGTGGAAGTAGGTTAATTCCTCGTGATCAAGTCCCATCTGGTGCAGAATCGTTGCCTGGAGGTCATGAATATGCACACGGTCCTTAATACCTGCATATCCAATTTCGTCAGTCTCACCATATGTCGTACCCCCCTTTACACCCCCACCGGCCATCCAAACGCTGAACGCCTCGGTATGATGATCCCGGCCCATAAACGGCATCTCTTGACCGTCCCGGTTTTCCTGCATGGGGGTTCGGCCGAATTCTCCGCCCCAGACAACCAATGTTTCTTCCAGGAGCCCGCGTTGTTTGAGATCCTTAATCAGGGCTGTCATCGGCTGGTCTATCTGACGGCATTTATCCCTGAAACCGGCATCGATACCCGTTTCTTCATTCGTTCCGTGAGAGTCCCATCCCCAATCGAATAATTGCACAAAGCGTACATCTTTTTCTACTAATCGCCGAGCCAGCAGGCAGTTGTTGGCAAAAGAGGTTTCACCCGGTTCGGTTCCGTACATTTCGTGGATATAATCAGGTTCATCTGATATGTTCATCACATCTGGAACAGATGTCTGCATCCGAAACGCCATCTCATATTGAGATATCCGGGTCAAAATCTCAGGATCGCCAACCTCTTCATGCTCTTTTCGGTTCACATTATTGATCGCATCAATCACCTTTTTGCGAAGGTTGCGATCTACTCCGTCAGGGTTTGATGCATACAGCACCGGGTCTCCCTTTGAGCGACACTGAACGCCCTGGTATACGGAGGGCAGAAAACCACTTCCCCAGGCACTTTTTCCGGCACTTGGGGTTTTTCCTCCCGAAACCAATACCATGAATCCCGGCAGATTTTCGTTTTCGCTGCCCAGTCCATAAGTCACCCAAGAACCAATGCTGGGACGGCCCAATCGGGGGCTGCCGGTTTGCATGAGTAACTGAGCCGGTGCATGGTTGAACTCATCTGTGTGCATCGATTTTATGATCGCCACATCATCCACGACCGTAGAAAAATGGGGAAGCAGATCGGAGACCATGGTTCCCGATTCCCCGCGTTTTTCAAAATTCGCTTGTGGTCCCATCATTTTGGGTACTCCCTCGATAAATGCAAACTGTTTTCCCTCCAGCAGCGAAGGCGGACAATCTTTGCCATGCAGTTTTTGCAGTTCCGGTTTATAATCAAATAGTTCCAGCTGAGAGGGAGCACCGGCCATATGCAGGTAGATGATCCGCTTGGCCTTAGGCACAAAATGGGGTAGTTTCGGAAAAAGTGGGTGATTGCCACCCTTATTATCAACAAAAGTGCCATCTGAAGATGAAAAGGGATTACAGCCTGTCATAGCTGCAAATGCCAATCCTCCAAGTCCAAGCGAGCACTTTTTCAGGAAGTGCCGGCGGGTTTGAGCTTCAAGCTTTTTGTGTCGGAGCTCTTCGAAAATATCCATAATTGTCCGTTTTATGATTTCGTTAAAAATTCATCCAGGTTCATAATGGCATTGGAAACGATTGTCAATGCGGCTAATTCAATGCTTTGCTCGCCCGTCAGTTCTTCAGCTTCTTTTGGATGTTGCCGGAAATGTACTTTTGTTTCCTGATACAAATACTTTAGATCCTCCAGTTTTTCTGTTCCGATATCCTGTTGTATCGCCAGGCGGTAGCCGGTTTCTAACTGTTGCTCAATATCATTAGGAGTTTTCTCGAGTATACGCTCGGCCAGTCCTTTAGCAGCTTCCACATACACCGGATCGTTTAATGTAACCAGGGCCTGTAAAGGGGTATTCGTATTGATTCTTTCAACGACACAAACCTCCCGGCTGGGGGCGTCAAACGCAATCATTGAAGGATAAGGATTGGTCCGGCGCCAGTAGGTATATAAGGCACGCCGATATTTGTCTTCACCCTCACTTGTTTTCCATTCAAGGCCACTGTAAACCACTTGCCAAAGCCCCTCCGGCTGCGGTGGCATCACGCTTGGCCCATACATTTTGTCACTCAATAAACCGGCTACTGCCAATGCCTGATCCCGTACCTGCTCGGCGGTCAGGCGTGTTCTTGGCCCGCGTGCCAGCAGGCGGTTCTTAGGATCGAGTCTCTGAAGATCAGGACTTACATTTGAAGACTGCCGGTAGGTGGCAGACATCACAATCTGCTTTAATTGTTTTTTGATACTCCACTTATGTTCATTCATAAATTGCAGTGCCAGCCAGTCGAGCAGTTCCGGGTGGGACGGCAGGTATCCCTGGGATCCAAAATCGGACAGAGTTTCAACGATACCTGTTCCAAAAAGTTCAGCCCACAATCGGTTCACCATTACCCGGGCTGTCAGTGGATTCTCATTACTCATCATCCAGCGTGACAAGCCCAGCCGGTTCTCCGGATATTCCTCTGGCATCGGGTTTAAAATACCTGGCACGCCCGGTTTTACCGTATCCCCGTGTACCATCCAGTTTCCCCTTTCAAATATCTGCGTGGTTCGCCTGTAGTTGCCTTCCAGCTCTACCATAACAGGTGTTTCTATAGTCTCTTTAGAATTTAAGAGAGCATGTAAATTATCGAGTGTTTCTTCATGGCCGGGTTGCCCGTTACCGGGTAATGATTGGTGAAAGAGTATCCACTCTATATAGTTTAAGTATCCATCATTACCGGGATCATGAAATACCAGGTAGAGATCGGTCAATTCTTGCTGGGGGGTTATTGGGATAGATGTAATATGAAAACCACCATTACCACTACTTTCATCAGTTTGCATTCGCCCGATCATGGGTCCATCGGGATTGCCTTTTCTAATCTCAATCACTCCGCTGCTGCTGCTGGTGCTGGAACGAATAAACATGCGATCTTTGCCCCTCAAGTCTGCATCTTTAATTCGTGCAACCCCATTATGTTTTACGGCCAGGTAGTTGTTGGTCGAGGTAATGGTACCATTCCTGACCTCATCAAATGAGTGGCCATGAATCTTTGGTTCAGCTATACGTATCAGTTCGACAAATCTATCTATTTTCTGATTTGATACCTCCGGCTCATCAATTTGACTTTCGATCCACTGTTTAATCTCGTCGAGTTGTTGCTGATCCGTTTCACTTTTAAACGTTGTAAGCGTAGGAGCTTCACTGGGTACATCCTCATCGGCGGTATTGTTGAAATATGCGTATGATCTGTAAAAATCTTCAAACCGTATGGGGTCGTATGGGTGTGCGTGGCACTGCACACATTCCATAGTTGTGGCAAGCCAGACATTCCAGGTTGTATTCACGCGATCAATGACAGCTGCCACCCGAAATTCCTCATCATTTGTACCGCCTTCATCATTATTCATGGTATTCCGATGAAATGCGGTCGCAATAATTTGCTGGTCCGTCGGGTTGGGCAAAAGGTCACCGGCCAACTGTTCAATAGTAAAGTCGTCGTAAGGTTTATCTTCATTGAAGGCATTAATCAGCCAGTCACGATATTGCCAGATATTTCGGTGACCGTCTTTTTCATATCCCTTGGAGTCGGCATATCTGGCAAGGTCCATCCACATCGCTGCCCAGCGCTCTCCATATCGCGGGGAGTCTAAAAGCCGGTTTACTACCTTTTCGTAAGCGTCCGGGCTATCGTCATTCAAGAAGGTTTCGAGTTGCTTTTGGGTAGGCGGGAGGCCGGTCAGATCCAGTGTCACTCGCCGCAACAAGGTTGCTTTATCAGCTCGCAGGGAGGGTTTCAGGTCCCGGTCATGCAAACCCCGAAGTATAAACCGGTCAATGTCGTTTTCGACCCAGCCGGAGTTTACCTGAGGCGGAGAAACCGGTTGAGGTTTTTGATAGGCCCAGTGCTCCCCCCACTTGGCTCCCTGCTCAATCCATTGGGTTAGTAGTTCAATTTTATCTGCTGATAACGGTTCTCCCTCAGGAGGCATCCGTTCTTCAGGGTTTGGATGATTGATACGACGAATCATCTCACTTTCTTCCGGGTTGCCCGGTACAATGGCTGGCTTTCCAGATTCATTGGGGCTATAGGCCTCCTCTTGAAACAGAAGGCTGAACCCACTTGACCTCTTTACTCCGCCGTGACAAGCAATACACTGATTATTGAGAATGGGCTTTATGTCTTTGTTATAATCAACTGTCTTTTCGTGGGAATTAATAATATATACCCCACCAAAAAGTAAAATCACTCCGGATAAAAGGAGGAATAAGTATTTTTTTTCTGTAAAAATATCAGACATAAATTATTGTAATTTAATAATTTTGAGACATTTTGAATGCCAAACAAAATGTAGTATCTCTAAAAAACATTTAAGTAAAAATCAGAAGATGTCATATATAATTATTAAACAGTAGTATTGGAACCTATTGCAATCATCTTACCTTCATGCTTTAAGCTGACTCTACGTTAAGAGTATATCACAAAAATTTTTTTTTCAAAACTTTTTGAAAATTATCTAAACGAAATGAAAAACAACCGAAACACTCTCGCCGCATTATTTGATATGGACGGCGTCATTGTTCACACCAATCCCTATCACAAGAAAGCATTTAAGATATTTCTCGATAAGCATGATATCTCTATCAGTGACCAGGAGCTGAAGGATCATGTGTATGGGCGCACAAATGCAGAGATTTTCCCATATATCTTCAAGGACAAATACACTCCGGAAAAAGGCGAAGAATGGGCAAACGAAAAAGAAGCTATATTCCGTGATCTCTACAAGAAAGATGTTGAACCTGTACCTGGGTTGATCGGCTTTTTGGATGAACTCCAGCGACGAGAGATTAAAGCTGCAGTTGGAACTTCGGCCCCCATAGAGAATTTGAATTTCATTATGGACAGCCTGGATCTTCGCCACTATTTCGATGCTTTCTTGCACTCGGCCGATGTATCGGAAGGAAAGCCCAATCCTGAGATTTATCTAAAAGCGGCTGATCGATTGGAAATAGACCCGAAATTCTGTGTGGTTTTTGAGGATTCAGTTGCCGGTGTAAAAGCGGGCCTCAATGCCGGTATGATAGTGGTGGGGGTGGCAACAACGCATACACCGGATGAATTTAATGGGGCTCATTTGGTGATTGAAGATTTTGAGGGGTTGACAATGGAGCAACTTTTCAGTCTATTTCAATGATGAAATTGTGCAAATTGATTTGTAATGATGCCCGATAACTTTCAATAAAATTTTGACAAGATGAGAAATAACTATGTAACACTGCCGGGAAAATGGAAGCATAGTTTTCTAACAATTTTGACAATGCTGTTGGTCGCCAGTTGTTCAACAGCCCAGCAAAACTCCGCAGACATTGAATGGCTGATCGAATCACTGCAAATTACCGAAGGTTCCGTTATCGCTGATATTGGTGCGGGTGATGGAGATCAAAGTATAGAGCTGGCACAATATGTTGGTTCTGAGGGCCATATCTACAGTACAGAGATTGGTGAGGAGTCTCTTCAAAATCTCCGGAGAAGTATTGAAGGCTCTGAATTGAGTAATGTAACGGTATTGGAAGGTCATCCTCAGCGAACCAACTTGCCTGAGGCGTGCTGCGATGGGATCTTTTTGAGGCGAGTGTATCATCATATTGGTGATCCGCCTTCTTTTAACGCAAGCTTATTGGAATCCCTGAAACCGGGAGGACGCCTGGCCATTATTGATTTCAGGCCCCGCGGCGAAGAGGCGGAACCGGGAGAAAGAGCAGAAGGCGACGAGCACGGAGTAACGCCCGAAACGGTGATAGAAGAGATCACGAGTGTCGGGTTTGAGTTGATTGATTCCCAGGATGAATCGGGCCGGTTCTACTATATCATGTTTAGTAAACCGGAATAGATCTAATGAGCATTAGTTCGACATAAAATCTTTCCATCTTTTAAAGTAGGTGAGTCTGGGATCGTCAAAATCCACAAACAGTTCATTTTACTATAAAGCATAGAGACATATCTTTCATTCGACGACTCCCAATACCCATTGGATTTCACTACTCCGCTTTGCTCAGGTCGAAATGACAAGGGTGGCTTTGGGCAGCGAAGCGTACAAACAGTACATATCGAATCGAGACATCTCTTTTATACGACACCTCGATGTATTGCGGGAAGGCAGAAGGTAAACGAACTATTATATCGTCTCAAAATGAATGTAAGTCAACTGTACTACGACCCAAACCAATAACTCAGCTTCACGAGAAAAATGTTGGTTGGTTCTGAATCGAAGAGATTTCTGAAGTCGCGGTCGAACCTGAAATTATCCTGCCGGCCATTGCTTGAGCGGTCGTGCTGCCAAACCAAAAACAGGGTTGAACCGGGACGATATTCCCACCGAAAGACGGTATTTCCCTGGATTGAGCGAAAATTGAAATCACGTTCTGAAACGGTGAACTCTTCTGCCGCTCCCTCCCCATCCGGATCAATCGTGTACTCCTCATCATAGGCAGAGTAATGGATTGTACCCGCATCTTCACCATATATATCGAAGTTAAACTTCCGGGGTGTGGTAAATTCTTTAAAGTTGTAGAAATTACTCGAGTTGATATAAGGCCGGGCATATAGCTGCAGACTGATATCAGGTGTAAAGGTCCAGTCCAGGCGAATGCTGGTGGAAAAGGTTGTAAGATCCAAGTCAGAAAAAACGTAACGGGAACCATATGTATTCACTGCCAGCGGATCTTCAACCTCTTTTACATATTGGTCTGTTTCAACCTCCCAACCGTATCTCGGTGATATCTCCAATTGAATGTATGTAGTGGGACGGAATTCAATAAAACCCCAAAAACGCCGGTCAATCTCCTTCCCGGTGATTTCATTTCGGTAAAAACCCCCAATTCCGTAGGACACCTTTTTGGTTTGATCAGAACGGATATTAAAATTCAGGTTCCAATCACGCGGTCGAGATGTAACAGGCCCACCACGTGTTAACCTGTCCCAGTACTCTTTTCCGGCATAGCTGAGATGGAAGTTGGCTGACCATAAGTTGTTGAATTGCAGATACCCGGCAGCAGCGGGACCGATATCAATAACATCCCCGTCATAATTTTGGGCATAGTTACCGGCAGCCCAAAACTCATAATTTCTTAAATATTTAGGATCAGTTTCCCTGTAAATTACAAGCAAAGACGCAGCCCTGTAATCGGCACGGTTTTGAAAACCTAGGTCATTCACTTCGTACCCGGGACTTACTTCAGAATATGTTAGTGATGAAAGCCAGTGTTCTCCCCCTGATTTCTGGAGACTGATTTCAGTAGCAAAACCGGTCAGATCAGTTTTTGTGGGATCGAGTTCAAGCTTGTCGGAATCAACCCGGTTATAGTATCGTGCTGATGATTTCTGAGTTCGCTCAATGGCTGCAGCAGTACCATTTACCCGGCTGGCCGAGAATGTGCCGCTGAATGTCCAGTCACGGTCATTCCAGTTATGTTCAAAATCAAATCCTCCCAGGTATACTGATGAGTGAAGGAAATCTTCAAAATAGGTATCATCAATGCTTCTGTTTGTTGCACTCAAAAATCCGCCGAAAATGGTATTTCCATTGTTGATATCCTTTTTGGTTCGTGCCACCAGGTAGTTGGTTCCCGGTTCAACTGTAAAATTTCCCGTCGACTGGTTGATACCGATTTGATATGGGGACGATTCTGCAACGGTATATGCATTGAGTAAACCGATTGACCATCCCGATTTTGTTTTACCACTTAACTTTGCCGCACCAGCAATAGTCGTTTGATCCGGGAGATTCGTATATAGATCGTCATTATCTACAACGTCAGGATCGTAAATCGTTTCACCTCTGTAGTCGTTGTAGCTGTCGAGGTTTCCCTGGGGATTTCGCCCAATTCTCCGGGAGTAAAATGTGACCGGGTTCCCAAAGGAGTTGAATGTTCGAGTGTTTCCAAACTGAAAAATTTCGTTGCCCTCAAGGAAGAAGGGGCGTTGCTCTTGGAAAAAAATTTCAAAGGCGGTTAGGTTGATCACGGCCGGATCTGCTTCAACCTGGCCAAAGTCGGGATTGATTGTCGCAGTAAGGGTGAGGTCCGGAGTGATGCCATATTTCAGGTCGGCGCCAACCGATCCGTTCCATTCGTTTTGTTCGTGAAATGGATTCGAGCCATTTCCCGGTTCGCGAATTAGATTTGTAGAAGCATAGGGCCTCACTTCAAACCGCCTGGGTGATTCAAGTTCTCTGATGCCCTGTAATTCTCCAAACCGGGACACAAAACCCGATTCATTTTGGGGAGTGGGCGACCAAAATGATATCTCTTCGTTCCGGGCAATTCGCCGTTGAAAATTAATTCCCCAGGAAGATTCGGCATTGGATTGTGTAGGACTAAAGCGAAGCTGTGAAAGCGGAATTTTCATCTCAACAGTCCATCCATCATCGTTGATTGATGTAGCTGCTTCCCACACGGCATCCCATCGGATATCTTCATCATCGTCATCAAAGATTAGAATATCTTTGCGTACCCCCTTAGGGTTAACAGCAAATGAAAATCCCGTTCGATTATCATCATAACTATCAATATTTACATAAAACCAATCACTGTATGCAGATCCGTCCCTGCGGAAAAGAGTGGCTGCAATTGAGTCTGTGGATGAATCGTAAGCCTTCGCGCCCACATAGATCGCGTCTTCAGTATAGATCACCCTGGCTTCTGTTTTCTCCGTGGCGGGATTTCCGTCATTCGGAAAACGCTGGATAAAATCTGTAGCCACGGGAACTTGCATCCAGATCTCTTCATCCAGCTTCCCGTCAAGTGTAATCGGAGTTGAATTTGTAGCTTTTATTGCCCGTAAAGAACGGGTGGTCGCAATTGAAATATTTTCAGATGTAGTCTGTGTTGCAACATCCTGTGCGAATGGAGCTGAAAAAAGTCCGCTAAGGATGAAAAAAAGAGATAATATGAGTAATGCGATCTTTTTAAATAACATATAAGAACTGTTATTTATTTGATACTTCTATGATTAGAAAAGGTAGCTGAGGTTCTCCCTTGTTTTTTAATATTTCCCTCCTGCTTTTGAAATTGTTTCAAAGTTATGTTTTCAATGTAGAAACCTACTTTAAATTTTTGATTAAGACCTGTCGGGTTTCTGCCTTTAGATTTTTTCCGACAGGTCAATTTTACTTTTTACTACTGTTTTCGAAGGTAGATATCGCCGCGAAGTGTTTTAAACATATATTCCGGTCCACCCCCGTTAATTCGGCCGGTAATCCAGTTGTTGATCGACACTCTGTATACATCCGAATCTGCCTCGATACTCTCCCGGTTCGACCGGTCAATCTCCATATTAAAATCTGTATATACCTCTCCCCATTCCGATCTCATTTTTGCCGTTACTCCGGCATCGGACGGGAGTGTAATATCAATATCGCCCTGCACATTGCTAAATGCCATAGGGCTTTCCCTGTTTATGCTGTTAAATGAAGCTGTTATATCGCCGTTGACCGTGTTTACAGTTGCTGAACCCCCTACATTGGTGAGGGAAACATTCCCGTTCACATTACTGATCTCCATCTCGCCGTTTACGTTTTCAACCTGAACATCGCCTCCATTTACAGTTGATAGATAGAGCGAAAAGTTTCGCGGCACAGTGATTGAAAAGTTTACTTCAGACTGTGGAGGCGCGCCGCCAATTTCTACTTTGTTATCATTTTCGATTACTTCAAATCCAACCGAATTGTTGGAGATTCTGCGGAGTCCATTCTTGTTCTCCGGAGCTTCATTCATGGATCTGTCGCCATCATAACTGATGATGACCTCTTCAGTATCTGATCCTGAAACAGAGATCGATCCCCGAACAATACCTAGTTCCAGCTGTCCTGGATCACCGGGATTACTCAGCGGAATCACAATCTGTTTCTGGGCGAAGCTTGGAACCACTCCGAAAAGAAGGGACAATAATAATGCGAATAAAAATTTAAATGTCTTCATAATACTTCAGTTAAGTTGTTGATAGTTAATAAATAACATGCGTTTGAAGTCAGAGTTAGTTGAGGAATGTCCCCCCGTCAGCTGACGGAGAGCATTGGGGGGATGAGATGAACGTTGTTTGGCCTGAAACTTGAACGTTTATTCTACCACTATGCATCGGTCATCCGCCCGCTCTCCCCCTTCCCCGATCCCGAAGCGTCGGGAGGACACTGCGAAGGGGGATTTTTTAGAATATTTATTGAGCAATTTCATGTTGTTGTCCGGTTTAGATTAATTCGGCAATTGTGTTTTCCAGTTTGTTTCGGACGTTGGAGTCCAGCTCGTCTCGTGACAGGAGTTTTTTGAATTCATCAACAGACTGTCGCTCCTGGAGAGCCAGCATCGCATCGGCAAGAGCCGCCTGTACAATAGGGGATTCCTGTTGGGCGATGGAATTGATCAGCCCGGATCGAGCCGCTGGATTGTTGGCATGACTGGTGAGTGCATCCACAGCTGCAAGGCGTACATTTACGTTTGAGTCGTTATTCAGGGTCTTCAGCAGGGCATTCACAACCCGCTCGTCCACTGAACGGATCTCATTACTGATATTCACAGCTTTGAGCCGCTCTGTTGGCGACGAGTTGTCCAGCAAGCTAATCATCATCACTTCGCGCATTTGAGAGACTTCAGACATTAGTTGTTCGATCTGCTCATCCTGGTTGCTGATGGGTGCATAGAGATCGCCAATCATCAGACCCGTCAGGAAAACAGCCGCGATATACACCAGATAGCTAAGCTGGAATCGTTGTTTCTGTTCAACCATCCATCCATTCAACTTGTGTGACCAAGAAACGGTTTGAGCTTCTTTCTCCTCATCAAGCATGGTGTAAAACCGGTCACGCATCGCAGAGCTTGGTTTGGGAGTGTCGAGAGAATCCATTTTCCCGATCATTATCTCCATCTCTTTGAGGTCCAGCAGATCGATCTTGCCGGACTCAATCAGCTCATCGAGCTTCTTTTGTTGATCCGTATTCAGATCATTCTGAAGATACGCGGTCACCAAGTCGATATATTTTTCGTCAATCATAATTCTTCCTGTTTTTTGAGATCGGAAACGATCTCTTTCAATTCGTTAATGCTCCTGAACACCCGCACTTTTACCGCACTCTCTGTGCAATCCATAATCTCAGCGATCTCCTTGTATTTGAAGCCCTGGTAGCGGCTGAGAATCAGCGTTTGCTTCTTTTCCTCATCCAGCTGATCGAAAGCCTGTTTCAATAACAGCCGATTTCGTTCATCTTCTGTTTTTAGTTTGATATCGGAATCCTCGGCTTCCAGAGAGTCCCAGTCGCTAAAATTATCTTCGGTTTTGGTTCTTGAATTCTTCCTGTAGTAATCGATATGAAGGTTTCGTGCGATCTGAAAAATCCACGTCGAGAAAGCACCGTCACCGTTGTAAGATTCCCGGTATTTCAGAATCCGTTCAAAAACACCCTGAACCAAATCCTCACTGATATCGCGGCGGTGCGTCAGCCTGTAAAAGAACCCGAACAGGCGCTGGTTGTATCGCTCAAACAGCAACCCGAGCTTGTCGAAATCGCCGTCTCTTACTTTCATCATCAATGCTTTGTCCGAATTTGAATCCAACCGATCAAAGTTTTTCGTTAGCCTGTTCATTAGGATACACTGCTGCAGTGGGGAAAGGTTACAGAAAAGATTTGTGATATGGTTTGAGCGAGTATGAAGCTCTCCTCTTGAGAGGAGACAGATGACGAAGCGTTAAGCGTAGTCATCAGAGGTGTGTTCACGATATACCATTGACCTAGGCAAACACACCCCAAGTTCATTCGCTAATTGCTCATATCACTTTCCCCTCTCGAGAGGGGATTTAAGGTGGGTCATTACTCAGCGCCTAACCGAGCCCTCGGCGCTTATTCACTTTAAACCGCGAAGAGCAGGAAGTACCCCAAAGAATAGATTATTCCTCCAACGGCAATATCTCAATATTACGAAAGTGTGTTGGGTGACTTTCGGCCTGCAGTGCGATGTATCCCGCGGTAATGATCATATCACCATTTTCAGGAATGAGATGTTCTGTATTTGGATCAGAAGGGTCATATTGGGGTTCGCTATAGCTGAGAACCTTCTCACCATTTATATAATGATGAATCATCTCTCCTCCGTGAACTTCTGCCTCAACCGTAACCCATTGATCTCCATGGTAGGTTTTTGAACTCGATTCCGTGCAGTGTGGAGTGATCAGTTCTCCATCCATCACAATGTGTGTGCCCATTGAACAGATGTTTGCGGTTGGGCGCTCATCTGTTCCATTACCTCCCAAAAGCTGAACTTCAATGGATACGGGTGAGGGCTGATCGATCCCCATCGACTCCGGGGATTGAGAATGAAACTTGATCCCGTTATTTCGCCACGCCCAATCGGGGGCGCCCGGAATCTGCTCCCCTACAAACCGATATTCGAGTCGGATTTTGTAGTTCGAATAAGGCTGCTCGTAGAAAAGGTGACCAAATTTGCCATCAAACGTTTCATAGTTATCGTAGGAAACTTTGAGAAGTCCATCTTCAACCCGAAAGGTATTTTTAAAATTAACTCCGGGTTCATGACCTGCAAATTTGGGCGTCCAGCCATCCAGGTTTTCTCCGTTGAAAAGTGAGATCCATTCATCCTGCGATTCACTTTCATTTAGATTTACTTCGGGCAAATGAGTCATTGAAACAGCACTCAATACAATTACACTGAAAAGAATAAACGTTATTTGAAATGAGCGCTGTTTATACATGGTTACCGGTTTATAATACTAGTTTTTAAAATTGTGTGAGCAGGTCATCCCTTTGCGCCTCCCTTCGATGGGGGAATTTTAATTAGTCCCAGGATTGTCCGTTCAGCTGACTCAAAAACTCCACCAGATCTCTGAGCTGAGTTCGGGAAAGAACATCCCCTACCGCTATCATTGCAGACGGGGCATCCTGCCTGTTCGAAATATCTGATTTAGGAATTGTCACCTCTTCTCCACTCACAGTTAGAGTAAGTTCTGAATCTGTTTCTTCCTGGAATATTCCACTCACGGTTTCGCCATCACTTCTCGTAACGGTGATCGAAGAATATCCGGCTGCCGGTTGCGCAGACGGGTCAATCATGGAAAGGAGTAACTCCTCCCTGCTCAATCGATTTCCAACTTCTGTGAGATCGGGTCCCACTTCGGCACCAAACCCATTGATCATATGACATCGGGCGCATTGGGCCGAAACATCAGAATAGAAAATTCTACCTCCTTGTTGAGCGTTTCCGCCATATAACGTTTCACGATATTCGGCAATCGGATCCTCCTCCGGTTTCTGAGCTTTATATTCTTCAAGAGCCTGTTGAACCTCTTCGGATTCACTATTTTCGGCCGCCAGCACAAGATCAAGATGGATGTTTCGATTTAGATCTCCATCTTTAAGTGCCTCCAATTCATTCACCAAAAGATCAGCAGCTCCGGGTGTATTGAGCCGTGCGAGAGCACCATAAGCCTCTTTCTTTTCAGATGCGGTTCCCTCCTCTAAAGTTGTAGTGTAAAGCGCCACTTTCGTTTCAGGTGTGAAGTCCGAATCCACCAGGAGATTGAGTACTTTCATTCTTACTTCCTGGTTTGAATCCTCCAGAGATATAGCGAGCACGTCGTCCAGTGCCTCGTAATTCAGGTCAAACAGAGCTTGCAGGGATGCGCTACGAACCGAGGCAGATGGATCATCATGAACAAGAGCTAAAATTTGTGAAGAGGCCTCCGTTACATCCAGGTTTCCGATTGCATTGAGTGTAGCCACTTTCAGGTTTTCATTTGAGGATGTGAGATGCGATTCCATAACACCGGCAATCGCTTCCTGGGCATCGCCCAAATTATTGGAGATCTCTCCCCGATACATACCGGTCACACGGTCGAAAATGGAGGGATCATCCCAGGTTTCAAGTGTGTTTAGAGCTTCAACTCTCAGTGTATCAGAGATATCGTTTCGCAATGAGAATTGTGCAAGCCGTTCTGCAGCTTCAGCTGTGCCGTCGTAAAGATTTGCATTGATCATTCGGCGGACCAACGGCTCGTTGTTAAATTCGGTTTGATCCAGGAGAGCTGCGAGGCCTGGTATGGCATCTCCAATGTATGAATCATCTGAGATGGCTCTTGCAGCATTCGTGACAATATATTCGTCCTCATCATCCAAAAATTGCGCAACCCCGGGATCTCCCATTCTTTTCAATGCTACAACGGCAGCAGTTCTCACGGCTAGGGATGGATGATCTTCCAGATTGTTTACAGCTTCACTATCACCAATCCGTGCTAAAGCAACAGCACCGGCGTGGCGGAGATAAACGTCTTCATCGTTATTGGCTTCAAGCATCTCTACGATGGGGGCAACGGCATCTTCAACCCCGATTCGTCCGAGGGCTTCGGCAGCAAACATTCGGACCCTGGCATCTTCGTCTGTTAGCAGTGGAATGATAGCATCGGCTGCCGGTTCATATCGAACATCGCCCAACATCTTGGCGGTTTGAGCACGGGTTTCGGAGTCCTCATCATCCAGGAACTCAACCAAAGGTTCTACTGCTTCGATATATTCGCGGCCGATTTGAGCCAGCCCCCAAATGCCATGGATTCTGGCCAGTTGATGGTCGCTGGATTCAATCTCTCCAAGGAGGAGATCATTTGCCCCCCTGTCCACCAACTCAAACTGCGCTTTTTGCCGGACCCTCATATCTGCATGTGCCAGAAGATCCGTCAATTCGTCTTCTGATTTTTGAGTGTAATCAGAAGCGATCAAATTCTTGGTTTCCGTTCTGATCTCAGAATTTGCATCAGCAGGAGCATCGAGTTTCCATATCCGGCCTTCTCCGTTTCGGTCCCAGCCATCTCGCCAGTCAGTCATGTAGAGTGCACCGTCCGGCCCAAAGTCCAGTCCAACGGCTAGTATACCGGTTAAAACCTCCTCATCTGTATTGAGCTCAAATCCGGCACCATCTTGCTCAAGCGTAAAAGCATAGATTGGCGAATTTGGAACAGATCCCCGAAAGGACATCACGAAAAAATGTTCTTGCCACTCTTGGCTGAGGGCCGTTCCGGGATTATAGGCAAATCCGGCAGGGCCGGCATGATACCCTGAAATTGGTGGTAAGATGTGTGCTGATTGATTCTCAAACCGGGGCTGAAAATATTCTTCATCCATCCACACTTTATACTCATTGTTTTTAGAATCGCGATATTTTCCAAATTGCCAGTTGATACGCCAGCCGCTGTCGGATCCATTTATCAAATAAACCAGCCGTTCATGTTCACCGGGATGGTCGCCGTCGTTATCCACAGAGATGAGATTTCCATACTTATCAAAATCGAACTCGTGGGTATTGCGAAGCCCCATGGCATACACCTCAAAATTAGAACCATCGGGGTCAGACCTCAATATGGCTCCCTGGTTTGGGTATTCATGCCGATTACCTTCCTGATCGACAACATTGAAACCGATGTCGCCAATTCCCCAGTAGATACGTCCGTCGGGCCCCACTTTTACGCCGGACATTCCATGTCCCCCGAAACCAATGTGAACATTATATCCATGGCTTAATGATTCTTTTTTGTCAGCCATGCCGTCGTTGTCCGTATCGTAAAGTCGCCACATATCAGGGCCTACTCCCAGGAAAGCGTTATCTTTGAATGTAGTAAGTCCGCCGGCTACATCCGTTACTTCATTGTTAAAATCACTAATATACAGTTGAGACTGGTCTGCAATACCGTCGCCTGAGGTATCTTCTACTTTCCAGATCTCTTCTTCAACCACCGCAAGATCGCGCCAGTCGTGAGAACCGTCTTCATTTCGGTCCGGTATCCACTCATTCTGATCACTTTTCTCGGGGGCAAGTTCGGTGTGTAAAAACTCACGGCGGTCCTCAACAGTTTCCCACTTCATTGATTCAAATCGCCAGCTGTTATCTACACCACGAATATCAAATTCAGAGTTGCCGCTTCGGTTGGTTACTGTTATCCATGCCCGGCCCTGGTCATCCATGTCTATTGCGATGGGGTCAGCGACCAAACTTTCAGAGGCCCACAACGAGTATTCCAAACCCTCGGCTACATCTGCCTGGGTGTTTTGAGTGATCTGTTGTGCTTCTGAAGCAGCTTGATCAGCCTCTACGCGTAAAACCCGTGGCTCAAATTCTACAGATTCGATATCAGGATCTTCGCTGGAACAGCTTTGAAATAGAAATGCAGCGATAAACAGGATTAATATTGGGGTAAATCTTTTTTTAAGATCTGTGAGAAGAGAACTGAAATTGCTCATTGAAACTATGTTATGGTAAAAATGATAAGTAGAGTAAACCGGTACAATGTAACTTCTTAAATCCAAAAAGTTAACTGCATATTTAAATCAGTCTTAAAAGTTCAATAAATGACCTCTATGAGGGATTTTCTGTTTTCGAAGGCGGTAACCAAGCATTTATCTCAAATGAGAAGCCAAAAAGAATTTGAAATGGGAGTCTAAGGATCACGGGATAAGAATGGGTACAAATGAAGTGTAATTCAAAGATTAAACTTCAACTTTACCTGTAAATAAAAGTAAAAATCAATATTTCTTCAGAATTCATTCAAGATTAGAGCAGATTTCAGATCTATTTTACAGAAGAGTCAATTAGCCCATTCGCTAAAGAGTTTAGATGTTGAAAGTATAACTTACAGCAGATGCCATTATAAAATTCAATGTTTAAGTTTAAGACAATAAGGGTGTTGGGAAATAACGGGATAATGATAACGAGAAGTAAATGAAAAAAAATAAGTACAACCTGGCTATTTATACTGTAAGTATCAGCCTTTTAGTTACAGTTAATCTATTTTTTTCTGAACGAATATGGGCTCAGCAAACCCAGACGATAAACGCCCATCAGATAGACTCATCTATTCGCATTGACGGAAGGCTTGATGAAGAAGCATGGGGTGAAGCAGAAATGGCCACTGATTTCAGACAATTCACACCTAATGAGGGTGATTCACCAAGTCAAAAAACGGAAGTTCGGGTCCTTTATGGTGAGGACGGTATATACGTAGGGGCGATGCTCTACGATGATAATCCCGCTGAAATTGAACGGGCTTTGGGCAGAAGGGATGATTACAATCGTGCCGATTGGTTTATTGTTTCCTTCGATTCCTATTTCAATCGCCAAAATGCATTTACTTTTGGAGTCAATGCCGGTGGAGTTCAGTATGATGGTATTCGAAGTTCGGGCGGTTTTGGCGGAGGACCCGGAATACCCGGTGTTGATGAATCCTGGGATGCAGTTTGGTATTCAGATATAAGTATAACGAATGATGGATGGGTTATTGAAATTGAAATACCCTACAGTATGCTTCGGTTTTCGGCAGCTGAGATTCAGACCTGGGGTGTTCATTTTACGAGAAGGATACCAAGACTCGGTGAAGTATTGGAGTGGCCATTGGTTCCAAGGGTAGAAAGAGACAACCTGATTACTCAGTTTGGTTATATGCAAAACATCAGAAATGTTGAACCTAAACCAAATATCCAGGTTCGACCGTATTTGGTTAGTGGTTACAATTCAAGTGAAAACCCAACGGCTCCGGGAGAAGTAGCAACAGACACAAATATTGATGCAGGTGTTGATTTTAAAGTGGGATTGGGTCCGAATGTAACTCTTGATGCAACCATCAACCCTGATTTTGGACAGGTTGAGGCCGATCCTGCTGTTTTGAACCTGACAGCTTTTGAAATATTTTTTCAGGAACAACGACCGTTTTTTGTTGAGGGTATAGAAATTTATGAATTTTCCGTTGGCAGGGGAGAACTGCTTTATACAAGGAGAATTGGGGCAGAAGACCCAATTATTGGGGCTACCAAACTTTCCGGCCGTACTGAAAATGGACTCTCGTTCGGCGTTTTGGGGGCAATGACAGGGACCGATTTTGATCCGGCGAGAAATTATGGTGTAGTTCGGGCAAGTCAGCAGATTGGTGATTATTCAACAATGGGAGGTATTCTTACCTTTTATGACAGTCCATTTAATCCAGAGAATGGAAGGAGAAGAGCTTATACAGGTGGAGCTGACTGGGATATTCGGTTTGCTGACAATAACTATGGCCTTGATGGCTACACATCATTTACTCACAGAACCTTGACGGAAGATGACGAATCCCAAACCGGATTTTCCGGACGCTTTTTTGCCGAGAAACGACAGGGATCCTGGAGGGGATTCATTGGATCTGAGGTATATAGCGACGATTTTAATCCGAACGATCTCGGTCAACTAAGGGCAAACAATTTTATACGAGGACTGTTCAGATTTGAACATGAAGTGAATGGGGGACGTCCATTTGGCCCCTTTCAGCAAGCGGATGTGGATGGGTTTTTCACCCAGTCAGTTTCATATGACACAGGTTTAAACCTTGGATTGGGCTTAAGAACCGGTTCTAACTGGACCTTTAATTCTTTTCAATCTATTGGAGCAGAACTTGATTTGGAAAATCTTTTTGGAGGGTATGACCTTTTTGAAACAAGAGGCCTGGGGCCTTATGCACAGCCTTTTACTGCCGCAGTGGAATTAGAATTCGAAACAGATGAGAGACGGCCCTGGCAGCTTTCACCTGAAGTGGAATGGACATACCATGGTGATGGGGGAAATGAATATGGACTCGGAATGCGTGGAAATTGGAATGTAGGATCAAGGTTAGATCTGTCAGCAAATGTAGAGGGAGAGTGGGAAAAAGCCGTAATAGCCTGGGCATCGAATGAATCGTTCCGAAGAGATGGAATGAATTGGTTAATAGGGGAAACTTCAGCATCGCCGTCCAATTTGAGTGATGATGAGTATCGCTCGTTTGATGAGGGTGGAGAACTAACACCGATTCTTTCAAGTACGGAGCCTTTTGGCGATCAAGCGTATTATGTTCCCTTATTTGGAGAAAGAGATACACGTTCCATCGATTTCACACTCAGAAGTACAGTTACATTTACTCGCAACCTGTCACTTCAAATCTACAGCCAGCTTTTTCTTGCAAAAGGTAAATACGAAAATTTTAAAATATTACAAGATCGGGATCATCTTGCTGATTTTAGCTCCTATCCAAAACGGGATGAGTTTTCATATAATAGTTTTCTCTCAAATATGGTACTTCGCTGGGAATACCGTCCCGGGTCAACCATCTTCCTGGTATGGTCTCACGGAAGGAATTTCTCGGACGCAATTAATCCTCTTTCCCCTTATGGCTCCTCTCCATACGACAGGCCCATAGGAACTCAAATCAACGATACCTTTGACATACTTCCTAATAATTCAATTCTGCTTAAAGTGAACTATACGTTCCTTTATTAGGAGTTAGAATTGAAAATTAAATGCAAAACGTTCGCAGACAAAAATCTCAATAAAATCTAGCTATGTTTAGAAAACTTAACTCTCCTCATTTAAATGAAATTGTGAGTCCGGATCTGGCAATCCTGTTTTTAAGAATTGGAACTGCTTGTCTGGTTATGACTCATGGAATTCCAAAACTTTTAAAGATCATTAATGGAGATTTTAGTTTTGGTGATCCACTTGGACTTGGGTCTGCGGTTTCTCTGGTATTAGCAACATTTGCTGAGGTAATATGTGCCATCTTTGTACTGATTGGATTATGGACTCGATTGGCGACTATTCCACTAATATTTACTTTTATAGTCATCGTATTTGTTGTTTACGCCGGTGATCCATTTGGGGATAAGGAGTTGCCCTTGTTCTTTCTGATAGCATTTTTGTCACTGTTTTTGACAGGCGCCGGTAAGTACTCAATCGATGCAAAAATCAACGATGGATTAAATTAAAAGAGGGTTTAATGATAAGTGGTTTAATTCCCCGACCCTCTGGGTTGGAAAAAGATAAAAATCCCCATTACATCCTACGCCTAAGGCTTCGGTGCACAGGTTGAAGGGGAAAGCGAACCTGCCTGCGCTGAAGATTCGGAAGACAGGCCCGCCTGCGCCCAAGGCTTCGGAGGACAGGCGGAGTAAGCCGGGGATGACTTTCTGAGTTTAAAAATGTCAAATACTAGAATTCTGATTCACAATGCATCATCCCCCATTGCCATCCGTCAGCTAACGGATGGACACTCCAAAAATAAGCCATGTATTGACCAAAATGTTATGGGTTCTTCGTTGATACCTCGCGGGCTCTGCCCCGAGGTAGTTCATTAGAGACAACTGATAAAAGAATTTTCTGATACCATTCCAGGATTCATTGGATTTGTGTTTACTCTGAAGCCATTAGCTATAAATCTTTTCTGCAACAAAATTAAAAAGTGAATATAATATTGTTGAGAATATGGGCAGTTTTGAAAAGAGAGATTAGGTAAACATGTTGTTCTTTACTTTTTTCCTACGTATGAATGTAAATCGAAGATTTTGTTTATCATGGCAAGAATATTTATCACAGGATCATCAGCGGGACTTGGGCAATTAGCAGCAAAATCATTGATCAGTCAGGGACACCGGGTTTTACTGCACGCCCGCAATCAAAATAGAAAGCAGGATACGCTGGAAAGTGTGCAGGATGCCGAAGACGTGTTGATCGGTGATCTGTCAAGTATTGAAGAGACGAAGCATTTGGCCGAAAAAGTAATGGCCCTTGGAACGTTTGATGCCATCATTCACAATGCCGGAGTGTATCGGACGGATCAGGAGAAAATATTGACCGTGAATACCCTGGCTCCCTACATTCTTACCTGCTTGATTGAAAAACCGAAACGTCTTATCTACCTGAGTTCCGGCTCGCACAAGCATGGAAGCCCCTCACTTGAGAGAATAAAATCAGGAAAAGGTGTGAGCTATTCTGATTCCAAATTTCATGATCTGATGCTTGCAAAAGCGGTTGCCCGCAAATGGCCGGATGTCTATTCCAATGCTGTCGATCCGGGCTGGGTTCCTACAAAAATGGGAGGACGTGGTGCACCGGATGACCTCGACAAAGGATATGAAACGCAGGTGTGGCTGGCAGTGAGTGATGATGAAAAAGCGAAAGTGAGCGGCCGATATTTTTATCACAAAAAAGAGGCAAACTATCAATCGAAAGCTGATGATACGGAATTGCAGGATAAATTTATGGATGTTTGCGAACATGCAACGGGTGTTCATTTTCCTGAATAGCCTTAGTTAGGGATTAGAATGTTGAAAAAGATATCCCCTCCTACCTGCCCTCGATACGTCGGGGTGTAAGGAGTGGTTCGGGGAGGTAGAAAAGAGATTTAATTCTGAAATTTGAACAAAATTCTGTTCCTCTAATGAGATGCCTTTTGCGTAACCACCCCTAAAACCCCTTCCCGACGGTTCGGGACAGGCTCTTAGAAAAGGAGGGGACTTTTCTATACCAATTTTTTTCCTTATCTCGAGTTCACGTTGAATAGGCAAATTAAATCCTGATCCCAAACCCGTGCAGCAAAACTAATCTCAAACCAACGTACATCACAAGAATAGCGGTTAACACTCCTATAATCCGAATATTAAATTTCTCATTGGTCAGATAAGACCCGAGGCTCCCTCCCAAAACGACTGCTATAATAAGTTGAAAAATCAGGTCATGGTTAATTTGAAATGTTCCTGCCACGGTCAGGCCAATCAGTCCGGCGATGGAATTCACAAGAATAAAGACAGAAGCTAACGAAGCGATCGTTCGCGGATTCTTCCAATCCATGAGATTAAGAACGGGTGAAAGGTAAATCCCTCCCCCAATCCCCGAAATTCCGGCTAACAAACCCACACTTCCGCCGAGGGATAGCTTTTTAGAAAGGCTGAAATTTTTAGACTGAAGTTTATATTTCACAAATTTTAGAATCATAAAACAGCCGGCAAGCATCAGGGCTGACCCTAAAATCAGGAAAAAAATCTGCTGAGTTAAACGTAGCTGAGCCCCTAAATACGCCATCGGGATACTGACTGCAAGGAAGGGCCAGAACTGCCTAAAATCGAAAACCCGTTTTCTTATAAAAATGAGCGTGCCAATGGTGACCACGCAGACATTCAACACCAGGGCGGTGGATCGTATCTCAAAAAAATCAGTAAAAAAGAGACTCAAAATGGCCAGGTAACTGGATCCTCCTCCAAAGCCCACAGAGCTGTAAAAAAGTGCAACCAGGAAGAAAATGTATGGGAGGTATTCTACATCCATTTATGAGTTTTGCTATGACTAAAATTTTTTGGAGAAGTATAGAATTTCTGGCAGTCATCGGTTGAGTCAACTCTAAAGCGATTCAATTATTCAAAAGTCCCTGCATTCTTCGAAAAAACTCATCCGATAACTGTTAAATCATTTAAATCAAAATAACCTCGACTATTTCACCTTCCGGCACAGACTTTGGTCCGTCGAAAAAGACAAGCGCATTTCCCATCGCCATCGAGTGAATCATGGATGAACTTTGTCGATTCAAAATCGATACGGTTTGGTTATCCACATGTGCTTTCAAAAAAATCGGCCGCTCCGAACCGTATTCAAACTCATGGCTGATTGGAATTGAAAGTCTCTGCAATCCTGTTTCTGCTGCTCCGCTGAATCGTTGAAGTAAAGGCAAAACATGAATGTAAAAACAGGTCAGAGACGAGGCGGGATTCCCCGGAAGTGCGAAGACAAATTTGTTCTCTTTTCGCCCGAAATAAAGTGGCTTTCCCGGTTTCTGAAATATTTTGTAAAACAGTTGGGTGACTCCATTTTCTTCCAGAGCCTGTTTTACAAAATCGTAGTCCCCGACCGAAATCCCCCCGGATAGAAGCAGTACATCAGATCGATCCAAATACTCAGCGATGCCGGATTTGACGGCTGAAAAATCATCTTTGATATGAGTTTTCTCCCGGCACTCAAAACCGAAACGATTCAGGGCCGATTGAAGAGCATAACTGTTCGATTCATAAATCTGACCCTCCGATTTTGATTCACCCGGCGGAATTAATTCATTTCCCGTACTAATGATTCGTACGTCCGGTTTTTTAAACACCGTCACACGATTCAACCCTAAAGATCCAATCAAACCGACCGAAGCCGGGGATATCAAATGACCCGGCGCAAAAACTGTTTCTCCCAATGCCAACTCATTTCCTTGTCGCCGAATGTGCTGTCCTTCGCTTATACGTTCATCGACATGTAGAACTGAATCCTCTTCATTGGTCCTTTCCTGCATCACCACGGCTGTGGTATTTGAGGGGATTTTGGCTCCTGTAAAAATTCGCATCGCTTCTCCTGATTGAAGGGATTTTTCAGAAGTGTCTCCAGCGGCAATTTCACCCACAATTTCATAGTAATCGTAGATCCCGGAAACCGCGTACCCATCCATGGCGGAATTATCAAAGGATGGCAAGTCGAATGGTGATGAGATCTTTTCAGAGAGGTAAAATCCGTGAGAGTCATCGAGATCGACATCAGACGTTTTCCTTTCGATCTCCTGTTGCTCTACGATTTTTAAGGCTTGTTCAATTGAAATCATTACCCGCCGATTGATATCATAGACCGATTCTGTTCGTAGTGCTCTTTCTCCATCTCTACATCCATGCCGTCTCTTGAAAATTTCTTCTCTTTGATGGAGCTCAGAATAATATCCTCAATAGATTTTCCATCTCTGTATGGGTTCAGCAGGTCTGTCTCGGATGTGGCAAAGAGGCAGTTCTTCATTTTGCCGTCGGCGGTCAGGCGGATTCTATTACAGCCCGCACAAAATGGATTCGTAATGGTACTGACAATTCCAAAGTGTCCCTTAAATCCTTTCACTTTATAGTTAGCGGATGTACTGTGTTCCGGATCATCAAGCTTCACAATTTCACCGAATTTAGAATTCGCAGTCTCTAAAATCTCTTCTTTGCTGACACCTTTTTCCCAATCCCACTCATTACCTTTGAACGGCATAAATTCAATAAACTTCACGCCGATATCCTGGTCTTTGGTGAGATCGATAAAATCATTGATCTCCATATCGTTGACGCCCTTAATCAGAACGATGTTGAGCTTGATATCGAAATCATAATCAATGGCTTTGTTGATATTTGCCATGATCCGATCAAAGTAATCACGCTTGGTGATAAACACAGATTTCGACTTCTCAAGGGTATCCAGGCTGATATTGATCTTGCGCAGTCCAACTTCCTGGAAGAGGTCAAAATATTTGTCCAGGATGATACCGTTTGTAGTGAGCTTAAGAGTCACCCCTAAATCAGCAAGCTCTTTGATCAGATATCCTGCATTTTTTCGAACCAGCGGTTCGCCCCCCGTAAGCCGGATCGTATCTACTCCCAAATTGACAAATTTCTCAGCAATTCCAACGATCTCCTCCAACGTCATAATCTTCGGCTTCTCTGTCAGCTCGATGCCCTCCTCAGGCATGCAATAAAAACAGCGAAGATTGCAACGATCCGTGATCGAGATCCTGAGGTACGTGTGTTCTCGTCCGAATTTGTCGACAATTTGTGGAGTCACTTTAGTCATGTCTTTTTCCTTTTAAAACTTGAAATACGTGTAAAAGGTGTGGAAATACAGAGTCGATACATTCTTCAGCTCCCTTTGTAGAACCGGGTAGTCCCAAGATTATTCTGTTGTCTTTGATTCCGGCCACGGATCGCGACAGCATCGCATACGGCATGCGATCTTGGCCATAACGGCGCATCTGTTCTTCTACCCCGGCGAGTGTTGTATCCAGCAAGGGCCGGATTGCATCCGGTGTCACATCCCTCGGTCCGACTCCTGTTCCGCCCGTAAAAATGACCAAGTCATTCTCTGACTCTTTGACCAGTTTTTCAATTTCGGAATGCTCATCCGGAATAACTTTATAATCAGTTTTAAGGCCAAACGATTCCATTTTTGATACAATCAGCTTCCCGGATTTGTCCTCTTTTTTTCCTTGTGAGACGGAATCGGAGCAGACTACAACCAGCGCGGTCAATCCTTCTGTTTTCGTTTTGAAGGATGATTTCCCGCCTGACTTTTTCAACAATTTGATCGTGCTGATTTCCACACCTTTGTCAACGGGCTTAAGCATATCATACATGGTGAGAGCAACAACGCTGACGCCATGCATCGCTTCCACTTCCACACCGGTCTTGTAAATGGTTTTTACCGTCATATTGATAAAAATATCCAGGCCCTGGATCTCATATTCTATATTCGTGGATTCGATGGGCAAAGGATGACAATCCGGAAGCAGGTCCGGGGTTTTTTTCACTCCCAATAAACCGGCAGCTTTTGCCATCTCAAACACATTACCTTTTGGAATCTGATCATTCTCAAGCAATTCAATTGTTTCCTTACTGCTTGTTTTTACGATTGCCCGGGCAGTGGCGATACGTAGGGTGTTCGTTTTGTGAGTGATGTCTACCATTGTTTTCGGTATTCGGTGATCAGTGTGTCGGTATTCGGCACGTCGGTATTCGGTGAATCGGTGATTAGTGGTTTCATTCAGTATCATTTACAAAATGTAGAAGCTTTATTGATCATTGCACCGATCATTCTTCCTAATTTTTGATATTCAGAAATTAGCTGTTCTGCCTCATCTTTATTAATGTATTCACAGTCGAGTGCAACTTCGATCCAATGTTGTGTTTCCTGCTGTTCGCCATCGGCGTCCGTGAGTTTGCTTATAAAGTGTTTCACATATCTGCGTTTCGCCCACGCTTCAGCTATCTGAGCACCAATTGAGCGAGAAGATCGCCGAACCTGATCCGTCAGCGAAAACTTCTCCTCATTCGGAAATCGTTTTGTAATCTCAAAAATTGTAGATGCCAATTCACGAGATAACTTATAAACCTCCAAATCCCTAAAACTGTCAACATACGCCATAACAAATAAATTACATTATTAAAGTAAAGAACACCGAAAACCGACCTACCGATCACCGACTCACCGAATACTGAACACCGACTTACCGAAATCCGACCCACCGACCTACCGATTCACCTTCCACTGATGCGTTTCATCTTCAAAAATTTCTTTGCCAAAAATCGGGACTCGTTCTTTGATTTCATCGACCAAAAACTGGTTCGCTTCCCTTGCGGCTTTTCTGTGAGCCGAGGATGTAAATACAAAGAAGCATAATTCCCCGGCCTGAATTTTACCGAGGCTGTGATAAATGTGAGCACAAGTCAGATCAAACTTTTCGAAGGCTTCTTCCCGGATTTTATCAATCTCTTTTTCAGCCATCTCCTCGTATGCGGTGTATTCTATGGCGGTGACTGCTTTACCATCCACTTCATCTGCACGAATTTGTCCGAGAAAAATACTGTGTCCGCCAATCTCTGTTTTGGACTGGTGCTTCGCGATAGAATCAGAAATTTTCTCGGGCGGAATTGCACCTTGTATAAAAATCTTTTTAGGCATGAGTTTCCTCTTTTAATATAGACTGAATGCCATCCTCAACATTCACCAAATTCGTGAACCCAAAATTATCGCTGAGATATTCTATGGCGTTCTTACTTCTGATTCCGTGCTGACAAAATACATGAACCTGCCGGTCTTTTGGAATTTCATGATGCCGAGCTTTCAATTGATTCAATGGAATGCTGATGATATTGGAATTTTGAGGCCGTGGTTCTTCATAGGGCTCCCGAACATCAAGATACAATTTGTCAGCTGAAGCCAATTCACATTCAATGATTTCCGGTTTTAAACCACGGCTTTTTACCTTTTCAACTTGTTCTGCATTTTTTTGAAGTTTTATCAATTGATCTTGATTTGTCAACAGATCTATGATTTTCAATTTTCCGGAGATTACGGACCCGGCATTCAAAATCATTTTGATCGCTTCTGTAGCTTGTAACGTACCCAAAACGCCGGGCAGAACGCCAATCACACCAACCTCCTCACAACTGACATTTTGATTTGTCGTGGTCGGAAATAAGCACCGGTAGGTTGGGCCGCTCTCATAATTAAATACAGAAAGCTGCCCCTGGTATTTATAGATGGATGCATAAATCCAAGGCTTATCGGTCAACACGGCTGCATCATTAATCAGGTATTTTGTTTGAAAGTTATCGGAGCCGTCGATGATCAAATCAAACTTCTCAAAAAGAGCGAGTGCGTTATTATTATCCAACCGTTCAGGAATGGAAATGAGATTGACATCCGGATTGAGCTTTCGAAGAGCCGTTTTCGCAACCTCACCCTTCAGTTTTCCGACATCAGATTCTCTGTACAAAATTTGTCGATGAAGGTTGGACAGGTTCACATGATCGTGATCCATCAATCCCAACGTGCCGACTCCGGCAGCGGCTAAATATTGAGCGGCCGGACAGCCCAATCCACCCATACCGACAATCAATATCTTGGCATTGCCCAATTTCTCCTGGCCGGCCGACCCGACCTCAGGTAGTTTTATTTGTCGGCTGTATTTTTCTGTGAACCCATTCTTTGGCATAAATTATCCTCCGGAAAATGGGGGTAAAAAGGCAACTTCATCTCCATCTTGTAATGGGCCTGACGCTCCCATGTTTTGATTGACCGCAACCTGTATCGATTTAGTGTCGGACAGAGAATATTTTGAAAAACAGTGGTCCTTTAAAAATTCCACATCAATGTCATCGGAATCCAGTTCTAACACTTCTTCAGTCTTGCCGGCCTCTTCCGCTATCACACCAAAATATTTTATTGTAATCTTCATAAACCTATTTAGATCTCTTTGTGGAGCAGTTCCTGGACATCTTCTTCCGTATCCACATCAAAGGAACCTTTTTTGAAAATCACACTTTGAACATTGTCACTGTTTTGAGCGATAATTTTTTTAGCTCCGACATCCCCTTTTAATTCCAATAAGTGAGGAAAAAAGTCTTTACTCAAAATGGCTGGAACCCCAACATTTCCTTTATAGCTACAAGCCGTGATCTTTTGATTTCCGTTCGCATGATTTTCTAATAATTCCCCAATCAGTTCTTTATTCACAAATGGCTGATCAGATAACAGAAACAGAATGCCATCGAGTGATTTTTCTAATTTGATCGATTCCGAAACTCCCAATCGAATACTGGATGCAATTCCTTCTGACCAATTCTCATTATGTAAGAGAGTAACGTTTTTTGGGTTGATTGATTTTCGGATTTCATCAGCATTTGCGCCAAGCACCAAAACACTCGGATGAAACTGAAATGGATTGATTGTATCAATAACATGTTGCAGCAGCGATTTATTTTGAAACTCCACGAGTTGCTTCGGTCGGCCTAACCGACTTGACGAACCGGCTGCTAAAATCACGACTCCTATGTTTTCTGATTCACTCAAAGCTCAATCGATTTGAACTCATAAAGTTCTTTTTTGTGGATGGATCCCTCCAGTTCCCGAAGATGGTGAACGTCCGATCCGGTCAGCACAGCCTGAATTTCAGACAAAATGGAAAGGCCGATTTCCGCGGGAGTTTCAGCTCCGAGTTGCAAGCCAACCGGAGCATAGATTTTGGCTGATTGTTCATTGGTTAACTCTATTCCATCGGCTGCAAGATCACCCAGCATGCGTTGGTATTTCTTATTTGGACCCAAAATGCCGATGTATGGAATTTTCTCCTCATTCAATAAAAGTTTAAGTACCGCCAGGTCGTAATTATAGTTGTGAGTCATCAGCACAAATGCCGTGGTCTCATTAATCCTGATGTCATCAAGAATCTCTTCGGGGTTGGTCACAACGACCTGGCAGGAACTGAATCGTTGTTCGTTTGCGTGAGTGGGTCGACCATCCGCAACGATTATGTCCCAGCCCAGCACTTCAGCCATTCGCGACAATACCTGGGAGTCATTCCCCGCTCCAACCAAGACCAACGTTAGTGGCGGAGTGATGATATCTGTAAATGCATTCTGAGTATCGTTTTCAGTATGATATTCACCGAAATGGTTGAGCCGTTTCTCAAGAGAATTCCCGGCAACCTGATGGATCTTCTCAGAAAGTGCGGGTTTATCAATCTTTCCCGTGCTCTCTCCTTTTTCATCAATCAATAATGTGGTACCCACCTGGTCCTTGGTTTTATCAAGATTGAAGATCGAGACCAAAGCTACGGGCTGATCATAACTTTCTGCTATTTTCAACAATTCGATTGGGTTATTCTCTTGGCCAGGATCAATCGGTTCAAACAATACCTGGATGATTCCATTACAACCAAGCTGGGCACCGATTATAGCATCATCTTCGTCGCTGGTATCATAAGTCACCAGTTTGTTTTTGTTTTGATCCAGTGCCAGCAGGGCTTTTCGCAAGGCATCCCCTTCCAGGCATCCGCCGCTAATCGCCCCGGTCATAAAACCATATTCATCGACCAGCATCCGGGCCCCTGCGGCTCGGTAGGAAGATCCCTCTACGTGAACAACAGTTGCTAAAACCGATTTTTGATCCTTGTTTTTTTTCTCTTCGTAGGCTGATATGATCGATTCAATTTCTCTCATTGCATACTTAATTTTAATCTTGGAATCACTTCTTTAATAGTGCTGATAGCTGTTTTAATCTCTTCTTCTGTTGTGAACCTGCCGAGTCCAATTCGAATGGAGGAAAGGGCAAGTTCATTAGAAAGCCCAATCGCTTTTAATACGTGAGACGGCTTGTGCGTAGACGATGTACAGGCCGAGCCCTGTGAGACTGCAAGATTTTTCAGGCGTCGAATCATGTAGGTGTTATCGATATTTTGGAACGAGATGTTTGTCATATAAGGCAATCGGTTTTCTGCTGTGCCATTCAATTCCACACCATCCATTTCCAATAATTCTTTTTCCAGTTTTTCTCGTAAAAGACTCAAGCGTTCTGAGTCCTCTTCCATTTTATTCGAACATAGTTCACAAGCTTTTCCAAATCCTACAATTGCAGGTACATTCAGCGTTCCGGGTCGCACTCCCTTTTCCTGTCCGCCACCGGTGATGAATGGCGAAATATCCGGCTTGTTATCTTTATTAAGATACAACGCACCCGCTCCTTTTGGGCCGTACATTTTATGAGATGAAAAGGTCATGATATCCACGCCAAGGTCTTTCACATCCACCGGTATTTTACCAACGGATTGAGTGGCATCGGACATTAGTGGAATACTGTTTTCCCGGGTGATTTTTGAAATTTCTTTCAGTGGATGAATCGTGGCAATTTCATTGTTGGCGTGCATCAGGGTGACCAAAATCGTCTCATTCCTGATGGCGCTATGTAATTCATTCAGATTAATCATCCCGGACTCATCGACCGGCAAATATGTAACTTCAAATCCCTCCTGCTCTAAGCTTTCACAGGTGTCAAGTACCGCTTTGTGTTCCGTGGCACAGGTTATGATATGATTTCCATTATCCCGATGAGCCTTCGATAAACCTCTAAGAGCTATGTTGATTGCTTCCGTCGCGCCGGATGTAAATGTTATTTCGGTCGCACTTGCACCGATCAAATTAGCAATTTGTTCTCGTGCAATATCAACCGCTTCCTCAGCTTCCCATCCAAAGGCGTGACTGATGCTCGAGGCATTACCAAACTTTTCGGTAAAATAGGGCAGCATCTCTTCCAAAACCCCGGGATCAACCGGGGTGGTGGAATTGTAATCTAAATAGATTTTCTTATCGGGATTCATGGCTTGTTGAATTCACGACATTAGTATATCTCAATTATAATCAATGAGTGTAAACTGCGTCTTAAGAAAGAGGCTACAAAAACAAAAAATTTTAGTGATTTAGTGTTTTTGTAGCTGTCTGACAGACTTTTTAAAGAGGTTGTAATACCACTCACTAAAACTAAGTAATAAGATTTTTTTTGAATTATGAAGAATCAATCATCTTTTAAATTTATTTAACATCAAACTGCAGTAATAATTATTTATTTATTATGAATAATGGTAGTTAAAAAAGTGAATTATTTGGAGATTGAAATATTGATTTATGCGCACCGAATAGTTTAATTACTAATACATATGATTAATTAAAGACCTCATCAACATGCCTACATACACTTTAAATATAAATGGAGAAGAAAGAGAAGTAGATGCTTCACAAGATACCCCCCTTTTATGGGTCTTAAGAGACCATCTGAATCTATTGGGTACAAAATATGCATGCGGTATTGCTCAGTGCGGTTCCTGTACGGTTCATTTGGATGGAAGTGCAATTCGATCCTGTACTTTCCCGGTTTCGGCCGTGAGAGATGCTGAAATAACAACGATTGAAGGGTTGTCAGAGAATGGTGATCATCCCGTTCAACAAGCGTGGCTGGAGCATGATGTCTCGCAATGCGGTTATTGCCAGGCAGGTCAAATTATGACGGCCGCAGCACTCTTAAATCAGAATGCGGATCCATCGGATCAAGAAATTCAGTCGGCGATGAACGGAATCCTGTGCCGGTGTGGTACTTACCTCCGAATCAACAAAGCCATTAAAACCGCAGCCAAAAATTCCTAAGATATGACAGTTGCAAAAACAAAATTTGACAGACGATCTTTTTTGAAAACAATGGCAGTGGGTGGAGGCGGACTCATGCTTGGATTCAGTTGGTTCTCAGCGTTGGCAAAGGATCCAAAAGCCGCGAATTTGCCGGATGAAATATTTGAAATCAATGCCTATATCAAGGTTCATCCCGACGGGAAAGTGACGATCTTGTCCCCTAATCCCGAAATCGGTCAAAATGTAAAAACATCGATGCCTCTGATTGTGGCCGAAGAACTTGATGTAGACTGGAATGATGTACGTGTAGAGCAAGCCCCTCTGGATACGTCGAAATATACAAGACAGTTGGCAGGTGGAAGTCAGTCGATTCGACTGGGCTGGGACAGCCTTAGAATGGCCGGGGCTACAGCGAAACTGTTGATGGTAACGGCGGCTGCTCAAGAATGGAATGCTGATATTGAAGACCTTACCACGGAAAAGGGGATCATTACAAATACTAACACAGGTGAAACGATTGGTTATGGTGATATTGCTTCCAAAGCAGTTTCTATTCCTATACCCGATGAAGTTCCGCTGAAGGATACGGATGATTTTACACTGATTGGCAAGAATATCAAGAATGTTGATGGTTTCGAAATTGTAACCGGAAAACCTCTCTTTGGATATGATTTTACAAGAGAAGGTATGACCCTTGCTATGATCATTCATCCACCGGCATTCGGAATGAGATTAAAATCATATGACGACACTGAAGTGAGATCTATGCCGGGCGTCAAAGATGTTTTTACAATCGATACATCGATCGACGATCCCCAATGGTCTGATGTAAATGCATTTAATGAATTGATCGTCATTACGGGTGATACCACCTGGGAGATCCTGAATGCTAAAAAAGCCTTAGAGGTTGAATGGGAAGCGGTCAGCGAGCTGGAAAACAGTGACGACCATATGAGAAAGCTTGCAGATGCCATCCAAAATGGCTCCGGGAATATGGAACGAGTGGATGGCGACCCCGAGGCCGTTGCTGCACGTGCTCCGACCGTGATAGAACGAACCTACACGGCACCGTTCCTGCCACATAACCCAATGGCACCAATGAACTTCTTTGCAGATGTAAAAGAGGACTCAGCAGATCTGATAGGACCGGTTCAAACACCGGAACAATTACGGACATCAGCATCCCAACTGTTAGGGTTGCCCGAAGAAAATATCCATGTGGATATGACCCGCATGGGCGGTGGATTCGGACGTCGGCTCTATGGAAACTTTGGGTTGGAAGCGGCTGCTATTTCCCAAAAAATCGGTGGGTCTGTTAAGCTTATCTATACAAGGGAAGATGATATGACCCAGGGAACGTACCGGCCGGCGTATGCTATCAAGTATAAAGCTGCATTGGATAATGACGGAAGTTTGATGTCTTTCCAGGCCAAAGGAACCGGAATGCCCGGAGACTCATTGTACGCCAACCGCTATCCTGCAGGTACTCTGGATCATTACTCATGTGAAAAGATTCCGATTCATACGAACATCTCTACAGGAGCTTGGCGCGCTCCAAGCTCTAACTTCACGGCCAGTGCCGAGCAATGCTTTATGGACGAACTGGCCGAGGCAGCCGGTAAAGACCCAATTGAATTTAGGCTGGATCTTTTTGACAGAGCTATGAGAGACCCGGTTGGCGAAGAAAATGACTACGAAGCGGATCGCTATGCAGGTGTGCTGGAACTGGTCAGAGAAAAATCAAACTGGGGCCAGGAGATGCCCGGTGTATATCGTGGTGTTGCAGCCTATTTTTCTTATGGATCATACGCGGCTCAAGTGGTCGATCTGGTGAAAGAGGGGGATGATATTAAAATCCAAAAAGTGTGGTGCGCTGTAGACTGCGGTATTGTCGTGAATATGGAAGGTGCTGTCAACCAGGTGGAAGGTTGTATCATTGACGGGCTGGGACACGCCATGTACAGTGAATTAACATTCAATGACGGGGCGCCCCAACAGAGTAACTTCAATAATTACCGAATTATGAGAAACTCAGAAGCCCCGGCAGAGATTGAAGTTTTCTTTGTGGAGAGCGACACCCATCCAACAGGATTAGGTGAACCGCCATTTCCACCGATTATGCCGGCCTATGCTAATGCACTTTACAAAGCAACAGGTAATCGCTATTACAATCAGCCATACTTGGTTAAAGACCAAACGATGCTTGCCATGCATCGTTGAAAGATTAACAACTAAATCAAGGAGCAACGGACCTTCTCGATATATGAAATTAACCTTTGTTTGACTTTTTATTGAAATTGAAAAGGTGACCCCGGTGAACTCATTTTTTGGGAAGGTCGTTTATTTTAGTTTAGACATTTATAAACGCACATCAATCCCGAGGTGTCTATGAAAGTTGAAAAACTGTTTTTTCCCATTTTGTTTGCACTGCTATGCAATCCGGTCCTAGCACAAGAATTTGACCTTGAAGCAAGCATTCAAAGAGGGAATACCATTTACTCTTCCAGCTGTGCTTCTTGCCATATGATGAATGGAACTGGGATAAGTGGCGTTTATCCTTCTCTTGCTGGTGCCGACAGCCTGATGAATGATATTCCAGAAATGCTTACCTGGATAGTTGATGGAGGAGAAGTCAATGGAGTGTCGCATAGCTTTTCATTGACAGACCGGGAAGTTTCTGACCTGCTGAATTACATTCGAAATTCATGGGGCCATGAAGGGGAGGCAATTCTGCCTGAAGAGGTTCAGCCTGCATTACAAGAGAGTGAGGAAGGTGACTGAGGCGTAGGCCTGTTTACTAATTTTTATTACGCTTTATCGGTTTACGTTGGTCACTAAATCATTTCTGCTGATGTAGTAAACGATCACCATAAAGACAGAGAGATAGAGGATAAACAACCAGAATGTGTCCATACTTCCAGTAAACTCCGGTAAAATATTTAGATAATTAAATGCAGCATTTGCGCTGATGTGGGCAAGTATGGACGTGAGCACGCTTTGGGTGTAATAATAGATCCAGCTAATAAAAAGGGTTCCCAAAATAACCCATAGCAAAAATACGAAGAAGCTCATTTCCTGGGGTGTACCCGTTCCAATCAGGTAGGCCGGAAAATGCCAGAACCCCCAGATCAAACCAAGGATGATGCTTGAATAAAAAACACTGAATCTCTTCATCAACCTGGGAAGTAAGTATCCTCTCCAGCCGTACTCCTCTCCAATGGCGATCAATACAATCACAAGAACCTGAGGCAGCAATTGAGTTGTTCGCAATTGAAAACCGGAAATGTCGAAGTTCAAAATCGAGAGCACAGCTAAAGATGCAAGAATTGGAAATCCGAGTAATGAAAGCAGAAGCCATTTAAAGGCCGTTTTCTGAACGGTCTGTTGAACGAACAATACGTAAAGACCTCTTTTCCCCTTTGCCAAGGCCGTTAGAATCAATGCCACGATTGAAGGCGTAAAAATGGATAAAATGGAGAGATTTGGATTCTCGAATTGATAAGCGATCAAACAGATAAGTGAACTCAAGACAATAACAACGACCGAGAACAGAATGATTTCTCTTTTTTCTGTTGAGCGCAGATTATACATAAATGATTGTAACGTTATAGGGCACTGTGTTTTAAGGAGGTACGAGGGGAGTTCGTATTTAGTTACAATGTCCTTTTTTGTGTTACAAACGTTATACTTGTTTTGATGCTGAAATCTAATTCCTGATATAATCTAAATAGGGGGCAGAGCCTAAGGTGTTTTCAACTATTTTTCGATCCCCGTATACTTTTTGTAAATAGCTCTATATCCAAAAAACCTGGCTATAGGTCCAAGAATACCGATCAAAAAATTTTGTGGTCCAAGAGGAATTGAAGCAAGTCTGGAGGGACTTTCTAGGTATTTACCGGTTACCATAGCCTGTAAAAAGGGTAGTTTGCCACCTTTTACCTTACCGTCATTTATCATCCCGAATAAATTTTCGAGAAAGAAATCTATGTCAATTCCAGGGGTAATTTGTTGTATATATTCGGCGGGTTCATCATCCATATTATAATGATTATGAGGTCTGTTTTTGGGCAATGTTACTTCCTCTCCCACTTTTATATCATGCTGTTTACCATCCAAAAAATATGTCATACGACCCGATAGGATTTTAAAATTCTCTTCCTGTAAAAGGTGAATATGATCGTCAACTGTTTGACCTTTGCTTTTTAAGGTGACTTTTAAAGTAACTCTTTCACCATTCGTATCTGAAGAAGTCTCGATAAATTCAATCGTATCTCCGGTAAATTTATCTATTAATTTTTGTCCTTTTATTGGCATGATTGAAGTTTTAATATTTAATAAAGTATCGGTATGCCACCAACGCTTTTCGGGTTATCCCTTCTTCCTATGTAAGTTTTATTCAAGGTACTCTAAAAGAATAATGAAAGTATAATGGTGAAAACGGAGTTATTAACCAATTACGATTATTTGTTGATGCTGATTAATTAAAAGCATGATACTCTATTCAGAACTGTTTGAATTTCGTAACTGTTTGCTTGATTCTCATAATTGAATGATGAATCTCCTGCCTAACTTTCTTTTAAGACCTAATGAAATGAAGTTTATAAATGTCAAAAAGCAATCTGCAGACATCTCTGTTTATTATTCTGATCTTGTGTTTTACAGATGCAGGATTTTCACAAGGAGGTTCAACTGACAAGCTGGATGTATCAGGCACCATCAGTGTGATGAATGATGGCATATCCACAGTCCCCTCTCTGGCCCTGGGAAAGCCGGCAATGATCTATAATTTGTCGGTCGGGAATCGATTTCGGTTTGAACCGGAATTGCGATTTTCGATGGAGGGTAAACCGTGGTCGTTCCTGTTTTGGTTTCGGTATGATGTGGTTCAGAATAATAAGTTATCGTTCCGAATCGGTGCACATCCGGCCTTTTCCTTTCGAACGGTTCCGGCACTGATTAATAATTCTGAGCAATCAGAAGATGTTATTGAAGCACGACGTTTTTTAGCAGGTGATTTGAATACAAGTTACGCTGTCAATGAGCGTCTTAACATTGGGGTGTATTATTTAGCAGCTCACGGGTTTGAGCCTTCCGTACCCGATTACACACACTTTCTGAGTTTCTATAGCAGCATTCCGAATATCTCTCTTGTTAGTGATCTGTACCTGAATCTTCGGCCGCAGTTCTATTATTTAAAAATTGACGAGATCGACGGGTTTTATGCGTCAACAAATATTGCACTGGGTGTGAGAGAACTTCCGGTTACTGTTTCAACCACCATCAACAAAGTGGTAGATACGGAAATTGAAAACACAGACCCGCTTTGGAATATCAGCTTAAATTACTCGTTTCGTTTTTAGTATTATGAAGTGGAACGCATTCACAAAACTTACAATCTGGCATCACTTAATTGAATGTGATATGAAAAAAAATGAAAAGAAAGGAAGCTTTTACACTCAAAAGTTTGGATCATTTAGTAAAAAAATTCAATTGGTAAATGAGCATTTCGACCTGTTTACATTAGATCCCTTTTTGGGTGATAATCCGGAGCCAATCCCTTATGATAAGAGAGATTATTACAAAATCATGCTGTTCAAGGGGAAAGCCAAAGTGCTATATGCTGATAAAGTGCTTGAGGCAAAACAACAGGTGTTAAGCTTTTCGAATCCGCTTATTCCCTGTAAATGGATTGAAAAAGAGAATGTCCAGGGTGGAGTCTTTTGTATTTTTGATAAACAGTTTTTTCATCAATTTGCGGACTTAAGTGACTACTCGGTTTTTCAGCCCGGCGGAAATCATGTATTTGAGTTGTCAGACGAACAGTTAGAAAAATCTGTAGCGCTTTTTGAACGGTTGTTTGAAGAGTTTGAGTCTGATTATAAACACAAATATGACGTCCTGCGAACCACAGTATTTGAATTGATGCATCTTGCGATGAAGATGGAACCATCATCAAGCATTCAAAGCACGGAGATCAATGCATCTCAGCGAATCTCTTCGATGTTTTTGGAGCTCTTAGAGCGTCAATTCCCGATTAACGATTCTCATAAAAGCATCAACCTCCGTACAGCTTCCGATTTTGCCAAACAACTGAACGTTCATGTGAATCACCTAAACCGGGCGCTGAAACAAACCACCAATAAAACCACCTCTGAGCTTATAGCCGAACGCCTGCTCCAGGAATCAAAAATCCTGTTGAAGCACAGTCAACAGGATATTTCAGAGATTGGATACTCCTTAGGATTTAGTGAAGCCACTCATTTCAGCAACTTCTTCAAAAAACATACGGACACAAGCCCTTCGCAATTCAGGAATGTTTGAATTTCGTAAGTGATGGTTTGCTAATCGTAATTCATTGAGGGGTCTCAACAGTATATTTGTTTTAGATGTTAAACATTAAATCTAAAACGGATCGATTATGATAGCGACCATGGAAACCCGCCGGCTTGGGGAGAGCAGTTTAGAAGTTTCAAAAGTCGGACTCGGCTGCATGGGTATGAGTTACGGATACGGTCCGGCATCAGACAAACAGGAGATGATCAACCTGATCCGCACGGCTTTTGACCGGGGAGTCACATTTTTTGATACGGCTGAGGCATACGGTCCGCAAGAAAACGAAAAATTAGTCGGAGAAGCCCTCTCGCCTATTCGTGACCAGGTAGTGGTCGCTACAAAATTTGGCATCTATCATCACAATGGAAAACAGGTTTTAAACAGCAAGCCGGAGCAGATCCGGAAGGCCGCAGAAGGATCTTTGAAAAGGCTCGGTGTAGAAACGATCGATCTATATTACCAGCATCGCGTTGATCCGGATGTACCCATCGAAGATGTGGCCGGAACGGTGAAAGATTTGATCGAAGAGGGTAAAGTGAAGCACTTTGGAATGTCGGAAGCGGGTGTCCAAACCATTCGAAAAGCTCATGTCGTTCAACCGGTCACAGCCGTTCAAAGTGAATACTCTATGTGGTGGAGAAAACCTGAAAATGAGTTGTTTCCTGCACTGGAAGAGATGGGAATTGGTTTTGTACCGTTTAGTCCGCTCGGCAAGGGATTTCTGACCGGTGAGATTGACGAAAGTACAGAATTCAGTGAGAACGATTTTCGTAACATTGTACCCCGATTCAACAAGGAAAACCGGAAAGCAAACCAAGACCTTGTGAAGCTGTTGGGTGAAATTGCAAAACAGAAGAATGCCTCAAAAGCTCAAATCGCCATCGCCTGGGTGCTTTCTCAAAAACCGTGGATTGTCCCCATTCCGGGAACCACGAAACTGGAACACCTGAAAAGTGATATTGAAGCGGCAGATATTAATTTAACTTCGAATGACCTCAACCAAATCGAAACAGCCCTGTCAAAAATCCAGGTTCAAGGGGCACGGTACCCGAAAGAGCTGGAAGAACGGACGGGGAATTAATTAATATGACCTAAAAATTGAGTGCGAAAACCTTCATAATAATCAATACGATCACCAAGTCATGAAAAACGAAAAAGACTTAATCGATTCAAAGACAAACAAAACCAGCCGTCGAGATTTTTTGAAAAAAACCGCTGGTGCAAGTGCCGGGTTAACACTGGCTTCTTTAGCGTGGACAGCGTCTAAAGCGAATCCGTTGAATGAATCAAAAGAAGATTTCGGAAAGCTTCAATCTGCCGTCCAAACACGAATGCTTGGCGACCTTGAGGTCTCTGCTATTGGATTGGGATGTATGAGTATGAAGTCTGGTTCTTACAACCCGCCCCGGCCGAATGAGGAGATGATTCCCGTGATTCGTGGTGCGGTGGAACGGGGCGTAACGTTTTTTGATACGGCGGAAGTGTATGGCCCTTTTACAGATGAAGAGCTCGTAGGCGAGGCGCTTGCCCCCGTTCGGGATGAGGTTGTCATTGCCACCAAATTCGGGTTCGAATTCAGAAATGGTCAAAGAGCTGGTCGAAACAGTCGTCCGGAGCACATTCGACAGGCAGTGGATGGTATGCTTCAGCGGCTTCAAACGGATCGTATCGACTTGCTCTATTGCCACCGCCTGGATCCAAATGTTCCCATCGAAGATATTGCCGGTACTGTAAGGGATCTGATTGATGAAGGGAAAGCTCTCCACTTTGGCCTTTCGGAGATGGCACCGGACACGATCCGGCGAGCTCATGCCGTTCAGCCTGTTGCAGCCCTTCAAACGCAATATTCCCTCATGGAGCGATTCCCCGAAAATCAAATTTTAGATACATGCGAAGAGTTGGGAATCGGTTTTGTTCCCTGGGGTCCGGTTGCACGCGGACTGTTTGGTGACAAGTTTAATGAATACAGCCGGTTTTCTGAGAATTCGAGGCATAACTCAGTTGCATCTTTTTCTCCCGAAAACCTGGAGAAGAACCTGGCGCTGCTGAACCTGGTTCGGGAATGGGGCGTGCGAAAAGATGCCACGCCTGCTCAGATTGCTCTTGCATGGCTGCTTGCACAAAAACCGTTTATTGTTCCAATTCCGGGTACAACCAAGCTTCATCACCTGGAAGAGAACCTCGGTGCCCTGAATGTTGAATTTACCCCGGAAGAGCTGAACGAATTTCGGGAAGAGTTCGAAGCCATTGAATTAGGTGGTGTTCGGTCGTTTGCATCCGCTCTTGAAGATCAATAAACCAATATCAAAAAAGCCCCTGCGGCTTATGAATAGATTTACCTTTTTTTGGATTCTGATTCTTTTACTGGTGGCAAACCCTGTCAAAGCACAGGTTGAGTCCGATTCGGAGGATATACTCATCGTCTACCTGTCCCGTACCGGGAACACGGAGGCAGTAGCCGAAATGATCCGGGATGAAGTTGACGGTGAGATGGTTGAACTCGAACTGGAAACTCCCTACCCGGAGGATTATGATGCAATCGTGGCGCAAGTTGCCAGGGAAAATGAGACCGGATATTTACCTCCTTTAAAAACTGAAATTGAGAACATTCAGGATTATGAAACAATCTTTATTGGCTTTCCAACTTGGGGAATGCAACTCCCTCCACCCATGAAAAGCTTTTTGAATGAGTATGATCTGAGCGGCAAAATAGTCATCCCATTCAATACAAATGGAGGTTATGGTTTGGGAAGCAGTATTCGTCAAATTGAAGAACTCTGTCCGGATTCAAAGATACTGGAAAGTTTTTCAGTCAGAGGCGGATTGGAACGAGATGGAATCTACCTGGATATCAAAGGAGATCGACGAGAAGAAGTCCGTGCCGAAGCCGTTGAGTGGTTGCGGAATATTGGGATGCAATAGTTTAAATAACAAGAAATAATTGGATGAAAACTTTGCAATGCTATCCCGTCCGACCGCTGACTTTGCGGTCAGACGGGTTAAAGCGATGATAGGATACCCATCTGACGGCAAAACCAGCCGTCTGATGGGTTTTGAAAAGTCCTCTAAACATTAATCACACAACTCATAAATCATCAATACAATGAAATTCAATCAATTAAAAACAGTTCTCATTGGACTCTTTATAATTTTAATCAGCGTACCTGCCTTCGCCCAAAATGCGGATGTTGTGGAGGAAATTAAAGATCTTTCCCAGGAGAAATGGCAGTGGATGGCTGACAAGAATGTAGATGAGCTCTCAAACTTATTTAATGAGGATGCACGATTTGTCCACATGAGCGGATCGTGGGGAACAAACCGTGAACTCGAAATCATTGAAAGCGGAAGCATTTGGTACAAGAATACAGACGTGCACCAGGTTGTGGTAGAAACGTTTGGCGATACCGTGATTCTTTGGAACCGCATTACCCTGGAGGCTGAGGTTCGGGGAAATGTCGTATCCAATGAGTTTACGGTTACGGAAGTCTATCAAAACCAAGACGGAGATTGGAGCCTGTTAGACCTGACATTTAGCAGCGTGCGGGATACTCATAGCATTGAAGAGTAGTGAGAGAATTTTAAAAACTGCCCCGTCCGACCGTTGTATTTTCGGTCAGACGGGTTCTTCGATACCTAATCTAACCATCTGACGGCAAAACCAGCCGTCTGATGGATTCAGCAGAGCCATCCACTAATAGAAAAACAGATAATGATGATAAAGAAAATGAATCACGGAAAGATACTTTACTCGCTTGTAATATTAACCCTGACCGTCGGACTCTTCGCAAATTCGGTATCCGCACAGGAATCGGAGCCCTATTCGGTTGGAAATCCTCTGGGTCTGACTTCTAACGGTGAATTTCAACCGATCTCACCCAATGTAAGTGTGTACGGAGCCATCCAATCTGCCGAAAGCTGTATTTATGATGCGGAACGAGAACGAATCATCGTGCCAAGCATGGGTGACCGGCAAAATGTACAGGTAAATAATGCGTGGGTTTCGCTGATTAACTCTGATGGATCGGTTCATACACCAAAATGGATTGGTGTTCAGAATTCCGGTCAGCGCAGCAATTTATCTCCGCCACTGGTTTTGAATGATCCCCTCGGAAGCGAAATTGCAGATGGCGTTCTCTACTTTGCCGATCGGGATGGCGGTACAAGCCTGGATGATCCATCAATAGCCGTCATTCGCCGGTTTGACCTGGAAACGGGCATTCCTCTTGAAGATATCCGAATCGAAGAATCTCCCTGGATTAACGACATCACTGTAGCAGAAGACGGAACGATCTACACCACACAATCCGGTGATATCGGTCCCGATGGTGACCCGCAATCCTGGAAAGTATGGAAAATCTCTCCGGAGGGGAGTAATTCTGAATTTATAGTGGGCGATCCGATTAATGTCCCCAACGGCATTGCGATAGACACCGATGGTAATATTGTGGTAGTCAACTTTGGCAATCCCGATGTCCTCACTTTTTCTCCGGATGGTGATCTGCTGAAAACGGAACAAGCCGTTCAGGCTGGAGGCGATGGAATCGAGATCATGAAGGACGGAACGAAGTATATCAGCAGTGTAAGACAGGGCGGAGTTTCCAGAATTCGTCCAGGCGAATCGGCCGAACTGATTGCAGAGAATATTCCAAGTGCGGCTTCTATTTGCTACGATTCAGATAACAACCAGCTTGTGGTCCCGATGACATCACAGAGTACGCTCGGGTTTGTACCTTTAGATTAACGAAATAGCATATGCAATTTAATAGCAGAAAATTAGGAACCTGAATTTCCCCTCCTTAAAAATGAGGGGACTTTTTCTCAGCTTTTCCACACTTAATTCTTGACTCAAATGATCATACAAAACCAACATCTCTTTCAGCGATACGATACTAAAACGACATAAATATTATGGATATCAATAAAAACATTTCGAACCCGATCAGAAGAAGGTTTTCTCGTTTCACAAATACCGATCATTTTTTTGCAGCTCTGTCTATTTTCGCGGTACTGCTCATTGCCGGATGCGGGGGTCCTTCGGCCGACAGTAATCAAAACCTTGCAAGTGCAGAAATTGTATGCGATGAGGATAATGGAGGCATTACCCTGCCGGATGGATTTTGTGCGAGCGTCGTTGTCGATAGTCTCGGGCCGGCGCGCCACATTGCAGTTGCGCCGAATGGTGACATCTATGTAAAAACGCGAAGCGAAGAGGGTGGAGTCGCTGCATTACGTGATACCACAGGTGACTTTAAAGCTGACATCATTGAGCGTTTCAGTGATATGACTCCCATGAGAGGCGGAATTTTGTGGGAAACCGGCATGGCTATCCACGATGGGTATATCTGGGCTTCCAATACGGAGTCCGTCTATCGGTGGCCGATGCCTGAGGACGGATCGCTTGTTCCCGAAGGTGAGCCGGAGATCGTTGTTACCGGTTTCCCGGAACAGCAGTCTCACGATTCCAAATCGATTGCTTTTGACGATAATGGCTACCTCTACGTAAATGTGGGTGCTCCATCCAATGCTTGTCAGCAAGAACCACGTACTCCCGGCTCCATGGGAGAAGATCCATGTTCGCAGCTGGAGCGGCAAGCGGGTATTTGGCGCTTTCATGCTGACTCTTTGGGCCAAACACAGCAGGATGACGGCATGCACTATGCAATAGGGATTCGCAACGTCGTGGGCCTTGATTGGAATCATGAGGACAACGCCCTGTACGTAATGCAGCACGGTCGGGATCAACTCAATACACTCTGGCCGGATCTTTATACCGAAAAGGATAATGCTGAATTGCCTGCTGAAGAGATGTTGAGACTGACTGAAGGTGCGAATGCAGGCTGGCCATACTGCTATTATGACTGGCAGCAGGAAGAAAAAGTTTTGAGTCCCGAATATGGTGGCGATGGAGAGGAAGTCGGGCGATGCTCAGAGTTTCTCGACCCGGTAGTAGCCTTTCCTGGTCACTGGGCACCAAATGTACTTCTGTTTTACACCGGTCAGCACTTTCCAGGGCACTATCAGGGCGGTGCTTTCATCGCATTTCATGGTTCCTGGAACCGAGCACCATTGCCGCAAAGAGGATATAGGGTATCATTTGTGCCTTTTGAAAACGGTTCTCCGGCGGGTGATTACGAGACCTTTGCCGATGGGTTTGCCGGTGTAGATCCAATCCCCAGCCCCGGTGTGGCAGAACACCGTCCGATGGGCCTCGCAATTGCACCGGACGGCGCCCTCTATATTTCTGACTCCGTTAAAGGTCGAATCTGGCGTGTGGTGTATACGGGGGAGAGTGAGTAGATATTTGTCAAAACAAAACCTGTCAGGTTTGAAAGTTTAAAATAAATAGAACTCGGTTTTCAAAAACCTGACAGGTTTTAGTAAGTCTTTCTTTAAGCATAAAGTAGGTTTGAGAGAGCATTTTTAAAAAAGGAGCATCGGGAAGAGTGTTCCGGAAAAAGATCAAAAAAGGAGAAAAAATGAATAAGAAAAATAAGATGAGTCGCCGTGATTTTATGCGCAGAACTGCACTGACCGGTTCTGGTTTTGCAGCGTTACCTTTGATGGGATTTAAATCACAGCCAGAATCAGAGAAGAAAAATTCGGGAAGTCTATCAAGTCAAAATGCATCCATAAACGACAAACGAATGCTCGGTTCGCTGGAGGTCTCCAGTATTGGAATGGGGGTTCAGAACATGGCAAGAAAATATACAACAACGACACCCTATCGGCCCGAGATGGTTGAAGTGATACGGGCTGCATTCGATAATGGAGTCACTTTTTTTGATACCGCTGAAGCGTATGGGCCTCTTGAGTGCGAGCGCCTACTGGGTGAGGCTGTGGAACCCTTTCGCGATGAGGTGAAAATAGCTTCCAAGTTTGGTTTTGACATCAACCCTGAAACGGGTGAACGCGGACGTGGAACAAACAGTGAACCCGGGCACATCAAGCGTGTCGTTGAGGGAATGCTTCGGCGCCTGCGGACCGACCGTATTGATCTGCTCTATCAGCATCGTGTTGATCCCGAAGTACCTATTGAGGATGTGGCCGGAGCCGTCAAAGAGCTGATGGATGAGGGCAAGGTATTGCACTGGGGGATGTCGGAGATGGGACTGAATACGCTTCGCCGTGCCCACGCGGAATTGCCGGTTACTGCTGTTCAAAGTGAATACTCGATGTTGTGGCGCGGACCTGAAGAAGAAGTACTCCCCACTTGTGAGAAGCTGGGAATCGGTTTTGTGCCGTGGAGTCCGCTTGGCGTGCAGTTCCTGACCGGGTGGATTGATGAGAATACACGCTTCGCCCAGGGTGATTTTCGCGGTCTTGAGCCCCGTTTTTCACCGGAAAACCTTGCTCATAATGTAGCACTGGTTGACCTGGTCAATACCTGGGCTGAACGGAAAGAGGCTGCACCGGCTCAGATTGCACTGGCCTGGCTGTTAGCACAGAAACCATGGATCGTTCCGATCCCGGGAAGCACCAACAAAGATCACGTGATCCAGAATATCGGGGGAGCTTTGGTACAGTTTTCAGATTCTGAACTTGATGAACTGAACGCTGCCGTCCGTAATATCGAGATACGGGGAGAGCGTCTGCCGGAACCCGTGCTCAACATGACCGGTGTGGAAGCCCCACCGAAGAATTGAAGACTTATAACCAGAGATCATTAGAAATCAATCAACCAATAATCAAACTCATGAAACAAGTTATATATACTCTTTTATTGTTTGTCGCACTATCAACCCAGGCGGTGGCACAGAAAAATGAAAACGTTACGAGTGTAGAACAGGAGATCATCAATTTGTCCGAACAAAAATGGCGGTGGATGGCCGACAAAAACGTGGAGGCCCTGGCGGATCTCTTTCATGAAAAAGCGGAGTTTGTTCACATGGGTGGATCATGGGGAACAGAACGTGAACTCGCTATCATCGAAAGTGGGGGGATCTGGTACAAACAGGCGGATATCCATGAGGTATCGGTCAATATTATTGACAAAACGGCCATCCTTTTAAACAGGATTACCCTGATAGCGGAAGTTGGCGGGAATGAAGTCACAAATCCATTTGAAGTAACTGAAGTGTATGTGAAACTTGACGATGGTTGGAAGCTGGGCTCTTTGTCGTTTACCAGGCTGATGTCTCGTGGTGATGATTAGTCCTCCTTAGAAGGGGGAATGTGAGCACGACGAATGTCGTGTGAACTCGGGGGATGTACACCCCTCCCGCCTAAAGGCGGACTCCCCTCAAGGGGAGAATTCTCCCTCCCCCAACCCCTCCCCGAAGTATCGGGGCAGGCTCTTACACAGGAGGGGAGCACAATATCAAACATTCTTGTTTCGAACTCATGCCAGATTATATAAGTACAGTTAAAAATTAAAACCCAATCAAAATGAAAAAAATAATCCTTGGTTTATTCATCATCATGAGTTGCTATTTGCCGGCTCATCATACATCTGTGGTTGCACAGGAAACGGATTCCAATACATCCCCAACAGTTCAAACTGAAAACGGTCTTTTGCGTGGTGTGACGGAAGGAGATGTTACAAGCTTCAAAGGGATTCGCTTTGCAGCGCCGCCGGTTGGCGAATATCGCTGGCGTCCACCTCAGCCCGTATCGAACTGGGAGGGTGTGCGTGATGCAACCGAGTATGGCGCAAATTGTGCGCAGGCCGGATGGGGCGCTGCTCCCGGAACCATTGCGGACGGTTCATCGGAAGATTGTCTCTTCCTGAATATCTGGAAACCTGCCGGAGTTGAAGAGGGTTCGAATCTTCCCGTGATGGTATGGATCCACGGAGGTGCTTTTGTGGGCGGAAGTGGCGCCGGTGGTGCAACCACAGGAGAGGAATTCGCCAAACAGGACGTCATTTTGATGACCATCAATTATCGCTTGGGACGCCTCGGCCATTTTGCATTTCCTGCATTGAGCGAAGAGCATCCCGAGGAGCCAAAAGGCAGCTACGCTTATATGGACCAGATTGCCGCCCTCGAATGGATACAGGAGAATATTGAAGCATTCGGTGGTAATCCGGATAATGTGACCATTTTCGGTTTCTCTGCCGGTGGCGTATCTGTTCATTCGCTCATGACCATTCCGGCTGCAAGAGGTCAGTTTCATAAAGTGATTAGTGAATCAGGCGGCGGTCGTGACGGTGTTCTTACCGGCCGACCCATTCGTGAAGATAATGCGGATCCACTCTACACGGTTTCTGCTGAAACCATTGGAATCAACTTTGCCCGTAAAAAGGGAATCGAAGGAACCGGTGAAGAAGCACTTGCAGAACTTCGCGATCTGAGTGTTGAAGAGATTGTGGATGGAGGCCAGGAAACCGATGGTGAGAATGGCCCGCGCACCTATTCAGGCCCAATTCTGGATGGGGAGCTGGTGGTAGAAACGGCTGAAAGTGCTTACAAAGCAGACAGACAGGCAGACGTTCCACTTATCATCGGGAATACAAGTGCCGAAATAGGCGGCAGTTTTGTTAATAACAGCAGTTCAAAAGAAGAACTGTTTTCACTTTTTAGTGAACTGGAAGATGAGGCGAGAACTGCATACGATCCTGAGGGAAATAAAGAGTTTGCTGAAGTTATCACAAAGTTTAACACCGACTGGGCATGGGGAGAGCCGGCTCGCATGACAGCAAGAGCTTTTGTTGATGAAGGTAACCCGGCTTACATGTATCTGTTCTCCTATGTGCCGGAAGCGATGCGGGAGCGAATGCGCTTTGGTGCCGGACACGGATCAGAAGTTGCCTACGTGTTTAACAACCTGGATGCCCGCTGGGGAGATATTGAGCCAACGACTGAAGAACAAGAGTTAGCGCAAGTGATGAACACCTATTGGGCAAACTTCGCCAAGACAGGTGATCCCAATGGCAAAGGGGTACCTGAATGGGCCGTTTACAATACCCAAAATGAAGAGATACTCGAAATTGAACCCGACGGTGAAACAGTCGGAAAACCCGATCCCAGAGAAAAAAGACTGGATGTGATTCAAAAGGCCATTGAGACATTAAGAGACCGTTTACAAACGCGCGGTATTTAACCCTCAAATAAACCAGTAACATGAAAAAATTTAGTACACAACTACTACTCAGTTTAATTGTAGCCATCAGTTGTTTTCCACTCGATTTGAAAGCACAAACCTCAGAACAGAATCAGAGGCTCAGCGAAAAACAGCAAACTCTCATTCCAATAGCAGCTTACACCGCCATTGGTGACCTTCAACGTTTAAAACCTGCACTGCATAACGGTTTGGATGCCGGCCTGACAATCAATGAGATCAAAGAGTCGATGGTGCATCTGTATGCGTACGCCGGATTCCCTCGTAGTATTCGCGGGCTTTCTACCTTTATGGAGATCTTAGATGAGCGCCAGGCTGACGGCATTCAAGATGAACAGGGCCCGGAAGCCTCTCCAATCAATGATGACCGAAGCAAGTACGAACGAGGTGTGGAAACCCTGTATGAGTTAACCGGTGCAAACTGGGGTAATCCGCAATCAGGTTACGGAGCATTTGCTCCTGCCATCGACACATTCCTCAAAGAGCATCTATTTGCGGACCTGTTTGAGCGGGATGTGTTAACCTATGCCCAGCGAGAGCTGGTGGTCATCTCCATACTCAGCGGCCTCGATGGCGTGGAACCCATGTTGGGAAGCCATTTAAATCTTTCCCTGAATGTCGGTTTAACACAGGTCCAATTGCAGCATTTTGTGGATATCATCGAAACGACACTTGGTGAAGAAAAAGGAGAAATCGCTCAATCTGTATTAGATAACGTACTGGAAAACAGAAACCAAGAACAGGATTAATATTTTTACTAAATGTGACTCCAACACAAGAATTTGAAATGAACTTTCCCTCCTATGATTAGGAGGGGCTTGGGGTGGTAGAAAAAGATTCATTCTAATCAAAATTTAGCGTTCCGTTTTAAGCCTTCTGGTAGTATGTAAAATAAAGCGATGCAGCTTTGTTTTTAGTCTTGGAACAGAACAGCGAGACGAAATTAACCACCCCTTAATCCCCTCCTTAAAAAGTAGGGGAGATTTTACAAACAACAATTCAAACTCAACCATCAGATATGAATCTTAATCAATCAATTCCTGCAATTTTAGTAATCGTTTTTTTGCTAATGCCTGCTTTCCAGGCAATGGCACAAACAGATAGCGATGAACATTATAATATGACGTCCATCCTGCCGGAAGGTAATGAGGTATCCGGAGGAAATTTCACAGGTACAGTATGGGTAAATATGATCGTACTTCCGGAAGATAATTTAAACACGAATGGGGGTAAGGTGAAGTTTGAACCGAAGGCACGATCGAACTGGCACAGCCATCCCGGTGGGCAAATTCTCATTGTAACCGACGGAACTGGTTATCACCAAATAGAAGGAAAACCCATTCAAGTTATTCGGGAGGGAGATGTCATTAAAGTCCCGGCAGATGCAAAACATTGGCACGGAGCTTCTCATGAACATTCCATGACACATACGGCCATCGGTCCAAATCTTGATAGAGGCGGAGCTCAATGGGCAGGTCCGGTAACGGATGAAGAATATGATAGCATCAGGTAGTTTCCATTTCAAAATTGTTCAGAACCTAATCTATCAAATAGGAATTGTCTGAAAGGAAGAAACAAAAACCAATTACAGCTACAGGAGATGTTTTTTCAAAATTCTTCAATATTCAGGCTAAAAAGTATACAGTGTTAACATGTACCAAATGCAGATTCAAGGGGTTCTGCAAAGTTGCTATGAGTACACTTGGTGATATTCTCGACCTCTTCGCTAATCAATCCACAAGCTTATAAAAGCTTATTTTTCAGCTTCGAGGTAAGCCACAACGGATTTCCAGATAGCCTCCATTTTGGAATCTGCTTCGGAATCGTAGGTGTCATCTTCGCCTGTAACGCTGCAACGTTGGCCTTCAATGCGAACGCTGTGACCTTCCTCTTCTTCTATTTTTACAACTACCGGCATTAACCATTTCCAGGAAAGATGAAATTTCAGATCACTGCCCTTTAAAAATGCGAGTGGAATGTCTTTCACATCATCCTGGTCTACTTTAATAGTGCCGCCCATAAAATCTTTAATCAGCTGATTACCATTCGTTATTTCATTATGGTCCATAGATATCACGTAAGTTGTTGTTAATTTTGGTTGTGATAAAATAAAAATAATAGTTGGCTTATTTAATTAACGTCAGTTCGAGATAATAAGCTTGAATATTGCGCTCTCCAGCTGCTTGAACTCGACACTTCGGGGTGAAGAGCCTGTTTTCTGAAATCTTAATGCAGGCGGGCTCAAACTGACTTTCTAATAGATTTCCCCAAAATAATTCATTAGAAATCAGATAGGAGTGTCTCTTTAGAATTAACAGGCAGTGATCAATTTATTGGTTGGGAGAGTCAGTAACAATCACACTCGCCTGTTGCTCCCTGCTTTTTCTGAGTCCATCTGGTTATGGTTAAAAAGGCAGCAGCCAAGCGCAATGAGGTTGAGATTCTGGCTCTCTTTAACCTTGATTTAAACAATTAAAAATCATTCGATGGGTGGTTGGTAACCTCAAAAATTAGTATTTATCCGTCTGACCGCAAAGACAGCGGCCTGACGGGTTCAAATTCTCATCTCCGCTGAATGACAGCTACCCAATGACCGTCACCGGGAGCCGCAATTTCTCTCAATTCACCGGCTTCAAATTGAGACTCATCAACCCAGGAGGAGTTCATAATATCCAACCATTGAACAGTGAATGAGCCGGACCGCTCCCTGAGATCGAGATCTACTCCGCCTCCGTTGGTGAAATAGATAGCATACGAATTTCCAGGGTCAGCCATGATATAAGCCTCATTACGGCTGCGGTCCAGGAAATGATGGTAGGTTGGTTCAAGGTTCCAGGGCTGAACCTTATCGAGAAGCATTTTTGTACTCTGAATCACAGCTTTCGCCTCATCCCCAAGGCCAAGGCCGTAGTAGTTGCGAAGCTCAGCATAAGGATCTGCGTCTCTTCGATGGAATCGCATGGATGCAGAACCGGCAAACAGGTTTCTCATGAACCGGGCTACACTTTCATCCTCTCCACCCTCATCATAGGTCCAAAAACCCCCATATATTTTTGTATTATTCAACGGTTTTTGGGGGCCGTCAAAACTGTATTCACGAAGATATCGGACAAGTTCGTAATGCACCTCCCCGGTATGGAAATTGTTTTGTGAAATATCCACATAAGTATAGGCCGGATCATCTAAAATCTCACGATGACGTGGATGAGTAAGCGCATTGATGTCGTACATGTCTGCAGTTTGAACGTTAATTCCCTCCCTTTCGGCTTTGTCCTGAATGTATTGTGCCCAGTATCGTCCCCAGGAGTGTGCCTCATTCACTTCATTATTCATACAGTACAACACATTAGGGTACTGAAAGGCAATCTCCAGGATTTTATCCACAAAAGCTTCCTGGTATTCTCGCACAATTTCCAGATCCAGTTCCGACGGGCGGGTATAGAAAAAAGAATGCTCCCCCGGATATTCACTTTTTGAATAATCAACATCAGTCGGCAGTCCGGATTCTTCAACGGTATAATTGATGTTGTTGATGGGATTAAACGGACTCCGGCTCCACCCTCTTTTCGGGTATCCTTCTCCTCCATCCATATAATAATTCCAGGTTGCCCAGATCTCTACCTGGACAATAATATCACGCTCAAAGGCCAATTGGAGCAGTTGCTCAAACCGCTCAAAAAATTCCGGGTTGAAGCGGTTCAGGTCAAACTTTCCCTCCTCATTCACCTGGTACGGCCAGGCATCCTCTGCCCGGGAGAATGCCATCGTATTTCTGACGTAATTGCCGCCAACAGCTGCAAGATCATCCAAGTGCTGTTCCAGGTACTGCAACTGGAAAACATTATCTGAATCCGTTCCCCCGATCAACATCACGGGCTCGCCCTTATACTGCCAATACATGGGATGATCGTGATAGGGTCGAACGGCTTCTTCTTGGTGGTTTTGGGCAATTGCTGCCTGATGGAATGTTGTGAAGGAGATAACAATCAGAACTGTGTATGATATGAGGTGTCCTAAAAATTGCAATCCTGCATTCTGATAAAAATAGGTTTTGAATGAGCGATATTCTTGAAATTTTATTTTATCCATCTTCTATCTGTTTCCGGTTATTAAATGAAAAGAAGTTTACTGCGATGGCATAATGTTTACAATTATGCGTTGATATCTTGTTAAAGCCGGTGTTCCCTTATCCGTTACTTTCAAAATGATATGCGCGGTTTCAGGTTGATCTACTTCCGGCGCTGTATAATTGACGTGATACACATTCTCAGCACCGGGAACGGGTATCAACTCATCATATGAGCCTGCTTCCGGGTAATGAAACCACAAAAAGCTGAGGTTATCGCCATCCGGATCATATGAATTTCGTGCATCCAGTGTAAAACTTTCGCCAGATTGAACTGTTATTTGATTTGGGGTTTCCAAAACCGGTACGGGCGGGTGATTCGCCTCTTCATATGATTTGACTGTCCAGTCCATCCGTGCTGCAAAGTCGTTTTGAAAGTCATCCCGCCAGCGCCACAGAGTTACTTTATTTCCCGTGAATGTAGTATCGGCTTGTTCAACTGCACGGCCATAGTTATCGAATATATAGGGTGTATATGAATCCGAAGCATTTGTCCAGATTTCACGGTTTTCGGGTTTCGCCACAACATCCGAGCCGCCTTCTCCGATGGTTTCAAACTCCGGTTGATAAAGTTCATAACGGCCGCCCCAGCCTCCCCAATCAGGCCGATCGGGAACATTGAGTCCGTTTGGTATCAAGGAGAGATATGCTGGGGTATCTCCTTCGACTCCCCACGCCACATCAGGATAAACAGCACCAAGCGGTCCATGATCTTGCTGAACGTGTTCTGCAAACCAACGATTACTGATTTCATCATTGTTGATTCCATCCACATAGGTATTAATGGAACTCCAGGTTGCACTTCCATAATCATCACCCGGACTCACGATATAAAACAGGTTCGGAAAATTATTTCGAATCCAGTTCCCGCTGTCATCCTGGTCGGAGATCGTGTAGACCCGTAATTTCGAAATCATCTCGTCCACTTCTTCTTCTGTATAGGTATCCCTGATTTTATATAATGCCTGTGCAAGTGTATTCACGCCACCCCAGACACTTATCCAAAGCGGCCGGTCATCCTCTTTTTCAAGTGTTTCAATGATCCACTCCGATCCCTCCGAATCCATTCCCTCACCCACACCTGTCATTCCGTATGACGGCAAACCTTCTTTTACCAGGGCTAACAACTCTTGTACTGTAGGATATCCCTCTTCGTGCCGGCTGAGATTGGATTGGACTTCTCCATAGGCGTTAATAACCTTCAAAATGGTTTCAGGTGAGATACTTGTCTTTTTCCAGACCGAAGTGGTTGCAACGATGCCTTCAATATCAATTTGGTTTGAGTAAAGAAGCAGTCGGACTAATGATTGAGTATCATCAGGGTCGGCTTCTATATCCGTAAGAACAATCACCCGATGGCGTTGCTCATTCGAGGGTTGTGCATGTAGCCATTCGTAGTTGCAAGAAATTATTAAAACTAAAAACGATAAAGTCAGTATTGGTTTTTTCATAATGTTTTTTTGATTTCAAGAGATAATCTCACCTTGAGGGGAGTGCCCTCGACAGGCTTGTCGGGGGCGAGGGGTGTCTTCCCTCAACTCGCTTCGGTCGTTTGCCCCCTTCCAAGGGGACTAACACACCCCTAAATCCCCTCTCGAGAGGGGACTTTAATTCTCCTCAACAACTTCTATAATTACTCTTCGATACGATGTTAACTGCGGCTCACCATCATCAATTACTTCTAAGATAATGTGAATGTTGTTTTCCTCAGGCGAACGACCCGGAACTTCTTCTAAGAAATTTGACGGGATGGTAATATCAGTAACGGCTTCATTCGGATTTAATACTTCCGTATCCCCGGGGTGCCTGTCGGTCCAGTAGAAGGTCCACCAGCGGCTTAACGTACCGGCTTCCGGATAGTCCCACCATTTGTAGGAGAGTTGATCGCCATCCGGATCGGAACTTTCGGATGCATCAAGTGTAATCGTTTCTCCGGGAGATGCCTGCACCTTCAACACATTCTTGCCTTCGTGTCCGTTGACCACCGCTTCAGGATTATGATTGGCTTCTTCGTATGACATGATGCCCCAATCCATTCGTGCGGCAAAGTCGTATTGAAAAGCATCCCGCCATCGCCAGATGGTTGCCTGGTCTGAGACGTACGCATTTCCGTCATCGGCAACTACACGGTCGCGGGAGTTACGGCCATTTGTCCAGAGCGGACTCTTTTCACCGAATACTTGAGTATATTGATATCGTCCGCCCCAACCACCGTAAGCGGGACTCAGCGCCCATCCAAGCCCGTTGCGTATCAACCCAAGGTAAGACGGCGTATCCCCCTCCATAATAAAATGGTGCTCGGGGTACTGAGCGCCAAGCGGCCCGTGATTCTCCATCACATGTTCGCGGAGCCATTCGTTTTCAACCAGTTCAAACTTATGTCCGGGTCCATTTTGATAGAACTCATCTCCCGCAATTCCGGTCCATGTTGCACGATGATACCATTGCCCTCCATCCGGTTCGTTGGGACTGTTGATATAAAACAGGTTTGGAAAGTTGTCCCGAATCCAGATTCCGGAATCGTCCTGGTCGGAAATGGTATAGACTTTCATTTTGGATACAAACTCATCCACTTCCTGCGGGCTTCGCATCTCCCTTACTTCCCATAGCGCTTGTGCCAGTGCACTGGCCCCGCCCCAGACTGTCACCCAAACCGGGCGGTTATCCGCTTTATCCACTACATCAATAATATGGCGGGAACCTTCTGTGCTTTTCCCGGCCCCGACACCTCTCATTCCATACACGGGAAGGTGAGCCGTAACTCGTTCCATCAGGTACTCTTCTGCAGGATATCCGGGTGCATGTTGTTCAAGATTATCATGAATTTCACCGTATGATGAGATCAGTTCACGAATTACATCCGGACGTACTTCATCCCTCATCCAGTTTGATGTAGTTGCCACAAAACCCTCGATATCAAATTCATTGGCATAGGAGAGAAACCGAACGAGAGATTCCTGGTCGTCGGGCTCATTGGTAATGTCCGTGAGTACAAGAACCCGCGGTTTTTCGAGGGGAATCTCTTCGAACTCAAGTTGAGCGAAAGCCGGGTTTATGTGAATGAAAAACGCTAAAATAAAAACAGTCAGAAAATTATAGATTGGAAGTTTCGCACTCATGTTATGATTCGACATGATTATTTTACCTGTTTAGGTCGTGGTTGTTGGTTTGGTTGATAAAAACTCATCCCGCTTCAAAGTAATAGAAAGGGAGATGGTTCAAGTTGTTATAAAAACGACTTAAATTATAAATAAGCAAAATCGTGAAACAATATCTAAACACGAGAGAACTATGATTAAAAAAGTGCTAAAGTTTATCGGGGTTTTTTTGCTGGTACTTGTGATTCTGATTGTTGGCTTGGTGAGCTATTTCTACTTCAATCAAACCAGTAAAATAGATACAGCTATGGAAATAGCCGGTCCTCCGGCTGACAGGATAATCCTTGATGGGGAGAGGTTTCGGGATCTAAACAAGAACGGAGAATTGGATCCATATGAAGATTTTCGTCAGCCTGTTGAACTCAGGGTGGAAGATCTGTTGTCACAGATGACTGTTGAAGAGAAAGCCGGGTTGATGTTTCACAGTCCGGCGGCTGTGGGTTCGGACGGGAATTTTGCAGGTGTATTCAACATTATGAATACATTACCCCTGGAAGTGGCTATCCTGGAAAAGAAGATGAATTTCTTTAACCTTTTTGCCGTGCCCAAAGCAGAACTTCTTGCAGAGTGGCAAAACAGGGTACAAGAGCTTGCTGAGAGAACTCGATTGGGAATCCCGGTTACCATCAGCTCTGATCCTCGCCACACTACCATGGAACTGGCTACTATTGGATTTAATATCGAAGGATTTTCCAAATGGACGGAACCGATCGGCCTTGCGGCAATTGGCGATTCGGCGTTTGTCCACCGCTTTGGTGAAATCGCGGCACAGGAATATCGAGCGGTTGGTATTCACACGGCTCTTCACCCGATGGCTGATTTAGCTACCGATCCCCGATGGGCACGCATTAACGGTACCTTTGGGGAAGATGCTGAACTGGCTGCCAAACTCACCGCCGCCTATGTACACGGTTTCCAGGGAGATTCACTTACCTCATCAAGCGTATCTACAATGACCAAACACTTTCCGGGCGGTGGCCCGCAGGACGATGGTTGGGATGCGCACTTTCGCTTCGGAAAAGACCAGGTATACCCGGGAGATAATTTCGACTATCACCTGATTCCGTTCGAAGCGGCGTTTGAAGCCGGAACCTCACAAATTATGCCCTACTATGGCGTGCCTGTCGGGCAGACCAGCGAAGAGGTAGGATTTGCTTTCAACGAGGAGATCATTACCGATCTGCTTCGGGATTCACTCCAGTATGAGGGAATTGTCTGTACAGACTGGGGACTGATTAACGAGACAACCATTTTGGGATATCCTTTGGGCGAAATCATTGAGTTTGCCGGCACGAAAAATTACGGAGTTGAAAATCTATCTCCTGTACTGCGGGTAAAAAAAGCACTGGATGCCGGTGTGGATCAGTTTGGTGGTGAATCAACACCGGAACTTGTGGTGCAGCTTGTGGAGGAAGGCAGCATTCCTGAATCACGGCTGGATCAGTCCGTACGAAAGTTACTTGCCCTGAAATTCAGGTTGGGGCTGTTTGATGAGCCGTATGTGGATGTTGATCATGTATCTGAGCTAACCGGTACCGAAGAAGCGATTCAATTGGGGTATGAATCACAGTTGAGATCGCAAGTACTTTTGACAAATCAAACCGTCAACGGATCCCCCATTCTTCCGCTTCAAAAGGGAACCAGGATTTACATTGAAAATTTGGATCTGGAGGTTGCCTCTCAATATGGACAAGTGGTTGAAACTGTTGAGGAAGCCGATGTGGCCATTCTGAACCTTGAGGCTCCCAAAGATCCGGAGATGGGAAGTTTTGCCGGGATGGATCTATTTCCGATGGGCCGGTTATACTATACCGAAGAAGAACTGGCCCCGGTGATGGAGATCATTCGACAGAAGCCGACGGTCATTACCACCTATCTTTCCAGGCCGGCTGTGATTCCTGAGTTGGCTGAGTCTGCTTCAGCTATTGTAGCCAATTTCGGTGCAAGCAACGAAGCTATTTTTGATCTGCTCTTTGGTGAGTTCAATCCAACCGGGAAACTACCGTTTGAGATGCCGTCGTCATGGGAGGCAGTACTGAATCAGAAAGAAGATGTCCCGTTTGATTCGGAAGATCCTCTTTTTCCGTTTGGGTATGGGTTGAGTTATGAAGAGTAAAATTGAAATTGTTGGTAGTTGGTAGTTGGTAGTTAGTGGTTGTGGTTCGAGTTCGTTGGTCATTGAGATTCTTTAACTCGTTCCGAAGGTCATGGCCTGTGTAAAAACCTTAAAAATGTATTAATTGCGGCAATTGGTTGAGAATTTGTAAACTCAGCACCATCCTCTGTGTCCACTGCAGTCATGAATTGTACCGACGACTGTTTTCGTATCCACAGCTCCATCCCCTCAGTCCATTCTGCTTGAATGGACGAGATGGGATTCAGTAATCAAATTTTATCATGTGAAAGGAAGCAGAGCTTTACTCGTTGCGAAGGTCCTCCTTCACAACGGAACTATGGAAGCTCCGGCTTCCTTTCTCACTTGCCAAACCAACACCAGTGGGAGACCCATGACTGTTATTATTTGAAGAAAAGATTGAGACTCTAAATGAGTAAAAGGGCATCAGAGAAAGCAATAGCCTATCCTTTTGGAGGGTTAGGAGAAATTTCAACTTCAAAGCTATCAATCGTTTTTATGAGAATATCCGGCTGGTCCACTTTCTCTGGGCGATACGGCCGGTGGGCGGCTCAACTGACGCTTCGGTGAGCATTTGTGCCATTGGGTGCCCTTACTGGGAGCACAAGCGAGTCAACTACGCTAAAGCTTCGTTGACCAAGGACGCTTGCGCTATTTCATATTGTTCGAAAGTGCAGAAAAAAGAAATTGGCCTTGAACTTTTGGTCCAGCTTTGCTGGTCCCGATATTGTCGGAATGGGTCAAGCCAAAATGAACTATGAGTCATTTGAAAGGCACAACGCTGAACCATCAGCCACCACACCCCGACCCCTCGGGAAACCTCCAGCTTCCATTTCAGCCAGCCAGTTAAAGATTCCATCCATCATTTTTTTCGCTAAACCATCTAATGCAAGTGTTAAAAGTAGCCTCACCTAAATCTACTCCCATTAAGTGGTCGTACCTTTTTTATGTGAAAAAAGGTACCCAAACCCCTAAGCCTCGGGACCCGCTATTCCCGGTCAGAAGATAGAATGACGTTCTTAAGCATTCATGAAATTCGGCCTCGAAAGAATTGGCGGATTGAGGGAACCTGAAGATCTGCGGAGACCTTTTATCATACCGGCTCTTACCTTGGTTTACAATCTATAAGCGCGATGGACCATTGATAAAAGGTAGCAGAGATTCAGTGACCGCCGCAAATTCTTTCGCAGCCTTGACCTTTTGGTTCGTTTTGGGTCAAGCCAAAATGAACACCTGTGTTAGTTGAAGCCCTTGCTGGGAGCACAAGCGATTGAACTACACTAAAGCTTCGTTACCCAAGGACGCGTGCGCTATCTGTGTAAAACCATGTCCCGAAACAGAACATCGAAGGGGGACACTCCTCTCGAATTTTTGCATCAAATTTACATCAACTCACCTGTCGCTCATCATCCGGCCAAAAAGGTTTGCGTAGTTTTCGTTTTAAGATCTTGCCGGGCCCGCTCGTCGGCATCGGCTCTCGGCGGATTTCAACTGATTTTGGACACTTATAACCAGCGATATATTTCCGGCAATGAGAGATGACTTCCTCTTCAGTTATCTCTTGGCCTGAGTTTGGAACGACGATTGCAAAAACCGCCTCACCCCAGGTATCATCCGGAATGCCAATAACCGTACAGGAATTGATTTTGTCCAGTTTTTTGATGGCTGTTTCTACCTCGGTTGAATAGACATTCTCCCCGCCGGTAATGATCATATCTTTCAGGCGATCCACGATATAGATAAACCCATCTTCATCCATATATCCCAGATCCCCGGTGTGCAGCCAACCGTTTCGAATCGTCCTTTCGGTTTCTTTTGGGTTATTCCAATATCCGGCCATCACGTGCGGCCCTTTTGTGATGATCTCCCCTATTTTTCCTCGCGACAGTTCCTCACCATTCTCATCAACAACCTTTACGCTCATTCCGGGAACAGGCCGGCCCGCTGATTCAATTTTGGGATTGCCCGGGGTGTTGTATCGGTCCTGCAGCATGGAGATATTCGGTGAGGTTTCCGTCATTCCATATCCCTGGATGAATTCACACTTCGGAAATGTTTCCCTGGCTCTTTTAATAAGTTGAGGAGAGATCGGTGAACCGCCAAAGTTGATTTTTCTTAGACTGGAGAGGTCATACGAATCGATATTCGGTACATCACAGAGTATCTTGATCATCGTCGGTACCAAAGCTGTGTGAGTGATCCTGAAGCGATCAATCACGGAGAGAACTTGATCGGGTTCAAATTTTTCCGGGAAAAGATGCGTGCCTGCAATCATCGTAACTCCGAGATTCCACTGGCAATCGGCTATGTGATACATCGGTGCGGCATGCAGATATCTCCAGGGTTTTCCATCATCCAAAATGGATAAAGCCGAGTGTGAATTGCTGATGATATTGTTGTGGGTCAGCATTACTCCTTTCGGTTGACCGGTTGTCCCGCCGGTATAGAGAATCGTAGCTACATCCTCCCCGCCACGATTTTTGTCGGTTGCAGGTTTACCGGATTTTAAAAAGGATTCATGGTCAATCCATCCATCAGGTGTACAGCTCTTCCCGGCAAAGATGGTGTGCTCAGGTTTAGAGGACTCATCCAACTTTGAATAGGTGTGATCATCTGCAACCAAAATATTTGCACGGCAATCATACAAAAGACGACTGATTTCATGCGACGTTAATCTAGTGTTCAGGGGCACAAAAATTCCACCGGCCCATATGGTTGCAAAGTAATATTCCAGGTGAACGGCGCTGTTACAGGTCAGAGCCGCTACGCGATCATCCCTCTTCAATCCCAACGATAGAAGTGCCCCGGCAAGTTTACTTACACGCTTTATGAAATGTTGCCAATTGATTTGACGGTTTGTTTGCAAATCGACAGTCGCCGGACGGTTTGGATAATTTTCTACCGCTTTTTTACAATATTTCGTTATTTGCATCAGTCATACCTTGATATCAGTCAGATTTTAATTTTAAGAGTCACAATCATTTACTACTCTTAACAGATGGAATGAATAGTAATTGTTTGTAATTCATTTAATGTAAATATCAGAAAACGGTTTGCTTTGGTTAAATACTAAACTGTATCTGAATAGCAGATGAAACACCGGGAAAAATCAATTTTAAACCGTTTCGTTCCTGTTACTGATTGGATCCGGAATTACAATTACCCGGACTTCCAAAACGATTTACGTGCAGGCCTTACTGTTGGAGTTATCCTTATTCCGCAGAGTATGGCCTACGCTCTTCTCGCCGGTCTGCCGCCAACGTATGGTCTGTATGCGTCCGTCATTCCACTGATGATTTATGCCATATTCGGCACATCCCGCCAGTTAAGTATCGGGCCGGTTGCTATCATATCCATACTAATAGCAACCGGTGTGAGTGGAATTGCCGAGCAGGGAAGTGAACAATATATCGCTATTGTATTGGGCATTGCACTGATGGTTGGAGCCACCCAGTTTTTGATGGGGCTTTCCCGGTTAGGTTTTTTGATGAATTTTTTGTCAAATCCTGTATTAAGCGGTTTTACTTCAGCGGCAGCATTCATAATCGGTTTCAGCCAAGCCGGCAACTTGTTAGGCATCGACCTGGAGGGGAGCAAATATGTAATCGTTGTAATCGCTGATATCTACCAAAACATCGGCCAAATTCATCTTCCCACATTTGCCCTGGGTTTGGGATCGCTGGTATTGATTCTGATCATCCAAAAAATCCGCCCAAAATTACCGGCACACCTGATTGCTGTAGTGTTATCTACATTTGCCGTTTGGCTCTTTGGTCTTCATGAAATGGGGGTCGGTATCACAGGAGACGTTGGAAGCGGCTTTCCGACACCGGCTCTTCCTGCTCTTTTTGATATCCCCTTTTGGAATATTCTTCCTACGGTTCTTGCCGTTGCATTTCTTGGGTTCACGCAATCCGTTGCGCTTGCAAAGGCGATGACAGGGCCGGAAACGGACTATAAAGTTGATTCGAACCAGGAGCTGTTCAGTCTAGGGCTTGCCAACATGATTGGGTCGGTATTTAATGCATACCCGGTTGCCGGCAGCTTTTCAAGGACGGCCGTGAACTCCGAAAATGATGCAAAATCACCGGTTTCTCTTTTGATAAGCGCATTGCTTGTTTTGTTGATGCTCCTGTTTTTTACTTCCTTCATCTACTATTTACCGAATGCGGTGCTGGCGGCAATTATCATTACGGCAGTTCCCGGGCTTATTGAGTTGGGTGAAGTTCGTTTTCTGCTGCGAGTACGAAAAAGAGAGCTTGCCCTGATGATGATCACTTTTTTCGCCACTCTTTTGCTGGGGATACTCGAAGGTATTGGAGTGGGGGTACTCATTTCACTGGTCATTGTGATTCATCGAAGTACATACCCGAATATTGTGATGCTGGGTCGCATCCCCGAAACCGATACCTACCGGGACCTGAATCGCTATCCCGAAGCCCTGACTCAGACCAATACAATTATCGTTAGGGTTGATGCAGCCCTCTACTTTGCAAATATCCCTTACTTTAAAGAACAGTTGGAGAAACTTGAACTGGAAAGCGGCAAAAAACTGAACCAGATTATTATCGATGCCATTGGAATCAATGAAGTGGATGCGAGTGCCGTGCAAGGCATCAAAGATTTAGTCAGCAGCTACAAAGAGAGAGACATTAAGGTGATTTTTACGGGGGTGAAAGGTCCTGTTCGTGATATGTTTCAGCGGTCTGGCCTCGACGATACCATAGGCCCCGAAAGATTTTATGTGGATATCAATGAAGCCGTTGAGAGTTTAACCGATGAGAAGGAAGAAGAATCTCATTTGGTTTAAAAAATCGCCGATATTTAAATTTAAAAAGTTGAAATCTGATATATTCTAAGACCCTTCTGAAAACTTCAACAAACTGAATGCACATGGCCGAATCCGTCGACATCGAATCCCTCCGCTACCCCGTCGGAAAGTTGAATGTTCCGAAAGATGTCTCAAAAGAGCAGATTTCAGAATGGATTGATACTATTGAATTGTTTCCCTCAAAAGTAAGGGAGATCACAGAAAACCTTTCGGAGGAGGAACTGGATTGGAAATATCGCCCGGATGGCTGGACAATCCGGCAGGTGGTACATCACGTTGCCGACAGCCACATGAATTCAATCATTCGGTTCAAACTTGCACTAACGGAAGAGGTTCCGGCCATCAAACCATACCATGAAGAGATGTGGGCCGAACTTGCGGATTCCGAAGCTCCCATCTCAATTTCACTATCTCTGCTGGATGGATTACACAAACGCTGGACTCTTCTACTGAAATCGATGAGTGAAGACGATTTCAAACGAAAGCTCTTTCATCCTGAGCAGGGTTGCGATCTAACGTTGACTTTTATGCTTGGCTTGTATGCGTGGCACTGCCGTCATCATTTGGCTCATATCAAACAGGGATTGGAGTCAGCCGGACAGTTTTGATGATAAGAGTGAATGTGATTTCGGAAGAATCATCACTTCCGATTGAACATTTACTTTCATGATATTGCTGTGTGAAATTTTGGATTAACGACCATCAAGTCAGTCTGAATCTCACTCATACTATCCCAATTAATGGAATGGGGCCATGTAGGTATTTTTTTGCCCAATTTGTAGGGTTTTTACCCACATTAAATTACCCTGGATATGACTACATTTATATAGGGAAAGTGTTTATTAGAAACTTCTCGTCTAAAATACTTTGTCTTTTGTGTTCAAATAAAACAGAGAGACCATGCAAGGATCGTCACTATTAAATAAGATCGATCTACTGAATCACATTCAGCATGGAATTATTGTGATTGATCTCGATGGGACTATTTTGTACTGTAATTCAGCCTGTGAAGAGTTATTTGGCTATACTTCTGAAGAGATCATCGGCAAATCTATAAAGTTGCTGCAAGAGAAAGCTGAATCCGCAACATTCTATAAACTATTAGATAAATGCAGACGCGAAGAAAAGTTCAAGGGAAGATGGCGTGCAAAATGTAAAAATGGCTCACAAATTTGGTTAGATGCTCAATCAAGCACGTTGATAGACGAGACTAATCATAAGAAGTATTGCGTAATTACAATCAATAATATCGAACCTCTTGAAACAGCAAAAAAGGACCTCGAAAAATCTACTGCACTCGAGAAAACAATTTTTGAAACAAGTACTGAAGCGATATTCACAGCCGATGAGTCGGGAAACATTTTAGATTTTAATCGAGCAGCAGTTCGAATGTTTGGTTACGATAAAAAGGAAATTATTGGTAAAAATCTCCGTACGATCATTCCATCCTTCAACCCAAAAAGCTTGCATGTTTTTATTAAGCGATACTACAGCAAATTAGAGATGAAGAATACAGGCGAAGATATTGATACTCAGGGGATACGTAAAGATGGATCGGTATTTTATATCAGTATGTCGGTCAGCAATGTGCCCTGGAATAGTGAACAAATGTTCGTGGGAATTATCAGAGATCTGACACAAAAAAGAGAGTTGGAAAAACAGATGGTTGACATAGCCAATCAAGAGCGGCGGCGTATTGGCAGGGAACTGCATGATGGATTGGGACAGATGCTCACGGGAACCCGGATGGTGGCAGAAAGCCTGGCACGCAAATTAAAAGCCAACGAAATTCCCGGTGCCGGGGAAGTAAAGGAGATCTCAAATATGATTAGAGAAGCAGATGAACAAGCACGAGCTATTTCCCGTGGTTTAGTGGAGGTGCATCTTGTTGAAAAGGGGTTGAGTAATGCATTAGAAAACCTGGCTGCTCGAATACCAAAAACATTTGGTATTAATTGTATTTACACAGAAGAGGGCGAATTTGAGTTCGATAATCATACATTGGCATTACACATCTACCGAATCGTTCAGGAAGCCGTAACCAACGCCGTACGGCATGCAGATCCTGAAAACATTTGTATTCGATTGACTAAGAATGAAACGTATTTGTCCGTTATCATTGAAGATGATGGCATCGGTTTTGAATCAGGAAAGGTGCCTGACGGAGGATCAGGTATTCAAATCATGAAATACAGGGCCGATCTTTTGGGGGGAACGGTAAATATTTGCAGAACGGATGATGATAAAACAGTTGTGAGAGTTGTTATTCCAATCGATCTCGACTAACATAAATAAACAAGCGAATCGAAGTCATGATTAGAAGGAGGCTGTTATGGAACAAACTTTTAAAAAACGAATTCTGATTGTTGACGATCACCCGATGATGAGAAGAGGGCTGGCGAGTACCATTGAATCGGAGTTGGGGTACGAAGTAGCATACCAATTAGAAACGGCCGAAGAAGTTCTCGAAAAACTGGATGATGAGGATATCGATTTGATGATTGTGGATGTATCCCTTCCCGGTATGAACGGTATAGAACTGGTGAAGAATGTGATCTTTCAGAAGCCGGATCAAAAAATATTAATGGTCTCCAGGCATGAAGAATCACTGTATGCGGAGCGGGCTCTCAGGGCCGGGGCAAAAGGGTACGTGATGAAATTTGAAAACAGTGAAACGATGATGAGTGCAATTAAAAAAGTACTCCGGGGTGGCATTTATGTAAGTGAAGAGATCAACGAAAAACTCTTGATGAGTGCTATGCAGGGGAAAAAAGAAGCTGTTTCATCACCCGTGGATGTGCTGAGTGACCGCGAACTGGAAGTTTTTGAATTGATTGGGCGTGGGAAAAGCAGTAACGAAATTGCTGAGCAGCTCCATCTTGCCTCCAAAACCATAGAAACCTATCGGTCCAGGATTAAAGAAAAATTGAACTTCAAGAACTCAACCGAGATGATGTACCATGCCGTGAAATGGGTTGAAAATGAGTATTAGATTTTGTTTAAGGTATAGAGTGAGGGTCCTGGCTCGTGCTCGTCTTAGAGATTAGGAAAGGGAACTCTGACAGGTTCTCCTATTCATTTTTTCGACCCTGAAAGGGTCACAGAATACAGCCCGGGGTAAGCCCGTCTGGCGAGTATGGTGAGGCTCAAAGCGATGCCGGGCGCAATCCGGGGTGACAATACAATTCTATCACCAATAGCTCCGCCTATGGATGAATCAACGGCTATATCCTTAAACGGAGCTAGTGTTATTAACCTATAAAGGCTTGTTGCCCAACCCTTCGACAACAATTTGGGCTTGGATACTAGTATTGCCTCGGGTTTACGTAGGTATTGACCTCTGAACCCAGGGTTGCACCCAGCTACGCAGGGTTAACCCTGGGCTTTAATAGATGACCCCATTCGGGGTCTGAAGAATTCCATTGAGAAATGAAGATTTATTATTGACTAAATAATCTCAACGATTATTAGGGATCGGCAAAAATCAAGAAGGAGATAGCGCGAGCGCCCTTGGTCAACGAAGCTTTAGCGTAGTTGACTCGCTCGTGCTTGCATTAGAAATTGCAAAAGGGCACTCGAAGGTTTTGAGCTGTGATCAGATAGGGTTCGAACTCTGCCAGGAGCTGACGCACCCTGGCAGGTCCTTCTATTTATTCTTTCGACCCTGAAAGGGTCACAGAATACAGCCAGGGGTGCAACCCCGGGGTGAAAAGCGTATTCATTTAAAAACCCAAGGCAATAATTATTCCAGGAACATATCGATGTCGCAGGGTTGGGCATGTAAATTTTTTTGGGCAAGTAACCAAAGCACATGGAATCGTGGGCACACACGAGTTCACTACGCTAAAGCTTTGGCAAACAAGGACGCTTGCGACATTAAGTAGATTAGATAGGATCCGAATTCTGCCAGGAGATAGCGCACTCTGGCAGGTTCTTCTATTTATTCTTTCGACCCTGAAAGGGTAGATTTTTAATCCCCAAACACCTCTGTAAGGAAAACCCTTAAACAAATAGTAAGCCTTCCATTACAATCTGCTTCAGACTCAGACTGCAAGAATTCAGGCTAAATCTGCTTTTCTTTTATATGGAAGGCCCGGCAGGATAACCGGGTGTTCAATTCTTATAAATCAAAATCAATTGAGGTTATTGAAAATGAAACTCGCAAAAAACAGACCCAAAGCAAGCACTATAGATGTGTTGAGAAGGGAGATGGATCAGTTCTTTGATGACCTGGTACCATTTTCATGGACGCGAGATAACGGTGGTAAAATGATGGAATCGTGGGCTCCAAGTGCCGATATCTCTGAAGATAATAAAGAATATCTGCTTAGAATGGATATTCCCGGAATGGAGAAAAAAGATATCAAAGTGAACTTCCAGGATGGACGAATTACCGTAACAGGAGACCGAAAAGAGGAGGAAACCGAAGAGGAAAAAGACTTCATCCGTAAAGAGAGATATGAAGGCAGCTTCTATCGGTCATTTACACTTCCCGAAGCCGTAAAAGAAAATGAAATCAATGCAAGCTTTAAAAATGGCGTGCTAAAAATTTCAATTCCAAAAGCTGAAGTGGTAGAACCTAAAGCTATTAAAATTAGCTGAACTCAGAGTACCGGGACATGATACGTTCCGGTACTTTTCATTTTAACCGTTTGCCGGGGGTAGAAGATGATGTTACACAATAAAGTGGCGGTTATTACAGGCGCGGCATCCGGAATTGGCAGAGAGGTAGCCATCTTGTTTTCAAACAAAAATGCTTTCCTGGTGCTCTGTGATGTTGATAAAGGGCAACTAATCAAAACCACCGAAACGATCAAAAAACAGGGAGGACGTGCCATACCGGTTGTGGCCGATGTTTCCAATGAAAAGGATGTAAAGAAACTGATCGAGGAAACCATTCAAGAGTATGGACAATTAGATATCGCTTGCAACAATGCCGGTGTAGGCGGTGAACTGGCAACTACGGCTGATTATTCAATAGAGGAGTGGGATCGGGTGATCAATATAAACCTGCGGGGCCAGTGGCTCTGCATGAAGTACGAAATTCAAGCCATGCTGGAAAATGGCGAGGGGTCAATTATCAATATTGCATCAATCCTGGGAACTGTGGGATTTGCCAATGCACCCGCCTACACGGCTGCAAAACACGGTTTAATAGGTCTTACAAAAACGGCGGCGCTGGAATACGCAACAAAAGGAATTCGTATAAACGCAATTGCTCCCGCATTTATAGAAACGCCCATGCTTGAAAAAGCCGGGATTACTACCGACGAAGAGATGAAAGCAAGTGTTGTTAATCTTCACCCGATGGGGCGTCTGGGCAGGCCCGAAGAGGTTGCAGATGCCGTTTTGTGGCTTGCCTCAAATGAGTCCACCTTTGTTACCGGCCATACATTACTGGTAGATGGCGGATACACAGTTCAATAAAAAATATATAGATGCCATGACTTTTACAGACAGATGGATATGAACAACTGGTATGGCATAGGAATTTAATGGAGAAAAATATGAATCAGATATCGAAACCCTACATCATATGGTTTTCTGAAATTGGAATGGATGATGTCCCGATTGTTGGCGGAAAGAATGCTTCACTCGGTGAGATGACGAGGCACCTTACAAAAGAAGGAATTTCCGTACCTGACGGATTTGCCACAACGGCCGATGCCTACTGGGAATTTATCCACTCTAATAAACTTGAGCCAGCAATTGAAAATGTAATTACAGCATATCAAAACGGGGAAGTAGAACTCAAAGAAGCGGGCCGTACATTACGGCAGATGTTTCTTAAGAGTACCTTTCCCACTCCGTTGGCTGAAGGGATTCAGGAAGCATATAAAATTTTAAGTAAAAAATATCAGAACGGCACTCCAAAACTGTCGGAAGATTTTTCTGTTAACGTGGCAGTACGAAGTAGTGCCACGGCCGAAGATCTGCCCCATGCAAGTTTTGCAGGACAGCAGGAAACATACCTGAATGTAAACGGGCCCGACGACCTGATGAATGCCTGTAAAAATTGTTTTGCATCGCTATTTACCGATCGAGCAATTACCTATCGCGAGAAGATGGGATTTGACCATATGAAAGTAGCCCTGTCGATAGGAGTGCAAAAAATGGTTCGGCCTGATGAAAGCTGTTCGGGGGTCATGTTCACTGTAGATACAGAAACCGGCTTTCCGAAAGCGATTGTGATTACAGGATCCTGGGGGCTTGGTGAAACAGTTGTGAAAGGAACGGTAAACCCTGATCAGTTTTACGTATTTAAACCACATTTGAACAATTTGGACTACAAACCGATCATTGAGAAATCTCTGGGCTCAAAAGAGGTAAAAATGATCTATGCGAGTGAGAAAGGTAAAAATACAGCTGTAGTACCCACAGATATTACTGAGAGGGATAAGTTTGTACTTAGTGACGATGAAATTCTAACACTTGCGCGTTGGGGACTTACCATTGAAAACCATTACCAAAAAGCGATGGATATTGAATGGGTGAAAGAGGATGAAACCCAAAAACTCTACATTTTACAGGCCCGACCTGAGACGGTTCATTCAACATTAGAAAATGGGCTTTTTAAATCTTATAAACTGAAGCCGGGTAAACATAATATTCTTGTTAAAGGGGTGAGCATTGGCAGTAGTATTTCAACCGGAAAGGCGAAAGTTATACGCGATGCCACAGATTTAAAAGGTATCGATGAAAATACGATTTTGGTAACCGAAATGACCGAACCGGATTGGGTTCCGGCTATGAAGCGTGCTTCGGGTATTGTAACGGATTTTGGAGGACGCACCTGCCATGCAGCTATTGTAAGCCGTGAGCTGAGTATTCCCGCTGTTGTGGGAACGGGGAATGCGACAAAAACCCTTAAAGACGGACAAGAGATCACTCTGTCAAGTGCAGAAGGGGATGCCGGCTATGTATATGAAGGTCAACTCGAATTCGATATTTATGAAACTGACCTTTCTGATCTGCCGGATCCAAAAACCAACGTGATGCTAAACCTGGCCACACCCGAATCTGCATTTAAGTGGTGGAAACTGCCTGTGAAAGGGATCGGGCTTGCGCGTATGGAGTTCATCATCAGTAATCACATAAAAATTCACCCGATGGCATTGGTTCACCCCGACCGAATTGACAACGAGGAGGAGTTCAGGAAAATCAGGAAGCTAACGGCCGGTTACAGCGATTTGAAGCAATACTTTGTGGATCGGCTGGCAAGTGGTATATCAAAAATTGCAGCCTCCCAATATCCTAAACCGGTAATTGTACGTACAAGTGATTTTAAAACCAATGAATATGCCGGTTTGATTGGCGGACAGCATTTCGAACCTCATGAAGAAAACCCGATGCTTGGATGGCGCGGTGCATCGAGATATTACAGCGAGGGATATCGCGAGGGTTTTGAACTGGAGTGCAGGGCCCTGAAGAAAGTAAGAGAAGAGATTGGGTTGGACAATGTGATTGTGATGATACCATTCTGCAGAACACTGAATGAAGCGGAGAAAGTTCTAAACGTAATGGCGGACAACGAACTCAAACGGGGTGAAAAAGGCCTTCAAATTTATATGATGTGTGAAATTCCTTCGAACTATATTCTGGCAAATCAGTTTGCAAAGTTGTTCGATGGATTTTCTATCGGATCAAACGATCTAACACAGTTAATCTTGGGAGTAGACCGGGATTCGAGTGAGATGGCTCACCTTTTCAGTGAAAATGATGAAGCTGTAAAAACAGCTATAAGAGAGGTGATTGAACGAGTTCATGAGGCAGATACCCCGGTTGGATTTTGCGGCCAGGCACCCAGTGACAATCCTGAATACGCTGCATTCCTGGTGAAATGCGGAATAGATTCTATCTCGGTTGTGCCGGACAGTGTAATCGATGTGATACAAAAAGTGAAAGATGCAGAAACAAGTTCAAAAGAGGATTTGGAGTATCAAATAACATGAGCAGATAAACCAGGTTTCTGGTTAGCAATAGAAGTGATCTTGAAATGTCACGGGGTCACGACTAAACGAAAGCTTTAAGGATATGCGGACGTTTGAAGATTCTTAACCGGTAAACACTATAGATAAATCAGAAATAAAGGGAGAACAATTATGAAAAAAGTAAAATTTAATTTCCTGTTAATCGTATTGATGTTTTTTGCCGTAAATGTGCAGGCTCAGCAACAGGGCCAGCAAATGCAGCAGCAGATGCAACAACAGCAGCATATGCAGGAGATGATGAATCGAATGAATCAGATGATGGAGCGCACCCAAAATATGACGATGGAGATGAACCGAAGCATGCAACAGGCCCAAAACGAGCAGATGAGAAATCAGTTTCGGATGATGCATCAGTTTGGGGATCAGCTAGGACTGGCTCTCGGGAATATGAAAAACACACTGAATGAGTGTAACCAAATTCTCCAAAACCAGGAGATGATGCGCGATAGGAATATGCAGCAGGATATGAATCGAATGCAGCAACATCTATCCGGTATGTCAGGTCAGATGGAGGAGGCTGTTCAATTGATGGAACGTATGACAACCCGGCTGCGGGAACGGCAGTCTCAATAGAAAATTAACGTCTGAATCTGGCTTACTGTTAGCTGAAGAATGATGGCAATTTATCAAGGAGGAAATAATGAATACGATCTGGCGTTCGACGATATTTTTGACTGTATTGGCTGCCTTTATGATGGGCAGAAGTGAGGCTCAGTCCGTATCATGGTCGGGCAACGGGCAGTTTACTACGGGATCGTATTTTTTTGAGGAGAATACAAAAAGCTTCTATCTCGTAAATGGCCTTCAGTATACAAATGGCAGGTTGTCTCTAGGTGCAAATCTTCCTCTTGTTGTTCAAAACTCGCCATGGATTTCATACACAGCAAGGGGAGCCGTTCCCACCGGCGGCACTCAACATGGATCTGTAGGCAGGGGTGCGGGCAACAGGCAGTCCGGAAATGCAGGAATGATGAGCGGGATGGGAAAACACGGCAAAATTCAACTTACGGATACTACATCTTACAACCAGATGGGAGTTGGTGATCCATGGGCGAACGCCTCTTTTTCATTGCTTCAGCCCTGGAGCAGAACATCCATCAGGATAACAACCGGTGTTAAGTTTCCGGTTGCAAGTCCGTCTAAGGGATTTGGAACCGGGGCATGGGATGCCGGAGCAGGCTTCTCGTTTTCTCAGCGGATTCGTGATTTCTTTCTTCTTGGTGATGTTTCTTATTGGAACTATGGAGACATGAATGAACTGGAATTAAACAATGTGGTTTCTTACGGTGCCGGAATAGGCCATAAATCCCCATATACTAACTGGATTGTGAACGGAAGTTTCCGTGGATCAACAGCCATCATCAATGATATTGATCCGCCTATGTCCATTAACCTGGGAGCGGCCTATACCTATCCCGATTCCAGGTCCTTTCACGTGCTGTTACTATTTGGGCTGACAGAATCGGCGCCCGACTTTTCAGCAGGTGTCGGCTGGAATTTAATTTTGTTTTAAAATCAACATAATGCATGTGGTAAATATCGTTTTACCGGGAGAGAAAAATGAGTCATAAAAGGTTATTATTCAGAGAACAGGCACGTGAAAAAGTACTTAGAGGAGCTACCCAACTATATGATTCTGTTCGGGTAACGTTGGGGCCAAAATCAAAATCAGTACTGATCGAAAAAAAATGGGGACATCCTATCGTCTGTAACGACGGGGTAACCATTGCAAAAGAACTGACACTCAAAGATCCCGATGAAAATTTGGGTGTTCAGGTTTTAAAAGAGGCGGCTGAACGAACCGGGGAAGTGGTGGGCGACGGCACTTCTACATCAACCATTCTTGCTTACTCTCTCTATTCGGAAGGCCTTAGAAATGTGGCGGCACGAGCCAGTTCCATCGAATTGAAACGGGGAATTGAGATCGGGATGAAGACAGCCATCGAATCCCTTAAAAAACTATCCAAGCCGATTGTTGAAAAAATTGAGATGGCACAGGTAGCTTCCATTTCAGCTCATAACATCGAAAATATCGGGAACCTGGTGGCCGATGCCGTGGAAAAAGTGGGGCCTGAAGGTGTGATAACAGTTGAGGAAGCAAAAGGAATGGAAACCACTCTTGAAGTTGTGGAGGGAATGCAGTTCGATAGGGGGTATCTTTCCGCCTATTTTATTACCGATCCGCAGAAAATGGAAGCCATTTTAGATAATCCTGTGATCTTGCTGGTGGATCGAAAAATCAGTGTGCTAAAAGATCTTCTTAACTTTTTAGAAGAGGTGGCCAATCAACAAAAATCGGTTGTCATCATTGCCGAAGATGTGGATGGCGAAGCACTGACCAGCCTTGTTGTGAATAAATTGCGCGGCGTTTTGAGTTGTGTAGCTGTAAAAGCTCCCGGTTTTGGCGATCGGAGAAAAGAGATGTTGAAAGATATCGCGATACTTGTAGGGGCTGATTTGGTCTCAGAAGAGAAAGGGATGAAGCTGACAGATGCTAGTTTTGATGTACTGGGAAATGCCGAGCGGGTGATTGTAGGAAAAGATACCACAACCATTATCGGCGGTCGTGGAGAACCGGATGCTATTAAAAACCGGTGTGATGAGATTCGTCATCAGATGGAGGAAACCGCCTCCGATTACGACAAAGAAAAGCTGCAGGAACGCCTTGCAAGACTTTCCGGCGGAGTGGCCGTGATACGTGTTGGGGCACCTTCGGAAACTGAATTAAAAAGCTTAAAAGAGGCGTTTGATGATGCCATCAGCGCAACCAAAGCAGCCGTGGAAGAGGGAATTGTTCCGGGAGCGGGTCTTGCACTCATCAAAACTATTTCTGCAGTAGAGAAAGAAGCGGCCAAATATGATGGTGATGTGCGAACCGGTATAATGACTTTACGCAGGGCCCTTGAAGCACCCTCACGTCAAATCGCTGAAAACTCGGGAATGGACCCTGGGGTGGTGGTCGAAAAGATGAGGGCCGGAAAAGGAAACATGGGATTCGACGGATCCACCAATCAATATGTAAACTTGTTTGAACACGGAATTATCGACCCGACAAAAGTGGTACGGGTAGCACTGGAAAATGCCGTTTCCGTAGCGAGTGTTCTGCTGCTTACGGAAGCCACGATGACAGATATCGAAGAACCAGAAGCCGGTAAATCTCACACAAGTGATTATGGAGGGGATTTTGGGGAATAATCCCGTTCTGTTGGAGAATCAAAAAATGGGAAATGAAACAACAGGTTCAGTTAACCATCAACCCTGGAGTATTTCTTTTGAAGAGGCTCTACAAAACCTGGATTCAAATCAGCAGGGCGGATTAACGAGTCAAGAGGTTACCAAAAGGCTTTCAAAATTCGGTAAAAATAAACTAAGAGAGTATAAAAAGAAGTCCATTTTTGAAATCATTGCCGACCAGTTTAAAAGCCTGATCATCCTGCTTTTGGTGGTTGCGGCAGTCTCGTCTTTTCTCTTTGGGGAATACCTCGATGGATGGGCCATTTTGGTTGTTGTGTTGATCAGTGCAATGATAGGATTCATAACGGAGCTTCGTGCTGTTCGGTCGATGGAAGCTCTATACAAATTGGGCCACGTACAGACAAGAGTCCTGCGTAATGGGAAGGTAAGTCTCGCAGATGCAGAGACACTTGTTCCCGGCGATATCGTACTGCTTGAGGGCGGAGATGTAGTTACAGCCGATCTTCGCATTCTCGAAAGTTCAAGACTCCAGGCAGATGAATCCGTGCTGACGGGTGAAAGTCTCCCGGTGAGTAAGGAAATTGAGCCGCTCTCCTCCGAAACCGTCCTGGCCGAACGAAACAATATGCTCTACAAAGGAACGGCTATTACTCGCGGTTCAGGAAAAGCAGTAGTGGTGAGCACGGGAATGGAAACGGAACTGGGAGCCATCTCCGAACTTGTACAGGGTGCCGATGACGAGAAAACTCCTCTTGAAGAGAGGCTCAATAAACTTGGGAACAAACTAATTTGGGTAACGCTTGGCATTGCATCCGTAATAACAATCACTGGGATCTACACAGGCCGGGAGATCATTTTTATGATTCAGACCGGGGTGGCACTGGCCGTTGCAACTATTCCGGAAGGATTGCCGGTTGTAGCAACCATTGCACTAGCAAATGGGGTGAAAACGATGGCCGGGAAAAACGCCTTAATCACTCGTCTCTCCTCGGTTGAAACACTTGGGTCAACACAAGTCATTTTTACGGATAAAACGGGTACGCTTACCGAAAACAGGATGACTGCACAGAGTTACCTGCTGCCGTCAGGAGAAGTTTCAGTAAGTGGAAATCAGGACCAGGATAAAAAGGGATTGTCTGATAACCCAATCTTAAAGGATGTGCTGGAGACCGGTATTTTGTGCAACAATGCTACACTTACAGATCTCGAAAATGTAAAAGGTTCCGGCGATCCGCTCGAAATTGCTCTATTGGCTGCAGCCGAGAATTTTGGGATCTCTGTTGAATCGGTTCGGAATGAATACCCCGAAGAAAGAGAAGAGGCGTTTGATGCTGAAGCAAAAATGATGGCTACTTGGAATTCCATTGGCGAAGGTACATATCGGGTACATGTAAAAGGGGCACCGGATGCTGTTTTGCGATCATGCAACTCCGTGTATGCCAACGGTTCAACAAAACCGATGGCTGAAACCGAAAGAGAAGAATGGATCGAAAAGAATAATCAGTTAGCCGCTCAAGGGTTGAGGATGATTGCGTTTGCTCAAAAAGACGTGTCATCAACAGACGGGAATCCATACGAAACCCTGGCGTTTACCGGACTGGTAGGGCTGTTGGATCCGCCTCGATCGGATGTGAAGCAAGCCATAGAAAACTGCAAGAGGGCCGGTATTAATGTGGTGATGGTGACCGGTGACCAGGAGCATACAGCTCGATACATAGCCAATGAAATCGGAATTGAATCCGATCCGAATGCAAATGTGGTGCACGGCCGCGACCTGGCAAAAATGGATATCAAGAAACTCTCAAACGAGGGAAAAAGATCACTCTTGGAAACCACGGTTTTTGCCCGAATCAGCCCGGCGCAAAAGTTAAGCCTGATCGATCTGTTCCAGGCAAATAACCGCACCGTGGCAATGACGGGTGATGGAGTGAATGATGCCCCCGCACTGAAATCGGCGGATATCGGAATTGCAATGGGCCGGCGTGGGTCACAGGTTGCCCGCGAAGCGGCAGACATGATATTAACGGATGATGCCTTCTCCTCCATCGTCACAGCCATTGAACAGGGTCGCATCATCTTCACCAATATTCGAAAATTTGTTTATTATCTGATGAGTTGTAATGTGAGCGAGGTAACGGTCATTGCGCTTTCATTTGTGGTAGGTTCTCCACTTCCGATATTACCCCTCCAGATCTTGTTTTTGAATTTAGTGACGGATGTGTTTCCGGCTCTCGCTTTAGGGCTGGGCGAAGGAGAAAAACAGATCATGAGAGAGCCGCCCAGAAAACGGCAGGAACCCATTCTAACGAACCAGCTTTGGTTTGGAATTGCCGGTTACGGAGCTTTGATTTCAATGGCCGTAATGGCAACGTTATTTGTTGGTATGAAGGTAATGAACCTCCCGGTGGCTGAAGCAGTAACACTCTCGTTTTTAACCTTGGCCTTTGCCCAGCTTTGGCATGTGTTTAATATGCGTGGAGATCGATCAAGCATTGTTGATAATACGATTATTAACAATCGTTTTGTTTGGGGAGCTATTGTTCTATCTGCCGGGTTAATTCTTGCAGCTGTCTATATTCCTTCACTTGCAAATGTACTCTCGATTCATCCGCCTGCATTCAATGGCTGGGCTGTTGTTCTGATATTTAGCCTGGTTCCCATTGTAGCTGGAGAGTTAATTCGATTAGTTTTCAACAATCACCATCAAGCAGGGATCACTCCCACCCTTAAACAATCAGAAGCCTGATTAAATAATCATAATTTTGTCAGGTATTTGCCTACAAAAAAAACATCCACTTCACTACAAAAAAACAAGTTCTGGGTCATTAATAGTACTCTCTATTTTTGATGAACTTTAAGAATGAGAGGCAGAGAAAGAATCCCCCGGTAATCGATTGGGTACCTACCGGATTTTTAAAAAATAGGTGGAAGGATGCAAATCGGGCAAAAAATAGCAGAAGGTGGGCCTGGTGAAAGAACTCGCTCAATGAGTGGTGAGAATATGGGTTCGGTTCAGTCGGTACGCGGAAGCGTTATTGATGTACATTTTCCGTATGATCTTCCCGAAATGCAAACAATGTTGGTTATCCAAACCGACCCCCGGATTATCGCAGAAGTGGCGGCTCACATTAACGAGCATGTAGTCAGGGTGCTGGCGCTTACATCAACACAGGGACTCAGGAGAGGTACTGAAGTTCTGGACACGGGTTCCCCAATGAAGATACCCGTCGGAACGGGACTCTTGGGACGCGCCATTAACATTTTTGGGGAGCCGATTGATGACAAGAGCCCGATAGAACCCGAGGAACTGCGCAATGTTTTCCAGCCAAAATCCCCGTTGATGGACCAGGAAACCAGCCAGAATATTCTCTCCACAGGCATTAAAGCCATCGACCTTTTGTCACCACTTGAAAGAGGTGGTAAAGCAGGGCTTTTTGGTGGGGCAGGCGTCGGCAAAACGGTTCTGATTATGGAGATGATTCGAAACATGGTAACCAAACACGAGGGCGTTAGTCTCTTTTGTGGCATTGGTGAGCGCTGCAGGGAAGCTGAGGAGTTGTACCGGGAGATTAGTGAATCGGGGGTGCTGGAGCATACGGTTATGGTTTTTGGGCAGATGAATGAAGCTCCGGGTGCCAGGTTTAGAGTCGGTCAAACAGCGCTGACGATCGCGGAATATTTTCGGGATGTTCAACGTCGTGACGTACTGCTTCTCATCGATAATATTTTCAGGTTTGTCCAGGCCGGTGCAGAGGTTTCCGGTTTAATGGGAAAGGTCACCTCAAGGCTGGGATATCAACCGACGTTAGGCAGTGAGCTTGCCGAACTCCAGGAACGAATATGCAACACAAAAAAAGGAGCAATTACATCCATACAGGCGGTGTATGTACCCGCCGATGATTTTACGGACCCGGCGGTTACTCATACGTTCGCTCACCTTTCCGCATTCATTGTACTGTCGAGAGACCGAGCCGGGCAGGGACTTTATCCGGCAATCGATCTGTTAAAATCCGGATCCAAAATGCTGGCCCGGCATATTGTTGGAGACCGCCATTACGAAGTTGCGCAGGCCGTTAAAGAAACGCTTGCTCATTTTGAAGAACTCAAAGATATCATCTCCATGCTTGGAATGGAGGAGCTGTCTGTGGAAGATCAGCAAATTGTAGGCAGAGCCCGGCGTTTGGAGCGGTTTTTTACGCAGCCATTCTCAGTCACAGAGCAGTTTACAGGAATCGAGGGAAAAATTGTGGATATCGAGGATGTGATTTCCGGTTGTGAGCGAATCCTGGACGGAGAGTTAGACAGCATACCGGAGCACAAACTGTTTATGATTGGAAAAATTCCGGAGGCTAAAGAGTTATGAATAAAGAAAAAATCTACCTGAAGATAATCAAGCCGGAAAAAATAGTTCTCGATCAAGAGGTTGACAAAGTGATTGCCGAGGGATTGGATGGTTCTTTTTGCCTGAAACCCCGTCATATTGACTTTGTGAGTGCCCTGAAACCGGGAATCCTGGTGTATGAATCGGATGCAGAAGAATACTACATGGCGATTGATGAAGGCATACTCGTGAAATGCGGTCAAGATGTGATGGTATCAGTGCTGAACGCAATTGCAGCCACTAAACTGGCTGAGTTGGACAAAACGGTAAGAGACGTGTTTTACAAATCAGAGGAGTTGAATAAAGCCACGGAGTTTGCCATGAAAAGTATGGAAGCGGAGCTGCTGCTCCATTTTATTGAAATCAATAAATAGCGAAAGAGAGCTGTGATGTCGGAACAGGAAAACCAACAGAAATCGGAAGAATTTGCGGAAAAAATCCAGGAGAAGTCTACGAGAAAAATCAAGGCTCGAAATGAGAAGCATAAAGGCCTGTGGTATGGGTTGGGGATGTTCGGGTTGGTTGGATGGTCTGTCAGTATCCCAACTCTGCTTTTCCTGGTATTGGGTATATGGATCGACAGCATCTATAAGAGTCCCTATTCATGGACATTGATGATGTTGGTCCTGGGCATTTTTATCGGATGCATGAATGCATGGTATTGGGTAAAGAACGAAAGTAAAAGCGGGTAGATAAATGGAAAGTATCATTGCCACATATATCCTCTTTGTTGGCTTGATCATTGTGATCTCCATCTTCATCAAATACGGGTTCGACCGGATCGGGCTGCCGGCACTTCTTGGATATTTTGCATTGGGAATCATCGCAAAATACCTTGACAATACATTTTCCTTTTTGAATCAAGAGGGAATCGAGATTATCGAGTTTTTGGCGGATCTTGGAATTATCGCACTGCTACTGAAGATCGGACTGGAAAGTAAACTTTCGCGCTTGATCAAGCTGTTACCGAAAGCGTCAATTATTTGGGTTGGGGATGTTCTAATCAGCGGAGCGGTTGGATTTTTAACCTCCTATTACCTTATCGGTTGGGAAATAATTCCCAGTCTGTTTGTAGCTACTGCATTTACCGCTACAAGTGTAGGCATTTCTGCTAATGTATGGGATGAGATGGGAGCCATAAAGTCAGACACCGGCCAAACGCTGCTGGATGTTGCCGAAATGGATGATATCTCCGGCATTTTGCTAATGGGTATTCTCTTTTCAATCGCGCCTGTTTTGCTGGGCGAGGGCGCAGGGTTACCGGGAGTTCAAATACTAACAACGGTGGGTGTTTTTTTGCTGAAGCTCACCTTGTTCGGATTGATATGCGTTCTGTTTTCGAGATTTATTGGTGAACAGCTGATCGAAACTCTGAACAAACTGCATGGTGGTAAAAGCAGGATATTGGTTGTAGTTGGCATCGGGTTGATGGCTGCGGCGATCTCTACTCTATTAGGATTTTCGTTTGCGATCGGTGCTTTTTTGATCGGAGTATTGCTCAGCAGTAACCCGTCGAAAGTAAAAATGGATTCATCATTTGAAGCGTTGTATGCACTGTTTGTGCCCTTTTTCTTCATCAACATTGGCATGAATGTGGATCTTTCGGCTCTTTTTTCAATCGAGATGTCACTTCTTTTATTGATAGCGGCTGCATTCATCGGGAAATTTTTGGGTGCCGGCCTTGGAACCTGGGTAAGTCTCGGCCTCAGTTATTCTACAGTGATAGGGTTGAGCATGATACCGAGGGCAGAAATTTTTCTGATTATTATGAAGCGCGGGCTGGATATGGGAGAGTGGGCGGTAACTGCAGAGATGTTTACGTACGCCGTTGTCATCTCCACCCTGTCGGTCATTATCGTTCCGCTTTTATTAAAAAACATATTAAACAAAAGGGAGGTTACAGATGGAGGAAAACATTAACTGGTGGATCTATATACTGGCAATATTCGGCGGTGCTTTGCTAAGCGTAATCTATTTCTTTGGCTTATGGGTTACGGTTCAAAAAATCACAAATTTAAACAAATACTACTACCTGGTATTACTCTTAAGTTTTTTGGCCCGGGTTACGATTACTCTTATCGGTTTCTACTTCATCTTGATGCTTGGCTGGGTACCCACCCTGCTGGCTTTATTGGCTTTCATTATTACGCGGCAGGTTGTAGTCCGTAAAATCGGTACGCCTTCTTCACTTCAAACAATGAAAGAATATGGAAATTAATATCGATCAAATAATATACTGGGAATGGGGGTTCATAAAGCTAAATGCTACACTCGTTTATTCATGGGCGGTTATGGTGGTTCTTGTATCCATCTCGTGGTTTGTAAGCAGAGATTTGACGGAGGGAACGGGAATCTCCCGGAAACAAGCATTGATAGAATCGCTTGTTGTGGTTATTCAAAAACAGATTGAAGAAACCACGCAGGAAAAAACGGACCGGTATTTGCCGTTTATTGGTACACTCTTTCTGTTCATCCTGGTATCAAATTTGATCAGTGTCATTCCGGGAGTGTATCCGCCAACAGCTTCTCTTTCTACAACAGCGGCATTGGCAATATCAGTTTTTGTAGCTGTTCCCATTTTTGGGATAGGTTCGAGGGGAGTAAAAAGTTATTTCGAGAATTATGTAAAACCCACACCGTTGATGCTGCCCTTCAACATCATTGGTGAGCTTTCGCGTACATTGGCACTGGCCGTCAGGTTGTTTGGAAATATTATGAGCGGGAGCCTGATCGTGGCGATTTTGCTCGGTTTGAGTCCGCTATTCTTCCCCGTTGTGATGCAGGCATTTGGGTTGCTGATCGGTGTCATCCAAGCCTATGTATTTGCCATTTTGGCACTGGTTTATATCGCATCAGCATCCAGAATTCACAATAGTGAGGAAGCTGATTCAACAGAAATTATTAACCCTCAAAATAGATGAATTATGGAAAGTATCAGCATTATTGGAATGGTATCCATTATAACAGCAGGAGTAACCATTGCCGTGGGTTCCATTGCGCCGGCAATTGGGGAAGGAAAGGCACTGGCCCAGGCATTATTGGCCATTGCCCAGCAACCGGATGAGATTCCAACTATCACTCGGACGCTTTTTGTAGGCCTTGCAATGGTTGAATCGACAGCAATCTACTGTTTTGTGGTTGCCCTGATCCTGATTTTTGCAAACCCATTTTGGAATTACGTAATCCAGGTTTGATATGGAGATTAATTGGTTCACATTTACAGCACAGATTGTCAACTTCCTGATTTTAATCTGGCTGCTGAAACGTTTTTTGTATACACCTCTTCAAAATGTGATGAAGAACAGGGAGGACGAGGTGTTGTCTCGGCTGGAAGAAGCCCGCCAAAAATTGGTTCAGGCCGAAGAGATGTCTAAAGAATACCGGGAAAAGATGGATCAACTGGAGGAACAAAAAGAGGAATGGCTTGAAGAGGCAAAAAAAGAAACCGAATCATTCAGGAAAGAGCTTTTGCAGACCGCCCGAAACGAAGTAGATGCCATTCACGCGAAATGGATGAAAGCGATAAAGTCAGAGAAGAGATCTTTGATGGAGGCCCTGGAACGGCAATCTGTTCAAAAAATACTTTCCATCGTCGAAAAGATTGTGATTGATCTCTCAGACACCGAACTGGAGCAGCAGACCATAAAACGATTCCTGGAAAAGATCAAAGCAAAAGATGAAGAGGGTAAAACTCAACTCGAGAAGATTCGGTCAGAAAAAGAGATCGAAATCGTTTCATCCTTTCCACTTAAAAAGGCAGACCGAGAAAAAATTGATATAGTGATTTCGGGAATGTTCTCGGATCAAACCATATACAATTACACAACGGATCCTGATCTGGGATTCGGTATTGAACTCCAATCGAACGGGTGGAAACTGGGATGGAATATGAAGATGTATCTAAACGAATTGAGATCGGAAGTGGATACTCTCCTGGATCAGACATTTCAAAGCAAGAGTGAATGAATCCAAAATGGAAGATGCATTACTACATACAATAACCGAAAATGTTCTGAACGTATTAGACAGGCTCAGTGAGAAAAGTCCGGGATTTCAACTCCGGGAGTTCGGCACAGTCAAATCCGTAGGTGAAGGTTTTGCGAGAGTAGACGGACTTCCAAACGCCGGTATGGATGAACTTGTAATTTTTGAGGGTGGCGAGCCGGGGCTTATTTACAACCTCGACGAACATGAAGTGGGCGTAATTCTCCTAGATGAAGAGAAAAATATTGAAGCGGGAGATGAAGTCTACCGAACCCATTCGGTGTTGAGCGTTCCGGTGGATGAGCAGATGTTGGGCCGGGTTTTGGATCCGTTAGGGCGTTCACTGGATGGTAAAAAACCTCTTCCTTCGAGTGAGAGGTACCCGGTTGAAAGGCCGGCACCGCCCATTATGCACAGGATTTCGGTAGAGGTTCCCCTGCAAACAGGAATCAAAATTATTGATGCGCTCTTCCCGATTGGCCGGGGTCAGCGGGAGTTAATTTTAGGAGATCGGCAAACCGGGAAAACAGCAATAGCTGTAGATACCATCATCAATCAGTCTGATAAAAATGTAATTTGTATCTACTGTGCTATAGGGAAGCAGAAAGCCTCCATTGCAAGAGTGATTGCAGATCTTCGGAAATTCAATGCAATGGACTATTCCATTGTTGTTTCAGCGAGCAGTGAAGATCCGGTAGGATTGCAATTCATTGCTCCATACGCTGCTACAAGCATGGGCGAATATTTTATGGAGCGTGGACACGATGTATTGATTGTTTATGATGATCTGACCTGGCATGCGCGAGCCTATCGGGAATTGGCATTACTGCTGCGTCGTCCGCCGGGCCGTGAAGCATACCCGGGTGATATCTTCTATATCCACTCGCGTCTCCTGGAGCGATCCACCCGGCTGAAGCCTGAATATGGGGGCGGATCACTCACTGCATTGCCCATCATAGAAACACAGGCACAAAACATTTCGGCCTTCATTCCAACCAACCTGATTTCAATCACTGACGGTCAGCTATATCTATCGCAGGAGCTGTTCAGGAAAGATATCCTGCCGGCTGTTGATGCGGGTAAATCCGTATCAAGAGTGGGTAGTGCGGCTCAATTGCCTTCCTATCGTTCGGTTACCAAAAAACTGCGACTCTCTTACGCTCAATTTGAAGAACTTGAAAGTTTTTCCCGGTTTAGTTCCCGGCTTGATGAGGAGACTCAGGCTACCATCGATCGTGGAAGACGTATTCGTGAAGTTTTAAAACAGCCGCAGTTTGAACCGTTAAGTGCGGAAGAACAAATTATCATTTTATTGGCAGAGACAAACGGGTTGCTGGATGGAATTCCCCCCGCAGACATTGAAGATGCAGAGAAGAGAATTTTGATGAAGGTGAGAGAGAACTCAGGCCTGATCAAGAAAATTGACTGGCACAGAAGCCTGGAAGAAGAGGATAAAGAGAAGTTACTGGAATTAGCTGAATCAGCTTTAAATACTGAAAGTGAAAAGAGATGCAACGATTAGAGCAGCTACAACGAAAGCTAAAAAATGCTGAAGATCTGAGATCTGTGGTTCACACGATGAAGATTATGTCTGCCGTTGAGATCTATCAGTTTGAGGAGGCGGTTGAATCGCTGCGTGATTATTTTGACACCATTGAAATGGGGATGCAGGTTGTTTTAAAAAAGGTGTTTGAAGAGACCCCTGCACCCCTGTTTTCAACAGAGACCGAAAAAGAGGGGTGGCTGATTTTAGGCTCCGGCCAGGGCCTGTGTGGTTCATTCGATAAAGTTATTGCTGATTTTATTCATCAAAAGAAGACGGAGGGAGCGAATTCCCGAGTTCAAATCTACACTTGTGGTGAACGTTTGGGCGACCTGTTGATGAAGGATGGTTTTACAATCGACAAGAAGTTTGAAATGCCGGGTTCAGTAAGTGGAATTATTGGGTTGGTACTTGAACTGATATCGGGAATAGAACACTGGCAGATGGAATTGAATATTCAAACTGTAAGAGTTTTCCATAACCAACCCACGCAAAAAAGAGGATTTGTCCCGATTTTTCAAAATTTACTGCCTCCCAAAACAGCCTGGATGAATCGCATCAAAGAGAAAAAATGGCCTACCAATAAACTCCCTCAATTTAAGATCGATTCCGGTGTTCTTTTTCAGAAACTATTGCGGCAGTACCTGTTTGTGTCATTGTATCGTGCAGTAGCTGAATCGTTAGCGGCAGAATATAGCAGCCGTTTATTGGCAATGCAGCGTGCCGAACAAAAAATTGATGAACGTCTTGAACAGCTGAAACAATCCTATTCAACCGAAAGACAATCAGCCATTACAGAGGAATTGTTGGATATCATTGCGGGTTTTGAGGCTATTCAGTCCAGGGAAAAAGAGATCATGGAATGAGCTTAAGAAACTACCAACCTACCTCTTCCGTTTTATTGATCTTCGTTCACCTTTGTGCCTGCACACCGAAGTGCTTCTGCACACAGATGTGTCATCGTGACTTCGTGGTAATAAGCAAATGAAAAATATCTTTGATTGTATATTTTCTCATAAATTCTCGAAGGGGGGACACTCCCCGGGTAAATCTACTTTTGGAATATCATCCCCCCTGCGCTCCTTTCGAGAAGAATTTGACACATTTTATTCACATCGCAGATATATTAAGATTCAAGCCTGAGCGATCTCACCCAATTAGGACTCACTAACCTTTAGTACTGCTTCAGGTTGTTTAGCATCACGGTTGATCTCCTCGATGGCAATCTTTGACAGTTCGCTGTCAGCCAGTTTGCATTCGCGCAACGAATCGAGAAGAATTTCAGCCACATCGTGCAGCTCCAGAACTTTTGCATAGGCTACGGCCGTGCCATAGCCGGCAATTTCGTAATGGTTGATATGTTGAATGGCTGTAATCAATGCGGCATCTGCAATAGCTTTATTGTGGCAACTGTTGATCAGTCTGTTCGTTTCGAGTATCATCGCCTTAATTCCATTGCAAGGCCCGTTAAGTTTCTCTTCATTTAACAGGACGAAAACTTTCTCAAGCCGGTTGTGTTGCCGGGTAGTTTCACGTGTATATTCTGCAATGTTGGCCTGTAAGTCGGTGGAATCCGGTTTATCACCGATTCGCTCCAGGAACTTTAGCTGACGCAAATTCCCATCAAATAGATCTTGAAGCTGCTCTATCAAAAGATCGTGTAAGTTTCGTATAGGTTTCATGGTGGTTATGAAATTTGTGTTGCTGATTTATAAAAAAGGCCTGCATATAAAACTTAGCAGGCCATTTTTCTCTCTCTTAATTTGGCTTACATTCTCCAGGATCTCTTTTCTCAAAGAATTGAGAGGCAGAAATTCAAGAAGGTTATAAAGCCACTTTTTCACTCAACCTCTATGATGTTAAAGCAAATTAAAAAACGAATAATTAACCGGAGCACAACCACCGGATTCTTTTTTGGAAGAAGTCCGAAGAGGATCAGCGGGTTTTTCCTGATTCCTGATAACCTGCACCGTAGTGCAACTTTTCATTGTGCTCTCTAAGAACCATTCAATTGTAACATAACTTCTTGAAAAGTCTCCTGATGTAGGTATTGATACAAAATGGTTGTAAGAATTTCTTGATTGGACAGATCAACAAAGTTTGACGGGGATATCTATATACCGGGCCTTGTTCTCCAGTGCTCTATCACATAAAGTAGAGAAGGCAGTAAAATAAGAGAGTTGAATAACATCAAACCGATGCCGGCCACAGCCAGCTCGCCGATCGATCTCATGCCGGGATGAGAGGAAAACAACAGGCCTGCAAATCCAAGCATAGTGGTGAATGCACTGACGGTGATATGCTCCCCGGTAGACCGAACCACCTTATAGATGGAGCCTTTCCCCTCTTCGATATATCGATGAATCATGTGAATGCCGCTGTCATCACCAATACCGAGTATGGTAGGAAGTACCACGATATTGTAGAAATTAATTTTCCAGGCTGTTATCTCCATCAATCCAAACAACCATAAAAAACTGACAACTAATGGCAGAAGTGCGAGCCCCATCCATTTAAAACTTTGAAAAATCACCAGTTTGATGAAAATAATAAACGTAAGTGTGAGAGCGACCATTACAGGCGCTTCCTCCAGCATCAGGCGGAGCATATCGGATGCTACAATCGAGGTTGAGGCAGCCGTATAAACTTGCCCGTTTGGGATACGTATTTCGGAGAGGTCGTCTGCAAATTCCATAGAATTTCGCCCGTCAGATAATCCTACTGAGGGATAGATAATTACCAGGTTTCCAATGGTGCCGTCGTTTGCTGTGAACGGGTCCAGCAAAAAACCTGGAACCTCTTTGAGCTGAACCGGTGTATCGGTAGAAGCCGCTTCTCTCAGCATTTCAAGCTGATCCGACCTGTCAGTTCGAATAAAAGGATCATTGAGTTGCTCACGAATTCCCGCAATGCGATCCAGTTTTTTCTGCTGTTCAGCCTTTGTAAAAGGGAAACGATCCTGGAGGGTTTCAACGGATCGGATTGTTGGGGAGAGGGTATCGGAATCGATTCTTTCGGACAGAACAGCGCGAACCTGAACGGCATCATCAGGGCTACTTGTAATTACATAAGCTGCATTTCGGGTTTTTTTATCGCTGTACACTTTCCTCACCTCTCTCTGAAGGGCGCTGTAGGTTTCATAATGAGGTTCAAGATTTCCAAAATCGTATTCAAAAGAGATCCGTCCGGAATACCATATCGAAAGGAAAGTGAGGCCACCTGAAATCAATAAAACAGTAGTGGCAAGAATTAATTTCCCGGTTGTGTTGGGCGATTTGATCTCGTTGGATTGAGATTTTTTTTGAACGCTTTTGGACGCTGTTTTTAAAATGCCAAATCGCTCAAGCAGAATAATGAAAGCAGCCATTACAAATATCATTGCAATAATGGCAAACAGGATACCCAGCCCGGCGATGAAACCAAATTCACTGAATCCCTTAAAATCTGCCAGCATCAGAATAAAAAAGGCAGCCGAGGTGGTGATGCCCACAGCGGTAATGGCCTGTCCGGTCGTCATGAAAGTAGTATCAATTGCATCGAGAACTTCATGCCCCTCGCCTCTCTCTTCGACGTAACGGGCATAGAAGTGGATTCCAAAGTCGATACCCATCCCAAAGAGTAAGAGGAAAAGGGTTGAGGTCATGATGTTCAGTGTATCAAACAGTAACCATGTGATTCCAAACGTCCAGCAAAGGCTGAATGCCAAGGGGACGGACATGATCAAAGCGGTAACGGGTATGCGCATGATTTCGGAAAAGACCACTCGATAGGACCACAGGCCGCCGGTACGCGCCATATAGTTTTTGTAAAAGAAATAGGCGGTTACCATCAACAAAAGCATTATGACACCCGCAGTAAATGAATTCTGCACATCACTGTAAATACTATTGAGCTCAATGAGGGTTCTGATAAGACGGCCGGCAAGAGTGATCTTAATTTCCGGAAAGCCTGCAGCAGCAGCCAGGCTGTCTGTCAGAGATTCCAGGTCGCTGTATAACTCTTCGATATATTGAATATCGGTTTGTGAACCGGCCGGGAAAAATTTCAGAGCCATCGTAAGGGAGTCCGGTGAAATGAGATATTCATCTCCAATCAGGTCATTGTATGTGTCTTCAAGAACCTGGCCGAGTGAATCGGCGGAGTTCTCACTTTCGTCACCATCCAAATCAAAATAGAAGGGATTTGCTTCGAGGCGGGCTTCCTCAATTTTATCATCCAGAAATTGTTCGAGAGTTGTCAGCTCCTCATCTGTTGCGAAATAGAGGGCATTCTGTTCCAGGAATGAGATCTCTTTTCGGTACTCAACCCTGTTGAAATAGGGTTCGCCATCCAAACGATTTCGCAGGTTCATAGCTTCAGGAATCAGGCGTTCGGCAAACTCTTTATTTGTTGCAAACGAATTACTTTCAATCACAACGGCAACTTCATTAATCGTGCCGACCTGCTCTTTCAATTTTTCAAGGGCCTGTACACTGGGGTAGGATTCTGGAATGAGTTTTGAAAAATCGGAATCGATACTGAGTTGCCGGGCAAGGCCCAACCCGATCAAAGACAGAATAAAGCTGCCAATCACTACTAAACCGGCATGTTTCTTCGTAAAAGAAAGCGCAGGCCTCAGCCGCTGGAATAGTTTTTTGAACATGTGCTGTATTTCTACATGTGTACCGGGATTGCAAATCAACCGTTATAATCGGGGTGTATATCGGCTACGTAAAGAAGATTGTTGTCTTGAATCTCAAAACGGCCATCCATCACGTAATAACACATTCCGGGTTTAAGGGGTGCTTTTATATCATGCTCGATCTCGGCTTTCTCATTCTTGGTTATGGCCCCTCCCTCATTTTCCCACTGCTGTTCGAGCTGAAAATATTCTATGACCTCTTGAGGAACATCAAGTTTTATTTTTATTTGCCAAACTTCTGAATTCATAATACACCTCTGTTTTTTATGACTCTCTAAAAAGTTATGGAGATGACGAACGATCTGTATTGCAATGGATTCAACTGACTTTATAGAAATTTCCCGATAAAATCTGTAGGGAAAACCTGAGTCTTTAAAGGATCATTATGGATCGGGAGCAAATGGTGAGTGCAGTGAATTATTCATAAATAATGTAAACCTTAAATAGATCTGTGTTTGTAATACAATTCCCTATTAAAACTTTGGAAAATAGACTACGATGTTTAAATAACGATACCTACAGCAAGTGAAGAGAGATCTTAAAAAATTGATTAGTATAAGATCAGGGAAAAGGAGGGAATATGAATAGTGAAGTCAATTTTGATAATCAGTGCAAAGAGACATTAATGTGGGTTTATGACGTAGCGCAGAGAACAACCTGCCCCGAACGGGAAGATTGGGCTTTTAATGCATTGCGGGCCGTATTGCATGCTATCAGGGACCGAACCACAATCGAAGAGGCTTTCCATCTTGCAGCCCAATTGCCGGTGTTGCTTCGGGGTTACTACTTTGAAGGTTATAGGCCATCAGGAAAAAAAGTAAAACTGAATGCCGGTCAATTCTTAATCCGCATTCGCAAGGAGATGGGGGCTTCAAACGAACTTTCTCCTGAAGATGCTTTAAGTGCCGTCTTAAATGTGCTGTATGAACATGTAAGTATCGGGGAATTGGAAGATGTGAAAAAATCCATGCCAAAAGATATTGTAAATCTTTGGGAGCAAGAAATGCAGAATAGTACGGTTTGGTAGTTCAACGAAGTTATAAATCAGGAAAGGTTAACAAAAACAAGAGGTAAAATTATGTCATTAGCAAAAGTAATTGAAGTGATTGCAGAAGGCCCAACAATGGAAGAAGCGGTAGAGAATGCCGTAATTGATGCATCCAAAACCGTACACAACATAAAGAGTGTGTATGTGGAAAACATGCAGGGAATTGTTGAAGGAAACAGCATTGCTAAATACCGGGTGAATGTTAAAGTAACATTCGTTCTGGATTAGAAGATGCTACCATAACCACGCGGAGAAAAGGGTGTTCAGGTTGACCTGAGCACCCTTTATTTTATGAAATGCAAGCTCTCAGATCATCTTTCTACGGAATCCTTATGCTCCGTTTGGCTATACTCCGGATCCGGGTGATTTAAAAATTTATCAAACCATTCTATCGAAATTTTTGCGACCTCATCCAGTTTCTTCGGTTCTTCAAACAAGTGTGTGGCACCGGGTATAATTGCCATCTCTTTTTTAGCATTGAGCCGGTTGAAAATTTTCCTGTGTACTTCAAGCAGATGAAAATCAAGTTCACCAACGATCAGCAATGTGGGCGCAATAACTTTGTCGATAAACTCCCTGGCTAACTCAATCCGTCCGCCCCTGCAAACAAGAGCTTTGATCACTCCATCAAGTTCAGATGCTACTTTAATTGCCGCCGCTGCACCTGTGCTCGATCCGTATAATGCCGGGCGCAACATCTCGTACTGGGTTTGGTTTTTTAACCACAAAACAATCATCTCCAATCGAAGGGCCATCTCCTGGATATTAAATTCGATTCCTTCTGAATCGAGTTCTTGTTTATCGTGCAGGTCACAAAGCAACGTTGCAAAACCGGCATCTTGCAGCCTGTTGGCTATTTTTACATTTCTCGGGCTGAACCGGCCGCTGCCTAATCCATGCGAGAAAATTACAATTCCCTTCGCTATATCCGGTTTGCTGATTGTTGCTGTCAGATCATTATTGCCAACCGGTATAGTAACTTGTCTAATTTTTATCATGGCTCTCTCTCCCCCAAAAATTTAGTTTCTATTTTAATCTTATAATTTTTTCTGCGTTACACCATAGGTGCAGACCTTAAATACTTCCCCCTCGGTTTGGATATGAAACATGTAGTCTATTCCCTTACAACTATGGTCGTTTTTCAATTACTTACTGATTAGGTGATAACAATAGGGTTTTTAATGAAAAAATTGACCAGTTTTTGAATAAAGGTTCATTAAAAACGGAGGAGATATGAACGTAAAAAATGAAATGATTGCAGGTGGAGCCGCACTGGTAACGTTAGCTGGAGTAGCACTTGCAGGATATCAATACAGGAATCGCCACAAAGGTTACTACCGGGAGTTTGATTTGGACACATTAGAAGAACTGACCGGTAAAGTTGCTGATATACGATTTTCCGGAAAAGACAACAGCGAAAGCAAAGGCATGGAACTGATTTTGCAATCCGATGAAAAGTTAATTCCGGTTCACCTCGGGCCAGCATGGTATATGAACATGCAACGTGGAAATTTTAAAAAGGGAGATATCGTAACAGTGAAGGGATCGCGTGCAGATTTAAATCACAAATCCGTACTGATTGCCCAAGAATTAAAACAAGGGAATAAGTTGCTCAGACTTCGGGATGAAAACGGACACCCGCATTGGATAGCCTGGGAGCGGCTTTCCTGAACAAATGATTGAATATGTTTCTAAACAGAAGTGATGCAGGTAAAAAGCTGGCGAAAAAACTAACCGGGTATAAAACAAAGAACCCAGTTGTGCTGGCCATACCACGCGGTGGAGTTGTTATTGGATATGAAGTTGCCAGTGTGTTGGATTGCGAGTTTTCTGTAATTGTAGCCAGGAAACTTGGATACCTGAGAAACCCGGAAGCGGCATTTGGAGCCGTAGCGGAAGACGGTAGTGTGGTTTTACAGCCTTTTTCAAAAAAAAGACTGGGTAAGATGGAAATAGAAACCGTCCTTAAGATTGAAAAAGAAGAGATTGAGCGACGGAAAAAAGCATATCGTGGAAAAAGAGAGTTGCCAAACCTCACTAATAGGGTAGTTATTCTTGTTGATGACGGTATTGCAACCGGTTCTACACTAATGGTTGCTATTGAAATGTGTCAAAAACAGAAGCCTAAAGAACTTGTAGTTGCGGCTCCGGTTTCCGGTGATGGAATGAAGCGAAAACTTTCCCAAAAAGTTGACAATGTCATCATTCTCGAAACACCTATTGATTTCAGAGCGGTATCGCAGGTATATGAGGTGTTTGACCAGGTGGGAGACAACGAGGTTTACAAACTTTTTGAGATGTACCGGATACTCCGGACACTTAAAAAAAATCTCGATTATAACTGAATTTTAAGAGTAAAAGAGAGGTATATAGATGGAAGAGCTAACATTAACGCTCATTTACTGGTATGCATCGGTAGGTTTGTTTGTGGGATTTTTGTTTGGCCTTATTATTGAGAGGGAAGGAATTTCATTAGAAGCCAACGTCTTTTGGGGATTTGTAGGTGGGATCCTCATGGGCATCATCGGCCTGGACCGCGGTATTGCCGATGGTGTTTTCTTTTCATTTTTTACGAACTGGGCATTTCTATTCCTGATCAATGTTTTTCATCAACATCATGTAGAGGATATATTGGGAGAAATAGAGCATCCAGCTCACGTTCATCACAGCAAAAGAAAAGCGAATAAATAAAGCTTCTTTCTACCGAACATCATGTGAGTACGGTCTGAGGGTTTCTTCGGAGCGTTCGATCGTTCAAATTATTGCCAGGTCAGCAAATCATATCGATTTGAACAACTGCTTTATTTGCCCCGGGATGAGTCGGTTTTTTATTTGAGAGATCTTCAAATTGTCAGAGAACGTTTTTAAAAAACTTTTAGGCCATCCTGAACTTAGTATGGGATCTCCGTCCTTGGATCTTTATGGGGTTTAGAGATTCCGGATCAAGTCATGAATCACGAACCCCGGGTTTTGCAATGCTTCCCCGGGATAAAAATTACGTTTCGATGAGAAATGGACTCGGGTTTTATAGAAGATCGTTTACCCGTATTTTCAGTCAAAAATTGCGTCTAATTAGCGTCACAATCATTGATGGATATTGAATTGAAGAGTAAACCCGCCCAATACGAAGCTGTTATTTTTGATATGGACGGTGTCATCATAAACAGTAAAGATCATGTAGAACAGTTTTGGCTTCAAAAGCTGGCTGATTACGGTATAGACATTCCTGAAAATGAAAGAGAAGAACGCTTTCACGGCCGGCCGGCACGCCCAACAGTTAACGATCTTTTTGCCCCTCTCTCCAAAGATGAACGTGAGGAGATTATCAAAGAGTGTGGAGAGTTTGATGCCTCCGTTGAAACCTACCCCATGATTCCCGGTGTTGAACAGCTTTTGAAAAAGTGCTCGGATAACGGGGTTCGAATGGGCTTGGTGACCAGTGCTTTGCCCGGAAAAGTGGACAGAATGCTTGCAGGACTAAGTTTTTCATCTCCGTTTGAAGTGATGATCACCGCGAATCTTGTGGAAAATGGAAAACCCAACCCAGAGTGCTACCTTCTCGCGGCAGAAAAATTAGATGTAGATCCGGAGACTATGATTGTTTTTGAAGATTCAGTCAGCGGTGTAAAAGCTGCATCCGGCGCAGGAGCCACAGTTGTGGGGATTAATGAAGACGGATTAACCAAGGCGTTGTTGTCAGAGGGAGCAATCAGCGTTCAGCCTGACCTTAAAGAGGCAAAAGTTGTTCATGAATCCGGAAGGGTGTATCTCTATCCAAATGGAAAAGATGAGGCTGGTTTTTCGGTTTCGAGTGGGGAGTGAATAAGGCGAATCTCTTTTTGAAAAAGTACAACGGGCAGCCTGCCCGTTACTGATCAACCATAAAAATCTTATTTCAACAAATTGAAGATAAACGTCATTTCATCTTACAGATTTTATTTTAGCTTCCAGAGCCGGACAGGCTGTCCGGCGTACAATTAATTATCAATCGGGATACATCAGTTCTTTAATCTCCCGCCAGGTGACTAATTTGATATTCTCTTCTTCGAGAAGATCTTTGACCCGTTGGCTGGTGAAATAATTGAAATCGCGTTGGCGCCATTCGGCACCAAAGTTGTGGTGGTAATTGATGGTCATGGCGTTCATCTCGGCATCATCGTAAGCTGGGTGAAGCAAGATTTCGTTTAGCCCGGGTTTAAGGTTTTTGATTTCACTGTCATACTTTTCAAACCAGTCACTTTCATGTGTGGTGGAATCCAGCATAACCACTTCCTGTACGTGAAGCGGGTATTCTTCAGCCAACTCTATAATTTCATTTCGAGCCTCAATATCCGAAAACATCGCCTCTTCAATCCAGTTATCAGGAACTAAAACGGGAAGTTTGTACTCTTGCCCCACTCTCAGGTAGGCTTCAAAAAGATCAGGATGCGAAAACAAGGTTCCCATGTGACTGTCGAGATGAGTTGGATTGAGGCCAAACTGGTATGCCCGCTCCACCTGGGCCCGGATCTCGTTTTCAATTTCGGCAGGATCGGCATTTGCTACCACTTCGTCCACTGTTGGGTAAAAGTAATTCTTGTCTGTCAACAGGGTGGAAATCTCGTTCGAAGGAAGGACACCATCCCACTTATAATACATCCATTCGGAGGTTAAGGTGAGGTGCAAACCCAAATCAAATTCGGGATTCTTGCTGGCGTAATGCGCAATTTCCGGAAACCACGGTGTTGGAACCATGATGGATGCGGAGTTAATACCGTTCTGCTCCCAGGCAGAGATACTGGCTGCATTTTTAGAATGACCCACTCCGAGATCGTCAGCATGAATAATCAGGAGTTTAGCATCAGCAGGGTAGCCCAATTGTTCAGCAAGAGTTTTTGATGGATCCATTTGACAGAAAGAATTTTCAGAATTTAGAGTAAGTCCGATTGATACTAAAATGAAGAGAGCAACTTTAAAAATGTCGGAGAAGGTCATAGATATAAAAACTATTTATGATTGGTAGAGATCGAGAAATACCAACCCAAATTTGATTATTTAAGAGCTAAAGCACAACCGGTGGCAAATTATTGATGAGTATATTTTTCCTGAGTAGTTGATAGAAATCCGGTGTTCGAATGGTTTTGGCTTCTGCTCGCGCTCGTTTATTTTTTCATCTTCTTTGACCTGTATTTAGCATGTTCACTTCTACAGTAAGTTGGCTAATAATCCATTTAATAAACCTATGAAGCAAGAATTTCAAAGAGAATCATTAGAAGCTCTTCATTCATTAGAAATAGAATCAAATATGATTACAATGAATAACTACTCACAAAAGAGAAAGATACACATACCAAAACTTTTAATGACCGTTTGTATTTCGCTGGCACTAAGTTTAGGTGTCTTTATGGCCTGCGAAGGGCCAGAAGGACCCGAGGGACCGGCTGGTGAACAAGGCCCTGAGGGACCTGTAGGACCCGCCGGTGAAGACGGAAGTATGATTTTGGCAGGAACGGGTGCACCCTCATCAGACACAGGTTCTATTGGTGATTATTACCTCGATAGTGATAATGCCGAACTTTACGGACCAAAAGTAGAGTCGGGTTGGGGCACACCGCTTAGCCTCCAGGGGCCTCCCGGAGCAGATGGAAGTCAAATACATTCCGGAACATCAGCTCCTGATGCAGGAATGGGACAACTCGGAGATTACTTTTTAAATACTTCAACGTTCGATCTTTATGGACCGAAAACTGAAAGTGGTTGGGGGACTCCCATTAATTTGAAAGGCACAGCTAACGTAATGTATTCTGAATGGGTAAATCCACAGCAATGGGAAGAGGGTACATTTAATGCAACCAAATATCGCTATTTTGATATTTTAGCAAACGCAATGACACAAGATATATTAGATAATGGTGTTGTTAAGGTTTATACAAATTTAAATACACAGTCTATTTATTCACTACCCATCGGTAAGGGAGATACCCCCGCCAATCCCAATTATAGTTTCTTTTTTGAGTTAAAACCTCAGCAATTGAGGATTGGCTACATAAACCCAGACAATTCTACGACTCTTCCAATGGCACTAAATACGAATATAGATTTTCGTTATGTACTTATTCCAGGAGAGGAAAGTTTAGCTAAGAGAAAGGCTAAAAGTTTACCAATTGATCTGAACAATTATCAGGAGCTTAAGAAATACTTTGGTATCCGGGACTAAAAAGTAGATTTCATTTTTTATTGAAGCGGTGGGAAAAATTCCACCGCTTTTTTTAATAATAGCAGTGAATAGATAAAACGTGTTTTACGGTTAAGATTTATCCAAGGAGTGTCAACCTCCGAACATGGGGGAAATTCATCCGATTTTGACTCAATCACACTACGTGTAAATAGATTGATTATATATCGTATTACATCAATCGTAATATTCACACATCTATTTATGGGAAATTTCCCTATACAAAATAATCCCCATCCAATTTATAATTCAGGTAAGACATTAAATTGGAAAAATTAGAGAGAGAATATGAAAAAACTATTAAAAAGAATACTTAGCATTTTAGTCGGGTTCCAGGGGCTCAGTGGTTTGGCAGGAGGATTTGGTTTAATGCTGGACCCCACCGGCGAGTCCTTAGGAATTCCACAGAGATGGTTGGCAAATTCTATGTTTGATACCTATTTCATTCCCGGAGTGATACTTTTCGTTGTGTTGGGGATCTTCCCGATGATCTGTTATGCCGGATTGTGGAAACAGAAAAGCTGGGCAATTAGCGGTTCTTTTGTAACAGGCGTAGCGCTTGTGATTTGGATCGTCGTTGAAATATATATGATCGGTTATCAATCAAAGCCTCCTCTTCAACTGATTTATGGGGTGACCGGCGTACTCATTACCCTGGTTTCATGGATTCGCATGGTTGACCGGCCAGAGACAACTTCAACGCCATGAAGTATCAAAAACCTGTTACGGTACTGGTTCTGCTTATAACGATTATGGCGGGTGTTGCATCGTCGATTGGGATCTTTTCAACCGGAGGTCCCGGCCCATATGAATATGAGTCGATCAGGGGAGAGACGGTTCAAATTTACGGTGAGGGGCTGTACAGGCAGATGTCAGAAGATGTAGCTCCCCAGGGCATTGCACAGGATTATGTGACTCTTTTCATTGCGATACCGTTTCTATGGATATCGTTTTTCCGGGCTCGAACCGGATCGCTGAGAGGACGATTTTTACTGGCTGGTGCACTTGGTTACTTTTTGGTTACTTACCTGTTTTACTTGGTTATGGGAATGTACAACATTCTATTTTTGCTGTATGCAGCCCTGCTTGGAACCTCGTTTTTTGGTTTATCCCTGGTGATGCTTTCTTTTGATGTGAAGGAACTACTGGGTCGATTTTCGGAGAATACACCGGTAAAACTACCGGGCGGATTTCTGATCCTGAATACACTGGCAATTGCCATGCTGTGGCTCGGTGTGGTTATTCCGCCACTTCTTGACGGAACTATCATACCAAAACAAACGGAGCATTACACCACGCTCATTGTCCAGGGTCTGGATTTGGGTCTTTTGCTTCCGCTTGCATTCGTATCCGGAGTTCTGTTTATACAAAAAAAACCAATGGGATATCTATTGGCTCCTGTTTACCTGGTATTTCTTTGTATCCTGATGGCAGCTCTTGTTTCAAAAATAATCGCAATGGGATTGATGGGGCAAAATATCATCCCGGTCATTTTTATCATTCCGGCTATTTTATTAGCAGCAATAATATGCACAGTTTTGGTTCTAAGAAACATCCACGAGTGATAAAAAATCAGCTTTAAAGTTGTCTTGGCAGAAGTTCGCATTCTTAGTCTTTAATAGTGCTTTGTTAGGATAATTATTGAAGATAAAATTGTGACATTTGAAAGTTTTCTAATGCTGAAATTGAATCCATTGATCATTTCAAAATGAAAAATCTGTGTTACGTACCGGTGATTTTGTGATTTTAGTAATTCTAAAAAGAGGTATTTGTCGGATAAGATGGATAATCAGCATTATCCCCACAGATATTAATTTTACTTCTTTTTATCATATAATGTTAGTTCGAAATAATGATGAATGTAATAATTGAATACGTCACATTTCGACTCTCCGGCGCTTCGGGGCAGGCAGTTCCGACCAAAACGGCCTGAACTGCGCCTGTACTCCAAATCTAGGTGCAGGCGGGCTCAAACTGACGATCTTCATTAAATTTATATCGAGCTGACCTTAATTATAATTGTTCATCAATAAAACGTAGGTCAAAAAGTCATGAGACAGATATTTATTCTTTCAATCTTGGGAATGCTGCTATTTACAGGTTGTACGAATTCGGGCGCATTTCTTGCTGCAAACCAGACAATTGTAAACCTTGAAGAAGGGAATTACTCTATTGCAGCAACGAATGTTACCGGAGAAGCAGAAGCCGGGTATATCCTGGGACTTAGTTATTCAACGGGCCTGACCGCCAACACTTTTGCTTTGGCAAGGGTAGATGGAACCGATAAGCTCTACACCGATGCTCTTGAAAACCTCTGGGCAAATTATGAAGCTGAGCATGGAGAGGTGGTAGAAGGCAAATTGGCTCTTGCGAATTTTCGCTACGACTCAGATATCCTGAACCTGGTTTTATACACCCAGGTAAAGGTTACTGTACGAGCAGATATTATTGAGTTCAGGTAGAAAAATCTTCTCAATAAAGAGTGCATACCCGTTTTTATAACTACGCCGGTACAAGAGATGCACAATGGACTGATAGATCATTTGCTTTATAAATCGATGTGAGATTTCAAGGATTTAATCTTGGTATTGCTACACCGAGTACATAATGTCCGCATCCATTTGCCATGATTAACTCTCTTATATGAGAGGGTTGCATCATATTGGTATTAGATCATTTAGTCAGAGTCTTGAGTACCGGCTTTTCTAGCTAACCTGAGTTCTATAGATATGAATGATTATAAAAACTGACAATTTTCAAGATCATTATATCGAATTTACACATACCGGGTTAATAGTCTTTGAGCTCACCTGAGTTCTAAATGAATTGAGATAATACATAAGTGATATCCTACACAACCTATTGCTTCCCCCGATGTTGAGAGAAAAGGAATATCTTTAAATCTTGAAACAACAAATCCCTGATTTTAATAAAATAACCAATCAATCTATCGCATTTTCGGCTCTAACAAAAGTGGAAATTTCTATCTAGAACAGGTAGAAGAATAAAGAGATGTATTCGTTAAGCAGATGAGATGCAATGATATCGTTTTGATTTGAAATTACATCAAACCATTCTATAACGAGAATGTAAGAAAAGCAGAGCCTTGAGTTTTAAAATTCAATAAAAAATGATTCTTTTGGGAGTGATTATGGAACACACTAAGTTTGACAATGGTTGAAAGTAATTCATTAGAAGCCCATACATTTTGGAAATGGGGTATAGAGTTGTTTAGAAATGAAGACGATCTGTTTTGAAAATGATTCATAATGCAACCCCCAACATTTTCTTCAATGTACAGGAGGCTGATAAGTGATTAGAAATATTTTAAAATCAGAAAATAAATTTGAGGCACTCATTGTGTTTGATTGACTGAGTGCGCTTAAGACGTAACTAATATTATAACACCATGCCTGATGTTAAGGATCTAGAAGTTCGCATACCGGAAGTTGATATGTTTCACTATAAACCCAATAATCCGGTAGAGGTACCCATCACCAAAAGTGAGATTTGTACTGTTTCGGCAAGTCCCAATATTGTTCGACATATTGAATTTGATGTTTCCGGCACGTTACTTGAAAATAGCATCTTGCCCGGTCAGACTGTGGGAGTATTGCCCCCCGGAGAGGATGAAAACGGGAGGCCTCATAAATTAAGGCTATATTCAACATGCTCACCCACGGGCGGTGAATATGGAGAGGGAAAGATATATGCAACCACCGTAAAGCGCGAGATTGATGAGGACTGGGAAACACAAAAACTTATCCTGGGAGTCTGTTCAAACTATCTCTGCAGCAAGAAAGCAGGAGAGAAAGTTCTGATGACGGGTCCGGGTGGCAAACAATTTCTTCTTCCCGAAAATCCGGAAGATTTCAACTATATATTCTTAGCAACGGGAACCGGAATTGCCCCATTTCGCGGAATGGTTTTAGATCTGATGCGATTGGGGATGACAAATGAGGTTATACTCTCATTCGGTTGCCCGTATCGAACGGATCTACTGTACAATGATCTCTTTGATGAGCTTGCTGAAAAACACAAAAACTTTCACTATTTGAAGTCAATATCCAGGGAGGATCCCCGCCCTGATGGGTCCAAGCCATACGTGCAGTATTCCATCATTGATCAAAAAGCGTTGATGCTCCCTATCCTGGAGAAAAAGAATACCCTGATCTATGCATGTGGACTGAAGGGAATGGAAACCGGTATTTTCCAAATTTTAGCTATGTTGGGATTATACGATTACCTGGATCTTAAAGATGAGGTTAAGGATGTAGATCCTTTGAAATGGTCCGAAAATCAGCTTAAAAGAAAAGTGAATCCCAGTGAAAGATTATTCCTGGAGGTTTATTGATAATTAAGAGATCCTTTCGGCCTAATCAATTTCCCATGTATTGCCGCTGCGGAAAAGGTCATCAACATTTTTAAAGGGGCTTCCGGCCTGAACATCGGCAATTGCATCATGAACACTCTTTTCATAAGGGGTTGACTCAACCTTGCGGATAATTCCTGTTGCAACCGGAAATTCCGGCAATTTGAGTCTTACAAGTGATAGATGCATGTTTGTGTCGGCTTCTTCTGCATCGTGAATAATCGTATTCTCCGCAGTTGTCTTTTCCAGGCGCATACCGCTAATTTTTAGCCCTTCGCTATTCTCTTTTCCAAACTGAATCGGTTTGCCGTGTTCCAGTATTACCTGGTTTTCATCCTTGGTATCTTTTCCTGTAATTTTTTCATGGATTCCATCGGTAAAAATCACACAATTCTGTAGGACTTCAATAATGGAGATTCCTTTATGGTGATAGGCCTGCAGCATCACATCCTCGAGCATTTTGAGGTCGTTGTCGGGAACCCGGGCAAAGAATGTGGCACCTGCTCCAATAGCAATTTCACCAATATTAAACGGATTTTCATAGCTGCCTCCCGGGGCTGTTTTAGTTTTCAAACCAACAGGTGTTGTGGGAGATGACTGGCCTTTGGTCATCCCATATATTCTGTTGTTGAACACAACGACATTCAGATCGATGTTCCTCCGGCAGGCGTGGATAAAGTGGTTGCCTCCGATAGCCATTGAGTCACCGTCGCCGGTAAATACCCAAACATTCAGATCGGGATTTGCAAGTTTTGCACCTGTAGATACGGCAATTGCACGACCGTGAATAGAGTGGATGCCATACGTTTCAAGATAGTACGTAATTCGGGAGGAACAGCCGATTCCGGACACACTCAAAATATTCTCTTTTTTGTGTCCCATTTTGGCGAAAGCATTCTGCATACTTGCCAAAATCAGGTGATCACCGCAACCGGGACACCATCGAACATCCTGATCGCTTTTAAAATCTTTTCTCGTTAATGGAGGTTGTACCTTATTTTTGACTGTTCCTGCCTGCATACCTACTCCGATAAGAGATTAATAATTTGAGCCTTGATTTCCGATGTAAAGAAAGGTTGACCCTGAATTTTGTTAAACTGCCTGAAAGAAAATTCAGAAAACTTACTTTTAAGATAATTTACAAACTGTCCATTGTTCAATTCACAAACCAAAATCTGATCGTAATTTTGAAAAATCTCCTCAGTATTTTCAGGAAGGGGATAAATGTAGTTGAAGTGAGTAAATGCGATATCTGTTTCTCCGTCATCCATCAGCTCAGTAACGGCTGTATTGATAGCCCCATGGGTACTGCCCCAACCAACCACGAGGAGTTTGCCGGAGTCAGGACCAATCACTTTTTGTTTTGGTAATTTTTTAGCGATCCGCTGAATCTTCTCTTCACGGATTTTTGTCATTTTCTCATGATTCAGAGGTTCGTAGGACAGGTTACCGGTGATCTCTTTTTTCTCCAGCCCGCCAATCCTGTGTTCGAATCCTTTGTCGCCGGGTGCCATCCAGTAGCGGTTCAAAAATTCCGGGTCACGCATGTAAGGTTCCCACTCATCGGGTGGGCCTTCAAATCTTGGAATGTTAATCTCATCCAGATCCTCTTTTTCCGGAATTCGCCAGGGGCTTGTTCCGCTTGAGAGATAGGAATCGGAAAGCATAAGTACCGGGGTAACATGCTCCAATGCAATTTTTGCGGCCTCATAACTGTAGTAAAAGCAATCATCAGGCGAACTTGCCGCAATTATTACCATGGGGGCATCACCGTGCCGCCCATACAAAGCCTGGTTAAGGTCTGATTGCTCTGTTTTAGTGGGTAATCCCGTTGATGGTCCGGCACGTTGAACGTTCACAATTACAAGCGGTAACTCTGCGATCACTGCGAGTCCCAATGCCTCAGATTTCAGGGATACACCGGGGCCTGATGTTGTAGTTATGGATAGATTTCCACTGAATGCCGCACCAATTGCCGCAGTCACAGCAGCTATTTCATCTTCAGCCTGCAGTACAATCGCTCCCATGTCTTTCCGGTTGGAAAGTTCGTGAAGAATTTCTGAGGCTGGAGTGATAGGGTATGAGCTCAGGGATAATTTTCTTCCGCTTTTTTCTGCAGCTGCCAACAAACCCCATGCAACGGCTTTATTGCCATTAATATTTCGATACGTACCTTTTGGTAGTTTGGCCGGAGGTACATGTACGGAATGGCCATAGAGCTCCGTATTATGAGCAAAATTATATCCCGCGTTGAGCGCCTTTGTATTCGCTTCTATCAATTTAGGTTTGTTGCCGAACTTCTTCTCAATAAACTCAATGGTTTTTTCTAAGGGCCGGCTGAACATATAAAGAACCACACCCAGGGCAAACATATTCTTGCTTCGAGTGATCTCTTTCGTTTGCAGGCCCAGGTTTTTCAAAGCCTCTTTGGTGAGAGAGGTGGCTGGGGCCCGAATTACGAAGTAGTCCTGGAGAGAACCGTCTTCCAGGGGGTTCTCCTCGTAATTAGCTTTCTTCAGATACCGGGATGAAAAATTATCTTTATCAGCAATGATAATTCCGCCCGACTTCAGGAACTGGAGATTTGCAGCCAGTGCCGCCGGATTCATTACAACAAGAACATCAACAGCATCACCGGGGGTATAGATTTCTGTACCCCCGATCTGGACTTGAAAGCTGGATACGCCACCAATACTTCCCTGGGGAGCCCTTATTTCAGCAGGAAAATCCGGGATTGTTGTTAAATCGTTACCTGCAATTCCGGATGATTGCGAAAACATATCACCCGTTAACTGCATGCCATCTCCGGAGTCGCCGGAAAATCGAACTACAACTTTCCTCATCTCCTGGGTTAATACTGTATCAGTCATATCCAGTTGTTTTTAATGATGTTGAAGAAGTTTGCATGGAAAAATCAGTTATAAGATAGAGTCATTACCCGTGTAGTAATTCGAATCTCTCTTCCAGTACATCTTCGCTGTCCTCATGATCCGGGTCGGGAATAATACATTCCGGAACCGGGCAAAAAGCGATGCACTGTTCTTCATCATGGAATCCATGACATTCGGTACATTTATCGGGCACAATGAAATAAAACTCGTCTGAAAGAGGTTCCTGCATTTCATCGGCATCAACTTCGTTTCCGTTCAATAGAGTTACTGAACCTGTAAGTTCGGTTCCCTCGGCCATAGACCATTCCGCACCGGGTTCGTAAATTGCCTGATTCGGGCATTCGGGTTCGCAAGCTGCACAATTAATACATGTGTCTGTTATTAATACTGCCATGATATTTTAATTTTTTAAAGTTTTTGTATTCAAGTTTTTTTCTCTCAAAAGCTATTTTAGATATTTGGACAAAAAACTCTTTTATAATTTAATTAAAAGTTTGAGATTGAACAATAATCTTGAGCTCTGGTTGTAATTTAGAATCAGTATATATTAAAGTGTTACCTGAAGTCGTCTAATTTGAAACCCTGCAATACTTTGATGTAGTTAGCTCTTTCAAATGTACTTGGCTCAGCAACCGAAGATGCACTCATCGCTCCTTTCATCTCCTCCAGGGAGGTGTATTCTTTCTCCTCCATCCAGAGTTTAATCTCTTTTTCCATAGTTCTCAATACATCGGGTCCTTTATACAGAAGTACAGATGCCATCATTGCAACATCTGCTCCGGCCAGTATCATTTTAATCACATCATGGGCCGTGTGGATTCCGGTTGTTGCGGCCAGGCTGCACTTCAGAAATGGGCGAAGCATGGCAATCCATCTTAAAGGCAATCTTTTTTCAAAAGAACTGCTGGGCGCAAGACTTGGGAGTACTTCCAAATTTTCAAGGTCAATATCGGGCTGATAAAACCGGTTGAACAGGACAAGTCCGTCGGCCCCTGCTCCCTGCAGAAGTTTTGCCATATTGGCAAAGGCCGTGAAATAGGGAGATAGTTTAATGGAAACCGGAATATTGACCGATTTCTTAACTGTTCGAACATTGTCGTAATACATGTGTTCGACGGCTGAAGCGGTTCGATCCGGATCTACAGCGATATAATAGATATTAAGCTCAATGGCATCAGCGCCCGCCTCTTCCATTTTTTTTGCGTACGACATCCACCCACCCTTTGAAACTCCGTTCAGGCTGGCAATGATAGGGATATCCACAGAATTCTTCAGTGTTTGAATATGCTCAAGGTATTCTTCAGCATGGAGGTTATGGTATGTTTCAGGTTCCGGGAAATAACTGAGAGCCTCTGCATAACTTTCCTGAGGTGTATTCAGAAAATGATCGAGCGCCTCGTTCTCCATATTGATCTGTTCCTCAAAAAGTGAATACATAACAACTGCTGAAGCACCGGCATCCTCAAGTTTCTTCACCATGTCTGTGTCATTTGAAAGAGGAGAGGCTGAAGGGACCAGGGGATTTTTCAGAGTAAGTCCAAGATATTTTGTTTCTAAATTCATATCGATAAATTTTTTAGGTCAATTAGTTTTTGAAGGTTTTGGCAGGTAAATAAAATTTTACCTGCCTTAACTCAGTAAATGTGATTAGATCTATTCCTCCCCGTTGGGTTCATACAGTTTTTCGTATTCCTCATAGATTTTCCAATGCTCATTTACTTCTTTCTGCGCCTGTGTGATGAGCTGTTTCGCAATTTTGGGTTGCGCTTTTGCAAGCATCAAGTATCGCATTTCATTGTATGCGTAATCTTTCAGATCTATCTTCGGAGCTTTCGAATCAAGCTGGAACGGGTTTTCACCTTCAGCTGATTTCGTTGGATCGAACCTGAAGAGCGGCCAGTAACCTGAATCTACGGCCAGCTTCTGCTGTTTTAATCCGTCTTTCATGTTATAGCCATGTGCAATACAGTGGCTGTAAGCGATAATGATTGATGGGCCGGGATAACGTTCAGCTTCAATAATGGCCTTCATCGTCTGCATGTCACTCGCTCCCATTGCAATTCTCGCTACATAAGCATGATTGTTGCCACTATTTATTGACATCAGGCCAAGGTCTTTTTTGCCAATTCTTTTACCTGCGGCCGCAAATTTTGCAACGGCGCCAAGTGGTGTTGCTTTTGAGCATTGTCCACCCGTGTTAGAATACACCTCTGTATCCATGACCAGGATGTTTACATCGCGGCCACTTGCCAGAACATGATCAAGTCCGCCATAACCGATGTCGTATGCCCAACCGTCACCTCCAAAGATCCAGACGCTCTTGCGTACAAGATAGTCGGCGAGACTGTGTAACATCTTGCCGTTGTCAACTTGAGAGCTTTCCAGGGTCTCCTTCAGTTTTTTCACGCGTTCCCGCTGTTCAAAAATTCCGGGTTCTGTGGTTTGATCTGCATTCAAAATGGCTTCCTTCAGTTCGGAATCAACAGCCCCATTCATATTTTTGAGCAGATTCCGTGCCTGCTCTTCATGTTTGTCTATGGTAAGCCTGAAACCAAGTCCAAATTCGGCATTATCCTCAAACAGGGAGTTCGACCAGGCAGGCCCAAGTCCATCACTATTTGTGGTATAAGGTGTGGATGGCAGGTTACCTCCGTAAATGGAAGAACAACCCGTTGCATTGGCGATCACCATTCGGTCACCGTAAAGCTGGGTAATCAGTTTGATGTAAGGCGTCTCGCCACAACCGGCACAGGCACCTGAAAACTCAAAGAGGGGTTCAAGGAATTGTGCTCCTTTCACAGTCTCGGTTTTCAGATCAGACCGCTTGTATTCAGGCAGAGTGAGGAAGAAATCCCAGTTCTCTTTTTCCTGTTCGATAAGTGGTTCAATCGGAGCCATGTTGAGTGCCTTGCGGCCAACCTGTTTCCGGTCTTTTGCGGGGCAAACCTCAACACAAAGTTCACAACCTGTACAATCTTCCGGAGACACCTGGATGCTAATCTTGGTATTGTCCGGCCATTCTCGTCCGCGGGCATCCATGTATTTAAAGGTTTCGGGTGAAGCTTCGAGAAGTTCACCATCGTACGCTTTCATACGAATTACGGCATGCGGACAAACCAGCATACACTTGCCGCACTGAATACAGATATCGGATTCCAATACCGGTATTTCGAGGGCTATATTTCTTTTTTCCCATTTGGTGGTTCCTGTCGGGAACGTTCCGTCGGGTTCAAAAGCACTTGAGGGCAGATCATCACCATTTCCGGCAATTATTTCTGCAATAACTTCTTGAACATATTCCGGGGCTTCCTCCGGAACAGCCGGTTTCATCTCAAGATCAGAGGTCACTTCACCAGGTACTTCAATTTCAAAAAGATTTTCAATTGAATTATCAACAGCAGCGTAATTGCTTTGCAGAATTCTTTCTCCTTTATTTCCATACGCTTTCTTGATCGCACCCTTAATCAGTAGGATAGCTTTGTCCGTTGGAAGAATACCGGAGATAGCAAAGAAGCAGGTCTGCATCACCGTATTGATGCGAGTCCCCATTCCCGTATCCCTGGCTACTTTGTAAGCATCAATGCTGTAGAACTTGAGTTCTTTGTCTATGATCTGTTGCTGTACTTTGTCGGGAATATGATTCCAAACTTCATCTTTGTCATAAGGAGCATTTAAAAGGAAAGTGGCGCCCTTTTCCGCGTGTTTCAGCATATCCAGTTTGCTTAAAAACTGGAATTGATGACAAGCAATAAATCGAGCCTTGTCTATCAAGTAAGCGGAGCGTATCGGCTTAGGTCCAAATCGCAGGTGAGAAACAGTGGTAGCTCCTGATTTTTTGGAATCGTAAACGAAATATCCCTGTGCGTAATTGTCGGTATTGTCTCCAATAATTTTGATGGAGTTTTTGTTGGCGCTTACTGTACCGTCTGCCCCAAGCCCATAAAACAATCCTTCAAATACATCATCATCAGATTCCCAACCCTCTTCACTCCATTCAAGGCTTGTGTTTGTGAGGTCATCATGAATACCAATCGTAAAGTGATTCTTGGGTTTTTCTTCCTCAAGTTCATCAAATACACGCTTCACCATTGGCGGTGTGAACTCTTTTGAGGAAAGACCAAATCGCCCGTTAATCACTTTTACATTGCTGTCAAACTCTTTCCATTCTTCCATGGTATTTTCATGCATGGCAGCCAATACATCATTATAAAGTGGCTCGCCGGCACTACCCGGCTCTTTTGTGCGATCCAGAACGGCAATACCTTTAACTGTTTCCGGCAGCGATTCTATGAGATGAGACATGCTGAATGGGCGGAATAGACGAACTTTAACCAGGCCTACTTTCTCACCTTGTTCATTCAGTCTTTCAACAGTTTCATGAGCCGTTTCAGCTCCTGACCCCATAAGAATCATTACACGTTCTGCATCCTCGGGTCCGAGATATTCAAAAAGCTTGTAGGAACGTCCGCCAAGTTCAGCAAATTTATCCATCGTTTTTTGCACGATTTCCGGGCAAGCATTGTAATATCTGTTTACAGTTTCACGAGCCTGGAAAAATACATCCGGGTTTTGGGCTGTACCGCGAATAACAGGTTTATCGGGAGTTAGAGCCCGGTTTCGGTGTGCAATGATCCAGTCTTCATCAATCATCTGTTTCATGATATCGGGATCGATTTGCTGTATTTTCTGAACTTCGTGGGATGTTCTGAAGCCGTCGAAAAAGTGGAGGAAAGGAATTCTCGACTCAAGCGTAGCAGCATGTGCAATTAAAGCCATGTCCATCGCTTCCTGCACGCTGTTAGAACTCAGCATTGCCATTCCCGTGGGGCGTATTGCCATAGCATCACTGTGATCTCCAAAAATTGAAAGTGCATGTGTAGCGACAGATCGTGCAGCTACATGCACCACGGCCGGTGTTAATTCACCGGCAATTTTATACAGGTTCGGCATCATTAGCAGTAAGCCCTGGGAGGCTGTAAACGTTGAGGCAACTGCCCCGGTTTGAAGAGCCCCGTGAAGACTTCCTGCTGCACCACCTTCACTTTGCAGTTCAATAACTTCGGGAACGGTTCCCCAAATATTATTCTTACCAGCCATAGACCATTCATCAGACCATTCACCCATGGGTGAGGCCGGTGTAATAGGGTAGATGGCGATTACTTCACTTAGTTTATGTGCGACGTATGCCGCCGCTTCGTTTGCATCAATGGTTACCATTTTGTTAGACATTCTATTATTTCCTCCGAAATTGTTATATCAATAAAATTCGTGTAGTTGTTTAAATTTTTGGCTTCAGTACGTTTTCATTCTATTATTTTTGCAAGGAGATCCCCGCCAGTACATCCTTTGTCAGGGCTTCTAAAGTCTTGGTTTCAAACAGGTATCTTACATGGTCTCGTATTCGTTTATAATCGGTATGGATAGGACAGGGATCATTTTCATCACACTCTCGAAATCCAATCCCGCACTGTTCAAAAATGTCCAACCCGTCAATCGCTTCAACTATTTCAATAAGCGTAATACCGTCTGCAGGCCGGCTTAATCGAAATCCTCCATTAGGACCCTTCATTGAAATGAGTAGTTTATTTTTAACAAGCAATTGCAAAATTTTACTTAAAAAATGTTTTGGAATATCCTGCTCATGGGCAATTGTATTCAGATCTACATTGGTTTCTTCTGTTGAGTGCGAAGCGATGTAAAACATTGCCTGTAATCCGTAATGGCACGATGCTGAAAACATAATTGCCGATTTAAATGTGTCTTGATCTCACTTCATTAATTGAAAAAGAGGTCAATTATTAATTTTCTTGATAATCTTTTTGTCTGAATTAGTTTTGAACCTTTCCCCGGATTTTAATTTCTCCCGACAAATAATTCTTGATTCAGTTGTTTTTGTTTTTTGATTAGTTCAGTTTCGGTTTCCGAAGATTCCGACTGAACGATGATACTTTCAGGGTACGGCCACTCTTTCTCCCGGTAACCAAAGTTGATACATCTGTCGTTGATTATTAAGACCATGGTATTCAAATCCATTCTTAAATGGTTTAACCGTACATTTCATATATAAGATATTTAGATAAAAAACTCCAATATAAAGTGATAAAAATGCTTATTTAGTTACAATCTAAAGGTGATTCCACATTCTAGGCATCATCAATTTTGAGTCGTTGTCAATGAAGCAGCTTTCTGATTTTAAATACTGTCTCGAAAGATTTATTTCTTCGATTTTCCCAGGCTAATTATATTATCGCCACTTTCTACATCCTCTGCCAACTCTTGCAGAGTTTTGGTTTCAAATAGTTTCTGAATACGATTTCTTACTTTTTTATAATCGTGATGAATAGGACACGGGTGCTTATCACTACACTTCTTAAAACCGATTCCACATTTATTAAACACGTCCAATCCATCAATCGCATCAATCACTTCGATGAGTGAAATTTGTGAAGCAGGGCGATTCAGATTGAATCCACCCGTTGGCCCTTTCATAGAAACAAGCAGTTTATTCTTCACCAGCATTTGTAAAATTTTACTGAGGAAATGTTTGGGGATATCCTGCTCTTCGGCAATCCTGCTCAGTCCCACATTTTCATTTTCTGTGGCATGCAGAGCTATAAATATCATGGCCTGAAGGCCGTAGTGACAAGAGGTTGAAAACATTAATGAATCATTAGTTATGTTTCAGTTTTTAAGAGGAGCTTAAATTGGATAAAAAGTTCGAAAAATCCTAAATGTAGGATTGTAACTCTTAAGCTTCCTGGGGAATCTTTTCCCCACCCTTTTCTATCACCAGTTCTCTTACTTTTTCAGCAAGCTTTCTGCAATAGTTCACTTTTTGAACGTCGTTGCAAAAGTAAGCTTCTTTTTGGTTTTCGTGAATATCCTTCTGGCATTTACAGTAGAGACCTGAAAAGTCAATTTCCTTCAATTGATCATTATACTGACTGCAATATTCAATCATAGCTTCAATGGTTTGATGTTCCTTGACCGGTTCATCATTTTCCTCGGCATAGAGAATGGTCAGGCAACTCAAAAAGTTATACAAAGCCCTTCTTGAAGTTACACAGACAGAATAGGTAACAACATCCTCGGCGGGTTGATAGAGTTCTTCTCTGGCTTCATTGAGATCATTCTCAGCTTTCTGAAACAGTTCGGTGAAATTTTGATTAGCCATAATTCGAAGGGTTATAAGTTGTGGGTTATATCATCTCTGGCAATAATTTTTTGTTTTACATTCCAAATATCTGAACAGAATTTTTTGCGAATTCAAGAATGGGTGAAAAGTATATACCGAACAGGAGTATCGGAACCAGTAAAATTAATAAAATGGTTTTGGACGGCAGGTCGAACTGAATTATGCCTTCATTTGATTCAGGCTTGTAGAAAAACATGTTTTTTACAACCCGGATATAGTAAAAAAGGGAGATAACGGTAGTAATACCGGCAATTGTCACCAGCCAAATCCAACCGCCGCTTATTGCAGCACTAAAGATGTAAAGCTTGGCTACAAATCCTCCCGTAGGTGGAATTCCTGTTAGGGATACAAGGAAAATTGTCATAGCTATACTTTCCAGGGGAGCCCGGAATCCAAGGCCTTTATATTTTTCAATCGACTCGGTTTGAATAGAATTGGAAAAAAGCATCGCAACATAAAAAGCACCCAAGTTCATAAACAGGTAGATAAAGAGATATAACATGATGGAGGCCAAGCCTTCCTGGGCTAAAATTACGACGCCCATCAACAAGTAACCGGCATGTGCAATGCTGGAGTAAGCAAGCATCCGTTTGATATTATCCTGCCGGAGAGCTGTCAGGTTCCCTACAATCATGGCCAGTGCCGCCATTCCACCCAGAAGTGTTGTCCAATGAATACCCTCAATAGTTTGCCAAATTCCGGTAGCCGTCAGGCCGTTGGAATCAATAAAGGAGACGGAGAAAAATCGAATCAATAACCCAAGAGCAGCCGTTTTAGATGCAACTGCAAGAATCGCGGTAATGGTAATGGGGGCCCCTTCATACACGTCAGGTGCCCAAAAGTGAAAAGGAACCACTGCAATTTTAAAGCCCATTCCCACTAAAATCATCAGGATAGAGATATTCAAAATCATTGGAATATCCGCGCGATTCTGTAATGCATCATTGATAGCTGCCAGGTCTGTTGCGCCGGTGAATCCAATTAAAATTGAAATTCCGTATAACATGATTCCCGAAGACACCGCCCCGTAAATAATATATTTCGTAGAGGCTTCGGCTGAATCTGTTTCCTTTTTAGTAAAACCAACAAGTACATAAGAACTGATACTCGTCACTTCAAAAGCGATGTATATCATCAGCAAGTTGGTAGAGCTCACCATAAGCATCATGCCAAGCATCATGCCGGACAAAAGCATATAATATTCACCTTTTCGGGTGTAGTAACTGTCAAGTTCTTTGCTTTGAAGCGAGAACAGTACAACGAAAATGCCGGCAAGAACCAGTAATAATTTGAAAAAGACGGCAAATGGATCCACAACAACCATATTGTAAAAGAAGGATCCATTTTGACCGGCTTGAAATAAAATGGTGATTCCTGAAATGACCAACCCACCCAGCATGATCCAACCGGTGACCGGTTTATCACTTTTTATGATAAGATCAGCCACAATGATCACACAAAGCGTCAGGATAATGACGATCTCCGGGTAAAACTGGCTTATACTATGTAATGCTTGTTCGATCATGATTTTAAATTCTTCAGTTCGTCACAAATTCAACCAGGAAGCTCAGCGATGTATTCATCAGTTCAATCGCCGGCGCCGGGTAGATGCCGAGAAAAACGATGAGGATAATCAGCGGTGTAAATGCGAGGATTTCTCGCGGTGTGAGATCTTTAAGATCTTTCAGTTTGTCAGGCCGTTCCCCAAGGTATACTCGCTGAACCGTCCACAAAATATATCCCGCAGTGAAGATGATGCCTGTTACGGATATCATGGTAATCCACTTGTAAGCTTCGAATGCCCCCAGGAAGGAGAAGAGTTCACTCACAAATCCGTTCAATCCCGGCAGGCCAAGTCCGGCAAACATGCCGATCATTGCAACGCCGGTATACTTGGGCATCTGGTTTGCAATTCCCCCGAAATCGTAGAGTCCGCGGGTATGTGTCCTGTCGTAGAGTACACCTACTGAGAGGAAGAGTACGGCTGTAATTATTCCGTGGTTGAACATCTGCAAAACACCGCCAACCATTCCCTGCGTGTTGAGTGCAGCAATACCAAGCACTACAATACCCATATGACTGATGGATGAATAGGCGATCAGTTTCTTGAAATCGTCCTGGGCCATTGCACATAGCGCCCCGTAAATTATGCTGATCATTCCCAGGATCGCCATAAAGGTTACGAAGTACTGGGTTGCATCCGGGAAGATGGGGAAGTTTACGCGAAGAAGCCCGTAAGTTCCCAATTTCAGCAATATACCGGCCAAAATTACACTGATAGGTGTTGGTGCCTCAACGTGGGCATCAGGCAGCCAGGTATGAAATGGAAAGAGTGGTATTTTAATCGCAAAGTTTATAAACAGTGCCATCCAGGCAACGTAGCGCCAGGTTGTATCAACACCGGTTAAGAGTCCCCCTTCAATATAATTCTCCGGATTCATCATATGGAGCATATTGAAGGTGTGAACGGTCTGTCCGGTTGCAGGGTCGGTATAAGCAACACTAAAGTAGAGAGCAAGCATGGCAAGCAGCATCAGTATACCGCCAACAAATGTATAGAGGAAAAACTTAATAGCCGCATATTCTCGTCTTGGGCCGCCCCAGAGGCCAATCAAAAAGTACATTGGCAGAAGCATCACTTCCCAGAAAATGAAGAACAGGAAGAAATCAAGCGCAACAAATACACCCATCATCCCGGTTACCAACAGCAGGTAAAGTGCAAAATAACCCTTCACCATCTTCTTAATATTCCATGAAGAGATCACCCCGATCAAACCGATCAGTGAGGTAAGAATTACCATAATTGCGCTGAGGCCGTCCAGCCCGAGGAAGTAGGTAATTTCAATGCGTCCAACCCATGGAACAGAATCGACTGTGATCCAACTAAAATGTTCAACGAACTGGAAGGTTTCCGCTTCGTTGATACCAATTTTTGTTCGATCAAAAACCGAAAAGATGACGATTGCCAAAACAAGCTGGATACCCGTGGCGACAGCTGCCGTCCAGCGAATGGCATTTTCGTTTTTCCCGGGTATCAGCAGTACGGCCGCCATCCCCAAAATCGGGATAAAAACAAGCCAGGTTAGAATACCAATGCCTAATATTTGAAGTTCCATAGTAACCGTTCTCTTATTGTTTTTCTTTCAATATCGTTAAGTCATTTATAAGAACAGGATGAAAAGCACCAGGAAGCTGAATACTACGTAAACCAGGTATACCTGAACTTTTCCCGTTTGAATTTTACTGAGCAATCCGCCGGCCCTGTCAGCCGTGTTCGCAGTTGCGTTAACCAAGCCGTCTACAACGTTGTTATCAATCCAGCCGCTGATGCTCGATATAATTTTTGTGATATGTGCGGAACCATTCACAATGCCATCGATGATATTCTCATCAAACCATCGCAATATCTTCGTCAGAATAATGGTACCCCCTACAAAAGCCTTGCTATAGAACTCATCGAAATACCATTTGTTGAAAGCTCCTTTGTAAAGTACTCCCGCATGTTCTGCAAGTTTATCTGCATTGACTTTCTTCCATTGATACATCGCAAAAGCCAATAACACACCGGCACCGGCCATCAGGATAGAGATAATCATCGCCATACCGTGAATGTTTTCTACCGCTTCGTGAAACACGTGGGCCGAGGCGGGTTGAATCAGTTCGGGGACAACGCTCATCGGTTGTTCTATCGCTGCATAAAACCAACCGCTTGCAGCACCCAATGGATTGAAACTGTAGAATACAAAGAGGGATAAAGCAGCCAGGACCATCAATGGAACCGTCATCACTTTTGGAGACTCTTTGATCCCTGAAATGATTGATTCATCCGCTGGTTTTCCATGGAATGTGAGAATGAGCAGCCGGAACATGTACAAGGCTGTCATCGCAGCAACGGCAAATCCGATGACCGGGAGTATCCAGTGGCCGTTCATCGTGCTGAAGGCAAGAGTACCGGCCAAGATCTCATCTTTGCTTAGGAAACCGGATGTGAAAGGAATACCCGATATAGCCAACGTAAATACCAAAAATGTGATATAGGTAATCGGCATTTTTGATTTCAGGCCGCCCATATTTCGGACATCCTGGGCATCTGTATGATGATCTTTTGCTTTGTGCAAACTTTCATGCATCGCATAGATCACGCTTCCTGCACCCAGAAAAAGCCCGGCTTTAAAAGCCGCGTGTGTTACAAGGTGCATAAACCCGGCAGTGAAAGCGCCCACTCCCAGTGCCATGATCATATACCCAAGCTGACTGATTGTAGAGTAGGCCAACACCTTTTTGATATCAAACTGTGTGATTGCAATTGTTGCCGCAATTAAAGAAGTAATGGCCCCGATATAAGCAATCACCAACAAGGCGTCTGATGTGAGCATTGGAAAAACTCGTGCTACAAGATAAACGCCTGCGGCCACCATGGTAGCGGCATGTATTAGAGCACTGACCGGCGTTGGGCCTTCCATCGCGTCGGGCAGCCAAACGTGAAGCGGGAACTGGGCTGATTTTCCTACCGCTCCGCAGAAAATCAGAATACCGGCGGCTGTCAGCCATTGTTCACTTCCAAAAGGAAGCTGTCCGCTGTTGATTGAACTGAATATCGCTTCAAATGTGAAAGTTGAGTAGGAGAAGAAGAGGATCATAATCCCGATAAACATCCCGAAGTCTCCAATTCGGTTGACAATAAACGCTTTATTTGCCGCATTTGATGCCGATTTTTTTTCATACCAGTGACCAATCAGCAGATAGGAACTGATACCAACCAACTCCCAGGCCGCATACATCAGCAGCAGGTTATTTGTGATAACAATCCCCAGCATTGAAAAAGAGAACAAGCCGAGGTAGGCATAGTATCGCGAGTATCGAACATCATCCTTCATGTATCCCATGGAGAAGAAATGAACAAGAGTACTCACCAGGGTAACCACAACCAGCATGACCGCTGCAAGATTATCGATTGCAATTCCAATCTCGATACTCCCGGAACCAATCAGTACCCATGTAAATGAATGAGATATCATCTCTTCGGAATGCGAACTGACTTTATTAATCAGCAGGTATATAGACAGAAGTAAAGAAATTGAGATGAGACCGGAGGAAAGCCAGTCACCCTGCCTGGGTAATTTTTTACCAAAGAAGATCATCAGGACAAATCCCAGTAAGGGTAACAGAAGAATGATTATCGGTATAGTTGTAAACATGTGATATTCTCTATTATGTTATTTCCTTTTCTGTCAGCATCATCCTTTCAGCATGCTAATGTCATCAAGATTAATTGTTTTAAAGCGTTTGTAGGCATTAAGTACAATTGCCAGAGCAACGGCAGCTTCCGCGGCTGCTACAATAATCACAAAGAGCCCGATCATGTGACCGTCCAGTGAGAGATCGGTAAAGCGGCTAAATGCGATGAAATTTATATTTGCCGAATTCAGGATCAGTTCTACCCCCATCAACACCATAATTACATTTCGTTTCGACAGGACGGCCATAATTCCTAATGAGAATAGTATGGCACTCAATATTAAAAAGTGAGAAAGTCCCGGATCAGCAAGCCATTGTAAGAATGAAGGTTCCATATCAATTGCTTTCAGTTGGTTTAGAGTTTAATCGGGTGGCCATGAGGATAGACCCGATAATTGCTATAAGCAGAAGTACCCCGGCTATGATAAACGGAAGCAGGTAATCACTCATCAGCATGGTTCCGAGAATTTCAACTGTTTCCTGGGGTGTTTCCAGGTTTCGGGAAGCCCATTGAGTCGTAGTAAATACATAGGTCAATAAAACCAATGCAGTTACTGACAAAATGGAAGCAGGTACAACGTTTACTGTAACTGTTTTAAAATTCAATTTGGCAGACTCTTGTGAGGTAAGCATCACACCGAATAAAATGAGTATCAAAATACCTCCTACATATACAAGCAGTTGAGTTGCCGCCAGGAAATCGGCATAGAGCAAAACATAGATAGCGGCGACTCCTATCAGGGTAAACATCAATGCAAAAGCAGAGTGGACGATATTTTTTGAGAACACCATAATCGACGCAGACCCGATGGTAAGGATCGCAAAGACATAAAAAAGAATTGCAGTAAATTCCATGGATCAGGACTCCTCGTCGTCTTTTTTGTTATCTGGTTGTTTCGGCTTTGGCTTTGGCTTCGGCTTCGATTTGGCCTTGTCCTTTGCTTTTGCCTTTTTCTCTTTCATTTTTCGTTCCCGCTCTTTCTTTTTCTCTTCCGCCTCTTTTTCAGCTTTTTCTTTTACCTCGTCTACTTTCTCAGGCGTTAAATCACTGAAGTGATAGACTAAATTCGTTCGGTCAAATTCTGAATACTCGTATTCGGGAACCATGTAAATACAGTCTGTAGGGCAGGGAAAGGTGCACAAATCACAGTACATGCATTTTGCCATATCAATATCGAATTGTGTGAGCCAAAAACGTTTTGGATTTCCGGTAGATGTTTTACCCAAGTCCACATCAGAGGTGGCCATTACGGTTTCAATGTCTATACAGTTTACCGGGCAGGCGCGTGCACACAGATTACACCCGATGCAATCATCAATATTAACATAGAGTTTTGCACGGGCTCCTTTTGGAAGTTCAACTTTCTCTTCAGGGTAGAGTTCAGTAACTGCAGGTTTGAAGAAGTGACGGATCGTAACTCCCATCCCGGTAAAAATTGATTTAAATGTCGTCCAGCCTTCTCTAATTACAGTTGTCATAGCTTCAAACTTATTTTTATTAAAAAACTACTTCCCACAGCGCCACAAGTATGAGGTTAACAAATGTGGCAGGAATTAAAATGCCCCAGCAAATATGCATCAATTGATCGACCCTGTATCTTGGCAATGTCCAGCGTATCCACATCATCACGAATACCAACATGAACCCTTTCAGCAAGAACCAGAAGAATCCCCAGGCCGGACCAGACATAAAGCTTCCAAACGGGCTGTTCCATCCGCCAAAGAAAAGTGTAACTCCCAGCAGAGACAGCAACAGCATATCGGCGTATTCGGCAAGCATGAACATGGCCCATCTCATTCCTGAATATTCCGTTTGGTATCCTGCAACCAGTTCTGATTCAGATTCGGGCAGGTCGAAAGGTACCCGGTGTGATTCCACAAGGATGGAGATAAAAAAGATGCCGAAAGCAATGATCAAAAATGGATTTTGAAAGATAAACCAGTTGGGAAGGAACCCGAGTATGTCGTTGCCGGACTGCATTTCCGTAACTGTCATCAGGTTCAGAGAGCCGGATACAACAATCACTGTTAACACAGTGGCAATCGTAGGCACCTCGTAACTGACCAACTGGGCTGCACTCCGCATTCCTCCAAGAAGCGACCATTTATTGTTTGATGCCCATCCGGCCATTATTACACTTAGTGTTAAAACAGATGTAATCGCTATCAGGTAAAAAACACCAATGTCGATCATACTTCCGATGTACCAACTGCTGAAAGGGAGAACGGCAAATGCGGCATAGGATGCAGCAAACATCATAAAGGGTGCAAATTTGAACAGAAACCGGCTGGCATCTTTCGGAACAATGTCTTCTTTCTGAATTAATTTCAGAAGGTCAGCAATGGATTGGGCCCATCCATGCCATCCGCCAACTCTGTGAGGGCCCAGGCGGTCCTGTATAAAACCGGCAACCTTTCGTTCTCCCCAAATGGCTACAAGCGCATAAACAAGTATGATTGTAAGCGGAATCAGGGCATGAATCAGCACAGCAAGTACCGGGTTGATATTTCCGTAAGACTCAATCATTTGTTATCGTTTTAGATATTAAACTCTTATTTAGTTTTGCAGTAAAGTTGGTTTCGTTTGGCTGTTCGGTACATTTCCACACCTCTATTTTTTATGACGTTTTCATCGATCCACTTCTCCAAGAACGATATCAATACTGCCAACAATGGCCACCATATCTGCAATAAGTGATCCTTTGGAGATGGCCGGAAGCATACTCAGGTGTACAAAGCTTGGTGCCCGCGCTTTCACCCGAAACGGACCGCCCTTTTTATCACTGATGATGTAATACCCCAATTCGCCTCTTGGAGTCTCTGTTCGGCAATAAATTTCGCCTTCCTTTAATCGAATCCGTTTGGGCACAGCTTCAGTTACATCTCCTTCATCGGGCATGCCGTCCAGCGCCTGTTCAATGATCCGAAGGCTTTGTTCCATTTCACGAACCCGGACCATATATCGGTCCCAGCAATCGCCGAGGGTTCCCACCTCTCCGCTGCCTACAGGGATATCAAAATCAAATCTGTCATAAATAGAGTAGGGATCATCTTTTCTAAGATCCCATTTCATGCCGGAACCTCTCAGTACAGGTCCGGATGCAGCATAATTGAGTGCAACTTTTTCAGGGAGTACCCCGATATCAGCCGTACGATTGATGAAAATCTTATTGTAAGAGAGAAGATCATTCAGCTCTTTAATTTTTGGGCGGAAAGTCTTGACGAATTCAGCCGTATCTTTTTTGAAATCTTTGGGAACGTCCTTCATCAGTCCGCCGACCGTCATATAATTGTAGAGTAATCGGGCGCCACTGGTTTTTTCAAATATGTCTAGTATTTTTTCTCTTTCCGTAAAGAGATAAAGAAAAGGGGTAAAAGCTCCGAGGTCCAGGCCAAAAGCACCGATGCCCAAAAGGTGACTGGCGATTCGCTGCAACTCTGAAATAATTACGCGGATATACTCCACACGTTCCGGGATCTCTAACTCAAGTAATCTCTCAATGGCAATCACATATCCCAATTCTTGATTCATGGCCGATACATAATCCATGCGGTCGGTGTAAGGAGTTACGCTGGCGTAGTCTCCCAGTTCTTCGGCGTATTTCTCAAAACATCGGTGCAGGTAACCAATATTTGGGCGCACCTCTTTAACCACTTCGCCATCCAATACAAGCTCCAGTCGAAGAACACCGTGCGTGGAGGGGTGCTGCGGCCCCATATTGATGACCATCTCCCTTCTTTCAGAATTACTATCGGTCGTTTTATTCATCATCACTTCCATAATATCTCCTTATTCGCCGGTAGGCATCCCCTGGTAAAATTCTTGTTGAACATAATCCTTTCGAAGCGGATGGCCTTCCCAGTCTTCGGGACAGAGTATTCGTTTATGATTGGGATGTTCATCAAAAATCACTCCCACCATATCCCAGGCTTCGCGTTCATGCCAGTTTGCTGTTTTCCAAATCGATTCAACGGATGGCACATGAGGATTGTCAATGGGTACCCGAACTTTGATGGCCAGCTTATGCCCCAAACTTGTGGAGTTTATATGATACGTTACACCTAACTCCTCTTCTTTTTGATAATGTACACCGCTGAGGCACATCAATACATCAAACAAGAGTTGTGGATCGTCTCGTAAAGTTTTCATAACAGGTTTTAGAGAGGAAGCCTCAACCAAAATCCATGGTTCGCCAATATCACCTGTTTGATATTCCAGGCCGGCTTCCTCGTTGTTCTCTCTCAGGTAGTTGAAAATCTCTTCGGGCAATTTCATTTTACGATGTTTGTTTAAGCTCAGGTGCCGGTTTTCGTTTCTTTTTCTGGATCTTCTTTTTTTCCTTCGATAATGGTTTCACCTGTAATTTTTTCCTGCAGTTTCAAAAATCCTTCAAGCAAAGCTTCGGGTCGAGGCGGGCATCCGGGAACGTAAACATCCACCGGAATCACTTTATCTACTCCCTTTAGAACATGATATCCATGTTCCCAATAAGGGCCGCCGCAGTTGGAACAGGAACCCATGCTAATTACATAACGTGGCTCAGACATCTGTTCATAAAGACGTTTAATACGTGATGCCATTTTTAACGTCACGGTTCCCGCAACAATCATCACATCCGCCTGTCGGGGTGATGAGCGCGGTATAATTCCAAAACGGTCAAAATCGTAGCGGGAGGCAGCTGTTGCCATCATCTCTATAGCGCAGCAGGCAAGACCAAACTGTTCATACCATAGGGAATTCTTCCTGGCCCAGTTGAGGGCACTTTCAAGCGACACGATAATAATGTTACTGTCGTGATATTTTTTATCGAGCATTCCCATAATTCAGATACTTCTTTTTTAAAAGTTCTCTTTCTATAATTTTTTTGCTGAAGGTACAGTCTCTCTCTTCTCTTCCTCTTCAATCACCCCAACGTTTTCTTCATAGCGGGGTATAAGCGGCGCAGGTATATCCCATTTTAATTCGCCTTTGCCGAGTTCATAGATAAACCCGATAAAAATCAGGAATACAAATACAAACATCACGAAAAAGGCAAACCATCCAATCTCTTTAAAAACAACTGCCCAGGGAAACAGAAGTAAAATCTCTACTTCAAAAATCAGGAACATCAATCCAATAATGTAGAACCGATTGTTGAATTGAATACGTGCATCTCCAAATGGAATCTCACCGCATTCGTAGGTCATCAACTTTGTGTCGTTAGGCCGGTCAGGACGGATCAGTTTTGATACGAATAGTGCAACGCCTACAAACAGGGCTCCTGTAATAATAAAGAGAAGGACATAACCAAAATTTGTAATCATCTGTCTTCTGTTAGTTCGTTTGAAAATTAAATTATGATATTTATACCTATTTATCCAAAATTATTTGTTTCAAACATTAAAAAGATTTCAGAAAGCAAAAAAAACTATGAAACAAAAGCGAGTGAAAAAGTATCAGAATTTCATACAATTCAACGATTATTCGGATGACCGAAAAGAGGATCATGCCCGACATTGAAAAACATAATTATTTAAAGAAATTGATTTACATTGAAAAAGATATGGCTGTTTTTCTGATAACGAATATGGAGAGATGAATAAAATACGCTCTGTCGTAAGCTGGATTTTAAAGCTCGCACTTCTGCTGGTTCTGTTCAGTGTAATTTTCATCACCGGGACAATGGTAATGACCGAAATACCTGTGGACGCAATATCTGAACCGGGCCCATTTTCTGAGACTGCCGGTTTGCTGATATATGCTGTTACACATGTAACCGTAATTTTACTTTTAATCTTGACCTCACGCTGGAAGAGCTTGAAACTATCGGCAGCACTCTCGTTTGCTTATTACGGTGCGGTAACTCTTCTCACTCAAATTGAGACCTGGTATTTTCTCTCCTCTTTAACCGTTTCTGAAGAGCTGCTAATTCAGCTATTTATGATGGGTATACCTGTAGCTTTTGTGTTCATTCCCCTGGCGGTATGGATAGTTGGCGATACGAGATTGACGTCCAACGGAAGGAAAAAATTCATGCAGTCCATTCCACTGAAACAGTGGATCTGGAAACTAATGGCTATTGCTGTGATTTATGTGATTTTATACTGGCTGGCCGGTTATTTTATAGCCTGGCAAAATCCAGATTTGAGGGCATTTTACGGTTCACCGGGTGAGATCACCCCGTTCTTTGAACATACATTGAATACTATTGAGGACGACCCCGGTCTTTTTGCATTTCAGATACTGCGCGGTTTACTTTGGACATTGTGCGCTGTGCCAATTATTCGGGGTTCGGGTGTAAATGCTTGGTGGACGGCTTTATTGGTGGGGCTGTTTCTGAGTGTTCCTCAAAATATTGGCCACCTTCTCTCCAATCCTCTCATTCCTGATGCAAGTGTACGGATGAGCCATATGATTGAAACTGCTTCTTCTACATTTCTTTTTGGTTTGATTATCGTTTGGCTGCTTCACAGAAGGCATCAATCACTCCGGGATCTGTTGTAAGATTTTCCCCCTCATAAATTGTCATAGAACCCTCTTAAGCTGATTTAAGGAAATTGCTGATATTTAAATATCCCCAAATATTCTTAAAGAAGGGAAGAATGGATGGCAGACAATCAAACCGTATCATTCAGCCATAAAAAATTAAAAGAAAGTGCCACGCATATTGCAGAGAGCCAACTTACAGCAATTAACGGGAATGATGTTGTTCGGATTAAATCTATTCTTGATGAATCCAGGAGAGAACTAACCGATGCATACCGGACACTTTCAAGATTGGCAAAAATGGAGCAGGATCTCTCACCTGCGGCCGAATGGTTAATTGACAATTTTTACATCATCCAGGAGCAAATTGTCCAGGTAAAAGTGGATTTTCCAAAGGAATACCAGGTTAGTATACCTGCTCTAACCCATGGAGAACACAAAGGATTGCCGCGTGTTTACGAGTTAATACTTGATTACCTGACCCTCACTGACAATTTGCTCGATCCTGAAGTTTTAACTACCTACCTCAAAAATTATCAGGAGATAAAAACTTTAATGATTGGTGAGATATGGGCCGTTCCAATAATGATCCGGCTGATACTCATACAGAGACTTGCTGAAAAAGCATCGCGCATCATCTATCGAAAAAATATTCACAAGAACGTTCAAAGTATCATTCAAAAGCTCGAACGAACCGAGCATAAGGAACCGGGTGTAACAAATAATGTAATTTCGAACTGGCTCAAAAATAAACCGAGAGAGGGAGCTCATATTCACTTGATAGAACTGTACCAGCAATTGGAGATGGCCGGTCTGCTTCTTGAGGATCAAAAACGCTGGTTTACCTACAGGTTTCGGCAGTTGGATATGAGCCTGGAAGAGGCGATGCGGATTGAAGCGCAGAAACAATCTCGAATCCAGGTGAGTATTCAAAATGCAGTTATATCCCTTCGTCTTTCCTCGGAGATGGATTGGTCGGAGTTTGTGGAAGATTGTTCCATCTTGGAGCAGATCTTGGGCCTCGATCCGGCCGGTATCTATAAAAGTATGGATTTTAAAACCCGCGACTCTTACAGAAGAACGGTTGAAAGGTTAAGCCGGAGATCGGAAAAGTCTGAAACCGAGACGGCTGAACAAGTTCTATTATTTGCAGAAGGAAAAGTATCTGAGACCGGCCGGGAGGCATCAGAAATAACAGCCGAAGACTTAAAAAGACATGTAGGATATTACTTAGTTGGTGAGGGATTCGATGACCTTGTAGACAAAATTAGTTACAAAATTCCTGCAATGGAGAGGATTGTTCGATTCCTGGAGAGAAACACATGGGTTTATACATTGGCAATTGCACTTCATACAGCAGCCTTGATGCTTATTCTCTGGCTAACAATTGGCGCTTTCAGTACCTCTACCCTTACAATTACTATTCTGTTCCTGGTTACTTTTTTCCCGGCGCTGGATCTTTCTGTCTCCTCAGTGAATCGATTTTTTGCGTTTCTCCTGCCGCCGAGAATTCTACCCAAAATGGGTTACAAAGAGTTCATCCCGGACGAATCCAGAACAATAGTTGTAGTACCGACCCTTCTGCAATCAAAAGAAGATGCAGTTCGTCAGGTGGAGGCGCTGGAGATTAAATCCCTGGCAAATCCTGATGAGTCCATACAGTTTGCGTTGCTTTCTGATTTTAACGATGCAATTGAAAAAGAGATGCCGCACGATTCAGATATTGTTGAGGCCGCAAAAAATGAAATTGCTAAGCTAAACAAAAAGTACAAATCTAAGTTCGGAGATAAATTTTTCCTTCTTCACAGGGAGCGACTCTGGAACAGAGTTGAAAAAAAATGGATGGGATGGGAGCGTAAACGAGGAAAACTTGAGGAGTTCAACCGAATACTGCAAAATGCCGATGAAGAGACAAGTTATAAGTGGATTGAGGGAAATTTCTTTGAGACGATAAAGGAGCATCCTGTACGCTATGTTATAACCCTGGATGCCGACACAAAGCTGCCACCCGACAGCGCCAGGGATCTCATCAGAACGATCTCCCATCCGATGAATCGGGCTGTTATTGATACAGAAGAACGAATTGTAGAAAAAGGGTATGGAATTATCCAGCCTCGGATATCCATACCACCGGAGTCATCACGTAATACATGGTTTTCAAGAATTTTCTCCGGCCACGTTGGGCTTGACCCCTACTCAACAGCCGTTTCAGATATCTACCAGGATCTGGCAGGTGAAGCCGTTTTTACAGGTAAGGGAATTTATGATGTAGAAGCATTTCATAAGGTTTTGAACCGGCGATTTCCCCAAAACAGGATACTTTCCCACGATTTAATTGAGAGTACATATCTTCGGGCCGGCCTGGCAACGGATATCGAACTATTTGATGAGTATCCCTCCACTTACATCAGCTATAGCAAGAGAAATCACAGGTGGGTCCGCGGCGACTGGCAAATTGCAGCCTGGCTATTTTCAAAGGTGCCCGGCAGGGACGGAAAGGTAGAAAACCCTATCAATCGATTATCGAAATGGAAAATATTTGATAATCTTCGTCGATCCCTGAATCCGTTTTTCCTCACTCTATTTTTTATTGCGGGATGGTTTTGGCTGCCCGGGTCTGCATTGGTCTGGACGCTTGCGGCATTTGGAATCCTGGCATTCCCCATTTATGTAAGCCTCTCTTCTGATATTGTGAATCGCCCCACTCGTGTACAGTGGAAACTCTACATGGTGAAAGTGAAAGCAAACCTGAAGATCAACACACTCCAGGCGATCTGTACCCTCATCATTTTACCGCACCAGGCCATTCTCAACATCGATGCAATTTTTCGAACTTTATACAGGCTTCACTTATCTAATAAATCGCTGCTCGAGTGGACCACTGCATTCCAAACCGAGCAGATGAGCAGCCATTCCCTGGTAAGTTACACTCGAATGATGACGGTTCCCATTATATTGGGCTTCGCTGTACTGATTATCCCGATCTATACACGAATGACTTACTTATGGGTGGCGATGCCTTTCTTTCTGCTTTGGTCGGGTTCACCATTCTTTTTGAAAAAAATTAGCGACCCGATCGTAGCAAGATTGGAGGGGCTTAACAATGAAGAGCAAGAAAAATTGCAACAGTATGCACGCCGTACCTGGTTCTATTTTGAGCGGTTTTTGAATGAAGATCATTCATGGCTGCCTCCCGACAATTACCAGGAAGATCCGCCGCTTCAAGCAGCAGCCCGAACCTCACCAACTAATATCGGTCTGGCCCTGGTATCTACCGTTGTGGCATATAATATGGGATTTATTCCATACACCGAATGTTTAGAGCGGCTGCGAAATACGCTCAGATCGATGAAAAAACTTGAGCGTTATCGAGGTCACTTTTACAACTGGTACGATACAAAGCTGGGTGAGGTATTGAGCCCAAAATATGTGTCAACCGTAGATTCAGGAAATCTGGCAGCCAGTTTAATCGTGGTGAAAGAAGCTGTTAAAGAGGAGATGACCACCCCCGGATTTAATAAAAAATATCTTGATGGATTGCAGGTAACGATTCGGGCTGTCCGTGAGATATTAAATGAATACTGGGAGAAAGGAATTCTGCCTGAGGATTGCCATGAAAACATGAATGAACACACGTCGGAAATTTTAAAGATGCTCGAAACGGCCGGTGATTTATCGCTTTCAGAATCTTTAGAACTTGTAAGAAGCTGTAAGACGTATGCCACAGATATGTGTTCCATCGACCTGATGTCGCTGCGAAATCGTTTAGGAGACAGGGAGTTGAATGACCTGGTATTCTGGGTGGAGAGTCCTCTCCGGCAGATGGAAAAAATCATCGATGAATACAGGTGGTTGATGAAGTTAGATCTGCCGAATATGAATCAGATAAGCCCTTCAGAACTGAGTACTAAGATCGATCATTTGCAAGATCAACCTAAAAATGCACTGCCAAAATGGTGGCAAAATCAGGCCGGAAAGATAATTTCCAGCTGCGAGAAATTTGTTGAAGAAATGGATTTCTCATTTCTCTATCAGAAGAGACGAGGATTATTTCACGTGGGCTATAATGTAGAAAAAGCCCAGGCAGATAAGGGTACATACGATCTTCTGGCCAGTGAAGCACGAATTGCATCGTACATCGCCATAGCAAAAGCTGATATCCCGGTTGAACACTGGTTCAGGCTCAGCCGAAGACTTACAAGCCTGGATAGGCAGGAGATTTTACTTTCATGGGGCGGTACTATGTTTGAATACCTGATGCCGTTGCTGTTTATGCGATCCTATCCCGAAACGCTGATCGCCCACACTTACAGCAATGTGATAGAATGGCAGAGAAGCTATGGAAAGAAAAGAAACAGGCCGTGGGGTTTTTCGGAAAGTGCATACAACTTCCTGAACCTGGATCTGCACTATCAATACAGGGCATTCGGGGCGCCCGGCCTTGGCTTGAAACGCGGCCTGGCTGACTCCTATGTCGTAGCTCCCTACGCATCAGTCCTGGCGATGATGATCGATCCGAAGTCATCGCTTGAGAACCTTGTTGAACTGGAAAAAATTGGTGCAAAGGGATTGTTTGGTTTTTACGATGCAGTTGATTTTACGGCTTCCCATAACCGGGAAAATCAATCCTACAGTATAGTTCGAACCTATATGGTGCATCACCATGGAATGAGTTTACTGGCAATGGAGAACCTGTTGAATGAGTGGTCGATCAACCGGTACTTCCATTCCGATCCTCATATCCGATCCTGTGAGCTGATCCTGCAGGAAAAAATCCCAAGAGGTGTTCCCATTAAGGAGCCCCACCCGATTGATGTAGAACTCGAGCCCGGTGAAAGAGAATCTGTACAAAATGTAGTTGAGCATTCAGGTATTGGGGAGTTGGATCAAAAACCGCCGAGAGCGCATCTTCTTTCCAACGGCAGCTTTTCCACTTTTGTAACTCATGCCGGAACGGGAATGGCGGAAAAGGATGGAATTTCACTGAATAACTGGATTTCTGATCCTACAGCAGATCCGCTTGGAGTTTTTGTATATGTAAGAGATCTGGACACCAGCGAATTTTGGTCGTCCATGCACCAGCCCGTACGGATAAAACCGGACCGGTATGATACCTGGTTCCACAATGGCAAGGTGGTTACATCGAGGGTGGACAACTGGATAGAAACCACTACGGAAGTCAGCGTTTCCCCGGATGATCCCATCGAGCTGCGAAAGATTACGCTTACCAATTATTCGCATCAGTCCAGAACCATCGAACTGACAAGTTACGCAGAAGTGGTGCTGAATTATTATGAAGATCACAGATCTCACCCGGCTTTTTCAAAACTTTTTATCCAGACGGATTACCTGCCGGAAGAACATTCACTGATCGTTAAACGACGTCCAAGAAGTGACCGGGAGGGTGAAAAATGGATGATTCATAGTTTTGCAAGCCTCTATTCGGATAATGGTCATTCGCTTCAGTACGAGACGGATCGGTCCGTTTTCTTAGGCAGGGGAAGATCTCTGAGCCACCCGGCAGTAATGGACAGGAATGGACCATTGGAAGGAACCCTTGGCAATGTTTCAGATCCGATTGTAAGCCTCCGCAAAGTATTTGTGATTGAACCGGGTGAAAAAGTTGAGTGTACATTCGGGCTGGGATATGCCGAAAGTTACGAAGAAGCCGTTCGTTTGGCCGATATGTACGACAATCAGTACGCGGTGAACCGGGCTATTGATATGGCAAATGTATACAGCCTTGTGGCACTAAATCACATAGGCTTGAGTGCCCGGCAAGCCCACTATTTCCAAAAGCTTACGTCGTACCTTCTTTATACGAGTGACCAATTCCGGTTGGAGTTCAACAGGTTGAAAGAAAACCGTAAGAAACAGCAGGATTTATGGGCATATGGCATTTCAGGAGATTTTCCGCTCATTATTTTCAGGCTAGACGATACCGATCAGATCAAACACGTTCGGCTTCTATTGAAGGCTCACACATTCTGGAGGATGAAGGGCCTTGAAACTGAAATGCTCTTTTTGAACGATCATCCACCGAGTTATGCCGATGAGGTTCAGGAAGCGATACAGGAGGCTTGTGAAACCTCCATGGGAAGAGATTTAATAAATAAACGGGGAGGGATCTTTTTCAGGAGAACCGACCAGGTTCCACAGGCCGATCTTACTCTATTGTTAAGCGTTGCCCATGTAATTCTGAGGAATAAACTCCATGATTTTTCTCAAAAAGCGAGTCTTTCTGAGATCCGGTCTTGGAGTCGAAACAAGATTTCAGAACTATATCAGCCGGCTCAACTAAAACCAGATGAGCAGGAAAAGTCTGAAATTATTGATGATGCTAAAGATCTCCGTTTTTTTAATGGGTATGGTGGATTTTCAGAGTCCGGTGAGGAGTACCGGATAATCATAAATCAAGATTCCGAAACGGGCAAACTGAATCTCCCGCCTGCTCCATGGGTGAATGTAATTTCAAATCCCAATTTTGGATTTATCGCCACCGAACGGGGCGCCGGTTATACGTGGAGCGAAAACAGCAGGGAGAATAAGCTCACAACGTGGTCGAATGATCCGGTTCGGGATCCACATTCCGAAGCATTTTACATACGAGACGAAAATCGAAATGAATTTTGGTCGCCCACACCGGGTCCGGTTCCGGGAAATGGGCATTACAGGGTGTCACATGGATTCGGTTACACGCGGTTTGAGCACGAGTCGGCGGAGATCAAACAAGAATTGATTCAATTTGTTGCGAAGGATGATCCGCTGAAGATTTCAAAACTCACCCTGAATAATAAAGGCTCGGATCCTCGTCGTCTATCTGTATTTCGCTACCTAGATACAGTACTTGGTGTGGATCGGATGAAGTCATCAAGATTTATCATTCCATCTGTATCAGACGATAAGCAGACCTTGTACATGCAAAACTATTATAACAATGAATTTTCTGAACGGGTGATGTTTGCTACAGTGGTCAGTAGCTCAGACAACACAGAGCTTTCCTTTACAACAAGCCGTGAGGAGTTTATCGGGCGTAATCGTGATGTAAGTTGCCCGGCAGCACTTCAATTTGAAACAGAACTTAAGATGAAAAAAGTTGAAGGAGAAGATCCCTGTCTTGCACTGCAAACAATGGTTACGATCAAGCCCGGAGAGACCGTTGAATTGGTTTTCCTGGAAGGAGAGGCGGAGAATTGGGAATCTGCAGAGAACTTGGTTGAGGCATTCAGGGACCCGGAAAAAGCGAATACAGAGCTTGAAACAGTTCGAAAATTCTGGTCTGAGAAACTGTCGAGAATCCAGGTGAAAACACCGGACAAATCCCTGGATCTCCTTGTAAACGGGTGGTTGATGTATCAGAATCTATCAAGCAGGATGTGGGCGCGCACGGCGTATTACCAGGCCGGCGGGGCATACGGATTCCGGGATCAACTGCAGGATTCAATGGCAGTATTATTTACGGATGAGAAGATTGCCAGGGAGCAGATTCTGCTTCACGCAGCAAACCAGTTTCCGGAAGGCGATGTGCTGCATTGGTGGCATCCCCCAACAGGCCGCGGTGTAAGAACCCGGATTACAGACGATCGTCTATGGCTTCCATATGCTGTCTCTCATTATCTGGATCACACGGATGATCATTCTATACTGGATGAAAAGATTCCATACGTCCAGGCTCGCGCACTTGAGGAATACGAGCACGAAGCCTATCTGCAGCCTGAAAGATCCCGAATCCGGGAGTCGCTCTACGAACATTGCTGTAAGGCTATTGAGATATCACTGAAGTTTGGCAGAAACGGCCTCCCGCTGATCGGTACAGGCGACTGGAATGACGGAATGAACCTGGTTGGAGAAAAAGGTGAAGGCGAAAGTGTATGGCTGGGCTTCTTCCTCTATCAAGTCTTGGTTGATTTTGAAAAAATCTGTGTGAAAATGGATGATTCAGAACGGGCAGACAGATATCGAAAAGAAGCTGAAAAACTCAGAAAAAATCTAAATACAACCGGCTGGGACGGCGAGTGGTACCTGCGGGCATTTTATGATGACGGCACACCGCTGGGATCATCGCAAAATAGTGAATGCCGGATAGACGCCATCTCGCAAGCGTGGTCGATTCTGTCTGGAGTAGCTACAAAAGAAAAGAGAGCAAAGGTACTGAAAGCAATAAAAGAGCATCTTATTTCTGAGGAGGATGGAATTATCAAATTGCTCACGCCACCCTTCGACCGGACGGAAAAGAACCCGGGATACATCAAAGGATATATTCCCGGTGTTCGTGAAAATGGCGGGCAATATACACACGGTGCTCTTTGGGTGGTCAGGGCTTTTGCGCAAAGCGGTATGGGCAACGAGGCGATGAAATATTTCTCCATGATTAACCCGGTAAATCACGCCCTGAATCATGAAGCGGCTGAAAGGTACGGAGTAGAACCATACGTAGTTACAGCAGATGTTTATGGTGAGCCTCCATTGACTGGACAGGGCGGTTGGAGTTGGTACACAGGTTCAGCGGGCTGGATGTATCGGGTGGCTGTGGAATCTATTCTTGGGTATCGGCCGGGTAAAGAATGTGCAGAACTGAAACCGGCCATTCCGTCTGACTGGAAGGAATTTGAGATTATGTTAAGGCTGGATGACGGTCAAACCACCTATCAGACAATCATACAAAATCCGGATGGCCTGCAAACAGGATGGCTTCAGGGTGAGCTTGACGGAAAACCGATCACGCCATCGAAAGAATCAGCAAGAATACCCCTCCGAAAAGATGGTCGACATCATGAAGTGAAATTGATTCTAAAAAGATCTGAATAGCCTGGGTTCTATTTCGAAACGGTTTTAGCCTGCATTTCTCACAAACATATATGTTATAAATTTATAACCTTTTAAGTGCCAAAGATTTGGAATAATCTTTATTTCATTTTAAAGATTGCAGTGTGTAATTCGGCGAAATTTTTCCCGTGAGCTGCGTTTGCCCAGGGCATGCCTTGCTCACAACAAAATTTCTTGGTGAGAAATGCAGGTTAGATGTAGTCTTATTCACTACAAAAATGCTGACTCATAGATTACTTCCACTCTAAAGGTTTGCGCACGGTCTGAGTTAACTAAAGCCGATATCTTTATTAGAAAGTAGAATCAACCGCGAAAAGATGCCTGCCGAATTTAGAGATATAACCGTTTTTATTATCGACCCGAGGGTTCTGATCCGTCAGATGTTATCACGGGTAATGAGAGAAGAAACGGATGTTTCCAGCCTGATTGCACTCGAGAATAAACAGAATGATGAAACACTCATAGAGATCGAAAATCACAATCCCGATCTCATATTATTGGGAATCGAATCTATCCAATCAAAAGAGTTTTGGCTGTTGAAGAGTATTATCAATATGTATCCGGGAATTCCTGTTGTGCTTCTGACAACATTAACCCCACAGGGGGCCAGGGCGGCACTTACAGGATTAAAACTGGGTGCTGTGGAATACCTTACAGTCCCTGATACTTCCCAGGGAGTTGTTTTTGCCGGGAGACACTTCAGAAAGAGGCTAACACCGTTGATAAAGGCACTGCCCAACTTAAATATGCGGGCCAATCTCGGGAATCAAATTGTCATATCCCAAACCTCATCTGTTGCCACTCAGAAAAAATTAAAACAGAAAGAAGATATTGAGTTGGTTGTAATAGGCGGTTGTTTAGGCGGAGTACAAACTCTTTATGATGTGATCTCGAGAATGAGTGAAATTTCCGTTCCTGTGATGATTTTACAGCATATGCCGAAAATTTACACCCGGGAACTGGCTGCAGATCTGGATGAGATTACGCCCTTAAACGTTCGTGAGGCCGAAGAGAACAGTATTTTGCTGCCCGGACAAGTATATGTGGCACCGGGCGGATATCATACTGTTTTAAAAAGCAACTGGAGAAGAAATATGATAAACATTCATCGAGGACCGCGGGAGATAAAATACAGGCCATCTATTGATGTTCTCTTGCGTTCTGCAGTCAATGTTTATCAAAATCGCGTTATGGGAGTCTTTCTGTCAGGTGGGGGTAAAGATGGTGTTGATGGTGCTAAGGAGGTGCTTGAAGCCGGAGGCGAGATATTAGTTCAAAGTAAGAAGAGTGCAAGACTTTGGGATCTTCCGGGCAGTATTCAATCGCTGCATGTAAGTATAAATCAATATCACAGCCATCAATTGGGTGAAGAAATTATCTCTCGATTGAAAGACCGTATGAGTACAGCCACCCATTCAAAAATGGTCAATTGAAAAGAATGGGGTATTAACATTAAATCATTTGAGATCAAAAAATAACGAGAACCATATGGAGGTAAGACGATGATTAAACGAATTGTAGTAGCCCTCGATCCCGACCAGGATACACCGATTGCAACGCGATATGCCATTCGCCTGGCCAAACGCTTTGATGCCAGTCTTACAGGTTTGGCTGTTGTGGATACATCTAATATTCAGCCCGTGATTAGTGTAGGAGCATATGGAACAGAAGTGTACGGACATCAAATTTGGGAAAAGATGGAAGAGGAGAGTAAGGAGATCGCCAAACGATTATTGGATTCATTTAGCGGTGCGGTTCAAAAAGCAGATGTGAAACATCGGAAAGTGACGCGGCATGGTGCTTCTTTTGAGATGATTGTTGAGGAGATGAAATATCATGACTTGCTGGTTGTGGGACGCGATTCTCACTTCTTTTATAATGAACCGGATAAAGATACCAAGACACTTGCCAATGTTGTGAAAAACGGAGTTTCCCCTACCCTGGTGGTAACCGATGCCTACCATGATGTAGAGAAGTTGATGGTTGCATTCGACGGAAGTTCACCGGCGGCAAGATCGCTGCAGGCATTCGTACATCTGCTGCCGTACGGAAGTGATCTTGATATTGAACTTGTGAATGTAACGGCAAGTAATTCCAGCGAAGATGTTGGTGAGGCATCTGTAATTTTGAGCCAAGCCGAAAGTTACCTCAAAGAACATCGGTTCAGCTATGTAACCAAAGTTGTGCTTGATCCGGGCGACGTCGGTAAACGGCTGCTTGAGAGACAGTTAACCAAGAATCCGGACCTTGTAGTTATGGGTGCTCATTCAGTTTCAGCGCTGAGAAGAGCTACATTTGGCTCAACAACCCACTTTATGATTACAAAGAGCGAAGGACCGCTGTTCCTGAGCCCATAAATACCGGACAAATTCAGAGAGATAATATCTTGAGCCCCTGTCGGGGTGGGGTGAAAGTTGGATCCGTCCTGAATCATCAGGGCGGATTTTTTTTCAAGCCTAAAACACGATAAAGCTATCTTCTTTAAAACATATGAAGGTATTGGAGATCATTATCGTAAGCATTCGAGATAATAAAAGAAAAATACTTTCTAAAATTCTCCATTGAGAGGCTCTGAGGTATTTTAAATTGAAAACCTGTTTTCGTGGTAAAAAATGTAATCTTCGTTTGGTTGTTTATTTTACCACAGCTTTTTGAATGGGGAAGAGAACCTGCCTGCGCTGAAGCTTCGGAAAACAGGCGGAGTGAGCACGGAATGGACTGTTGCTTATAGATTGCAGCTTTGCATGTAAGCTTATGATTGAAAATCCAGTTTCTTTTCCTTCGCTGCACCCCTAACGTGTCGGTGCAGGCTTTTCGAAGGCGTATACTCCTCAACTAAGCAATTATCTCTCAGGTTAACCAGTTAGTTTTTCGAATGATTAAACTCACTTCCTTATATCAAATTCAGGATGATTACGATCGCAGCCTGGGGGTTTGATCAAAATACTCTTTCCATTCATTATCCAGGTCCTTCACAATATCACTGACTTCACCCTTTGCTTCACGAACGGTAATTCCAATAACCTGATTGAGAGCCGCTCTTGCCTGGTTTTCATCGAAACTAAACTTATCCCGGAGGTTTTCGATGCACTGCTCAGGCAGAATATTGTCTTGTTCCTGCGGATCGCCATGCAGGGTTTCGTAATCCAGGTAATCCGGTAATTGAGCTGCAAATTCACGCGCCTCCTGGTCCGTCAGTGAGCTGGAGATCATTCCTAAAATAGCTTTCGTGACCTCACCTGCCTGGTCCTGCGTATGTACAAAATCCAACGTTTCAATTATCTCCTGATATGAATCCGTTATTTGCATCATGGGAATTGAAGATTTATGAACCTTTCCATCTTACTTATTAAACATGTGTAATATTGGCATCATTTCAATGCAATTGAGATCTATTACAGGCTTGATTCAAACCCATTTTGAATTCCCCTAAAAGGTTTATCAATCATAAATACGCATTCAACCTTTGAATCTGCGCATTCGTCGGGATGAAATTGTTGCGGGACGTTGTCAATCCTACATTTCTAATAGCTACTTAAGCAACAATAACAATTAAATCACAAGAAAATGAAAACAAGAATTAGTTTACTCACAATAGCACTGACAATATTAGCACTGAACGTTACCGCTCAAAATAATCAGGATCGATGGGCTTTTGAACTTTCAACCGGCGCATCGTATGCAACCACAGAACTCGGGGACGCAAACCTGAAGGCAGGTCCCGCAATTGAAGGAACATTCTACTATCGGTTCTTGGAACACACGAGTATTTACCTCGGCTGGGGATGGAAAAAGTTTGGATCGAATCAATCCTTTGCAGGCAATAACATGGATTTTGAAGAAACCGGTTATACCTACGGCCTTCAATTTAAACACCCATTGGCTGGAACAAGATTACATTATGTAGTTCGGGCCGGTGGAATCTACAACCATGTTGAAATCGAAAATAATGCAGGAGACATCGTATCTGATACCGGACATGGATTCGGATGGCAAGCCGCCGGTGGTTTCGAGGTTCCCCTTGGACGATCATGGACTCTTATTCCAACTCTTAAATACAGCTCTCTTTCAAGAGACTTTGAATCCGGCACAGACAGATTCAGTTCCGATCTGAACTACCTGTCAACACAAATCGGATTCTCAAAAACTTTTTGAATCAAATATCAAAAAACGCTTTGTGATTTAACCTGAGCGCGGGATAAGAAAGTTGAAAATCAAATCCCCTCCTACCTGCCCTCGATACTTCGGGGTGTTAGGAGGGGATTCAACTATTCCAAAGATTAATATTCTTATTCCGAGTTCATATTATTTAATAAAATCAAGCAGAGCAGTACATTGAAGGTACACCATGGCTTTTCAAAAATTACATAGCATTATTCCGTTTCGAAAGCTCTTTTTCCTATTGCTGAGCGTTGCGCTTTCACTGCAAATCATCATTATATCATACAACCATTTCAGCGGATTTTACACGATTGAAACCGCTGCAGAAGCAATCATTCGATTGAGCTGGGGTACGTTTTTAAGCTTAATTGCCGCTTTCATGCTAGCCTATCCTGATCTCTACCTGATTCGTAAACTAAATATCAAGTATCCCTGGAAGAAAAATGGGGTTCTGCGGAGCTCAATACAACTTATTTTTTCCATTCTGATTGGGGTGATCATTGCGGTTTTTATTACAACTGTTGCACACCTTATCAATCCGTATGAAGAGGACCTGCTTACCACCTATGTTTTCAACTCTATTGTACTGGCCGTTTGCAACGTTGCCATACTGATCATATTTGAGGCATGGATCTTCTTTATTGCTGAGTCGGAAGCAGAAAAGCGCAACGAGGAACTGATGAAAGAACTGACACAAATTCGGTTTGAAGTTCTGAAAAATCAGATGAATCCACACTTTATGTTCAACAGCCTGAATGTTTTAACAGGATTGATAGAAACCGATCCGGAAAAATCACAGCGCTTTATCGAAGAGTTTTCAAGCATCTACCGGTATGTGTTAGATACGATAGAGCAACATGTTGTATCTCTTGAAAAAGAGTTGGAATTTGCACGTTCATATATGTATTTGCAACAGATTCGGCATGGGGAATATTTGAATTTTAGTGTCAACATACGGTCAGAATTGTTATCGTACTATTTGCCGCCATTGTCATTGCAGGTGGTTTTGGAGAATGCCATTAAGCACAACCAGGTAAGCGGTGAAAAACCACTACACATTGAAATATTTGATGAAGAGAATAATTTAGTTATTACCAACTCGCTTCAACCTAAAATGACATTTGGAAAATCCACCGGAATAGGACAGCAAAATTTGATAAAGCGGTATTCAATGATCTGTTCAAGAGTACCGGAGTTCCATGTAGGTACAGATCAATACAGGGTAGTACTGCCATTGATTGAGGAGTGAAAAATGCTCCTTTGAGGGTGGAGGAAAATCAATAGAGTTTTGGAGGAGTTCGCTCAATGAACACCCTTCCCGGCTAAAGCCGTACTCCCCTCAAGGGGAAAAATAATAAAAAACCTATAACGACATGAAAGTCCTGATTATAGAAGACGAATCGATTGCAGCAAAGCGACTTGAAGAGATGCTCAAGGAAATTGAGGTTGAATGCGAGGTGCTGGCAAAAATCGGTTCGGTGAAAGAGTCTGTTAAATGGCTTTCAAGTTACGAGGCAGATCTCATATTTCTTGATATACAGCTATCAGACGGACTCAGCTTTTCGATTTTTGAACAGGTAAGGATTACCACCCCAATTATCTTTACCACGGCCTACGACCAATATGCAATTAAAGCGTTCCGCTTAAACAGTATTGCGTATCTGCTCAAACCGATCAGGAAGAGAGAACTGGAGGAGAGCCTGCAAAAATATAACACCATGCGGAAGGCATTTTCGGTAGATGTGGATAAGCTGATGGCCGCATTTTCCGACCAGGCGAAAGTGTATAAAGAACGATTTTTAATTCGAATCGGTGACATGCTGAAAAAAGTAACTGCAGATGAAGTGGCATACATATTTGCAGAGGATAAAAGCGTGTACCTGGTAACCCTCGATGACAAAAAACTGCCCGTTGACTATTCTCTGGATGCCCTCGAAGAGGAACTTGACCCCAATAAATTTTTCAGGGTTCATCGCGGATTGATCGTAAACATCGAATCAATTGAAAATATGATGGCATGGACCCGAAGCCGTGTAAAACTTGAGCTAAAACCGAGAACCGGCAAAAATATTGATACCATCGTAAGTACCAGCAGGTCAGGTGATTTTAAAGAGTGGATGAATCGTTGAGTTTATGAACTGCCTTGACACATCTGTAACCAGGATTGAATAATGCCAATATTCCGCTATCTCAAAAGAAAATGGCTCTTGTACCGGTCATTCCCAGAATCATGGCAAGGGATACTTGACAGGAGTGTTCCTTATTATGGTCAGCTTCCAGAAGGCCTGAAAAAGACGCTTCGAAATCATGTTGTGATTTTTTTGGATGAAAAGCTATTCGAAGGATGTAATGGCCTGGAGATGACAGAAGAGAAAAAGGTGATCATCTCTGCCTATGCCTGTATTCTTCTTTTGGGTGAGCCGGCCGGGTATTATCCCGATTTGCAATCCATTCTCGTTTACCCGGATGATTACCTGGCACCGGTTCGGGAGGAAGGTGAAGGCGGGATTGTCAGCGAGGGAACACAGGCGCGGAAGGGAGAATCGTGGGATTTGGGCAGCATCGTGCTTTCCTGGGATGATATTCGGGAAAATATCGAAAATCAGTCGTCAGGCCAGAATCTGGTATTTCATGAGTTTGCCCATCAGCTGGATGAATATTACGGGCTGACGGCAGGCATTGGAGAATACGGTGAAATCTATCGTGATGATGAATGGACACATATCCTGGCTGCTGCTTACCGCACTCTGCAGCGCAAGAGCCGAAGCAGAACGCAGTGTGTGCTTGATCCATATGGAGCAACAGACCCAGCCGAGCTTTTTTCAGTGGCTACCGAAGCCTTTTTCCTGAAACCTCGTAAACTGAGTGGGGAGTTTCCGAAGCTATATGATGTTCTAAAATCGTTTTATAATCTTGATCCCGGTTTGTTTGTCCCATTGTAACCCGGCTCGCTGAGCCGGAAAACGCTTGATGAGCAAATCGTAGTATCGGTTTGGATTCGATGATTAAATATGAACATTATTATCATCTTTGAATTTTGCTAAAAAACATCAGTTTTCGACTCAAAGTGACCTCTCCCATTAGCTGAGAGAGGAGTTTCCGAAGCTATTTGATGTTCAAAATCGTTTTATAATATTTCCCCGAGTTTGTTTATTGCCCAATAAGATCCGCGAAGTATCCATAATCTTCGCGGATTTCGAAAAAATGCGAGTTAATTGCGTGACTGCCAAACGAAATGACTGTTAAAGATTTAATCCAAAAAAATGTCTTCAACCTTTATTCCACTACCCGACTTCCGTGAATATCCACCCGAGGAGATGAAAAAACGGGCTGCTGATTTTTATGAGGAGATCAAAAGACGCCGAACCGTTCGGGATTTTTCGGGTCGGCAGGTTCCAATCGAAGTTATAAAAAATGCGATCAAAGCTGCCGGTACTGCACCCAATGGAGCGAATTTACAACCCTGGCACTTTGTGGTGGTTTCTGATCCTGATGTGAAAAAGAAAATTCGGGCAGAGGCCGAGAAAACCGAGAAAGCGTTTTACCATGAAAAAGCACCTGACGAATGGCTGGAGGCACTGGATCACCTGGGAACGGATGAACACAAACCTTACCTGGAAACCGCGCCTTATTTGATTGTTATCTTCTCAAAAAAATATGGGCTGACTGAAAATGGCGAAAAAATTCAGCACTACTATGTGAAAGAATCGGTGGGAATTGCCACCGGTATGTTGATTACCGCCCTCCACCACTCAGGCCTTGCAACACTCACGCATACACCGAATCCGATGAAATTTCTGAATGAGATATTGGATCGCCCCACAAACGAAAGAGCCTATTTAATTTTGGTGACCGGCTACCCGGTAGAGGATGCCAAAGTACCGGAGATCACAAAAAAATCTCTTGAAGAAATTGCAACATTCGTATGATGGAAAAAGTCAACCAGTTCAAATCGGTACAGAAATGCAAACAGCCCTTCATGTGGGTTATCATAGTCGGTATTGCATTATTCATATGGTATAGCATTTTTCAGCAGATTGTATTGGGCAATCCGATTGGCAATAACCCGGCACCGGATCTAGTGTTGATCATCATCTGGATGGTTATTGGAATTGGATTTCCTCTGGCACTTTTTGCAATGAAGCTGATTATCAAGATCGACTCAGAAAATTTTTCCTACCGTTTGTTTCCGCTTCATTTCAGAATGCATTCTTATCGGCTTGATGATATTGAATCGATGGAGGTAGTTACATACAGGCCCATTTTAGATTTTGGAGGGTGGGGAATCCGCTGGGGACGCAAGGGCAAGGGATACATCATAAGCGGAAAAAAGGGAGTGAAAGTTCAATTCAGAGCCGGCAGGCCGGTCTATTTTTCATCCGATGAACCGGAGGAGGTTGTAAGGGCTTATAGAAATTTATCACCGGCATCGTAAAGTTCTTTAGCCACTAAAGCACAAAAACACGAAAGAAGAGTAGTATTGTAGTATAGCCTTTTCTTCCAACATACCTTCAGAGCCCTACACTAGCGCAAGTTTGCAACTTGTGCTGTATCGATGGGTCCAAGTTACAAACTTGAACCAGCAGGTGAGGTATGTGTATTAGAATTGGTAAAAGCTACAAAAGTGTTCCTGCAAAATATTTTCACTACACTAGCGCAAGATTGCATTTTGTGCTATGTCGATGCAAAAAAATTTCTTCATGCCAGTAAATACATGTAATCAGTCTGATTAAAAAAAGATTAAGATACTATCGTGTACTTGCCATTCTAAGTATTATCAATCATTTTCGTGGATAGATAATCTATCATAAAAAAAGCATTCAGAACCTAACGGGAGGACCATTTTGGCTAACCACGAACTTGCAGGAAAACCGGCACCTCATACAATTCTCGAAAACATACCCCGGCTTGTAACATCATATTACAGTCAAATTCCGGATAAGGATAACCCGAAACAGGCGATCTCATTTGGGACCTCCGGTCATCGCGGAACGGCGCTCGATTCAACGTTCAACGAACACCACATTCTGGCGATCAGCCAGGCGGTTGCCGATTACAGGAATAAGAAAGGGATTAATGGTCCGCTTTTTTTGGGGATGGATACTCATGCCCTCTCGGAACCGGCAATGGTTTCGGCAATCGAGGTCTTTGCGGCGAATAATATTGAAATCCGTTACCAGCAAGATTTTGGCTATACGCCCACCCCGGCTGTATCACATGCTATTTTAACCTGGAACAGCGATAAATCGGACTCAAAACATAAAGCAGATGGTGTAGTGATTACCCCGTCTCACAACCCTCCTTCGGATGGAGGCTTTAAATACAACGCTACTCACGGAGGACCGGCGGGAACGGAGATCACGAATGAGATTCAGAATACGGCAAATCGATATTTGAAAACTGACCTGAAAGGAGTTCGTCGTATTCCGCTTTACAAAGCACTGGCAAAAAGCAGTACTCAAACTCATGATTATGTTCAGCCCTACACCAACGATTTGGAAAATGTTGTGGATATGGAGGCGATTGCCGGATCGGGTTTGAAAATCGGGGCCGACCCAATGGGCGGTTCAGGAATAGCATATTGGGAACCGATTGCCGAAAAGTACGGGTTAAATCTCGAGGTTGTGAATCCGCGGGTGGATCCGACTTTTAGCTTTATGACTGTGGACAAGGACGGGAAAATCCGGATGGACTGTTCCTCGCCCTATGCAATGGCCAGCCTGATTGAATTGAAAGATAAGTATGACATTGCCTTTGGAAACGACACCGATTTCGACCGTCACGGCATTGTGACAAAAACCGGGCTGATGAATCCGAATCACTATCTCTCGGTTGCAATCAATTACCTGTTTCAAAACCGGCCCGGCTGGAGCGATGATGCCGCCGTTGGAAAAACACTTGTTTCCAGCAGTATGATCGACCGCGTCGCAAAATCAATCAACAAAAACCTGGCGGAAGTGCCCGTTGGATTTAAATGGTTTGTAGATGGGTTGAAAGACGGTTCCTACGGTTTTGGCGGAGAGGAAAGTGCGGGAGCGTCGTTCCTGAGGAAAAACGGGACTGTGTGGTCCACAGATAAAGATGGGATTATCATGGACCTGTTGTCGGCTGAGATTACGGCAAAAACTGGAAAAAGCCCGGATCAACACTACAAAGATCTGGAAGATCGATTTGGCAGCCCGGTATATGAGCGGTTGGATGCGCCAGCCACCCTCGAAGAAAAAGCGATCCTGAAGGATCTGTCGCCAGACCAGGTTGAAGCAAATGAACTTGCAGGTGAACCGATCCAGAAAAAGATCACCCGGGCTCCGGGCAATGATGCACCGATCGGCGGGCTGAAAGTTGAAACTGAAAATGGTTGGTTTGCAGCACGGCCATCAGGGACCGAAGATATCTATAAAATTTACACTGAGAGTTTTAAAGGAAAAGATCACCTGAAGCAGATCCAGGAAGAAGCGATGGCTATTGTGGATTCGGTGCTGGGGAAGTAGCTCCTTCTGGGATCTACTAAAGTTAACCTCTGAGAGCGCGAAGTGAAGCAGAGTATATTTTTTACTCGTACCGAAGCTCCGCTCATCATGGTCCAAGT
>NZ_JAKLWS010000020.1 GCF_022012475.1 Rhodohalobacter sulfatireducens
CGAGTAGACGGCCGTGAGCAATAAGCCCACGGTGCGCCTCTCCCACCACCGTACATACGGGTCGCGTATACGGCGGTTTGCTACGTTGACCTGATCTGGTGATAGAGTTCCAACATAGCAATATAGCCCCGTTTCTTCAGTCCGGCCAAGGTGATGGTCGTTTTCAGGGTGGGGCTTTGTGCGACTCGCCAGCCTCCCATCCTGACAGCTGTCGGGACTCCATGCATAGCGTCTTAAGGATTTACTCCCGGGCGCATCAGGTTCTTCCGTTTGCATTCCGATTTCTTCTCCCGAGGCCTCCCGAACCAGATGCAGTAGGTCGTATGCTGAATGTGGCTGATCCGTTCTGCCCGTTTGCGTATGAAATGGTTTCGCAGTCGCATTCGATATCCGAATACGATTGGATAACAAAGCAACTCAACCTGGCACCGCCTTGCTTATTCGAATGATTCTGATAGATTGAGACATCACCCTTTATCAACTAAATTGACAACTGTGCCGGTTATTTTCGAAACTGTTTGAGAAAAAAAGTAAATAGATCCCTCATAAATCTGATTACTTAAACTCTCAACTAGAAGCTCAGTAAGCTTACTCAAAATTAGATCACAAACAAGTTACTATTTGGTTAGATTTAAGGAATAAAGCAGCTCCTGGAAATTACAACGTATACAATAAAGCCAAGTTCAATTAATGCTGTCAGTTGTAAAAGATTTTATCATAAGAAATAGCATAAAGCATTTGAGGCATAACGCCGGGCCGTAATTGAACTTTAAAATTTTTCAAACCTTTAGCTTTCTAAAAATGATTCATTGAAGTAAACTAAGGGTCTATTCCTATTTTAAGATGAATCGGCTTTATTCATGCTACTATTGAATTTTTAGTAGTAACATGAATAAAACTTGTTCAACTACAAAAATGATCAAAAAAGGCTGTAAGCATGAAAATCTTAGAACTGCTATTCATTATTTTGAGCTTTAGCCTTTTATCAGCATGTGGGGATAACAGCACGGGTGTAGATGATGGAGAAGAAGATGAAAAAAAGGAAGAAAAATACGAGGCCATTATTGAAGATTTTGATGGCCCCACATATTCTGATAATTATACACCGGTTGCTTCCTGGGGAAACCGAACACAATGGAACCTGGCAAATGTGCATGATCCAACTGTAGTAAAGGATGGTGAGTATTATTACATGTATCAAACAAACGCCTCCTATGGTAATGAGCATGAAGGGCACGGAAACTATCCCTATCGCCGATCCAAAGATTTAGTGAATTGGGAGTATTTAGGTGCAGCATTTCAGGATGTTCAGTCATGGGTAAAGGACTCTTTAAATAACATCAGAGCAGAAGTGGAACCGCCATTGTCACCAATTGAAAATCCCGACTACGGGTTTTGGGCGCCACACATTACAAAGGTTAATGATACATACAGGTTGTATTATAGTGTTGTAATCACGAATCCAATCGTCGGTTCGAATAGTAACAGATACTGGACAGAACGGGCCTTTATCGGACTTGCAGAATCAACGGATCTTTCTGGAAATCATTGGGAAGACAAAGGAATGGTGATCCATTCTGTAGCGGATCGCAAAGAAACCTACCAACGCGATGGGGATTCGGACTGGAGTGCTTATTTCAAGTATAACACGATCGACCCGTCATATGTGGCCACTCCGGAAGGGGAACATTGGCTGGTGTATGGTTCATGGCATTCGGGGATTGCTGCTGTACAACTTGATCCTGAAACCGGTAAAACCTTTGAACTGAATGATCTGGGAGACTATGGTGTACGAATAGCCGGACGCGGAGATGTACATTCCAACAGGTGGCAGGCTCTTGAAGCGCCCGAAATTATTTATAACGAGAACACCGGTTACTACTACCTGTTTTTGGCCTATGACGAGTTGTCGATAGCTTACAATACCCGTGTAGCGAGATCCAAAAATATCACCGGTCCGTATTATGGAATTGACGGGGGAAATGTGACGGATGGCGCAGAAGCATGGCCTGTTCTAACCCATCCATACAGGTTTAACGGTCACTAAGGATGGGTTGGAATTTCGCACTGCTCGGTTTTTCAGGACACGGAGACGGGTCAATGGTACTACTCCTCACAAGGGCGTTTACCTCCGGATGCAGGAGGGATCAATGCCTCAAATGCTGTAATGATGGGCCATATACGTGAAATTTACTGGACAGAAAGTGGATGGCCGGTTCTTGCCCCCGAACGCTATGCCGGTACTCCCGATATTACCATAACGAAAGAGGATATTGTGGGCACATGGGAGGAAATCACATTGAGATACGAATATCAAACCATGCAAACATCTTATACAGTTGTTTTCAACGAAGATCAAACAGTAGGTGGTTTTTTGAACGGCACATGGTCATTTGATGTGGATTCTCAAACACTAACCGTTAATGATACCGAATTGATTATAGACACCGCCTGGGACTGGGAAGCTTCACCACGGCGTGCAACCATAACCTATGCCGGCCTTACGGATTCCGGGCGGTCTGTTTGGGGTAAAAAGGTGAAATAATATGAGTATTCTAAATAGGAAAATTTCAAGGGCTGTGAATACATTCCTTGAGGGCTTTGCAAAACCCTTTTGGTCATTCTGAATTTTGCCCTGGGCATCCCAATGGGGGAATTCAGGATCTCCATTTTTGGGTTCTCAGCAGGATTTGGAGATTCCGGATCAAAGCCTGTCCCGACTACTGTCGGGGTCCGGAATGACGGAATCACGGGGTTTTGCAAAGCCTTCCCCTTTTCAAATCAATTATTCGATGCCATTTAATGTATATGCTGAGTTGTGACCGATACCCTCCAAGGCTTCACTGCCTTTGATAACCATTGTGCACCTTCATGCCGCATCTCTTTATTTGCACGATTTAGATAAAGACCGGTAGTATCTTTTGATCGTTCCACGACCAATTTGTATATACTCTGCTCGTTGGTACAGCAGCTTTTCTGTTTGATAATTTACTGCCGGGTGGGTGTCAATTGCATTAGAGAATAAAATAGTGCTGTTTAATAGAAAAGTGTAGATAACATTGTATCAACATCATTAAAATGACAGCTTACACTGAACGCTATCATTCCTTATTATAAAGATCAACAGTTGCAAAGTGGACCCCGAAGACTCAAGGCCGATTCAACCACTGACTATTAACTCCTCCCCTGAAATGAAACATATAGCCCTCAAAAAAACTGACCACCGCCCCTGGCCGCTTCCGGATAAACCCTGGAGATGGCGGCAATCATGGTGTGATCTTCTTTTTGCCCACTGGCCTATCCCCGCTGCTGACCTCAGACCATATGTACCGGAAACACTAAGCATCCAGGAGTTTGACGGGACTTCGTGGGTAGGAATTGTGCCCTTTCGAATGGAAGGTGTGATGCGCCGTCCATTTCCTGATTTGCCCTGGATTTCTGCGTTTCCGGAATTGAATGTACGTCTTTATGTAGAGTATGAAGAGAAACCGGGAGTTTGGTTTCTAAGTCTCGATGCAACGAATCCATTAGCGGTCTGGGCTGCTCGAAAATTTTTTTATCTGCCTTACTACAGAGCGCAGATGAGCCTTAAGAAACGCGGGAATATCTATAAGTATCATTCACAAAGAGAAGGTGAAAATGGGATTGAATTCGAAGCAACTTATCAGCCAGCCTCTGACACCTATGAAGCTAAAACAGGTTCATTGGAACACTGGTTAACGGAGCGCTACTGTCTGTATGCTCAAAATTCCAATGCAGATCTGTACAGGACAGAGGTGCATCATCTGCCCTGGCCTCTTCAAAAAGCAGAGGTTGAAATTATGACAAACAATATGCTTTCACCATTTGATATACAACTTCCGGATTCCCCTCCGTTGTTTCACTTTTCATCCCGCGTTGATGTCGTAATTTGGCCTCCTGAAAAATTAGAAACTTCAACGAATTGATAATCCTCCAGATCTGAAGTAAAACCGTTTAATCACAGGTCCACAAGTCTTTATATTACCCTTTAAATTATGTCGCAAATAGAGATCTTCATTACCAAAGAGACAGGCGATGATGATTGACTCAGAAAAAGAGATAAAAAACTTGTACAGCACTGCTATTATTTGCCATCACCAACGGTGTTTATTTAATCAAACCAACTAAGAAATGAAACATCTGAACACAGCTTTTGTAGTATTGGCAGCTCTGTTCTGGGGGTTATCCGGCGGAATCGGCGGGATACTCATTGAAAATGGCTGGGATGCATTCGTGGTTTCATTTTACCGGGGTGGAATTGGATTACTGTTTGTTTTCATTTGGCTTCTACTGCGTCCTCAAAGGAGTGGTTTGTCAAATTACCGTTTATGGTTTTGGTCGGCAATTGCGGGCTTGGGTGTGGCCGGCAACTTCGCATTCTATTTCATAAGTATTTCGGAAGGAGGAGTGGCTGTTGCGGCTTCGTTGATGTACACCGCACCTGTGTTCGTATACCTGGCCTCGTTCACACTAAAGCTGGAAAAATCTACTCCGCTTAAGTGGGCTGCTGTTATTCTCGTAATTATGGGTATTATTTTACTCACAGAGGTATATGATATCAATGCGAGCAGTTTGACTCCAATGGGTGTTCTTGCCGGGTTACTTGCAGGATTCTCGTATGCAGTATTTATCTTCGGTTTTAAGTTTGCAGCACCACACGGCAGTCCGCAGGCGATCCTGTCAATAGCGTTTACAGTGCTTGCCGCAATTCTTGTCTGGCCAAGTGACGGGAACCAGATCGTTGCAGTACTCAGTACGCAGGATTGGTTGCTTTTTGCAATATTAGGCGTCCTTGGAGCAGGACTATCTTTTATAATTTATATCATCGGGTTGAAGAACACCGCCCCCGCTGTGGCTTCTGTTGTAGCCATGGCAGAACCGGTTACTGCATCTCTGTTTGGTGTCTTTATTTTGAATGAAAACCTGGCCGGTTTTCAAATCCTCGGTGTGGGCCTGATATTGATCACAGTAACTACACTGAGCATTCAGTCGGGACCGATGTTGGTAGATTCACAATCTAAGTAGTACCGGTTGACAAAATCTCGGCATTTCCTTTTTGTTTGTGAGTACAGCCATTTGGGGTGTACCCAATCAGGGGCGCTGCTTTTAACAATCCTTTCGCATTCAATTACTTCCTTGAGGTGGATCTAATGATGCTTATTCTTCGTCCCGCGCCATAAAGTAGGATACACCACCTGTAATAAAGACCAAAATCCCCAACCACGGTGCCCAATTTGCAGCGTATGACGTTGAACCTATATCGGTCAAAAAGCTAAATAATATGATAAAAATCCCCGACAACAGTAGTACAATTCCTAATGGTTTCATAAGCTCTCCCCTTCCATTCGTTTAAACTATTTACTATAATTTAAGAACAATAAATACAATCTCATACCGGTAATAGTTTTAAAAAGATATCCCGGAGTATTCATTACAAATGAAACAGTATTTTCGCAATACTTTTAAATTTTTGTATTCGATTGTGTCTTGAGAGAATTGAAAAAAAATACAGACTTTTATGTTTTCTAATGCAATTATCCGAAAACCCGGAAAAAGTTTTGAAAATGGGCTGACCTCAGCGGATCTGGGGGCACCTGACCTTGAACTCGCACTCGTTCAACACCAATCGTACCAAAATGCACTTGCAGACTGTGGTTTAGATGTAACAGTATTACCAAAAGATGAAGATTTTCCGGATTCTACATTTGTTGAAGATACAGCTCTTTTGACGCCGGATTGTGCAGTTATTACAAATCCGGGTGCTCCATCCAGGAAAGGTGAAATAGTAAAGATCAGGGAAATAATCAGTGAGTTTTATTCAGAAATCATGGAGATAAAAGACCCCGGCAGGTTAGATGCCGGGGATATATTAACAGTTGGCAACCATCATTATATTGGACTCTCGAAGCGTTCGAACAGGGAGGGTGCAGATCAACTGATCCGTATTTTAAACCAATTTGGAATGACCGGTTCTGTCATTGAAATAGATAAGATTCTTCATCTAAAAACAGGAGTTTCCTACCTGCAAAACAACAACCTTGTTGTTTGTTCAGAATTGGAGCACAAATCAGAGTTTAATAATTTTCATAAAATCGTAGTTTCGGAAAAGGAGGCCTATGCTGCCAACTGTGTCTGGATCAACGAGTATGTACTTGTTCCCGCCGGTTATCCAACTACAACTCAAAAAATATCGGAGTTAGGATATCCGGTGATTGAACTTGAAATGTCTGAATTTCAAAAAATGGACGGTGGTTTGAGTTGTTTATCGCTACGCTTTTAAATATGAAACACCTAATCATTGTTTTAGAACTTTGGCATGACCTAATAAGTTGAATAACTAGTAGATATTTTTACCCTTTGATCCCACACCTATGTGGTATAAAAACGTAAGAGCACAAAATATTTTGATTCTTGCCCTCTCATTCATTGGTTTGATGGGCTCGGTATATGTTTTTAATCTGAATTGGGAATTAAGTACTAAGGAACGAAACCAAATTGAGGTAGAGGTCTTTTCCAGTTTGGTTGATTACCTGACTTATCACCCTAAAGTAGAGATCGATTATCTGTTTATTGGTACAACCGGTAAAGATCCTTCACCTGAAATTCTAAACAAATTTGAAGACCACATCTCCAATGTTGGACCAATCTCTTCCTCAAGAAAATCGTTTGGTTTTTCAGCCCCTGTTGTTCACAAAGAGGATGTTAATAAGCGTGGTATTCAAATCAACCTGGAAAGCCTGGAGAGAGAATCGAATGGAGATGTGAACGTACGAACGGTTATTTACCAAGACAGAGCTGCTTCAGCTACTTACGTTTTCACGCTTAGTAAATATGATGGAGTATACCGCGTGAACCATGTGAGTTTTCCTGACCGAGGAATTTTTTAAAAGTATAAAACGGCTCAATAATCGAAGGTAATTTAATCAGGAAAAAAGCTTGCTATCCCGCCTGATAGCGAATAAAGATACTGAATCTCTTCAGTACTCAACGCCCGGTCAAACAGAGCCAGTTCATCAAAATAGCCCGTATAGTTATATCCAAGCCAGATAGCTGAGGATTCTTTATCCCAAACCAGAGTTTGTTCTCTGCCACTCAGCGTATCATAATATTCTCCGTTGATATAACAGTCAACCTCTCCATTTTTTTCTCCCGTATTAAAATTTCGAAAAGAAAACGCTATGTGAACCCATTGTTCTCTGCTAAAAATCTTTTCTTCAACCTCTACCATCGGACGCTCTTCCATCGGAATCTCCTGCCAGTTACGAAGTTGCGGATCCCAGATCTCACGCTCAGCAAAGAAAGCGAATCGAAATGTTCGTGGAGTTTTCGTGGTAAAATCAACGTAAAGTGCACCGTCATTCCAGGCACTGTCCGTAAGTTGAATAGGATCTGAATAACCCTCCGTCAAATCTTCATCAGGGGAAAGTCTAAGCCAGAACGAAACCGTTCCCTCCCAATTCATTTCAGAATAGTTGATATTTTCCTTCCCCTGGTAGAAATAGACCGGCCTGTCAGCGTTTTCAATCCACAATGCATCTCCATGTCGCCCGTCACCTTTTTGGATTTGCAGATGATCTCCGCCTGAGTACAATTCCCGGCTCATTTCCCTCTCTTCCCAGCTTGGGGCAACATAAAAATGTGGATCACCTGCTGAGAGTTCAGCTTCAAAACCTTCATCAAATGAAGAAAAAAATGTTAATGATTGTTTTATTTGCAGATCCATTTCCCCACTCGATGATTGTGCACAAATTACCGTATTTCCAACGATCAGGGTGAGTAAACTCAGTGCAAATTTAACGTAATTCATAGTTTCAGTTTTGGTTAAAGAGTTCTAAATCATAACACAAAACAAAATACCATGCCAATTCTTGCTTGAAAGTTTCATAGTTTTAGCTGTCAAAAAAATAATCAACCATCAAAAAATGCTTCGTAAATACTTCGTCCGTAGTTCGTACCACTTTATCATATTTTCTTTGATTTTCTGCGTGAGCTTGTCCGCACAAGAATTGAAGGGAAACCAAAATTCTGAGTTCATAAATCTTTTTAACAGTGCAGATTTAGAAGACGGATGCTATCGAATTCCCGCCCTGATTACAGCATCAAATGGCGACTTAATTGCAGCCATTGACGAACGAGTTGAAAATTGTGGAGACTTGCGAAGCAATCGGGATATCAACATCGTCATTCGAACAAGCTCCGACAATGGAGAGACCTGGTCGGAGATCGAAACTGTGGTTGACTATCCTTTTGGACAATCCGCTTCCGATGCCTCCATGATACTCGATCGGCAAACCGATACCCTATGGATGTTCTATAACTATATGGATCTTGATAACGAGCAAGATATCTACTACCTGAAAGCTGTTTCAAGTAATGATAACGGCAAAACCTGGAGTGATCCTGTTGACCTCACCTCACAAATAACTAAACCGGAATGGCATGACGATTTTAAATTTATCACCTCCGGAAGAGGCATTCAATCGTCAGACGGAACCCTGTTGCACACTCTTGTGAACCTGGACGAGGGAGTATTCCTGTTTGGCAGTAAAGATCATGGACAAAATTGGTTTTTTATTGATTCGCCCATCAATCCCGCGGATGAATCCAAAGTAATAGAATTGAGTGATGGATCCTGGATGGTCAACAGCCGCGTGGCCAACATTGGCATGCGGTACGTTCACACATCTACAGACCATGGAGAGACATGGATAAGTAAACCGGATTCAACTCTTATCGATCCAGGGTCCAATGCCAGTTTGATCCGGTACACCACCCAAGAAGATCAAACTATACTGTTGTTTTCAAATTCAAAAAATCCGGATGAGCGTAAAAACATGACCATCCGCACCAGCCTCGATGAAGGAAAAACCTGGACTGAGGGTACAACTATCTATCCGGGCAGTGCAGCATACTCATCTATGACAATTTTGGAGAATGGAAATATTGGTCTCTTCTTCGAAAAAGATAATTATTCCGAAAACGTGTTTATAACCGTTTCGCTTGATTCACTGACGCCTGGGCAGTGAACATTTTGAATAGATCTGTTTTAAAAATATTTTCAACGGAAGGGATGTAATCATGAATATTATTGATATGAAAATCGTATGACGATCCGACATCAATTTCATCCATCAACGACACTACTTCTCCTTTCATGACCATTCTATTCTTTATTTTAGGATTAGTTTTTCTAATTGTCGGGGCCGAAATTTTAGTTAGTGGAGCTTCAAAAATTGCTGCCGGGCTTGGGATTACTCCTCTGATTATCGGACTTACGGTGGTAGCCTTCGGCACCAGTTCACCCGAGCTTGCTGTTAGCATCAAATCATCCATCGCCGGCCAGGCAGACATTGCACTTGGAAATGTATTAGGAAGCAATATCTTCAACATACTTTTTATCCTGGGACTCTCCTCCATCATTGCCCCTCTTTTTGTATCCAAACAGCTCATACGGTTTGATGTCCCCATTATGGTCCTGCTTTCAGTTGCGGTTTTATTGATCTCATTAGATCAAGTTATCAGCGGATTGGATGGTTGGTTCATGATCATTGGGCTTGTAGTATACCTCGGGACCCTGGCATATTTTAGTTTACGAAAGAAGAAACAGTCCACTTTAACAGAATCATTAGATGAGCCCGAAGAAGTAAAATGGGGTTTAAATATCATCTTTGTTACTGCCGGATTACTTATGTTAATTTTCGGATCAAGATGGCTGGTTAATAGCGCTGTGACCTTTGCCGAACAACTTGGAATCAGTGAACTGATTATAGGACTTACCATCGTTGCTGCAGGTACCTCAATGCCTGAAGTTGTAACCTCCATCATTGCCGCAATTCGGGGAGAACGTGACATAGCAGTAGGAAATGTTGTGGGAAGTAACATTTTTAACATCCTTGCAGTACTTGGTATCTCGAGTGTCCTGGCACCGGCTGGGCTACCGGTTTCTGAAGCGGCAATTGGCTTGGAAATCCCGCTGTTAATTGCTGTTTCAGTGGCCTGCCTGCCCATCTTTTTTACCGGAGGTACAATAGATCGATGGGAAGGGGCTCTTTTCCTGGGCTATTATATTGCTTACACACTGTATCTTATTCTGAATGCTGCACAACATGATCTCCTCCCGGCCTTCAATTATGTGATGTTTTATTTTGTCGTACCAATTACAGTCATTACAATTGGAGTAATTTTCTTCCAGGAGTTCAAAAAACCTACAGACCAAGCTTCACCCTAGCGATCTATTTTTTTTATACTACGGGCTCATTTTTAATTAAATAGATCGAATTCATGAAAAATCTCAGCAAAACTATTCTGATTTCGAGTGGTGCAATAAACGGAATTATCGGCTTTTTCATCACATTTTTGCCACAGGAAACGGGAAAATTTATTGGTACTACAGATATGAACAGTGCTGATCTGGCCCTCATGCAGGTTTTAGGCTCGGCTTTGATAGGAATTGCCATCATCAACTTTATGAGCCGTGGTTTAACAGTTGGCGGTATTTACGGGAAACCTATTCAATTGGGGAATCTTGTATTCCATCTTGCGACCGGGCTGGGATTACTGAAATATGTTTTTAGCTCGGAATCTTGGATTATCTTTGGAATCCCCGCTCTGTTGTACTTGGTTCTCACAGCCGGATTTATCAAACTGAATTTTACTTCGCCGGTTTGAGTAGTACGGATGCTTTTGCCTTCGTCGTATCAATGAAGCAAGAGTTTAAGAATTCATAAAAAGTGTTCAAATTTTCCAGAGTCTCTTTGTCTATTACGGCTCTGGCAAGTCGCGTTACATAGATCGGCTCGCCTTAACACTATATTCACCTCGTTAAACTTGCGTTGTATAAAGAGAAAATCTTTTCTAAAACCCTTCTTAAACGGGGAAAGTGAGCAGAGTGAGCTGGTGTATGACCTGTTGATTATAGATTGGTGCTTTGTATGCAAGTTTTTCAGTGAAACCCCAGTTCTTTTCATCCCCCATTGCCCCCTTCTCCCAAAGGGATCCCGATGGGGGAAAGGGGGACACTCCTCAACTAATATTTATCCTGGTTCAGGTTAGATTAATCTCGAAATCTGGAGAAAACAGAGAAGTAATACAAGATTATGATGTATTGGGCTTTTAAAAAATCAAATGACATTTTTGGAAGTCTGGTACTCTTTTCGCAGATTTTGTATGAATCCATACAAAAGGAGAACAATTCATGGAAGATACTGACAGAAAACCCGGAAATGCCGGTGTATCCTACGATCTCGAGCGTACGTTTAATCAGAGAGATAAGATTGAACCCCTTCGCGTACTGTCAGAAGATGACTGGTCGTTTTGGCAAAAGAACGGTTATCTGATTATTTCTGATGCAGTTCCAAAAGAGAATGTAAAAGCTGCAACTGATTTAATCTGGGAGTTTGAAGAAAAAGAACCCGGTGAACCCTCCAGTTGGTATCGCCCACCCCGGCGTGAGATTGAAATGACCGAATTAGTGAACAGTGGCATGGTGGAAGTGTACAATCACCAGGCTTTGTGGGATAATCGACAACACTCTAAAGTATATCATACATTTGTAGATATTTGGGGAACGGAGAAATTGTGGGTATCAATCGATCGTATGAATTTGAATTTTCCCGTCAGAGAAGGATATGAATTTGAGGGATTTATCCACTGGGATATTGATACTTCCAAGAACCCTCTGCCTGTGAATGTTCAAGGCGTGCTTGCACTTTCCGATACCGATGATGAAACCGGTGGTTTTCAATGCGTGCCCGAACTCTACCGCAATTTTGACGAATGGGTGAAAGATCAACCCGATGACCGTGATCCATTTCAACCAGATATCTCCGGGTTTGATATCAAAAAAGTAAATATGAATGCCGGTGACTTGTTGATATTCAACAGCATGTTACCTCACGGAATACGACCCAATCACTCTGACCGGCCCCGAATTGCACAATATCTTTCGATGACTCCTGCCGAAGAAGACAATGAAGCGTTGAGAGAATGGCGAATTAAATCCTGGCGCGATCGAATTGCACCCCAAGGATATGCGTTTCCCGGTGATCCAAGAAAATGGGAGCAAAAACATGCTAAAACAGCAGAATTGACGGATTTGGGTAAGAAATTACTTGGGTTAAAGGACTGGTGATACGCTAACCCAACAAACACTCTGCGGTCCTCAGCGCTCCCAGTGGTTTATTTGAACCGCGGGGTTCGCAGGGATATGCTGAGAAAAGTTGGCCTAAAAATTCTTTATCCGGATTGAAATTGACGGAATTATATCTTGATGATAGGTTAAGCTACCGTAACTCCGCAGACGCTTAATTCGACCTACCCTACTTTCACACACCACTCAACGCTTGACGAAACAAACATTCTGCGTTACTCAGCGCTCACAGCGGTTTATTTGAACCGCGGGGTACGCAAAGATGCGCTGAGAAAAGTTGGCCTGGAATTCTTTATCCGGATTGAAATTGACGGAATTATATCTTGATGATAGGTTAAGCTACCGGAACTCCGTAGACGCTTAATTCGACCTACCCTATTTCACACACCACTCAACGCTTGACAAAACAAACACTCTGCGTCCCCCAGCGTCCACAGCGGTTAAATTGCGGAGTTCGCAGGGATATGCTGAGAAATTTTGATCGTTCAATTCTCCATTCGGCTCCAATCTTCGATCTCTATATACTTGGTTTTACCGTCGGCAGTTGTAAACACAAGCCGATCCGTAAGTTCAACCCTATCTGAGGTTTGCTCTAAAACGGCAGAGCTTCGAATAATTCTTGCAAAAATAACAACTCCTGTTTCTGTTGTGTCAGTAATCTCAGCGGGAAATGATCTCATTTTTCGATAAACAACATGGGTCGGCTCTGCCCCTTCAGGCCAGCTTTCTGCAACCAACTCGAGATCCGTACCTCTCTCCGGTACACCCGATTGAGTTGCCGGGGCGTCTCTCCAGTGTATGTATTCAGCTTGAATGATGTGAATATCTTTATCGTTCATTAATTTTTCTCCTGATGAGCAAGCCATCAATAAAAGAAAAAATGATAGTATCGTAATAAATGTTGTCCTCATAAGTTTTACTTTTAAACGATAGACTATTTGTAATAGATAACGCTAAAAATACTACCAGATTTTAACGAATATTCTCATGAAAAAAAGATTTCATCTATTTACCACCCTGTTAGTCATTGCCCTAATCTTCTGGGGATGCGATGACAACTCCACCGGATCAAATGTGGAAGAAGCACCTTCCCAAAGACAATTTGTTTGGGAGGCGTTGAATTATTGGTATTTCTGGCAGGCCGATGTCCCGAAACTGGCCGATAACAAAGATTTTTTCGACGGCGAACAAGCCTACCACGATTATTTGATGGATTTCCAGGATGCTGAGGGCGTCTTTGAAGACCTTTTATTTACCCCGGAAAATTTCGGCCAGGGCATTGGCGAAGATGATTTCTCATTTTTTATAGATGATTATGAAGAGTTCCTTCAGTCAAGGCAAGGTATTTCTCAAGATTTTGGGTTTGAATATGGCCTTGTTCAACTTGATAGAAATAGCAGCGACATATTTGGATACGTACAATATGTTTTGGAAGATACTCCAGCAGATGAGGCCGGTTTAACACGCGGTAATATCTTTACGGGTATCAACGGCACAGCCTTAACAGTGAATAACTTCCGATCTCTACTCGCAAACAATCCAATTGAACTTAACTTAGCTGAGTCTATAGGTGGTGAAATCACGGAAACGGGCGAAACGGTGACTGTAAATGCCACTCAAATCCAGGAAAACCCGATCTATCTGTCGAAAGTGATTGACACAGGAACTTCTAAAGTTGGGTATTTGCTCTACAACTCTTTTCAAACAAACTCTCACCAAGATCTAAATGATGTTTTTGGGAATTTTATGTCTGAAGGAATTGATGAACTCGTTTTAGATCTTCGATATAATGGCGGGGGTGCAGTAATCACAAGCGCCACACTTTCCAGCATGATTTCCGGACTTGGAGAATCAGAAACTTTTGCCGAGTACACGTTTAATGAAAAACGATCTCAGCAAGGCACGAAAGTTCCGTTCCAGGATGATTTGAGGATATATAACGAAGCCGGTGAAGAAACTGATCAAATCACTATGAATAAACTTTCCTCATTGGACAGGTTATTTGTTCTAACAGGATTTAGTACGGCCTCTGCAAGCGAATCTGTAATTAATGGTTTGATGCCATTTATGGAGGTAGCCTATATCGGCCGCCAAACCGTTGGAAAAGATGATGCTTCCCTGACACTCTATGACGCTCCGGCTCCTTACACCGACAGAGAACAAGCAAATCCATCTCATGAATATGCCATTCAACCTATTATTCTGAAAATTAGAAATACAAACGGGCAATCGAATGGCGAAGGTTTTCTCCCTGAAGGTGATAATTTTATAAGAGAACTCGATTATTTAGATAACCTTCCTCCGCTTGGAGATGTAAACGACCCTCTTCTCGCGAGAGCATTGGAACTGATCTCCGGAGAACCTGTAGCGAAACAACTCGCCGCCCCAGTACCCTATAGGGGAGATATCTTCAAAGATAGTCGAGACCTGGAACAGTTCGGTAAAGATATGTACATCCTTCCGGGAGAAGCAAAAGATCTTGGGTTGACTCCCAGCCAATAAAAGTAGTAGAAACATGGGCTTCAAGCATATATTTTAGAAATTTTGGGCCATTTTATTCCTGTTTTTTGTAATATGGAATTACGGAGTCGTTCTAATTGCAATCAAATGAGAGGGAATAGAACATGCCGAGACCAAAAACAAAGGAGCAGCTTTTTAAACTCAGCCGGGGGAATTACAAGAAGCTGATTGATCTGATCGACTCTTTACCGGTTGAAGAGCAGCGAGCTGATTTTCCGGAAGGCACGATGAATCGCAACATCAGTGATGTGCTTGCCCACCTGCATCACTGGCACCTGATGTTCCTGGATTGGTATTATGTGGGAATGAAAGATGAAAAACCGGAGATGCCCGCATCAGGGTATTCATGGAAATCACTTCCAGATCTCAATAAGAAGATTTGGGAAGATTACAAGGATATGGAGTTGGATGATGCTCGAAAATTACTGAGAGAATCATTTGACGAGGTTCAAAAAATCATTCAACGCCACACCGAAAAAGAACTTTTTGAGAAAAAAAGATACCGCTGGACCGGTTCCACGTCATTAGGTGCATACCTTGTGTCAGCCACATCCAGCCATTACGACTGGGCATATAAACTGATCAAAAAAGCCACTAAGTCTTCACCATTTGTGACATAATTTCTTAGTATAACGACTTCTGTTCGATGTAAAAACTTTGAGAATCATCAGTTTGTGCGCAACTCTTATGAGAAATAGAATTCTCAATACTGGCGCAAGTTTGTAACTTGTACCATTTACAATCACTTCTTTAGCGCAGGCGGGCTTGTCCTCCGTAGCCTTGGCGCAGGCGGACTTGTCCTCCGTAGCCTTAGCGCAGGCGGACTCAATGTGACGTATTCAATCTATTTAATTCATCATTGTATCGAACTGACGTAAATATAGATCCAAGGAATCACCTCCCTACTCAAAAAGGATTCTCCTTAAACCCGGAACGACAGCCACCACAACACCATTTTCTCCCTGGTCCAGGAACCTAAGTGTCTCCTCAGCTTTCTGATGATCGTACTCAAAGCTTCCATCCTGAAGCTTATTTCTTACAATATTTGAAATCTCTGCCAATTGTTCTGAAAGCTTTTCAACATCCTGCAATTTTTCTGAATCCTCAAAGTGTGGATCAAGTTGCTCGAGGATGATTGCCCAGGATTCGAGGTGTGAAAGTATCTGTTCTTTTTTTTCTTCTGACGGCTCCTCAATAAAACTGTTCACCAGGTTGTTAAATTCTCTCGCTTTCATACTCTCCGGGTATGCTGCATCTGCAATATTGCGGAGCTCTAAGTCCGGCAAGTACACTTCATCAAATTCCATCAAAAATTGAAGCCTGTTGTAGTATTTTGCCTCTTCTAAAATAGATACGAGTTCTTTCAAAGGTTCGTAAGCATCATCCCCAATCTCTTTCAGAATGGGGATTCGGTATGATCTGTGCTTCAAACCCAAATCCTCTAACTGCCCAGATACAAATTCGAGCCGCCTGTACATATCTTCAACATCTGCAGTCAACTCCCGGGGTGACCAGAGTTTCTCAGCTATTGCCGCAGTTCTGGGCCATATTCTGGAGTCGATTGTTTCGGCAGATACCACCTCGGTCCACATAGCTGCCTCACCCCCTAATATCCTGCCCTTCTCTGCTTCAGTCAGCGGCTCCATAACTTCTACCTGCGGCATCTCGGTTCCCGGCATTTCATGGCCACCTGAAAGATGTCCGTTTGCAGAAAAACTCAACGGACCCAACGAAATCGATCCGTCTAATGAATCATCAATTAACTCGGCATTAAAAGACAGGTTGCCAATATTCCCGGCTTCAAATTCAAATGAAAGTTCATTTCCATTAATGGACCCCCCGGTGAAGCCGGATCTCTGATCAAACATGGCAAAAAAACCGTAGACATCCTCCGGGTTTCGATCAAACAATACCATCTTCGTTTCAGTCTGATTACCCGGAACATCCAGTGCTACATCATACATTTTCCAGTGAGATGTATCCGGTTCAATCTCTACGGCGCCGGGTAAAACGTGCGGATCGACAGCGTAATGAGTGCCTGCATGAAGTTTGTGATCGAGATAAAGCCCGGCTGAAAGAATTCCATAGTAACCCGATTGAACCGCTTCAAATAAAGATTTCTGATTAATCCAGGACTGAACCACAACATTCTCCGGCAGATCTGGTGAAAGAATCTCCTCCCAACCGACCATTTTCTTCCCATGATCAGCTAAAATTCGGTTGATTCTCTTGTTGAAGTAGAGTTGAAGCTCGTGGGCTGTCTCAAGGTCATTCTCTTCCATAAACGCCCGGATGCGATCACTCTCTTCCCAGTATTTGGGATTCACCTCGTCACCGCCGATGTGCATATATGGATCGGGAAACAGGCTTGCCATCTGCGCAAAAAATGCATCCAAAAATTCGTAAGTATCTTCGCTGGTTGGATCCATCGGAACAGAGAATATCTCATCTCCTTGTTTCCTGCCGAAGGTAAATTCCTTTTCAACCGAGGCATACTGTGGATAAGCAATCAGCCAGCTTTTAGTATGTCCAGGCACATCGAACTCAGGAATAATTCGAATTCCACGATCTGCCGCATACTGAATGATATCCTTTATATCCTCCTGCGTAAAATATTTTCCATTGCTTCCTACTTCATGAAGTCTCGGAAACGTTTTGGACTCGACACGAAATCCCTGGTCGTCTGACAGATGCAGATGAAGTACATTCATTTTCAAAGCGGCCATCGCATCCAGGTTTCGAAGAATGACCTCTTTCGGTATCCAGTGCCGGCTCACATCAATCATCAAGCCCCGCCAGGAAAATCTCGGTTGGTCCTCAAGTGTAAGTGTTGGAATGGATGAACCCTCAACCAATTGAAGCATTGTTTCCAGTCCATGAATGGCTCCATAGTCTGAATTGGAATGAAGCTCCATTCCCGATTCGGTCACACTTAGTTCATAGAATTCTTCTTCCTCTCCAACAGGAATCGGGTTACCGACGCTTTCATTGATGATTGTCATTTTCGCAGGTTGAATCCCCTCACTAAAATTGATCCCTGATTTTCGAGCTAATTTTGCTTTGAATCGATCAATCGCCCGGCTTAGTTTCTCACTCGATTCCCCCTGAACCGAAACGCTAAAATCCTGTTCGATCTGAAACCGTCCGCCTGTAAATTCCATTTTGGCGGGCAGAGGCATCACATTCAGATACTTTCGGTCTTCCTGAGAGATAAGCGGCGGTTCATAGATTACAAAACGGTAGTATCCATATCCTCCAATGAGCAAAATCACAAACAAGAAAAGTAGACCCAACAATACTTTTTTTAACATATTCTCCCGGATGGTTCTCTTCGTTCAATTCTAAATATTTTGTAATCAGATGATATTGTAAAATAGAAAAATCTCAAGATGATGTTCGTTCAATTATTACCCTTCTGCACCTAAAAAATGTAAAATCTATCTATAATACTCATATCTTTATAGATAGAAGGATTTTGGGGAGGCCAAAAAAAATCAGGGAGAACTTCTATGAAAAATAATATCACCAAAGAGGGGAAAGTAGTTGTTGTTATCACCGGGGCGAACAATGGCATCGGATATTACCTGGCTAAATCACTTTTGGAAGAAGGTTATTATGTGGCGGGATTAGACTTGGAATGTGAACATCTGAAGGATTTGCAGAAATCATTTCATGATACACTTTTGGTTTGTCAAACGGATGTTACCCGGGATGAAGATATCCAGCGGGCGATTCAGTCCACTCTTCAAAAATGGAATAAAATCGATATTCTTGTAAATAATGCCTGCCTGGCCCTGTTTTCTCCTTTTGATGAGAAGTCCCTCCAAGAGTTCTACAAAGAGTTTGAAGTCAATTATTTCGGCTACGTTCGCATGATCCGTTTAGTATTACCTGCGATGAAGGAAAGAGGTCGTGGTACAATTCACAATGTCGGTTCCGGAGTGGGAATTACCGGTTTTAACGGACTCACAGGATATTCATCGTCTAAAGGTGCGATTGAAGCCTTATCAAAAACACTGGCGTATGAACTTGAAAAATATGGAATCACCGTCCATACCATACATCCACCTTTAACAAACACAAAATCCGCTTCTCCTCTCGGTATCCCGGTTGATGCGATGGAAGATCCGGAGAAGATCGGACGGCAGATTGCCTGCAAGATTCAATCTAAAAAGAGAATAATCACCCCGAATATTCTAACAGCATTCTACCTTTTCTTAGCCCGGCGGTTCCCGGATGCCATCGGCAGATTGATGGGAAAAATGACTGAGAATAAACGAATTTAACATTAACTCTGATAGTGGAATTAGATTCAAATTCATTCGAATTGAGTAGTTTTATTGGTTCATATCCCTTTTATTACCCATTGAAAAAAACAGCTTAAAACAATGAAAAAATTTATTCTATTACTTGGCTGCCTGATCTTATCCATCAACACGGCATTCAGCCAACAAATAATCCCATTATGGCATGATGGTGTTCCGAATTCACAGCCAACAGAAGTAACAGAGATCCATGAAACCGAAAGAATTTTATGGATTGAACAGGTTCAAAAACCAACCCTGGAGATCTATCTGCCGGCCAAAGCACATGCAACAGGCAGAGCTGTTTTGATTTTACCGGGCGGAGGATACCGGGGACTCGCTTATGACTGGGAAGGAACGGACTTTGCCAAGTGGTTCAACTCCAATGGAATTACGGCATTTGTACTTAAATACCGGCTGCCGATTTCAGATTCAGTCGTTGAATCGCATAAAGCTCCATTGCAGGATGCAAAACGAGCCATTCGAACCATCCGGGCAAATTCCAAAAACTGGAATCTTTCAGAAGATCAAATTGGGGTGATGGGTTTCTCCGCCGGCGGTCATCTTGCCTCTACCCTGGGAACACACTTCGACCATGAAGAGGTCATTGAAGCCGATTCCATCAATACACTCAGTGCCCGTCCTGATTTTATGATTTTGATCTACCCTGTCATAACAATGAAAGAGCCTTACGGCCACGATGGTTCAAGAAATAATCTGCTGGGTGAAAATCCAGATGAAGCCATGATTGAATACTATTCGAACGAAACACAGGTTTCCGAAAATACACCCCCGACATTTCTGCTTCATGCAACCGATGATGATGCGGTTCCCGTAGAAAACAGCCTGATGTTCTACAAGGCACTCAAAGAAAAAGGTCATCAACCGGAGATGCATATCTACCCCGAAGGCGGACACGGTTTTGCACTGGCAATTGGGCATGATCATCTCGAAGGATGGACCGAACGATTATATGATTGGCTGGAAACCCTGGATTGAATTGTTCGTAATCACCTGATAGGTATTCTACTTCTTCTAGGTGTATTAAAAGCAGGATTGTGAAATGAATAAAATCTGGTTATGAAATTAAAAAAACCGATTTTCCGGTTCTGTACTGTTTTGTTAATTGCCTTTACTACAACGGCATGCTCAAGTTCAAATGTGAGTGGCAATGAAGATATCATTCGAGATCAGGCCGGAACTCTTCGATGGGGCGGCGCACCGGCAGTTGATGGCGTTGGAATGCTCTTTATCGTTGATGAGGCGGAATACGGTGCTCCCGGTACACCTGATGACTATCCCGAATTTTTTGAAGAGAATATTTATGAAGTTGAAGTTCGGGCTGATTTTAAACTAACAGGCGAAGAGTCCGTACGGGGCTGGGGTGCCACTTTTCCCGCCATTGAGTTCATCAAAATTGAGAAATTGTGATTCTACTTTGCGGGTGATTCAGATGAGTTTATATTAAATAAATTCATTCATATTTGTCTGATAGTTCAAGATACTCGCTCCGATGGCACTTGCAATACATCTTCTTCTCATACAACTTGCTCTGCATTCGAGCGATGATTTAGATTCAACTGAACTACTTCGATCCATTAAAAACGGGGATCATGATGCATTCAGGAAATTCTTCGACCGTCATCATAAGCATCTCTATTATTTCCTGCTGAAGAAGGGCATGTCGGAGCAGGTTGCGGAAGATCTCATCCAACAAGCATTCTTAATGATCTGGGAGAGACGGAAACAGATTGATGAAACCAAATCCCTGCGGGCCTATCTTTTCAGGATTGCATATACGCGCATGCTAAACCACATCCGCGATCACAAAAAATTTAGTGACTCTGCTGAAGCGGACAGTGTTGTAACCTTAACCCCGGATTCAACACTTATAAACGAGGAGCTCAAGGAGCAGATCGATCGTGCCATTGAGTCCATGCCTGATAAACGCCAAACAGTGTTCCGGTTGTGTTTTCTGCAGGGGTTCAGTTATAAAGAAACGGCGAGTACCTTGGATATATCACCCAAAACCGTAGAGAATCATATGGGATTGGCCCTGAAAGATCTCCGGGAAGCACTTAAATCGTTCATGGAGTAGAAAATATTTTTCTTTTTAATTCATTTAATTGAGGTAAATAATTGCCAATCAACAGATTATTGAATTTAAAATAGTCGTTGGGGGAAACCGAAAAGTGATGTGTACATAGAGTGCAAATGGATAACAACCCATAATAAACACTCAAACATCATGAAAACTTACATTCAACTGAACCTGTACACAACTATCTTACTCATCCTTCTGTTTTCGGGATGCTCATCTGTAACAAGCGATGATACTGAAAATCAAATAACACAAGAAGATCTCGAGATCGCAGCCGAAGTGGTCGGTGAGTCATTATCTGATCAAAATTCAGGAGCCATGTCGAGCTTGTATGATGCATTGTCAACAGTAGATGCTACCGGCATACGATATCGAAATCAAGGATCATCAAGAGCCAAACAGGAGTTTGGACGAGGATCGGAAACAGATTACGAATATCAATACGACCCTGAAACCGGAACCCATACAATCGACTTTACACGGAGTGTAGACCGACCCAACTTTTCAAAATCAGTAGAGGGTCACTTGGAATATATTTTTGCGGACCCCGAAGGAACATTCGTTGTTTTGCCGAGAGCTCATAAAGACTCTGTTGAAACCGTTGATTATAAAGGAATGCGCGAAGGTGAAAGTTCAGGATTAAGATTTGAATCATATTTTACCCGGGTTGATACATTCTTTCTCTCCGGCCTTCATGAAACAAGTGAGTTCTTCCGGTTCAATGGCACTCACCTTGGAGAGGGAACCCGTATCAGAAAACCTGCAGAGCGACCCGAATTTACAACTGAATATGAGGTAAATTTTGATTTTATCGACATTAACATAGATAAAGCCATTGTTGAGGCAAACGGTACGCTTGAAGAGGGAGTGACCGGAACTGTAAATTATTCCCTGCTTTTCACAGGCACAAATGGTAATCAAAATCGAGATAAAGATGTTGAAGGAACCATAGAATTTACGGGAGACGGAACCGGGCTGCTGCGATTTAAAAAATTCGCCAAAATATTCAGGTTAAGCCTGGATGATGGTGAAGTCACAGAAGAGTAGTATTACCCCTAAAGACAAATGAAAAGCAGGTAATTGAAGTTACCTGCTTTTCCTTAATTCCACCGGATGAATAATTACACTAATTTAATGCCACTGGCATTCTTCTCTTCTTGTGACTGGTTCAAGTTTGCAACTTGGACCTTAAAGAACAAGATTCTAATATACGTGAGACCATAAGATATCACCTCAAATCATGTGATAATTTTAGAACTTAACCGTTTAATCTGATCTCAATGTCACCCGACAATCCCTTACCGGAAAATGATCGTGATCTGCAACTGGCTCGAACCATTGAAAATGCAGAGAAAACTGGGGGATCTCCTGAAGAAATTGATGATCCATTGATGCCACTTTTACTTCAGTATAGAGAGGCGGACCGCGAAGAATTCAGGCATACATCACCCAATTCTTCATCTATTTGGGCTGGAATCGAACCCGGCCTTCAAGAGGATAGCACACCCATTTATAGGCTCTTAACCGGTTCCGACATGGTGCGCTGGATTGCAGCGGCCGCAGTTGTAATACTCACCTTATCTATGTTTTTCTGGCTTTTTGAGAGAAGTCAGCCCGAACTCATTGCTTCAAGTCAGAATGTAATTTCTACTGTTACTCTTAAGGACGGAAGTATCGTTACCCTCCGCCCCTATTCGTCTCTTTACGAAGTATCCAACAGATCAACGAAACAGGTGTACTCAGTCAATGGAGAAGCTTACTTTGAGGTAGCCAATAACCCAAATCGAACATTTGTGACAGAGACAGAAGAGGGACGAGTGAGTGTTCTCGGTACTAAATTTATGATTCAAAACTGGAACGGCCGAACCTCCGTTTTCCTGGAGGAGGGACAAATACGCTTTGAAACGAATGACCAATCGTCATCTATAATACTTGATCCGGGTGAATACAGTACCATTACCGACAACACAATCTCGCAGCCTGAGCCTGAAAACAGCCGGGTATTTAAAGATTGGCTCGATAATATATTGGTTCTTGAAAATCAGCAGGCGCGGTTGGTACTAGCAGAAATCGAACAACATTTCAACGTTTCTATTGATGCCCGATATGCGCCTGATGAAACTCTTGGTGGATCATTGCAGCTCGATAACCTTGAACAAGTTCTGATGGATCTCGGAGTAGTCCTCGGCGGACGATTTGAGCAGACTGGGGCTGATCAATATGAATTTTTACCTGAAAACTAAATCCAAATGAGACGATTATTCCTGACAGGATTGCTGCTTTTGTCTTTATCTTTTTTTAAAAATGCCTGCGCCCAGGAATTTGATTATTTGGATGAACCATTATTGGACCTTCTAACGGATCTTGAAAAGAGTACCCCATATCGTTTCTTATACCGTGAACCGTTAGTTGAAGATATAAACGTAAAATTCTCTGCTGATGCTGAAGATCTTTTTGAAAAGCTGGAGCAAGCACTCAACCTGAATAATATTGGAATACGGGTTGATTCTGCTCGTCACCAGGTTCTAATTTTCGAACAAAAACCGGAAAGTTCAGAGCAGATCACTGCAATCAGTGGATTTGTGGTTGACCATCAAACCGGAGAACGCCTCCCCTATGCTACAATACGATGGCTTGAAAATGGCACCCAAAGTGGAATAACAGCAAATCAAACCGGTGCATTTTCACTGAACCAAAATTTTGAAGATAGTCGAATTTCTCTCCAGGTTTCCTATGTGGGTTATCAAGAAGAAACTCTATACCTGGATCTTGATGAAAAACAGAACTGGACAGGAATAACAGTTCGATTAGAACCCGAACTCTTCAGCTCGCCCGAAATCATCGTCAATGGGGTTACCTACTTTAATCCGGCCGATACGGTATTTAGCGGTTTGATGGAGATTGGAAATTTTAGTCCGCTCGGGGAGGATAACTCCGTGCGAGCCCTGCAAACTTTACCGGCGGTGAATGTTACCAATGCTCTGAATGATGGAATAAACATTCGGGGAAGCTCCGTCGACGGCTTTAACGTTTTACTGGATGGCGTTTCAGTTTATAATCAAAGTCACCTTTTTGGATTGGTGGACAGTTTTAACCCGGATGTGCTGCAAAACCGGGGATTTTTTTATGATGTGGCCCCCGCTCAATTTGAGTCCCCATCCGGTGGAACGCTCGCCCTGATTACCAAAACCGGTTCACTCCGTGAATATAAAGCCACCCTTGGCACCAGCAATACAGCCTACCGGGCCACAATCCAGGGTCCCATTGAAAAGGGACGTTCCAGTTTTTTGGTCTCGGGTCGTCATTCCTACATGAACACCATCAACTGGATGAATAACCGGGACCTGATCAAATTCGGGCTGAATATCGATCGTCCATCATCAAGTAATGATATTGAGCAAACATCCTTAAATGATTTTTTGATTCGCACCGGGAATTACGATGCCGCTTTTTACGACCTACATGCTAAACTCTACTTTGAGGGGAAAAATGGAAATCGATTCCAGGTAAGTGGTTATCTCGGCGAGGATCAAACCGAGCAATTCTACGAGCGCTGTTTTATTCGATCATCCGACAACCTCTGCCCTATCCGATTTAGTAACGTCAATCAAAATTTTTTCAGGTTACAGGAACTTGAAACCAAGAATAACTGGGGAAATCGACTGGCCTCTGCAAGTTATCAATTTCAACTGGGCAAACGTGGATTCGCCGAATCGCTTGCCGGGTTCAGTGATTACAATACCTCTTACTACAAAGACGATTTTACTTATCAAAGAAATGGCAACGGAAGACGGGAAACTTTTCTGAGGCCATACGGCATTGAAAATACACTCACGGAGTTTAAGCTGAGACAATCGTTTAATTATTCATGGCCTTCTGTGAATTTTTATTCCGGCCTTACATACTTCAATTATGAACTTGAGTATTTTGAAGATTCCTTCAGGCGCCTCAATTATTTTGACAAAACGACTGTTTCGCAAATTGACCTGGCTACCCAGGTTGATCTTACACATCTCGAAAATTTAAATGTCTATTTGGGCAGTCGGCTTCATTATACCAGCAGTGGGGAATATTTCCGGTGGTCGCCCGGAGTGAAACTTCATGCTTATCCATCTCAGCCGATCTCTTTTAGTTTAGGTTTTTCAAGAACTCACCAGTTTTTAAATCAGATTGGATTATCCAATATCAATACGGAGGATATCTGGATTGCCACGACAGAGAACCAGCCTCCCACACAATCCGACCTTTTTTCTGCGGGTTTGTATCTCAAACTAACGCCTGCAACATACATTCGAGTAGAAGCTTACCTAAAACAGATTGAGAATATGCGACTTCACGAATCTCAAACACGTTTTATCCCTGCCACTCTTGAGTCGGAAGTACCCTGGTATTATCAAAACCAGCTTTCTGCCCGGGGTATTGAGTTCCTGTTTCGTCAGATACTGGGACCGGTTTCGCTGTCACAATCTTATACTATATCATCAGTGGAAATTGAAAATTCACGTATCAATAGCGGAAAGCCATTTCACCCGGACTGGGATCGCCGGCATCAACTCTACTCCCTCATTGAATTTAAACTGTCTGATAACCTACAACTGCATGCTTCCTCAACTTTTGCAACCGGTACACCTAATCAACTTTTTAAAATCCTTGAGGCAACTCAAAATCCTTCAAACATTGGAGTAACTGAACGCCTCAACAACTACCATCGGCTGGATTTTAGCCTGGTATTTCAAACCACGGCCATCGGTGATAAAGCAGAAGCGAAAATTTTTCTCTTTAACGTACTGGATCGACAAAATGAGTGGTATCGTGAATTTGGTGTATTTGTTGAGGAAAACACAAATGCACCGGCCAGAGATCGATTTTCAACCATCGGTTTACCCGTTTCTATTTATGATCTTGGATTTCAACCGTCATTTAACCTGAAACTTGAGTTTTGAGGGAGATCAATCCTTTATCCGTTCATAAAAAATTCGCCAATTCAAAGACCAAGTTTCACCTCCGTCTGTTGACGATTCCCAGTCCCATGTCATTGAATTTTCAGTGATGTCATAAAACACCATACGCTGGGTAAAACTGCTTCCATCCTCCCGCTCAAAAACATCTGTTTGAAAGATTCTTTTCTCTCCGTCTACCATTCCGCTAAAATCATAATATCCTCCGGAATTATCTGCCCACGCCTGCTTCCAACAGTCAAATTTTGGTCGATAAACTGAAATGCTTGTGCCTTTAAAACCGGCATTTTGACCCTCCAATATTCTGAAATTTTCCTGGATTACATTTCCATCCAGGATTGTTTCGATGTGATTGGTGCCTCGTCCCATTTCTTCTCCCTCTTCCCAGCTGACCTCCCATTCTCCAACCCAAAAATCGAAGTATTCACCGGGTTCGAGATTTTCGATACTTTCCTGAGAAAAGGAGGTAAATGGTATAAAAAGGAGAATTATAAAGACAGATATTATACCAGTAATTGCTTTGCAGAGATTATTTTCTGAGATCATATTTATCGATTAGATTCATTCTTTATTCCCGGATATTGAAATTTATCACCGTGTAATAGATATCGGTATTTCTACTTTCACCATCCGATCCTCGTCTCATTTCTAATACTACCGTATCCTCCCCGGTGAAGCCGGGTTTGGGACGATACCTGTATTTAACGACTGCTGTTCCATTGAAATCATAAAAAAGCTCGCTAATCGAGGCGTTCCGGCTGTCTTCCTTGATAGTTGCCTGCTCCTCATCTCCCAAAGCTCCGAGATTGTGGATATATTCTTCACCGGGCACGATCTCAGTATTTACTACATCAAAATCTTTGACGACGGTATGCTCATCCTCTGATTCAAAGATGTTACAACCGGCAGAAAGGGCCAATAAAAACAATATTGCACTCAATTTTCTCATAACTTTCTAACGATATAATTTCCGGGTAAAGCTGAATTGTAAAAAAGAAGAAAAGTCGATTGTAAGCTGTATCTCTTTTCATGTAATGTATACACTTAGATGAATTGGATGACCTATGAAACCACAAATTAAAATATGCTGTATCTCTTCAATAGAAGAAGCGAAAATGGCAATCAATCATGGAGCTTCTGCGTTAGGATTGGTAGGTGAGATGCCCAGCGGTCCCGGCCCGATTGATGATGATCTTATTCAAAAAATTGCAAAAGAGATCCCGCCACCTATTGCAACTTTCCTGTTGACAAGCGAGAAGTCCGGTGAAGCTATTCTGGATCATCATAAACGAACTCAAACCAATACCATCCAAATTGTAGACCGCCCTGATGAGGGAACTCATAAATATCTGCAAAAGGAGTTGCCCAATGTAAAACGAGTGCAGGTTATTCATGTAACCGGTGATAACTCCATAGATGAAGCGCTATTCTATACCGAAAAAGCGGACTTACTTCTGTTGGACAGCGGGAACACCAACCTGGATGTAAAAGAGTTGGGCGGTACCGGCCGGACACACAACTGGGATATCAGTCGTGAAATTGTTAAACAATCCCCAATTCCCGTTTTCCTGGCCGGCGGTTTAGATGCAGACAATGTAAAAAAAGCCCTCGATACCGTTCAGCCGTTTGGCATAGATGTTTGCAGTGGTGTACGTACCAATGGAAACTTGGACCCGAAAAAGTTAAAAACTTTTATTAAAGCTTCAGGCTTCTCAAATATTTAGATCATCAGGGTGATATTTAAAATAACCACCTTTTTAATATGAACGCTGAATAATAATATATGGTGGTGAATTCCCGATAACATATTTTTCGGCATCAAAAACATAAATATCATAGTCAATCATGACCGTATCAACCTTTCCACTTTCTCTATTTTCAAGGTCACTATTCTCTAATTTTTGTACTGTTAAACGTAAAGATTCACCCTCCTCGACAAGATGAATACGTCTTTCTTCATTTTCGGGGCCAGTATTAACTGAATCGATATCAGCAAATAATTCATCATTGAGTTCAAAATAAGTTCCCATGTCTAAAGGAAATGAGAACAGCATATCCGAGCCCGTAACTTCCCAAGTTATTGTATCCCCTTCTTCCACAGTCCAGGATCCTTGATTATTGCCGCGGTTATCGTAAATACGCCACTCCCCATCATCATCTTCTCTTACTGTAACTTCAGTTGGAGTACATGAAAACATACCACAACTACTCATCAGTGCTAAAACAACTACCATAAGGCCAAAGAACTTTGTTTTCTTAATCATATTATTATGTTTTGGTTTATTGTTAACCCACCATAACTCCGGTAAGGATGTAATGATTATTCTTGGTTTAAAAGCTCTTCTTTAAGATTAATATACTCGGGATCTTCAACCATGGACTTTAAGTCTGGTATCCACTCAATCTGGGATATAATATCAGGCCGAACCCATCTTAAGGCCTCTTCTCTCATGCCTAAATTCTCATATGTACTAATTGCATTCACAATAAATACTTGATTTTCGCTATTCAGATTAATCGCCTGATTTATATATGACAGTGCTTGATCTCGATTATTCAAATCTGCGTGGAAGGCAGCAATACTTGATAGCAGAACAGCATCATTCGGATTGACCTCTAATTGTTGCTCTGCTTTTTCAATTGCAGTGTAATACAATTCCTCCTCTCCATCCAAATTCTCACTCCATTCGACGGCAGATGCATAATTTGCCCATATTTCATATCGATTTCTGAATGACTCATTTTCAAGTACTAATTTATACATATCGGCAGCCTCTGTATAATTTCCATTCCGATAATAAATCGTGGCTAAGTTTACTGCAGAAAGAGGATTTTTTTCGATTGCCATAGATCGTTCAAACATGATCCTGGCACTGTCTACTTTATTCTGCCAGAAGTATACTGCACCAAGGTTGGAATAAAGACTACTATTTTGAGAAGTAAGATTGATTGCTTTTTTAAAATTATCAATCGCCTGATCCCAATTCCCTTCATCTAGATGATATAGAGCCAGTTCATTGTATCCTATCCAAAAATCGGGTTCCTTTTCAATAATTCTTTCATAAATCTTTAGCGCTTCTTCTTTTTCCCCTAAATTGTAGTAAGCTCTCGCCATTATCCGGTGTGCTCTTGTATACTCTGGGTTCAAATTAAGTGCATTTTCAAAGTGCTGAATCGCTTCTTCATAATTATTTTGACCGTTCTCAATTAACCCCATCAGAAACTGAACTGCCGGTAAATTTTTATCGATGGATTGAGCCTCATCGAGTGCATCTTTCGCCTGGTTAACCAGATCAATATTTTGTGTGATCACGAATTTTCTCCAGTAGGCTTCGCCTGTTCCTGCATATGCGAGTGCAAAATTGGGATCTATATTCAATGCATTTTCAAAATGCTGAATAGCACTGTCAAGCTTATCAAGATTTACCGGTTCCTGTAAATTTGCCCTGCCTTTAAGGTAGTGTTCATAAGCTTCCGGGTTATTCGGTTCGCCACGACTAATCGTTTCTATCATCACTGGCTGAACTTCTATTCTCAGCATATTTAACATAGCCTGAACACTCTTTTTCTCTAGTTGTGCCAGGTTGTTTGAATGGACCGTAACCTGCGCAGTTTCGATACTAACTATATTCTCAGCGTCAATAAGATCAAGGATAAGTCTGGTTGAGTCTTGGATTGATTGTATTGTGGAGCGAATAGCAATGTTAACACCAAACTGTTCATATGCTTCTGAAGCACTTTTTACATTTCTACTTCGAATTTCACTGGCCGGCGTTACCCAATACTCATCCTCATATTGTTCAAGGTCTGATAATCTATAGGAAAGTGTTTCTGTGAGTCCGGCTGAAATATAGGCTAAATCGGGGTCTTCACTGATATTTTCAATAGGCAAAACAGCCATATGTTTCTTCGCCGGTATATTTCCCATCAGAACAAAATCATTCTCCCACCAAAAGATGAAAAGCGTGAGCAAAATCGTGAATACCGCGGCACCAATTACCAGGTAAATATTTCTTTTTGATGAAGCTGTATCTTCTTCTTTTGTGGATTGCTCAGCAGCTTTTTGCCCCTCCTTTATATCATCTAAAACTCCGGAGAGGTCCTGGTAGCGTTCTTCCGGGTTTTTCTCCAGGCACCGGTTAATAATCTGACGAATATATTCCGGAATTTCTGAGCTTTCAGAATCAATAGGCAGAGGATCTTCTTCAGTAATGGAATACATAATGGCCGCTTCGTGCATCCCCTGGAATGGAAGCTTGCCTGTAAACAGTTCATAGAGAACCACACCATATGACCAAATATCCGACCGTGCATCGGCTTCTTCACCCCGTAACTGTTCCGGCGACATATACGCCGTAGTTCCTGCTGTTGTATTACTGCTTTTGGGTTGATCGCTTCCTTCTAATTGGGCCAGACCAAAATCCATAATCTTAACCCCATTTGAGGAATCGACCATAATATTTCGCGATTTGATATCACGGTGAGTGATCCCCTTTTGGTGAGCCGCTTTAATTCCTTCGGCAATATCAGCAGAGATTTTAACTTTCTCTTCAGTATTTAGGTCATCCCCATCAATAATGTCCTTGAGCTCCTGGCCCTCAACGTATTCAAGAACAATACATAGCTCTCCGTTTGCCTCTTCAATGGCAAAAACCTGTGCAATATTTCTGTGGTTCAACCCTGCCGCAGCCTGAGCCTCAATCCGAAAACGATCATGTTTGGATTGATCTTTTGATATCTGCTTTGGTAGGAATTTGAGTGCAACTTTTCGATTCAGACGTGTGTCTTGAGCCAAATAAACAACACCCATTCCTCCTTCGCCAATCTTCTTTCTTAATTCATAATGCAAAAAATTGGAAGCCATTTTTTACACCTATCCGAAAGTTTAAATTAAAACCCCATGCCTCCCTATACTTTAAATTCGACTATATGTTACTGATAAATTTTTATTATTTAAAAATATCAACTACGATATAGTTTATTTTAGCATACAGGAAAAAATTAATCTCTCTTTCATTTTAAAATTTCTCTTTAACTTCGAATAGAATTATAGATTTTGTAGGCAGTCATAAAATTCAAAAGTCCCCTTTTTTTCCGGGGACTCTATTAAAAAATCTACTACTGAATGATCATCCTCGGGGCTGAACTTCCCTGGACAAATTTCCTTTCGCTTATTACAAACACCTCATAGATTAACTCTCCCCTGGGAGCATCTTCCTTAATTGTTACACGAAGGTTTTCATTTGCACCAACAACCTGAGATCGACCGTCTTCAAAAAGATTTCCACTAAATTCGAAGTATTCTACAACGTCTTCAGCAAATGTAAAGATTACCTCTCCTTCACTCCGATTTTGCCATTGAACCTGGTCGTTCGATGCTGCGTTGAGGGTCCCCCTGTTGTTGCCATTCAGGTCCCGAACTCTCCATACATCTTCACTGTCTTTTTCAATCCTTACGTTCAATTGTGCATATGTACTTTCCATGTCCACATTTATATAAATCATTCCCGAAGAAATTATAAATAGTGCAACCATAGATAGTATTAAACTGGCTTTTTTTGTCATCTGTTTTATGTTTTGTGTTATTGGTTATCCCTCTTTCAAACCCAACCAGAAAAAGGATTAGTTATTCGCTTGGTTCACAAGTTGATTTTTAAGTGCCAAAAATGCCGGGTCTTCAGCTAAATTCTGTAGCTCCGGCTGACTTTCAATATCCTCAATCATCTCTGCAGAAACCCACTGAAGGGCCATTTCTCTCATATTCAACTTTTCGTAAATCGATACTGCGCGTAATCTTATAAATACATTTTGATCGTTAATTTCCAGTGCTCGGTTAATATAATTCCTGGCTTCACTTACATTATTTAAATCTGAATAATAAGCCCCGATATCTGCCAAAATTAATGGATCATTTGGGTTCACTTCGCTCTGTTTTTTTGCTTTCTCAATAGCTGTTCTGTAGAGATCCCTGGCTTCAAGAGAATCTCCGTTCAAATCAACAGCTGCTGCATAATTCCCCCAAACATCATACCGATTGGGATATTCATCCAAAACGATCATATACATCTCTGCCGCTTCACTGTACATTTCATCTACAAAATAGATGCCGGCCAGGTTGTTTGCTGTTAAAGGATTTTCATCGAGTTCCAGTGATTTTTCAAACATCTCACGAGCCCTGTCATTATCTCCCTTATAGAAGTAAGCAATTCCCAAATTTGAAAATGCAATGCTATTATTGGGTGTAATCTCAACAACCTCTTCAAAGTTTTGGATTGCCCCGTCAAAATTACCGTTGCTAAGATGGTAAACCCCCAGATCTTTATAACCCTCCCAGTAATCCGGTTTTAATTCAATAACTTGTTGATAGGTATCCAGTGCCCTGGCCGTATTGCCAATTTCATTATACACGTTCGCCATTTCGCGGTAAGATGCTGTAAATTTTGGGTCTATTTCCAGGGACCGTTCAAAGTAGCTGATCGACTCCTCATAATCTCCTGTTCCGCTTTTTACCAATCCATATAGATGCTGTACAGGTGCCAGTTGATCGTTGATGGAGTTGGCACGGTTCAAAGCAGTTTCAGCCAGCCCTACAAATTCTACATCACCGGTTACTTCATACTGTCTCCAGTAACCTTCCCCCAACCCGGCATACCCAAGGGCAAACTGCGGATCTAAAATCACAGCTTGTTCAAAAAAGTCAATTGCTTCATTTAAATCATCTAAATTCATCTCTTTTTGGAGACTTGCTCTACCCTTCAGATAAAATTCATACGCTTTAGGGTCTGAAGGTACGTCATCAAAAATAGCTTGCTCCATTTTGGGGCGAATATCAATTTCCAGCATCTTTATCAATTCCCTGATTGCGTTCGTTTCAAGCATTGCCAGATCATCCGAATGCACCGTAATCTGCCGGGTACTCAGTCGACGAACATTATCGGCATCGACCAACTCTAAGATCATTCTTGTTGAGTCCTGAACGGTTTGAATGCTTGCAGATATCGCTAAATTTACACCAAATATTCGATTTGCCTGTGACGCACTAAACACATTTTCCTTTCTAATTTCGCTTGCCGGTGTCACCCAGTAGAAATCTTCATATTGTTCCAGTTCAGACAATCGATAGGAAAAAGTTTCAGCCAGTCCATCACAAATGGCCTGCATATCCGGATTTCCCCCGATATTTTCGATAGGTAGTACGGCGAGGTATCGCTTATCCGGAAAATCTTCACCTAAACTACTCACTCCATCAAGCAGAAAGTAAAAGGCTACAATCAAGAGGCTGACAACCGCAATTCCGGCGGTTAAATACTTCGTTGTCTTCGGCGACACCCGGGAGGGAGACGCATGAACCTCTGATGAGTCCATAGTTGCAGAACTCGCCGTAGCAGTATTCAAATTAGCGGTGTTTACATGTTGGGACTTCAAGTCAGCTAAAATCTCCGCAACACTCTGATAACGCTCATCAGGATTTTTCGCCAGGCATCGTGTTATTATCGTTTTTATATATTCCGGAACACTCTCATCTTCCGGATCCAGGGGATGTGGAGGATCTTCTGTAATGGAGTACATCACGGCGGGTTCGTGCAATCCCCGGAATGGCATCTCTCCGGAAAAAAGTTCATAGAGCACAACTCCAAACGACCAAATATCAGACCGAACATCTGCCCCTCTTCCCCTCAACTGTTCAGGAGACATATAAGCAGTGGTTCCAATAGTTGTACCTGTTTTTGTAATAGGATCGGTTCCCTCAAGTCGAGCCAGGCCAAAATCCATAATTTTGACACTCCCGGAAGTGTCAACCATTATATTTCGCGTCTTTATATCCCTGTGGATGACTCCTTTTTGATGAGCCGCATACATTCCCGATGCTATTTGCGAAACAATCTCTAATTTATCATCGGTACTCAGTGTCCCCTCTTCGATAATATCTTTGAGTTCCTGCCCATCTACATACTCCAGGGCGATAAATAACTCATCGTCAACCTCTTCAATGGCATAGACTTGTGCTATATTGGTATGACTTAAACCGGCTGCGGCCCGGGCCTCAATCTCAAAACGTTGGCGTTCAACTTCATTTTTTGCGATATGCGGGGGTAAAAATTTAAGCGCAACATTTCTGTGTAATCGTGTATCTTTTGCAAGATATACAATTCCCATCCCGCCTTGCCCGAGTTTTCTTTGAATATCGTAATGTAAGTAAGATGACGGCATGCCAAGTACGTATTGTTCAAATTTTTACCCCCCTCTTCTTGAAAAAAATCTACTTTTTTTTTGTAAGAATGTCTAAGGATATTAAACATAAATAAGGTCTTAACACAAAAAATCTATAGCTTAGTGTTGATTATTTCATATTATTTAGTAGTCACTACAGGTTCATTGAGTTATTTTGAATCAATTCTGTTGAACAAATAAGCGTTCCAATAAATGTCGAATGTCGAAAAACTTCAAGCCGAAAACAGGCAACTTCAGCTTGCAATTAACGAGCTAAAAATCCTAAATGATGTTGCAACAACTATTTCGTCTGTTCAGTCTGTAGATGAGATCATCAACCAGATTGTGATGAAATGTATCAAGCATATGGGGGTTGAAGAGGGCACTGTGAACCTGCTGGAGCGAAGTACTGAAGGTGAGAATTTCCATACAATGGTACGTCACAGAGATACTTCAGGCGTAAAAGTACCCTTTCGGATGGATACAGGATTAAAAGGATGGATGCTAAAAAACCGTACTTCATTTTTAAGTAATGATATCCGCAATGATGACCGCTTTCAATTTCTCTCTGACGATGAATATCCCTTCGAATCCATCCTTTGCGTACCGCTGATTGTTAAAGGCGAAATGATCGGATACCTGGCTGTTTTTAATAAACGGAAGGGTGTCTTTACGGATGAAGACCGCAGGTTACTTTCCATCATTGGATCTCAATCTGCACAAATTATTGAGAATGCTCGTCTGCTTGAAGAGGAAAAGAGATTAATCTCACTCCAGGAAGAGCTCAGTATGGCCTCGGAGATTCAACGCAAACTACTCCCGGATCAACCTCCGGAAATCCCCGGGTACCAACTTTTCGCTACAAATATTCCCGCAAAATCTGTGGGGGGCGACTACTATGATTTTGTACCCCTTTCTGATGATCGCCTTGCATTTTGTCTCGGAGATATAACCGGAAAAGGGATGCCGGCAGCCATGTTGATGTCGAATCTTCAGGCTACTTTCAGGAGTCAGGTTCTAGTAAATGATGATTGTGCCATCTGTATCAGGCGAACCAATAAACTTTTATACAGAAGCACGGAATCAACGAAATTTGCCACGATGATTTATGGCGCCCTGGACCCAAAAACCGGGCAAATAAAATACACCAACGGCGGACATGACTGCCCGATCCTCTTTAAGAAAAATCAAGACCCGATAGAGCTTGAATCCACCGGTTTAATTCTCGGTATTTTTGAAGAATCAGAATACACGCAAGAATCGATTCAACTTGAATCGGGAGACCTTTTATTAATCTTCAGCGATGGTATCACAGAAGCGATGGATTCTGATTTAGAAATGTATGGTACGAATCGGCTTCTTGAACTTGTCCAAACACACGCTGACAAACCTGTTTCAGAGATCGGATCAATCATACTGCAGAGTGTAAGGGAGCACGCAGGCAGTAATACTCAGAGTGATGATATCACATTGATGTTGATCAAAAAAGACTAATCAATTCAAGCCCCCTCACTTACTACAAAATTTAACAACTACTATAATTATGGCTCGAATTGAAGTGTAATTTAATACAATGAAATCGTTACCATTATTGAGTACATTTTGTCATGATTGAATCGATGTGTAGATTCACCTGATCTATAATAAGTATTGATAATTAAAACTAAATTACTGATGGACAATAAATTAGTAACTTTTATATCAAATATTTATAAACTTAAATTTTTTAGGTGGAATGATTTTCCCCGATTTTTCAGGGTATTCTTTTTAAGCTTGTTTTCTATTTTATTTGTTCAAGCTTCTGTTTTCCCCACAAATGTAAAATCACAGCAAAAAAGTATTGACCTGGGAGTAGATAATTGGCATCGAACGGATCGACACGACGGGTACGTAACAGGCAATGGACACATCTATACTGTGGGTGGCTTAGGACAACAACTCACTCGGTCGGGCAAATCTTTTTTACACAATGAATCTGTTTCCCTTACCCGTCTTGCATGGATCAACGGGCCCCTCTACTCTGTCGGAAATCTTGGGTATGGATGGGAACTCATTCCGGACGTAAATGGCAACGCTGAAGTATGGCAATCTGAATCTGTTCTCAGTCCAACTGCAAATCAACCATTTTGGCGAGTGCTATCGAAGAGTGAAAACCTTAAAGCTGAGATCACCGATATTATTGTCCAGGATCAGCCTGTATTATTGCGAAAAGTAAGAGTGACTCTTTCCGAAAATTTTAATGATTCAGATGTTCGCATATTTATACCGGTTTATCCCGATCCCAGAAACAGCGCTCCATTTGAGTCTTGGAATGGTGAGCCCGCCGAACAGCAGAGAACTTCGATAGAAGATGAGAATTTGCTAGAGGTCGATAGGAATGCGAACGCAATAATATTACGAGGTGCCCCCCGTGCCCTGTGGCAAGAGATCTCCACTCCAATACCGACAGATGCAGACTACGAGAAGATGTTCCCACCGAGAGCTTTGGCCACAACTGTCACCTCCAACGACTCATCTGTTGAGGTTGAAGTTGCGGATTCCGGCATTCATGTACATTTGGGGCAATTAGAGCCCGGTATATCCAAAGAGTTCGGTATTTGGCTTGTAACGGCCTCGGACCGGGAAGACAGGGTTAGGTATTCCGTTATAGAGCGTTTAGGGAACTGGACCCAAAGAGATATCAACCAGGTTGCAGATGAAAGTCGATCCTCGCTACCGGAACCTCTGATTCAGCGAATCGATAAACCTGAAGACCCCTTTACCACCATTATTCAATCAACAGCTTCCTTGGCCCGGGCTACCCAGGCGGCCAGTGGTTGTGTACTCGCACAACCCTATATGTACCCGATGTGTTATGTTCGCGATCAACTTGGTTCTTTTAAGGTCTTTCTATCACAAGCCGATTACGACCGCGCCTATCGTGCACTCACATTTTATATCGCCATGCAAAATCGATATGGAATCCAAAACGCGTACGATACCACTCCTACCCCGCCGGATCCCACAATCTGGAATCCTTCAGCTAATAGTATGGATGGACATCACAGTGTTGCCGAAGTTCCAAGCATTATCATTCTCATGGCAAAAGACTTTTACAAGGCAACCGGAGACCTCAGCAAAATTAAACCGTTGTACAACCGGCTTGCCTACAATCTCAGGGTTCAGCAAATCAATGAAAACGGCCTGCTCCCCTCTCCCGGGGATGAATCCTACACAAATTCCGAACAGACAGCACCGAAGTATCGAACCGAGATGACAGACTCCAACCTGTTATTTATCTCAGCCGCTCGTTTTATGAGTGAACTTGCAGATACTCTTGGCTATGCTGATGATGCAGACGAATTTAAAGAGTTGGAAAAAGAGACAATGAAAGCAATGATGGACCGCTTGTGGCTGCCGGAGAAAAACCATTTTGCCTACGCCCGTTCAGATTCTGACAACAATGAGGAAATTGACAAAAGGCCGGCTTTAGATCTGCTTCTCCGATGGTTTTGGTTGGATATGAGTGATCCGCGTGATTCAATTCCACAACAAAATTTGTCCGTTGTTCTAAATAACCTTGTTGATCCCGTTCGAGTAGTACCCGAAGTATATAATTTCACAGCGGGTATGGATCTCGGTTATATACTTCATGCACTGGCACGAAGTCAGCATCCCGCGATGCACGATGCAGCTGAACTGATGGTAAACTATGCATCAAATTCCGGGCTTTTTGCAGAGTACTATGAACATGAAGATGAAGTCATCACGCCATTCAGCGGGACTCTTCGCCCTTGGGAATCCGGAATAAACGCTGCTGCAATGGCCCAGTATCTATTGGGATTTCAACCGGACCTGCCCAACAACTTAATTGCTTTTGAACCCCATTTACCACCAGAATGGCAAGGTTGGGAAACCAGGAAAATCAATTTATATGAGCAGGGTTCCATTCAGGTTGCAATGAAGCGGGAGAATAGTCAAACTGTAAGCATTTCTCTACTACGTTATGATGGAAATACACCCCTGGATGTTAGCTTAAAATTTGGGGGATTTGGTGAATCAATTCTCCTCAAAAATGAAAACTATACAGATCTTTCAGAAGAAGATGGAGTGATTGAAACTGAATTCACACTAAATGAAGAAGAAAAGATCTCATTGCTGCTCCAGCTCGGTAATAATAACAATTAAAAAATTATAAAAGAGCTGACTCGATTTTAAATTATTCCAAAAAATAACTATGATATTAGTGCATCGAGAGAAAGTGATATCAGGAAATTACTATCCTCTTTGGAGCCGGTAGTTATTTGGTTTTATACACCAAATACGGCTCTGTTATCCATCATAAAAGGTTGTTTTTCAACAAAAGTATATTATTAAAAAAACGATCAAAGTATTATCATTGAATACGTTGGATTAAAAGAAATTAACATATTTAGCTGTACAGCTTCCGGCAATCTATAAGGTTTAAAGTCAGATTTTTCATGGAGAAACAGACTATTTTGGTAATTGATGATGAGAAGTCTACCCATGTCATGTTAAAGGCAATGTTGGGTAAAGATTTCAATTTAAAGTTTGCCAATAGTGCGCAGGAGGGAATAGACTTGGCAGCCGAAAATTCCATTAATCTTGTACTTCTCGACATACAAATGCCTGAACTTTCCGGTATTGAACTGCTAGAGTCTATCATGACCGACATTGCACTGAGAAGTGTCCCTGTTATTGTAATGACAGGTAAAGCAACAGAAGATATTGAAGAACAGGCACGTGAAATTGGAGCCACTGAATTCGTATCCAAAGAGTTTCTGTTTTCAAATAAAGATGATTTTAAAAGCCTTCTTAATGAGCACCTCCTGGAGGAAGCAAAACAGTTTAAGCTATCCGATCGCTACAAGCAGGACTTTCGTACCATCATCAAAAAAATACAGACCGAATCTGTTCATGGTGATTTTTTCTCAGCTTGCAGGAAACTGGCCGTTGGTTTAATGAATTCATTTGATATCGACTACATCTCTTTTTGGAAAATACAACGCTCGAAACCAAGCTTGATCCTCTCTATCGGTGATCGACAACCTGAAAATTTTGGCCCTGATGAGCTGATGTCCGAACGTGCTTTTCGAGAGTTGGCACGAACGAAACGTCCCTACATGACGAATAATCCGCGGGCTGAGGAGAACAAGGGAGTATTTGCCGATACTTCTAAAGAACTTGGTTTAAGCTCCGAAGCGGGAATTCCTCTCTTTAAAATCGACAAAGATACCTTTACTAAAAATGGAATGGTCATTCCCGGCAGCACTCCCCTTTTTGGATTCGTTATACTGAAAAGAAACAGGGTTTTTACCACTAAAGAATATAAACTCCTCTCCCGCTTTATTATTCAATGTGGTACAATACTTTGGGGACTATACAGGAAACTCTATTCAAATAATGAATGACAAGCTCCCTTTGTTTTTGGAAAACTATCTCGGATTGATGTAAAGAATACAATAACTGATCTACCTGCTACTGAAAAGATACCTCTTTAGATATTTTAAACCCATAATTCACTTCATGACTTCACTGATTCTAGCTCTTGTCACTCTTCTATCAACATTCAGTGTTGATCCCGAATCCACTTCCTCAAGTCAAAATGAACCTGTAAAAATAGCTGTAGCCGGCTTAACTCACGATCATGTCCATTGGATATTTGGACGCGATAACAGCAGAAATGACATTGAGGTTGTTGGAATCTATGAACCCAATGAGGAGCTCTGGCAACGATATATGGAGATGTACGACCTGGATCAAAATCTGCATTTTGATGATTTGTTTGACATGCTGAATGAAACCCATCCGGAAGCAATTACTGCTTTTGGATCGACTTACGATCACCTGCAACTGGTTGAGACAGCCGCACCTTTGGGAGTTCATGTAATGGTTGAAAAACCGTTGGCGGTAAATCTCGATCATGCACTTAGAATGAAAAAGCTTGCAGATGAAAATGATATACATCTGATCACCAATTACGAAACGACCTGGTATTCCAGCAATCAAGAAGTAAAACGGTTATTTGAACACGATAAGGGGTTTGGAAAGATCAGGAAAGTAACCGTAAACGACGGGCACCAGGGGCCTAAAGAGATCGGCGTGAGCGAGGAGTTCCTGGAATGGCTTACCGACCCGGTTTTAAACGGGGGTGGTGCAATTATGGATTTTGGTTGCTATGGTGCAAATTTGATCACATGGCTAATGGATGGACAGGAACCTACATCCGTCACTGCAGTCACTCAAACTCATAAACCCGGAATCTATCCGCATGTTGATGATGAAGCGACCATTATTTTGACCTATCCCGGCGTTCAGGGAGTTATCCAGGCATCCTGGAACTGGCCATATAACCGAAAAGATATGCAGGTATATGGAGAACACGGATATGCTTTTGCTCAAGACAATCAGAATTTGCAGATTTTAAAAAGAGCTGATGAATCCCCTGAAAATATTTCAATAGATCCAAGAGAGTATCCCTATAACGATCCCTTCAGCTACCTTGCAGCTGTAGTCAACGATGATATCACCGTTCAGGAAACCGACCTTTCATCTCTCTCGAATAATATCACTGTGATGAAAATTTTGGATGCCGCTAAAAAGTCTGCTGAAACCGGTAAAACAATTACATTAACTCCCTGATAATTTAATAAACAGTCATATTATTCTATGAATCAGCCTAAACCAGATGAACCCGTCATCGAAGGGCGAAAACTGATTATTGTTTCACTTTTATCCGGTTTAGTCTGGCTTCTATTGGCAAACCTCATCATCTATTATATACAGGAAACAAAACTGGCAGAACTGTTTTTTGCGGGCTATCATTTTCTTATCCAGTTAGGTATAGGTTTAATTTCAGGAGTGATTTTTGGATTTGCCGGTCTCGGTTTGATTCGGTTGAAAACGTTCAAAAGAATTTTAAACGAGTACGCTATTATTCGCCAGGTGAAGCAGATGGACCTATCTGTGAAAGAGATTGTGTATGTTTCTCTTGTTGCCGGCATATCTGAGGAGATTCTCTTCAGAGGCGCTATTCAGCCGGTGATTGGTATCTGGTGGACCTCCCTATTGTTCATCGGAATTCACGGTTATATTCGATTGAAAACCATTCCCCACATCTTGTATTCCCTCTTTACATTAGCCCTGAGTACAATGCTCGGTGCTCTCTTTATGTACATTGGGCTAATCTCTGCCATGGCTTCCCATTTTATTTACGATGTGGTCGTGCTATATGGTATTAAAAAAAACTTATCTCACCCTGATAACTGAAGGATCAATCCTTGACAATCAAAACCTCCAGCCGCCTCGGCCCATGAACCCCCTCTACCCGGCTCAACTCAATATCCGAGGTAGCAGACGGACCTGAAATAAACGTAATCGGTCTCCCCTCTTTTGTTACGGACGATTCAACCGCAGAAAATCCTTCGGGTATCAACTCTACTATTTGATCTTCCCGAACAATACAGAGGTGATAATCGGGTACCAACGTCAACGCTCGTCTCCCCTGTCCCTCACCGGCATCAAGGATGATCGTTCCTGTTTGGGCCACGGCATGAGCACAAGTTGTAATCACACCATCGGATTGATCCAATACAAGGTGAGTCAGCGGCGAACCAAGGTTATCAAAAAGCGGATCGATATCAACCGGAAGCAATTCTTTATCAAAACCTTCTGGAATCACGAGTTTTGTAACATTCTCTCTTTTACAGCTCTCTGCTATGACCTTCTTTAAATTGCTCTCTTTCACTCGTTGAACCGTCGCCTTATACTCTCCAACCCGCTCTGCAAAGAGTTCTACAATTTCGGACTGAGACAACTTTCCTTTTTGCAGATAATCTCGTTTTAATTCAACATCACCAGGACTTTCCGAATCCGGCACTTCAGACAGGGCTTTTCGAATAGTCGACAGCATTTCTGATTTTGAATCACTCATCGCGCTTCCTCCACCATTCTCTGAATGTTTGATCCGGGATCGGTTTGAGATCTCTCATCGCCGTCCACCCGGAAAGCTGACCCGGCAGTTTTGAAATGGTGCCATCTTTGGTAAATAGTTTTTGGCCTGTTCTCGCCAATTTCTGACCTCGTTCATATCTCGAACGACTTTGAAAAGCACGAGCCATCATTTTCATCCCGATATGCTCCAGGTCAGTTTTTTGTTTAATTCCACCATTCCGTTTCTTCTCATCCACAATCTTTCCCCGAAGATGAACCAATACCTCAGGAATATTGATCTTCACCGGGCAAACTTCATAGCACGCTCCGCAAAGTGAGGAGGCATACGGCAGTGAAGCGACTCCATCATCCTCAATTCCTTTTAGTTGAGGGGTTAATATCGCTCCAATCGGACCGGGATAGACAGAGTTATAGGCATGACCGCCAGTGCGTTCGTATACAGGACAAACATTTAAACACGCACTGCACCGAATGCAATGAAGAGTTTGTCGGCCAACCTCATCTTTCAGAACATTTGTACGCCCATTATCCAGCAATACTAAATGAAATTCCTGCGGGCCATCGCCATCTGTAACACCCGTCCAAAATGAGTTGTAGGGATTCATTCTTTCAGCCGTAGAAGATCTTGGTAAGAGCTGCATAAACACTTCAAAATCCTGCCAGGTCGGGATAATTTTTTCGATTCCCATTACAGTAATCAAAGTGTCAGGTAACGTAGTACACATCCGACCGTTCCCTTCCGATTCTACAACAGCAACCGTTCCTGTTTCAGCAACACCGAAATTCGCTCCGCTGATTCCCACTTTTGCATTCAAAAATTTCTTCCGCAGGTACAATCGGGCTGCTTCAGCCAAATCCTCCGGCCGGTCACTCAACTCTTTTTGATTTAGTTTCTTGCGAAACAACTCGCGGATTTCAGCCCTGTTTTTATGAATCGCAGGAACTAAAATATGCGAGGGTTCATCCTCCGCCAGTTGCACAATCAATTCAGCCAGATCGGTTTCCAGCGCTTGAATTCCTTCTTTCGCTAATGCTTTATTCAGCTTAATCTCATCCGTTGTGATCGATTTAACTTTCACGACCTCTTCAACCTGCTTCTGCTTAACCAAGTCAACAATTATTTGATTGGCTTCCTTTGCATCCCGTGCCCAATGTACATGACCGCCTGCCTTCTTTACGGATTCTTCGAGCTGCAGGAGATATCTGTCCAGATGGCGCATCACCCGGGTCTTGATCTGACTCCCGGCTTCACGAAGTTTTTCCCAATCCGGCATCTCATCGACTGCATCCTTTCGCTTCTCACGGATGGTATGCGTGGCGTGTCCAATATTTTTGCGAAGCTGTGTATTTGAAAGATACGCCTTTGCAGAGGCTTCGAATGTTGGGGTATGCTTAGATTTATTCATGCTTGTTATCCTCAATTAAATTCGTTCCAAAGCTCTCTTTGACCTCGTACCGAAGTTCCTGCTTCGGTACGCCAAACTGAAGCCCCGCTTCCTTACAGACTCAATCAATAAAGAGTTGAAACAGAGTTTCTTCCAAGAGCATGATCCGAAGGAGACCTTCGGATCAAGAAAAAAACGAGAGGTGGGTATACGTACGTGACACCCCTCCGGCTTTCTCAAAAACATATTGAGAAAGCCTGTCTCCCCTCAATGGGAGATTTTTGAATAAGAACCTGCCAGAGTCCAATAGGTCCTGGCAGAGTTCTTCTCTTACAAACCCTATGCTGTCAGCACCGACACTTCGTGAGTACACAGCCAGATCTCAACTAATCCTCAGTCGAGGCCAAAATTTCTGCAATGTGAACCGGTTCCACTCCACTTCGCTGCCGGCTGAGAGCTCCGCCAATATGCATTAAACAAGAATTATCAGCCGCAGAACAAACCTCAGCGCCGGTCTCTTTAACGTGACGAATCTTATCGCCTAACATCGCCATGGATGTATCGGCATTTTTGACTGCAAATGTACCGCCAAAGCCACAACACTCTTCGGCCATCGGCAGCTCTACGAGATCAATCCCCTTCACTTTTCTGAGGAGTTTCAATGGAGCATCACCAATATTTAAAACTCTCAAAGAGTGGCATGTCGGATGATATGTCACTCGATGCGGGTAGTAGGCCCCAACATCTTCAACACCCAATTCCTCAACTAAAAATTGACTCAGTTCAAAAACTTTCGGGACAATTCTTTCAACTTTTTTCATCAACTCTTTGTCTCCGGATCGCTCAGCCACTTTTCCATAAAACTCATGAACCATCCCAACACATGATGCCGATGGTGCCACAATCGCATCTGCATCGGCAAAAACATCCGTAAAGTGCCTCACCAGTGGAATCGCCTCCTCCTGGTAACCGGTGTTATAGTGCATCTGACCACAGCAAGTTTGTTCGAGAGGAAACTCAACTTCATGGCCAAGTCGTTCTAAAAGCCGAACCATCGCCTTTCCAGTCTCCGGGAATAGAGTATCATTAAAGCAGGTTATGAATAGAGAAATTTTCATATATGTCCTAAAGTAGGAGGTATTATCTATGAAGACAATTTAAACCCAAGAATAATTTTTAAGATTAAGATCATCAATTTCATTGATCTTTTTTAAGCCCAACAACTCATTAAAGTCATTGCGATCCCGACCAATGTCTGGATAAGAGATCCTCTTGGTTGAGTCATCAATTTCACTTTGGAATTGCTTCGCTCCGCTGGCAAAAACCGTTCTTTCGTTTAACACCATCGCCGCACCTAAGGCCGAAGCATCCGATAGCTTTGAGGTATAAATCTGTTTATCCGGAAAAAATGTGGCTAAAAGTGAGAGATACAGATCATTCTGGCTAAAGCCTCCTGTAACGATCACTTTTTCCGTATTCATCGATCCCTGAGCGAGCTCAATCGATTTCACCTGTAATGAAACCAAATCCAACATCAATTGGTGATAGGCTTCTTTTGCTGACGAAAAATTACTCACCTGCCAATACCCGGATTGTTTCTGAGGATAGGGTCCCGAATTGTATGACTTTTCAATTAACAATTTTTGTTCCTGCCTTTGGTTGTCTATCAAATCTTTCAATAATTCTAAATCCGGGTTCATCCAGGATCTGTTTACATCTACAGAAAAATGGTTGATAATTTTCTTCTTCTGATGAGAATACTCAGCTCCCAAAAAAAGTCGCGAGGCTTTCACTTGGTTTCCATAAATATCCAAGTAGCAGAGGCAATCTTTTTCTAACTCCTCGTATGTCAACGCTTCTTTATTGAACGGATTTAGGGTGATACTCCATGTACCCGTTGATATCAACATAAATGGCTCGTTTAATCCAATGAGATATGGAGCCAAAGCTGCTGAACTATCGTGAATTCCCGGACCAATACTGATGCCATTGTCCTCAACAACTTTTGTAACGGACTGAGGATTAGGAAGTAAATGTTGAAACTCTTCCTTTCTAACCCAGGGGTGATAATGCATCTCCTCAAAATCCCATAAACCGGTATGACAACCAATGCTGGTCAGTTCTGAAGTTTTCTTTCTTGTAAATAGAAAACCCAGGTAATTTGGCAAGTGAAGTGATGTCTCGATTTCCTCAAAAAGCTCCGGCTTCTGATGCTTCAACCAATAGATCTGTAACCCGGAATTTAGCATCCCCATTGGTGGAGAAGCCGTTTGAATCGAAAATTTCTCTCTGCCACCGACGGTTCTATAAAACTGATTTAACAGTTCCTCCGGAAATTCCTTTAGATAATTATAAAGCGGAGTTACTGCCTCACCATTCTGATTGATATGAACAAAACTGGCACCATACGCGGAAAAATTTAGAGTCTTGACCCGGTAGTTTTCCTGGGCTTTATGGAATTCAGATTTGATCCATAATTCCAGCTGACGGAGATCTTCACATGTATCACCATCATCATCTTCAATCTCTTCTAATTGCGTTTGAGTTTTCTCAATAACAGCGTAATTCTCATCGAACAGAAAGAACTTCTTATTGCTCTTGCCAATATCGAAAATAGCTGTTACTGGTTTTTGTAATGGCATGGTCTAATTTTTTAAATCTCCAATCTTTACTCGTTCCGAAGCTCCGGCTTCGGAATGCCAGTGGGAAGCTCCAGCTTCCACTGATCTTAGACATAAATCTTTATTATGAGTTTAAAGAATAGAAGCATGATCTTCTGAATGTCCGATCCGAAGGAGGACCTTCGGATCGAGTATAAACAGTCGCTTCAATAGAAAAACACTAACAAACCCCTAAATCTCCTCTCAGGAGGGGACTTCTTACTCTCAAAGCCCCGTCGCAATTGTGTCCGACCCCCGTTCGTTAATTAACTCGCTGCGAACATTCAAATCCCTGAATAACCCAATCGGATTAGCTGCAGCACCGGATCGAATTCTAGCCTCACGAAGCAGTGGACGAATATCCGTTTGAAAAGCTTCCTGCAAACATTCCTGTGCGCCTACGGGATCATTGCTTTGCCTGGCTTCAGACAGTTTTTGCCGATCTATCAACAAAGCTTGTGCATATGATTTTTTAATTGCTTCCACAGACTGCAAAAGATCTTCCAATGGATCTTTCACATTGTGACTCGCATCAATCATCCATGAAATATTCTGCTCCAGGTCGTCTTTTCCGCTTGTCCCTTCAACCAGTTCATTAAAAATTAAAAACAGTTGATAAGGTTTGATGGAACCGGTTGTCAGATCATCGTCACCATACTTTGAATCATTAAAATGAAAACCGCCTAACTTCCCTTCCATCAGTAAAATCGATACAATCTGTTCGATATTGGTGTTCGGCAGATGGTGACCTAAATCAACTAATGTTTTAGCTTTTACCCCAAGCTTGTTTGCCAGTAATAATGAGGTTCCCCAATCGGGAATCACCATGGAATAGAAATTTGGTTCGTAGGGCTTGTACTCAATCAAGACTTTCCAGTCATCTGGAAGAGCATTGCAAATCTCTTCGAGGGATTGATAAGTTCGTTCAAGAGCTTTTCTAAAATTTTGCTGACCCGGAAACACAGAACCATCTGCAAGCCAAACTGTCAATGCTTTTGATCCAAGGGCTTCTCCATACTTGATCACTTCAATATTATGATCAATCGCCTGCTTTCTGACCTTTGCATCCGTGTGAGAAAGAGAACCAAATTTGTAGGAGTATTCCTGGTTTGGCTGATCTTGAAATGTGTTGGAATTCACGGCATCAAAAGTAATATTCAAATCTTCAGCCAGCTTATTTATCGCCGCTGCATCTCCGGGGGTATCCCAGGGAATATGAAGTGAAATCGCTCCGCTGGATCTATTCAGAGCATGTATCAAACCCACATCCTCAATCTTTTCCTCAAGATTCCCCGGTTCTCCACCAATGGGAAATCGTCCGAATCGGGTCCCCCCTGCTCCCAACGCCCAGCTCGGAATGGACACTTCGAACGATGCGATTTGGTTGACCAGTACTTCGACGTCGATATTTTGAGATGTCAACTGGTCAGCCAGAAATGAAAATGACTCATTGTGCTCTTTAGACTGCTTCTGATTGTGATCGAGGATTTGTTCTTTCGTTATTCTCATGTGATTAATCCTTTCTTAGACATGGTATTTTTAGTGCTAGCACAATAGTTAGTTTTGATTATTTCATTCTGATCAATCAAATAATGCATTGTCAACAATGAAAAATACCATGTCTTAAAGTATGTCTTTCTTTATTAAAGCTCCTGTTCCTTAATCCAAAATGGTGCTGTGGCGAACCACAAAATCATTCCGATCAGCATAAGTTGCTTGTGAGAATCCAATGAAATATCCTGAATAAATACAAGAACTGATGGAATGATTGTAAGCCCCAACCCGATAACTGATAAAATGATTAATAGAATTTTCATGATCATAAATTTATTAGTTCAAACAACCTGACACCCCGAAACGTCGGGGCTGTCAGCGTTGCGAATATATTGCTTAGAACCCGAACTCTGCGAGGATCACGAAACGCTTCGCAGTGAACTCTCGCAGGTTCTTAATTCATTTACCTCAAAAAGGCCTCTTTCAAACCCCCATCCACGGGTATGATATGCCCGGAAGTATTTTCGAGTTTAGTACTTAGCAACTGAAAAATCGCTTCTGTTTGTTGCTCAAGCGTAATCGGTTTTTTCGTTAAGGTGCGGCTCGCATAAAATTCAGCCAGTTTATCCCGGAGTGATTCTGTGCTTTCTTCATCACTAAACTCAATTCCATACTTAGTGAGAGATGCTTTCACCCTGTCACGCGGAAACATGCTGCTTCCCTCAACGACGGTCGCAGGAGCCACACCATTCACACGGATATTCGGTGCCAGCGAAATTGCCAATTCACGAACCAGGTGATTTGCCGCCGATTTACTTGTATCGTATGCAAAACTTCCGGCTTTTGGAACAACCGCATTGGCACTGGTAGTGATCACCATGCTTCCTTTCAGGTTCTGTGCTTTCCAAATTTTGGATGCCTCATCCGCCACGATAAAATTACCTTTTACATTCACGGAAAAACTTTTATCCCAGGCTGAATCGCTCACATTTCCGGCTTGATCGGGTGTCGGGTAGAGTCCTGCTGTGACTGCAATATTGTCCAGACCACCGTACGCAATCACGATCTCATGCATTGCTTCCTGAACCGACTTACGATCTGTTATATCACATTCTAAGCCAATGATATCACCCGAACCACTGATGCCCGATCCGGCCACACCGATTCCCATTCCGATATCATCTAAAACCTCTTTGGCTGTTCCGTTAGCTGCATCTTCTTTGAGATCTAATGCAATAACAGTTGCCCCTTCATCGATAAGTTTCGGAACTAAATCTTTACCAATTCCACTTCCGGCACCAATCACAGCAATAATTTGTCGTGAGAGTTCAGCTTCGGGTGGCATTCGTTGGAGCTTGGCTTCTTCGAGTGCCCAGTATTCAATATCATAGGCTTCCTGTTTTGAAATAGCTGTGTATTTCGCAACAGATTCCGCTCCTCTCATCACACCAATGGCGGCTGTATAAAACTCGGCCGTTACGCGCGATTCACTTTTGTTTTTGCCCCAAGTGACCATTCCCAGTCCCGGGATCAGAATCACGGTTGGGTTGGGATCACGCATATCCGGCGAATCCTCATCACTGTGATTGTTGTAATAATCCGCATAATCCTCGCGGTATTTTTCCAGGCCGGATGTGATCTCAGATTTCAAATCTTCCAATGAATCTTCCTGCGGATTCCACTCTACATACAACGGTTTGATTTTTGTTCTGAGGAAGTGATCCGGACAGGATGTACCCAATTCAGCCAAATTCGGTGCGTCTTTTGAGTTGATAAATTGCAGTGTTAAATCATCATCCTGAATGGTTCCGATGAATTGATTTTGCTGACTCACCTGACCCCTCAAAAATGGAAGAACTTCAGCTAAAACTGCCCTCCGCTCATCTTTTTTGAGTGATTGATATTTCTCCCCGCCATAAGACTCTTCTCCTTTTTCATGGTTGGAAAGATAATCAGCTGCTTGATTGATCAGCTCGAGACTTAATTCGTAGCACTCTTTATCATCATTCGCCCAGTTGATGAGTCCATGACCTCCCAAAACAATTCCTTTGATTCCGGGATTATTCTCAATTGTTTCCTGGAGTTTGAGTCCCAATTCAAAACCGGGCCGCATCCAATCAACCCAAACGACATCATCGCCATAAATCTCTTTTGTCAACTGCGGACCCTTATTCGCTGTTGCAATTGCAATGACCGGCACAGGATGCGTATGATCCACAAATTTATAAGGAATGAAACTATGGAGCGGCGTATCAATTGATGGTGCACGGGGATTCAAGTTGAAGGTACAGTGCGGGTACATCTCCGTCATGGAATCCTCAGCCGGAGTTTTCAATCCCGTATTTTCTTTGGACTGATAGATATCCTGAAGATTCAGTAACCTTTGTTGATATAAAGAGGCGAAGTTTGGCTTCTTGGCTGTACGAAGATCTCCACCGGAACCTTTCACCCAAACTACTTCCACTTCCTCATCCGTCAGAGGATCCGTTTCTTTCAATTTGCTTGATGTATTTCCACCTCCCGTATTGTTTATGTACGCATCGCTGCCCAATAAATTGGAGCGATACACTAGCCTTTCAAGAAGATCCATATCACTGGCTATCTCATCATCCCACTTGCTTTCGACCGTTCTGAAATAAATTTCCGTTGTGCTTCTACTCATTTCTTTTGATTTCTTTCTTTGATGATTAAAATTCAATTTAAGCAACCTGACACCCCGAAGTGTCGGGGTTCTCAGAGTTGCAATTAACCTTGCCCCGAACTCTGCGAGGATTCCAAAACGCTTCGCTGGAAACTCTCGCAGGTTCTAATTTTAGTCATCGGATGAGTGTATTTGCTGAAATCAACAAATTAATTGGTATCACTCATCCGTTGACTTTTTTAATTCTCATACTGTTTTTAAAACCTCAGTTTTACTAATTCGATTTTGATAATATTTGCTCAATCCGAAGTACAGCAGAATGGCGATAAACCAGCCCGGAAGTCCCAGGAAGAAGATCTCAACTCCCATATAAAAGTTAATAAAGAGACATAAGAGAAGAGTCACAAACCAGGTTAAACCGGCCGACCAATTAAAATCGAGACTGGCCAACTCTGCAATATTGCTCTTCATTCCAATCTTTGGAAAGACCATCACATCCAGGAAAATTACGGCGCCCATTGGCATTAATACCAACCCGTACAGTGCTACAAAATCCAGCAGCAACATCACCAGGGCGGGGAAGCATGCTGCAATGGATGTAACCAATCCGGTAAACAATGTGACTTTCCATCGTTTCCAATTTGGGGTAATTGACTGAAAAGCCAGCCCAGCCCTATAAATTGTTGGATTCGCCGTGGTCCAGCCGGCAATCACTACACAAATGGCGCCGGCAACTCCTGCACTGTTGTATGCAATAATTCCGGGGGCAATAGCTCCGGCAGCGGCTGCCGTCAAAATTCCCGATGCCATCCATGCGATAAAGTGCCCAAAAAACATACCCGTTCCCGAAGAAAAACCCATTTTCCAATTTTTCGCATAGCGCAAAATCGACATATCCGACATTCCAATGTGCATTGCCATATTCGCAAACCAGGCAAAGAACATCACGTGCCAGAATGTAAATTTACTCTGGCCTTCTGCCGGAACTCCGGTCCAAATTCGTTCCTGGGCAACCGGCCAGAAATCAGAAAGAGAATTCACACCCAATTGTGGCAGAACAGCGAGTCCGGCTGCGATAAAAACAAGAATCATCCATGGAAAAGCGATATTGGCGAACCGGGCCACAAAATCGTATCCAAGAATAGCCACAACTGTAATCACCAAACCCACCAGGAAAACAGTTACCACCCACCCGACGCTTGTTGGCAGCCAATCTCCCAACTCCGGCATTGGAATACCAAACGGAAGTCCAACGGCTGTTGCTGAAACTGCGATCATCGATCCCGCCAGAAAACAAAACATGAGGGCATTCACAATATTATAGAGCGTCGATAATTTTGGGCCGCATATTTTTTTGAGTTGTTCGTATAAGGTTAGTTTTGTCTTAACTGCCACAGGAGCACATAAAAAGGCCCAGCTCAAAACGGCCAACACATTTCCGGCAATTAAGCCCCAGATCAAATCAACAGCGGCAACACCATGAGCTACAAACAGAGGTCCGATTACAAACTCTGTACCCGCGGTATGCTCCCCGGCGTACATTCCCAAAAACCCTTTCCAGCCTTTGAGTTTTTTTTCGGGAACCGGTTCTTGTTCATACTCGTCTATGGTATCTAAACGTGCATCTAATTTTTTAAAAAAATTACTCATCGATCCCTATTAAGAGTTATCAACCACTTTTCTTTGTTCAATCATCCTGCGATTCCAATTGAAATGGATTCATTCTGATCACATCCTCATATAATGTCTGCCATGGCACGGTAAATTCATAACTTCCTGAAATAAGTTTATAAAACGCCTCTCCGTTTTCAAAGCCTATGAAATCAACTCCTTCCGACTCGGATGCCGGAGTTCCGTTTTCCATCACGTCTTCTTCAGAAAGAGCCGGGAGATGCAGGGTCGCCGTTGTATTCGCCGGAATTGTAACATTGTAGTGAAGTATACCATTTTGATCATGCCAACCGCTTTCTATTCTTCCGTACATAGAATCATAATATCCGCGGGCATATTTCATAATACCATTCGGGTCCGGGGTGGGTTGCAGGATAATATGCTTGAAACCAGGGGCCTCCGGATCTCTGGAAATGCCCAGTGAATAATTATACATCCAGGCACTCACCGCACCAAATGAATAGTGATTAAATGAGTTCATGCTATTATTCCCGCCAAACCCTTCTTCAAGAGTGTATGAGTTTAACCGTTCCCAGATAGTTGTGGCACCGTTTACAACCGGATATAACCAAGAGGGATAGGTTGTCTGCTGTAGTAACCTGTAAGCCATATCATCATATCCATATTTCGATAGAGCCTCATTAAGAGAGGCTGTACCGATAAAACCGGTCATCAAAGAGTAGCCGGGGCGAACTCTATCTGATGCATCCACATTCTGCCGTCTGACTGCCGTTGCAAGATTTTCCGCAGCATGCGGTTCGTACTCTTCTTTAAAAATATCAAAAGCAAGAGGTACGGCGTAGGATGCCTGAGTATCTACAAACTCGCCTGCTTTTGCACTGCTGCCCGCTCCACCGGGACCAAAACTTGGACTGCCTTCACCTGAATGGATGGTTTTAGTTGTCTCGGGATCAACATAGGTTTCGTTGAAATGTGCTTTTCGTGCTTCATACTGATCCCAAAAATCGGCTGCATCTTCAGGTCGCCCGAGCAACTCTGCCGTTTTGGCCAATATCTCGATATCTCTAATGTGATAGGCAGACCACAGAAGTTTGTTGTCGTTTTTAAAACCTTCCGGGCTCAGCCAATCACCGAGCGGACCCTCCTGCAGAATTCCGGTTTCCGGATCGATCTGGGAATTCAGAAAGTCCACATACTCTTTCATTGCATCATAATGCTCTTCGAGCAATCCCAAATCTCCGTATTGCTGATAGGTCTCCCAGGCAACAATTATACCGGCACTTCCCCACAGAGTCCCACCGAAGCCACCTCCAACCGGTGCTACATCCGGGAATCTCCCTTCCTCATTTTGTAAATCTCGGATCGCCAGCATGTGCCTGTCCATAAATTGGTTAACGTCCGCCAAATAGGTTGCACCTCGTGCAAACACATTAATATCTCCGCCCCAGCCCATACGCTCATTACGCGCGGGTGTATCCGTTGGGATAGAAAGGAAATTCGCCCGCATCGACCAGGTGATGTTTTCCCATAACCTATTCACCAAGTCGTTGGAAGTTTCGTAATTTGAGGCTAACTCATCAACCGAGCTAACGACCAATCCTTTTACATCTTCAAGAGGGATCGGTTTATCAACTCCTGTCACTTCAAGGTATCGATATCCGTGAAAAGTAAATCGTGGTTGATAGACCTCTTCCTCAGCTCCCTTCATGATATACCGGTCCTGCGTCAATGCCGCTCGAATATTCTCCATCATCACCATCCCTACATTTTCGCTGTACTCTTCCAGGTTGGGATACCGTACTTCAGCATACCGCATCATCAATGTATCGCCGGGAGTTGTATTCGAAAGTGTAATATTGGGAAAGCCAACCATATTCTGTCCCATATCATAGACAAAAACATTCGGACGTACTTCTTCGACAGCTTTTGCCGTAAGCGTTTCTACCACACTGGGACTTGTTCCAATCTGAGCAATAATCCGTAGGCTGTCATAGTTGAATGTTTCGGTATCTCCTTCGAATTCTGTAGATGGCCCCATATACGCCGTCCCTTCAAGAGGTATTTCAACCGTCTCCGTCCAGTCCTCATCGTTAAATTCGGGAGTACTCCATCCGGCAATTTCATTTTCGATCCGAGCATCAAACACCTCACCCTGGAAATAGCTGCCGTATAAAATAGGTCCCGCACTGAAATATGACCAGTCGTTGGGATTCGTGGTAATAACATTTTTAGTCCCGTCGGTGTAGGTCACAACCAGCTTGGCAAGCAGAGATTGACGGTCTCCGAAGAAGTTCCAGTTCTCTCCGCTGTAGGTGATGTTCCCGCTCCACCAGCCTTCACTCAGCCAGGCACCGAGAGCATTGTTCCCATTGGAATTCAGCATATCGGTAACATCGTAGGTTTGATACATGTGATGACGATTGTATTGCGTCAGGCCGGGTGTAAAATATCGGTCGCCAACTCTTTCGCCATTCAGATACATCTCATAAATACCCCGTGCAGTGGCATAAAGCCGTGCTTTTTCGATCTGCTTGTTTTCAGTGTTAAATTCTGTCCGAAGCATTGGAGCAGAGTTCCGGGTCGGATCGGCGATGATCTTTGTCCCAGCATTTCCGCCCTGAACTAAGTAGGACTCATCCTCAATAGAAAAACCTGAACCACTTCTATCTGCAAAATTTTCAAATATACCATCGTAGGGGGAGTCGGTAAGCTCCTCCGAAAACATAGCATTGGATGGATAACGGTAATTCAATATTTCTAAATCCGAAAAATGAGCAACCTGATCGGCCTCCGCCCGGAAACCGATCTCAGCCACCATTGGATAGCTAATAAAATTATTACCGGCACCCACAGGGTTGAGATTGACTGATGTATTAGGTCCGCCGAAACCACCCTGCTGTTCCTCTGCATCTTCCGGTGCTGATACGATATTTTCTTCCCGGTCACCATTCACATAAAACGTAATCTCACCAAAATTACTTTCAGCCAGAATTTGGTGTTTTTTATATCTGTTTTCATAGTTGATCAAATTCTGGGGGATATCAAAACTTTCGAGTGGCTCGTCGCGAGAGTCACTGGGTGAATAGCCTACTCTATAGATGTTTAATTTTGCCAAACCATGTTCACTTCCGTCCACGTCAGAAATATCCAGCTCAATTTCTACATATATCTCATCTCTTTCATTGTTAATGCCCATCATGTTCAGAGAACTCTTCATCAAACGCTCTTCATTCGCTCCGAAGATAAATCCGGCCCGGGTACTGTTTGATTCACGATCCAACTGTATGTTATATCGAATTTTATAGACAGAGATATAGTCTGAATAAAAAACCAGGTCCTCATCTGTCCCTCCTATCCATGTAGCCCCATCCCAAGCTGAGAGACCCTGATCCGGATTCATTAAACCCGTTTCAAACAAAGATGAATTTGAAACGGTGTTACCATCCTGATCCCAAACGATGACTTCCCATTCATACCGAGTTGTAGGGTCCAGCGATTCACCGGCATATTTTATATGAACCGAGATATTGCTGTCAACTCGTCCCGAATCCCATACCTCGTCTCCATCTTCATTCGTTACAACAATTCGATAGGCATTTTGAGAATACCCATGACCGCCTTCAGGCGCACTCATCTGCCAGCTAAATCGCGGATGTTCTACATCAATCCCCAGCGGTCTATCCGTGTATTCAGTCTGCAGCTTGGTTAAAGAAAAATGCAAGCCTTGGTTCTCTTGAATCGTTCGCCATTCCGAAGCTAAGCTGATGGATGTAAAACAAAACGCCATCAACATTGAAATCGACACCCTGAGAAATGTCCAGTTAGCTACATTTTCTTTCATGTGCTCGAGATTTGATCTTGCTATAGTAACATTTGCAGCATGCAATTCCCCTATGAAAACTCGAGGCTGCGACTGATTCAAAAAACAATCTTTATGAACATATGTGCAAGAATGAATTTTTGTTCCTGCAATATACAGCTTCGGCTCTAAAGCTCAAATAATTCAAAAAATTTCCAGGCTGATAACGTGTCAGTCAACCTCAACTCAACTTACTGAGCTGCATTAAACTGGATATTTGAAAGAATAAATGTTCCACCTGCGTCTTCCTCCCGTTGACTAACTATATATAAGTCATTCTTACCATTCTCAACTAAGGAGGATAAACTGAATGTTAGATTATAGCCTAAAAATCCTTGTGGGGTTTGAAATTCTCCTCCCGGTTCATAGACAGCTTCGCCGATTTTTTCTCCATCAGGTGAATTTAAGCGTAATTCAAAGCTGATTTTTCCTGATAAAGGTTCTTGCAATCCTGAAATAATTGACACGGATCCTATGTCAGTCAAATCTATATCATTAATGCTGAATGACCCTCTGCCATCAGGTACCATCATCAGGAAATTGCCGTCATAGGTCATCGTTGTGTACTCTTCCAGGTTTGAAGCCTGTTCAAAAGACATGGTATTGTTTCGCAGGTAAATACTGGTACTTCCTGTCAATGGCTTCACATTTCGTCCGCCATTATCCGTGAAACTTGCGGTAAGAATCAACATACCATTTGGAACCGGCTGGCTACCAAGTGTTGGATCAATCGTACCTTCAGCCGGCAGGGATTCGTTACCATCTGTTTCCTCATCGTTTAACGACTGAATCCATTCAACAATCATTTCAGCATCTTCTTCGCTGAGATTAATATGACCGGGCATCACGGTTTCTCCCCAAACCCCGGAACCACCGTTTATAATCTTATTTACGAGATAGGACGTCACGTCAGAAGAGTCCTCGTAGAATTCAGCCACTGCAGTATATGAAGGGCCTATCGATTCCGCATCAATCCCATGACATGCCTGGCAATTCAGGGTTTCAATCATGGTTCTGGCGGTATTTACATTGGCCATCACCTGGTGACCCTGGTCGGCCTGAACCATGTCGCTACCCTCAATATAATCCGCTGATACATAAAGGCCAGTCAGATCCTCTGAGGCTGTTGGATCATCCGGGTCGTTTACGTTCACCGTATATGAAACCGGTGTACCAGGGAAGTAGAATGTACTATTCCCGTTAATTTCTATATCGACTAAAGGAGCAGCATTTCCGGCATAAACGGAAACGGGCTGACCGGTCCCCGTAAGACCATCCGGATCCCGAACCTCTACAGATATGCTATACTCACCAATCTCATCATACGTAACATCGGCTTGAGGTTGGCTGGTCTCTTCTGTTTCCCCGTTACCAAAATCCCAGATATACGTCAATTCAGTGTCTTCAGGATCGGTTGCAGCTGCTGAAACATTTACGGTCAATGGCAATGTGCCTGATGTCTTATCCACAAGAATATCGCCGACAACAGGAGGACGGTTTCCTGCATTAAAATCAACTCTTGAAAGTCCTGCATCTGGATTTTTTGAAAACCATCCGCTGCCATATTCAAGCAAATAAAGCCTGCCATCGGGTCCGATTTCCATGTCAATTAAGGAGTTTAATTCTGTAGAGGGCATAAAGGGTTCTATCTTTGAAAAATCTCCATTCGGCCACATGGTTACTGCTTTTATCCAACCGCGAACCCAATCATAAATAAAAAGTTTTCCGTCGTAATAGTCAGGCATTCTGGTATCTTCAGGATACAGATCCGAATAGAATACCGGACCTGCCATAGCATTTCTGCCACCAGATCCCATATCACCAAATTCTTCCGACGTTCCATATGGATACCAGATAAATGCCGGTTGAGCCGGGGGAAGCTGTTCGACTCCCGTGTTCAGTTCATAATCATTTACGGGATTTACAGGATCAAAAGCCTCGCCTGATTCTCCTGTTGCATAATTAAACCGTACATATGGATAGTTATCCCCCACAAACATCGGCCAGCCAAAATTCCCCGCCTCACGAGCCTGGTTCACTTCATCATAACCCCTTGGCCCTCTCGTTTGAAGGCTGTCATTACTTGCATCCGGCCCCACTTCACCCCAATAGAGATAATTGGTTTTTTGATCCACGGATATTCGATATGGATTTCGATTACCCTGAACATAAATTTCTGGCTTGGTTCCCTCTTGTCCCTCCGGGTAGAGGTTTCCTTCGGGGATGTTATAACTACCATCCTCATTCACACGAATTCGGATGATTTTTCCGCGGAGGTCATTTGGATTACCCGATGTTCTCATAGCGTTATACTGCTCATACCCGGATCGATTGTCAATCGGCGCGTAACCATTCAAAACATACTCACTGTCCTGCTGATTAAATGGTGTGGAGTTATCACCCGTTGAAACGTAAAGCAGCCCGTCGCTGTCAAAGACAATAGAACCACCGGTATGGCAACAGATATCCCGCTGCGAATAAAATTCAAGAACTGTAGTTTCTGTTTCCATGTCGAGCTTTTCTCCATCAAAGACAAACCTGGAAAGTCGATTGACAGAGGTATCTGCCGGACTGTAAAAAACGAAAACGTGATTATTCTCTTCGAAATTGGGATCGGCCTGGATTCCCATCAAGCCTTCTTCAGCATTTACACCTTCTGCATCACTATGGTGATACACATCCAATTCTGCAGCTGTACTCAGTGATGAATCCTGATGATTAAAATATAAAATTTCACCTCGGCGCTGAGCAATCAATACATCCAGGTTCGGTAAGATTGTCATCTCGGTCGGTTCATAAAACTCCCCCTGAACAATTGGAGTTTTGGTAAACCGATTTTCAGCCGGCCGACGCTTAGTTGTAGCTTCATCATAATCCAACAATTCATTTTCCCCGATAGCATATTGTATTCCCGCCAACACATGCTTCAAGAACAGATCTTCGGTAAAAGATTCACTGGTATGGCCGAGCCCGGTGTAAAACACCCGCCCGCCATCATAGTTATGATACCACGCCATCGGATGAAAACCCATATCAGCGCCACCCTGGTAACTGTCTTCATCGAGTGAGAGAAGTACATTCACCTCTTCATTAACATTCTTGTAACTGTACCATTCATCTGTTCGGGTCCAGTCTTCCGGTAAAAATTCTGTGGATGAATGAGTGGCATCTTCCACATGAAGAGTTCCCTCCTGCACATTCGGGTGTGGATCATTAATCCCGGGATGATCCAAGAAATATCCACCGACCATTCGCCCATACCAACCCCAACGGTATTCGGTGTCAGCAGCTGCATGTATTCCCACATATCCGCCGCCCGACTGGATGTATCGTTCAAAATCGGCTTCCTGGTCGTGATCCAAAACATCACCGGTTGTACTCAGGAAAACTACGGCCGAATATTGTTCGAGTGAATCTTCTGTAAACATCGCTGAATTTGTAGTTGTGTCAACTTCAAAACCGTTTTCATCACCAAGCTGTTGAATAGCGCGTATTCCGTCCGGTATCGATTGATGGTAATACCCGGCTGTTTTACTAAATACAAGTACTTTTGGGGAACCAGAACGTTTGTTTGAGCATGCCTGGAAAATAAAAGCAGTAACAACCACCAGGCAAATGGCCTGCACTGAGCGTAAATAAAACTTCATAAATCTATTTATTAATAAATGTATAGCAAATCAGGTAATACAGAGGACAACTTAAAAAAATGACCGCCCTATATTCGTTATTTATACTAATGAATAAAAGCGCTTTTTATTTTTTTACAGAATTTAGAATTAACAAGAGATTAATCAGCAAGATCATTCAATTCATTTTGAATTTTTTTAATTGTGCCTTCATCAATTTTTAACCCTTTGGGCAAAGCAAGACTGGCATATTCCAGATTATAACCCATCACCTGGCTGAGCCATGGTGATTGCATTAAGTCTGGTAACTCTTTATTCAGAATATCTCTGGATTGCTGATTTGCAATGAGTTTGGCCAGAGAATCATCAGCATGAACAGAATAGGATTCACCGAATTCAATTGTTGAGAAGTCACTATCTATCTGATTCAAAACCTCTGAGGTTAGTTGATCCGGGTAGGTTTCTGCAAGATCTGTAAGCGATGCATTTCCGAACTGGTTCCACGCAACACTTTCAATCATTGCAGGAATATAATTTTCAAGGATCGAACGGGTTTGATCGTTTTCAAGTAAATCAGCGACAGGTGTCGACAGATTCATTTCGGAGGCTAATCCGGAAGCAAGCTTTCCGGCCGGATATGAAAACAGGTAATGCCCCGATCCTACCTTAACTTCCACACCCTCTTCTCTCTGAGAAATATTTATGACACCTTTAGGTCCATCTCTTAAATTTTCACCATTTTCAGTTACCTGTTCTTCCATAGCTTCGGGTAAAAATACAGTTGCAGTGGTATTTTCCGGAATTTCAACAGAAATAGTAAATGTCTCCCGATCCAAGTTCCATGATGTTTCTATTTTTCCATAAGATGAATTGAGAACCCCCCGGGAATGTTCCAACTTCCCACCTATCACCGGGTGGATGGAGATCTCTTTGTAACCCGGTGCTTTTTGATCAATTCCAGCTACAGATTTATAGAGCCATTCACCAATTGCCCCATAAGCGTAATGGTTGAACGAGTTCATCCCCGGATTTTGGAAGGTACTGTCAGGTTTCATTCCATCCCATCTTTCCCAAATTGTGGTGGCCCCTTTGGTCACCGGATAAAGCCAAGAGGGATACTCTTTTCGAAGCATTAACTCGTAAGCTTCTTCTGAATACCCAAACTGTGTTAAAATGGGGTTAAGGTGAGGAGTCCCTAAAAAACCTGTTGTCAAATGACCGCGTTCATTTACTCTGGAAATAAGATATTCAGCTGCTTTAGATTCCATTTCGTCACTTAAAAGATCGAACTGAAGCGCCAGAAGGTAAGCTGTCTGAGTATTTGACATGATTCTGCCGCTTGGGGTTAAATATTCATGTTGGAATGCATCTTTAATATTCTCAAACAGATCTTCATAGTCTTCAGCGTCGGAATCTTTCCCAAGGACCCGTGCCGAACGTGCCAGTAAATCGGTAGAATGTCCGAAAAATGCGGTTGAGATCAACGCTTTATCCGTATATGCACCGGGATAGTCAGATGCGGTGCTGTTGAATGAGAGCCAATCCCCAAATGTAAAGTTGTTATCCCAAAGATACGTGGTGCTGTCCATGGCTGAACGCTCCTTCATGAAGTCGACCCACCCTTTCATACTCTCATATTGAGTTTCCAGGATTTGTTTATCCCCGTAGGCCTGGTAAAGAGTCCACGGAACTACCACACTGGCATCCCCCCACCCGGATGAACCTACTGCTTGTTCGCCAAGCACATTCGGAACCACGTATGGAACACTACCGCTTTCATTCTGATCAGCCTCAACATCCCGAAGCCATTTCGTTAAAAAACCGGATGCATCCATATTAAAACATGCTGTTGATGCAAAAACCTGGATATCACCGGTCCAACCCAAACGTTCATCCCGTTGTGGACAATCAGTTGGAATGTCAAGGAAATTACCTTTCTGACCCCATACTATATTGTGCTGAAGTTGATTCAGTAAATCATTTGACGTCTGAAAGTGACCTGTTGGATCCATATCCGAATGTAATACCACTCCTGTCAAATCATCCAATGTTAGCTCACCGGGATAGCCCTCCACTTTCACATATCGGAATCCCTGAAACGTGAATGAGGGCTCCCATACCTCAACTCCCTCCCCTTTCATGATATAAGTATTCAGTTGTTCAGCTGCCCGGATATTTGCCATATAAAAATTCCCCTCTTTATCGAGTACTTCTGCGTGTTCAAGTGTAATTTCTGTTCCGCGAGGTCCTTCTGCTGAAAGTTGAACCCAACCGACCATGTTTTGTCCAAAATCTACAACAGTGTCTCCTTCTGGAGTTTGTAAGATCTGTTTTGGTCTGATGGTCTGAATTTTTCGAACCGGTGGGCCTTCAGGTGCAATCAAATGGTCTTTGGAATGATTAGCGACTGTCACCACCGACCAATCACTTTCATCATAACCGGACTCTGACCAACCACGATTTTCAAGCCGGGCATCATATGTCTCACCATTGTAGATATCCGACGCCAGTATAGCACCGGTAGATGAAGTCCAGCTTTTATCGGTACCGATCGTTTCTGTTGAACCGTCTTTATACGTCACTTCAATTTGCGCCAGAACACCCAATGTGGATCCGTAATGATTACGGGCATCTCCCCATACCAGGTATCCGCTGTACCATCCATCCCCGAGTGTAACACCGACTGCGTTATCTCCGGTTTCCAGAAAATCGGTAATATCGTAGGTTTGGTACTGCAGCCGGTTGTTATAGCTTGTCCATCCAGGTGTAAAAAACCGGTCCCCCACTCTTTTACCGTTAATCTCCATCTCGTACACACCATGGCTCGTTACATACACCCGGGCAGAAGCAACCTCCCTGTCAATTTTAAACTCATTTCGAAACATTGGACTGGGAGACGAAACTGTAGAATCTTGCTCAAAACCGGCTTCGATCCATCTTGCCTGCCAATCATTTTCATTCAAGAGGCCCATCTCCCAAAATGCCGGTTCACTCCATCCAGACCGGTTGCCATGATTATCCCAAACCCGGTTTCTCCAGTAATATCTTTCGCGAGATTCCAGTTTAGGCCCCTCATAACGAACGTGTAAGGATTGATCAGAATTAACTACACCCGTATCCCAAACAACCTCAGAAAAATCAGAACTTTTGGATACCTGTACCTGGTAAGCTCTTTGAATTGTATTTCTCTGATCACTTTCAATTTTCCAAGAAAGGCGCGGATTGGAATCATCAATCCCAACCGGATTTGTAAAATATTCTACCTCCAGATCATAAACACTTAAATCAGATCCATTTTGAGCCAATACAAGTTGTAATGGATAAAAAAGAATGACGATAATGAGAAAACGATTGATGAATTTGACAGAAATTTCTCTTAAGGACATGCTGGTGGAATTGTGTGAAAGGTTAGAGGCTCAAAATATATTTTTGAACATTTGTTCATTATTGTAAATTTGACTTATTCAATTTTAAGAATGGATCAATGAAAATCAATAAGATTTATTTTTAAAGATAATCTCCGGCAGAATTTTAATCCTTATACAGTGACTTATGCCCCGACCCAAAGATCCTATTAACCTTCGATTGCTTAGCAAAATCAGTTCTATGTATTATGAGCAGGATTTTAATCAACAGGAGATCGCTGATCGTTTACACCTATCCAGGCCCAAAGTATCCAGAATGTTGGACCAAGCTCGAAAACAGGGAATTGTACAGATCTCCATAGTCACTCCTAATGGTAACTTCGTTGAACTTGAGCATGCACTGGAGAAAAAGTTTGGAATGAAAGAGGTGATTTTAGTGGAATCGGATGAAGGAATGTCTGCCAGTATGATTAAGCGCCAGATTGGATCGGCGGCGGCGAATTACCTGGTACGAACCGCTCATGAAGGAGATGTAATCGGTGTAACATGGGGAACCACTTTGCAAGCGATGGCGGACTCTTTACAACCCACACCCATTGACGATCTCCACATCGTACAAGCACTGGGTGGGGTTGGGCCGCCCGAGGCCAAAGCTCACGCAGCGGATATATCCAGGCGTCTTTCACAGTTGATGCAAGCCAAATTAACTTTACTTCCTGCACCCGGAATTGTTGGAAGTGTAGAGGCGAAAGATGTCCTCATGGCGGATGGCAGCGTCAAAAATGCTCTTGAACTCATTTCGAAAATGAATACACTGTTTGTCGGAATCGGGGCGCTGGAAACGAATCCTGTATTACATAAAGACAATGAAGAGATTCCTGATAAACTGCGACGTGAAATTTTTGAATCCAAAGCCATTGGTGATATTGCCCTTCGCTTTTTTGATTCCAACGGAAAAGAAGTTGATACTACTCTGAAGGATTTAGTGATCGGCGTTTCACCGGAAGAGATGATGCAGATCGACACAGTTGTGGGAATCGCCGGCGGGGTTGAGAAAGCTGAAGTGATTCACGGAGCACTCACCGGGAAAAACATCAATGTATTGATTTCCGATAGTATGACTGCAGAAAAAATTCTGGAGGTGGAGTAGAAACTTCAGTTTCGGCTGGCGATTGCAGTTTTCACCTGCCAAATCCACGTGGCTGGCAATCCCCTCCTGTACTGAGCTTTGTATAATAATTCCTCTCAAGAGGGGATTTTCTACAACCCTGCCTTTTCTTTTTGTTCAATGACAACGGTTTCAATGGCTCTCAATACATTGTCTATATCGTGGTAGATTTCTTCGTCCCTGAAACGCAAGAGCCGAATTCCCAGTTCACATAACCGTTTCTCTTTTTCCAGATCTTTTTCTGATGTTTTGTCCAGAAAATGAGTATATCCATCAAGCTCAATAGCCAGGTAAAGTTCGCAACAGAAAAAATCGACAATAAACTGATAGACCGGCCGCTGGCGGTGGAAATCGAATCCATGCATCTGTTTTCCCTTCAGATAAGCCCACAGCTTAACTTCACTCAGAGTGCTGTTGTTGCGAAGCTGCCTGGCTTTTTTCTTTAATGCCGGATTTTATGGGATGATGGGGCGTTTCATACTACTTGTATGAACCGTAAATACCAAATTCCTTACAATTTTTTAGAAAAAAAATGTAACAATCCCCTCTCGAGAGGGGACAGACCGAATCACGTTCAGGGATTCGTTCAGGGGTGTGTTGAGGGACGTTGATACGGCGGGATGGCGGGATTGGCAGCCGGAGCCTTCGAACACACCCCTGCTTTGGCAAATCCGGCTGCGCCGTTTTGCCTCCACCGGTCCCCTCTCAAGAGGGGATTTTCCACTATTCGCCTGTCACTTCAAACTCATAGGTGCCCGAATTCAAATCGAGCACTACAAAACCATCTGCCTCTCTCCCACTGAAAATTTCTGTACTGTTATCAACAATTTGTCCATCTTCCCAAAAAGCCTCCCCACCTTCTGAAATCTCAACGTCATCCCAGTCTCTTTTTGGAATACTGACCTTACCGGTTGTATTCGGCGGTAGCGTAACATTCAGAATGAGGCCATCATCCGTCTTCTCCCACCTTGATGAAACGGTTCCCCGAACCGTTTCAATTGTTGCCTCTGCCCAGTCCACATCATCAGGAATGTATGGTTTGATGTGGATTTCTTTATATCCAACTGCAGTGCCTTCATTTGTCGGAGCCTGAATTCCTGCCAGGTATTTATAAAGGTATTCGTTAACCGTTCCAAACATTTGATGATTGTGGGAACTCTCTGCGTTCCAGGATTCCCAAAGCGTGGTGGCTCCGTTTTCTATCCAATACCCCCAACTTGGGAAAGTTGTTTTAGTTACAATGTTATGCAGCAAATCTTCTCTGCCCTCTTCCGGGAGAACATTCACCAGGTGTTTGGTTCCCAGTATCCCGGTTCCGAGATGACCGTCGCTCGTCACCTCAATATCATGAAGCAAGTTATCTAAAACGGCCTCACGGTGTTCCTCAGGTACCAGGTCTCCATTTAATGCAAAAAGTAAGTAACCCTGGTACGGTTCTTCAGTTCCATAAAGATTTGAATCCTCAAGAAAGAATTTTTCATTGAAAGCTTTTTTGATGGAATCAGAGAGAGATAAATAACTTCGGCGATCATCCTCTTTTCCTAATATTCCTGCTATATCCGCAAACGTCAGGGTATTTAAATACCAATAATAGGTGTTAGTAAGAGGGTTGACGGGCCCTGTACGATCCCGAACCGGTGCTTCCCATTCGCCAAGGGAATCCCAGTAACCGCCAAATTCATTGATGATATATTCTTCATCAGGATTCTCATCAAATTCACCCGCCAGGTTTTCGAGATACGTCATATATTTCTTCATATTGGGGTAATGCTCCTCAAGAAGCCGAGTGTCTTCGTAGTACTGATACATCCACAGGGGAATTAAAATGTAGGCACTTCCCCAGGCGATTCCGCCGCCTACTCCGCCCAGCATTAATGGCGAAGTATTTGGAATACGGCCGTTATCATACTGCGAATCCTTCATATCTTTCAGCCATTTTTCATAAAGCGCATGCATATCAAAGTCGTGCATAGAGGTTTCAGCGATGACCTGACCGTCTCCATTATAACCCCCTTTCTCCCGATGCGGGCAATCCTCGGGATAGCCATGCAGATTTCCCCGTTGTGACCAAATCGCCGCTTCACAAATTTGATTCAACAATGAGTTAGATGAACTGAATGAGCTGGTTCGTTTCAGGTCTGAATGTACAACCCGCCCGTCTATTTCCAGTGATTCGATCGCCTCTGGATCATCCACCTGAACTTCGATATATCGAAACCCGGAATAGAAAAATCGCGGCTCATAAGTTTCAATGCCATCTCCATTCAATATATAAGTCGTCCAGACATTTGCATGATATTGATGTTTGGTGCTGAGACTGTTGCCTTCCTCAAGTGGCTTAGGGAAAAGTTCATTGTTCAGCGTTTCCGCTCCCCGAATTTTAATTTCCGTTCCACCCTCACCTTCAACCTGTAATCTCCACCAACCGGCAATATTTTGCTCCAGATCGTACAAATATTTTCCGGGTTCAGGATTTGTTTGCGTAACCGGTTCGATGGTTTCTATCACACGAATCGGCGGCATCACTTGCGAGTCCATGATGACAGCAACATCTTCAACTATCTCAACAGAATTCCAATCTGAATCATCAAATCCAACGGAGTTCCAGCCTTCCTGTTCAAGCCGGGCATCATAATCTTCCCCGCCGTACACATTATTGTAGATGATTGGACTTAAACTCGACTTCCATGATTCATCGCTGCCTACGATCTCTTCCGAACCATCTGCATATTGAATGTGAAGCTGCATAATTCCCATTGGCGTTCCATATTGGTTGTTCATCCCATACCAGGTCCATCGGCCCTCTTCGGCTTTTAACCGAAAGGCACCGTTTCCAAGCCAGAATCCGGCTGCGTTATTTCCCTCTTGAAGTTGACCGGATACATCATAGGTTTCATAGAGAATCCGATCTCTGAAATCCGTCATGCCCGGGTCGAGAAAATGATCTCCCACTTTCTCACCATTCAGATAGAATTCGTAGTAACCCACACCGGTTACAAATACGGTAGCAGATTCGATCTCTTTTTCAATTGTAAATTCATTTCGTAACAGCGGCGATGAAATAGTGGTATCAGGCGTGGTGATCCACTTAGCTTGCCAATCATCCGGATTCAATAATCCCATATGAAAACGGTGAGTTTCACTCCAATCTGCCTCTTCTTCATCTTGATCCCAAACCCTTACTTTCCAGTAATATTTGTTGCCACTTTCTAATGGGGCTCCATCATATTCAACATGAACAGTATTTGAGCTTGAGACTTTCCCTGTATCAAACAGATCACCCTCCTCATTTTCAAGATTTTCGGGGTTTCCGGATACGATTATTCGATATGCAGTTTGAGAAGCCCCTCTTGTATTATCATCATAAATCCAGGAGAAACGGGGATTTTCTTCATCCAGCCCATAAGGATTTGTGAGGTATTCGACTTTTAGATCTCGAACATTTGAGAGGTTGTCATTCTCTGAGCAGCTTGTTTGTAATAAACTGATCAAAAGAGATATTATGATGAGACTTAAAACAGATTTATTCATTAGAGTGACGATAGTTTTAATTAACTGCTGAGGGTACACTGAGTAGCGCTGAGAAAAGTTTAAAAAAATATTTTTTTAAAGTGGCTATTTACACCTCTCTCAGTATCTCTGCGTTGCTCAGCAATCACAGCGGTTCTATTTTAATCGCAAAGATTCGCTGAGGCTTTGAAATTTATTGAACAAATCTTACCAAACTTTGCGGTTTATAAAATTTTTTAGTTTCAAGCCTCCATTACACTTTAAAAGAGAGTGCCGAAAATCTTTTCTACTATGAATAAAAACCGGTCAAGAGTTTAGTTTATCTCACTCCCGTTTATTTTAAACACCCAGGCTGTACTCAAATTCTCAGCATTCGTAACCTCGTCCGGAATTTGAATGCTCAAGCCGTTTTCTTCATCGAACTCCCAATTTAACGGATCTTCATATCCAAGAAGCATCACTTCAGATCCTTCATCAGGTTGCAGGTAGCTGAATTGAGCTGTTTGACCAGGTTCCTCCAATAAAATTCCATAATACACAGGTTCTCCTTTTTTCTTCGTGTATCGAATGGATTCTCCCTCACTGAAATGATTTTGAAGTCGATCCGTCTCATAAATAGCTTCCCCGTTGATATCCATCCAGTCGCCCATATCGGCCAGCCGTTCAACGCTTGCATCGGGAATTATCCCCTCTGCAGTCGGCCCCACATTCAACAGGTAATTTCCACCTTTTGCGGCAATATCCACGAGATTGTGAATCAATGTTTCGGATGATTTCCAGTTATCATCATGCTCTTTGTATCCCCAGGTATCATTCATAGTCATACAAGCTTCCCAATCAAAGTTGCTGGTACTTTCCAGGATCTCTTGCTCGGGTGTGCCAAAATCTCCAAGATAATCACCCCCTTCTTCATTCATCCCCTGCATGCCTTGCCTGCCAACGTCAACGCGATTATTGATGATTAGTTCAGGGTCCATTTGACGCAGCATCACGTACATATCCTCGGCATGTTCATGCGTCCATTCGGGAATCCACTCGCCATCAAACCACATGACAGCCGGATCATATTCCTCCACCAGCTCCCTCACTTGGGGCTTGAGATAATTCTCCACGTAGCGATCAAAATTTGGATTCATTTTCTCACTGGTATTGTAATCGGGATAGTGCGGGGCTTGTGCATCCGGGTGATGCCAATCCATGATAGAGTGATAAAATCCAAGTTCTATACCGTGTTTGTCGGCAGCCACTTTCAGCTCATCCAGCAAGTCCTTTTCTATCTGTGCAAAATCAACTGAGTTGTAATTCCCAACTTCAGAATCCCATAAAGCAAATCCATCATGATGTTTGGAGGTGATGATGATATACTTCATTCCGGCATCTTTCGCGATCTGTACCCACTCGTCAGCATCATACTCGGTTGGGTTAAACTGCCGGGAGTATTCTTCATATTCCTCAACCGGAATTTCTGCCCGTTCCATAATCCACTCACCAATTCCCTCGAGACGTTCTCCATTATGAACGCCGGCAGGAACTGCATATGGGCCCCAATGAATAAAGAGGCCGAACTTGGCATCACGCCACCACTCCATTCGTTCGTCAAACGCTTCTTCGGATTCATTGAGAATCTCCTCCCGGGATAGCGTGTTTTCCGTTGTCGATTCTGAGGTTTCTGAACTCTGGCAAGCGAAAGAAAGAGTTATAAGAAGTATTGAAAGTAGGGTGAGTATAGTCTTTTTCATTATAATCAGGATTAAATGTTCAGAAAAAGTCGTTGCGAGAAAGTGCAAACCAACACAGGAATGAATAACTGATTCTAACTTGTAACTTCTACTTCAAAATCCCAGCTTTTAAAAGCTTAAACCCGTCGCATAATTCGCGAAAAGGCATTCCCTTGCGGCAACACTTCATGCATTGCGTTTTTTCGTTTACAAAGACAATGTTATGCTCTTTCAAAAAAATCGGATGATACTGTAAATCGCAGCTAACAATATTGCAACAACACTCACCCAAAAAGAGATATCATAAAATTTCCCCGGTTTTAATTCCGGTTTCAATTGTCTATACCTGAAATGTATAGCTGCAAAAACTACAATCAAAAGTAAAACTGATGTAAAAAACCCGCCGATGATAATCATCAATACCGGGAGCTGAACAAAAAGAAACATCAGTGCCCATAACATTGGAAATACCCATGCAAAAATGGCAATTGCTTTCCGCCGTTGCTCAATATCATGAAAATCAAGGAAACCAAGTTTTCCGAATGCATCTGAAAAAATACGGGTCCAGCTTGCCAGAGCGCTGAAAAGCGTTGAAAAGAGAACCACTACAGCACAAATCAAAAATATAGTTCTTGCCCCGGGGCCCAGTGTTTCTGTGTACATCCCCGATAAGGTTTCAATCATTTGATATCCTTCCGGAATCCGGTCCTGCACATGCAGAACTGAAGCTCCCAATATGTAGAATGCGGCAGTCACCAGTGTATACACCACCATCGATAAGACTGCATCCCAATACATCACTTTTGTCCACCCTTTGGCTCTTGCAACCCACTCTTTGGTTTGATCTGCAGGACCCGTGTAAGCTGCATACCCCTTTTCGATACACCAATAGTGATAGTACATGATCTCATCACCGCCAACTCCTGTAAGACCGAACGCTGCAATTGCAACCCCGACTGTTGCCGCAGGCAAATTGAACTCCAGTCCGTAGGCGATATCCTGCCAGCTGTAGGCAAAATCAGTGAATTGCAGGAAATAGACAGATAAAAAAGTGAGAATCGTAAAAAATGCGATCATCACCAGTGAAAACCGTTCTACAAAAGAATAATAGCCGCGAAAAACTAATAGTGATGCTAATATTGCAGTTATCATTGTCCAAAGCGTCACATTCACTGAGGGAAAAAAAATGTTCATGGTAATGGCCACACCACCAACAATTCCACCAACCTGCAACAGTTTAAAGAGTTGTATAAATAGCCAGGTCCAGATCGTCCAGTTGATCTCCCTGAAATTCCAGCCCGGCAATCGGTTGAAAGCGCTCATCACTGTTTCTCCATTACTGATGGCGTGCTTCCCAAACTCGAGTTGCAAGGTGACTTTAATCAGGCAACTCAAAATAATCACCCAAAATGTTACAAAACCGGCACGCGCACCGAGTGTAGTCGTTGCAATCAGTTCGCCGGACCCAACGATAGCAGCCGACATCACAAACCCCGGGCCTAAGTGCTTCAAAGTTTCCCAAAAAGTGGTTGGTGGATCTTTGATATCATCCCTTGTGAGCAGATAGGGATCTTTTGGGCGATCTTTATTTACATCTTCCATGAAAATAAAATTTAATATGGTAGAATCGTGTGGGGAAAGGTTTGAGCTGTATCAACTTAGACATCCCCTTTTGCTCACAAATAGTAGCTTTTTTTAATCGACAAGACAAGTCATGTTCACGGTTTGAGGTTTGAGGTTCAAAGTAACCATGCTCTGATGTCGCAAATGTCTCGTTTGTGCCATCAGATAATGTAGGAGTCGACCTGGGGTACTGGTGTGATCTCGGAAAACGGATGAATTGAGAAAAACGATCTTCCCCGTATTTGCATTTATCCCGCACAACTCAGCGAACCGTGAACCATGCATCCTGATTCCTGCATCTTCTACCCTGCTACTTGTTCTTCTCCTCAATCCACCGGCTCATGAACTTTGTACTGTTCATGGTGTGGTGCCGTAACATTGAACCGATAAAATTTTTTCTCCGGTGAGACTCCAGGTTCATCCGGATTTCCTCAATTTTAGTGAGAAGTGACTCATCGAATTTCTTCAGATCAAACCGTTTTTTGAGAAGTTCATAACCTGCCTGTTGCGATCTCTCCCAAAATTCTTTGTTTTGATAAAGTTGAACGGCGGCGTTTGCAAACTGTTCGGGATCGTTACTGATTACACCATTCCATTTACATCCGAGTTCAATGCCTTCAGATCCAATCGAAGTGGTTACGCTTGGTGTACCGCTCAAAGCTGCATCGACCAATTTCCCTTTTAAACCGGCTCCAAATCTCAACGGTGCCAACAGAACTTTGGCTTTGCTTATGACGGAGAGAGCATCACTTGCACGGCCTTTGATGAGAAATCCATCATCCGGATTACTCAGCTGAAATACTTTTTTGGAAGGGTATGAACCGTAAGCATAGAACTTTGCTTCCGGCAGTTGCTTTTTGATCAGTGGCCAGATCTCCTCTTTTAACCAAAGAACTGCATTCCAGTTTGGCTCATGTTTGAAGTTCCCAATGGAAATAAATCCATTTCGATCGTCAAAAGTCGGAGGATCTTTCACTATCGAATTTGTTTCAAAATCCAACAGGTAGGGAAGATAAAAGAGAAGGTTTTCATCTACTTCAAAAATCTCTTTGAGAATTTTCATCTCTGCGTCTGATATAATCAGCGACAGATCACATCTCAAAATACTGGCAATCTCTCGCTTTGCAGTATCCTCAAGAAGCAGGTTCCCTACATGAAATTCTTCTTCGTTATTGTATGCATTTTGTCGAGCAATTCTTAGACTGTGAAGATCAATGGTATCAAGGATACGAATCGTTTCCGGGCAGTTCTCTGCAACCCGCCAGCCGAACTGTTCTTCAATCATAAACCGATCAAACAAAACCATATTTGGTTTTAAATCTCTTATGAACTCATCGAATGATGAATCATTAATTTTGATCGGTTGTTCGGTAACACCTATTCCATCCAGATCGAAAGAATATTCACTGTTGGAAGCGGAACTTGAAAATGTAATCTGCCAACCGGCATCCAGAAAAAGCTGAATTAGCTGCACCATTCGACTGCCCGCAGCTGAAGATTTTGGCTCCGGCCACACTTTCCCGATGATGAGTAGAGTTGGGCTATTTGGCATGATTTAATTTTTCAGTGGTTTGTCAATTCGGTGGAATGTACAACAGATAGCTTGTCCATTCCCTGAAAAAACCACTTCAATATGGTGATTACGGCAACCAATATCTCGTCTTTCAAAGAGTAAAATTTTTTAAGATTTTAAGTGCCGGACAGGCTGTCCGACGTACGTACAACGGGCAGCTTGCCCGTTACCCAAAATATATACATACACTTCGTATGGTGTTCAGGGCACAAGATATCATTTCACTCTGAGGACAAAAGTTTTTATAGATTCAGTGGTGCCGGACAGGCTGTCCGGCGTACAAATTAATAGAATCTCCCGGTGTTGCTTACAAACGCAATTTTCTTACTATCCGGCGACCAACTTGGGACGTTGATGGTTCCCTGTCCACCATATAAATACGCTATTATTTCTGGTTCTCCCCCATCAACCGGCATCATGCGGAGCGTTACATTTTTGTAGAATGGATGATCTCCCGATGCCACATCCGTACCGTAACTGATGAAAACCATCTTCTCACCATCGGGCGAAATATGTGGAAACCAATCGTTGAAATTTTCATCGAAAGTGAGTTGAGTCTGGTTGCTTCCATCAGCATCCATTCGCCAAATCTGCATCGTACCGGTGCGGTTTGAGTTAAAATAGATATACTCTCCATCGGGCGAGTATTCCGATCCATCATCCAAATGCGGTGTATCGGTAAGTTGTGTTTCCTCCATCGTATTCACGTCGGATGCGTAAATATCGTACTGACCATTCCTGTTACCCGTAAAAATCACAGTTTGATTATCGGGTGATATTCCATGCAGGTACGATGCCCCGACTCCGGATTGAGTCACCTGTTTTGGATTGTCGCTGCCTTCAACCGGGAGTGTATAAATTGTGGAGTTACCGTTGTCAGCCTCGTTATGATGACTGATCGCGAGCATCGTTCCATCAAAAGACAGTACGTGATCATTGTTATTATTCGTTGCAAAACCTGTGTTCAGATGTGTGATTTTTCCATCATCAAGCCAGTAATTATACAGGTATCCATTAGAATTAAAGATCAATCTCTCGTCGTCTACCGTCCAATTAGGAGCCTGTATGGACCGTTCAGAAGTATGCAAAACTTTTTGAGTACCCGCCTCTATATCCAATACTTCAAGCCGACTCCCTAAATATTGTTGATACTGAACTAAGTCGGACGGAGCCGGTTTGGTAATTCTTACATTTTTAAAGACCGCCGTTTCCACCACATCTTCGTTGTGGGCACTAACATAAATTCCTGCAAATACCTGATTATTCAACTCAACATCCGCAACCTCAACAGTTGTAAATGGCTCGCCCTTCTTAGTTGTTTTCATGATATAAGTCCCGTCAACCCGAGACAACTCAACAATATTCGGTAAACTATCAGAAGAAGTGCTCTCCAACGTTTCGGCCCCTTCCGACTGCCGGTATTGAAGGGAGGTTAGTCCGTCTCCATGAACTGCCGCGTTGACCATCGCAGAATTCGCAGTCAATGTATTCCGTACTGTCCATCCAATTTTTCGATGCGGATCAACACCATCACCCAAAAATTTAATCTCGGCCCGAAGAATAAAATCTCCCTGGACGGTGGTCCAAAGGTATCGGAATTCATCATTATCAGACCACATGTTCTCACCGGAACCTGTTAAAGTATACTCACCGGTTTGAGCGTTGTAGGATGCGTTCCCTTCATGTTTTACATCCCCAATATCGAGGGTATTATCAAAGATTCCCAGATTTTGATTGTTTTGAGCGGTCATGGATAGAGCAAAACCAATAATCAAACTGATTAAAACGGGGAATGTGTAGCGAAAAATTAGTGCAGACATAGATATTTTGATTTATCAATTTTTGATAGGTAGCTGTCTATGAAAGTTGAACATTTTTAGACTTTAAAACTAATCATACCTGGGCGACGGAATGTAGATGGTATTCTCAAGTGATTTGTAATATTCCAGATCGTGTTCAGGTTTTTCAAATTGATCGGGAATTGGCCTCTCAGAAAACGTTTGAAAGTAAAGCACACAGGAATCTCTCCATCGAACAGCATCTTTCTCCTGGATTTCGAGTAACGCCTTCACACGTTCAAATCGCTGCTGATCGATCAGTCCTTCAATTGAATTCCACTGATCCTGCATCCGTCGAACTTGTTCAACCCCTTTATAATAGTTGTGAACTAACTCCTCCCAGAGAGTTCGACCGGAGTCCATTTCATAATCCCAATCTACATGGTGGAACCACAGTAAATAATCCTCGGGGGTTGTTTCAATATTTCTAAATTTACTTTCCAACGGTTCATGGTACTGTTCGATAGCATTTGAGCCGGTTTCAGTCCGATCAAAGCCAATTCCTTCTTCATCTGCTTTATGATAATAGACAGCTGTCCAATCAGAACGCGGAAGGTCTGATGTCCACGGCGCCGGACCGTAATGGTGTCCCTGCGCATACAGATGTGTTAAACCCAATGGCGACCGATAGTTCACGCCGGCTTCGCGTGATTCCATCATCACATCTCCAATCGGATCTATGAATTGTTCGTTATTCGTGAACGTCATTTTCATCCATTCATCTGCAATCTCATCTGCTGAAAGTGTATAATCCCAGGCCAAACGACCATACGCGTACCAATTGGACTGAACGAACGGGTGTCCCGTCCAATTTCTGTAATTCCCAATATTCAAAACCCCGGCCATACCGGTATGTTTATAATCAAACACTTCCCCTGAAATCACATCTCCCACCGTTGATCCTTCTCCCTTTGCATAGGTATCTGCATCAAGTGCCTCCTCAAAAAGAGTTCCCTGGTACGCTAAGTGATAGGAAAAACCGAAATATTCCTGTGTGATCTGAAGTTCAAGCATAGTGTTTGTTTCTTCCATCGCGCCAAAAAGTGGAGAGAAAGGCTCACGAGGCTGGAAGTCGATCGGGCCGTTTTTTACCTGGAGGATTACGTTGTCTTTAAAATCCCCATCCAGGGGTACAAACTCATCATAGGCTTCACGAAACCTATCCTCCTGTTCCGGACTGTAGACAAAAGCTCTCCAGATAACCACCCCTCCATGAGATTCAACCGCTTCCGCCAACACGTTCGCACCTTCAGCGTGATTTCGGTCATACGCAAACGGACCCGGTTGGCCTTCGGAATCCGCCTTCACCAAAAATCCACCAAAATCAGGAATCATCTCATAAATCTGATCGGCTTTATCTGCCCACCACTTTCGAACTTCGGGATCAAGCGGATCGGCCGTATCCAATCCCCCAACTGAGATGGGTGCCTGGTAATTGATAGAGATAAACACCTGTATTCCATAAGGCCGAAACATATCCGCCAGAACTACCAGCTTCTCTAAAAATTGATCGGTCAACATTCGCGGATCGGCATTCACATTATTTACAGCCGTCGCATTGATCCCGATGGAAGCGTTCAACCTGGCATAATCGGTGTACCTTGGATCTTTATATTCAGGAAGCGTTCCCCAATCCCAAATGGAAAGCCCGGCATATCCCCGTTCCACTAAACGGCTCAAATTATCCCAATGATTCACCATTCGATACTCCACTTTTGGCGCACTGTGAATTGAGATATCTGAAATATCCTCGTAGGTCTGAAGCTGCCTCATTAAATCAAAAACACCGTATAGAAGTCCAATGTTGCTATTTGCAGCAATAACTATTGTCTCATATCCATCTATACCTGCATTTTCAATCACATATCCCTCATCCCCGACTGTTTCTAATTTATTCGCAAAATCTAAACCGGCAATCTCTTCGGAAGTTTCCGGTGTACCGATCACCAGTGTCCCATTTACCTGTATATTATTATGAAATGGAACCTCCATATCTAAAAGCCCGGTTATTGCTTGCTTCAGTTCAACCTCAATGGCCCGGGTTGTTTCAGAATTGCCTCTCAAAACAACCGCTCTTACCAATTCCTTGTATTCATATAAGAGCTCATCATCCTCCACATTTTCGTATCTGAGCCATGCCCTGTAGCCATCTTCGCTGGTATTTTGAGCCGTTAAATAAACGGGGTGGATAAGGAGCAAAAGAAGTAAAAATATGGATAAAGATAAGCCGGATAATCTCATGTTCGGAAAAGGTTGAATTTCATTTTAGCATTTTATCATATCTCAATCAGTTTATAAAAAAAAAAAGCCTGATTCTTCAACCAGGCTTTAATTCTTATAGAAAGTCTTTCTGATTAATTGGAAATATTAACCCGTATGCCGGCCCCGATTACCACTTGCCCGTCATCATTAGGAATATCTCGTCCAATAATGTACTTAACCTCACCAAACGCACGTCCAACACCGATGTTTACTTCAGCACCTCCACCGGCATTTAGACCTGTGTATGTTTCTGATTCTGAGATATCTCCCACAGAAACTTTGGCATAAAGTACGTTCAAGCCCGTAAGTCCATACAGGCTTACTGCTTCTGAGTCAACTAACATTAAGTGTACATTCGCATTTCCATCGATTTGTGTGAGGTTGTCTTCAGGTTTTGAGTAACCTACATCCCCGCCAATTCTCAGTGGTAAGCTTGGCAATTTGTAATAAGCATTCACCTGAAAATTAAAATCTTCAGATTTACTCCCATAGCCTACACCGCCTCCCACTGAAATAGACTGGGCTTTAACGGAAATTGTACTTATTAAAAACAATCCCAATGATAATAGTAATGTGTATTTAAGTTTTCTCATTTTTGTGCTCTTAGAAAATTAGTTTTTATATGACTTGAGAAATATGAAGATCAATTTTAAAATTTCAAAAAATATCTGGGGGATACTTTTTCATATGATTGACAGTTCCAAAAAATCTTAATTTTTTAAAAAATCTTACACAGTTATGATTGCTTTCAGATCTGTTTTTTAGTATCAATAGAGAAACAATTAAAAAACCTGAGATGCTGTTATGATGAATGCCCCTATAAAAATTATTGCAATCGCTTTTTTCGCTCTTTTTTTAGTAGTTCAACCCCCTGCTGAAAATAACAATAATTTAGTTCTACTCTCAAAATCAGAAACTGCAGAGAACACTATCACCTCTAAAAATATCCAGGAATATCCTGAAAGATTAGTTTCTCTGATTGAATATTTCGATTCCAAAGATCTTGATTTAGAGTCGCTTTTGGATGAGCCCGAATTCGAGATTTATGATGGAATTGGAGATCGTTTTCGAAAATCAGCTGAGCGTAAAATTGGAAGTCTTGAAGACTATTTGCGCGTGCTCGGTTATGAGAATAAGAAAGGAAGAATTGGTGATTTCATGGATACCTACTCAGCCGCTCTGCAACAGGCTGAACAAACCTATGACATCCCAAAGTATGTGATTGCAGCTATTATCGGCATAGAATCTGATTTTGGACAAAATATCGGAAGCTTCAATCCTCTCAATGTGTACGTCTCAATGTATACTGAAGATTATCGTGCAGATTTTGCGAAAGCACAGTTAGAAGAACTGTTGCTTTTTACCAATCGAAACAATATCGATGTGTTTGAGCTGAAATCCAGCTATGCCGGTGCAATGTCATACGGTCAGTTTATTCCATACTCTATCAACAGGTGGTTTGTTGGAGATGACATTTTTGACATGGAGAACAACATCCAGTCGATAGGAAATTACCTGGCTCACTTTCACGATGTAACTGGATCGCTTGAAGGTGCAGTTTTCCGATACAATCCAAGCAGTTTATACAGGGATGCGGTTCTGACTTTAGCAGATGCTGCAGAACAATCTTACAGCATATCGGAATAACTTTCCGGGAACCTTTCAATTATTTCCGGTACAGATGGTTTGAATTCAAATCATCAAAGGATGAGCAACCAAGAAGTGTCAGGATGTATCTGGCTTGTTTTTGCCAAATTCCGAACAGGTCATCCAGCTTCTTGTATCCTCCATCCATGATTGCTTTAATTACGGGTTGAGCGGTCGCAGTAAAATCGGCTCCGAGTGCTATTGCTTTCACAATATCGAATGAGCTTCTGATACCTCCTGATGCAATAAGTTCAAATGTCTTTTTACTTTTCAGAGGTATGATCTGATTAATGCAGTCAACAGTTGGGATGCCCCATTCATCAAACTCATGGAGTGGATCTGTTTGATTGGATCGAAGGTTCTCTACTTTTGACCAGCTTGTTCCCCCGGCTCCCGCCACATCAATCACTGTAACACCAATACCTAAAAGTCTTTCTGCAACAGATTTGGATATCCCTGCTCCCGTCTCTTTCACAATTATAGGGCATTCTACTTTATTCGCGAGATTTTCAATTCCTTTCTCAACTCCTTTAAAGTTTCGGTCTCCCTCCTGCTGTACTAATTCCTGCAGTGGGTTGAGATGTACAATCACGGCATTAGCATCAATACTCTCAATCATGCGGCGAATTTTTTCATCCGAAAGACCATCGATCAACTGTGCTCCGCCTATATTTGCTGCGATGAAAGCGGTGGGTGCATAGGATCTCACAACTGAAAAGGATTCCTCCTCGGCGGGATCCTCCAGCATCACACGCTGACTACCCACACCAAAAGGCAGATTATTATTTTCACAGAATTCAGCAATAATTGTATTGACCGCCCCTGCTTCGGAATACCCCCCGGTCATAGAGGATATAAACAATGGAAATGAGAAATCCCTCTCAAAAAGCGAAGCTGAAAGACGTACTTCAGTACTATTAATTTCGGGTAGTGCATTGTGGACAAAATCAAGCTCATCAAACCCGGTAGTTTTTTGGTAGTTCACATCTCTGTTGATACTTAATTCAACATGTTCCTTCTTTCTTTTTTGAATGGACATAATTTTGAAAGCAAGTTTCTTATTTTGGGTAGTCAATTCATTCGCATATGTACAAATTATTTGATCAATATATTCATTCCCTATGAGTTCTTTTGGTTCAACTAACAAACTTTATTTAATACCAACACCGATTTCCAAACAAAAAGAGAATCGGGTTCTGCCTGAGCACACTGTACAACTAATACAAAATCTGACCTGTTTCGTGGTTGAGAAAGCTCAAACAGCACAAAGCTTCTTACAGTGGATTGACCACCCGACTCCCCTTCATGAAATTACTTTCCGCGTTCTAAACAAGAAAACACCCGAACATGAAGTTCTCAGTTTTATAAAGTTATTGGAAAATCAATCTGTGGGGCTCATGTCTGAAGCCGGTGCGCCCGGCGTGGCTGACCCGGGATCATTATTGGTAAAACTGGCCCATGAAAAAGGAATACAGGTTGTACCCCTGGTTGGTCCTTCATCCATATTGCTTGCCCTTATGGCATCCGGATTAAATGGTCAACATTTTACATTTCATGGCTACCTGCCGATCAATGAATCTAAACGCTCAAAAAAGATCCAGGAGCTCGAAAAAGACTCACTAAAATCGGGTTGTACTCATATTTTTATGGAAACCCCTCATCGAAATAAAAATTTATTCGATCAGCTATCCGGCAAATTACGCCCGGCAACAAAATTGTGTATCGCAGCGGGCATCACATCAGACAGCGAATTTATTGAGACTAAAAACATCAAAGCATGGAGGAGCACAAGCCGGCCGGAACTTGAAAAAAAGCCTGCATTGTTTTTAATCAATGCAAAATAAACATTCAATCTCTTATAGCATTTTTTACACACTTGCGTAATTTCTCAATCACTCTCGATTTTTTGGTCCTGAAGTTACCGTGACTCATATTGAGTTTCTTCGCCACATCTTTGTCTTTTTCATTGATATACTTTAAAACCTGCAGAAAAAAGGTCCGCCTACCTTTCTTCAGTTTTTTGATACAAAATTCAAGGAGCTTCTCTTTTTCTTCCGAATAGATAGACCCGATTATTTCATCGCCGCTAGAACCAATAACTTCCGAAAAGTATGAATACTCACTTGGTACTTCTACCTTATCATTTCTCAATATCATGAGGTACTCATTCCTGGCTGACCTTACCAAGTAACCAAAGACATCATTGATCTCGGTAACCGCCCCGTCAACGATTTTTTTATAGACTTTTTCAAAAGCCTGCTGAGCACAATCTTTTGCTGTTTCTTCGTCTGACTTCATAACAGTGACCAGATACAAAGCCATTCTTTTTATAAATAAATTTGAGATACGATTTATCTCAGAATAATCAGCCGACGTTATGAGTTCGTAAAATTCTTTACTCGAAATGTTTTCTTGTTCCAAAAAAGTGATAACTGCCTGATTCTTTTTACTTTAAAAGATTAATTTTTTCTTAAAAATGATTTGCAGAAAGTCAACGTATATGAATATATTTATAAAACAATATATAATTATTGTATAAAATTATTTTATAAAAACTAATTTAAAATATATTCTAATATCTATATTTTTTCTGTAACAAAACGGTTTCTCGTGCATCCTACTACTGTATAGTATATCAAAAATTTTTGCCTTCGAATGGCAAATTTCAAATAATTTTCACTAATACTAAATCAACAGACACTACTATGAAAGCTTTACACAACCTCCGACTGTTAACTGCCACTGTAATTATCGCCCTGTTTGCCGGATGTGCCGGAATCACCGAGGCCAACCTCTCCGAGACCAACGCCCCGGATGCGCCTGCCGTATCGGCCGAATC
>NZ_JAKLWS010000021.1 GCF_022012475.1 Rhodohalobacter sulfatireducens
CCAACGCAATTGACACTTCATGTCAATATCCATACTGTACCCTACATCTAAACTAATAACCTTAACAAACGGTCAAGTCAATCCAGGGATTGACACTCTTTAAACCTTGAACTTTAAACTAGAAACCCACCTACCTTTGGCCAGGAATACAAGCTTAGCTACATTTCGCACCCTGTTTAATTCACTCAGAAAAAGAGATTCTATTAAACCTGTGTATTATCTCTATGGTGAGGAACCTTTTCTAATTGATATGCTGCAGGACGAAATTGAAAAATTGATTCCTGAAGAGCAGAAAGATTTCAATTTTGATTTGATCTATGGCAACGAGTCGAATCCGGCAGATGTATTAAATATTGCCAGCAGTTACCCGATGATGGCTGAAAAACGTGTTGTCATTGTCAGGGACTTCATGAAACTCGATGAGAATTCGGAAGGGGAGGGGATCAAAGAGTTTTCGGGTTATTTTAAAAACCCCAATCCCACAACGATTCTTTGTTTGATCGACACAAAATTTCCTCATCGAGGCAGAGAGCCCGGAAAAACCCTCAAAGAAAAGGATAAAGAGACAGACCTTTTTGAGATTCATGAGTTTGAAAAAATTGACGAGAGAAATCTTCCCGATTGGATTATTGACTGGACACGTCACTCACATAAACGTCAAATTAACCCGGAAGCAGCCCAGGTCTTGGCTCAACTTGTAGGCCCCAATTTGAAATTACTGTCCTCAGAAATAGATAAACTGTGTACTTTTGTGGACACTTCTGAGAAAGTTAAAGTTGAGCACGTAAAAAAAATAACGCAGTCATATCGTGATTATGACGTCATAGAGCTTAAAAATGCGGTGATAAAGAGAGATTTGCATCAAGCCCTCCAAATTGCGGAACAGATGTTGCTTAAAACTAATAACAGCACGGGTGAAATAATTAAGACCGTGGGGTTCTTTTACAGTGTGTTTAGTAATATCTGGCAAATTTGTCGTTTGACAGAAAAAGGCTTGAACAAACAACAGGTTCAGGATCAATTGAATATTCGAAGTAATTACATTTTTAATATTCAATACCAGGAAGCCTCAAATTTCAAGCTTGCAGAGATGCCATATATTTTTGAAGCCTTGCTGGATGCAGATAGCGCAGCAAAGGGCTTTAGCACACTGGATACTCCATCAATATTTCTACTGCTGATTAAGCGCATCACCGGCTGATATTTCCGAGTCGGTGTTGCGAGAAATTGCAACTAAGATTTCGGAGGTAAATATTATGGACGGTGCAACAGTAGCAAAGCTGCAAAATATGAACGATGAAGACGTTATGGAGCAGCTTCAGGATGGCGTAGTTCAGGCATTCGACATCATTGTTCACAGGTACAAAGACAGGCTCCATAATTTTCTGTACCGATATACTCATAATCATGAAGACTGCGAGGACCTTGTTCAAGAAACATTCTTAAGAGTTTATCGAAGCAGACACTCCTACCAACGAATTGCAAAACTCTCTACATGGATGTATACCATCGCTTTAAACCTGGCGAAGAGCATGTATAAGAAAAAGAAAAGAATGACATTGATCTCCATTCATGCCGACGAGTCTGATCCGGATGATCGTGAAATGGAAATTACGGATACCAATATTCTTCAGGATGATGAACTTCATTTAAAAAATTCAATGGGTGAGCTTGAAAAAGCCCTTGAGGAGTTAAATGATAACTTCAAAGAAGTCATCGTATTAAGGGATATACAACAACTAACCTATGAAGAGATCTCTGAAATCACCGGAGCAGCCATGGGTACCGTAAAATCAAGAATAAATCGCGCCCGTTCACAACTTCAAGAGTTAATTGGAGATTATGTAGGGCCTGAAACATTCTAGAGAATCGGTATAGTTTAGTTCGCTGGAAACAATTTACAATTAGCGGAGTATGGATGAATGTAATATTAACAAACCATACTCCGTGTTATGGCTTCAAACATAGATCGATTATCTGATTTCGACTCTCGTCAAAAGAAATCCAATGGTTCAAATTTGGATGCTGAGGATTTCGGTGAAACACTTGATGATTATTCATCGATAAGTGAGCGATTACAGAATCTGCCCAAAATTAAAACCAGTAACCATTTTGATCAAAAAATGGCAGCAGCATTTGCTATGGAGTTACAAAAGGAGGAGATCCAAAGGAATAGAAGCTGGCTGGAAAAACATCCTCAAATTTCTCTACCCGATGTTCTCACGGATCTTACCAAGAATTTCTTGTAAGTCACTGTGATTCGGATCTGTCTCTAATCCTTTTTCCGCATAGGGCAGGGCCTCCTCAAAAGCTCTTACTTCGGTAAGTACCCAGGCAATATTGTAGTAGGCATCAACAAAACTTGATTCTATCTGAATAGCTCTCTCATAATTTTTTACAGCTTTTATGTGTTCATTCTGGCGCAATTGAAAGTTCCCAAGGTTAAAAAAAGCCAGTGCATTCTCAGGTGCCAATTTTGTAACATATTCAAATAATTCTTCGGCTTTTTCATCCTCTCCGGATGCCTCGTAGCAATCAGCGAGGTTTGTAAGCGATGGAATATGATCGGGTATAAGTTCTAATGCATCCAGGTAAAATTTTTGGGCCATTTCAAACTCTTCGAGCTCGGAAAAGGCGTTTGCAAGGTTAAATAGATAAGTTGCATTCTCGGGTTCGATCTCAATAGCAGATTTCAAATGGTGTACCGCTTCTTCATACTCTCCAATCAGGTAGTAACCCACTCCCAAATCGTTTAAAAGTGAATGATTTTTGGGTTCACCTTCCAGTTCGTTTTTAATGGTTTCGATCTGATTTTTTATATACTGTTCGCTGCTCAAAATTGATATCCTATTTGAAGTTCTGCTCTAAATTTATCCAAGCTACCTGTTGAAAGTATAACTTTTGCCGGGCCTACAATTGTTAACGCACCTAATGAAAGCGAGATACCGTGTTCAAACTCATTCGATGGAAAATTAAAACTCCAGTTATCCTGAAATCTTCCAATATAAACGTTCAAGTTCACAAATCGGTGATAAAATGGTTCAACCTGCAAACCCAGCGACCCCATCTGCACGTTTCTTGACGATATTTCATATGGTTCAAGGCCGCCAAATCGAATAAAATTATAAATTGGTTCATAGCGATTCGGAGATTTCCAATACTCCCAGGGCAAATCTCTTCCCGTTGTATACCCCAACCAAAGAGTGTTTGTAATAGAGATCTCGTCTGTCAATGCGTAGTAACCCTCATAATATAGGTCTGATGATGTAAAATCGAGTTCACTCATAATCACATCATGGCTGTAATATCCTTCAAGAACAAGTTTACGGCCCGACGTAGGGTAGGCGTTCCTGTTCAGTTTATCTCTTATAAATCGGAGAAAAACGGAGTGATAATTTTGATCGCTGGCTTCTACTCCGTTGTAGTTTATTCGATTTGAATGGCGGATCAAATCTCTTCGGATACCGATCGATACGAGATTCTGGATACTGAAATAATTCCCACCTGAAAGTTCAACTCTGAATAGTTCATCTTTAAATTGAGCGGCTCTTCTGTCCGGAAAAAACCAATCAACATTCTCAGAGTTATACTCAAGGCTTGTCATCAATCCAAGGCTGGATCCCAATGCTCCATAATAGATGTGATCTGTTTGCATATTTATTCGATCACCAAGGCGAATTTCAGCCCGGCTTAGCGACCCGTTGTGTAATAAATTCTGAAAATTTCCTTCAAACAAAACAGATGCCTGGGATCCAGTTTCATACCGAAGGCCTACATTAAAATCATCGGTTTCATTTTCTTCTACATTGATCTGAAGAGTGTAGTATTCATTCGGCCCGGGAAGTAACCGGTAAGTAACATTATCGATATATTGTGAGCTGTATAGTTTGGATACTCTCTCCTCAATGGTATTAACTTCCAGCGTGCTTTGGGGTATAAAATCAAGTTGATTTAATATAAAGGCATCATCATATAGTGAATTTCCTAGTATCTCTACATTGCTAACTGGAAATTTACCGGTATTTTCAATACCGAATCGTTTAGGAGGGGCTGACTTTTGTTTTGATGCTATCTGTTTAAAATCCTCTAAATGCTTTATTCCTGCCTTTTGACCGATCTCCAGGAACTTATCGGTCATATCAAAATCGGCGGCTGAGTAGGGTTCGAGTTCATCAACCTGCACTACATAATCTGCCATTTGACGCTGAATATCAGCATAATCATGAATTCTAAATAAAAGGCTTTGGTTCAGTACCTTAGTGATTGTGTTCAGACTATCTTTTTCCATCAGGGGTGAACTTACATCTACAGCGATGGTATAATCAGCTCCCATCTCTATAGCATCTTCTACAGGAAGATTTCGAATTAACCCTCCATCTACATACAATTTACCATCTATTTCATGTGGACTAAATATGGATGGTATTGAGATGCTTGCACGAAGTGCGTCCGGTAAATAACCCGAACGGAACACCTTGGCCTCACCGGTTTCAAGATTTGTAGCTACAGCAGCAAATGGAATGTCAAAGTCATCAAATTCTTCAACACCATGTACATTTTGGGTCAGGCGGGAGAGAAAAGTATACACATTCTGTCCGGAAATAATCCCTATTGGCAGATCAATTCTTTTCTCATTGATTGGGAATGTAGCTATTGTTCGATCATCATAAATTTTTTCATAGTTGGATATATAACGCCGGTTGACTTTCTCAGTAAAAAGCTCAGTGAAGTTATTTGATTTTACAATCTCCACAAGCTGATCACTTGTATACCCAATGGCATACAATCCGCCGATCAAACTTCCCATACTAGTTCCTGTAATGTAGTCGATGCGTATTCCTGCCTCTTCTATGGCCTGAATTACCCCAATATGAGCAATTCCAAGAGCACCGCCACCACTTAATACAAGTCCCACTCTCAAAGAGTCTCTCTCTTGCGACTCAATTTGTCGGGAGTTGAGGTTTTTAGCATCAACTGCAGCAGTTAAAAAAAGAAAAATAAGTAGGAAAAAACCCGTTACCCTAAATGATGAATACATCGATATTTTGCTTCAATTCTTAGACTCTGTCAATTTTACGAATATACAATCCGTGTTTGATTGAAATTGAAATACACTTTTTATCAAACGATATTCACAGGGGGAAAGTTACTTCACATCAGTATCAAATCCCTCTTTCTTGAGTATTTTTTCAACCTTCTTTGTATGTGAACCCTGTATAGTTATCGTTTTACCCTCAATGTGTCCGCCGGCACCACAGGAACTTTTAAGTTTCTTTGCCAACTTCTCGATAACCTGTGGGTTATGTTTGATGTTGGAGATTACCGTCATTTGATTTCCCGTTCGAGGATTTCGTTCTTCGTGAATTTTTAAAACCAAGATTGCTTTGTTTTATGCAGATTAAGATTCTAGTATATAGCAGTAAACAGTTTTAATGCGAATTAAACTGGAGTTTATCTGGTTAAATTAACGTTTTTGGTTTCAATTAAACTCTTTAAGTTTGCTAACTGTTTAAGAGGTATAAAAATAGTTAAATTTAATGCCATAGGTAAGTTTCCAGAAAGAAAAGGAGAATAACATTGCAAATTATTAAAATGGAAATATTGGGGCTTTCCACAAGTCCCAGTAGCGGTGGTGCATATGCACTGATTTTATCTGAGTCTGAAGGAAATAAACGACTTCCTATAATTATAGGCACATTTGAAGCGCAGGCTATTGCGCTAGAGTTGGAAAGTATTAAACCGCCAAGGCCCATGACGCACGATCTTTTGAAAAACCTGGTGCTCAGTTTTAATTCTGATGTTCAAAAAGTTGTGATTAACGACTTGAGTGAAGGCACATTTTACGCTCAGATTCACTATAACAGAGATGATAATGATGTACAACTCGATGCGCGACCCAGTGATGCTATTGCGCTTGCTATTCGTTTTGGTGCTCCAATCTACGTTGAACAAAAGGTTTTGGATGAGGCAGGAATAGAAACTGATGATACTTCTGAGGGCAAAAAGGGATCAGTAGCCAAACCACAAGAAGCAGAGAGAGAACTTACACAGCTTGAAAAATTGGAAAATGAGCTTCAAACAGCTATTGAGACCGAAAATTATGAAAAAGCGGCTAAGATTCGCGATCAAATAAAAAAATTAAAAGGATAAAGTGGACATATCAGAACTACCGTTTCTAAATCTGCCATTCAACAAATTATTTCAGGATTACATAAAAAACCCTCAAAAATTATCTCCCTTTTTCCAAACAAACCCTCTCTCGGAAGAAGATATTAATAAAGCCTTTGATTCTTTTTTGTTTAAAGCAAACAGGAAAAAAACCGTTTCTCTCCTAAAAAACTTCAACAACAAGTTTGGTGCTGGGAAGAAAACACTACAATCCATAGAAAAGCTTGCTGATGAAAAGACCGTAGCCGTAGTCACAGGCCAACAGCTGACACTTTTTGGGGGACCGCTTTTCACAATTTATAAGATTATATCAGCAATTCATTACGCAAAAAAATGGGAGGAAGAGTACAACCATCCTTGTATACCTGTTTTTTGGCTGGCTGATGAAGATCACGACTATGAGGAGATTTCAACTCTTGGATTTCCCCAAAACGATGATCACAAAAAAATTTCTCTTCCAAAAAAATCAGAAATCGATAAAAGAGTTGCTGAAATTGAATTGAACTCAAATTTTAAGGCTTTCAAACAGGAGGTTATTGAAAGTCAATTCGATACCGATTTCACCGATCGGCTTTGGAGGAAGCTGGACAATTATTACAAAACCGGAAATACGATTGGCAAAGCATTCGGTTCACTTGTGTTGGAGCTTTTTGAGGACTATGGTTTAATTCTAGCCGGTTCGGCTGACGATGAGGTCAAAAAACATCTCTCATCAATTTTAACAAAATCTGTTGGGAACGTTTCTAAACAGTTTGAATCCCTTCAGACCAAAACGGACGAGCTTATTTCCGTTGGATATCATGGACAAGTTCATCTCCAACCCTCTAATATTTTTTGGATTGATGATCGGGGAAATCGTACGAAATTATCTTACGAAGATGATCTCTGGATTACAGATGGTGATGGTAGAAGCTGGAGTTCAAGCGAACTTATTGATGAAATTAAAGATCAACCCGAGAGATTCTCACCAAATGTATTTTTGCGGCCTGTTATGCAGAATGCATTGTTACCCGTGATTGCTTACATCGCCGGTCCGGGTGAGATATCCTATCATGCTCAAATGAAGGACTTTTTTGAGGATTTCGAACAAACGATGCCCGTCATCATGCCGAGATTCAGTATGACCTTGATAGAATCCGGTATAGATCGAATTTTTGAAAAACTTCCATTCGATTTCTCTGCCTACAACGATCGGATCGAGGATTTAGAATCTCAGTTCATTGAGCAATCCGATTCACCTGATATTGAAGCCATTTTTGAGCCATGGAAAGCAGCTATAGACGAAATTAGCGAAGAACCGACTGAACAGATTAAGGAGATTGACCCAACATTAGAAGGTACATCCGAAAAGGCAAAAGCAACATTCTTTTCTGAACTCGATAAATTAAAAGGAAAGGTTTATCGATCCGTTAAGGACCAGGAAAAGACTCAGTTAAATAGAATTCGAAAGATTAAAGCTAATCTGTTTCCCAACAATAACTTACAGGAACGAGAAGTAGCATTTATATACTTCATGAATAAATATGGATTGAGCATCTGGGATGATCTTTTAGTGAAGCTTAAAGATCAGCAGCCAGACACTCATAAAGTAATTCGTTTGTAATGGGTGAAGATTCAATCCGAAAAGACGAGTTGCGCCGCAATTTTTTAGATAAACGGAAAAGTCTTTCTGAGGGTAAAGCAGAGCTTAAAAGCAAAATTATTGTTGAAGAACTCACTCAGCTAAACCGGTTCAAAGAAGCTGCGGTGATACACAGTTACGTATCAATCAAGAAAAACCGGGAAGTAGATACTATTAAGTTTATTAAGAGATGTTTAGAGACAGGAAAAAAAGTTGTTGTTCCAAAAATGGTGGGAGAGGGGAAGCTGAAGCATATACCTATTAATTCCCTTGATGATCTGGAGGAAAACAATTTGGGTATTCCCGAGCCGGACGAAGATAACAGTAATCCCATATCTGTAAAAGAATTAGACCTGGTTGTGGTACCTATGGTAGCCGGGGATCGTTTTAAAAACCGAATCGGATATGGAGCAGGCTATTATGATCGTTTCTTGGAAAATTGCTCTGCTTTGAAAGTCGGTCTCTTATTTGATTGCCAATTTTTTGATGGTAAATTACCGGTTCAGGAGTTTGATATACCTCTGGATATCTTGATTAGCGAATCCAGGATAATTGAATAATTGATCGAAACTGAATCTTTGGTGATTCGTAGCATAACAAGACAATCAAAAAAATAAATATCGCTGCAATGCCAAATCAGATGGAAAAAACATTAAATATATCGGACCAGGAACTGCACTCAACTCTGAATGATTTTCTTGAGGAAAAGGAGAAAAAACCCAAGAAAAGTATCTGGAATTTCTCAACTATTGCCGGACTGGTTTTAGTTCTCACTTCAGCTACATTTGTTGGAAACCTTGTTAGTACTCAGGTATTGGGATTGAGCTCTATTCCGTTGATCGGGACAGTAATGCAGGCTGCTCCCTATGTAGGTGGTGCAATTTTAGCTCTCATAGTGATTGGCATGTTCTCCAGAAGTAAAACAGAAAAAATAGAGGAGAAGGAAGAGCAGGCAAAAGTAAAAGAAACTTACGACAAACTGGATAAGTTTTTATATACAGAGCAAGAAAGTAAGAGCAGAGCAAAACAGAAGAGATCTGAAACCAGCAAGTTTGACAAATTTAAAGTCGGTGTATCAAATCGACTGATGAAATCTCGGACGGATAAAAAAATTGCCGGTGTTTGTGGCGGTCTTGCAAAACATTTAGGAATCAGTTCTACATTGCTTCGACTTTTGTTTGTAGCTGCTATTATATTGGGCTGGGGTTCTTTTATTTTAGTTTATATTGCATTGGCTGTTGTAATGCCAAAAGAGCCGGTTTATGAAATGGATGATTTTAACTCTTTCTAATTTTCTATTGTGCTGATATCGTTTGAAGGTATTGACGGTTGTGGCAAATCAACTCAGATTGACCTCCTGAAAAAATATTTCGCGAATAAGTCGATTAGTTACTTAATTTTTCGTGAGCCCGGGGGGACTGAAATATCTGAAAGAATCCGTTCACTTCTTTTACATGAGACGGATGAGATGCATCCGGTTACCGAGTTGTTACTTTTCTCAGCTGCCAGATCTCAGCTTATCCAGGAAAAAATTCGCCCGCTATTAAAAGAAAATAAAGTAGTAATCTTAGATAGGTTCTTTGATTCAACAACTGCCTACCAGGGATATGGTCGTAAATCAGCAGATCTCAGTAGCATTCGCACATTGAATGATTTGGCGACTCACCATACTACTCCGGATATCACATTTTATCTCAAAATTTCGCCCGAAGAAGCTGAAAAAAGGACAGATGGAAACCAGAAAGACCGAATGGAAAATTCTGGTGCTGATTTTTTTAGGGAAGTTAGTAAGGGATACGATCTACTTGCCAAAAAAGAAAGCCGAATTCATCCTATTGATGCCACTCTGTCCCCTGAGGTTATTCATTCTCAAATCGTGGAGATTATTGAGAACTCTTTTTGAGATTGATTTTTGGTTTCAACCAGTAAAAAAGTGCCGGCAAAAGGAATAGGTCTGCAAAGAGTGCAGATAGAATAGTCATACACACCAAAGCTCCCATCAACGTGGTGGATGTAAATGCACTTGTGATGAGAGTACCAAAACCTGCTACGAGTATTAAGCTCGTGATAATGATCGCCCGGCCGGTGCGAATGGTTGTGGTGGCAAGAGAGGGTAGAAATGCTCCACTGCGCATATTTTCAACTCTGAAGCGCGCCAGGTAGTGAATACTATCATCCACCGCAATACCCAGAGCAATCGTAAAGATAACGGCTGTAGAAGGTTTTATGTCGAGGTTCAGATACCCCATAAGACCGCCCACCATGAGTAGCGGAATAACATTTGGAACAAGCGCAATGATAATCAGACGAATATTTTTGAACATAAAGACCATTATTGCTGTGATTACAACAAGTGCAAGAATGATACTCCATGCAAGGGAATAAACAATTTTATCCGTCAAATCTGCATTCAGGATTGTAGTTCCCGTAATAATCACATTGCTCGCGGGAAATATTTCATTGATATCAGAAGAGATTTCATTTCGAATTTGGTTGATTCTCTGTGAGCCCGCATCTTCCGTAAAAGCAGTTATACGCAGTTTGCTAAAATCAAAATCAACGTACCTGGAAAGAGCTTCCGAACCATTAATTTCCAGGAGCAATACATACTGAGCAACAGCACTGTCTGATGTTGGCAACCTCTTATTCTGGCGGTCAGTTGAATCAGGGTTCATCTCTTGATGTATCTGTCCAATAAGCGTATGCAGCCCGGCAACACGGTGAATTTCGGGATATTCCCGGAGAACGCTGTCCAGCCTGGAGGCTTTATTTATGATTCCTGCTGTAATTGCAGAGTCGGGAGAGCCTGTGTCAATTACAAATTCAAGAGGAAATTGAGGCGAGATATTTTCGGTAAAAAACCGGCTGTCTCTCATCAATTGTGTGTCTTCACCTATATCATCAAACACACGTCCGTTAACATCAAGATTAGTAAGCCCGATACCGAAAAAAACCGTTACAATAATCCCTGCAATAAGAATTTTACCGTAACTCAACCGGGTATAGATCGCCAATTTTTTTAACAAGCTGTGTACCCGGGGATAGAATCCACTCGACTTTTCATCGACGATTCGTTTCTTTCGAGTTAACTTAATAGCTGCGGGTAGAAATGTAATCGTCACCAAATACGCAATCAAAACACCCACAGCTGTATAAATTCCAAACCGTTTCATTGGCACAACCGAACTGCTAATGAGGGAAGCAAATCCAATAGCTGTGGTAATACTTGTTAAAAAAGTAGCACTACCCAACGTCTTTAACATCTCAATAATTGACTTCCGTTTATTCAGCCCTGCTTCTCTTGAATCATCGTACTTTGATATCATATGAACTGAGTCGGCGATTCCCACACATAGAAGAATCGGGGCGATGGTGGTGCTCATCACTTCAAGATAACCTCCTGTAAGCTGCATGATGGCTACGGTAAGCAGCAGGGTGGTCCATACAATAACCATCGGGTATATAACACCCCATTTTGTCCTGTACATGTACCAAAGTAAAAGCATAATCAGTATAGAAGAAATTGCTATGTAGACTACAATCTCATCATTCAGCATATTTACATATTGATTCCTGAAATAGGGAATACCAGAAACGTGAAATGTATATTTTTGCTGGTAATCCTCTAATATTTCATTCACGCTGCCTATAATTCTCTCTTTCGATTCGTAAGTATTACTTGATTCCTCAATCACCAATACAATGGCGGTAGCAGTTGCTGAATCGTTGACCAGGTACCCGGAGAGAAGCGGATCTTCAGTCATCTCTTCTTTTAAACTGTTAAGGTCTGTATCATTTAAATTTTTTCCTTCGAGGTAGGATGAAAACTCAAGGGAGTTTCCGGATGACTGTACTTGTTGTGCATCCCAAAGTGAGAGGACATTTTTTATATTTTCTATCTCTTCAAACCGGCTCGTTATATTTTGAAGATCAGCGAGAACATCACTTGTGAAAAGTGAATCCGTTTTAAATCCAACGAGCATAGCATTGTCATCCCTGCCAAACTCTTGCTCAAGGAGTTGATAATCTTCAATCACCGGATCATCCTGCGGGTAGAATCCCTCAAGATCAAAATCGGTGCGAATATTCGATGCTGGATAGATAGCCAATAAGGCAAGAATTACAATCCCTGTGATGACCGTTTTGGGATAAGCTATTATAAAATTACCGAGTCGCTCCACTATGCAAAAGTTGTAGGTATGATTTGTTCAGGAGACGAAACCCAAAGTAGCAGAAATGAATTCCATTTTTTTAAAAATAGAGGGCTATCTTTGAAAAGATAAAACTATTCTCCCTGAATTGACTGAATGAGAGGTGTCCGGCAAGTTCATTGCTTTTTTCTCCGCCAAAGAGATTTGTGCCAAGAGATAGTTGTAGATTATCATTTAACTCATATTGTCCCTGCACTTGAATCCAATAATCTTCCGTATTGATGTTATATCTCGACAGTGCCAGGATTTGCAGCTTATTTCTTAAGAATGATCGTGTTGCAAACAATGTAGCGTATTTGTAGTACTCCTCCTGCATGATATCCTCTTCATAATCAAAGATCGTCTCTACAAAAAACTGGGCATCGATTGTTGTTTGAAATAGTTCTGTTCTGAATCCAGCCATAGAGTGTATCCATGGTTTTCTAGTTAAAAAATCTTGATTCGGATTGATAAGATTAAAGAGTTCGGTGAAGTCCTGAAAGGTTGATCTTAGATCAAATTCATGACTCCCGGAAAACGGAATGTTTGTGAACAGTTTTTCTTCAACAAACAAGGCCTCTCCAAGAAAAAATAGGCGAGGATGAATCTCCAGAGTCGTCGATAACCCTGCCATCCAGGAGTTCTGGTAAGATTCTACCAAATTGATTGAAAAGAGATTGGGCAGGCTATTCGTTGCAATCGATACATCGTATGCGGGAGTTGGATGTGTCCATCGCATTAAAAAGAGATCTAAATCTATAAAATTTGGAGAAAGAAGGTTATACCGCAATGCAACCTGTGCGTCGGTCAGTTTAAAATCTGAATCCTGATCATTCGTTGTGACAGGAATAGGGGAGAGAGACGATGAAATTTGTTGGGCCGGGAACCACCTGGAATCCGCGCCCGGTAAGAGATCTCTTTGAAAAAAAGGAGCAAAAACAAGTTGAAGAGAATTTTCTCCAAAGTATCGTATCGCATTAAAGGATGTTAATCCAAAGCGAATGTCTTCTGCAGATATTGTTAAAAATTCACGCAGATCGACCGGTGTTAGAATATCAGTGATGAATGTACCGTTAGCACGCCCCCAAATGATTTTTTGTTGCCCGATTCGTAAGTCATAATCCTGTAAAAACCATTCGATGTAAGCTTCCTTTAACTGAAATTCTATCTCTTGAGATTGATCAAATCTGTGGATGAGGTCCAATTCAGTCTGTAATCCACCGAAGTCTGTTGGTTTATCGAACTGTAATCTTAACCGGTTTCTTGTAGCAATAAATTCATAATCCTCGGTTGTTTGAGCAGCAAGGTAGTTTTGTAGAATACCATTAACGTTAACCTGTGATTTTGCTTCTTCCGGATAGCTTAAAAAAGGCCCTGAAAGGATCAGCAAACTAAATGTAAAAAAACGAAATAAAACCTTAGTGTATCTAATTTGAATCTTTATTTCCAAAATTATTGATGCTTAATCAAAATATGCGTAATTTTATTGCATTGTGGATGTATAGTATCTACAATCATCTACATCACTCAACTCTGAATTAAAACCTTTCATTTCCGAAGTAAATGACACTTATGGCGCACGAAAGAATTGAAGTAGACTTACCTTTAGCCAAAGTTTACGAATTATTATGCAATCCTGTCGATTTCCCAAAATTCCTTGATCGTATCGATTTAGTGGAGAAAGTAAATTCTCAAACTTTCAATTACAAAACCACTATAGGCGGCGAAGAGTTTCAATGGACAACTAATATTATCGATAATCTGAGAAATACCCGTTTTGCCTGGATTACAATCAACGGTAATCTGAATCAAACCGGTACTATTCGGTTCACTCCACTTGATAACGGGGAAAGAACACGGGTTGATTTTTCGCTGGATTACCGAACATTCTTTGGAGAAGCTGAAGAGGATTTGGCTAACTTCATTGAAGGTCTCCCGGCACAACTTACAAAGGACCTGCAAACGTTTAAAGAGCTTGCAGAGAATGATACCTTTAGTGAGGTTAAAATTGAAGACCCGGATTCAGAAAAAACTGAGAGCGAAGTAACTGCTTAATCGCTCATTAAAATTTATTGGATGCGACCCGGCCAAACCGGGTCGCATTTTTTTTGTCTCATAATTAGGAAATCAAATGGTACTCTCTTTTAGAGACTTTAAAAATTCTGCAATCACAGAAAAGCGAATTTATGCAGTGGTTGGGCACCCAATTAGCCACTCTCTTTCACCCATCATGCATCAAACCGCTTTGGATTACTACGAAATTGACGCAGAGTATGTAGCTATAGACCTACCTCTAAATCAATTACGAGAATTTATTCCCTGGTGCAATCACGACAATTTCCTTGGGTGTAATATCACTATACCCCACAAAGAAGCTTTCAATGAAATTGTAGATGAAATTGATCCATTTGCCAGGGATGTAGGCGTAATCAATACACTGGTAAAAAGAGACTATAAGCTTATTGGCTATAATACTGATGTCTATGGATTCCTGAAGCCATTGGAACCCTACATTGACGATATTGAACACTCAAGAGCTATTATTTTTGGGACGGGTGGTGCAAGTAAAGCTGTTAAAATTGCCTTAGAATCAGAAGACTTTGAAGAATTAATATTTGTTTCCCGCCGGCCAAATCAAAGAAAAATTGAGAGTGATATCTCAGAAATCAGAGTTCTCGATTACAATCAATGGCAATCTTTTGCAGAGGAGGCTGACCTATTTATCAATACAACCCCGGTCGGTATGTATCCTAATTCTGAGAAAACATTTCTAAGAGAAGGAGAAGTAGAATTGTTTGAAGGCAAAATCTGCTATGACTTGATTTACAATCCATTGGAAACAATTTTTCTGAAGCAAGCATCTGAATTTGGGGCCGTTACGATTAACGGGTTGGATATGCTAATTCATCAGGGAAGTAAATCTTTTGAACTTTGGACCGGGCATACATTCCCTGTTGAAAAAATTCGAAATAAGTTGATGAATCATTTACAATCGGATCAATGAAACTTATAAGGCCTTCAATTTTTTCCGAAATTCCCAATGTTATTGCTGCATTCACAGAATCCAATCGAGAGCTCCAGCCCGATGGCTACTCTGAAAAGGGAATTAATTTTGCTTTAAATGGTTCTCCACACAGGCCTTCCATTGAAAAAAATTACAAAGAGCTTTTGGATGAATTAGATTTAAAAACTGACTCGATAGCACTGGCTAAACAGGTTCATGGATCAAACATCCAATTGGTAGAAAAATCCGGAATTTACCCTGAAACTGATGGATTAATTACAAAGATAAAAGGATTCTCTTTAGGAATTCAGGTAGCAGATTGTGCGGCTGTTTTAATAGCGGATGATAAAAACGATGTTGTAGGCGCTTTTCATGCCGGATGGCGGGGGGCGGTTGCCAATATTATTCCAAAAGGGCTGAAAAAAATGCAATCTGTCGGCGGAGATATTAATAATTTCAAAGCCTACATCAGCCCTTGTATTTCACAATCGATGTTCGAAGTGGGAGAAGAAGTAGCCATTAAATTCCCGGAAAAGTTTGTAGATCGGCTTACTTATTCAAAACCTCATGTTGATTTAAAGGGATTTCTGAGAGATCAAATGGAAAAAGTTGGGATGAAAAAATCATTTATAGAAGTCTCATCAGAATGTACCATGCAGGATTTGCGATTTTTTTCATATCGAAGAGAACGTGAAAAAGCGGGAAGAATGTTAGCCTTGATAAGTTTGAAATAAAAAAAGAGTTCATTGCGAGTTAGTTATTCACCGCGATATGTAGCGCCTCTGCCTGAAGGGCATATTTTCCCAATGAGAAAGTTTTCGGGTTTGCATCAGTACCTTATCCAGAAAGGCATTATTGATGAAAAAGATGTAGTTGAGCCTACGATGGCAGATTTTACAGAGCTCAACCTTGCTCATACAAGCAGATATAGTCACGGCATGTGGAGTGGTGATCTCAGCCGGAAAGAGATTCGAAAACTGGGACTTCCATGGTCTAAAGGATTAGCAATTCGATCCAGGCTGGCAGTTCGGGGTACAATGAATGCTGCGATTATGGCTTTACAGGATGGAATTGCTGGAAATCTTGCAGGGGGAACACATCATTCCATGCCGGATGGCGGAGAAGGATTTTGTGTATTCAATGATGTTGCTGTTGCAATAAAAGTTCTTCAACAAACAAAATGGGCCAGCAAAGTTCTTGTAATTGATTGTGATGTTCACCAGGGGAATGGTACTGCGGAGATATTTAAAAATGATCCTGATGTTTACACATTTTCTATTCACGGTGAAAAAAATTATCCGTTTGTGAAACCACCATCCACTTACGATATTGGCTTGCCTGATGCGACGGGTGATAAAGAATATCAGCAGGTACTGACAGACGCCTTGGACAAAATCTTCAATGATTTTACCCCCGATTTGGTTTTTTACCTTGCCGGAATCGATCCTCTTGAAACCGATCATTTCGGGCGATTGGCATTGACGCTAAACGGTTTGCGCGAACGAGAACGCATTGTCATCGAGACTGTCACTCAAAAAGAGTTGCCACTTGTACTTCTACTGTCAGGAGGATATGCTCCATCAATTACACAAACCGTTGAAGCTCATGCAATTATGTATGAACAGGCAGTAGAGATTTCAAAACACTACTTTCACTGAACATTTCCTATTTTTACTCATTAACGAAAAATTATTGAATAGTTTGTCTGACAAAAAGATAGCCATATTCGGGTCAACCGGTTCCATTGGAACACAGGCTCTTGAAATACTTCAAAACAGGAAAAATCTTTTCGATGTTGATGTTTTAACAGCTAATAATAACTATGAAGATCTTGCTGAACAGGTAAATACTTTTCACCCTTCATGTGTAGTTCTCGCCAATCAAGAACATAAAAAGGAGTTTCAAGAACTACTAAACTACACACCGGAGTACCTTGCATTTGGGCAATCAGCCCTGGAAGAGGTCGCTGAGAATCATGACTACGATTTATTGTTAAACAGCCTAGTTGGATTTGCAGGGTTTATGTCAACTTACACAGCTCTAAAGAGGAGAAAAAAAGTAGCGTTGGCAAACAAAGAATCACTCGTTGTGGGTGGGGAGATTATCACAAACTTACCTGCTTTTAAAGAGGGGTATCTTGTTCCAATCGATTCGGAACATTCCGCTATGATGCAGTGCATCGAGGGAGAGAGTATGGAATCGATACAGAAAATTATTATTACGGCAAGCGGAGGTCCATTCCGGGATTATTCTGCTGAACAGATGAAATCGATCACTGTTGAAGATGCACTCAATCATCCCAATTGGGATATGGGAGCAAAAATAACTGTTGATTCATCTACAATGATGAACAAAGGGCTGGAAATTATTGAAGCTCACTGGCTTTTTAACATACCCGTTGAAAAAATTGAACCCGTTGTTCACCCACAGAGTATCATTCACTCTATTGTTGAATTTGTTGACGGGTCATCTAAAGCACAATTGGGGCCACCGGATATGAAAGTACCTATTATCTATGCACTTACTTACCCGGAAAGGGAACCTTATCCCAACAAAACCTTGGATTATTCTGAAAGAATGGAATTAGAAATCAGGCCTGTTAACTTTGAACTTTTTCCATGTTTACGATTGGCTATGAATGCGGCAAAGGAGGGAGGGGCTGCCCCGGCTGTTCTGAACGCTGCGAATGAGATTGCCATTGAACGATTTTTAAGCAAAGAAATTCATTATATTGACATCCCGAAAATAATTGAGTCATCATTGCAAAACATTTCTACAGATAAGGAATTGACCCCGGATACGTTAATGAGTATTGATGAAGAAACGCGTAATTATGCAAACACGTTATTAAAATAGTATGGATTGGATTGTAAACATATCATCTACAATTCTCATTTTTATTGCTGCAATTTTTATACTTGTCACATTCCATGAATTGGGACATTTCCTTGCAGCCAAATTCTTTAAGATGAGAGTCAATAAGTTTTCTATAGGTTTCCCCCCTAAGATATTCGGCTTCAAGAAAGGCGAAACTGAATATGTTTTAGGTGCTACACCGTTAGGCGGTTACGTACAGATTGCCGGAATGATCGATGAAAGTATGGATGATTCATTCATAGATAAAGAAGTAAAACCCGATGAGTTTAGAAGCCGGCCGGTTTGGCAGAGAATAATTGTAATTCTTGCAGGCGTAATTTTTAATATGATTCTCGCAATTCTGATCTACACGGGCATGACCTGGAATTACGGTGAGACGATGATTCCAACATCCTCAATTGATGGCGTTTATGTAGAGGAAAGTTCACTTGCCCACGACATGGGCTTTCGGACAGGCGATCAGCTGGTTGGCATAAATGGGGAAAGAGTTCAGTATTTCAATGATATTTTCAATCCCTCGAAGTTAACAGATCGGGATTTGAGCTTTATGGTGAATCGCAGCGGAGAGACTATTACCCTCTCGGCACCTCCTGATTTCCTGGATAGAATTAACCGGGAGGGAGGACGATTTATTGATGAAACTCATAGCCTTCCAAGCTCAATCTCAGAGATACAAGAGGGGAGTCCTGCAGACAGTGCAGGAATTCAAGCAGGTGATAAAATTGTAGGTGTTAACGGCGAATCTGTGAACTACTGGGTACAATTGGTAGATCATATACAAAATTCCGAGGGCAGCCTGCAGCTTGATATCAACCGTAACGGAGAAATTATTCAAAAATCAGTTACACCTGATCCTGAAACCAACACCATTGGTATTCATTCTCCAAATCCTGCTGAGTTTTTTAATTATGAAACCAAGAGGTACAACCTGGCTCAATCTTTTGCTATCGGTTTTTCGAATACAAATGATACATTCTTTGGAATTATCCAGGGATTGGGTAGAATGTTTTCAGGCGATATATCAGTAAGAGAAAATTTAGGCGGACCTGTTGCTATCGCGAGCATAACACGCGAGGCTACTGATGCCGCCGGTTGGCGCGGATTTTGGAATATCACAGCTTTTCTAAGCGTGACTCTTGCCATTATGAATATGTTGCCAATTCCTGCGCTAGACGGAGGACATTTCATGTTCCTTGCATATGAAGGAATTACCCGAAGGGAACCTTCACCAAAAGTTCGAATGGGTTTACAGCAACTTGGTTTTATTCTACTTATTGGACTTTTTATCCTGATTACCTTCAATGATATACTTCGTACATTCGGGGGTTAGTGAATGATAGCCAGGGAAGGGTACAGTACGATTCTCGTTGTCTTCTTATTTAGTATTCTTGTTGCATTTGGTGCTTCATTTGGGCCAAACTGGCTCGGAACCATCATCTACCCACTTTTGATTATTCTGTGTGGATTAATTCTCTACTTTTTCAGAGATCCCAAAAGAACTTCTCCCACAGATAATAGATTAATACTCTCGCCGGCAGATGGCCGCGTTGTCCTCATCCAACAGGTTAATGAAGATGAGTATATCGGTGGACCCGCGACTCAAATCAGTATTTTTTTATCTCCGCTTGATGTGCACGTTAACAGGGTTCCGGTAACCGGTAAACTTGAGTTTTTGAAGTATTACCCTGGAAAATACCTTATGGCCTGGGAAGATCATGCATCCGATATGAATGAACGCGCCCATTTTGGAGTAAAGCATAAAAGTGGAATGAAAATTCTTTTTAAGCAGATTACCGGTTTTATGGCCCGTAGAATTGTTTATCATTTGGAAGAAGGCGAAAGCATCCAGGCAGGCAAGCGTTTTGGTATTATGAAATTTGGCTCGAGAATGGATGTATTACTGCCTGAAAACGTTAATATCAGGGTTCAAAAAGGGGACAGGACCGTTGCCGGAGAATCAATTATTGCTGAAATAAGTTAAGTTTAATCAACTATTTATAAATTCAAGCTAATTTTGTTAGTTACCGAGCAATCATAGATGAAATATCCAATCCAAAAAAAGAGATTTAGAAAAAGACTCAGAAAAAAGAAGCTGAAACCAATCCCAAAGATTATTGTACCCAGCTTCTTTACCTTGATGAATCTCTTTTGCGGGTTCCTTTCTATAATCATGGTTCATGAAGGGAATTTCGTAAATGGAGCTTGGCTTATTGTGCTTGCCGGTATGTTCGATGCTATGGATGGATTTATGGCCAGGCTCACCAATTCAACCAGTGAGTTTGGAATGGAGTTAGACTCCGTAAGTGATGTTGTATCCTTTGCTGTTGCTCCCGGTTTTTTCCTGTACAATTTTGCATTTCATGAATTAGGAATCATCGGGATATTACTGAGTGCACTTGCGCCCCTATTTGGCGCAATACGTCTTGCAAGATTTAATGTAGAATCAAAGGTTAAGGAGATCAATTACTTCAGGGGTTTACCAACCCCGGCATTCGCAGTAATGATTTCTGCTTTCTATCTAACCTTTCGAAATCGTCTTGATTGGTTTTCAGGATTTGAAAACGGTGTAATTTCAATTCTGATTCCGGTCGTTATTCTTCTCTCTTTCTTGATGGTAAGTACAATTCCTTTTGATAAAATTCCCAAGTTCGACAGGGAATCAATCAAAAAATATAAAAATCGTCTTATTCTTCTTGGGGTTTACTTTATTATCATTGTGCTATTACAAGATATCGGGCTCATGATTGTATTTACATTTTTTATCCTGAAAGGATTAGCTCTTGGTGCTTATATCTTTTGGAAACAGGCATTTACAGACGATCCTGATCCGCTTGAAGATAACACGATCTAATAGGTAGATGCCTTTTTTAAAAAATTGTAGAGATTTGATGCATTCTCTTTGCTCAGTGGTATGACCCGACTTTCAATTTCGTTGAAATAATACCATGCATTTTCATTTTCTCTCCTGAATCTTACACATTTATCACTTTTCACAAATTGATTGTAAAGACTTCTATCCGGCATTTGATCTACTTTCAATTTATAGAAGTCTGATGCAGGGTGTTTTGCCTGGAAAATTATTTCATCGCGAACTTTGTAAACCGATTCTATATATCCTTCATCATACCAAACAGTGATTTCAACCTGACCGTCCTTCACTTTAAAGTAACTAAGCAAGGCAATAGCAAAGAACGAGAACGATGCAAGACGCACATATCCTATCCAAAGCACGTTATCCATCAATTGATATGCCAGAAACAGAACGACAGCCAAAATTAAACTTACTACCGAAATTATCGGCCAATATTTTGAGTATTTCTCCTTAATTACCAATTTATTCATGATAATATTCGCTTTTCAATACTTTTGCCATCTTTAGTAGAATATTGATCATACAGATTTGCTGTTAAACAGGAATGAATAGGGCAGACCCATACATATGAGTCATCGTCCGGGATTCCCCGGATTGTCCCATGTTCTTGCGATATGGCTGAAATAGATAGGTCTGTCTCGGAAATATCATTATTAGCAGAATAGTGAACAATCTGTCCAAAATTATTCTGATCATTGTCTTGAAGAAACTCTTTCGAGAGATGAACGGCACCTCCGTGAACAATGGTTCGTCCTGGTGTAGGAATTTTTTGTGCAATGGGCAACACGGCATATAAGGCCACGTCATCAAGGGAACAACTCCCAATTTGTACTTGCATAAAATCATAAAATACAAAATTTCCGGGGGTCATCTCATCCAACTCATCGAGTCGATTGGATGTACTGGCTGATGGAGTATCTCCCATGGATATATTGGCCATAGGAAATGAATTTTTCAGCTCAACCAGGATGTCAATCGTTGGGTTGATTTTTTGCTGAATTTGTTCAACAGATCGTGCGGAATAGGTCCGTCCATCATGAATATAAAATCCGTGAAATCTACTTTTTGACTGATTTAATGATGTGTCAATTAATTGAGAAATTAACTCTGTATTCTCATACGAAACTCCGCTTCGGCCGGCTCCGGGATCAATCTCAATAAAAAATTTAAATGGATTTGATAGTTGTTGGTTCAATAGTTTCAGATCTTCAACTGAATTGACGAATAATCGAAGTGAAGCTGCCTTCTCAATCTCTTTGAGGCCTTTTAATTGTTGCGGAAAGAATGGAAACGCAATGGTAATATCATTCCAACCACCTTCAATAAAATATTTCGCCATTGAAACGGAAGAAACAGTGATACCCGTAACTCCCGCATCTCGAAACCAGCGGCCAATTGTGTTGGATTGATGTGTTTTGAAATGAGGCCGAAATATACAACCAGCTTTTAGTGCACGCTCAGCCATGCGATTGATATTTCGCTTACATCGCTGTGTATCCAGGACCAGAATAGGTTCTTGTTGTGTATTGCTAAAACTCATAGGTTCTTCATGTGTTGATATTAGAGCACTAAAAATAGAAAATGCACGCGAACGATAAAGGTCTTATTTTGGGGTTGAAATTAAAGAAAAATATTGCAGGCAAAAGAAAAGAAAATTATCGGCCGGATTGAGAAGATCGACCTGCCAAATCTCTCTCTCTATAAACTTGATGCAAAGATTGATACGGGCGCATACACATCCAGTCTTCATTGCCATGATATTGAACAGTTTGTAAAAGAAGGAAAGAACTGGGTGAAATTTTATGTCTTAGATCCGGATCATCCCGAATACGAAGAGACTCAATTTAAGTGTGCAATTCATAAAGTGAAAAAGGTCAAAAGCTCTAATGGACAGATTGAAGAGCGAGTTATTATCAAACAACAAAGTCAGTTTGATAAGGATAACAGAACCATTGAACTGTCTCTTACCGACAGATCAGTAATGAAATACCCGGTATTAATCGGCAGAAAGTTTTTAAAAGGTCAATTTATCGTAGACGTTTCGAAAAAATATTTATTAAAGTAGTATAAGTACATGACAGACAATCAATTAACGATTATAATTCTATCAAGAAATAAGAATTTGTACTCTACAAAGCGACTTGTTGAAAGCATTGAAAAAAGAGGGCACAGGTCCGTCGTTTTAGATCACTTGAAATGTGACATTGTAATTGAGCAGGATAAACCGGTTATCTATTATGATGGAGAAAAAATTAAAAATGTTGCAGCTGTTATCCCCAGAATTGGTGCATCTGTAACGTTCTATGGTGCATCTGTTGTTCGACAGTTTGAAATGATGAACGTACCTTCGGCCGTGGAATCGCAGGCATTGGTTCGTTCAAGGGATAAATTGAGAAGCCTTCAAATTCTTGCACGTTCGGGTGTGGGGATGCCAAAAACAGTGTTCACAAATTATAGTAAAGAAGTTGCAAAAATCATCGATAGTGTTGGCGGCGCTCCTTTAATTGTGAAGCTTCTTGAAGGCACACAAGGCTACGGAGTAGTTTTGGCACCAACCAAGAAGGCGGCGGAATCGATCATCGAAGCTTTTCATAGCATGAAAGCCCGTGTTATTGTCCAGGAATTCATTTCTGAGGCAAAAGGGGCAGATATTCGTGCATTTGTTATTGGAAATAAAGTTGTCGGGGCAATGAAGCGGCAAGGTAAGGAGGGAGAGTTTCGTTCAAACCTGCACCAGGGCGGTAGCGGAAAGTTAATAAAATTGAGTAAAAAGGAGCGAGAAGTTGCATTAACGGCCGCTAAAGCTATGAATTTATCCATTGCAGGGGTAGACCTTCTTCAATCCGACCGAGGCCCTCTCGTTTTAGAGGTAAACTCCTCGCCGGGCCTTGAGGGAATTGAAAAGACCACCGGTAAAGATATTGCTGATGAAATCGTTCAATTCGTTGAAAAACTGATTGAACGCTCCAAAAGGAACTCCGGACGACGAAGAATTAAAAGCGATGCCTAAATATTTAGAAATTAACGGTGAAAAAATTTCTCCGGGTGAAGACAAACAACTGAATCTTCGCATCGCAAGGCTACCAACCTATACAAATATAGATCTGCCCGTAAGAGTTATCCGTTCTGAAAATCCGGGACCTGTAGTACTGCTTACCGGAGGTTTGCACGGTGATGAGATCAACGGAATTGAGATCGTTCGTCGTCTGATGTCAAATAAGATTTTAAAGCTTCAAAAGGGCTCGGTTGTTGCGATTCCTTTGATGAATATTTACGGTTTTATACAAAATGTTCGCGGTGTTCCGGACGGGAAAGACATCAACCGAAGTTTTCCGGGCAGTAAAAGCGGGTCTTTAGCGAAATTGGTGGCTCATACTATTATGAATAAAATTATTCCCCTTATAGATCTGGGAATTGATTTTCATACGGGTGGCAGCAGCCGTGCGAATTTACCCCAAATACGGTGTGTTCTGAATATTGAACAAAATATTGAGTTGGCTAAGGCATTTGCCCCGCCGGTCATCATTCATTCCGGTTTAATCAACAAATCATTCAGAAAAGCAGTAAATAGGAAGGGGAAACAGATTTTGGTGTTTGAAACCGGAGAATCGCTGAGATTTGATTCTAACGGCATAGAAGAGGGAATTAATGGTACACTAAGGCTATTAAAGCACCTTGAGATGGTTAAAGAAGCTCCAAAACCTCATTTATCTGAAATTTATGAGAAATCAAATTGGGTACGAGCCTCATTTGCAGGGCTGTTTCATCCCAAAATAGCGCTCGGAAATCTAATTGAAAAAGGAATGACGCTAGGAATGATCACTGATCCATTTGGAAATGAAAAGAAACTACTGAAAAGTAAATTTGAAGGTCGCGTAATTGGTATCAACAATTGCCCGGTGGTTCACAAGGGTGATGCAATTCTTCATATCGCAACACAAAAAGTTAATTAGATCTAACAATATAAAGATGAGTTCAAATTTAATATTTCATGCTGTATCAAAGCGAAATTGGAATGAATTTAATAAGGGTGGATTCTATAATCCTGAAGGAAGTAAATATGATGATGGAATTGTTTGCGTAAATGCGAATCAACTTAAAGATTACATCAATCAGAACTTCAAGGGAAGAAGACAAGTTCTTGTTTTAGTAATTGATAAACTACGATTGATCCCCAAAACTGTTTATGAAAAAGAGAAACAGATATATCTTATTAAGGATAGAATTAATATGGATGCAATACTTGACAAGATCTATGTAAAGCCAAATGAGGAAGGAGTTTTCGATATTGAGATCACGGAAGACTAAAAGTCTTTATATGCATTGTTATTCAGGGATACATATAATTGTCGTATAATATATATTATGTAAAGTAGAGTATTTAAATATTCTTATGATATCTACAACAACTTTTCTTATCCCCCTCTCTTTGTCACTTCTCCAATACTTTCTGAATAGCTTTAAAATCAGGCAGTGATCCTGAATCTTCTAACACTTCGGCATATTCTACGACATTATCCTTGTTTATTACAAAGGCAGATCGTTTAGCCACTCCCTTCATTCCATAATAGTCTTCATACAACACACCAAACTGCCTGGAGACTTCTTTGTTGAAATCACTTACAAATGGAAACGGAAAGTTATTTGCTCTTTTAAATTCTCTTAATGTAAAAAAACTATCAACACTAATTCCTAAGATATTAGCATTCATTGAGTTATAAAGTTTTTTATTGTCCCTGAAATGGCACATCTCATCCGTACAGACACTACTGAATGCCAATGGGAAAAACAGAATTAAAGCTTTTCCATTCTCAAGTAGTTCTGATAGGCTTAGAGATTGACCTTGGGTATCATGTAGTGCAAAGTCTTTAACAGTGTCCCCTACTTTCATTAACTCGTTATTTAAATGTTTTCGTTTATTCTAAGTAGATCTGAAAATGAATATATACATGCAATCATTCCACCGCTGTTTGTAAGCCCCCAGGCCCAGTCGAATACAATAAAATAATCTTGCAATATCCAATAGAAGCAGAAGCCCCAAACCAATAGTATAACACCGACAATTGTGATTAACTTATTTTTTAATTCTGAACTATAACCTATTGATAATAAGATATATACAAGAATAGCCACTCCCTGCAGAGTCATGAATATAATTTCACGAATAACTTGTGTATCTAAAACAATTAATTGAGTAAATGGGATCAACATCGGTATGAAAACCATATAGTAAGGATACCTGAATATCACAGGTTTACGCTGCCGTATAAATATCAGGAATATTATTAGCAGTAAAGAGACAGAAGTTGACTGTAGAAAGATGTTAACAAATTCCCCGTATGGCAGGTTAACTGTTCCGGCAAGATCCCCTATCAACCAGGATAACAAGGCTCCAATAGATATATATTTTACATCAGTAAACTCTGGAGGAAATTTTTTCAGAACAATAAATGCAGCAACAATAATTGTGATGATAGAGAATAGCTGAGTCCACAAAATGATTCCCTATGAAGATTTTCGTTGAGAGGATTTTTTGTTGATTTCCCGCTGATGCTCTCTCTCATTTTGATAAATCAATACAAGATCAGCGATCTCTTTTAAAACTTTTCGTTCATCTCGAACCATTTTATTCGCCAGATCAAAGAGTATAAGATCTTCACCACTTTCACCCCGAATCTCTCTTTCCCAATCAATGAGCGAGATACTTTTAAAAACATTAATTATGGCCGCCCGATGCTTAATGATCTTGCTGAGAGTCTTCTGAATATTAATCTCTTCTTCATCTGTAACCTCTTCAAATGATTCTTTGAAATGCTCAAAATCAGATAGTTTAATAAGCCTGTTTTCTGAAACTACACGTTCGGTAATTGGCCTGTAATAATTTTTTTGTGCATGGTCGATAAGCTTTAGCATGTTGTAAATCGACATACCATCGGGAGGAGTTTCTGTATACGGAACAGAATCGATTACATATTTGAGAGCCTCTGCTTCATCGAGAAGGTATTCGGTATCGCTGATTAACTCACTAAGTTTTTCTTGAGTAATTTCCTGGTTAGTCATTTGAGATTTGATCTATCTTAAACAGACCAGTTAGACGATGCTTCGGAAGCATCGTTTTTCTTTTGTTGCTCAAGAAGATCCACTAATGAGAGCCCTGTATTCCAATCTTGATCTCTGTCTCTAACGGAGTGAATATTATTCTCTTCCTGGAAGTCCCAAAATTGACCAAATTGGTTGTTTTTATATTCTTTTAGAAAATCGAGTCGTTCTTTTAGGTCTTCTTTGGGAACCATCAGTCGATCTTTATCATAAACCGCATCTTCTCTTGATTCAAATACAATATCATAATCTTTACTCATCACAATCGCTTCCTCAGGACATACCTCTTCACAATACCCGCAATAGATACACCGAAGCATATTAATCTCAAATTTCTCCGGGTAACGTTCCTTGGGATCATCTGAGTCTTCATTCGCTTGCATACTTATTGCCAATGGCGGGCAAGCTCTCGCGCAGAGTCCGCAGGAAACACATCTCTCCTGCCCGTTATCTTCCACAAGAACAGGCCGGCCCCTGAAAATTGATGGTGGTTCCCACTTTTCATCAGGATAGTTGAGTGTAAATGTGGGAGCAAACATCTGTTTAAAGCTATACCATAGTCCTTTAAAAATTTCCGGGAGATATATCTTCTCAAGAAAAGAAAGCTTACGCTCCCGCTGGTAATCTTCACTTATAGCATTAGCAACTGGTTGATCAAGATTCTCTGGCATGCTGTACCTTTATTAATAGTGTACTTGTGATTATCAGTTTGATAAAATAACCCTTTGGATGATTCTGTTCAAAGATTAATGTGTAAATTTGAATACTATTTTTGGCGGAAAACCATAGTGATTGGGACACCTTTAAAACTGTAGTATTCACGTATCTTATTTTCCAAGAAACGTCTGTAATTGGGAGGAAGTTCCTGAGGATTATTCATAAAGAATTTAAAAACGGGTGGATTCGATTTGACCTGAACGGCATACTGAATTTTAAGCTGTCGTCCCCGTTTCACCGGTAATGGACGCTCTTTAAGAATTTTGCTAATAGTGTCGTTGAGCTCCGGTGTCGGGATTTTCTTTTTACGCTCCTGGATAACCTTTTTTGAGTAGTCGAGCACTTTTTCAATTCGCAGACCGGTTAGGGCCGATATTGAAATAATAGGTATATAATCCATTGTGCGAACTTTACCGTGAATATACTCCTCAAACTCCTTCAAAAGGTTTGAATTTTTCTCAGGCACATTATCCCATTTATTCAATACAATGATGATGCCTTTATTGAAATTTTCAGCTTCTCTGAGGATTCGCTTGTCTTGTTCGTCAAAACCCTGCATGGCGTCCAGCATTACCACAACAACGTCGGCTTCTTTTATAGAGCGATCTGTTCGAACCGTGCTATAAAACTCAATATTTTCTTTTACTTTTGCCTTCTTGCGTAAGCCGGCAGTGTCTACAATGATGTATGTTTCACCATTATATTCAAGTTTACTGTTGATTGCATCGCGGGTTGTGCCGGGTATATCGGTTACAATACAGCGATCACTCTTCAGAAGAGCGTTCATCAAACTGCTTTTCCCAACATTGGGGCGTCCGACAAAAGCAATTTTCGGTAATTTGTCCTCCTCTTCCCCATTGTCATCGGGAAGAAGCTCCACAACTTTATCAAGCAGATCACCTGTTCCTGTTCCGCTGATCGAAGACACTGGATAGATCTCATCGAATCCAAGTCCATAAAATTCAACGGCTTCCATTCTCTTCTGTTCGTTGTCACACTTATTCACCACCAATAACACGGGTTTATCCTGTTTTCGTAAAACTTCGGAAACCGCCTGATCCAGCGGGTGAATTCCCATCTCCGTATCTACGATAAACAAGATCACATCCGACTCCTCAATCGCCATATGAACCTGCTCACGAATTCCGGAAGTGATCGCATCTGATTCATCCGGCAGATAACCACCGGTATCAATTACTGAAAAATTCTTTCCATTCCAGAAACTTTCTCCATAATGGCGATCTCTTGTCACGCCATACTCATCGTGCACGATGGCTTTTCTCCGGCCGATTAAGCGATTGAATAGCGTTGATTTTCCAACGTTGGGACGGCCTACTATGGAAACCGTTGATGACATAAGGTTTTTTTGAAAGATTAACTCTTTGCTTGAACTGCCATATCTAAATAGAATATGAACCAGTTTTGCGTTAAGTTTGAAAGGTAATTGATTACTATTGAAGTTAAGAATTTTTTAGACAAAGCATATGCTCGAAACTGTACATAATATTTTTGGATTTGCCGGGACTCTCCTATTCTCTTTCCTGGTATTTATGTTCTTTGTTTTCTGGATGGCCGGTGTTGCCGGAATCGTTCAAGGTGACAGAAAACCATCCAGACAATTCCTCTTTTATTCTTTAGCTATATTTGTACCCGTATATCCCGTCATCTGGCTCATTGCTGATATGATTCGGCAGAAAAGACAGCTTCGCAAATTATAGAATTGGATTTTGCGAGTGGTCAGTTAATGGTTACACAATAAACAACAGACAACTAACCACTTACAAAGTACAGATTTTTATCCCAACGTAAACTCCGGTAATTTTTTTATTTCTCCGCCATTCATCGAAGATTCGTGCGCCAGAAGGCCAACACACGTCCAGTTCGCAGACTGAACGGCATTTGGATAAGGCTCTCGGTCTTCAACAATCGAAGAGACAAACTCATGCGCAAGGTGTGGATGCGAACCGCCATGTCCCCCTCCCTGGATAAATGACAAATGTGCTGAGTCTTCAGCATCATAAACTCCGGCTTGGGTGAATGGAGCAATTTCATCCGGTAAAAGGTGTCCATAATCAGGAACTTCCACCCGTTCCGGAATTTCGGGTTCAGGTTTCTTTGCAGTGTGAATTACAGGCTTCTCACCTTCTATGAGCGGCCATTCGTAGGATTTTTTCGATCCATAAGCATCAAAACTTTCCCGATACTGGCGAGCCGTATCAAATAGACTTCTGTAGATGTGTGCGGATACATTCGATCCCTTTAATTTGATTTGCGCAGATTGAACGGCAAACGGGCAGCCGGATTTTTCAGCCAGATCATCACTGATGGCTCCCGAGCCAAAACATGAAACATATTCAGCGGGCTTATTCATCAACCCAAGCACCGGACTTACCACGTGTGTTGCGTAGTGCATTGGCTTCATTCGCTCCCAATATTCCGGCCATCCTTCCATATCTTGCGGGTGACTGGCCTGAAGATACTGGATCTCCCCCAATTCACCTTTCTCATATAGCTCCTTCACAAATAGAAATTCACGGCTGTAGACTACTGTCTCTGCCATGGTGTACTTTAAACCGGTTTCTTTGACTGTTTTAACAATCTCCTCGCATTCCTCAATCGTTGTAGCCATTGGTACAGTACAGGATACATGCTTCCCGGCTCGGAGGGCCATCAAAGAGTGTTTGGCATGCAATTGAATGGGTGTGTTAATATGTACTGCATCAATTTCAGGATCTTCCAGCATCTCCTCATACGACGAATATCGTGTTTCAACACCAAACTGGTCCCCTATTTCATGTAAACTATCTTCAGATCTCTGACAAATCGCGTACATATTTGCGTTTGGATGCCTTTGATAAATGGGTATAAATTCAGCTCCAAAACCTAATCCTACAATTGCAATATTTACTTTTTTTTCAGCCATAGTCAGATAGTTTAATTTATAAGTTAAAATTTATTAAGTTACTGAACATCAATGTTTTGATATATTTATCAATATTATTTCAAGAGTTTTTTAAGAAACGGTAATCCATCTCTTGCAAGTTGATCCGGGCTCTCTGCAAGCGGTCGCCATATTGCTGCAGCCTTTGCCAGAAGTTCATTATCCTGCGTGAATGTTTCAATAATAATGTGCCGGTCATATCCGATCTCTTTCAGAGCCTTTGCAATTCCTTCCCAATCAAACTGACCCGTACCGGGAGTCCCGCGATCATTTTCTGCAACCTGGAAATGGTAGAGATTGTCGCCGGCAGATCGGATCGCATCACCTAAATTCTTTTCTTCAATACCGGCATGAAAAAGATCAATCATCACTTTACAGTTTGGATGGTTCACCCGATCAACAACATCACAAACCTGGCTGGTCAGATTCAAAAAGCTTGTTTCAAATCGGTTAAGCGCTTCAAGACAGATAATTATATCTTTTGATGCAGCATAATCAGCCACTTCCCGTAGTTGTGAAACCAATAATTGAGTTTCTTTTTCTCTTTGTATGTCGTCCGATTCCCAAAGTCGACCTACTTCCGATGCCAGCGGCCCCACAAAAAGCTCCGATCCCAATTTTTCAGCGGCATCCAGCGATTCCTTCATATACTTCATTCCGTCATCACGGACTGATTTTTCAGGATGTATCAGATCGCGTCCTCCTCCCATCGCTGCACAGGTAGTGAGCGAAAGTCCGCTGTCTTCAACTGCTTTTCGTGCTCTATAACAATCCAGTTCAGTTGGGTCTTCAAGTGGAATCTCAACCGTATCAAACCCTAATTCTGCAATTTTTGGGGCATAATCTTCAATCACTTCGTTTGTTACAGGGGCTGTCCAAAGCCAAAGGCTGACACCAAATTTCATAGTACTTAACTGTTTTTAAATTTATTCGGAAATTAAATCACCCTGCATCATCGTAAAATGACCGGCGTATGTACAGATGTATGGATACGTACCCGGAGGTGGCACTGTAAATGTTAAGAACACCGTTTCTCCGGGTTTTGCTAGTTCCGTATATGCTATTATTCTTTGCTGATTCGCCTCATCCTGTGGGATGTACCCCGTTTGCGAGGCCTGTAATGCCGCAATGCCCACCGGGTTGATATCCGAACGCTGTTTTACAACTACTACGTTATGCGGTAGATCTCCCCTGTTTACATATTGAATGGTTAGGGTGGATCCGGCTTCTGCTCGAATTTCTGTTACATCAAAACTAAGGTTTGCTCCTTCAGAGCCCACAATAACCGTATCGCCTTCAGCCTGTGTGAATGATTTTTCAAGTGATTTAGACTTCAAATCAAAACCATTTGCATCCGGCACCATGATCAGAATTGCAGCGAAAGCAAAGTAGAGTGTTGATACCCGTTGTATGATTTTACTTCTGATATTCATTTACATTTGTTAGATCAACTATTACTTATTCTTAGCAATAATGACTTACTGAGTTCCAAAAAGACCGGGATAATCCCAGGTCTCTGCCAAAGATGTAAGGTGCTCTTGTGCTTCATCCGGCAGAACTCCGCTTAAACCACTCAATCGATTTATCACATCTTCGCTCAATTCAGGAGCAGATTCGTCCGGCCACTCAGTAGCCAATCCTCGAATAAATGCTGTCGCAATCATCGGATCTGCCGGTTCAATAATCATCGTAAGATAATCAGAAACTGAGCTATGCGGCGACTCTCCCAATGCGTAATGTCCGGCTACATGTTCTATCACAAAGCCTACATTTGCTTTGTATGTACTGTCAGCATTTTCAGGAAGTTGTTTTTGCAACACACGATTTAAAAAGCTGTTTTCATTCTTAGCGCCCGCTGCCATAGAAGCATGCCGAATCCCCTGGTCATTGGCATTTTCCTCGGTCACAATCAACTCAGCAACGGTTTGGCCCACTTTTTCTGATGCCGGCATTTCAGCCACTGCCAAAAGAGCTGCGAGTCGAACTTGAGAATCAGATGCATCCATTTGAGTTGCCGGAATCATATACCCCATAGAACCGGGTGCCGTTGGATCTGGTAAAAAATCGGCAGCCAAAACGGCTTCAAGTGTTTGTTGATTTCTCGGAATTGTCATCAATGCAGCTCGCCGAACCGACGATGCCGGATGATGTAAAGCTCCAATGAGAGCATTGTATACCTCACGATTTGAATCATCCAGTTCTCCCAGTCCTTCCAACGTCCAAATGGCGTGAAGCGCTCCGGGGTTTAATCCCAACTCATCCAGATGTTCATTTTCAATGAGTTCAATTAACTGAGGAACTACATCCGTTTCCCCTCTTTCAACAAGCAACCTTTGGGCTGTAAGTCTCCAAAACAGGTTATCATCGCTTAGAGTCTGTACGAGCTCCTCGGGAGACGCATCGCCGAGATTTACATCCTGGGAATGATCTGCTTCCTTATTTACTACCCGATAGATTCTTGCATGCTGGCGATCCCTTAAATCGTTGACGTATGCATTACCCTCTCCTGTTTCCTTGCCCGCGGGAGTTGGATTGTGCTGAATAACGATATTGTACCAATCCAGAACCCACAAAGCTCCGTCGGGACCTACACGGGTTTGGATTGGGGAAAACCATTCATCCTGGCTGACAAGAAAACTGCCAATATTTTCTGCTTTGTAACTGCTTCCATCTTTACTCATTATAAATTCTCCGGTCAAATGCCCGGTTGGATCGGAAACAAACGCATGCCGATTCCAATACTCCTTTGGGAAGTCGCGTGCAGTGTACATTTGGAATCCGGAAGCAGATGTATATCGCCCATGCTGATCCACCTGGCGAACTTCATCGAGCAATGGATATATTCGGTTTGAATTGGCGATCATCTGGATTCTGGGAGCCTGGCCGAATCCGCGAACGCTGTTATAGAATCGATTCGGAATAGCACTGTGTAACGGAAGGTCCCGATTCGCAGTTGACCCAAAAACAATACCTTCTTCATTGAATCCTATTCCCCACGTGTTATTTGTGGTGCCTGATATATACTCAAGACTGGAACCGTCCGGTTGGAATCGATAAAAGCCACTGCTGAATTGGTGTTGCTCTTCTCCAACAGTTCCATCAAACGCGGAGTAACCGACTGTTCCCCATATCTGGTTGTCAAAACCATATCGAAGGTTGCTTGGCCCGGCGTGTGTATCGAACGTGCCCCAACCGGTGAAGAGCACTTCTCTTTCATCGGCTACATCATCTCCATCCGTATCTTTGAAATAGATAAAATCCGGGGCTTGTGAAACTATCACTCCATCTCTGTAGAGTACAAGACTTGTGGGAATGTTCAGGCCATCAGCAAAAACAGTCACTTTGTCTGCCCTGCCATCATTATTAGTGTCTTCGAGAATCTTTATACGATCGTTGCCTTCACGGTTTTCTGTAAATTTATTAGGGTAATCAACCGTTTCAGTCACCCAAAGCCGACCTTTTTCATCCCAAGTGAGGTCGATCGGGTTGATCACCTGGTCTTCTGAAGCAAAGAGTTTCAATTCAAAGTCAGGATCGACCATAATGTGATCTCTCGATTCTTCAGGATCCAACGGGTTCTGAATTTTCGTGATTGGTTCACCAACAGTGCCCCAAGGTTCGCCGGGTGGATAATATGGAAGCTCCCCTTCACCAAATGTAAATGTTGGATGATCGAATATTGTATCCATGGCCCAGTCGCCAACCGTCCACCGCAGGCCCTCTTCAATTAATTGTTTGAATGCAATTTTACTCCATGTTCGCTCGTCATGCCCCCAGGCCGTATAAAAAACCCGCCCGTTTCCCTGGTTTCGAATCCATGTCCACGGTTCCTCGTGCTCACCTTCAACCCTCACAGAAAGTACCTGTTTGTCGGGATTGTGCTTCATGTGAACATAGGTTTCATCCCAGCTGACTAATTCGGGCAATCCAGATACTATGGGATGACCTGTTGCCACATGTTCTACAGAAACTGTATCTGTACCATGAGCTTTAAATGCACCGCCAATTAAATTGATGTATGCATCCGACTCCGGAAACATGGCCGATGCCGAATGGATAGCTACCAAACCTCCACCCTCATTTACATATTGATAGAGGGCTGATTCTTGAGCCCCGGTTAATCCTGTTCGATTTCCGTAAAAGATAACTGAATCAAACTGGTTCAGATTTTCGACACTCAAATCTTCCTGCCTCTCGGTATAGTGAACATAGATTCCCCGAGATGCCAAAAATGGAATAATTTGTTGAGCTCTCTCCATCGGTTGATGATGTCCATCATCTCCTAAAAACAAAATATGCAGTTGATTGCCGGAGTCTTGTGCAACTGAAGTGGAGCCAAATACTGAAAATATTAGTGATAAAAATAGAAAGAGGAAGGCACGTTGAAATAGTTGAAGTTTTAGTATCATAGCGGATTTTGGGATTTAGGAGATGCATCTCAGGCATAATGCGATTGAGATACAATAATACTTCAATTTGTGATATGGAACTCTTTTATATCACAAATTGACGGATGGTATTCATCGAAAATCAGACTTCATATTCACTCAAAATTGCACTTTATAATTGTTTAAAGCCAAAACAATGTAATTAGTAATTTGTACGTGTTCAAATTACACTTATAAAAATTTTTAAATTAAGAGCAGAATAAGTCAGTTAAGTAACTGCAAAAAGTTTAGAAAACAGGAGAGAGATTGGAAATAATAAGGCCACAATCAATCCTAATATCAAACCTGAAAATCCAGCTGCAAGTACACTGTTTAAGAATATCAGGGAGAGAACCCCACGTTTTACAGCATTTTTTATGGTCAACGCTTCCGGATTGATCGCTGCATTTAAATAAGCCGGGAACACCATCCATGCAAATAGTAAAAGAAATGGCAGAGCAGTCAATAAACTATATTCGGGAATAAATGCAAATATCAACAGTGCAATCATCACGGCAGTTAGCATACCAACGGCAATGAAGCCATGCATTCTACTTCCACCTGATACCTCTCCCCGACTGATCAAAGTGATGGATGCGATATACACAATCGGTATAAAAGCCAGGAACCAGCTTTGAAAAAGTATACCAGGTACAATACTGACACCGAGTAATAAATTTCCACCACGGCACAAGCCCATAAAAAGTGGACCGGAAACAACTGAATGTTTCGCTTTACTGTCGTATATAATCGTTAGTAATGCAATAGTGATAGCTATAAAACCGGCCGTTTGATTGACTTGGAAAGCTGTAATCACTCCAATTAAATGTAAGAGAGTTCCTAAGAGAGATGCCTGCAGTTTAGAGACACGCCCGCTTGGAATAGCTCGCTCCGGACGCTCTTCGGCATCTAATTCAGCATCAAAAACATCATTAAAAACAACGCCGCCTCCGTAGAGCCCGAATGTGGAAAGCAATAACCACCATAACCCTTCATGTGAAAAAAGTGCAGATTCCCCCGTAAAACTGATAACACCACCGGCAACGGCAAAACCTGCCAGAATATCGGCAAATGCCGTCACAATGTTTGCAGGGCGCATCAGTTCGAGGTAGGCACGCATTTTTTGGAGCATATACGAAAACTTTTGATGGAGGAAACATGGTATGTCTTCGGAGTTATTCAGAATTCATTTGGGAGATAAGAAAGTAGCTTGGTCTTAGAAAAAGCCAAATTCAGACATACCATGTTTAGTTATGGTTAAGAATTATCTATAATAGACTCGAAGTACAATATTCAAACTACCAATATAAAGTAAAAGTAGGCAATTGACAGTTGACAACTTTTCTATTGGCTTTATAATTGCCTACAGCCAATTGTCTACTTTAATTTAGTGCTTAGAATTTGGAGTTTTTTTCGCTTATTCAATAATCAAATCATCTTCATCGGGATTGTCCAATTCTTCTTCGGTGAGTGGACGATGACCACCTCGTAAAACGGTATTTCCACTAAATGTCTGAGACTGATCAATCGGCGGACGATTTAGCCAGTCCTCTTCATTAAACCGACCGCTTTGTCCATATGCATCCAGCGCATTTTGATAGGTCACTTTCTTTACATCCTCTTTTGATATCCCCCGTTCAAGCATCAACTTTGCAGTTTTTGGAACTCCCAGCGGATCGCTGTGTCCCCAATCGGCAGCGCTGTCAATAAAGATTCGCTCAGTTCCGTACTCTTTGACGATATCAACCATCCGCTCATTTCCCATCTTTGTCCCCGGGTAGATGGTGAAAGCTGTCCAGTATCCTCGATCAAGAACCGCTTTAACTGTTTCCTCATTATTGTGGTCGATAATCACTTTTGAAGGATCCATTCCATGGGCTTCACAAATATCCATACTTCGAATGGTTCCCTCCTTCTTATTCCTGTGAGGTGTGTGAACCAATACCAGCATATCCATTTTCTTTGCAAGCTGAACCTGTTCGATGAAATATTTTTCCTCCAGCTTGGTCATGTCGTCGTACCCGATCTCCCCAATCGCCACTACACTTTCTTTACCGGCGTATCGCGGAATCAAATCCATAGCCTCTTCAGCCAGCGCTTCATTATTCGCTTCCTTTGCATTCAGGCCGATGGTACAATAGTGCTGAATACCAAACTGTGATGCCCTGAATCGCTCCCATCCCACAATCCAGCTAAAATAATCGAGCATGGTTCCGGAGTTGGTACGAGGCTGGCCAACCCAAAAAGCGGGTTCAATTACGGCTTTGACCCCTGCCTTTCTCATGGCGTTGTAATCATCAGTTGTTCTTGAAATCATGTGGACATGTGGATCGATAAACATCATATCGTCATCAGACATCTTACCTCCAATATTTAATTCATAAAAAGTTTATATCAATATAAAACAGCTTATTAACTGTCTTTCTCTTCAAATTCCTTACCGATATCATCCCAGGTTAGGTTTTGATCTTTGATCTCATTAACCAAGTTCTTGTGCTTATCAATCAATTCATCTTTCCCGGAATAATCACTGCTCATCAGTGCCAAAAGAGCCGAATATTTCTGAATCTTATCAGGATGATCTAACACTTTTTTGATATCATCTGAATACTCTTCATCAAGAAATGGCCCCACCGGTCGCCAAAGTTCGGGGGAAACTTCTCGTCCTGCTGACCACCGCTCATGTGCATACTCAACGAGCATTTTGGCAAGCGTTTTATTGGCTCGACCATCTAAACCCACGATTTTATAAAGTGCACTTTCAACAAACAGGGCTTTTAAAACAATCTGATTCCATGCTTCCTCATCCAAATACTCTGACGGATATGGATTGTAATGAGCCACTGCATTAAACACAGTCGTCATATTGCTTCGTACTCCTTCAGCTGCTCGATTTTTAAACTCCTCCGGAAATGGATATAGAGCAAGTCCTTTGTATAAAGCAACAGCTTCACCGAGATCACTTGTCACAAAGATCTTCTCAATTTTTTCCAGGAATTCCGACTTACCATTTTCAGCAAAGTTGAGGAGCAGATAAACACGTCCGAGTTGATCGGCAGCCCATTCAACAGGTTTCCAATTCTTTCGTAAAGATTCTGCTTGATCCATCTCTTCATCCGAAAATTCCAAAACGTTCTTCCCGGTGTGTTGTGGTACGCCACTGAAAGATGTATATAGTTCCCAATCCTCGGGCTGATTAGCTAAGTTTTCAGCTGTTTCCTGAATCCATTTGAAAGTATCTTTATCGAGGCGATCCTGCAGCCAATTCTCCAGCAGATTTCTGATTTCCCGGTATTTATAATCCGACTGTTTTGATAGGTTAGTCATAGCAGATGATTTTATATTTTTTCATCAACAAAGGTAACACTTCTAAGCTAAGTCGATTTTAAAAGAATGAAAAATAGATTTCAGTTCGTTGTATGTTGTAAGTTGATTGTTGTCTCAGTTTAAAATCGATTGAAGATTTAGAACAACTATCAACAATCAACCAACTACCAACAAACAATAGTTCTTATTATTTTTTAACAGTTTAAAAATTAAAAATCATCTATATACAGCGTACGTTGAGTTACGGAGTTTAAAGAATCTACAATGCAAGAAATTAACCAGAAGTTCTCTGTTCCATTTCAGTATAAGACACTTTTTACAGAGAATATGTTTGATGTTGAAAATGATTGCTTAAAAACGGTATTGGAACAGCAATCACACAATCATTCAAAAAAGATATTATGTGTATTTGACAAGGAGATGTCGCTTCATCATCCCGGATTATTTAACCGGATTTGCAAATATGCAGAGTATCACAACAACCTTTTTGAACCGGTTCGATCTCCAATCATTATCCCGGGTGGTGAGACTGCAAAGAATGATAGAACTTACGTCGATAAAATTCTGCAAGCCATTGACGACGGCGGGATTGACCGTCACTCATATGTAATGGCCATCGGCGGTGGCGCTGTGATTGACACGGCGGGCTATGCTGCTGCAATTGCTCATCGCGGAATTCGTACTATTCGAATACCCACTACAGTCTTGGCTCAAAATGACGCCTCCCTCGGTGTAAAAAACGGTGTAAATGCTTTTGGAAAGAAGAATTTCCTGGGAACATTTGTCCCTCCGTTTGCCGTCATCAACGACTCTTCTTTTCTGAAAACTCTCGATCAACGGGATTGGATTTCCGGTATCTCAGAAGCAATTAAAGTTGCACTCCTGAAGGACAGCTCCTTCTTTGAATTTATTACATCTCATGCAGGGGATCTTCAAAACCGGGATATGCCGGCGATGAAAAGACTGATCTATCGTTGTGCGGAATTACACCTCGAACATATTGCTACAAGTGGAGATCCGTTTGAGATGGGATCCTCTCGCCCGCTTGATTTCGGGCATTGGTCGGCTCATAAATTAGAACAATTAACCAATTTCGAACTGAAACACGGCGAAGCAGTTGCGATTGGAATTGCCCTTGATGTAGTCTATTCAAGCCTTCAAGGCCTAATTGATGATGAGTCTTGCAGCCAAATTTTGAATGTGATTGAAAATTGCGGGTTCAAATTGTTTGTCCCTGAATTAAAATCAAAATTAGATCAACCCAATAACACCGACTCTCTGATCCACGGGCTCACTGAATTTCGTGAGCATTTAGGCGGACAACTTACCATCATGTTACTCGAAGGAATCGGGAAAGGAATTGAAGTTCACGAAGTTGATTTTGATGTTTATCGAGAAGCGATTGATAAACTTGCTGTATTTGAATCTGCTAACAACGAATTATTAAATGCGACTTAAAAACCACTCCTCTTTAAAGACTGTGTAAAAATACCCAATCAAACATATTTTCAATATCTTTTTTACCACGAGGTCACGATGATACACCTGTGTGCAGAAGCACTTCGGTGCGCAGGCACAAAGGAGCACAAAGATCAATAAAATCAGACGAACAACCTTCGTGAATTCTTCGTGTTTTCGTGTCTTTTTGGCCCCGTAAGTCGGGTTTAAAATTTAATCGCAAAACAGATCCATACTTCAGCGCACTGTATTAATCATATAAAACTATAATGATACTACCTGGACATCCGGAAAAACATCTTAGCTATTGTACCAATATTCATCCCGGAGAAGACTGGAGAACTGTTTTCAGTCAGCTCAAGTCTCATCTTCCGAATTTAAAACAACGACTGTCCCCTGATAAACCCTTTGGCATCGGGCTACGTTTATCTGCCCGGGCTGCTGAAGAACTGCTTAAGGATGATCATATCAAAGAGTTTAAAAATTGGCTTGATGATGAAGCTCTTTACGTCTTCACCATGAACGGGTTTCCATACGGAAGTTTCCATGGTGAAAAAGTAAAAGATGATGTTTATAAGCCGGATTGGAGTACAAAAGAGCGTGTCGAATATTCATCGAACCTTATTGAGATTCTGGCCAATCTATTACCGGATGAAGCGGAAGGAAGTATCTCCACTTCTCCTATCTCCTATAAATATTGGGGACAATCGGCTGAGAAGTTTACAAAAATCAAGAACATTGGTTCGATACACCTTGCACAATTGGCCTGGCAAATGGCAGAGGTTTTTGATGAAAACGGTAAAGAGATTCATATCGATATCGAACCGGAACCCGATTGCCTGATTGAAAACAGTGAAGAGTTGATTCGGTTTTATAATCATTATTTACTTCCCAAAGGTTCTGAATTCCTGATGAATGAACATCAGATTACAGCAAAAAGAGCCGAAGAGATTCTTCGGAGACATATTGGCGTTTGTTATGATACATGCCACTTTGCGTTGGAGTATGAGAATCCGGCTGAAGCGATTCAGTCTTTTGTTGATGAAGGAATTCGAATTGGGAAAACACAAATAAGTGCAGCTTTAAAGGTTAAATTGGACGATGAGCGTGCAAGCAGGCCTGATATTGCTGATCATCTGCAGCAATTTGATGAACCGACATATCTTCATCAAGTAATTGTAAAAACTAAAGGAGGAGGTTTGGTTCAGTTTCGGGATCTGCCGGAAGCTTTACCATCTATAGAAAATCAGCACGCAGATGAATGGAGAATCCATTTTCACGTTCCCGTTTTCTTGAAAAAGTATGAAGAACTCTACTCCACTCAGGATGAGATGATGGAAAGCCTTCAAATCATTTTGGATGGTGATCATTGTAAACACTTTGAAATTGAAACTTACACTTGGGATGTTCTGCCGGATGAGTTGAAAACAAATGTCACAGATTCCATTGAGCGAGAGTTAAGATGGATATTGGATGCGATTCAGTGAGATCTCCCCTGGAGGGGAGTGCCTGAGTATAACGAAGGCGAGGGGTGTAAATTGAACGCTGTTTTGGGCAAAACACCCCTCTGTATTTCTCAAGAACATTTGAGAAATTCTTTCTCCCCTGAAAGGGAGAATTTTCTCGATCCGAAGGTCTCCTTCGGATCGCACCGCTTGAAGCTCTGCTTCAGATAAGACATCTACAGGATTAGATTGCTGTTAAGCTGTAAGATAAGTGAATAGATGCAGAGCTTCTTTCCTAACGTTCCAAAGCAGGAGCTTTGGAACGAGAAACAAGCAAGACGCTTACGCATCTTTTAATCAAAATTTATTTAAATATAACCGTGAAAAATACAGCCGTTTTAAATGTTGTTGGATTAACTCCAGATCTGATTGGTGAGCATACTCCCTTTTTATCTGAATGGATGAGGAAAGGAAATATGGCCTCCGTAAATTCTATGCTACCGGCCGTAACATGCTCTGTACAAGCAACTTACCTGACCGGAGAGATGCCGAAAGATCACGGAATCGTTGGCAACGGATGGTATTTCCGCGAGATGGATGAGATTAAGTTCTGGCGACAGTCAAACAAGCTGATTCAGTCGAAGAAAATCTGGGAGAAAGCGAAAGAAGAGAATCCCGACTTTACCTGTGCCAACCTGTTTTGGTGGTACAATATGAATTCTTCCGTGGACTATCTCGTCACACCGCGACCGATCTACCGGGCCGATGGTGTTAAAATTCCGGACATCCTAACCTATCCGGCTGATCTTCGCGATAAACTTAAAAGTGAACTCGGTCAGTTTCCCTTGTTCAATTTCTGGGGACCCAATACCACAATTTATTCCAGTCAGTGGATTGCTGATTCTGCCAAATGGGTCCAAAAAGAGTTAGCCCCTACCCTTTCACTCGTCTACCTCCCGCACCTCGATTACAACTTGCAGCGAATCGGTCCGGATGATCCAAATATCAAAATAGACCTTACAGAGATCGATAACCTCTGTAAAGATTTGATAGAATTCTACGAAAACAATGGCACGCAAGTGATTGTTCTGTCTGAGTATGGAATAAGTTCAGTAAATCAACCAGTTTCGATCAACCGAACATTGAGAGAACATGGATTTATCACAGTTCGAGAGGAGAAAGGCGGTGAGATACTGATACCCGGAAGCAGTAAAGCATTTGCCGTAGCTGATCACCAGGTAGCTCATATTTACATCAAGGATGATAAGGACATAGAGTCAATCAAAAAGCTCATCGAAGAGATTCCCGGCGTAGAAACCGTTCTGGGTGAAACCGGTAAGAAAGAATATCAATTGGATCATCACCGTGCAGGTGAACTTGTAGCGATCGCTGATCAAAACTCGTGGTTCACCTACTATTACTGGCTGGATGATGAGAAAGCTCCCGATTTTGCTCCCACTGTAGATATTCACACAAAACCCGGCTACGATCCGGCCGAACTCCTGGTCGATCCAAAAATCTCCTTTCCAAAACTGAAAGCCGGAATGCGTCTCCTTCAGAAAAAACTCGGTTTCCGATACACGATGGATCTCATTCCGCTCGATGGTTCAGGCGTAAAAGGCTCGCACGGCAGAGTGGAATCAGATCGAGGAAAAAACCCAATGATCGCCTCTCAAAACAAAGAGTTATTATCAAATGATACACTGCAACCTACGGACGTTTTTGAGGTGATTTACTCGCATATTTTCAATTAAATCGGTTTGCCTGAGCCGATCCAACACATTGAGATCACGGCTCAGGCGAGCCGTGCTACTTTATTAATCTCAGCGTAACTCTGCGCACCCCGCGGTTAATATAAAACCGGAGGGTACCCAGAGTTACGCTGAGAAAGTTCAAGCAAGACTGATCAATTTAATTCTCTATACTCATATTCACGTAAATCGGTTCGCCTGAACCGATACCACGTACTAATGATCTAACGGCTCAGGCGAGCCTTGCTACTTTCCTACTCCTCCAACTGCTTCTGCTCTTCCTCACTCTCCTCCACTAACAACCACGGCTCTAAATAATCCTTTTCAATATCTTCAATGAATCTCGAGGGATTGGTAAAATAATCCCCATAACGGCTCTGAAAGAGTGCAGGATACGTGATAAAAAGCTGCTCTTTGGCTCGGGTAACTGCCACATACAATAGCCGAACCTCCTCATCTATCTGCTCTTCATCATCGATGGCATAGCCGGATGGCAAGATTCCGTCCAGGCATTGAATCAGAAATACGGTGTGCCACTCCAACCCTTTTGCAGAGTGAATGGTGCTGAGAATCAGCGGTGGCTCGTCTTTTTCTGTGGTTTCTGTATCGATGGCAGTGGCTTCGATCGGATCGAGTGCAACTTCTTCGATCATTTTTTCGAGGGATCGATAGGTGCCGGAGATATCGACGAATGTTTCTAAATCTTTCATCCGTTTGGGATGATCATCAAACCGTTTTTTGCAGAATTTGGCGTAATAATCCACAACGGTTTGGAGTTGCTCAGGGACGGATCCATCCAGTTTTTTGAGTTCTGAGAAAAGATTTCCCAACGCTTTTAGTTGGGTGAGATATCGGTCGCTAGTATTGGGCGCCTGGTCCGGCCGATATGGATTCCCTCCGGTTTGAGCCCAAGAAAACAGTTCTTCTGCAGTCTTCGGACCAATGCCGTCAATCAGCATCAACACCCGGTTCCAGGAGATGGTGTCTTTCGGGTTGACCAGCACTCTCAGATGAGCCAGCACATCTTTCACGTGAGCCGCCTCGGTAAATTTTTGACCGCCATATTTGATGTATGGAATATTTTTTTTGTTGAGCATCACCTCCAGGTCAAACGAATCGCGGCCGTTTCTAAACAGGCAGGCGATCTCATTCAACTCATGCCCCTGTTCCCGCAAATTCAGAATCATCTGTGTGAGAAACCGGCTCTGATCATTCATGTTGGCTGCTTTTACCAATCCGGGCATGTCTCCCTTTTCTTTGACCGTGTACAACTCCTTCTCAAACTTCTCTCCGGCTTGTTTGAGCACACGATTCGCCACATCCAAAATTCGCTGCGTGGATCGGTAATTCTCTTCCAGTTTGATAATTTTCGTGTCCTCAAACAACTCCGGGTAACGCATCATATTTTTGTGGTCGGCACCTCGAAAGGAGTAGATACTTTGGGCGTCATCCCCGACAGCCATCACGTTGTTGTGAATACTGCTGAAAAGTTGTGTGAGTTCGGCCTGGAGTGCATTGGTATCCTGGTATTCGTCTACCAAAACATGTTTGTGTTGGGCGGCTACTTTCTTCCGAACCTCCTGCTGATCGCGAAGCAGATCACGTGTTTTGACCAGCAAGTCGTCGAAATCCATCACGAAGTTTTGCTCTTTGTAGGCCGCATATTTATCAGCCAACAGTTCGATGGTTTCGGTGTAATTCACAAACTGCGGGTACTGCTGTTCTATAACATCACGGACGGTCATCTGCTTATTGACCGATGTACTAAAAATGTTATAGAGAGTAGATTTCTTGGGAAACCGTTTTTTCTGAGTGGGAATATCCACCTGGCTGCGGACCAGGTTCACGGTGTCCATCGCATCGCCGGCATCGATAATGGTAAACTGTTCGGGATAGCCGATCTTCTCCGCATACCGATGAAGAATCTTGCTGCAATAGTGATGAAACGTCCCTCCTTCCACGCGCTGACACCGTTCATCCAATATTTGGCTGGCACGGCGAAGCATCTCGCTGGCAGCGCGTCGCGTAAAGGTGAGAAGCAAAATCTGCGTCGGGTCCACCCCACTTTCCACAAGACGAGCCACCCGATAGACCAGCGTTCGGGTCTTCCCGGTTCCCGCCCCGGCCACGATAAGCGCAGACCCTTCATCAAACATAACCGCTTCCAATTGCGCCTCGTTGAGAAGGTCCTCATACTGAATGGAATACTCCGCCGGAGTGATATCTTCTTGTGAGAGGACAAATTTCTTCATGCCTTAAACTACAGAATAATCTGTATATGTAAAAAACATGTTATCGCTATTTTTTTCTATTGATAATGTAAAGTTCAATAATTATTTATCTGAATCACATATCTGAACATTTTGCACTAATACCCTTGAATTCTGGACGTAAAGCTAATCTTTGAGTTGTTTATCGAAAAAAAGTAAGTTCGTCAAGAGTATGTCATAGAGCTAAAATCGAACTATGATTTTTTGTCAAACTGAGCAGTTATTTAATGAATAAGATTTTTTTAAAAATAAAAGAAAATTGGAGTGATCCTGTATGGAGCATAGTAATAGCTACTATTATAATTTCAGTAGGTGGTTCTATTCTAGCAATGCTTTATTCATTTGCTCTCTCTTTATACTATTCTATATCATTTAGCGAAGCATTTGGTGTAATTACTACATTTCTAAATGAAACAGTTGAGATTAAAATATGGCTATTTCTAGTTTTATTAGTTACATATTTCATATTGGTTTTTACCCCATTTATAGAATTTGCAAAGAATATAAAATTGAAAGTAAAAAACTATTACAATTCATCTAATGCTGAAAAACAAGAACTCCCTTCTGCACCAAGTCATTCAACACCTTTTTTTAACCATAGAATGGCTAGTGCATTCCCAGGAATTCGAGAACTAACATGGTTTGAAAATCCAACTGAAGCAACAAAGCGGTTAGAGATATTATTAAGAAAACCGATAAAATTTGACCCAGTAAATTCAAAATTCGAATCAAGACCTATTTGGTGGTTTCGGGGAGGTCGTGCACTTTATATTGAAGAATTTAAAAAAATGGGCCGTAGAAAAGTTCTAATGAATCACGATCAGTTAAAAGTTAAACGAATAGCTGCATATCAAAGTGCTTCATATTATAAGGACTTTGTTTATGTAGAAGTTGTTGGAGAAAAGCAGACAGGCTTGTATTCGTTGGATAAAGATGATATCAAAAGACATATTGATACCTATGGTTACAGCAGAGAAGAATACGGAATAATCAAAAATAAAATTGGATAGCAAATTCCTATTCGAAGAGAGGATTATGATGATGGTGCTACTGTAATTAATGGCAAAGTCAGAAATGCAATGGATGCAAAATTAAGATCGAGATATCTGACTGACTATAATTTTATTATTGCTGCTAAAGGCTCACCCTATAATTCAACTAGGTTTGATAAAGAATCTTTAAGCATTTTTAATAGAATTCTAAAAAACGAAATTGAACCAAGCGTACTTTTCGATTTTTTAAAAGGATTTGAGAAGCATGAAGGCAAACTACTTTAATTCGCTCTATAACCAGCAATTCCTGCTGACGGGTTACCGTCAATTATTCAATTTCAGGATTAATCACCCGCAGCAGAATTGCCAAACCGTTAGGCTTCACAATTAAGAATACATCATGGGAAAAGCTCTTATAAAATTTAAGAAGCATAAAACTGCCAAAAAACAGATCGACGAACTTTTTGAAGAGTCTACCTATGCTAATGTTATTCATTACTCATGTGAAAGCTTCTATGATCGACCTGACGGAGCTACTCCAAGAATAACATCAATTGCAGTAAGAAATTTAGGTTCGAGACAAACGAAATCATTTTCAATCCACAAGATTGCTGAGAAAGAGCAAGTTCCATTAGACAAAATTTCTAATAATTATGATGATTTAGAGCGTGAAATGCTTGATGGATACTTTGAATATGTGAGAGAACATGCTACTTATAAATGGTTGCATTGGAATATGAGGGACATTAATTATGGCTTTAGTGCAATTGAATATCGATATGAAGTACTTGGTGGACAACCCACTAAAATTGATGACGGAAAAAAATATGATTTGGCTAAAATATTAATTGAGGCATATAGGGCCAATTATATCAATCATCCTAGACTAGAAAGCTTACTAAAGAAAAATGATATTACGGCACTGAATTTTCTAAATGGAGCTGAAGAAGCTGAAGCATTTGAGAATGGAAATTATGTGAAACTTCACCAATCAACTCTTCGGAAAGTTGATGTAATGGCTAATATTGCTGGTAGATTTAGAGAAGGGGATTTAAAAACTAATATTTCAAATTTAGACTTGTTTAGTTTGTACCCGAGAGCAGCTTTAGAATGGCTTAAGGAACATTGGATCATTTCACTTTTGGGTATATTAGCTGCGTTGTTTCGTATTATTCGGTTTTTATTTTGGATATTTGGTGATGCCTAACAACGGTTTCAACACGATCTTGACCGCTGTTTACCGGTTTAAAAAATGTGGGCTAAAAGAAGTTCCGAGTTTAAATTAGATTAACGGCCAATAAGATTAAACCGCATGCCATTTTAGAAAAGTGTATCTAATACCTGCCTTTCACTCCACCGGTAAAGAAAAAATAAAATGCATCACTTTCACTGTTTCCTGCACGAGTGCCGCCGGTCGCTGCTATGATTACATACTGTTTGCCGTCAATTTCATAGGTGGAGGGCACGGCATCTGACATCGCTGACTCATTCTATTCTACAACATTCATTTTTTCAACTTCACATCGACCGTAATATTTGGTTCATTTTTTCGGTTACTTCCTGTGCGTTGTAACGATTGAAGATAAGCGGCGGCTTAGATTTGATAACATTGTCAAAAGGACCATCCGTGCTAACCAGTACATGTAGGTTCCGCAACTCATTTTTAAGTCTTTGAGCCAGTTGTGTGTCAGGTTCCTTGCTGCCCGGCTTCACCATTTCCACCCCTAAAAAGAGGCCCGATCCCCGCACATCACCAATGCAGTTGTGTTCTTTTTGCAGTTCCAGAAATAGGGATTTATAGTAATCACCAACAGCCTTTGCATGCTGTTGCAATTCTTCCTCTTCTATCACATCCAGCACAGATAGCCCAATTGCACAAGTGACCGGGTTCCCGCCAAATGAACTAAAAAATTCTACTCCATGGCTAAAGCTTTCGGCAATCTCATCTGTACAAACCACAGCACCGACCGGGTGACCGTTACACATTGGTTTTCCTAAAATCACCATGTCTGGGATTACATTCTGAGCTTCAAACCCCCAGTAATAATCTCCCAACCTACCGAAGCCTGTTTGTACCTCATCAGAAATAGTAACACCGTTCTGCTTTCGGATCGCGGGATAGATCTCTTGCAAATAACCCTTTGCAAGAGGGACTTGTCCGCCACACCCTACAATCGGCTCTGAAATAAAAGCGGCTATGGATTCGGCTGAATTCTCTATCTGCCTGATGGAATCCTCTGCATAAGCCGCACCGGCTGTACCATCATTCTTAGTATAGCGGCCATGATAGGTATCCGGAATAGCCGTTTTGAGGATATGTGCTTTTTGGCCCTGCCCTTTCGGGTCACTAAATTTATAATCTGAAATATCGGTACCAATCAGGGTATTACCATGGTACCCGTGCTCCAACACCATCATCGTATCTGCACCGGTATAGTGCCTGGCCATACGGATAGCCAGGTCGCTGGCTGCGCTGCCAGAATTCACAAAAAAAACCTTATTGAGTGAAGGAGGAAAGGTTTCCAGTAGCCTTTCAGCGTATTCCGGTAACAAGTCATACAGGTAACGGGTATTGGTATTAAGCCTTGCCATCTGTTTCTGGCCGGCTTTAACCACTTTAGGGTGGGAGTGCCCAACATGGGGAATATTGTTGTAAGCATCCAGGAAAGAATTTCCGTACGCATCATACATATACTGGAAGGCTGCTTTTTCCATATATATGGGTTTTTTATAGCTGATCGAGAGGGCTTTGCTGATGGATTTGAATCTCTTTTCAAGCCTGTTTTCGATCTCCGGAGGAGGCTGAACCGTGATGTTGAGCGATTTTTTAAATCGATTTTCAGCGCCTTTCGGATGAATCCCCAGCCAACGCTTAAACAGTTCCCATGCTTTCTTTTCGCTGCTCAAAGCGTAGCGATTGTCCGGTTGGTCCAGACGTGACTGTGCTGAATTACAGACGCTGATACATAGACGGGCTGCAATCAGGTAATATAGCAGATGGAGTTCAAGCTCTTCCAGGGGATTGATTTCGTGATACGCCTTCAAGATGATGCAGGCCCATTCGAGCGGATCATCTTTATCATAAATTGCATAGGTAATCGCCACAGCCAGCTCATTGATCAGTGGTGAATATGCCAGGTCCCCGAAATCGATGATACCACTGATTTCATGGTTTTTGGTCAAAACATTCCATTCATTGGCATCATTGTGAATGATGGACTTCCGAAGGTTTGGCAGTTCAGGGACAACTACCTCATCAAACTGCTGAAAAAAGTAGCGGACAATGCTCCGGTCTCTTGCGGATGGTATAGCCTCAATCAATGGTTTATTCAGATGAAGATATTGGATATCCCATTCCCACTGCCGGGATTGTATATCAGGATGACTAAGTGAGTTCAGATCTTTATCCATCCGAGCCAAAAAGCGTCCGAGTGAGGCGTAAACTTTAGGATTAGCCGGAATGTCACCTAAAAATTCACCTTCCAGGTAGGTGAGCATTCTATAGATGGTTTTTTGGCCATCCAAATCCGCGATATCAAGGTCATCACCTGATGAGATCGCAATTGGTTCAGGAATAGATCCTCTAAAAGAGCTTTGCAGGGCGTACAAAATTTCGTTTTCCGCTTCCAGCAGGTTGAATGTCTCTCGGGTGTAGGGATACGTTTTTAGAATAAACCGATCATTTCTGTCTGTAATCAGATAGTTGGCATTATTATAACCCGCCAGTTTTTTGATGGATGAAGGTTCAAATCCGTAACGTTTCTGTATCAGGTTTTTCATGCTAGGATGTTTTCATTTGGGCGAAAAATATCACTCTTGAATAAAAAATCGTAAAGTTTTGATAAACTGTCTCGTTATGCCTCTCATCGGGGTAAACTGGTCTTTTCTTTTTAATATTCTGGTAAATTTTGTTGTTCATATGATGAAGAAGCACGTGCATTTCAAATAACATATAATCTACTCGGCGCTATAACCGTCCATTAATAATATGTGATTAATAATTTAAACAGATAAATCCCCGAACCCATTTTACGCCATTGCTTTATAGTAATTTCATGTGGTTTTCGCTACAATCCAAGTGTTAAATACCATCATACTCACAACCATGATTCTATATTTATGAACCAGACAAAAATATTCACCCTCATCTCACTGTTATTATTTGCTACATCCATACTTTTCTTCACTGCATCTGCGATAGCCCAAGACGGGACGATCTACCCGCTTGATGCCCCTGAAGAACCAAACGCTATTCCATTGATCACCGGCGGCGTTGAGGATCAACCCGCGTCGGAGACCTGGTTTCGTCAGTGGGGAGACCCCATGGCGAGGAATATCACCGAGGCAACCCTCACCCCTTTTCTGCCTGATCCCGCTAAAGCGAATGGCGCAGCCGTGATTGTAGCGCCCGGCGGTGGTTTCAGATGGCTGTCGATGGGTAACGAAGGCTGGGAAGTTGCACAAGCACTCGCTGACCAGGGGATTGCTGCTTTTGTATTGAAATACAGGCTTCACCCAACCCCGGTGTCACTCGATGATTTCCGGGACTGGATGAATCGACCTCGCCCCGCTCCATCTGATTCTTCCGATGATGATCAAAATGATGATCCGCCAAGTCCCCCGCGTATGGACCTGGCAAACCAGCTTGAAGATGCAGAGTCTGCATATGCCATGATTGTTGACCGTGCAGAGGAATGGGGCGTGGATACCGATCGAATTGGTATGATTGGATTTTCAGCCGGTGCCGACCTTACGATGCACTCCACACTCAATTCCGAAACCATGAAGCTGGCTTTTATCGGTCCGATTTATGGCGGCATGGGACCGGTTGAAGTTCCGGATAACGCTCCTCCAATGTTTAATGTAATCGCCACCGATGATTTTCTGTTTGGCGGACAATTTGGAGTCATTAAATCGTGGTATGAAGCCGGGATTCCTGTGGAGTTTCATCTGTACCAAAATGGCGGCCACGGTTTTGGACTCGGAAATCCCGACCGTACCAGCAACCGTTGGTTTGATGCTTTCATCCATTGGTTAGATGTGAACGACTTTCTCGCTGCCGATTCAGAAAGTTAAAAAAAGAGTACTCGTACTTTATCTTTTCATGAACTCATTTTGAATGATTGTTAAACGTGAGTTCGTCTTAAAAACTTTGAATATTTCGCTCCTCTCCTACCTGCCCTCAACACGTCGGTGTGTAAGGAGAGGTGAGATAAGTAACCTTGTGAAATCAGGCTTCAAACTTAATCTGATTTTGGTTTTCACACCGGGATACCTCTGGTACAACCACCCCTAAATCCCCTCCTTTTTAAAAAAAGAGGAACTGTTTCAGTGCTTTTACATTCATTTTATATCGAACTCAGGTTAAGTATATAATCAATAATAAAGCCGGTCACTGTTCAGGCAGAGAGAAAGCGATAAAGGCGTCACTTTCACTGTTACCTGCTCGGGTGCCTCCCGTCGCTGCAATGATCACATACTGCTCGCCGTCGATTTCATAAGTGGATGGCACGGCATACCCAACAGCTGGCAGTTGATATTCCCAAAGAATTTCCCCGGTATTTTTATCAAAAGCCCTGAATTTTTCATCTGCAGTTGCACCAATAAACACCAATCCACCGGCTGTAACCAGGGATCCACCCATATTAGGTGTTCCTGTTACCGGAATTTCCCGTTCAGTCAGTTCAGAATACTCACCTAAAGGCACTTTCCAAACAAGTTCTCCCGTATTCAGGTCAATAGCATTCAGTGTTCCCCAGGGTGGTTTTGTTGCCGGGTAGCCCTCTTCATCAAGAAATGACCGGTATGCAAAATCCACGGTATACGTAAAACTGGAATCGACCTCTGTGCCCTGCTCATTAGAAGCTTCTACGGGTTCAATTTCATCTACATTAAACAGGTATTCAACAATGGCTTCTTTTTCTTCTTCTGAGAGATAAGGGAAGGCAGGCATTTTACCACCCTGACCCGTTTCCATGATTTCCATGATCTGAGATTTTGAGAATCGCTCTTTTACGTTGACCATTGATGGAAACTGAGTGGGCTCGGGGCCACCCGGCTGGCTGTGGCAGCTTGCACAATTTACTCGATAGATATTTTGTCCCCTGGCCAACGAATTATCTATATCTATTGATGGTTCACTTACCTTTGTCAGACGAAATGTATTGCCATATTCATTTGCATTGATATAGAGCATAGCGGTTTCGGGATCGAATGAGGCTCCTCCCCAGAGAGCTCCCCCGCGGGTTCCCGGAAAAAACAGGGTTTCCCGTTCTCCAACAGGCGTAAACAACCCTTTATAGTTTAATTCCCTGTATCGCTGCAAAGCAAATTCCCTGGCTTCGGGAGAAATATTCGTCAGATCATCTTCACTAATATGTTGACGAACAAACGGCTCCGGTTTTACAGGAAATGGTTGCGTTGGCCATGATTCTTCTCCATCAATATTCGATTGGGGAACTGCCCGCTCTTCAATTGGAAATATAGGTTCACCGGTTTCGCGGTCCAGTACAAATACAAAACCGTGCTTGGTCACTTGCGCGAGGGCATCTATTTCCCTTCCATTTTGCTCAATTGTAACCAGGTTCGGAGGAGCCGGCAAATCATAATCCCACAAATCATGATGAACAACCTGGTAGTGCCAAACATATTCTCCGGTATTGGCATCCAGGGCAAGGATTGAGTTTGCATATGAATGTTTTCCCGGTCCGCGAGTACCCGGTGTGTAGAAGTCAGGTGCAGACGACCCCGTGGGTACGTACACAATTTCTCTTTCAACATCCAGGCTCATCCCGGACCAGTTATTGGCTGCACCCGCTACCTGCCATGCCTGTTCTCCCCATGTTTCAGCTCCTTCCTCTCCCGGATGAGGAATGGTATGAAACATCCATTCGATCTCACCGGTTTTTGTATTGAATGCACGAATATGACCCGGCGACGCATTAAATCCTTCTCCAACGGATGAACCCAGGATGAGAAGATTTTCAAAAACAATTCCCGGCGAGGTTGCTCCGACTGAAAGCAGAGCCGGATCTCTTTCGAGCCCCTCTCTTAAATCAACCGACCCTTCATTTCCAAATGTAGTAACCAGAGAACCCGTTTCTGCATCAAGAGCATATAAATAGGAATCTGCCGTAAAGAAAATTCGCTTGTCCTCATTCTCCTCCCAGTAGGTCACTCCCCTGTTCACAGATACAGGATTTTTTCCTTCAAATGGATCGAATATCCAGAGAAGTTCTCCGTATTTCGCATCCAGTGCGGCCACTTTTATTCCGGGGGTTGTCAGATAGACCACGCCATTCACAATAATTGGATTAGCTTGACTTCCAGCGGGGCGCTGATCTCCTGAATTGTATACCCACGCCACTTCAAGATTATTCACATTTTCCCGGTTGATCTGATTTAATTGCGAATAGCTGCTGCTTGTGGGATCGCCCTTATAAACATTCCACTCAATATATGAGTTTTCGTTGATTTGACAGCCCATAGCCAAAAACAAAGAAAGAAGCGGGAGTACAACGTATATATTTTTTATTAGACTCAATCTTCGGTAGATAATTTAGAGATTTCTAATTCATCTTAAGTTAGTACATCAGGCATAAAAAGGTCTAAACGAAACATACTTTTTGTAATGAATCCTCTGATTGAAAATTTCTCATCATTGTTTCATCACTAAAAAGTTAAGAATTCAAATAGCTTTTTAACTTTTCATTAACTCATATTGATTGATTATTTATATCGTTATACTATACATTATCAGTTCAATCACAAGAAAATGAAACGTAGTTTTACAAAATATATGAAGGTCTTTCAAAAAAATGCCGGTAATCGATCCTGGGTGATCATATTCACAATCATCCTGAGTATTCTTTTCAGTCCCCAGTTGATCAGTCAAGATCATAATCATGATCACGAACATGAGCACGTCCATGACTCCGATCGACAGTGGCTGGCGGGAGATCATCATATTCATTCACGCTACAGTGTTGGATGGGATTATGAAACCGATCCTCCGTCACCGATCATAGCCGGTGATGCGATCTACCCTACACCCATGAATGCGTTGATGGCGCGATATTATGGATTGAGCTGGATGGTTACGACTGATCACGGCGGACCCAATCACAGCAAGGTAAATCTCGAGCAGGCATATCCTGAGCTACTCACATCGCGAAAGGCGGTACCAGAAGTGATCCAGTTTTACGGCATGGAGTTCGATACACCCGGCGCCGATCACTCGAGCCTGATCATTCCGCATACGCATGATGAAGCGGACCGTCTTTACGAGATTGAATCTAATTTTAACAAGCGTGAACCCTACCCTGCTGATTCTACCTGGGATACCGAGCCCCGCATGATTGAAGCGCTCCAGGCGATGGATCAATTTCCTTCCAAACCTGTTGTGATTGCCAATCATCCCTCGCGATCCGCACCGGCACTTGGTGTTTATGGGCTTTATGATCCTGCCGAACTGCGCGACTGGAACGACACAACACCCGATATTGCAGTCGGAATGGCGGGTGCACCGGGACACCAGGCGGCTGCGTTAAATAGTGACGGTTCATTAATCCAATATCCGCGGGGTGGCTATGGAAATTTTCCGACCATGGGGGGTTTTGACCAGATGACAGCCCGGCTTGGTGGATTCTGGGATTCAATGCTTGGAGAAGGACGTCATTGGTGGATTACTGCAAACTCAGATTCGCACGTCCACTGGAGAGAGGGTGGCAGTGATTTCTGGCCCGGTGAGTATTCCAAAACCTATGTATGGGCGGATAAAAGTCATGATGATATCATCAACGGAATTCGAAACGGCCGGGTGTTTGTTACTCTCGGTGATTTGATTTCAGAACTCTATGTAACCGCAAACAGCGTAACCGATGAAGCGAGTATTGGTGGAACCATAGCCGTTGAACCGGGAAGTGATGTTCAAATAACCATTCGTTTCCTTGATCCAGATGCGATGAATGCGGCCGATCGAAATCCATCGGTAGAGCGTGTAGATCTGATTATTGGCCGGGTCACAGGACCGGTCACGGATCGTACTGCAGATACCAATCCTACTACAGAAGTGGAAGCAAGATTTTATGAGGATGACTGGGAAACGGACAGAATGTATAAAGAGATTACCTATCTGCTGGAAGATCTTGATACCAACAGCTACATTCGTATCCGTGGTACCAATGGAGAGGAGCTCGAACCTGAGATAGATCCTGCCGGTGAAGATCCATGGGCGGATTTATGGTTTTATTCGAACCCGATTTTTATAGAGGTGGAGTGATTTTTGCCCCTTAACGTCAGTTTGAGCGTAATGAGGAGTATGCGACAAATGAAGACGAAAACAAGTCATAGAAGCATCTCGTCTTCACTCCACTTTGTTCCGTTGCGCTCGATCGACGCAAATAAAAATACGTCAGAACGCAATAAGGGAGTGATTACGAGTGAATGTACACGAGACCTCTTTTGAGATTGAATCATGATGACTCAGTTCAGGAAAAACTCTGATTGAACGATTTTTGAGATGTTCAATATTCGATATTCGATCTGAGTATAAACATATCGAATATCGCTCAATCGAACCGTCGGAAATCGAAGAGCGTTTAATAGAGTATTCTGTTAAATAGCGTGTTTACAAAGCTCTTCATATAGCGGAAGGCATTCCTCTAATAACGGCTTGAGGTACTCCGGAAAAGGCTCTTTTTTGGGTTGATGGGGTTTAAATCCGGTTGAATTGTGAACGCTTTGATACCAGTATTTGGCCCAGCTACCATCCTCGGGACGAGCCCCCTTTTCCCATCTCAGCATCGATCTTTCAAATGGAATTCCGATTGAATTACAGAGTCTGTTTAACATCTCCCCGGGATTTTTTAATACTTTTTCGGAAACAAGCACAATTGGCTTTTGCCCGATTTCCTGCAGGTACTCCAGCAGTTCCAGGTGTTTGGCATACCCTACATCTCTCATTGTCGGGTGTTTAACCTCTTTAGCATACGATGGCAGCATCTCCCTCGGATCTCTTGTCAGGATAATATTCTCAGTATGCTCTAAAAACGACCAATCCAGGTTGACCAGGTGATGCGTCATCTGTTTAAAAAAGAGGACCGGTTTCTCGTGTGCCCCAAGCATCCACTGAACCACTTTTTGGCCATCGTTTTCCATCTCTTTTAGAACCTCCTCTGCCCCGGGATGGTACTCGTCTGCATTCGTTTCGCTCAAGTAATGGGCATAGAGAGGTTCATCAACCACTTGGGTATCTGATCGCTGAGCAAAGGAATACATCAAAGCTGTGGAAATATTCCGAGGGCCGGACCAAAGGCAAATTCGTTTTATTGGTACAGTGTTCATTTACATTCATTTCCCATTAGCAAAGGAAAATACACTTTCAGCGTAGAAAGTGAAATAATGACACAACCATTAACAAGTTTCAATGAATTTTAAACACAAACTAATTCTGTGCTTCTCCAGTCATAGGTACAAACCGAACAGCCATCAGGCTCTCTGTTTGAACTTGACCACTCTCCGATTTAGTGACTTTCATCAGTGTCTGTGTTTGATAGGGGCCGCCTATGGGAATAACGATTGTACCTCCTGGTTTCAACTGTTGTACCAATGGAGTGGGAATATGACCTGCAGCAGCGGTCACAATAATTGCATCAAACGGGGCATGTTCTTCCCATCCGTAATACCCGTCATCAATTTTTACATTGACATTTGTATAACCCAACTCTTCCAAATCCTGCTCTGCCCGGTTTCCGAGTGCTTCAATGATCTCAATGGAATATACATTTTGGGTGATATGTGAAAGAACAGCTGCCTGGTACCCGCTTCCTGTTCCAATCTCCAGCACCTTGTCGCCTTGGTCGAGGTTTAGGATTTGAGTCATAAATGCCACAATGTAGGGCTGAGAAATAGTTTGCCCATGGCCAATAGGCAGAGGACTGTCCATGTATGCCCGACTCCGGTTGCCTTCAGGAACTAGAAGGTGCCGAGGAGTTTCCCGCATCGCATCCAATACTTGTTGATCGTTGATCTCCCTTGGAATCAACTGGTCCTCAACCATCCGATTTCGGTCACTTTGCCGCTCTGAGAAATTTGGGGGACTCCAGTCGTCAGATTGTGCAAAAATCAAAACCGGGATTAAAATAAGTGATAGAAACAGTGTAATAAATTTTGCTTTCATAACTCTCTGATTTCATTATTTGTATCCGTTTAGCATTATAAAAATCTACTGTATAAATAACAGTTTATACCGTGTTATTGTTTGCCACAAATATGTTATGGAATCATGGTTTTGTTCAATAATTTTTTGAAACTACATCCCCTTTATCTCTGTTTAAATACTTATAGCAAACATATTTAACAATAATTTTGAACTAAAACAGCTATTTTGAACCAAGATCAGCGTAAGAAGTCGAACAATGATCATTCTTCAGGGTCAAATCAAGAAGATGACCCTCGCTCATCAAAAGAAAAAGACAAGAGAAAAAGACCCGGTAATTATCCATCCTGGATGAACATACTGTTATGGATTCTCATCTTTGCGTTTATTTTCACCTGGATTCAATCTCCGGGTGGTGGAATTTTTTCACAGTCGAGTGAAGTCTCTTACAGCGAATTTCGCCAGCAACTTCAGAATGGAAATGTTGAGAGTATTCATGTTCAAGGCGAACAGATACGTGGAGTTTTGAAAAACCCTCAGCCTGTTCAAACCTCCCAGGATGATACCACCAGCTATGAAAACTTCATAACCTACATTCCGTCATTTGGAGATGAGTCCCTATTTGAACTGCTAGAAGAACAAGAGGTATCTGTTTCATCCGAACCGGTTTCTGATTTTAACTGGTGGAGTATTTTACTTTTTGGTATACCGATTCTTCTGTTTATTTACCTGGGTTTTATGTTTTACCAAAGATTCAGAGCGCAGGGTCAGGGTATATTTAACATCGGGAAGAGTAAAGCAAAACTTCAGGAACCTGAAAAACAGGATACCTCCTTTGATGATGTTGCAGGACTTGATAACACCAAGAAGGAGCTTGAAGAGGTCATTGAGTTTTTAAAAGATCCCACACGGTTTGAAGAGATCGGTGCTAAACTACCCAAAGGGTTACTGATGGTTGGGCCGCCGGGTACCGGGAAAACACTTCTTGCCAGGGCTGTAGCCGGTGAAGCGGAAGTTCCGTTCTATTCCATTAGTGGATCTGATTTTATGGAGATGTTTGTTGGTGTGGGCGCGAAACGTATCCGGGATATGTTTAATAAAGCGAAAGAAAAATCTCCCAGTATTATTTTTATTGATGAGATTGATTCGATTGGACGAAGTCGGGGTGCAGGACTTGGCGGCGGCCATGATGAACGGGAACAGACATTGAATCAGTTGCTTTCAGAACTGGATGGATTTGAACCAAATGAAAGCGTGGTAGTGATTGCAGCTACAAATCGACCGGATATCCTTGATAAAGCACTCTTGAGACCGGGTCGGTTCGACAGGCGAATTACTGTAGATATGCCGAATCAACAGGCACGTGAAAAAATACTTGAGATTCATGCTAAGAATAAGCCCATGGCGGATGATGTTGACCTGGGAAGAGTTGCGAAAAGCACACCGGGCTTCAGCGGAGCAGATCTTGAAAACCTTCTGAATGAAGCCTCACTTTATGCCGGCCGCGATAAGAGAAAACAGGTTACGATGTCGGATATCGATAAAGCCCGTGACAAGGTGATGATGGGGCTTGAGCGTGAAGGCGTTCAAATAGATGAAGAGGAGAAAAAAATGCTGGCATATCACGAAGCCGGTCATGCCCTTGTAGCAGCTGTTCTCCCCCACTCCGATCCGATCCACAAAGTGACGATCATCCCGAGAGGAAAAGCGATGGGAGTCACCCAGCAGTTTCCCGAAAAAGAGAAATATATCTACAAGCGGGAGTACCTGTTAGACCGGCTGGCAGTTATCATGGGCGGACGTGCAGCAGAAGATTTAGTGTTTCAAACCTCAACAAGTGGTGCCCAGGACGACCTGAAGCAGGTTGCCAAGCTCTCCCGGAGAATGGTACTGCAGTGGGGAATGAGCGATCGATTTCAACACATATCATTAGGCAGCGACGAACAAGAAGTATTCCTGGGGCGTGATATGAGCCGGAAGCGTAAGTACAGCGATTCTACGGCCAGGGAGATTGACGAAGAGGTTCAAAAAATCTCTGACGAAGCGTTTGATCGTGCTTTAAACACCTTGAAAGAAAAAAGAGATGTACTTGATGAGGTTGCCCAGCTTCTACTCGAAAAAGAAGAGATTTCCGGAGAAGAGGTTGATGAGCTACTTAAATAAACTAATTATCGGTATATTAGTCGATAAAGTTAAAATATCGGCATATATACCGATATTTTATAAAGTAGAAAAAATAAGTCATTAACCGGGTAGGATTTCATAAATCAGGAAATGCAATGTCAGATAACTTGTTCTTAACTTCAGAAATAGAACGAACAATTTTATTCACACTCTGAATTTAGAAGGTTGTCATAACATTTGCGTCTCTGGCTGTCTTGAATCCACCCGGAATTTGTCTCTTCATTCCAGTAAACCTCTTTTAATCCTGTACCTTCATCATACGTCACATTATTATCCACCTCTTGCTTCATATAATTGACTACTAAAATTCCGAATTCATCGGGATCTGCAGTTACATTAAACTCATAATTATTATCAGATTGAATACTCCAGCTATAGGTCAGAGCCGGTTCATTTGGATTAGATGGTACAAACAAGTTCCACTCACCATTCAGATTATTTTTTGATGATCTACCGGTTATAAGTCTGAATTCATCCAATGAACCTGAATCGGGCAAGTCCCCATCATAAATAATTTCCCAATCCAGCTCCTCTCCTGTTGATCTGCCTCTGACAGTGACGGAAAACTCAAGTCCGCCTACCAATCCGGGCGGCGGATTAATCGATTCCCAAACACAGGCGCCATTTTCAAAAGTGGGATCATTTGCAAACCGGCTTCCGTGAGAAATAAAAGATGAGGCCAGATTCATCAATGAATTCTCAAACACCATTTTGTTTGCCTGAGCAGCAAGTTCCTCAACCTCGTAATAAGTTGAAAATTGGTCATTCTCAGGATCCGGTTCCTCTTGCTGCGATTGATTAACGAAATAGGAAAGATCTACAGTCACCGGCGCAAATTCAGATGGAAACGAGAGATCACAGCTTCTCTCCTCAGTAACAGTAGTATTTGAACTATTATCACTGCATGAAGCTATTAAAAAAATGAAAGTCAAGAGAACAATTGTATGGAATAAAGATCTGTACTGGTACCGGTTCCTTATCATTTTATTCCACTTTTTCCTGCAAAATCCTCTTGTATAACAAAGTAGCACGTTTGTGAATATAGAGTCTTCTAACATACGTAGATTTTTGAAGTGTTTATTTTTTTAAATTCCTGACAATTCAAAAATATTTATTATTTCTTTCCGGTAAACCTATTAATAACATTTATTTGATTATTAATTACAGTCCAGATTTTCTCTTTTTGAAATAAAAAAAGCCCTGGCTATTACATTGACCAGGGCTTTCATTTATTCAAATCAGTTTACGAACAAGCAGAGTTCACAAAATCTGTGTAGCAGCGTCGATCTCCTGCTTCCTCTTCAAGCCAGCCAGAATCCGTTTCTTCATTCCAATAAATCTCCACAGTTGGTTCTCCGGCTTGTACGAAGACCAAGTTATTCTCAACACCCGATTTCATATAATTAACAGAACTAACGACTTGTGCCTCTTGAAAGATATCCAAGTTTAGCTCAAATTCACTTTCTGATTCAACATCCCAGGTGTATGTATAAGCCGGGGAACCGGGATTTGCAGGATCGTATCCATTCCACTCCCCGGTCGCTTGATCATTAGCGGTAAAGCCTTCCAGGAATAAGAAATTATCGACTTGTTGCCCTTCAAGGTCACCACTTAAAAGAACTTGCCAATTTTTTCTATCTCCGGACTGAGAAGCGATGACCCTGATTGATGCATCAATGCCAAATTGTGGAAAATTTTCAGCAAAATCGATATTCCAAATACAATTTCCACCATCTGCCTCGGGTTCAATATTAAGACCCGGCGCAAATTGCAGGAAGTTCGATATGAGTGCAGCATTTCCGCCAAATGATAGCAGGCCATTCCCGGATAAGGCAATACTCTTAACCTGCTGATAAACAAAATGTTCTTCATCATTGGGTATATTTTGCGAATTAAAGTAGTCAATTGCTATTGTAGCAGGTGCAAGCTCCGAGGGTAGAGAAAAGGAGTTGCAAATATCTTCGCCGTCATCATCAGAGGAACTTGAATTATCACTACAAGCTGTTACTCCAAATACTAACCACAGCGCTAAAAATGCTGTTACCAAGACATTTAGTTTATTATTCATTTTGTATGGGGATTTTGAGGTTAAATTATAACGTATAAAATTTTAGTTCTGTTGATAATGATTTATCAACTTATCTCTTCTTTATTAAATTCGGATTTGAATTCAAAATAAGCCAAAATTCATTCGGCGTAAATCAAAAAATAATAGATGTTCTATCTGATCTTTTCTGATAGTACAAATTTTCAAGAGTGTTCCTAAAATTTCTCTCGCTTATCCTTCAACTCTTTGTACAGCATCTCTCTTGCTCGAAAAATATGGGCTTTCACAGTACCCAAAGGTAAGTCTAACTGATCTGCAATTTCCTGGTAACTTAATTCCTGGAGATGCCTCATCTCGATAACTCTTCGATACTTTTCGGGTAGATCATTGATGGCGTTATGAATAATCTTTTTTCTTTCTTTTCGAATAATGTTTCGATCCGTCTCAGCATCATCGCTGATCTGGATCTCCATTTCACCATCTCGAGTCTTAACAGGCTGGTCAATAGAAGTGGTTTTAAGTTTCTTTTTTCGCAGATAATCAATGGTGTGATTTGTAGTAATCCTGTATAACCAAGTAGAGAAGGCATAATTGGTATTATAAGAGTTCAGGTTTCTGAACGCTTTCATGAATGCTTCTTGTACAAGGTCCTCAACCTGCTCGTGATTTTTCACCATTTTGAGAACATGAAAATAGAGCGGTTTCTGATATTTATCCATTAAGTCTTTGAAGGCTTCCTGGTCGCCTTCAATAGCACGCTTTACAAACTTATCGTCCTCTAAACTACTTGAAGACGCATTTTCTCTGACAGTATCGGTATCAGAAGATTTTTCAGAACCGCTCATTTAATCAAATATTTTAGTAATGTTTGTACTGATGTTAATAGAAGTCATGTCAAACATCGAACAAATGCCAACCCTGATAGAACGCTCACAGTGCCTACTATTACAAGAAGTGTAATTCACAAGCAGAGTCTCGCTCTTACAGAAATCTGTTATATAGTTGTGCAAAGTTCTTTTCACAAGTTAATAGATATATTTTACGAAAAATCGAAAATAATTTTCTAAGATCTCAAAATATCGTAACCTTGAATCTAAACCAAATTCAACTGCAAAATGAAAAATCTACTCGCGTTACTTTTGACTACCTGTATCATTTTAGGGGTCATTTCACTCAGTTCGGCACAAGAATCAGATCATGCTTTAATGTTTGAGGCCGGAATCGGGTATGGATCTCAGATTGAATCACTTGGATTTCAGGGTGGAGCTCTTTATCAAATTAATGAACAGTTCAGAGTCTCGGCGGATGGTATCTACTATCTGCCGGGTGATGACTCCAATGGAGTTGAGTTTAATTGGTTGGAATTCAATGCTAATGGACATTATCTATTTGCCACCCAGGAAAACATGAAGTTTTACCTCTTGAGCGGGTTAAACTTTTCTTCATTGTTTTCAGACAGCGCAAATATAAGACTGCCCGGTGGCGATACTACGGATACTGTGTATGTTGGGTTAAATATCGGCGCTGGCGCTGAATACTCTTTGGGTTCGGTAAATGCTTATCTCGAAGGTAAATATGCACTGAGTTCAGCAAATCAGCTTGTGTTGACGGGTGGCTTAAGGATACCTCTTGCCAGGTAAAAAAATGATTTAACAAAACTTTACTACCTGAGAGAATTAGAAATTGTTTGAATAGTTGGCTGTCTTTAATTTGTTTGCCAATAAAATAATGAATAAAATTGACCCACTATCTTCTTTATTACATTTTGATAGTAAAAAAATTATCAAAGAGTATGACACATTTCATATCTGCGTTTCGCATATTCATGTAAATTGCATACGTACTATCTCACTACATTTTAAAAACAAATAACTAATCACAAACTAACAACAGATAAAATGAAAAAACTACTTACAGTCGGTATTTTAGTAATTGGGTTGGCCCTTTATACGGGAACCAACGCGAACGCCCAGTCTTTTTCAGAAGGAGACTTGGTTTTAAATGCAGGAATTGGTTTAGGATCCGTTTATGGATGGACAGGAACAGGAAGCCTTGGATTACCAATTGGTGCCGGTGTTGAATATGGAGTTGCAGATTTAGAGACAGGATCTATTGGAGTTGGCGGTGATTTTGGTTTCGTTAGTAGCTCTTTTGTAACTGTATATACAATCGGAGCCAGGGGATCATATTATTTTAATGAATTATTAGAAATTGAGAATGAAAAAGTTGACCTCTACGGAGGTTTGGGTCTATACTACCGAGCATGGAGCTGGTCCGGCACTACTTTTAGTGGTTTTGGAGGTATCACAGCAGCATTTCATGCTGGTGGCCGATATTATTTTGCAGATAATATTGGAGGCTATGCAGAACTTGGTAATAATTGGGGTTGGTTAAACGTCGGCTTGGTTTTCAAGCTTTAACGTGAGCCAAAAAAATTACACCCTGGAACAGTTTCTGTTTCAGGGTTTTTTTATGTTTTGTAACTCATTATTCATTATTCATCCAAGTTTGACTCTGGCTCTTCTTTGTGATTTCCAATATCGCACATCCAGATACTTTGGTAAAATCAAACAATAATTGATCTGATATGAGACAAAACAATAATTTTATTCGCATATGAAATTGAACTAAAAACAAACAAAGGGAAATATGAAAACGAAAGTCATACTAATTTTAGGGATAACAACATTAATCTTGGCGTTAGTCAGTGCATGTGGTAGCAACAATTCAAACCCACTCGGGGGGTGTAATGGACTTAGTTATGCTGAAGCTTTTCAAGGAGATCAGTATCAAGATCTTATTGACGCCACATCAACTTTTGGTGAAGAGCAAACTGCACAAAGCTGTGAAGTTTATAAAAGCGAACTTCAAGAATGGTATGGCGTTTTGCAGGGTTTAAGTTCTGACTGTATTGGAGTACCTCAAGAACAATATCAACAATCACTTGCCGAGGCACAAGAGTCGATTGATGAGATCGACTGTTCTCAGTACGAAAGTAATTAACGTACCAGTATCAATTTTTCCACAATAAGTGAAGTGATTCAAATCCCTGAAATGCTTTAAAGCGTTTCAGGGATTTTTTTATGATGCCCATTCATTCAATAGTACACAGTGCCGAATACCTCCGGTGGATGTCACCATAGAACTCTTCTTGCTCCAATCCATCAACTCTCTGAGAATTAATATCTCAGCTAATACAACTTCTCCCCTGCCTTTTAAAAATCCATCACTAATATTCTGGACTGTTGATTTCTCCGGCCGATATTCATTTAGTTGTCTGTATGGAAGTATTTAAGCCGCAAATCTATTACTGCGATGGAGCTCAGAGTTTCTGCAACTATAAACAGATAAAATTCTTCCTTTGGAAATTGTTGAGTAGACAATATGCTTGAAATTTCATCCTGAGCTGCTGTTAACTGCTTGGATATTAGTGGTTCAGTATCAAAATCTGTTTCGTAACATAAACACATCCCATATTGATTGACAATGTCTCCTTCCAAAAGTTGCTTGTGAACTTCCGCCTCAAATATTTTAAATCATATTTCCCTTCTCCTATCCTTCTTTGATCTACCTTTAAAACGAGAGTGCTCAGTCAGAGGTCATTTAAGATTTTTCAGGACCATTTATTAATCTAAGAATCGATAAAAATGTCACAAGTATACAATGTATTACCCTTATGGGGAAAATTAGTCTGAGACCTCTAAACGAGGTTCATATGAACGAAAAATATTTACTGATAAAATTTAATATCTAAATACATTGACTGATTTATTCTTAATTTTATGTATACAGTTAAATGCTAAATAACTGTCAATTTCAATCAACACTATTCTCAAACTAAATGATAAATAAAATGAAAAAAATAATAAGAGGCTTTACATTTGTGTTTCTTCTGTCTTTAGGAATGAGTGCAACACTTATTGCACAGAACGAAGGAGATATCGCCATTGGAGTTCAGGGTAATTATGGGACAGATATTGAAGAATTAGGAATTGGGGCTAACGGCATCTATAGCCTGAATGAAACGATGAAAGTTGGTGCTGATTTTACCTACTGGTTAATCGGCGATGATGAATTTAGCGGTTTTGGGAATGATGTTTCCATCTCATACACTTTCTTTGAAATCAATGCTAACTTCAACTATATCTTCTACAATGAAAATCAACTAATGGCATATGGAATAGGCTCACTTGGGATCCATTATGCCAAAGTTGAAGCAGAAGTAGAAGGACCCGGCTTAGATGATTCTTCTGATAGTGAACTTGGACTTGGTTTAGGTGCCGGTGCCGAGTATAACCTCGGTTCTGTTTCTCTGTTTGCTGAACCTCGAATCTTCTTAAGTGGATTTGACCAATTTTCATTAACCTTTGGTGCACGAATAGGCATCTAAATTCATCTTTACTTCATCCATTTATAGCCCTGGCTGTTCTGCATCCGGGGCTTTTTAAATTTCAGGAACTGGTATTAGTATCAAACTTAAATCAAACGATTTGTTGAATGATATGGCTTGGAGCAGGGTATCGAATATTTTTAAAAATTCAAGTAAATGACTTTCAAATTCGGAGACGGTATATGTGTGATTGAGAAATATTTATTTAGTCAACAAATTGAGAAGAACTCCGTGCCGAATACCTCCGGTTGATGTCACTATAGAACTCTTGTTGCTCCAATCCATCACCTCTCTGAGAATTAATATCCCGGCTAATACAACTTCTCCCCTGCCTTTTAAAAATCGAGAATATTTTTTCTCTATGTTCTCCCATTTCGTTTTTGAAAACTCATCAATGAATCGATTGACCAATGCTTTTTTAAGGTGGAAACCATTTAGTGTATCTACATCGTACTCAGTCAATTGCAATTCAATAGCTGCAATAGAAGTAATGGTCCCTGCAACTCCGATCAGTTCAAAATTTCCATCCGGAACTTGCTGCAATTTTAGCAGATGTCGAACTTCTTCTACAGCTTTAGATACTTGTAGACTCGTTGGTGGATTAGCATTGAAAAATCGCTCCGTAAACCGAACACTTCCCATATCGATTGAAACCGCATTCTCTAATTCATATCCCTTGCCAAAAGCAAGCTCAGAACTGCCGCCACCAATATCTAAAATCAGGTTGGCCTGATCTGAGTAACCCTCTAATACAGATAGTGCACCCATATAAGTTGTCTCTGCTTCATCTTTACCGCTTAATAAACGGATCTCCCAACCTGTTTTTTGTTTTACGAGATCTAAAAATTCGGATCGATTGGAAGCATCACGAACAGCACTCGTTGCTGTTACAATTGCCCTTGAAGCCACTCCGGGATAGTTTTCATCCAGGAACTCTTTGTATTCAAGCAGGTTGTCCAATACCCGTTTCATGCTCTCAGGAGATAGGTTCCTCGATTTGTCAACCCCCCTGCCGAGTCGGGGAATACGCTGCTTCTCTACAATAGGTTTGAGTTTACCATCTTTAAGTTCAGCCACCAATAGCAAGGCTGTATTAGTTCCAATGTCAATTGAAGCGGATTTCATTCAGCCACCTTTTGTATTTCCATCAAAATCCACTCCTCCTCACGCTCAACATCTGATACTTGTACCGGCATTTCATAGAGTCGATCTCGAATTGCATCTTCATCCGTATGCAGCAAACCCGAAAGGCAAATCATTCCATCATTGTTTAAGTGATTCACCAAATCCGGAAGGATCTCGATCAAAACATTTCGATTGATATTAGCCAAAATAAGATCAAACAGTTCATGATCATCAATTGTTTCAATACCGCCGAACCGAACCTCAAAAGAATCATTTACTTTATTCAAAAATGAGTTCTCATGAGCATTGTCACGACTCCAGCTATCGATATCAAAACCAATTGCTTTCCGGGCTCCTAATTTGATTGCAGCAATTGCAAGAATTCCAGTCCCGGTCCCGGCATCCAGAATCACCTTATCTTTCAAATCCATGCCCTGGATTTGCTTTAATACCAACCGGGTCGTTGTGTGGTAGCCGGTTCCGAATGACATTTTAGGATCGATCTCGAGAACGATTTCATCATCAGCCGGTCTTTCTGTTGACCATGTAGGCTTTACTAAAAATTTACCAATTTGTTGTGGCTGAATGGTTTGTTCCCAAGACTGATTCCAGTTCTGTTCCGGGATATCTTCAAATTCCATAATCGAATCTCCGGAATAAGCGGCAACCAACTGTTCAAGATATTCCCGGTTTGAATCATTAAATCTCTGTTTTTCGATGTAGGCAACTAACTTATCGTCAAATTGTTCAAAACCATAGAAATCCATATCCATCAATTCAGCAATAAATAACTCATGCAGGTCTTCAGACAGTTCAAATTCTACTCTTAAATAATTCATTGTGGAATCCTGTTATAAATCAATTCGAGTAATACATCACCTACAGCTTGCATCACTTCCTGATCGATAATATCCATATCATCATTTTGTGTATGCCAATATGGAGGAAATTCAAGTTCACCTGTAGGTGACATCCGGTGATGAATAATATTGATCATCGGGATACCTGTGAGTCTCTCAACAATATAATGATCATCTGATATTCTGCTACCGATTTCATCCGGGAAAAGGTCATCATACCCGAATTCCCGTCCAATTGCCCATACTTCATTTACCAAATTCGGTGCATAATCCATCGAGTATCCCTCCTTTGGAAACTGCGCATTTTGTCCGCCTACCATATCCAGTAATATACCGAACCTTGGACTATATCCGGGAACAGGCGGATTATTCCCCCAATGTCTTGAACCGAGAAAATAGTTTGCAAGATCTGATCGCTCGCCATAGTCTTCTCCGTCAAATAGAATAATGTCTACGCCAATAGGCGGCTCATTCTCGGCAAATACGTTCGCCAGCTCCATCAATACTCCAACACCACTTCCACCGTCATCCGCCCCAAGAATGGGCGATTCAGGATCATTTGGATCTTCTTCAGCTCTCGGCCTGGAATCCCAGTGTGCAGCCAACAAAATTCGATCTTGTTTATCCGTTCCGAACGATGCCAGAATGTTATATAGCCGGAGAGAATCTCCATAAACTTCTGTCTGGAAGGATTGAACAAACACAGATTGCTGACCGGCTGTCTCCAAAAAATGATTTCTGAAATATTGCACAGCTTTACGATGAGCTTCTGAGTTTGGAACTCTCGGCCCAAAATTAACCTGTTCTTCAATATATTGATAGGCCTGTTCAGCTGAAAACTCCGGCACCTCTCTGCCCTGTTCCTGGAATTGCAGACCCGGATCCGATGTGCAGCTACCTACAATCAGCAAGAGTATTATGAACATTCGTTTATAAATCATGTAGAAAGATATACTTAGTTCAAGAGGTAAGATTGGCGTTAAAAAAGTAGAACGGGTCGCTGACCCGTTACGCATTAATAATTTTGCAAAATTTTTGTTTCAGCAGGCATATTTACTTTCTGCTTGACTGGCTCTGCAAATATCCGATGATACAAGTTTTCAACCTTACGTTTCGGCTCAGCGAGCCGAACTACATTAATCCGGCCTGGCAACAATTCTTGCTGATGACTGATGAACCGGGAAAACAATGGTATCCAAAATATTGACATGCAGGGGGCGATTTGCAACGAAGTGTATAATTTCAGCAATATCTCTGCCGCTTAAAGGAGTCATATCTTTATAAACTTTTTTTGCCTGCTCTTTGTCCCCGTGAAATCGCACTTCACTAAATTCAGTATCCACAAGCCCGGGTGAAACTGCACTTACACGAATATTGGTACCTGTTAAGTCCATTTTGGCAGCTTGTGTAATTGCCTTCACAGCGTGTTTTGTTCCGCAGTATACGGATCCGCCGGGATAGGCTTCATATCCTGCAATGGAACCGATATTAATTATATGACCCTCACCTCGCTGTTTCATTCGCTCGGAAACAAATCGTGTCATCGACAACAGTCCTTTGATGTTTGTATCGATCATAGCGTCCCAATCATCAAAATCAGCTTCATCAATGGAATCTTTTCCGGAAGCAAGGCCGGCATTGTTCAATAAGATATCTATGGGCTGATCAATAGAGTCCACACATGCCTTACACGCTTCCCGATCGCGGACATCAAAAGAAAATGTCTCAACATTTACAGAGTGTTCGGTTTGAAGTTTTTCCTGAAGGGATTTTAATCGCTTTTTGCGACGGCCGGTAATAATCAGGTTTGCACCCGATTCTGCAAAGACTTCAGCCGAGGCTTTTCCAATCCCCGAGGTAGCACCTGTGATCAGAATCCATTTGTCTTTGAGGCGGTTCATGATACTTAACTTTGGAGAGACTCAAATTGTTTAGCTGCTCTTAAAATATCCACTTCATGAAATGTATTTCCCATAAACTGAACTCCATAAGGAAGTCCGTTGGAATGTGTACCCGCCGGGACACTGATTCCACAAATTCCCGCAAGATTTGCTGAGATGGTATACACATCATTTAAGTACATCTGAAGCGGATCATCCTGGTTTTCACCCAGTTTGAAAGCTGTTGTAGGAGCTGTTGGTGAGACGATTACATCTACTTGTTGAAACGCATCCAGAAAATCTTGCTTGATCAGGCGTCTCACTTTCTGAGCTTTTCCATAATATGCATCATAATAGCCGGCACTGAGAACGTATGTACCTAAAATTATTCGTCGTTTAACTTCAGTTCCGAATCCCTCAGTCCTGGATTTCTTGTAGAGCCGAATTAATGGAGAATCGATATCTGCTGCTTCCAGGGCAGTGGATGTTCCGGCTGCTTTCTTTAATTCTTTTCGTTCAAGAGAAAGTTCTTCTTCAATTTTTTCAAAATCTGCACGGTGCCCATATCGAATGCCATCATATCGTGCCAAATTGCTCGATGCTTCAGCCGTTGCCAAAATGTAGTAAGTGGCAATACCGTACTTCATGTGTGGGAGTGTAACGGGTACCAATTCAGCACCGTCTTTCTCAAGCTCTTTGAGCCGATCTTCTATTCCTTGCCGTATCTCATCATCCAAGCCCTCCCCGAAATACTCTTTGGGAACACCGATTTTTAATTTGCCGGATGATTCTGCAACTGCCTCAGAGTAATTCTCAACCGGTTTGGCTGAGGACGAATTATCCATAGGATCATCACCAGCCAGGTGTTCGAGAAGTATAGCAGCATCCGTCACATTTTTTGAAAACGGACCAATACAGTCAAAAGAGGAGGCATAAGCCACCAATCCATACCTCGAAACACGGCTATATGTTGGTTTCAAACCAACCACCCCGCAGTAAGAGGCGGGTTGGCGAATGGACCCCCCGGTGTCAGATCCGAGAGATGTATCGCACATATTAGCTGCAACAGCAGCGGCACTTCCACCACTTGAGCCTCCTACAACAAAATCGGAATTTGCAGGATTTTTGGACGGGCCGTAGATGGTATTCTCTGTCGAGGAACCCATCGCAAACTCATCCATATTGGTACGCCCAATAAGAATGGCATCTTCATTTTTAAGCTTTTTGATAACCGTTGCATCATATACACTTTCAAAATTGTGTAAAATATGACTTGCGCAAGTTACCTTCTTGCCTTTCTCGCAGATTACATCTTTCACCCCAATTACCATTCCGGCCAGTTTCCCGGCCGTTCCGGCATCAATTTTCTGTTGAATATTGGTAGCTTGTTTTCGAACATCTTCATCATCAACAGAAACGAAGGCATTAACCTCTGAATTCGTCTCCTTGATGGTTTGCAGATATTCCTCGCAAATATCAGTAACCTTTCGTTTGCCTGATTGTAGTTGCTCTTGAACGGAGAGCAGATTCTTCATGTAGAAATGCTATTTTTTTTCGGTTTGTTCTGTACTTTCTTTTTCTTCGTATTTGGTGGAATTAGAGACATCTTCTTTACCTTTATCGATCTCTTTTTTGATATCATCGGACGCCTTTCGGAATTCGTTGATACCCTGGCCGATTCCACGCGCAAGCTCTGGAATTCGTTTTGCACCAAAAAGAAGTAAGATCACAAGAACAATGATCACCATTTCAAAACCGCCTGGCATACTCATACAATAATCCTTATTTAATTGAATTGTTATTATGTGACAAGCCTTAAGATAAAAAATATTTACCAACCGTATACAGATGTATGTGAAAAAATGTTTTAACTTTCTTCGGAATTTATTTGCATTTCTTCTCCACAACTGTTTTATAGCTATTCGAAGATATTTGTAACAAAAGACTAAGATTAAAATAAATTATGATTTGGACAGTAGAATTAGCCGCAGCACTTGATGAAGCCCCCTTTCCCGCTACGAGAGAGGAATTAATTGAATGGGCAGAACGAAACGGGTTACCTAAGCAGGCTATTAATAACTTATATGAGCTCGATGAAATTGAAGAAGGCGAAGAAACCATCTACGAGGGTATTGAAGACATTTGGCCCGATTATATTCGAAAAGAAGATTTCTTTCACGGAGAAGAAGACGAAGGGTTTGACTACGATGATGTTTAATTCCTGTCAACCGGCAATCAATTTCTTGCAACTCTAAACGTTAACACTGCGATAAGACTATTTAGACTCTTTTAATCTGATTGTGTGAGAAATTACGTACCGCTCATTCTGTACCTGCCGCTGCTAGTGCTATTGCCGTTTTCGGTACATGCGCAAAATAACGGGCAGCAAAATCAGGAATCAAACGATGAACAAGAAAATCAAGTCGTAAGAATTGTGCGGTTTACTGGAAACAACAATGTTTCTAACACTGCCTTACAGACTCTTGTTCGAACTCGAAATAACAGGGAGTTTTTGGGAATCCCCCGATTTACTCCCTGGTACTATATTCATCAGCTCTTCGGTGTGGGTGAGGAACCTGCATTATTAGATCGCGAAGTTGTTGGTAATGATATCGACCGGATCGAGGTTTTTTACGAAAATCTCGGTTTTTTTGATGTCAGCGTGGATACAACCGTAGTTGAATACAGGGAAAATCGATATGAAGTTTCCTTTATCATCGATGAAGGCCCGGGGTCAAGCATACGAAATGTATCCTATACCGGTTTACCTGAATTTGAAAATGAAGAAACCGTTGAACAATTTTTCGAGCAGAGTACGTTTTCCGGAGATCGGCTGAATGATTCCACATTCGTATACAGGGAACCCTATCGCGCCCAGGAACTTCGGCAGGAACAGACTCGAATTATAGATTTTTTAAAGAATCACGGGTATGCTGCATCGCAACGAGATTCAGTTCGTGCTTTAGTTCGTGAAGACGAAGAGAGTCCACAGCAGCTTGATGTACTTTTTACCATCAGGGCGGGTGACCTGTACAGGTTCGGGGATGTCCATCTAAATCTCTCGGGACCCGATGAGCAGGAACAGTTTGATGATTCAACAACTGTTACTGGGCCGCCCTATACAAACAGCGGATTTTCCATCTTTATGAGAAAACAAAATTCCGCTCAATCTGAATTCAGCGTTTTAACAGAGCAAATTCAATTCACGCCCGGAGACAGGTTCGATCAATCGGCCTACCTTCAATCCATAAATTCTTTCCAAAATCTTGGAAATATGGTCATCGACCGTTTTGGGCTGAGTGAAGAGAGCTCCCTGCCGGATTATTCGAGTCAGGAGATTCCCGTTTATTTCGATCTGCAAACTCTTCCAAGACATTCATTGAGAATGGAGTTTTTTGGAATGAGACGATACGGATTTGGAACCGGTGTTGGCGCAAATTACAGTAATAACAACCTGTTTGGTCGATCAGAAAATTTAACAATTGGAATCAATACAAATTTTGAATTTGTACCGTCGAATACACTGAATGAAATAGCGCCGCGCGACAGTCTTGGCAGGCGTAACACTACCGGGGCGGAAATTTTTGAGAATTATGAAATAAGAGCCGAATACTCGGTGCCTCGATTGAATTTTCCCTTCGGTTTTATGACCGATTACGATTTTATTGAGAGCGCAAGAACACGATATTCGCTCACTTACAGCCAGTCTAACCAGCTTTATTTTGATATTAATTCGGATGTTCGCTTTAACCTGAGATATGAGTTCAGGCATTCTCAGCGTTTAACCAGTTTCCTCGACCTTATTGAACTGGATATTGTTGATACAACTCCATCCTCTCAGTTTCGTCAAAATTTGATAAATGAATTTGGTCAGGGCTCATTCGAACTGCTCAGAATTCAACAGGATTTTGATCCGCAGTTTTCATCTGTCATTCGGTATACACTAAGAAATCAAAATACGGACCTGATTCAACGCGATTTCGGCTACTTTAGTGAGTATTCTCTTGCACTGGCCGGCAATATTCCACACTCTATCGACCGGTTTTTAGTGACTCCGGGCACAGTTGAAGGATCACTCCCGTCACCATTTGGAATCTCCTCAAACGCACTCTCCTACAGTCGATATATCAAACTTACTGCCGATTACAGGCGATATGTTCCACTTGCACCCAATACTGTTTTTGCGTTTAGAGGGTTTGCCGGAATTGCACAACCATATGGTGGCAGTGAAACAATACCCCTCAATCGTCGATTTTTTGCAGGTGGTAGCAACGACATCCGGGGTTGGAACCCATTTCGGCTCGGGCCGGGCGGAATTAGTCCCGATGAAGTGACAATCCCAGGTGGTGAGATTAAATTGGCTCTTTTCAAGGAGTTCAGACACATTGTTCTCAGCAATGTTTTGGGGGCTGATTGGCTGGTTGCCTGGCACACTGATGCGGGTAATGTGTGGTACGGTCCGCAAAACACCTTTCGTAATGAAGAAAATGTTGAATTGCTTAACGATGGCAGATTTTTCTTAGATTCCTTTTATAAACAGATTGCTGTCGGGTCCGGTTTTGGCCTTCGTTTTGACTGGGAATATATTGTTGCTCGTTTCGATTTAACATTCAGAGTTCACGATTTAGAGGAAGGTTGGTTTGAGAACCGAGCGGCGTATTTTAGTTTTGGAATCGGTCATTCATTTTAAAATTATACCTGTATGTTTAAGAAAAATAGTTTAAAGAAAATCCGGAACCAGGGAAGTATTGTTTTCAAATCTCAACTCCTTCAGGATCTCACACCATTTGAGCGGTATGAACTCCTTCAGCTTTGTCATCGACGAAAATTTAAGGAGGGTGAGTTTATCTATCATCAAAACGATCCGGGAGCGGGTATCTATTTTATTGAGGAAGGCTGGGTAAGGCTCGTCGTTTCCAAAAATCTTGAAAACGATCAAACAGAAAAGTTTACTGTTGACCTGCAAGCACCTTCTGAGATTGGAATTATGTCAATTGGTTATGAAATTCCAAGGATGGCAACGGCCCAGTGCCTTAAGGATAGTATTCTGCTGGGATTCTTTAAACCAGATTTTGAAACGTTGAAAAAGCGCAATCCCGAAACGGCCGTAAAATTCCTGGAGGCGGTTACAAATCAAACCATGAAACGTTTCGAACTTAGCATGAATCAGCTCAAAAAAACTACTGATCTGGAAACTGCATTTTCAATCATGTTTCGAGAATACAATAAATCTGAATAAAGAGAATTAAAAAGCATGTCATTAAAGAAGGGCCAGGTTGTTGATCTGAAAATTGAATCAACTGCGTTTAAAGGTAAAGGAATTGCCAAACACGATGGAATTGCTGTATTTGTGCCCGGTACCGCACCCGGCGATATTGTTGAAGCGAGAATCATCAAAAGAAAAAAGAGTTACAGGGAAGCAAAAGTCCTTGAAATTAAGACCCCATCTCCTATTCGGGTTGAACCGGTTTGTGGACATGCTGATACCTGTGGGGGTTGTACATGGCAGCACATTCCCTATGAAAAGCAACTTGAGTTTAAGGAGCAGCATGTACGTGATCATATGGAACGAATTGCGGAATTGGATCCGGATATTGTAAAAACGATCATCGGATGTGATGAAGATCTTTATTACCGCAATAAAATGGAGTACAGCTTTGGCACACGGCGTTGGCTCACTGACGAAGAGATCCAAGCTGACAAATATGTAGACGATTCCGGATTAGCTGCAGGTTTACACGCGCCCGGGAGATACGACAAGATTCTGAACTTAAAAGAATGTCACCTGCAAAATCCAATCTCTTACAATCTCCTGGATTTTGTTCGGTCTTATTGCAAAGAGAACTCCATCCCCGCTTTTGATACACATGAAAAGACCGGGTTCATGCGACATCTCGTCATACGCACATCATTTCATACAGATGATACAATGGTCAACCTGGTGACGTATAAAGATGACCCAGGAATCATGAACGCGATGTCTGAGGCCTTGCTGAATGAATTTCCAGGGATCACTACAATCATTAACAATGTTAACGATCAACCGAATCCAACAGCAGTTGGCCGATATGAAAAAGTACTTCACGGTCCGGGATATATTGTTGATAAAATTGGGCAACATTCATTTAAAATTGATGCGAATGCTTTCTTCCAAACCAATACGCAGCAAGCAGAAAAGCTATATTCTGTAGCTAAGAAATTTGCCGATTTACAAGCTGGTACCAACCTTTTTGATCTCTACTGTGGAGTTGGAACCCTTACCCTTTTCATGGCCGATTCAGTCGATACCGCTGTTGGAATTGAATTGGTTGAAGTTGCAGTAGAAAATGCTAAACAAAATGCTCGGGAAAATTCGGTTGATAATGTTGACTTCGTATTAGGAGATATGAAAGATACATTCAACAAACTATTTCTTGAGAGACACGGGAAGCCAGATTGCATTATTACAGACCCTCCTCGCTCAGGAATGCATCCCGATGTTGTTCAGCAACTTTCTGATTTAGCCGTTGATACACTCGTTTACGTCAGCTGTAATCCATCCACAATGGCACGAGATCTGAAGGAGTTAAAAAATGTGTACAACATCGAACGGGTACAGCCGGTAGATATGTTTCCCCAGACGTATCACATAGAAGCAGTTGCCAGGTTGACGAAGAAATAAGTCTCCCATTAAGTGGAGACATGATGTTTCAATTGTTCTTTACTCGTTCCAGAAGGTCTTCCTTCGGAACGCTACACACGGAAGCTCTAGCTTTCACTCATACTTCTACTAATCAAATTTACAATCAATCTACTATTACCTGAAGCAGAATCTTCTAAGGAGGTATTCCGAAACTGGAACTTCGGAATGAGTAAAACTCACGTTAACTAGACTCGCTTCTTCAAACATTTCAACTATCACTCAAATGCCCAAAAAAGCCACAATAATTGGTGCCGGAATTGGCGGATTAGCCGTTGCATCCCTCCTTGCGAAAAAGGGCTATGATGTCACCCTATTTGAAAAAAACTCCACTCCCGGCGGAAAAATGCAGCAATATCGAGAGAAAGGATACCGATTTGATACAGGTCCCAGCCTGTTGACAATGCCCTTTATCCTTAATAAACTTTTTGAAACTTGCGGTGAAGATCTATACGATTACCTGTCTTTTTCCGAATTAGAACCCCTTTGTCGATATTTTTATCCCGATGGCACCCTGTTTGATAACTATTCAGAACCTGAAAAAAGTGTTAATCAAATAAAATCCTTTGCACCCGGGGACGCTGACACGTATAAAAAATTTCTAAACTACTCTAAAGAATTATATCAAAAAACAGCGGATGCTTTTCTCTTTAATCCCCTTTATGATTTTAGTGACCTCAGGAATCTGAACTTCAAGGATTTTCTGGGCATTGATGCATTCAAGACCGTTTCTCAAAAAGTAGATCAGCAATTTACTTCGCCTTATCTCCGAAAGTTTTTTAAGCGCTTTACGACTTATAATGGGTCTTCCCCATTTAAGGCTCCTGCTACACTCAATGCCATCCCACATGTAGAACTAAACCAGGGCGGATACTATGTGAATGATGGTTTGTATCAAATTGCTGAATCGCTGCACCAACTTGGCGAGAAAATGGGAGTCAGATTCAACTTCAATACATCGATTAGAAAAATTATAGTTGAAGATGATATAGTTACTGGCATACAAGAAGATGACGGATCTATCTACCCGACTGATATCCTTTTCTCAAATGCTGATGCAACTGAGACGATTTTGAACCTCTTGCCCGACCCAAGCATTTCAAAAAGACGAAAGTCTAAACAGCAAGCGATAGAGCCGTCCTGCTCCGGTTTTGTACTTTTATTGGGATGCAGTAAGCAATGGGATCAGCTAAAACATCATAACATATTCTTTTCTGAGAATTATGAGAAAGAGTTTGAGGACATTTTTGATAAAAAAACGATGCCTGGAGACCCAACAATTTACATTGCAAATACATCATATTCTGACTCGAATCACGCCCCAAAAAATAGTTCTAACCTCTTTATTCTTGTCAATTCACCCTATGTAGACGAACAGGATTGGGAAACTATTAAAAACAAGTACAGCTCTTTTTTGATTAAGCAATTGGAGGCAAGAGGATTAGCAGGCCTGAATGAATCTATTGAAATAAAAAAAGTGATTACCCCGAAAGATTTTTACGAAAAATACCTTTCAAACCGGGGGAGTATTTACGGAACCTCATCAAACAGCCGAATGGCTGCATTTTTACGTCCCCGAAATAAGGAGAGAGCGTTCAAAAATCTATACATGGTTGGAGGCAGTACGCATCCGGGGGGTGGAATACCACTCGTTATTCAGTCTGCGTTTAACGCTATTTCACTACTCGAAAGATAAGTTAAACATACTTTTTGCGTTGGATCACTAAGATATACAGTACACGTTTTTTCTTTGATTTGAGGCAGTACATTGGTTACTTCAATGCAATAATTTTTGATTAAATTAAGTGATACTATAGCGCGGTTTTAATGGAACTATTGTTCAATTGCTCAATGAATTTTTTACATAGACTTTTTTGGTGTTTCGGTTTAACTTTTTTTGTGATTCTAACGGGCTGTGCACCCCATGAATCGACTCCTATTCTGCAAGACATTCCGCAGGATGTTTCAGGTATTACTTTTACCAACACTATCATCACATCCGATTCATCGAATTCAGAAAATGAACCCTTTATCTATAATGGAGCCGGAGTGGCCGTTGGTGATATCGATGGGGATGGACACGCAGATCTCTATTTTACTGGAAATATGGTTTCCAGCCGACTTTACATCAACCAGGGAGATATGCAGTTTAATGATATTACCGGGGAAGCCGGTGTAGGAACGGACCGATGGGCTACAGGTGCAGTAATGGTTGATATAAATGGAGATAATCACCTCGATATCTACGTTTCGGTTTCAAACTCAAAAATGGTTCCTGCTGATCAAAGGCGTAATTTGCTGTTTATTAACAATGGAGATGGTACCTTCACCGAACAGGCGGCTGAATGGGGAATTGACGACCCCGGATTCACCACTCAATCAGCGTTTTTGGATTATGACCGGGACGGTGACCTGGACCTGTTTCTTCTCAATAACTCCCCCGAAGAATTTTCAAGAGGGGAAACCGGCGTCATGCCGATGGGTGTTCAACAGGAGGCCAACCCGTCAGGCTACGATCAATTCTATCGCAATAACGGGGATGGAACTTTTACCAATATATCTGAAGAGGCAGGTATGCTCAGAAAGCTGGGTTATGGCCTGGGAGTGGCCATAGAGGATCTGAATCGCGACGGATGGCCCGATATTTACGTATCTAATGACATCTCTCCAAACGATGTTCTTTACATCAACAACGGGGATGGCACATTTACCGACCGCGCAGCGGAATGGCTTCGGCACACCAGTTTTGCCGGTATGGGCCTTGACATTGCTGATTATACCAACAACGGGTGGCCCGACATCCTCCAGACAGACATGATGCCTGAAGATCTTCCTACCCGAAAAATTATGAGTGGGTCTAATACCTATGGAGGATTTACGGACCTTCGAAAAAGAGGTTTTTATCCCCATTATAATACAAATACCCTCCAGATGAACCAGGGGTTGAGTCCTGCCGGGGATGTAATCTTCAGCGAGGTTGCAAGAATGGCGGGTGTGGCCTATACGCACTGGAGCTGGACGGCACTGTTTGTGGATTTCGACAATGACGGGTTAAAAGATGCCCTCGTTACCAATGGTTATCCAAAAGCCATGAACGATTTTGATTATCTCTCAGATATGCACCTTGCCGGGCAAGCAAGCAATGAGGAAGAATATGAACAAAATAGGCTTGAGATTCTTCAAAACTTACATGGATATAAAGTTCCCAACTACCTGTTTCGCAACAACGGGGATCTGACATTTACCGATGTGAGCCGGGACTGGGGGATGCGCACGGCTGGATTCTCCTA
>NZ_JAKLWS010000022.1 GCF_022012475.1 Rhodohalobacter sulfatireducens
CGATTGAAAAGAGCGAAACCCGGGGTTACGTGATAAAGTCAACAAATCCCCGAGGCAATGAATCTTGTAAAAGCTTTATGTGATGTCGAGGGGTAGTGCAATGAAATTGTAATGATTTCAGTCAGAGCAAAATGTGAATCTCCAGGTTCTGCATTCCAAAGAAGGACAATTCAAACAATTAAAAACCAAGAGATAGAGTGGGCAAAAAATTGTAAGGATTCATAAAAATTCGGCTCAAATTTTATTAAAAGTTAATCCAAATAACGTTATACAAGCGATATATTTAAATAGAGGGAGAACCAAAAAAATGAGATATGAAACACCTACTGGTACCCACTGACTTTTCCGAGAACGCAGAACACGCGTATCCTTATGCTCTGAATATTGCTGCTAAAACAGGCAGCAGAGTTACGTTCTGGCTGACCGTCGAAGAACCTTTTGATTTTGCAACTCGAGTAGAAGAAAAGATGAAGGGAATTCGGGAGTATGCTCAAACAAAGTTTGAAAAAATGATTTCCGAATTTAACAAAATGGATGAATATTCCGCGTTAGAGATTGACTACAAAGTTGTAAAAGGAAATACGCTAAGCGGTATTCTAAAGGGTATTCATAAAATAAAACCCGATTGGGTAATTATGGGAACTAAAGGGTCCACCGGGCTCAAAAAGATTTTATTTGGAAGCAATGCATCTCGTGTGGTATCTGAATCACCAGTGCCGGTTCTGGTGATCCCAAATGAATCTCATTTTGATGAATTTCAGAAAATTGTATTTACAACAGAATACCAGGAAAACGACCTCGAACTGCTTCATTCAATCGTTGAATTTGCGAAGTTGTGGAATTCAACCATCCGGGTGCTTCATGTTTCACAAGAGAAAAATTTAAAGAGTGCGATCATGCAAAGGGGCTTTCGTGAAATGATTCAGGATCAGATTAACTATAAGAAGCTAGAATTTAACGTGGAATATGCCTCTAACTTTCTTGAAGGTATTGCAGGTTACCAAGTCCCGGGAGGTTGTTCCTTATTAGCCATGGGACGATACGATCTCGATTTTCTGAATCAGATTTTCGACTACAGCGAGACCAAAGCGATGAGCTTCTATTCGCAAACACCGCTATTGGTACTCCCCGCTAACAACTGATTTTAGCCCTGACAGTTTTTGGCGTTTTTAAATCTCAATAGCAGGACAATTTGGACCTTCATCCTGAATCCGACGCTGTCAGGTCCTGCGGACGCTGACAGGTCTCAATATTATTCTGTCTCTTCTCCATTACCATTTTCAGGCAGATCCCCCTGGCGTTGACCCAGTTCTTGGTCAAGCATATATAAACCCGGACCTTTTTCACCCAAAATATTCAGCTTGTCAAGAATTGTTCGGAAGAGATCCTCTTCTTCTACCTGTTCATCTACGTACCATTGTAAAAACTGGTGGGTTGCGTTGTCTTTTGCCTCTTTGGCAGCTTCGACAAGGTTATCGATTTTCCGGGTGTTCTCCTGCTCCAATTCCAGTCCGCGTTCAAAAAGGTTACGGATGGAGTCAAACTCGCTATCGGGTTTAGCAATAGCAGGTGCTACAGCATGACCATCGCGATCATTGATATAGTGAAAAATTTTCATGGCGTGGAACTGTTCCTCTTTCGACTGTTCCAGGAAGAAATTTGCGGTACCGTGAAAACCGTTTACTTCAGCCCAGGAGGACATTGCCAGATACCAGTTTCCGGCTTCAAATTCATGCTGAACCTGGTCATTCAGTAGGGATTCAATTTTCTCTAATAGCATATTTACCTCTCAAATTTTTAAAGATCATATTTAACACAAAGATACAACAGAATAAAGAAAACATCAGTATTCAGAACTTTTTAAAGACTGTCTTTATTCATTAGCGTTTGGAATCCGGTTTGAGCCTTGTCGGTCGACCATCCAGAAAGGATAACGTTTCGTGGTAGAAGAAACTTCATCCAACTCCTTTAATTCATCATCACTTAAATCAAGTTCAACAGAACGGATGTTTGATGATAGTTGATCCATATTTTTTGCGCCGATGATTGTACTCGTAACTCCTGATTGCAGGCGAACCCAGGCAAGAGCAACTTCAGCAACGGATGCATCGTGGTTATCGGCAATTTCCTCCATCACATCTACAATATCATAGGCTTGTTCTTTATCGATGGGAGGGAAGTCGAATTCGTCACGGCGTGAGCCATCTCCGGCTTTCTCGTTATCACGAGTGTATTTACCCGAAAGAAAGCCGCCGGCGAGAGGACTCCAGGGCATGAATCCAAGTTGTTCGGATTGACTCAATGGGATGAGGGAATCTTCCACGTCGCGAGAGGAGAGAGAGTAGAAGTACTGCATCGCCTTGAATTCATGCCAGCCTTCCTGCCGTGCTATTCCAAGAGCTTTCATCACCATCCAGGCCGGCCAGTTGCACACACCGATATATCGCACTTTTCCGCTTTCAACAATATCATTCAATCCACGCATAATTTCCCGAACAGGCGTAACAGGATCGACTCCATGAACATAGAGAAGGTCGATGTGATCCAGTTGTAATCGTTTCAAACTTTTCTCTACGGAGTTGAAGATATGATATCGCGAGAGTCCCTGGTTGTTAGGCTGTTCACCCATTTTTCCGCGAAGCTTGGTGGCAATCACAAGTTCATCACGGTTTAGTTCTAAATTCTTGATGCTGTTACCCAGTATTGTCTCAGATTGGCCAAATGAGTATATGTTTGCTGTATCAATAAAATTAATTCCCGAATCCACTGATTTTTGAACTAGTGCATCTGCTTCCCCCTGTTCCTGCTGACCGATTGCTTCCCACATTCCTTCACCACCAAATGTCATGGTACCAAAGCAAAGTTCTGAGACGAGCAGTCCTGTATCACCTAATAAATTGTATTTCATTTTGTTTTCTCTTTTATGATTGATTGGTTATTTCTAAAAAAACATTTGGATTCCTGATTTTGTTCAGATTGTTTGTTTTTTTGGTTTCAGGATCAATTAGTCTCAATCAGAAATACTGTTAAATGTTTATTAAGATAGATTAGAAGATCGCTCTTTAATTTAGAAAGTACGAATTTCCATAATCAGACCATTTTAACCTTATTATTGTTGGTGCAGGAGCCGCCGGTATTTTCATTGCAAAACAGTTCATCAAGAAATCTTTTCAAATTCTTTTAATAGAGACTGGGTATTTTGTACGTAGACGGGAAACCCAGGATCTCTACAAAGGAGGGGTGGAGAAAAATTTGCCGGGTTCAAACGATCAGTTACATCGCAGTCGTTTGTGAGATTTAATGATGATTTTTTGATCCATTGTTTTTCACGAGCTGAATTTAATTTATCCGGGAAGAGTATCAAGAAATCATTTAATTTCTAATTACGTTTTGTTTGTAGTGCTCAACAGCAACTGCGATTAAATGATTTTAAAAATTAAAGAGTGATGGAACAGGTTATTTCTTCAGAGCGACTTCCAATTAAGCTTTGGCTGGAGGATTTGGAAGAAGGTGCGCTTCAACAAGCCAAAAATTTGGCAAATTTGCCGTTCGCTTTCAAGCATATTGCCATCATGCCCGATTCTCATCAAGGTTATGGTATGCCGATTGGAGGAGTTCTGGCAACAGAGGATGCCATCATTCCAAACGCCGTGGGCGTGGATATTGGCTGCGGAATGTGCTCGCTGAGGACAGATCGCAAAGAAATTGATCGTGATGATCTGAAATCGATCATGAGTATTATCCGAAAAACGGTTCCGGTTGGGTTTAATCACCATGATCAGCAACAGGATGAAAAATGGATGCCGGAATTGAATGGAAATTTGGAGATTGTTGAGCAGGAGTATGAAAGTGCACAAAGCCAGGTGGGCACACTCGGAGGTGGCAACCACTTTATTGAAATTCAGAAAGGTTCGGATGGATATGTTTGGATTATGATTCACTCCGGTTCGAGAAATATTGGATATACAGTCGCTAAACATTACAACCAAAAGGCGAAAGAGCTAAACGAGAAATGGAAAAGTGAAACACGCACGGATCTCGCATTTTTCCCAAGGGATACAAAGGAGTTCGATGACTATATCCGGGAGATGGACTACTGTATTGAGTTTGCCCTGAACAACCGAAAATTGATGATGGAAAGGGTTCAAAATGCTATTACGGATGTATTGGGTGAAGTGGATTTTTCTGATTTCATCAATAAACCACACAATTTTGCTTCCCTAGAAAATCATTTTGGAAAAAATTTACTTATTCACCGAAAAGGTGCAACCCGTGCAAGAGAAGGCGAGTTGGGAATGATTCCGGGATCTCAGGGATCGAGTTCATTTATCGTGAGAGGAAAGGGAAACAGGGACGCCTTTGAATCCTGTTCGCATGGTGCCGGCCGGGTGATGAGCCGAAATCAAGCGAAGAAAACACTGAGTGTTGAGGAGGAGTCGAAACCACTGGAGGAACGTGGAATTTTACATGCAATTCGTCATAAAAGTGACCTCGATGAAGCCCCCGGATCGTACAAAGACATCCAAAAAGTGATGGAGCTGCAGAAAGACCTGATCGAAATCGTCATTGAGCTGGAGCCTTTAGCAGTTGTGAAAGGGTAGGGTGTTCCAAAACCCAAATGACAATGATAAAAACAGGATACTTAATCCATCATCTATTCATCGAACCACAATAGCACGGCGAAGATCACAAAGATTATTTCTTAGTGACCGTTGTGATCTTCTTAGCGTCGTCGTGGTTAAAAGCCTTAATTTAGTGATTCACCCAAACTGGCGTGAGTGTTAAGCGAAGCGTCACTCGTGCCACCTTCCCATTTAGAAAAAGAAGGCACAAGTGACATCCTTGATCTGCTGTTGGTATAATGATTTTTCCAGCAAGACAAATCCCAGATTATCTCAATTTATGCTTTGAAATACCGGATATAACACTTTGCGCCAGTTTTCTGGGACCCACCCTAAATCCCTCCCTATGGCGAAAAGCACGCCAGAAGCAGGGACTTTATTTTTAAATCTCGTATAGATCCTTATCCAATACTGGCGAGTGTTAAGCGAAGTGTCACTCGTGCCACCTTCAGATTAAAAAAAGAAGGTGCAAGTGATATCCTCGACCTGTTATTGTTGTCATAAAGATTTTCCAGCAAGACAACTCCCGGATGATCTCAATTTATGCTTTGAAATACAGTATTTAACACAACCGCCAGTTTTTTTTGGGTTTTTGTAAATAGCGAGAGACTCTTACTTAATGAGATGTGTGATTTAGAACATCTCTATTCGTTTCGAATGAAGGATCCAACCACTTCCTTGCGCAGCGAAATGTTTCCATTAGGAATCACCACAGCAACCCACGGTGCATCCGCTGAAAGTATTTGGGCATTCCACTCGATGCTGCTGCCGTTATTGGATGTAAGTGTGAGCTCCTTTTCGGGTTGGTTGACATCGAGGTTGTCAGAACGGAGAGTAAATGTGTGAGTGCCTTCGCCGGTAGCTGTTAGTTTGATTGTCACCGCACCTTTTTCCGTGGTTTCTTTTTCCAGTGTAAAATCGAGGGAGTGATTCTTTCTTAAATCCAGTTGAGATCTGCTTCCGGTAAGTGCCGTGAAGCTCGTTTGTTTGTCATGAGCTCTTGCCAGGTATTCACCTTCGGGAATAAATGATCGGAATGAGCCATCGTTATCCACGTCGATTGTGAGAGTGCGTCCGGTAGCTTTTTCTTCTATTTCTACTTGATGAGCAGAGCTCGGAGTAACCCGACCTTCAACAATTGCAGGTCCTGAAAGTTCCTCCATCAGCCATAACCATCGGCTTGTTGAATGGGTCCAGACTTCCTTGTAAACATACATGTTCTGAGGAGGCCAATATGGAACATCAGTAATATCATAGCTTTTCATGCCAACGGGTAGCGATCCAACAAAATCGCCTGATGAAACACTGTAAATCTGCGACCAGTCATACCCTTCACCGTACATGGTACTGGAGGCAAAAGGATTTCGTCCGACAATCCACTGGGCTTGCTTTTGTGCTAGATTGGCGGCATCCAAATTTCGTCTTGTATGCGCTGCAATTGCCAGGGCTTTAGCTTGCGATAGTAGTACTCCATAGTTCCCACGGCGCGAAAACCACACTGGAAATTTTCTTAGATAATATCCGTCTCCCATGGGTAATCCCTGCAGCACCTGATCACGAAAACCTTCACGCGATGCCTGATGCCTGGCGGCTTGTTCCGGGAAATGTATGTAGTCTGATTCATGGTAGACATAGGCAGGAAGGACCCCATAAGGCTCCGTAATTTGTGAGCTTGTTTTTTGATATTCTGAGTATAAAGCAATTACAGCATACCAATCCATCCAATTTTCATGAAATGGAAAGGTAGACACAAGTTTTGCCATGGCAAGAATAGGGGCCTGGTCATTACCGTGATGAAACTGGTAAAAGTGATCCTCTTTGTCAGGCCCTGTGTAGAAAAACCCTGCTAAAGGAAATTCTGGCCCAACAAAACGTTTCTGTTGGGAGTCCACAATAATCTGCCCCAGTTCAGTGGCTTTGTCGGCATATTTTTTCTTTCCTGAAGCTTTGTAGAGTTCGATTGAAGCCAGGATACCAATTCCAGCCAATTCAAGGGGAGTGGTCGAATAAGCCGGTGTGCTCCAAGTTTCGGGACCGGCAGTTCCGTTAATGGCATACTGCCAGTCATCTTCAGCAATTCTAAGGCTTTTTGCTGCTAACTGAGGATCAATGTGTTTCAAAACTCGGGAAGCGATCGCCGCTGCCGAAGCTGCTATGTAGTTCACATTTGGATTGTTTAGTGCTTCCCTGGTTCGGTCGTCTTCATCGCCAATGATACCATTTGTCCACAAGTTATTGCTTGCAAAACCGATTCTAAAGCCCCCTTCAAAACGGACCTTAAGTATCCAATGAAGCCCCCATTTTGCTTCATCGAGAACTCTTTCTAAAAGTTCTGGGTCATATTTTCGTTTTTGAAGTTTCTCGGCCAGAGCAAACATTGAATAAGTTGCTTCACCCGTATTAATCATTCCTTGAGAGAGATCACCGGCATCATGCCAGCCACCATTCATCACAATCTTTTTATTGCCCTGTGTAGCCATCCAGTCCGTGTGACAGACATCGTGTGAGCCTGGAATCTTATATCCGCAGCGTTGACCATAGAAAAAGTTTAGCGTTTTCCAGATTGTTCCTCTCCATACATCTTCATCAATTTTAAATGGCTGCGTACGGGTATTTCCAGCCTGAATGATATAAGTCCCTGATTTCCGTACTTCGGAGAAATCCATAAGCTGGTACTCTCCGAGTTTTGTTGTAACAGTTTCAATGGGTGCGTCTAAGACCAATTCCGGTAATGCATTATTATCCAAGCGTATCAGCTGAAAATTATTAGCGGAAAGATCACTTGCAAGTGCACTTTTTGAAGCCCCAACCTGGTATCCCGTGTGGCTGTATGATATCTTTCCCGGAGCAACATCCCAACCTTTGTAATGATCCGGTTCAACCCGCTGCAGTTCAATCTGACCCATTTCAAAAGATATTCTGTCATCCGGTGCAGCAAGCATTTTGTTCACCCAGTAGCCAAATTCAAGGGATGTTACCTTATCTCTTTCTGTGGGGGTTATTTCCCAAACTACCTTTTGCCATTTTTTATTTTGCAGGGTTACGTAATGAATACCTTCTCTGTAATAGGCATCAGGAACTTTAACTTCCCCATCGTTGTGCAATACAATCTGTAGTGGTAGCATCGGGAAACCCTTTACATCTGGCCGAATCCACATGGAAATTCGATTAAAACTGTTCCAATTTTCACCTGGAATTTTTCGAACCAGATTTACGGATGAGAGTCTTCGGGTTGTCGGGGCGGGTTGATCTGAAAACATTTCCATCTCCACCCGCAGGGTGTTCATTCCATCCGGACCGCTGTTTTTTTGAAATGTCAAATCACCCGTTCCGGTCAGAGTCCAGTTACCTGGTTCGGACATATCATCCAACAGTCGGCTGTCAAGAACCTCTTTTTGCAACCAGCGATACTCAGCCGAATTTTCAAACTCGATTGGCATGAGTTCTCCATTTACCTGAGCTCCAACATTATACGGAAGGATTAAAATCGCAGCCCATAACAAACTTGCATGAAAGAAAGAGACTATGAGCGGTGTGTTGAAATGGTAAGGCAGACAGAAGTTCATACGATTATCTATTTTTGGTTGTCACAACTGGCGCGAGTGTTAAGCGAAGCGTCACTCGTGCCACCTTCCCATTTAGAAAAAGAAGGCACAAGTGACATCTTGGATCTGCTGTTGGTATAATGATTTTTCCAGCAAGACAAATCCCGGATGATCTCAATTTATGCTTTGAAATACCGGATATAACACTTTGCGCTTGTTTTTTGGGGGACCCACCCCAACCCCTCTCTATTTCGCCAAAAGAAGCGAAACAAGGAGGGGCTTTTTCTTTTTTATCAATATTAAATTAAGAGTTTTCCCCTTCCTTGTCCGTCAGCCGACGGATAGGGAAGGGGACCGAGGGGATGGGTCTCACGGCATATTCTCAAAATCGTAGACATCTTCCGTTGTGATACTCTTCAAATACTCAATCGTCTCGGGAACCTGGTAAAGTGGATCACTACTTTCGTCTTCGATAAACATGTAATCTATCCCAATCTCATTCGCAGCGCTGATAATATTTGGAATGTTTAGTTCACCGGTTCCGAGAATTACATCGTTATCCGGATCTGTGAGGCCTGTGTGGTCTTTGAGTGTGCCTTTTCGCATATCTTTCAAGTGAAGGGAAACCCATCTGTTTGGATATTTATTGAGAAGAAATTCTGGGTTGGCACCACCAAAATGAGCCCAGAAAACATCCATCTGGAATTTTACATTCTCGGGATCGGTATTTTCAACAATGTAATCGAATAAGGTTCCTTCACCGTGTGGTTGGAACTCGTAACCGTGGGCATGGTACATAAATATAAGCCCGTTTTCAGCCATTACTTCACCTGCTTTGTTGAACACTTCAACCGCTTCACTGGCATTGAGGAAATTGAAGTTACCCACTTCATGATTGATCCAAGCGCACATTACGAATTTGGCACCCAGTTCATTGGCCCGGTCAGCTACAGCTTGTGGGTTGTCCCGAAGTTCACCAAAACCGGCTCCGGTCGAGGCTAATTGCAAATCCCGTTCTTCCAGCATTTGCAGGTAATCTTCAGCGGTTTGGCCTTCGCCCGGTCCGCCTTCAACATATTTAATTCCCATCTCCTGGACTCTGTCGTAGGTTGCTTCCAACCCAATTTCAGGAATCACATTTCGAAAAGTGTACATTTGGATACCAAACTCATCCGTGTACAACGGCTCATCGGAATCCTGGGCTTGAGCGGGTTGAATAGTGAAGAGTAGCGCTAAAAATGTTATGGCAGTAACAATCGTTTTTTTCATGGTCGGTGATGAATTAAAGTTTTAGTATTGTATACTTAGAATGTATTAAATTATTCCCTGTTTTTTAATGAATTGTGTGTTTGTTAATAGGATAGGGCCCATTTTCATCAGCTACTGATGATTGTGGGTCAACTTTTTTTACGTGCCTGATCTCTGAATTTCCCTTCTTGCTTGTCTTATGAGGTGCTGTTTTTAAATCCCGATCAAATATGCTAGATAATCTGAAATAATTATTTCGTTATGCTTCACGGTCACTTCAAAGTAACAAGTAAAGGGCTCGAAAATAACTTTATGAGGTGGATAAATCTCCGGTAGGAACAGGTAAACAGGATTTAATTTCAGATCAAATTAAATAAAGATGTAAATAGAAGTTCATATCCTTAATTTACATGTATTATTAAAACAGTTGTGTAAAAACCGATTATGATATTCCTGATCGGAATGCATCAGGTTTAATCTTCTACCAGAAATTTAACTGTCATAATTTATAAACCGATCAAAAGAGAATTCAATGGATAAAAAGAATCAAAAAAATCGAATAAATCGTCGTGAATTTTTAGAAACCGGCGTAAAGTTTGGTGCTACTGCTTTGTTTATGGGTTTAGGAACTTCAAAGTTATTTGGTGCTGATAATATCAATCAAACAGCAACCTCAATTGAAACCGTTACACTTAACAATGGTGTAAAAATGCCCATCCTTGGTTTCGGAACACTTTACCTTCGTGATGAGCTTGGTGTGAGATCAGTTTCCGAAGCCATTTCACTGGGTTACAGGCTCATTGATACTGCTACAATTTACGGCAATGAAGAAGCTGTGGGAGGCGGGATAAAACGCAGCGGGGTCAACCGGGAAGAGCTCTTTGTAACCTCAAAATTGTGGGTTGACGATTCTGGGTATGAAAGTACGAAAAAAGCATTTGAAACCTCTCTGACCAAACTGGGACTGGATTACCTTGACCTCTATCTTATCCACCGGCCGCGTGGCGATGTTCATGGTACGTGGAGAGCCATGGAAGAGCTGTACAAAGATGGCAAAATCAAAGCGATTGGTGTCAGTAATTTTACACCTGAACAGATCAATGATTTGATAGATAATTTCAGCGTGAAACCGGCGGTTAACCAGATTGAAACGCATGCTTTCTTTTTGCAGGCTGATGAGCTGGAATTCTTAAATGAGCATAACATTCAGCATGAAGCCTGGTCGCCACTGGCACAGGGACGAAACGGATATTTTACGAACCCAACGCTTGCGAAAATAGGTGAAAAATATGGCAAGAGTAATGCACAGGTTGCATTACGTTGGCATTACCAGCGTGGAATTGTTGCGATTCCGAGAACACAACAAAAAGCCCATATGGAAGAGAATCTAAATATCTTTGATTTCGAGCTTGATGAATCAGACATGCAAGCGATTGCCGCATTGGATCTCAATAAAACTCAATTTCCAGAGTGGGAATAAAATCTACGTCAGAAGGATAGTTAGTACGCTGAGGCTATGTGAAGGTCATGCAGGTCCCGTGGGTGAAGAATATATTTTTGGCATGATGAAGCTGACTCCATTTGATACGAAAAAATATTGGAGGACTTGGTTATTAAAAATGAAGCATAACTTTGAAATACCGGATATTTGACACGGAAAGCCAACAATTCGTGGATTGAGATACCCGCTAGACACTATGCTGGATCTGCTGGTGTCGGATATGAGTATTGATAAGAAATACTGTCTGATTATCCGGATTTAAAGAAAGAAAATCTGTTGGCTTGCCTGGAATATGCTGCTCAGACATCATGAACTAAGAAATCCCAAAAGTTAACAACAAAATGTTAGGAATTGATCTCATTAAAGAAATCTGAAATAGTTTCTATTCTTGTATCACCAATCTTTTTTAAAACCAACAGATCGTTATCACCGGTTAGTAGATAATCAGCTTTTCCATCAACAGCCAGCGACAACAAAAAATTATCCTTTGGATCTCGACACTTGGTTATTTCAGACGTTACATTCACAAATTCTGCAACTTCATCAATTGTTTCCAAAAGATAGGCTAAATCTTCATCCGAAATATATTTCTTAAGTTTGGGACGTCCGGCTACAGTTAAAAATTCCTCCAACAGTTCCTGACTGAATAAAAGTTTGGAATCCTTATTAACAAGTAACTCATCCAACTTTTCATAATTGCTACTAATTAAAAAGCTGATCCAAAGATTGGTATCGAGGATGAGACGCATGCTTATTTGTTGTTCCGTTCTGAGCGAACGACTTCCACTTCCTTTGCAATCTCTTCAGGGGTAGGTACATATTCAGATTTGGAGCGCAGTTTTTTTAAAATTTTAGAAAAGTCACTCTTGTCAGATTTGCGAATAGCGATCAAATCTAAATCAGCCAGATCTTTGAGCAATTTTCTGGCTTTTGGATTTAATATGTCTACTTTTACTGTTTCCATGTTTTAATGTACAAAACTTGGCTTTTATTTGGAAAGGGTGGAATAGATCTTGATTAAAGTCGAGTTTAGTCATCATCCTGATACACTTTTGTGTTTCTTACCCATCAAAGGAAGATTGCCCTCTGCCCCGAAAAGTTTGTCGGGAACTCCCTCTCCGAAAATTTTCGGGACAGGCATGAGGATATTACAAATTCCCCTTCTTCAATTCCTCAAACGCATAATTCGCAGCCCGGGCGGTCAATGCCATAAAGGTCAACGTCGGATTTTGGCTTCCTGTGGAGGTCATACAGGCCCCGTCGGTGACGAATACATTTTTGGCGTGATGAAGCTGGTTCCATTTATTTATGAGGGAGGTCTCCGGGTCGTGCCCCATTCGAACACCGCCCATCTCATGAATGTCCGCACCGGGCGGTGAATGGGTATCTTCAACATCAATATTGGTAAAACCGGCTCTCTTAAACATGGCGGTCATTTCTTGAAGATAATCCTCAGTCATGTTATCGTCGTTTTCATCCCATTCGCAAGAAACAATCAACTGCGGAATTCCATATTTATCTGTTTTGTCTTTCGATAACCGAACATGGTTTTTCTCAAGCGGTACGGTTTCACCCATCATCCAGGTACCGATGTGCCAGTTCTCATTAAGTTCAGGATTCAGAATGTTTTCACGCAGTTTATCCCCGATAGTGTCTGTGTTTGTGTTAGATCCACGTCCGGTGCTAACGCCGACTGCATAACCCCGCCGGAAATCAACATCTGATTCCTGCTCGAACACATTTCGGAATCGAGGGATGTATGCATAAGAGGGACGACGGCCTTCAGTTTTCTTATCTTCAAATCCGGGGACCGATGCACTTGCATTCCCACGGTAGTTATGCCAGGCGATATATTTACCAAGCAATCCATTGTCATTTCCGAGTCCGTTCGGAAACCGGTTGGACCTGGAGTTCATCAATATCATATTACTATTCAACGCCGATGCATTCACAAATACAATATTGGCATAAAACTCCATCATCTCTTTGGAGTGCCGGTCGATAACCCGAACACCGGTTACCTTCTCTTTTTCATCATCATAAATAACAGAATGAACGACCGAATCGGGACGCATCGTAAGATTCCCAGTTTTCATCGCCCAGGGAATTGTAGATGCGTTACTGCTGAAATATCCACCGAGATTACAACCGCGGTTACACATGGTTTGATGGAGGCATTTGCTTCGTCCCTGCTGCAGGTGTATCTCCTGTGGATCAGTCAGGTGAGCACATCGTGCGGCAACCAGGTGACGATCATCTCCATAATGTTCTTTTATCTTTTCTTTGAAATAGTGCTCAACAACGTTTAAATCGATGGCAGGTTGAACGATACTGTCCGGCAGTTCCGGAATTCCATCTTTATCTCCGGCAATTCCGGCAAATTTTTCAACATGATCGTACCAGGGTTCAATGTCTCTGTATCGAATGGGCCAGTCTACAGCAAATCCGTCTCGTACCGGGCCTTCAAAATCGAAATTGCTCCAGCGTTGAGTCTGGCGTGCCCAAAGCAGCGATTTGCCACCAACGTGATATCCCCGAAACCATCGAAACGGCTTTTCAGCGATGTAGGGTTGTTCGTCATCTTTGAGTTGCCAGTGCAGTGTTTCCATACGAAGCCTTTTTCCGCTGCCGTAACCGGTTCGTTTGTCGAGCGGTACGGTTCCGCGAAATTCAAATTCCCACGGGGCTTTGGAGGCTGTGGGGTAATCTTCAATATGTTTTACGTCTCGTCCCCGCTCCAACACCAGCGTATTTAAACCATTATCACAAAGTTCTTTGGCCGCCCATCCGCCGGTGGCTCCCGAGCCGATCACAATCGCATCATAGGTTCTCTTTTTCTTCGAAACGATATTGAGGTTTGCCATAATCCTATGCTTCTACATCTACATTTCCATTATAAAAACCCGGAACCAATCTGTACCCGTGGTAATCTTGCATCACAACTTTTGATGTTCGGAATCCACGAATCGTTTCAATTTTTACGAGCTGGAAAAATTCCTGCTCGGATTCATCCTCCGATTCACTGAATGAGAGTAAAATCTGTTCACGCTGCTGTTGAGAGCTATCCATAAAAGACGAATCAAAATCTTTCATCGCGAGGTTATTCATCACATTCAGTTGTCGTTTAATGTTCTCGCGTTTCTCCTTTTCGTAGCACTCATCAAAGAGGCGAACCAGGAATTTGTGGACCTCCTGGGGAATTGCTCCTACATTATTTTTCGCCGGAATGATGGTGTCAGCAACGGAGGCTAAAAGTGCCTGTTCGGTTGAGCTAAAAGTAGAGGATTTGATAGCCACATCACGTGCCGTCCATCCTGATGCCCAAGCGGGAAGTGTGACAAGCCCGGCCGCAGCCAAACCAAGTGTTTTGAGGGCTTCACGTCGTTTCATAAAAAATTTCTGTAGGTTGAGCGAATGAACACTGAGGAAAGTATCATCAAGAGAGATACTGCCATTGTTACTTGTTGAAATAATAAACAGAAACGATGTCTAAAAATCCAACGGGTATTCCCAATCAGCAGTTGGGTCCTATCCTTAAGAAACTCCGGATTATGTTCAAGAGTGGGACTGCAGTTAATTCTCAGGAGAGAAACTGGTAAATCCCATCTGCATGATGTCGATACGTTTTATCTATACCATGGTTCGACACAAGATTCGGTGAAACCCCCACTGTTTTGTTGATGTCCAGGAGTATCGGTTTACCGTCCACTACTACATAATCGAATTTTCCATAATCAAACTTCAGCTCTTTAATTTTTGAAAGGATCTCAGGGTGGGTTTCAATATCATACTCTATCGCAGACGCTGTTTCCCCTTTTACAATCGGGTTAGGACCTTTCAATCGTTTGGGGGTCATATTATCTCCGAGGAAACTGACTGTTCGAACACAGTATTGCTCATTCTCCATTTCCGGTATAAATTTCTGAACAACAACACTGGGATAATAGAATAGGATTTTTGGTACATCCTCGAGATGATCAAAGACTTGATAATCCAGAGATGATCTGAACTTGGGATGGTGCAGGTCAACATTCAGGGAATTGAACATGCTTAGCATTTTCTTTTCGATCTTACCCAAAGCCCCGTTTCTTAAGCGTTCCGGAATTCCTGCACAATTATAATCCGATTTTACAATCACCGGTCCGTCCCAATCTTTAGTTAAATGAAGTAGATCATTATTCAAGGTGGATTTACGGATATCTTTAACATCTCCATTAATGACTCGTGGATACTGTTGAGCAAATTCGAAATAAGAATCCGGAACGACGGTATGATCTATATGCATAAAAATTAGATCGGCGGGAACAAATTGATCTGTTCCGTAAAGGTAGAACACCTCATGACCGTCATTTTCCCAACAAATGGCCATTTTAGAAATGAGAGATGATTTCAGCATAGGCTTTTCATCATTCTCGTGGAGTAGTATGGCAATTCGTTTACTTTTCACTGGATTTTATATTTAAAAAACGAATATTATTAGTCCTTTTTCGAGAAGCTATTCATTTGAAGCACAATGAATTTCAAATGTTTCTTAATAAGAAAATGGATGAAAAAGGCACTATAAAATTTCAATCTTTGTTTGAGGCGTTGAATGAAGATACAAATGATTGGTTAGAATTTTATTATGATTCATATTCCGTATTCCGTTTTAGATCTTGCTGTTGTAACTGAAGGCGATTCCATTCGAGAGGCTATCCAAACCAGCCGGGAATTAGCCGTTCATATAGAAAAATTGGGATATACACGGTTTTGGATGGCTGAACATCACAACATGGAAAATATTGCCAGTTCGGCAACATCCATTTTGTTGGGTTATGTAGCGGAGGCAACGAAAACAATTCGAGTTGGTTCAGGTGGGGTGATGTTGCCAAACCATTCTCCTTTAGTAATTGCCGAGCAGTTTGGCACACTGGCTACGATCTATCCCAACCGGATTGATTTAGGATTGGGGCGAGCACCCGGAACCGATCAGGTTACAGCTAATGCTATTCGCGAAGATAGGATGCGGCAAGTGCAGAAATTTCCAGAAAACATAAAACGTTTGCAAAACTATTTTTCATCTGACAATAGCAGAAATAAAGTCCGCGCTATTCCGGGAGAGGGGACGGAGGTTCCAATTTGGATTTTAGGGTCAAGTACAGACAGCGCCCACCTCGCTGCGAAATTAGGGTTGCCCTATGTTTTTGCCAGTCATTTTGCTCCACAACAAATGGTTCCGGCACTTCGAATTTATCGTGAGCAGTTTGAGCCGTCAAAACAACTTGACGAACCTTTTGTGATGCCTTGTGTAAATATCATTTTAGCTGATACAGATGAGCAGGCGGAATATTTATCTACTTCTATGAAACAGATGATGATGGGCGTTGTAACCGGTGAGCGAAAACCGATGCCTCCACCTGTGGACGATATGAATACTGTATGGAGTATTCACCAGAAGATGGCGGTAGAACAGATGCTTCGATATTCATTTATCGGAAGTCCGGCTACAGTGAAAGCAGAGGTAAAAGGTTTTATTGAAATGACAGGTGCCAAGGAGCTGATGATAGCTTCCTATATCTACGACAAATATGAGAGATTTAAATCGTATAAAATGTTTGCTGATTTGATGAAGGAAGAGATAAATGCGGTTAGTTCAGAATAAAGTTGCCCAATACGGAGGGATTAGGGTGGGTCTTAAAAATAAAAAGGGCACCTCTCATAACTCGATGGGATTTGAGTTACTCAAGATGCCCTCTATCTACCTCATGGGAATAGTTTTTTTAATTTTGTATCAGATGTTCATGAATTTTTCTTTGACCCATACTTTTGTATTTACACCGATGTAGTACATAGATGGTACGAGAAAGAGAGTGAGGAATGTGGCAAATCCAAGACCGTAGATAATCGTCCATGCCAGGGGACCCCAGAAGTCGGCGTTGTCACCTCCGAAGTAGATGTTTGGTTCAAAACTGGCAAACATCCCGTAAAAGTCGATATTCAGTCCAATAGCGAGCGGAATCAAACCAAGAATCGTGGAGGCTGCAGTAAGCAATACCGGGTTTAAACGAATGGCACCTCCTTCGATCACTGCATGTTTCAATGATTTACCTTCACTCCGTAAAATGTCTATATAGTCGATCAGGATAATCCCGTTCTTCACCACAATTCCGGCTACCGCGATGATCCCCATACCGGTTAAAACAACTGAAATATCCATTCCAAAAGTGGCGAAGCCAATAAATACCCCGATCAGACTGAATACAACCTGCGACATAATTATGAGCGGCTTTCCGATTGAGTTGAACTGGGCAACTAAGACAAGAAATATCAGCGCGATGGCTGCTACGAGTGCCACCATCAGGAACTGTCCGGTTTCGGCTTGTTCTTCCTGCTCTCCTGTAAGCGAAATTTCATATCCCTGCGGAACCTCAAAATTTTGCATGGCAGTTCGAATCTGACTGTTAATTTCATTGGCATTGTACCCGGAGAGTACATTTGATGATAATGTGGCAACACGTTCGAGATCAATCCTGTTGATAGCGCCATAACTGTTACTTAATCTTGGGGTAGCTACGGCAGAGATGGGTATATTCCCTGTTGGTGTGGCTACGGTCATATTCATCAGATCTGTGATGTTTGAGCGATCTCTTTCCATCAAACGAAGAGTTACGTCATATTCATCCTCATCCTCCCGGAATGTTGATATCGGCTCACCAAGCAACGCCGTTCGAAGGGTGCTGCCCACCTGGACATTGCTTATTCCATAGCTATTTGCCTTCTCATTATTGATATCAACAATAATTTCCGGATTGTTTACCTGGAGGTCAGACCGAAGCTCCTCAATTCCCTCTATATCCTGATTTTCAATAAAATTCCTGAGGCGGTCCGAAATAGTAATTAATTGATCAAACTCCTCCCCGGTAATTTCGATATTGATTGGTTTGCCGGTAGGGGGACCATTTTGCTCTTGCTCGACGGTTACAGTTGTACCGGGAATATCCTGCACATTGTCACGGATATCGTTCAGAATCTGCTGCGTTGATATACCATTACGATACTGGTAATCCACAAATTCAACTGATACTTTGCTTTTATTGGGTGATGGAGTGGGATCGATACTATTCGGGGGATTTGCGCCAATAGCTACGTTAGAAATAACAGATTTTACAGCCGGGTTATCCCTGCCGATAACCTCATATACCCGATCTTCCAACATTTTTGTAACATTATTAGTCTCGTCCAGATCGGTACCAGACGGCATTTCATTGTAGACATATGCGAAGTTGGGGTCGCTTTCGGGAAAAAACACCACTTTGGGTGAAACTACACCCAGCAGATAGATACTGAATACCAGGAACACGACTGTTGCTCCCAGTGTAAACCAGGGACGTTTTCCAACCAAAATCCACTCAATAGTGTCGTGGTAGACTTGCTGAATTTTGGGAAGCGTTGATTCATTAAATTTTCGAATTAACGGTTTTAGTACAAATCGTTCAAGAATCCAAAGCAGGTAGATGAATATCAGCAGATTGGCCACAAACATACCGCCTGTCAGGTAAAAGATGATTCCCAAAACTGCTACAACTGCAGTAGCTATCCACAGAAAACGGTTATCCTGGTGATTCTTTTCAGTGACGTGATCTCCCTCCTCACTCATAAATGAGACAGCAAATACAGGATTCATGATCAAAGCCACCAGCAAAGAAGCGATAAGTGTCAGGATTAACGTCACCGGCAGGTAGATCATAAAACGACCGATAATACCAGTCCAAAAGAGAAGAGGTACGAAAGGAGCTATCGTGGTGAGTGTTCCGGTTATAACGGGCAAAGCTATTTCACCGGCGGCTTTTTTGGCTGCATCAATCTTATTTAAATTGCTCTGGGTTACATGCCGGTAAATATTTTCTACGATTACAATGGCGTTATCAACCACAATACCAAGTCCTAAAATGAGCGCAAACAGCACTACAATATTGATGGAAAAGTCAATAGGAGGCATCACGGCAAATGCTATCAATGAGGAGAGAGGTATGGCAAGCCCAACAAATATGGCGTTTTGCACACCCATGATGAACATTAGGACCAGTACCACAAAAAAGAACCCGAGAATTACAGTATTGAAAAGGTTCGATACGCTGTCACGGGTATCCTGAGAACGATCTCCCGTAATGGTAATATTTAGGTTTTCGGGAAATTGGGTCTCCTGCAAGTTTTCCACAATAGCTAAACTTGCTTCGGACGTCTCAATCAGATTGCCGCCGCTTTTCTTCTTCACATTTATAGTTATCACCGGCTCGCCATTCAGGCTTGCATAACTTTCGCGGTCGGCAAAATCATCTCTGATTTCGGCGATATCTTTCAGATAAACTTCATCTCCAAGGTTGTTTTGTATGATGAGATTATTCAGGTCTTCCGCCTCTTCAATTTCGCCGTCAATTCGTACCGAGCGTTCCATGGTGCCGATGTCCAGCTGTCCGGCAGAAATTGTCATGTTCTTGCTCTGCACGGCTGATCGTATGTCGTTAAAGGTAATACCTGTTGCCTGCATCTTCTGCAGGTCGACGTTTACCTGGATCTCTCGCTCCAGGGCTCCCACAATTTCAGCTTCATTTACATCAGAAAGGCTTTCGATTCGATCCTGAATTTCATCGGCAAATTTCTTGAGTTCAACCAAATCGAAATTCCCCGAAAGGTTGATGTTCAGAATCGGCTGGTCGTCGAGATTAAAGTCGTTTACCTGTGGCTCTTGGGTCAGTTGAGTCGGCAGCTCTGACCGGGCTGTTTCAACAGCATCGTTCACCTCCTGTTGTGCAACCAGTTTATCTTTACTTGTTAAGAATTCAACGGTTATGATGGATGTAGCCTGTTTAGAAACACTGCTTATTACATCAATTCCGTCTATACCCTGTATCTCCTGTTCTATGGGACGGGTAATAACATTTTCTACATCGGCCGGAGAGGCGCCCGCATAGATGGTTACAACATTAAAAACCGGTATTTCAACTTCCGGGAAAGATTCCTTCGGAAGAGTGATATATGAAAATATCCCGATCATCGTAATTAAAACCGTCAGCAAATAAACTGTCGTACGGTTGTTAATCGCAAGACTCGAAATTTTAAATTCTTTGAAATCCATAACCTGTTTCTCGCTTCAATTCAATTAATTTTCCTGGATGGAGATTGCTGCTCCGTCGGATAGATTTGCATACCCACCCGTCACCAGCAGTTCACCGTCATTTAATCCCTCTTCAATCACCAGGTTGTTTCCGTAATTGTACCCCCGGGTTACCTCCCTGTTTCTGGCTACCCATCCACTTTCTGTGTTTTCAGCTACAAAAACATAGCTTAGGTTATTAGCAATCTGTACGGAATTGACCGGCACTACAATTTGATTGTTAAGTGTGATGTCGTTTATGCTGACTCGCGCCATCATATTGGGGCGAATAGTGCCACTTTCATTCGAAATGTAAATTTCCAGGCCAAATGTTCGGTTTGATGGGTTAATGGCCTTACTCACCACGTCTAACTGTTTCCGTATTGTTTCATCGAGGCTTGGAAAAGTAATTTCAACACTGTCGGTTTGTTCTATTCGTGTGATGTAAGCTTCGGAAACCTGGGCAGTTACTTTGAGAGCATCCGTATTTGTCAACTGAAACGCGGCTATTGTAGGGCTTGCCATTTCACCTACTTTCAGGTCAACCCGATCCACTGTTCCCGAAATTGTAGCCCGGATGGTGTAGTTTTCATATTGCTCCGTAAGTGTATTTAACTGGTTTCTAGCGGATTCGTACTGTGTTTTGGCCTGGAGAAATTCAACTTCTGAGCCGATGTTTTGCTCCCTCAAATTCTGCTGCCGTTTGTACAATGTTTCAGCAAGTTCAAGTTGTGTCTCCACTTCCTGTATCTGGCTGCGGGTAATTTCTCCATCAAGCCGGGCTAAAATGTCACCTTTTTGCACATCATCACCGGCGCGAACAAGGATCTCCTCGACTGTAGCCGTGGTTTTTGGGGTGATCATGATGGTTTTATCCGATTCTACATCGCCCTGAACATTTACATAGTGCCTGAACTCTGAAAGTTTCAGTTCCTGTACATAAACAGGGGTGGTACGTGCATTTTCGTTATCGCCGTTTCCATTTTCGGCTCCATTTCCACAGGCCGAAATCAATAAAAACAGTGCAATTATCGAGATTTGAGGTTTCATTTTTAAGAGGTACATGTTAGTTGAGTTCTATCTTATTTTGAATGTCGTTGACTTGCTGTCCTACAAAAGGTACCAGCCCGAGTGCCTGGTCGTACTGAGCCTTGGCATTCAGATAGCTGAATACGGTCTGCGCGTAACTGTTTTCTGCTTGACGAAGCTGTAGATCGGCGTCGGTTAATTCCTGCTGTGTTCCCACTCCGTTTTGATACCGGGCTTCCGCGCGCTCATACCCGCGTCGGGCCTGCTCCAGTACTTTTTTCTGGGCTTCTAAAGTTTCAAAAGCTTGCTCTATGGATTGTTGAGCTGAGAGAATCTCTTTCTGAGCCGTCCGCCGGGTTTGATTTTCCTGAAGTTCAAGATCCTTCAACTGGATTTTTGTCCTCTGGATGTTGGCATCTCGGCTGAATCCCTGGAAGATGGGGATTTGAAGATTCAGCATAATAGTTTGTGATCGTGCCCGCTGATCTTCGGTTCCAAAAAATTGTGGAGTTCCGGGCTGTGATGCAGTCCACTGTAAATTATAATTAGCCGACAATGAAGGCAGATACTGGCTTTGCTGAGCCTTCAACTGGCGGTCCTGGAGTTGCTGTTGAACATCGAGCACCCGTAAATCGCCTCTCAGGTCAAAAGCCTGGTTGATGATCAGGGAATCTTTCTCAAGCTGAATCGGGACGCTTTTATCAATCTTTTTCAGTGATCTGTTTTCGGGTGATTCAGCGGAGGATGAATAAATATTGAGATTGCTCAAATTGCCCTCGACATCAATCGGGAGATGGAGTGGGAGTCCCAAAATATCAAGCAGTTCACGTTTTGCTGTATCAATTGCAAATTGGGCTGTTGTAAGTTGCGGCTTCAAATTCCCAAGCTGCACTTCGAGCTGCAGAACTGCATAATCATCCACAAATCCCTCTTCAAATCGTATTCTAGTATCTTCAAGAGTTTCTCGGATCCTTTGAATTTGTGCCTGTATCAGTTTTACCTGCTCTTTGGCGATGAGAACCTGGTGATAAGTAACGCGGGTTTGAGTAACAATTCCCTGAGAGGTCGCACGTAGACTTTCCGATTGAGCCGCCTTGTATACCTCTGAACTGCTAATGCCCACAAAAGCTTGACCGCTGAAAATGGTTTGGGATACGGAGAACCCGCCCTGCCAGTTGTTGTCTGTACCAAAGGCAACCGGAACCAATTCATCCTGGTCTGCATCAGGGTTAAAAATTACGGCCGGAATAAAATTCACGGGTACTTCCAGGTTACGGGTGTAATTTGCAGATGCAGCTATATCGGGCATTACATTACTCCATGCAATTCTGACCTGTTCATCAGCATCCCGAATGGAGAGCAGGGCGCGCTTCATCTGCGTATTATTCGCCAGCGCAATTTGGATAGCTTGTTTCAAATTCAGGGTTTGGCTGAGTGTATCGTCCACCTGCCGGGCGGGTTGAGCCTCTGCAGGAGAGGAGAGAGGAAAACCGATTATCAGAATAAGTATCCCACATAATTTCAAAGGATAGAAAAAACGATGATTCATAAAGATCAGAAAGTTTGATTTATAATTTTCGGCTGTTTCATCAATAAAAATCATTGAATTATGGGTTAACCGGCCTGGCTGAATTGAGTTTGTAAGAACTGTTCCATCAAATCGGGTAGATCCATATTTTTTTCATCCAGAATTTGAAGTCCTTTTTTGTTAGAACCTGTTAGACAAAACTGAATCATACCGTTCATTTGAAAACCGATCTGTAGGGCAAGCAGCTTCGGGTCTAATTTAGTATTGATACTCCCGTCCTGGACTCCTATTTGCAGAGAGCGCACAATTAACATCAGCAGTTCATTTTCAAGCTGAATGCAATCTTCTTGAATGGTTCCATCGGTCGCTTCAACCTCCTGTTCACTTTTTTTGCCGTAGAGCATCATAGCTTTGGTGAATGTGGCGTTTTCATGTATCAAATCCAGAAAGGTGATCATCATTTCGTGAACTAATTTTGCGCCGGGTAGGTCTTTCTGTAGAATTTGCAGGAATTGATCGTGCAAATATTTTAGAGCCCGTTTTTTAATGGCTTGGAAAAGCGAAGACTTATCATTGTAATAGAGGTAAAGCGTTCCCTTGCTAAATTCCGCTCGTTCGGCAATCTCTTCCATGGTCGTTTTTTCAAACCCCTTCTCTTCGATAAGAGAGATCGCGGCATTCAAAATGCGATCCTTACGCCGCTTCCGTTCTCGTTCTTTCCGTTCGGTTTTTCCCATAAAAAATAACTCTCAGTCATTAACTGACTGATGATCAGTATAATAATTTCATTAAGTTTAGTAATTAGTAAACAAAATAAACAGAGGAGCGTTTCATTTATTTCTCCCCATTAAATGGAGATTTTGACGGGTGGGCGGAGTGCTGAAAGTTGGCTTAAAGGTTAGAAAAGCGTTTACAATAGTATGGCAACGGAACAGGATCTACAAAACAGAAGTTCTAGTTCCGAAAAATTTTGAACGGAGAGTCACTTTTTGTGCGAGCTGTGAATCAAAGGTTGCTTTCTTTCTTGTAATTCTCAATCAAGCCTTTGGTTTGTTCGGCTAAAAACTGATGAAAATCGTTTGCTTTTTGTAATCGATCTGTCTCAATATTTTTTTCCTCTTTTGCGAATTTAAGTCCTTTTGCTGTGATAGACTCCAGGTCGAGAGTAAGTTGGAGCTGTTTCTCCATAAATTCAATGAGTGAACCTTTTTTTAATTTAAAATAGATTTGCCGTTCACCTTCTAAGCGTACTTTCTCAATCAGTTGGCGTTCCAGTAACATACGGGTGGTGTTACTTACAGAAGCTTTACTGATCCCCAGGTTCTCAGTCAGATCGGAAAAAGATTGGTGAGGTGGTTCACAGATTAAAAGCCAACCAAGAATTTGTCCATAGATTCGGGGATGGCCGAACTCCTCGATTTTCAAGCTAAAATCTTCTACAAACTCTTTTTTATTCTTATACATGAAGCTTCCTATAAATCAATTGAACCAATATCAGTTCGTGAAGTTTACTTTATTTACAAATAATTAAACTAATATCGCTCTTTGTCTTTATCACTTCAACCGCTATCTCAAAGAGTTGTCTGAGTCACTGGATATTTAAAAACTGCAAGCTTAAAACTGCTGTTTACTAACAAGTGCGGTCAAAATGAATGGCTTATTTATTTTATTAGCCGTTTGAGAGTGAATATTAACTCTTTTCACGCCAATCCTGCCAGTTAAACCATACAGAGAGTAGAAATGCTGAAATGCCCACAGCGGCGGTTCCCATATCAATTACAAATGGATCCCAATTCATCCCTGTGAGATAATCCGCATAATACTTGATGTAAGATGTGGGCAGGTTTCGTTCTCCCAACTGTCGCTTAACATCCCAGTGCCAGTCGGTGCAAGGGCAGTATCCCCAACCGTAGATAAGCCCAAGGCCCACCCAGCTAAAAATTGTCAGGCTGATGGTATAGAGATGAATTCGACGAGTTCGTTTCCAGGCCCACCCGAAGATGTTAAAGAGAGTGAGGCTCCCGTGAAAAATGACAAACAGGTAATTTAAGAATAGATACATGATTTTATCTTAACCCGAAAAAACCTCGATTATTTTGTCTTTGATATTTGAAAAATAGCACAAGATTCAGATATGTAATTTGAATATATATTCAATCCTCTATTTAATTATAACGTAAACTAATGAGTGAACAGTCAAAAAAATTTTAAAACAGTGAACTCTGAACAAGGGATTTTTTAATACAGCTCCTTTTGGATCACGAATAGTTTTGCTCCTAATTGATAAGATTAACGTCAGTTCGATACAAATTTATTGAAGATCGTCAATTTAAGCCTGTCCCGAACCGTGCTGTCGTGTGGACATAACTGACCGTTATGGTCTTTAGTTGGATTTTAATCACCAATGGCTTTCAGGAGATTCCTGCGCTGAGGGAGTGATTATAAATGGCAAAAGTTACAAACTTGCGCCAGTACTGAGTCAAAAAAATTTTAAACCAGTGAACTCAGAACAAGGGATTTTTTTATACAGCTTCTTTTGGATCATGAATAGTTTTGCTCCTAATTGACAGGATCAGAAATTTACCGTTTCGTAAAAGAGGTCACCTTCTTAAAGAACAGTTTTAATCTTGTTGCTAAGATTCTTTTTACACTTGCAGAATCTGCAAACTCTTCTAACCGTCCTCTTATAACTCTTCTGGGAGGCCAGGCAGAATTAAATTCATTTATGTTTTTGGGATACGGTAAATGGGAATGCCACAGGAAAACTTTTCCACTTATTAGTTCTCCACGTCCCCTGTAATTAAATGAGGGAGAAAGAGTGTAAGGATTAAGCCCCAACTGTTCCATTGCCATCGAAAGCAGCGGTTGGTCATTGTGATACTTGTGCTTCCTGCCAAGTTCATACCATCTATTAAATACTTCCACAACTTTGTGATTCAATGTGAAAAAGATAACTCCGCTGTTGTACTGCAATTGTCCTTTGTTCGGAATCCTTTCTTTTTTCATAATCTCCGAAAAGTCCCAGAAATCATTCAGGCTGTAAAAAGGGGAGGGGACCATAGCTATAGAGAATTTCTCAGCTTTTTCAAAACCAAGATCAATATTTTCAAGTACGGTAATATCAGTGTCCAAAAAAAGATAAGCCTTGTACCCTTCCGGTATATGATGGATTAATTCAGTTTTTCGAAGCAGTCCGTCATTTTTAAATTCTGTTCTGATGACTTTTGAAAATAGATTATCACTCTCATTGATAGCCGTGGTCGGGTCGGTAATAAGAATAGTATCATGTCTGTGAATTGGAGCACTGTTCTTTATACAGTTTTCTACCTCCTTTATATACCGGTCGCCCCACGCCAAAAAAATTACTGCATATTCAGAACTCATCTATAAAGTATTCTAACACATATGTTTGTTTCTGGAGTCATGCCAATCACTATTACTTACCCATGAAATGAGTTCAAATAGCTAATTCAGACATTCTGCAGATTAATATATCGGTATTATATCAATCAGAATTGATTAGTTTGTCGGCCGATTACAAGTACTTAACGAATGAGTTTTTATTTGTTAGAAATTACAAACCAGCGGAGTGCTGTCATCGGGAGATACCTGGTTGAACTCTTTCCATAATTCCCTGTCAGGATCTCCAATACGTACCCGGTACGTCGTTTCTTTCTGATAAACCTTAGGGGTGAACCGGTTTCCGGCAATCCGAATTGCGTATTCCAAATCTTCATCACGTTCATTGTAAACCTGCACAACCGGATTCATTAGCCCATTAATTTGAAGTTCAGGTAAATGAGCAGCAGCCTTTCGTCCATAATTTTCACTTTGTTTGATAGTGATCGGCCATCCGTCGAACTGACCCTCCGGGTTCATTTCGGGATCGACATAGCGGGGCCAGCACTCAATCCTCATTGTTCTATCTTTTTTATCAAAAATTACCATTCCATACCCTGTTGCCCTGTCGTAAATAAGTCCGGGTTCCCGGTTGGTCTGTACAGGATTTCCGACTGCGTATACTGTCATTTTATTGCCAAATCCATCTTCAAAATCCCCGGTGTTTTTTTGCCGGCCTGGCAGGGATTTATGATCTGTTTGAACATTAGGCCACCATCTTCTTGGCCAGATATTGTTGAGCGCAGGACCTGCAAAAGCAAAACCGGAATCGCCGTGTTCATCTACCCCGTAATGCACAGTACTTGCCAGGTGCTGGTCGCCTGCGATGTGCAGTGCAAATCCTTTTCGAATCCTCTTCAGTGCTTCATCACGGCCTTTTTGCGGCCAGCCATTTGAGTCCATATCTACCGTTGGGGCATCACCCGTAACATATTCGCCCTTCATTGGGATTGGGAGACTTGGCACAATTTGATCAATAATACTGCCTTCAGGGAGTGTAGCAACTGTGCAAAAGTTTGTTTGAGAAAAGACGGCTTTCATCTGTGCAGCGTGACTCCAGTCAGCCGCCCAATGGTCTAAAAAAGTATGCTGGCGTTCACCAAGCAGATCGGCCTCAATGTTGTAATATTGCTTAATATCGAAATCACGGTTTTGGATAAAACCGTTCATCACTTTAGCCTCAGCGGGCAAAATATTCTTGGGAGCTGTTTTAAATTTTCGATCTTCCAAAATGGCAAAACTGACGCCTCCATAGGTCCAATCGGTATAATAGACGCTAATGTCTTGACCGACAGGGCTTGGATCATATGGATCGGGCAGATTGCTGGTTTGAGCCCGCTGTACCATATTCACCCACTCGGGCGGCATTTTGTAGCCACCTTGGTCCTGTGCCGCATACCCCCAGCCTTCGTCAACGGGTGCGTCTTTTCCGCTTTGTCCCCAAATATTTCCGTGGTAAACGTCATGATCATCGGGAATAAACGCTGATGGAATATCCCGGAAAATTTCACGGTACGACCAACCAAACATATACCATTTTCGAAGCCAGTCCAGGGCGGCTTTTTCAACGGGACTGTTCTGAATTCCAAAACCACCATGGCTTTCATAGAGCTGATCTCCCAGGAAAACGGCCAAATCCGGGTGATGCTTTTTAACGTTTTCAACCACCTCCTGGTTGGGAAAACCGTAATGACTGTTACAGCTAAATACAGCGGTTTTCAGTTCGTCTGAGTTGAGCGGTTCAGCAGCGATTGTTCCCTTATAGAAATATTCCCGGGTATCATTCTTCAGGGGTAGTTCAAGTCGGATTCTGTAAGTGATATCTTCATCAGAATCCCAGTATTCCTGCCTGAAATGAGCAGTTCGCGAAAGGGGATCGATTAAAGTGGTTTGTAACGTTTGCCATACACCGTTTTGCTGAATCTGTAATTCTACAGAGTGATTCTCAATCGATTCAACCGGTGCCAATTGAGTCGTCATTTTCAGCGTACCCCGGTTCAGGGTATATTGCGAAAAACAGATGGGACCGAAGGTTTGGTTTGAATCATGATTCAGGTTCTCTCCGGATATCATCCAATTAGAAAACAGAACGGATGGAGAATCCGCCGAGGTCGGGTCTGATTGAAAGTGAGAAAGCAGGGCAATATTGCCATTCAATGATTGAGGATCGACATCAGAGACGTTGATCTTATCTAAAAAAGTTCCATCACCGGAGTTAATAGCAGTAAGTTCAAGATGGCAGTTATTTCCTTCTCGTTCAGCGGAGATTGTTAGTTTTATCGGGTTTTGGAGACTGATTGAAGAGTCACTTTTTTGATTACCAATGAACAGGTACCCATCGGCCTGAACACCTGCTTCAATTCCTTCACCAAAAATGGCATCGCGGCGATAATCCTCAAACGTCACAGGTACAGGATCATCAGCTGCTTTGGCCCCGATACGAAATCCAATTTTGTCTTCGGCTGAAAGGGTTTCACTCAACAATTCGAGATTTACAGAGAGCTGCAGATTTCTTGATTCTCCGTTTACCTGGTGCGTGAGAGAGTGCAGAGTCCGATTGGGGGCAGTAACCGAGCAACGTGCTTTGCCATCTCTCAGCTGCCAATCCTGCAACCGGTTGCCCCAGAAACCAGGTCCTGTCCACTCCATGTCAGGCCACTGATCCCATTCACTTACCATCATGGTTTCCTCACTCAGAAGGGGCTTTAAATTATCGGTTGAATTTATTCGAGGTATTTTGCTTAAAAAGGGAATAGAAACTGATCCTAAAAGGATTGTTTTCAGGGTTTCTCTGCGATCCATGGTTTGTTTAATTAGTCGTGTAAGGTTTACTCAGGTAAGCACCAATTTATGAAACGTCGGAAGAAAGGCAAGTTTGTTCAGTAGGTTAGTTTTATCAACAGAATTTTTAATGTAGATGGTATCGGGAAAGACTTGTTTTTTTTGCGTTAAAGAGGTATTTAAGATTTGTCAAAAATAACTTTACAAATATAGTTTCTATTTAATAAGCCCACCTTACATGGAATATTTTATACAGAATGATCTGAAATAAGGGGTTTAATTCCTGAAATTGGTTTTTCTTGAGAAATATCGAATCCTTATATCTTTTGGAATTGCGTTGGTGCTCAGCGTTATAGCTATTAGCATTTGGGGATATAACCAGCAAAGATGGGAAGAATCACTATCCGGTAAAGTTGAAGATACGGGACAGCTTCTGGTCCAACAGTTTCGTGTGATTTTAACTGAGAATGTTGACCGGCTGGAAAATTTAAAACACCGTCTTGAGCTTACCAATGGTAACTATTTCCAATATTGGGAGCAGGATGCCGCCAGGATTATTGAATCGTCTAATACACTCAGCTTTATGGAGTGGATCGACAGTACAATGGTTATTCAACGCATTCAACCGTATGAAGGAAATGAGGAGGCGGTAGGCCTTGATATCTCACAGCTTGAATACAGAAAATCAGATTGGCAGCGGGCTCGCCGCGATTCAAGCTTTAATATGACCCATTGGGTCGAACTGGTTCAGGGTAAATATTCATTCCTGGTAGATGAACCCGTGTATATCAATGGGGAGTTTTATGGAACAATAACAGCGGGTATGGATTTCACCTCCCGGTTTGACCAGGTACTGCATGGGCTAGACGAATACAACATTCAGATAGCAGATGGTAGTGGAACCGTTTTTTATAAATTTGGTAGCTCTGAGGGTACCGAATCATTTCGTGATATGATGACAACTCACCGAATTGAAATTGGAGATGCAAACCAAAGTATTTGGACAGTTACAATGGTGCCAAACATTCTGTTTGGGGTGGTAAATTCTACTGTTTACAATGATATTGTATTGGTCTTAACGATCATATTGGGGCTTTTCCTGGCGATTAGTTTTTACCTCACTCAAAAGTCGGCGCAGGCAGAGCGAACTTCAAAATTGGCTAACCAAAAACAAAGGGCGTTGATTGAATCCGCTCCGGTAGGAATTTATGTGATTGATGGAGAAGGTTATGTAACAGATTTTTGGAATCCCGCCGCTGAGGAGATGCTGGGCTGGAAACAGGAAGAGGTGCTCGGCAATTTTTTACCCCAGGTTACCGATGAGTTTGAGGAAAGTTACAAGGGCCTGATGGATGAGATAAAAATGAATGGTGGGGTATCAAACAGGGAAGTAACCAGGAAGCGAAAAGATGGCACTAAAAGAACATTTCGGGTTTATGTCAGCAGTATCGTTGGTTCGGATGAGCAGATGCTAGTTGTTTTTGAAGATATCACCAAAGAGAAAGAGTACGAGGCAAAGCTCAAAAAAACACTCGAAGAGAAAGATATTTTGCTGTCTGAGATTCACCACCGTGTTAAAAACAATCTTGCCATCATCGTTGGGCTTATTGAATTACAAAATGCCGATGTTGAGGATGAGACTACAAAATCGAACTTGTTTGAAACCAAGAACCGGATCTATTCCATATCCGGCGTTCATGAGTTACTCTACCAGACCGACAATTTTTCTGATATCAGTTTTTCTGAATATCTCAATCAGCTTGTACACAGATTAAAAAGTACATTTGATTCACAAAAGAATCCTGTAAAAATAAATAAGAATATCTCTGGATTACGAATGAATATTAACCAGGCGATACCTCTCGGGCTCTTACTGAATGAACTGATTACCAATTCTTACAAGCATGCATTTAATGGAATGAACGGACCTGAAATTTCTCTTGATGTGAATCAATCAGATGGATTTATTGAGATTGAGTACAAAGACAATGGAAAAGGTGTAGACTATGTTGAAATGCAGCAGTCATCATCTTTGGGAATCACTATCATTAAAACCTCTTTGAGTCAACTTTCAGCAGATTACCAGTTTCTTCAACTACCTAAAACCGGTTTCGGTATCAACCTGAGGTTTCCTGAAAATATAAAAGGTGCACACTCCAATCTATAGTTGATCAGCTTACAACTTCTTCTTCATTACAAGAACCTTCTTTCCCCTGTAGCTAACAGTTTCGATCGGTTTCCAGCCCAGGTGTTTATAGAGCCCGCCATCTAATTTCTCGGTTTGAAGGTACAAAATGTCCACTCCTTTTGATTCAGCAAATTCAGTTGCATACTTCACAAGTTTCCTGGCGATTTTTCTGCCTCGATGCTTTTCTGGTACAAAAACACCACCCAGCCAGTGCTCCTTGTTTGGGTAGATATCCATTTCGTAATATTTCAACTGAACGGCTCCCAAAATCTCATCATTTTCCCTGGCAAGTAGAATAAAAGGAAGTTGATCCCGATTGAGGAACTCGGTTAAGATCTCTTCGGATTTTTTTACGGAAGTCATTCCATGCTCTTTACCCCATTGTTGATAGTACCATTCAGCAACTATGGAGAGGGCACCGGGATGATCCGCTAAAAAGACAAATTCCATAGCATTTAACTCCCGGCTTTAATTGCCCCAAACGCCGCAAAACATGAATTTTTATGCAGGATCTCAACCCTTTCGAATCCCGACTTTTTGAGTAGATCGAGCTGGTAGGTTACAGGACGTGGTGAATCTTCTTTTTCGATATAAGCAAAAACTTCTTTTCGATACTCAGCGCTGCCAATGGTTTCAAGATAATCACCATAACGGCTCCACATCATCTGGTCGATAACCTCCACTTCATGCGTAACTAAATCGGTAATCCAGACGCTGCCACCCGGTGCAGTCACATCGAATATTTTTTGAAATGCCATGTCCCAATCTTCATCATCCCGAAGATGATGCAATACGGCCGCTGCAATTACGATATCATAATGTTCAGACGGCAGATCAGCTTTCCTAAAATCATCTTGCAGTGTCCGGATTCGGCCAAGGCTTTCTGCCTTAACTCGTGCTTCAGCACGATCCAGCATGGGCTGACTCAAATCAATCAGGTCGCAGTTCAGGTCGGGCAGCTGCTCAAGAAGCTTCAGGGTATTATTCCCGGCACCACAGCCAATATCCAAAATATTATTAGCATCTGGGTTGTTGCTGGCGGCTGCCTGTGTGATGAGTTCCATGGTAAGCGGTGCATCAACAGTAGCCTGCTGGCCTGTTTCCAGGTTTGAAAATCGTTCAACGTCGTGATCAAAGCGTTTGCGAATTTCTTCAACTGAGGATTTATTGTTCAATGAAGTATTCATCAGGCAGGTGTTTCATTATCAGCTTATTGTGGATTTTTTAAGATAGAGGAATCATACAGTTGAATCATATCAATATTTCCAATGATTATTTTTTTGGGGGCAGTGTGTTGATAAATTCTATGCAGAAATCGAGCCATTTCTTCAGTTTTTCATCCGTATTTAAACCTTGCGATTCCTCAAATATCATTCCCTTCATCGGTTTACCGGTAAAATCCATTTTTAATGTGTGGTCTCTTTCCAGCAGACTTTCATACTGTTCCGGCCCTACTCTCGCCATAAGCTTATCCTCAATAATTCCGCAGCACATATGTCGAGAGATCATAAAACAAAGTCCGCCGAACATCTTTTTCTCTTCCAAATCGGGGTAATCCTGTAAATACTCTCGAATACGCTGGGCTAAACCTTTATCAAAAGACATAGAACACCTGTTTATTTGATTGATGATACCGAAGAATTGATAAAAAAACTGGAAAAAGCCAACAGCTGAATCAGCTCATTTTATAGTATTCACTCTCTTAAAGACTATTAGAAGTTGTTTTAGCGTTCGCCTCTTTCTTGAATTTAATTTTTGCAATGGTTCCGTCATTATTCCTGATATCGAATGTACCTTCAACTTGTCGGATTAATGTTTTTACAATGGTGAGGCCAAGTGAGGTATTTTTCTCATCATTGAGTATCTCCTCCGGAATTCCAGCTCCGTTATCGCGGACGGTAAACTCAACATTATCGTTATTTTGGGTGATTTTGATATCGATCGTCCCGGTTTCGCCATGTTTAAAAGCATGCTTATACGAGTTAGAGATCAACTCATTAAGAATCAGTGCGCATGGCACGGCCTGTGTTACATTGATAGAAAATGAGTCAGCATTGGTATTTACCCGGATGTTTTCATTTGGGTCGAGTGACTTTTGAATCAACCCAACAAGATTCAGGATATATTCATCAATCGGGATGGAGGAGAGGTCTGTCGAGCTGTACAGAAGTTCATGAATCAGCGTCATGGTTTTAATGCGGCGTTCACTCTCGCCAAGCAGGCTTGTGATCTCGGGATTATCCGTCGATACTCTCTGCATGTACAACAGGCCAGAGGTTACTGCAAGGTTGTTTTTTACGCGATGATGAACTTCCTGCAGCAGAATTGTTTTTTCCTCAATCGACTTTTTCAATTCACGTTCGTGATGAATGTGTTCCGTAATATCCAGGCCAACGGTTTGGGTAGCCTCACGTCCGAAATATTTTATGGGGACAGACTCAATCTGAACAAATCTCTCATTCATATCCAGTCCGTAAACTTTCCGAATGGTAGGAGAATATTCATCCTTACCATTTCGTGTAATACTTGCTTCACGCCTTCTTTGATGTTCTGTTTCGAGGAAAAAATTATCTGCTGATTTACCAACGACTTCATCGGGACTGGTAGCTCCCATCATTTGTGCACCGGCCGGATTGATAAACTGAATATCACCATCGATATGAATCATGACCAGGTTGGGATCCTGTTCAACAAGCCCCTCCCAGCGTTTCTGATTTTCTTCTGCTTTTTCGCGCGCATCCCGTTCTTTATTAATCTGCTCTTGCAGTCGCCGGGTCATTAAATTAAAATTTTCAGCCAACGTTTTATGTTCGTCGTTACCCTCCACTTCAATTCTCAAATCCAGGTTTCCTTTCGCGATCTCTTGTGTTCCCTCAAGCAAAATATTGAGAGAGCTTTGAATCCTGGAGCGAAGTTGATACAACAGGTACCCGAGGAAAGAAACCACGGGGATCATGATCATCAAAAAATTGATCTGCTGGCTCACCTGAATTTCACGGATTGTCTGCCTGCGGTTTGTAGCAATATTATTCGATATCGTCAGCAGCATCTGGATATCAGAGCGTATTCTTGAAGTAGCTCGATCAAGAAGACGATAACGATCAATGATATCGGGGTAGGCATCAGGATTTCCCCTGATTTTTTCGATCAGCTCAAAAGCACTTTCGATAGAAGAAAGTGAGTTGCCGATAACGTTCGTTTCAGACAGATCCTCAATATTTTCTTCATATTCTGTAAGACGATTAAAAAGAGCGTTCCAACTCTCAAGATGGCGCTGTTCACGATACTCCAGGTAGTTTTCAATCACCAGGTTCAGTTCCGAAACGGTGTTTGTAAAATCACTAATCTGGTCAATTTGTTCAAAATGCTGATCCACCTGGAACGTAGAAAACCAGAGGTAGAGATAGAGCCCAATTACGGAGCCAATCGACAGAATCGTAACGATATTCAGGCGTGTTTTTATTTTCATCTTACTACTGTAATTCCGATTGGATGAACTTGCTCCATCGGGCCAAAATTTATCAGCTCTTCCATGTTTTGAATGGTGGTATCCGCAAGGTCATTGCGGATCATCCAGCGAGCCTGATCTTCAAGTAGTGTTAACATTCGTTCACTCAGGGACAACTCAAAATCGATCTCCGTCCAGAGTGATTCGATCACATCCAGGGGAACGTTGGTTTTCCTGGCTAAAATTTCTTGAGCATCGGAAGGATTTTCACGGATATAATCCTGGGCCATTTTAATTGACTCAAGATATGCAGCAAGTATATCGGGATGGGAACTGGCATATGAATTAAGTGCTACCGAGAGCCAGAGAGTTGAATATGTTAGATCGGTATCAATATGAACAGCATTCTCACCAAGTTCTTTTTGAATATAGGATGAATAAGGCTCCCAAGTTACCGAGACATCGATCTCACCATTTTTAATCGCTTCGATCTGTTTTTCGGGACTCATATTCACTATCTCTATTTCACTATTCAAGATCTGGTGTTCCAGCAAAAACGAATCGAAAAAATAATCGAGCTGGGTTCCCTGATAAATAGCCACTTTTTTACCGACAATATCTTCGGCTTCAGTGATTCCATGATCTCTTCGTCCAATAATTTTCTGGATGTCGTGAGAGTAAATTTTATCGGCAAAAATCTGGAAAGGAGGGTGGCCTGAACCTTTAAAGTAGCTTGTATCCATAATGGAGTATATAACCGGAGTTTCCGCAACATGAGCAATCTGAACAACTCCGTCAATCAGATCCCTCATGGAAATTTTACCGGATGGATTCTCTTTTAATGTTACGTTCAAACCATTCAGTTCAAAAAAACCCCGTTCCTTGGCGATATACGTAGCGGCTTCCCCCTGGTAGGTAGAGGTAACACCAATCGCAACTTCCTGGAGCTCTTCGTGTTGTCCTGATTCCGATTGATAACAACCCGTGAGCATACAGCAAAACAGAACTGCATACAATTCGATCCTAAAAGATTTTTGAACACTCCGGGATGCAATCATTTTTAAGAGATGGTTTGATTTTTTTGTGCTAGACAATGTTTTAAAGCTTTGATCTACCAAAAAAAGGTTTTTTAAAATACAGGTTCAGCCTGTGACTTGTATGAATACGAAAAATTTTATAAAGATTATAATAGTTTAATCTTTTTTGACTTGCAAATGAGTTAAAATACTGTTTTTAAATATCTTAACGGTATTTTTATGAGATTTTTCTGAAGCAAATTTTGTCATTTTAAGACCATTTACCAAAGAGAGTGAATGAATAATTCAGGTAAAAACTATCTACACTATTTCAGAATTATGCAGTAGTTAATCAGGTGCTTTTAATCGATGAAAATCAAATAGTGATTTCAATTCGATTTCCATCAGGATCTGCCACCACACTTTCGTAGTATCCGTCACCTGTTCGGCGAGGTCCATCCAAGACCGGGTAGCCATCATTTTTTAATCGCACAGTCAGTCGCTCGACAGCATCCTCTGAGCCAACAGAGATGGCCAGGTGGGCATATCCAAACAGTTCCGTTCCATCGTAGTTTTGGGGAGATTCAATATCAGGCCGCTGCATCAGTTCAAGACGTGCACCGGAATCATCAAACGTTAAGAAATAAGACCGGAATTGTTTCTTTTCATTGACGTACAGCGAATTTGATGTAGCATCAAAATATGTTTCATAAAACTCTCTCAATCTTTCAAGATCTTTGGTCCAAATAGCAAGATGTTCAATATGCATGGCGGAAGGTTTTTTTATCTTTTTTAAGTTTTGGTATGATATGATTCCGGAATCGAAACGTGCGTCTGCACAATCTGCCACTGTCGGTCTATATTTTCAAGTACTCCGGTAAACCTTGCGCCCTTCCAGGTTTGAACGGTTGTGTCGGATTTAATTTTTGCATCCAGCAGGTGCGAATACCAGGCTACGCTGCCAGAGTCAGATATGTGTATAGACAGTTCTCGAATGTTGCTTTTGTAAAATTTGAGGTTTTCGAATTGCTCTTTCGTAGCTTTATTGAGCTCACTCCATCCTCGCCAGATCTCCTCCGAATCTGTCCCGATGTGCACCACATCCTCCTTTTGAGCGGTTACCTCTTTCATCAGTTCGAAATCCTGAACATCCATAGAGTGAAAGAATTTTTGAATGGTTTCTTCTATTTTCTCTTTGGGAGACATCGAATTATAGATTTTGATTTACGATTCAATTGAAATCATAAAAAGCATGCTCTCACAAGTACTCTCAGATCACTAAAAGTTGACTGATTTTTATTTATCAGACCAAACTGACAGTTCATTTCCGCTTGGTTCAGTAAAATGGAAGCGGCGACCGCCCGGGAATGAGAAGATTGGTTTGATGATCCTGCCGCCCGCTTTTCTAATCTTTCTTTCGGATGCTTCAAGATCATCACTGTAAAAAATAATCAAGGTAGCTCCATTCTCAGTTGAAGATTTTTTGTCTGATTGATAGAATCCGCCTTCAAGCCGTTCTTCGGAAAAAGCGGTGTACTCATCACCATAATCGCTGAAGGTCCAGTTAAACACCTCTTCAAAAAATTTTTTTGTTGCAGGAATATCAATTGCAGGAAGCTCTATGTAGGTAATCTTTTCTTGATTGTTCATCGGTTGCACGGTTCATTGTTATGATTTTTCACAGCTGCTCTTTAATACTATAATAATATTCTCGAGGCTTAAATATTGCCGAGATTTTTTGGACGTCTTATGTAAACCCTCCCGGTAAACCGTCCAGTTTTCGTTATTTGGGAAACCGTGTGCATGTGAATTTGGGGCAGCATCCCATCCTGTGGCTATCATCGCCACTGCAGAAAGAAGCCCGCCACTTCAGAATTGATTGATTGTAAGCCTTCTGTCTTGAGAAATGTGTGCATTGGGGAGGCAGGTATTCTCAGATGCATTCAGTTAATCTTGAACCGGTTCTCCACATTCTTACTTATCCAATGTTCGTGTGACTTAAATCGTCTTCAAATCACGGTTGCATTACTTTAATATGCTTGTAAGAAGACTATTCCAATTTTAGGTTTACTGATTGGATGAGTACAAATCAGCTACTCTTCTGGTGTTACCCTGTTGGTTGTCCAGGTAACGCCTGGCTTCGAGAAAACGGTTTAAATTAAATTCATCAAAATTTTCGGACTGAGGATTCACGCTGCTTATATGAACACGTCCCGAGGAGTGAATGAATTCGTCGTTACCAATCCACATTCCTACATGAACAACCCTTCTGGATGAAGAATCGGTAGCCGGTGTTCCAAAGAAAAGAAGGTCTCCGGGGCGGAGATTGTCAAAACCGTCGGAGGTGTCGATCACTTCGCCTGCATGAACTTGCTGAGATGCATCCCGCGGAATAACCCATCCATTCATAAAGAAAATCGTTTTGGTGAACCCGCTGCAATCCATGCCCTTGGAGGATGTGCCTCCCCACAGGTAAGGCCGTCCAATCATCTGCTTTGCAGTTTGTACCAGATTATCTTCTGTAGCTTCTACAGAGGCTTTCCATTCATCGAAAGGCCGGGCATCAGCCTCAGGAACGTAGGCGATACGTCCATCCGGATATTGAACCTGATAAAAATTATCAACCTTGCCCCGGCTCGCAAGAATACTGCCCCCTACCAAATCGGATATTTCAAGAGAAGAGATTGAAGGTTCTTGATACGCAGACCCATTGAGTTGTAGATAAATAATTTTGGGAGAGGAACTCCATCGCTCAAAACTCTGCTTGTCCATTACTTGGATTCCACCATGATCCACCCAGGAAAGATAATCGTCTGGAGTTTGAATGTAATACCAGTCACCGTCCCTTTTAAGCACTTTTACCGGCATTCCGAGTGTAGCTTGCGTAGCCAGTTGTGAGGGATGAGAGGGTTCAGACCGTAAATTGGCAACTGAATTGTTAATAACGCCAAATACTTTACCGTTCAAATGCTGAGCAGGCAGAACAGAGATACTATCCGTAACATCTATTTGACGGGAAGAAAGTGAGTCTATAAGTGCATTTTTTGCATCAACTGAAGAGGTTTCTCCCGAAAGCAGCAATCCGCCGTTTCCATCTTTTGCATGAACATCGAAAAGTACGGTTCGACTATCGGGTGCAAATTGAGATTCGATATGGTTTATTACTTCCTCAACTGAATCTGCGTTACGATTATTTGAAGGAGAACAACCAGCCAGCAGGAAAAGGGTCAGCAGAAAATAGGATATAGAAAAGTAGCTGCAATTTTTACACATGATCAACAAATGGACAAGGATTTATTATCTGAGCGCAGTTTAGTTTGCGCACTTCATTTAAAGCAAAAATAATCTTTAAACATCACTGTATGAAATTGATTTCAGGATATAGCAAAGTTTTAAAGTCCTGAAATCAATCAGGTCATACAGATCTAAAAATATAAGATTTGATTTCTAACTGGAAATTAATCAGTGGGCAATTGCCAGATATCAACCCGGTTTAAGGCGATATATGGTACAGCGATATGGTTCCTCTGTGTGTCGATGCCAATATCTGCAGGATCGCCGGGGGTTTGGATGGCTATATGATCGGTTCCGTCGTAAATCACGTGAATGCTGTTATCATTCTGGCTAGCTACAACCATTCGCCCGTTCACGAACTCAATACCGTCAAAATTGCCGCCACTTTGTGCATTCGCGTACTCTTCGTAGCCGGGATCACCGACTGCCAGTACCGGGAACATTGTGGCTCCTTCCCATGGTGCAAGAACAAGATTGTTGTCCGGATCAATGGTGATGCCGTTTGGGGGTGCCGGGAGGTTCTCAACCAAAACAACCGGTGAACCATCTTCAACCCTGTAAACCGTTGATTTCCCGGTATCCGTTACATAGAGGTTGCCATCGGCTCCCTGGACAACATCATTCAAAAAACCCGGTTCGTGACTGGTGAAATCGATGAAGCTCAACAGTTCTCCCGATTCTGTATCAAACCCGTGAACACCCTCTGCATCGGCAGCCCAGAGCGTATCGCCCGTGATGTACATTCCACGCGGACCATGGAGGGGACGAATGTCTGAACCCGTGATGAATTGAAGGTCGTCTATTGTACCATCAGATGAGACTTTGGAGATAAATCCGTTGGCATCACCTGCAGCATCGCCGTTAAAATTGGATACAAAATAAACATCCTGGGCGGGATCGTACCGAACAGCTTCCGGCCCGGAGAACCCGGTAACGCTAACAACGATATCGGTAGAGTCCTGGACGGAATCCCAGGTCAGATCAACCGATTCACTTTGATCCATCGTTTCAGTTTGCTCGGAGGATTCCTGTGAACACGAGACAGCTAAAAAGCCCAAAAATAATGCAGCTGACAGGAATACAGTAGTTTTATTCAGAAGTTTCATTTTTTATATATGTGAGTTTTGGTTAAGAATTCTTTCCGAAACCGTTGAAAATCACGGTTAATCGAATGATCTGTAAAGCCCTAATTGATTGATATATTTACTTTTACTTGCAATATAAGAGATAAGAAAAGAGATGATAAAAACAAAGGGATGTAAACATTCTTTCAAGCGATAACTATGTGGATTATCTTAGGGTCAAACAGTCAATTAAAACCGAAATAAATGAGTATGAACATTGTATTCCTCGATGCTAAAACCGTAGGTGACGTACCGAACCTGAAAGATCTGGAGAAATTTGGTGATGTTACGTTTTACCAAACAACATCCCCTGATCAAACAAAAGAGAGAATGAAAGAGGCTGATATTGTCATCACCAACAAAGTAGTTTTAAACCGGGAATTGATTGAAGGGGCTGAGAAACTGAAACTCATCTGCGTTGCGGCTACCGGGATGAATAATATTGATCGGGATACTGCTAAAGAGGCGGAGATTCCGGTGAAGAATGTAGACGGATATTCATCAAACAGTGTAGCTCAAACCACCTTCGCGATGATTCTCCACCTGGTGCAAAAAATTTCGCAGTATGATCAGTTTGTGAAAGGAGGTGAATATGCTGAGCATGATATATTTACCAATATGGATATCAGTTATTCTGAAATTTATGGGAAGCAGTTTGGGATTATCGGGCTGGGAAATATCGGCAGTAAAGTGGCTGCGATTGCGGAAGCGTTTGGAGCGAAGGTGGTTTATTATTCGACTTCCGGACGAAATTTAGATCAGCCTTACCCACATAAGGACTTGAGTGAATTGTTGAAAACCTCTGATTTTGTTTCCATTCATGCACCGCTGAATGAGAAAACAGAAGGTTTGATTGGCTATGATGAACTAAAATTGATGAAAGAATCCGCCATTGTGATCAACGCCGGCAGGGGAGGGATTGTAAATGAAGCCGATCTCGCAAAAGCATTGGATGAAGATCAAATTGGTGGTGCCGGTTTGGATGTGTTTGAAGAGGAGCCGATTAATGCTGATAATCCTCTGCTCTCCATAAAGAACAAGCATAAGCTGGTGATGACACCTCACATCGCGTGGGCAAGTATCGAAGCCAGAACGGAACTGATTGAGGGTGTGAAGGTAAATATTGAAGAGTTTTTGAGTGATTAAATATTTGCAAGATAGGGCATAAATAAAACCACGGCGGCTCAACGAAATCACAAAGTACACAACGTGGTGACCGTAGTGAAAAAACTTTGTGTTCGTTGTGGTTTAAACTTTGCGAACCTAGGTTTATTAACCGCGGGGCCGCTGGGGTACGCGGTGAGATGGATTTTGGTTTTTGGATGAACTGCATTTGATCTAGTTGACGAGGAGCATATATATACGAACAAGCTGCTGCTCTCCATCAAGAACAAGCATAAGCTGGTGATGACACCTCACATCGCGTGGGCAAGTATCGAAGCCAGAACGGAACTGATTGAGGGTGTGAAGTCCAATATTGAAGAGTTTTTGGCCGGTTAATCCAAAAATATCAGCGTTCCTCTGCGCTCACAGCGGTTTTATTTAACCGCGGGGGACGCTGAGTACCGCAGTGAGTTGGACTTTGGTTTTGGATGAACCAGGGGGATGTACACCCCTCGCGACTAAAGTCCCACTCCCCTCGAGGGAGATTACAACCACCGACGAACGGATTGTTTGTACTCAAAAAAATCCTCTCCAAACTTATTTGCCATCACCCGTTCTTCAGGGATGATTTGAAATCGATTCATATACAGGACAAAGCCTATCACCGGTAAAATATTTACTGGGTTTGCGAAGTAGAATAGAATTCCGATCAATACGACCAAAAGCCCGAGATACATTGGATTCCGAGAGAATCGATAAATTCCGGTATCCACAAAAGAAGAGGCCTTTTCCGGTTTGTGAGGATCTACCGTGGTTCTTTGTTTCCAGAACTCATAAACTCCAAGAAGTCCGATGAAAACTCCTACTGAGAAAAGTGAGATTCCCAGCCATTTGAGCTGGCTGCTTGAGTAGTTCAGATCGGGAATACTATCAGAAATCCACCACATAAGAGCTGCAATGATGATAAACTGGAGAGCAGGCGGAATTTTACATTCCAAAAACTTCATGTAGCCCAGGTTTTGCCACCGAGTTCATCCAGTGATTCACATCCCCAATATTCACCCGGAATGGGATCGTATTGCAAAACCTGTGTGGCACCGATCTCGGATGTAAAAAATCCCATCATTGTAGTTTGTTTAAAAAGAAGGAAGAAATCCCGGTTTTCGTCTTGGCTTATAAATTGAGAAACGAATTCAGTCTGCTCCTCAAAACTCAAGTCAGAAAAATCAGACCGGCTCAGTACTTCAAGTGAGTCAATTATCAAATCTCGTTCATCAGGCGGATAGAATCCGTCAACCATCTGATCAATAAATCGTTCTGTTTTTGCATCTTTTGCACCCGGAGTTTCGGTAGTAGGAAGGATCACTTCGGCAAGATCAGCCGCTGATTGAAGTTGATCTTTAGTTAGTGTGGATGGTGTCCATTCATTAGACGTTGACGTATTAGAACAACCGGAGAGAACGGCCGAAATCAATGAACCGCTTAATGTGCAGCCCATGATTGCCGCCGTTCGTTTAATCGCTTCTCTTCTGTTGATTTTATCCATATCAAATATACTATAGGTTACCTTTCTTCAATTCACTCACAGCATAATTACAAGCCCGAGCCGTAAGCGCCATATAGGTCAGTGACGGATTGCCCCAGCCATTAGATACCATGCATGAACCGTCCGTTACGAAAACATTTGGGATATCGTGAATTTGATTCCACCTGTTGAGCACGGACGTTTTGGGATCGTGTCCCATTCGGGCCGTTCCCATCTCGTGAATGCTGAGGCCGGGCGGACTTTCTTCATTATAGATTCCAATATCCCTGAATCCGGATGCCTCCAGCATCTCCGCACTGGATGATTCCATCTCTTTCCTCATTTCAGCTTCATTTTCACCAAATTCCATGTCGATCACTAATTTCGGGAGTCCCCATTGGTCGATGTTTTCATGGTCTAGATAAGCTCTGTTTTCATGTTTTGGAAGACACTCACCGAAGGCTAAAAAGGTCATTTCCCATGGACCCGGAGTAGACTGACGATCTTTATATTCAGCTCCAAAATCCAGCGAATCACCTTGCCCAACGCCTTGTCGTCCGGCCCAGCCGTAGGTTGAGAATCCACGGAGATAGTTGTTTCGATTTGTTTTTTCATCCAGGTTCTGAAATCGGGGAACCAGTACATCCACCGGTCGTCGCCCTTTATAATAACGGTCTTCAAAACCGTCAAACGTTCCGTAAGCGCCCACCTGGAAGTGATTGTCCATCAGGTTGTGTCCCAACTCGCCGCTGCTGTTTGCCAGGCCGTCGGGAAACGTATTTTCAACAGAGTTCAGGAGGATACTTGTAGAGCCAAGCGTGGACGCACACAGGAAAACGATGTCAGCATAATAGTCGATGCTCTCTTTCGTCTCACGATCCACAATTCTCACACCGGATGCTTTTTGATTTTGTTCATCGTAAAGAATAGTGTGAGCGATGGAATTGGGTCGAAGTGTCATATTCCCGCTTGCTTCAGCTGCCGGAAGGGTAGAAGCGTTACTGCTGAAATAGGCACCATATGGACATCCCCGGCGACAAAGATTTCGCGCCATGCATTTCCCGCGTCCGCCATGGGGTTGAGTGATATTTGTTGTCCTGCCAATAGTCAACACGCGATCATCGAAGTTTTGCACTAACTGATCGCGAACATGTTTCTCTAAACAATTCATCTCCCAGGGTGGCAGGAAATTACCATCCGGAATTTGCCAGAGTCCATCCTCGTTTCCACTCACTCCGATAAAATCCTCAACATAATCATACCACGGCTCGATATCCTCATATCGAATGGGCCAGTCGATGCCTACACCATCTTGCTCGTAAACACCCAATTCCAAATTTCCCCGCCGGTAAGACCATCGCCCCCATATGAGAGATCTGCCGCCAACCTGGTAACCCCGTGTCCATAAAAACGGTTTTTCCTGGATGTAGGGATGCTCGGAATCTTTCACAAAGAAGTGTTTACTATCTTGTTTGACTGCATATGAAGTCTGACTTTGAACAGGGTAAATCTGCGTCTTTTCTTCATATGTCAGCTCATTTGCATACGGCAGTTCCCAGGGATGCTTCAACATAGTGGGGTAACCTTCGATATGCTCCACCATTCGTCCCCGTTCGAGAACAAGCGTGTTCAACCCCTTTTCAGAAAGTTCTTTAGCCGCCCATCCGCCGCTGATTCCTGTGCCTACTACAATGGCGTCGAATGTTCTTTGATTTTTGGATAATAGGTTCAGGTTCATGGCAGCATTATTTGATCATAGATAGAAAACTATTTTCTCATCTAATTTAGCAATGATATGACCAGTTTCAAATCACAAAAAGTAAAGTAACCCAAAATATTTGTAAAGAGTACTTGACATTTAGGGTGGATAAGAATATCATATGTAAAGCTTACTTAACATAAAGACAAACAACATAGACGAATGAAAAATCAAAAAACAAAATCGAGTGATTGGCCGGGCCGCACAAAAGAAACAACGGTAAGTCTGGCAAAGTGGACTATATCATGGGTGATAACAGTTGCTATTCCTGCATTTGGGCCTACACTATTTTGGGGGGAGAATACCCTGATAAACCTGTTGGCAATTTTACTGAATATTGGAGTGGGTATCGGCATGATTATGGCTAACATTCGGCACTTGGAAACCCTGGATGAGCTCATGAAAAAAATCCACCTGGATGCGATGGGAATTGCTCTTGGGGCAGCCGTGGTAGGAGGGATTGCTTACTCAATGTTAGACGCAACAAATGTTATTCCTTTTGATGCTGAAATCGGTGGATTGGTTGTTCTAATAAGTCTGACGTACATCGCAACTCTGTTTATAAATGTGAGGAAGTACAAGTGAAGAACCGACTAAAAGTACTTAGGGCAGAACGAGATTGGACCCAGGCCGACCTGGCGGAAGCGTTGGAGGTTTCAAGACAGACGGTAAATGCCATTGAGACGGGAAAATACGACCCCAGTTTACCTTTGGCCTTTAAAATTGCACGGCTTTTTGAGAAGCAGATAGAAGAAATTTTTGAAGATGAACAGGAGTAAAAAGGCAAAAGGCAAAAGGCAAAATGAGATAATGCTTTTGCGTAATCCTAAATCTGATTAGGCATTCACGAACTTTCCATCATCGGGGAATTCCGAATCAAGGATTCAGCGCATGCAGCTTCAGAATGACCGTTTCACGTCTGCCGTTTGCCTTTTCACAATTCGACTAAAAGGAGAAAAACACTATGAAAAAGAAAATTTTAGCATTGATGATCTGTTTGATATCATTCCTGATATCGAACCTTAAAGCACAGCATATAACAGGTGATTGGTACGGAGTTCTGGAAGTGATGGGAACACAAGTAACGCTCGTCTTCCATTTCCAGCAAAGCGACAGCGGATATTCTGGAATTCTCGACAGCCCGGATCAGGGAGCGATGGGCATGCCATTTAATGCCGTAGAATATAACGACAATAAACTCATACTGAGAGAAGCAAATATCGGGGCTTTCTACGAGGGCATACCCGTTGCCGATTCCATCTCCGGAACCTGGAACCAGGGCGGACAGTCCTTTGAACTCAACATGTATCGCGAAAAGGTTGAGAAGAGAACGTATAATCGTCCGCAGGAACCGGAAAAACCCTATCCCTATTACGAAGAGGTTAATTGTCATCTTCTGGTGAATATGCAATCTTTTTCAACTCGGGCTTCCGGGGCAAGAGATTCAACAGCTGCTGCCGTTCTTGCTAGAAAAGGAGAAGAAATATACTTTTCATAGATATCATTAAATACAGGCCATTCCCGGACATTCGCAAGAAATAAGGAACCCCTGTCAACCTGGTCATCAAAGAGCCGTTTCGTTTTGCAATGGAGGAGATAGTATTTCTTTATTCTAACTTTTTATAGACACCCCTCATATAAGCCTGGTAGTAAAAGTCAACCACTTTACCGCTTCCGTCCCTGCTAAAATGAATAGGTGCAAAAAACCTATCTGCAACAAAATCTGATTCACTTACTGGAATAAATTCAAAATCTTCCATGATTAGTTTGTTGTTAGCAATCGTGAATTCAATGGTATCAGCTTCAAATATCTGGTTGACATATCTTCCTGCGTAATCAATGGGAATCATAAAATCATTTTGAAAAGATTGGATCGGTTCTAAATGATTTGCTACTCCCATACCGTGTTCAGTTTCACATATTTCGCAGTAAGTAGGTTCGGCTCCATTTAAAACAAAATGCCTGACAGGTTGAGACTCTTTGAGTGCAAGATAGATATATGTTAAGTCCTCATCGGTCAGGTTTCGATATGATATCCACGGCATTGCGGGGTCTAGAAGACCATTTTTTCCGGTTCTGATTATATCGATGAATCCTTCAGCCGTCCAGTTTCCAATACCGGTAGGATCTGAGCTGATATTAGGACTCGCAATATTTTTATCCTCGTCACCAAATTGTAAGCCGCCTCCAAATACCCCCGGATTTCTTCCATACCATCCTGTATGACACCCATTACAATCAGTTAAAGAGATAAGATATTTGCCGCGGCCGACCGGATCAGAAAAATCCGGATCTTCTAAACCGGTAATATTAGGATGCCAACGTTCTTTCAGATTTTCCTCTAACGCATTTCCAATATTTCGACTTGGTAATTTATTCTTAATGGGTGGTATTGACCTTAAATAAACAATAATGGAAGCGAGGTCTTCATCCGTTAGGTTGCGAAATGATCCAACAGGCATTCCTCCCAAACCCGGTGGGACGAGCCTTCGTCCATCATGTCCAACTCCTTCCCGGATAGCCCTGGATAACATATCATCTGAAAAGGAACCTATTCCGGTTTCTATATCAGGTGTTAGATTCGGAGCATATAGATATGTACTGTCTGTTTCGAACCGAAGTGCTCCGGAAAACTGCTTTTCCATAATTGGAGGCCAACCAACTTGGGTGGTATCTCTTTCTGTATGACAGGTTAAACAGTAAAGTCCTTCGGCAAGATACTTTCCCCGTGTTATACGTTCTGGCGTTACTTCAAACGTAACATCTGTGAGAGGTCTGCTATTAGAAGCTTCAAGAATTGTACTTGTGGTAGTCTGGATTTCAGATTTATCTAAATTCCCAGTACAACTTGTTATCAGAAATACACAAAAAAAAAGAAATATGAGTTTTGTATTGCCCATGTTGTTCCCCGGTTAGTGGTTTTGATTTTATTAACAACAACAAAGGCTCAAGCTGTTCTCTACAATCGAAAAGAGTTGTGAATCGTATTCAATATGGAGAAATCAATAGTTATATCCTAACAAATTGTCTGGTGAGAATTATTCAAGTTCGTCCCAGACCTTCACACGCCTGTTGGATTTCCAGTTTTTCGATTTGAACCAATCATAAAATGAGTTTCTGTAGATAGGTGGTACTCACAGTCTTCATCATCCAGTCCGTGGACGTTGAGAACGAGCCAGCCGCCATCGGATTCGAGAAAATCGTTCCACTTGATCCTCCACCCAGTTATCGATGTTGTCGGGTGCCATAGATCGACAGCAAATACGAAAAGGCTCTGAAGATTTGGGAACGGGATTCAGAGCAGTTTCGCCATTGGATTAAGGGGCATTACCAAACGGGTTCAAGTAACGCTTCGCTTAAAACTTGCGACAGTTGGGGGGAAGATTCAGTAGCCATAACCTTATTACCGATCTGAAATTTCGGCACTCCCAAACTCAGTATCGAAATTTCTGTATGTAAAATAGATGGGTAACATGGCCGCCAATGCTGGCAGATTTGCAAAATATATATTGAAATAAGCCCCCAAATATAAACACATGATCGTATCAATAGTAAACCAAACCGTGAAAGGAATAACAATAGCAAAATATGCCCATTTTTCTTTTTTGGAATAGGCGTATGTGGCTATGAAATATTGCATCAAAAAATAACCGGCACATGTAGCACCCAGCGGTCCTAATAGAAATGTAAAGGTTAAGTCCACCTCTTTTTGGATGCTTTCAAGCCCTAAAAACTGTTCCAAAAATGCAGACTTGTATAGTCCAAAAGGATCAAATTGGCCACTCACTGCCCAATAAATTCCTGCAAAGCTAAAAAAAAGGCTTGCTACCCGGAGATATTTTGTTGCTTTTTTATGGTTCAGAACCATCATCTTAAATTTTGAATTATAACTGGAATTAAAAAAAGGGTAACTGAAATCGAGTACCAAGGAAACTTATATTTTATCGGCAGAGTCGGTACAATTTTGTAAGTTTTTTTCTTTCTCTTTTTACTAATCCCTGTTTCTCTAAACGGTCAACGATTCCGGTTATGGCTCAGGTTGTAAGATTCGTTTTTTCAGCAAATTCACCTGCAGTCAAGGAACCTTCCCGGAAAAGCAAATCAAGGTATTTGTGATCTGTCCCCGAAAGTCCTGCTTTTTTCTTTTTTTTGCCATGTTTGATCGCAGTATCCTGTTCGTTTGTACATTGAATATAATAGTAATAACTGCAATCTTGGATACAACATACAATAGATCTCTACAAAGAAATAACAACTTTGTGCATAAGGTGTATGAAAAACTGCGTTGTTTCTTTAACAAATGTACTTTGGAAACTGAGAATCCAAACTGACAGCCAAAAGCGAGACACGTCCGCTTCATACGTGTGATTTATACCGCCGGCAACTTTTTAGATTTTACACTTTGAAACAAATTGATCTAAGATATCTGCAAGTTGTTGTGGCATACTAATCATAGGTAAATGTCCCGACTCAGTAATATTTACATGCTGAGTATCCAAATTCTTTATCATTTCAACTTGTAGTGATTCAGGAAACTCTTGATCTTCGCTTGATTTTATATAGAGTTTATTTATGGTCGGAATTGGAGCTTTACATTTATCGAAATAAAGATGGATTGATTCTGATACGAATTTATTGGCTACCTTTTCAGATAGGTCTGATGTGAGATCGTTACATAATGAGTTTATTATGACATTTTTTGGAGGTTTTGTACCGGCAATGCGGAGTATAAAATTCATTAATAACCGTTTAAAAAACGGTAAAGTAGAAATAAATGAGCCCCATTTGTAGGAATGGCTGCGCTAATTCCTACAAACCCCACAACCCGATGACCCAATTGATCTGCTAATTTTAGGGCAATAACACCAACGATTGAATGGCCTACCAAGATAACTTGCTGTTTATCCCAGTCACGAATACTGTCAAGAACGTGATTGCAATAATCATTTAACGAAAGTGATTTATTGTCTTCTGAGGTATCATTTCTTCCTGGAAAGTCGATGGCTAAACTTTCAGTTTGAAGATGTTTTTCGGTCTCCTTCCAAATCCAGCTCCATGGATAAGTACGATCCCGATCTCGTTATTCATATTTTATAAGTTTGTTTTATTGTTTCAAGTTATTAAGCGATGCAACGACCCAGCATATACGCTGCTGAACAAAGATTAATGTTAATAAAAATAATCGCTTACCAGTCCACTTGTTTCGCTTCAGATACCACTTTTAAATACTTTTAAAGGGAATCTGTTTTAATACTCAAAGGTTACAAAGTGAATCACTTACTCTTCAAATGTCAGGATATATTTTTTGTCTTCTGGATAATACTATGCTTTTTCAAAATCATCTCCGGTAAAGCTCTTTATGTTTTTATAAGATTTCCATTCTGTCTCGGTTAAAAAGTGACAAATATAACCGTCGAATCTCCTCAAAATCTTAGTAGATACATTTCCATCCATTTTCCGATAACCAGATAATCCAGTTTTCTCGAGGTATTTCAAGTATTCATCGGCAAGTTTAGCTTTCGTGGTACCGTGCCATATACGCGTTATTTTATTCATTAAAACAGATTTAGAATTAGAAAGTTAATTTGATGTTCATCAACACAGCTTTTATTCATTCGTGTTTAATTCATTCAAATATTGTTCAATTAATTCGACGCCTTCATCATGAATGACTGTCGTTCCAATCAAAGGCATTCTTTCACTTTCCCATTTTGATTTTAGTCTCTTTCTAATACTCTTTTTGTTTTTATCTATTCCTGTTTGAGCAAAAGGTATCTCATAATCCAGCTGAAGTGTCGTATAGCCTGCAAAACCGCTTTGAGTATGACAATGAGAACAATTGACGTCGGGATATGCTCTTGCTCTACGTTCTAACGGTATTTTTGTGTCATCTCATTTAGGAAATGTATCTATTTGAGGTAGCTGAGATGTATGGAAAAGGCCCTTATTTTTTAGATGATCAATTTGGTTTACAGGTTCGTTATTAACACGTATGTCAACGTTCATATTTGCTAATTCCGTCCCCAAAGGCACAACTTTATCCGGTGATTGATGACAAGTGGTGCATTCATCTAATGAGGATATCTTATATTTCGTGCTTTTCCTGTTGCCATCGGGCTATAAGAAAAGCTTGACAGGCGTTGGAGGGATTAACCTTATCAATCATGCAGTACAGATTTCAGTAAATCCTTAATGGTTAGTTCTTCGATATCATCCAGTGTATAATATTCCAGGTGCTTCATTGTCTTGCCTGAACCTTTCAGCATCCGTTGTTTTTCCCGGGACAAATCTTTAAGTGAGAAACCAAGGTTTACATGATCTTTGAGCGCTACGATATAAAACTTTCCTCCCGCATAAGCCGGAACGCCCCATTTCATCTCTTCATGAACACTCGGGATTTGCCTGAAAATGATACCCCGGAGCGTCAGGCAGATCTCCTTTTGTGGTGATTTGAGTGCGGAAAAATATCTGTCAGCCGCTTCCATACCATTTGAAAGTAGTGAAGACTATTAAAAACGATTGCCGTGCTGCCACTCTTTTACAATATAATCGGATACCCAGTAGCCTAATGCCATAATGGTTAGAACCGGGTTAAATCCTCCGTTTGTTACATGCAAACTGCCGTCAGCTATGAAAAGATTGTCAACCCCGTGAACCTGACCGTATTTGTTGGTTACGGATGTTTGAGGATCATCTCCCATACGGCACGTACCGGCCTGGTGCTGACTGCCACTGACCCCTTTGCCCGGAATGCTCTTCCAGGTTTCAACGGCACCGGCTGCCTGCAGCCATTTTTCCGCTTTATCGGCGATAAACTCTGCTGTTTGTATATCCTCATCCAGTTTATAACCCGAAATTTTTGCAACGGGAATTCCCCAGTGGTCACGAACTTCCCTGCTAACCTGTACTCTGGACTCATAATTTGGCATCTCCTGGACCGGTCCCCGAATACTGGCATTTCGCCTGTAGTATCTCTTCTGAAAATCTTTATGCTCTTGCCCCCAGCGAGCGCTTCCGGGAGGCCGGTAACCTGAACTGTAAGCATAGGGAAGTTTAATAAATTCATTCGCAAGCATGGCACCACCCACGTACCCTTCATTGTGGTGATTAAAATCACAGATTGCTACACTTGCTCCGGGTCCTTCCCCGGTATAGACTTCATGTTCAAATAGTCCGTCAGCCCCGCAATATGCATGCCCCTGGAGATTGCGCCCGACCCAGTCGTACCGGTTTCCGATACCGTTTGGAAAATGCTTCGATGTAGAGTTGAGCATCAAACGGGGCGTTTCTGTTGCTGATGCGGCAAGCACAATGATATCCGCCGGTTGAATTTGTTTTTGGTCATTTTCATCGAAATAGGAGACACCGGTCAGCCTGCCTTGATCATTGGTGAGGAGTTCTGCAACTTTACAGTGTATTTTCAATTCGCAGTTTCCGGTTTCAATGGCAGTTGGAATCACGGTGTTTTGTGTTCCGTTTTTGGCGTCAACCGGGCAGGCAAATCCCACACATTGACGAACGTGCGCACACACTCTTCGGCCATTATATGGAACTGAGTTTCGAAGCATCGGTATGGAAAATGGATGATATCCTAAATCTTTGGCAGCCGATTCAAGAATTCTTGCTTCCCTGTTGTGATGGAATGCAGGCATCGGATGAGGCTTTCTTCTCCAGGGTGCATACGGATTGATGGAATCATCTCCCGCCACCCCGATTTCCCACTCTGCCTTTTCATAATAGGGTTCAAGGTCTTCATAAGAGATGGGCCAGTCTTCAAGTGTTGATCCTTCAACAGTTCCATACGTTGATTTCATTTTGAAATCCTCCTCCATAAACCGCCATGCCATGGCACCGTAGCAGACAGTACCGGAACCTACACAGGCAGCATTGTTTTGATAATCCCACTCATTCGGGAGTACAACCCTTTCGTTTCCCTGAAGATCCCGGTAGACTCTTCGATAGCGCTCATTATCCGGGCCAAAAGCACAAGCAAGCGGAAAACTTCTTTGGGCGGTCAGTTCATCGTTTCCATGATCTTCATGTGTCACCAATCCACCGCGTTCAAAGAGTACAACCGACAGTCCCGCTTCACTCAATTCTTTGGCAGCTACCCCACCACCGGCACCGGCGCCAACTACAACAGCATTTACACGTTTCTTTTCCATGAACTGTCCCTCTTTTAAAATCTTATCATTCGGTAGCTTACATAGTTATTGTTGCCACCATGTTTGGGACTTCCATAAAAGCCCATCAAGCATTGATCTCTCATTTTTGCAAAAAAATGTGACGGTATAAATGGCTCCCAAATTTCTTCTGCCGTAGAATGATCATAAAATCCACGTTCTAACTTCTTGAGATATTCGATTCGGGCATCCCGGTCAAGTGTTAGAAAGTGCTTTTTATATTCTTTCAAAGGAGTCCGGTTTAGTGCAGGAAGGCAGGTTTTGTATAGATCCCGGTCTTCAGTTAGATATCCGTTTCTACTGATCTGCTGATCGATGAAATTGGTGACACCCGCTTCTTTACCACCGGCAAAATCATCAGGCGGGACCATACAGTCTGCTAACAGATCCATGATATCGGCTTCTTCTCTTGTAAGTACATCGTAGCTTTGAGAAGATAACCCCGGTATCCCCACGATCCAGGCACCACCCGTCCAGATAGCAGATATTTTTAGAAATGTTCGGCGGGAAACATTATTCAGCAGATCATCAGGTGTCATCTATTCTCTTGTTTTTTACTGTTTTTAATCCCTAAGATCTCTCAAGATTTATTTGGATCTATAACAGTAACATACTTTTTAAGTATGAAAATTAGATGTACAACTGATGCATGAAAAAAAATATGGAAATGAAAATGAGATAAAATTGCTTTCTCAGGAGGCTGTTCTTTTCAAAACTTCACCGGCCGGCAGGATCTCCAGTTTTTCCACCTGAACCAAACGTGCAATCAGGTTTTCGAGATAAGTTGTACTCATCGGTCCCCAGCCTTCGTCATCCAGCCCATGAACATTAAGCACGAGCCATCCACCATCAGTTTTCAGAAAATCATTCACCTGCTGTTCCACCCAATGATCGATGTTACCAGGTCCCATGGACTGGCAGCCGATTAGGAATGGCTCCGAAGAACTTGGTATTACATTCAGCGCAGTTTCCCCACTCGATCGAAGTGCACGGACTTTTGTAAGTGTAAACTGTTCCAGTTCCGGCGTTGACGAATTAAAGGGGTAATTGAACACAGCACGGGATGCATCAAATCCATCCAGATGTTCTTCAAAATAATCCAGGCATCGAACAATGAGTTCCTTCGCTTCATCCAACGGCTGATTAGCCAGGTTCAGATGTTGCCAGCTATGGGGCATAATTTCATGCCCGCGGCCCTGGAGGGCATTCCAGTCATCAAAATTTCCCATCAGTTCGGGAAGAATCCACTCATCCACTTTTTGAAAGGAGGGGAGATGCCCTGACGCAATAATATTCAGGCAGGCACTCAGGCCGTGCTCATCATAAATATCAGCAATTTTGTAGAATGATTTTTTGAAACCGTCGTCAAAGCTGAGGGTGAAGATATGTGTTTTTTTGGTTTGAATACATGCATTCAAACCGAGTCCCACCGTTCCGAGAAGTGATGTTTTGAGAAAAGATCGTCGTTTCATAAGCTTAATGTATGAAAAGATATTCAGGCAAATTAAGAATCATTAAAGAAGAAGATTCACAACTGACACTTCGTTTAAGACTTGCACCAGGTGGGAGTTTTAGTATAATGAGTCTTGTAACTGTACATAGCAAAGGCCTCCAAATGGAGGCCTTTTGAAAAGAGTAATTTTTTTGGTGATTAATTATCCATATCTGCACTAACCACAGTCACTATTTGATAAATATTACTGATACGTCGGTTGATCTCCAGTTCTTCAATTTGATCGAGGCCTTCATCAGGGAAAACAGTACCCTCAGCCCAGGTGGGAGCCAGAGCATCCTTCAATGTTGAATACAGATCGTATGATATTGTAGTAGCTTTGATATCAGGCCCGGAAGGGGATAAAATGACAGCATTTCCCCACCCTTTTTGAGGTGTTTTATTCTCGTTCATCGAACTCTCAATAAAGGAGCCCCAATGCTCAATTTCCAAATCGATCAATGCTCCAGGAGAATTGGTATCGTGAAAAATCATGTTCACATAGTTAATATCTTCATCTGGATTCACACCATCAGCCTCTACGTAATATTGGTTTCTTACAAACATTGTATGCATAACTTTGCTCATTGAAAAGGTATCCATACTTTCATAGGGCACATCCGGAAATAATGCTGAAGGATCCCAAATGCCACCTGTGGCATCGATATCATTAAACGTATTAATGAAGAGTACATTAGGAGAGTTTGGAATATCGAAGCCGCCAACTTTTACCAGGACTGCCCAAAATTGAAGGTTACCATCTTCAACAGCTTTTTCAGCTACTTTCTCCCAGTATGTAGTTTCACGATGCATAAACTGGGACATATCTTCATTAGATACGTGACGAAATTGATAGATACTTATTGGTTGTGCCAATACAGGTAAGCATAAGCCCAACATGAGTACGTACAAAACTGCTGATACCAGACATTTTATAGATTTCATAATTCTATCCCTTTTTTTTATTTGAGTTAAAGGAGGTGAGCCAAGTAGATGTTTAACAAGAGAATAGCATTTTCAGTATAGATAATATTAATGAATAAACCTAGATAATATACTATCACCATTATTTTTAAGCTGCAATAGAATTGATAGAAGTACGAGATTGGTTTGAGAAAAGAACTTCCTTTAAAGTCTGAGAATGGATAACGAAAGATTTACAGGTCAGGCAGTTTTTATCGATTCAATTGATTTTACCTTGTATCGCTGCATACCGGCAGCAGTAGCAACATCCATAAATTCTAAAGGCTGCTCTGAAGTCCCATTGCCAATAATGAAATACCGTTTCCCAAAAGAATCGGGAGAATCGTAATGATCAGTTCATCAATCAATTTTTTCAAGAGATTGCTGAATTTTTTACCGGCGCCTACTCAATAGTAGCCAGTTTCTTCCTGTAATTTTTCTCCAATGCGTGTGCAAAAGCTGCTTTGTCATTTCGCAATAATTCCATTTTTTCGCCATCAACAATGCCTGGATGGATATCTCTGAGGTAACGATCGCTCCAGGTTGCAAGCTCTACAAGTACCGGTATCAATGCCAAACCCTTATCAGTTAAAAGATAGAGATTAGACTTTTTGTTATCCGGCCGTTTTGTTTTGAGGATGATTCCCAGTTCCTCCAGGAGTTTGAGCCTGTCCGATAGAATATTGGTGGCAATGGCTTCTTCACTTTCCGTAAAGTCTTTAAAGGTTTCTTTGCCTTCGATTAGCATCTGCTTTACGATAACCAACATCCATTTATCGCCTAAAATGTCGACGGCTGAGGTAAATGGGCAATCACATCTGAAATCCTGGGACATTTTTTAACATTTTATTAAATATTACTTGCAAAATGCAAGTTATTCACTATTTTAACTTGCAAAACAAAAGTAAAAACTTTCAAGCATGAAACAAACCGGTAAAAATCTTCTGATTACAGGTTTAATCGCTTGCTGTAGTACAAAGAATACCAAACAACATCCAACAATCTAAAATGTCAACAATGAGTAAAAAAGAAACTGTGAGCACCTTCCTGGGTGCTGTTATTCAAAATGATCCAGCCACAATGCGTGAATTGGCAAATGACAATTACATCCAGCACAATCCATTTATCCCGACAGGACTGGAACCATTCATTCAAATGCTGCCTGTTCTACAAGAAAATGGTACCACTGCCGAAAACATCAGGATGTTCCGGGATGGCAATTATGTGTTTATGCATAACATCTGGAGAAACGCCAAACCTTTTGGGGCAGATGAGATGGTCTCCTTTGATATTATCCGATTAGACGATAACGGCAAAGTAGCTGAGCATTGGGATGCCATGACCCCTTTTGTAAATGAAACCGCAAACGGAAGGACGCAGACGGATGGTCCTGTCGAATCAACTGACCTTGATAAAACCGAAGAAAACAAGGCACTTGCAAAGTCTCTGGTGGAAGATATTCTGATGGGGAAAAACCCAGATAAGATTACCGACTATATCAGTTCGGAGCACTACCACCAGCATAATCCCGATATAAAAGACGGATTAGCGGGTATCACAGAAACAGTGGAATACCTTATGGCTCAAAACAACATGTTCAGGTACACCAAAATCCATAAAGTATTGGGTGAGGGAAACTTTGTTCTTACGATAAGCGAGGGCCAATGGAACGGTACTACTAATGCCTTTTACGATCTATTTCGTATGGAAAATGGCAAAGCCGTGGAGCATTGGGATGTGATTCAGCCTGTGCCTACCGAAGGTTTAGCGAATGACAACGGAATGTTCGGATTCTAATAATTTCAGGCAACTATAAGAAAATTGATCATGACTGAACATTCAATTTCTACGCTAGCTCTCGCAATGTGTATGGCACCCGGTATTCTTCACTCCGTGGAAGTCGCCTATCCTTTCTTAGTTAAACATTCTAAAGTATCCAGAAATGGCAGAAATGTCGGTATCGTATTTTCTGCATTCTGGCTCGTTGCATCGGCACTTAATTATCTGGCGTTTTCATACGCCTCAATTTAAATTTTAGACTTAGAAAAATTCAAAATGAAAAATATAATCATCACAGGAAGCAGCAGCGGATTCGGCTTAAAAGCTGCGAAAGATTTTGCCGACAGATACAACAGAGTATTCGCCACGATGCGTAATCCTGATGGCAAGAATGCAGAAAAAAAAGCAGAACTGGAAGCATACTCAGAACACATTTGCGTAGTGGATATGGATGTGACAAGCGATGATTCTGTTACAGCAGCCATGGACACAATCCTGGCGGAAGCAGGGAGTATCGACGTTCTCATCAACAATGCCGGGATCATGTATATCGGTATTACCGAAGCGTATAGTGTTGAACAGTCACGTTTTCAAATGGAAACCAACTATTTTGGTGCGATTAGAACCATGCAGGCGGTGTTGCCTTCTATGCGTAATGCCGGATCAGGCCTGATTATCAATACAAGTTCCCTTGTGGGGCGTGTTACCGGACCGTTTTTTAGTACGTATGCCGCAACCAAACATGCACTCGAAGCCTATAGCCAGGGGCTCCGATACGAGTTATCTCCCTTTGGAATTGATGTAGTTTTGGTTGAACCGGGTCCATTTGGCACAGGCTTATTGGCGTCAGGCAAAGCTCCTGAACATAGCATTGTATTGGAGTCATATGGTGACCTGGCAGGTGTTCCATCAGCCATGGGCGAGGAGTTTGATAAAATGCTTAAAAGCGATGATGCGCCCGATCCGCAGTGGGTTGTAGATGCCTATTTGAAATTAGCAGAACTGCCTGCGGGTGAGCGTCCGACAAGAACCGTAGTGGGTATGACTTGGGGCGTTGATGAAATCAACGAATTAACCCAACCAATTCAGGATAAGATACTCAAAGAGATGCAACTCGATTCAGTTTTGGGGGGAAGTTCAGTTTAATCATTGAAGCTTCGGTTCATTTTTAAAAATCACAAGGGTTTTGACTCTTGTGATTTTTTTTAAGACGGTTTTGTAAGATGTCGTTATTTAAAATGACTACAACGATATGCATAACCGTTTGCGTTAGATGAGAATCTAATATCAATTGCTAATCCGGGCGAATTCCTATTTTGTGGAGATCTTGCGGCTGAGTTCAAAGCAGCTGCAAATCGTATGGGTCTTAATGCTAACTTTGCTGCATCTGTTTTCTGATTTTAGAGAAATAAAAAAACAGCGGGTGTTCGTATGACAATTATGAACTGTTTGATCTAAAAATCGTTTACAGATTTTAGGAATTAATAATGAAGATAATTAAAAAGTCTTCTGTTTCTTTTGGAGATGTCAACTAGGACTGCCAAAGCAAGCCAATCGAGGTTGAAATACATAGAAAAATAAAAATCCAAAACACAATTGGGGCAGCACCACCCTTAAACTTTACGCCGCCTATTTCAAACTCTATTGGCCCCGTTGAAATTCTTAAAACCAGGGTGAGAAACAACGCTCCTAACCCTGCCATGGGCAATCCTATTACAACAGGGAACTGTTCTCTAATAAGTGTTTTCCAAAATTCACCTTCGGTCTCATGAACTGTTGTTAACTTGATAAGTGAGAATACTCCGAAACCAAATAGTATAACTACAGTAATCCAGCTAAAAAACGTTTGTAGTTTTTCATTCTGCACGTCTTTTGCAACCGGTTCAGCACCACCTCTTTCATCTTTTGACATACGATTCCCACCAATTTTATTTTAGGTACTTTATCATGATTCTGCTATATACGAAGGCAATAACCAGTATAATATATTTTAGACAAAGTATATTACTATGAATAATTAGGCTTGCACTAACGCCACGGGATAAGCGGTTCGGAGATTGTTAACCCAACTTAAAACCCAAAATTGTAATTGCAGGGGGGGAAGAGCCGAAACCAGGTGATTTCGAATCCGATTGATGGCGTTGTTTTTATCGACGCAAATCTATACTTCCATCCGTTTTGCTAATAAAACCGCTAACATTGGTTATGTAAACGCAACATTTCATCTACAAAGAAAAAATGGAGCGTTTATAAGGCCTATCGTTCTATTGAGTAGATTCAAATCTAATCTACTTTAGAGTAAATTTCTTTATTGAGCCAATACGTCGTCATCTCTAATCCCGTACCAAGAGGAACAGCAGGCTTTCAGCCTGCCGACAGGAATTGGTTCTTCCACCCAGGGTGAGGCCCTGGGTTGTGATGTTTCAGGCTGAAAGCTGAAAGCCTGAGACAGACTCTACGTCTTCTGATTCTAAAAAAATGTTTAGGACAGATATGATAATAATCAGCTGTTTTTCATGGCTCTTAGGCAGCCTGTTCAATTTTTGCAAAACATTTTCAGTGGTATTTTTTGAATTGCTTTTCCGCTTTCAGAAATCATCATGGCTGATACATTTTACTACATTGTTTTTTCTAAAACCTCAATGATGTGTGACTTCAATTTACCGGCTTTTAAAAAGGTGGTTACATGACTTGCCTCCAGAACTTTGATATTATCTGTCTGGTAGGATTTTCGTTGCCTTGCATATTGAATATACTGGTCGTACCGACCAAGCAACGGAAATACGTTATCATCCTTAATTTTTTGAAAATCCTCCTCAAAATTGAGTATGTCCCGGATTTTACCAGGATTTTCCCGGGCAATCCGTCCGCCCATTTTCCGGTATACTGAATCGGTAAACAGATGATCCAGCGCAGCTCCGGCCAAAAGGGGTACATAAGCATCCGCTGAATTGAAATAGGAGCGATGCAAATTGGTGACCCAGCCACCCAGGCTTATGCCCGAAACCAAAACGGGAGATGCCTCTTCTTCTTTCAAAAGGCTGATGATAGCTTCAATCAGTTTGACTGAAACGCTGAGCATGCCAACAAAATGTGACAGGTGACTTATTTTTTTCTGGTAATCCTTTAACGACTTGTTATGAAAAGCAGCTCTTATTGCAATTAAATTGGCATCAATGGGTTCTTTGGAATCCATGAAAATGCTTTTAAAACTGTTTTTGGCAAACCGGCTGAAGTCATAGGGCCGTTCGTTGTTGCCATGATGGTAGATGATGGTGGGATAACTTTTCCCTTTCCATTGCGCAACATAAAAGGCCGGATCCAACTTTCCGATTGTGGTATTAGTTTCAACTTCATGAATGCCTTCTTCAAGGGAAGCTACCGACACTTCAGTATCTTCCATAAATTCCTTAAAATCGGGACTATCGATGCTTGCCGAAAAGAATTTGTGTTTGCCCAGTGTAGCCGAGGCGATACCTGCTGTTAGTTTATCCAATAAAATATGTCTATTCAAAACTGTGAAGTTTTATAAATGACATGATTATTTCTTTCGTCCAATGAAAATAACCAGAACAAGAGCACACCAAAAATAAAGGTTGAACTCATTGTCTCCCAAAAATATATTACTCTCACATCAGCCGGCATATAAGAATTGGGGATAATGTGAGGAATGTTCATAGGAAAGCTTACAAATAACCAAACCTAAAATAAAGCAATTCATAAACAATGACCACAACTACAAGTTTGCTCAACCACTCGCTGCTGCTCATCCCGGGAGTCCATTGTATGCGAATTCTTTTCTCCGTATTTCTTTTATCAAAGAGTAAAACGGCAGCCGGTACTCCAACAAGAGCTACGGCTCCCCATACAATGAACTGAGATGTGATAAAATTAAGCGGCATTTGCATAACCGGAACACTCCCTGCTCTCCACTTTTTGCCCAAAGGAGTAAGGAAGAAAATGGCTTCTATCTGCCCGACCGATTACTGTCTGAACCCCATAAAAAGTGAGTATTAAACCAGTATGAGTTGTAACCTGCTTCCCCTGGTGTTTTTAATAACAAGTCCGATCACCATTGCATAAACTGTAGTGACTGTAAACTCCATAAGCATTATGGTTCCTTCATCCTGTGCGATGTTTTCTTCTGCGGAAAGCGGCCGGATCATACTGATGATGGAAACCACCAGTATCGCAGCCGAGATGAAGAGCGTTTTTAAAAGTAAAAATCAATACATTCTTCAGTTTCATATACCTGTATTTAAATATTGTTTTTTTTTACCGAATGTGCTGAAAATAACCCGATATTGTCAGTTGTTTTGATTCTATGCTATCCTCCTTTCTTCATCCAATATTCCGGATTTTCAGTGTAATAAAATTATTTTTGAGCTGTATTTTTCATGGCTTTAAGGCATCCTATTCAATTTTTGCAAAACATTTTCAATGGTATTTTTGGGGTCACTCCACTGATTTTTTTAACCACTTTGCCACTGTCAAAAATCAGGATGGTCGGCACATTTTGTATATTGTATTTTTCGCCAATCTCATGGCATTTATTCGATAGTTCGACAAAATGAAATGTTTTACACCACTTTTTTTGAAGTGCTGAAAGCGAACCCCCGAGGATAATTGCCGATCCACGCCCAGCAGTTTGGTGGCGCCTTTTTCGCCGCTAATGCGCCAGCTTGCAGCTTACAGTGTTTTTAAAGATGAAAAATTCTGTTTTAGTTAATTGAGATGAATAATTATCTCTTCAACAATTCTTTTGGCCGTTGTTAATTTTGAAATATCAGAGTATACGTTGCCATTTTCTCCGTTTGTACTGCTGTGGCCAATCATTTCTAATGAATATTTCTGTTCATTATCTGTCAAATTAATCTTTTTAGCATAGATGACTGCAGGTTGGCCGCTTCCCCATCTTCCTCCTCCATAATATTCACTGTCAGGATCAAGATTCTTGTGATAATATTCATTAAAGTCACCGGAATGATTAATTTCTGCCTTTATGAAAACCTCATTTCTTTTAGCTTCAATTTTACTGGATAATATAAAGCTCTTCTTAGGAGTCGGTGAAGTTATCGCATCTGCTATTGGATTATCTCTGGTAGGCAAATATAAACCATCGTCATATTTTATTCCTCTTTGGTGAGACCAATGGGGTAGTGATTCAGGACGTCTAATCTCTTCTTTCGGAGTAGGATCACTTGGAGCTTTTTTCCAATCCTGTTTAGCAACTCCTTGTGTGACATATAAGGTTTCTAAATACTTACCATCTAAATCCTCAATCCAAATTGCAATTTGTGGTTGATTGGTAACTCTTATAAAGGGCAACCAATTAATGATTTTTAGTTTGTGATCCCATTCTTCTCCCTCTGTAACTTTAATTTCTATTTCTTGTCCATCAAAATTATTTTTTGTAGCAATTTTTAAATTGTTTGATGTTTTACAGGTTGCCATAGTTGCACAAACAATGATCAAAATTGACAAGTACTTAAAATTCATGCTTTTCTCTCCTTTTAATATTTTTTTGCTGCTCATAAAAAAGCCTCTTGATTTATTGATTTTAACAAAATCTAACTTCTCCCCGGTTACCTGCTATTACGCTCTATAGAAAGTTGCCAATTTGCATTAAGATTCTTTTTGAACGGGTTTTCACTCGTAAGGCAACGTAAAACTGATATTTACACGGTAACCGACAATTTGGTTTCGCAAGTCGTTGAATCACATCTCCAAAGGGACAAGAGTACGGATCACGCAGTCACTTTGGTCAACTATAGCTGAATGTGATCCATCATTGGTATAACACCAATGCCATTCATGTTATCTTTGCTTCGTAATGAAGTTTAAATCATGTATTTTTTTTAAACTATTGAGAATAAAATGAAGAAGTCAAATCTGAAATTAAAATACGAACCTCAGCTAACACTGAAGGATTTTGTCAAGTCTTTGATGCTAGTATAGTCCAATAATAGTTTGGCGGTTAAACGGCGGTATGATCAACTATCCAAGCTCCCAAACCGCAAAATCGTCCGTTTGAGCCGCCGGTTGTGTACCTTTTCTAATCAGGCAGATGCTTTACGGCTTCTTTGATAGTATCCAATCTTCGGATCCCGACGGCTGTCGGGGTAGGTTCTCTACATTTTCACAAAATTCATCTTCGGAAACGCACTCAACAAACCGCTGGTTACGCTCAATGCCTTCTAAATATCCTAAAGACAGACATCAGGCTTTATTTTGGTCATAGCACAGGTTCTTCATTCCTGTGGATATCCTCCTTCAAGACTGTCCTGATTGTTCGTTCAATAAACCTGTTCGAGTACTGTTCATTGATTGTAAGGGTACCATTCCACTAAACCATCTGAGGTTCAAACACCAGCAAGTGATGTCGGCACAAAGTTTAGTTCATGGTATGCCAACTCTATGATTCAAAATCGCGGTTTCACAATAATCAACTGTCAAAATGATCGCTATTGATTCATTTCAGGTTGAAGAATCAGAGTATATTGTTCTTCCCTTTCCTCTGGATTCAACTTAATTCGCTCACCACGCACCCACATCTCCGTGAAGTTATTATAATAGGGTGACTTGAAGTGGCCAGACGAACCCCCACCCGTCATAAAAAGAGAACTATCCAGATTGGACAAATCATAAATCCCTTGATAGGCCGAATTAAATGCTGCTTGTGAGAAATAAGGTGCTTTGGCCAGACTCACTGCATTTAAAAAGAGGGATTCCGGTCCACCCGGCATGACCACTTCCCTCGAAAACATATTGTCGAGTAAGGGCAACCCTGCAAATCCGAGATGTGGAAGCTTCATCCGATGGGTCGCTCCCCAGGTCCAGTCATCCATAGTTTGTCCAAATGCTTTTTCCAGTTCAAGCCGTGCATCTGTCAGTGATTTCTGAAGAAGCGTTTCGCAAGATTCCACGTTCTCCGTTGATGTGTCATCACACCAATCGGATCGTTCGCCACTCAGCGCTCTGATAAGCGCCAGGTAATTTCGGTCGCGCCACCGGTCCGAAATATCGGCCACTTCATCCGCGATGAGGCGGCGGCTGAGCATCTCTGTCCAGGTCAGGAAAATTGTGGGTGCGGCACTATTGAGGCCAAAACGGTAGTCCCATCCACGCAGGGTGTCGGACAGGGCGGCGTCGGAGGCATCAGCAGGCTCGACATTTAATAGCAGAGGAATGAGATCACGTGCAACGGGGGAGAGGTCATCTTGCTGCATCGCCCGGAACGTTTCTATATTGTGAACTTTGCGATTATCGAGCTCCTCGTGGATGCGCAGGGTTCTCCAAGGCAGTGCCCCGGAATCACTCAGGTAGTGTGGGTAGTGATCGCCTATTATGCGCTGATTGGCCGTAACGATGCGGCCACTCCGTGGATTGACGACACGGGGATTCTCTTCGTATGGCAGATAGCTCCAATCGTTGTCATCGTCTGGCGCGAGGTCTACGAAGCGCGCGTGTTGCTCCGGCCGCTGCGGAATCCGGGCAGCGGCCACATAGCCGATAGCACCTGATGTATCGGCAAACGAAATATTCATGGGCGGAAACGTAAGGGCTTCACTTGCGCTGATGCCCTCCTCAACCGTAGAGGCACTCATGATGCGAAGTGGCGCCAATGGAAAACCGCTCTCGTGGTCGAAGGTAAGATCACGAAACTCCTCAACTACATTGTTCAGATTTGTAAAGGGGGTTACTTCTGGTCGCTGCGGACGTATGCGCCCGTAAGGTGTAGACCGAATCGTATCTACGACGTCTGAACCAAAGCGTACCTGTATTGTGTCTACTCGTTGAATAAAGCTCTCCCAGGGGGCATCCGGGTTTCGACGGTATCGGTTGGGATCTTCAGGATGAACCTCGAGAAGGGCTAGGTCAGCGGGATCGATAGAGGCGGTCGTTGCTCCCCAGGAGATCGATCCATTATGGCCGACGACTATTCCAGGCAGTCCGGGCATGGATCCTCCGGCAGCAATACGGTCTCCCACACGATGATGCTGAAGCTGCCATGTTCCGGGCAAGGTTTGAGCAAGTTGGGGGTCGTTGGCCATGAGCGGGAGGCCGCTTTCCGTATGCTCGCCTGAAATTGTCCAGCTATTTGAAAAGGATCGCTCTTTAACCGGCATGGTAGATTGCATTACTTGAGACCCGTCCGAATCTTCAATGATGGTGCGGGTGGGCAGGTCACTCGAATCGAAGATGTCATAAATAGCAGAATCAGCTCCGACAGCGGTAATTCGTGCACGGGTCAGTTCCGGGCCTCCGCCAGCGACCTGAAGGTAAACCTGGTAGGAGATGTGAAATGCATCTTGAGGTTGCCACGGCTCTGGATGGACGTGTAAGATCTTCATCTCCGGCGGGCGGCGGTAGGCCGGACTCTCCAACCAGGCGTTCACCCCTGCTGCATAGGCTTTGAGCAAGATTTTCTCTTCGTCCGGTACGGCAGACCAGGAACGATCAGCATGAGCCGGCCAGTCAAACCAGCGTGCTGCGCGATCCGCAGAAAGAGTAACGGCGCCCAACCATTCTGAGAGCCTGCCCTGGCTGGTACGCCGGGTGATCTCCATCTGCCAGAAACGGTCCTGCGCATGCACGAAACCCTGCGCGAAGTAGAGGTCTCGCTCGGTGGTTGCCTCGATGTACGGAATGCCGTGCTCGTCGCGCACGATCTCGACGGGGCCGTCGAGGCCCTCGGCGGTAAGTGTGCCATTCCACTCTGGCAGCCCGCTGCTGGCACGCCAGTAGGTGATGCCGGCATATGAAGCTATCAGGATTACAAGGATCAGGAGTGTGGACAATGTCCAAAGTAGAATACGCTTAATCATTATACTGTCTCTTTCAGTTATGATTCAGATTGTATTAGTAATTCAGTATTAAAAAACCAACAGATATCGATAATTCGACTTTCAGAAACCCCTGGTGTACATGATGGGCGTATATAAGTCCCTCGGATAGCTCGTCAAAAAAAGACTTTCAACTCAAATGAATCAAATTGGCCCACTCTGCCAACGTAGGTTCCATTTTGCTTTGCCAATAGAGATTCTGAATTGAACCTGATAGTAAAACTTTGGACGATCAGAGTAGAAACTATAGGTCAGCACCCTAATTTGCATATTGAGTGCAGCCGATCTTGCTGCCCTTTCAAACGGGTTTAGCAAGAGACTGAGAACGACCAAAACTCTATCGCTCAAATAGTCTGCCTTTCTTAATGAGGCTTTATTAGTCTGTTTGCGAAACTAAATTATGTTTCGATATCACATTTAATTAAAAAATTAAAAAAATACAAGAAAAATGTATTAAAACAGCATATCTCTGATAATTCATTTAATTAAAGTTAAGTCCTCATTCAGTGATGATCTCACATCCTCAAGAATTGTTTAAATACAGAGCACAATCACTAGAATATTATAGAAGTCAAAAAACAAAACCGAAACTAAGCGTAATTATGATAGAGATAATGCAACAGGCCTGCCTCCAAGTCTCAAGAGTGATGCCGCGAGTTCTTTTTCAGAAATTCATAGAGGACTGCGGATTTCTTAGAACCGACGTTTGAAGAAAAAGCATAGATCGATATTCGACTGAATATCAGTAATCTCGAAAAAAAATAATCAGGAAAAGGGTTTGAACTCAGGAACAAGTTGCACGGCAATCGGCTCCAGCCAATCAAGCATAGCCAATATAGATAGCCAATATAGAAGGAGGCGATCCTGAAATATCGTTGAATTTAATGATAACAGCTCCTCTCAAACTTGGAGGTCAAAAAAACAGATAGGAAAATTATTAGAAGATGACTTGGAACTGGTCTGATTGAAAAGGTACCTAACGGCAGTGTTCACCCGCGTCGCCTCTACTATTTGCAATTATGACTATCGTTCTCGGCATTGGGTGGTAGAAGTTGGTTATATTCGGCAGCCATCATTACGTCTGGGTTGAAGACCATTTTTTATAAAGTTGATGCACTCGATCTCCAACTGCTGTAAACCGGGGGATTCAACGGGGAAATGACCGGCATTTTCAAGAATTTTGATTCTCTTTGGAGCTTTTATTTTATCGAAAAAAAGTTTACTTATTTCTACTGGCGTCCATCGATCGTCTTCAGGATGAACCAATAATACAGGACATAAAGAGAACTCATCCGGCTCCATAAGTGGCACAGAGTTTATCATTGTCAGCAGGAAGAATATTGGAACGCTGCTGCCAGAACCAACTTTGTCCTTCAACAGTATTTTCAGGATCCTCTTGTCGTTAACGATTGTTCTCATATTTGCGACTTCTTTAACAGCAATATTCATTCTTTTCTGTACAAATATGGGAAGAAAACTTAGCAATTTAATACCGATCCGGGATTGAAATTTGTTTTTTGCAGAATAATCTCTAACTATCTGGTACCTGTTATCCAATATGTTGGTAATAATCAATCCAGCCACTTCTTTTACATTGCAAACAACATTATAAGAAAGCATTCCACCGGCGCTGAGCCCAAATACATAGACTTTTTTTCCTTTTTCAATTTCTCTGTTTACCACGAATGAGCCAACATCAATCCACATACCATAATCTATAGTGCCAGGAATATTTGTATAACCATAACCGGGAAGGTCTGGACATAGAACATTAAACCCAGCTTTAACCAATGGAACCGCGATAAAAGAGAGCAGTCTCCCATTGCCCCCTACACCATGGAAAATGACGATGGAAACATCAGAGTTTATCTTCGGTTTATATTCATCATACCGAATTTGACCGCCATTGAACATTATTGTTTTTTCTTCAGGTTGGCAGTCAGCTGAGATTCTGTTGTGCTCCGGAAGGAACGGCTGAATTTGTTTCCAATAAATATTCTCCTTAAACATATTCGATCCACTGTTGTTATTGAATTATAACTTCGGGATAAGCAGCACAATGCACTCTCCGGGTTATTGATAAATTAAATAGTAGCCCGAATCTTTATATCAAGCAAGGTTAATGCGAGTAGCGTCTGCTTTATGCCGTGGATATATGGCAACGATGTCTGAAGAATGAAGGAGCAACTGTTTCCAATGGCTTTATTTGGGTTTAGAATATTCAATGAGTTCCTCTACATACAAAAATTCACCTTGAGACTGAGTCAGTTTAATAAAGGTTTTTACAGCCGGAGCATACAACCAAATCTCCTCTTCATCTGCATTATACCCTCTGGAATTCGTAGTATTACCGGTGTATTTGATGGTATACGCCATAAATGTTCCGGCTTCTACCGTTTCCTCCTGATAGGATAACACTTCAGCCTGGTGACTCTGTGTACCGGTAGTACCATCCTGACTCGTCCAGTTGTTTTCGTATATCCATGTTTTACCAACTTCCAATGGCCAATCGTACTTAGGTGTTTCGCTTTCATCCGGCTTCACGATGTCGATGAGGGGAATCGTGTCATTCTCAATGGTCATGCCCAAACCCTCATCCATACGAACGATTGTTCTTGTGTCTATTCCATCCGACCGGACTTCCCCCTCGGTAGTGACACCTTTATACTTCCAAACCCATTGTTCACCAATTTGATAGTCCTCAAGAGTCGGCTGTTGGGTAAGGTCAGATTTTTTGAGGCTACTGCAGGCACCAAATAGGATTGCAGATAAGAGTATTATAAATTGAATTTTCATGTATTTCGTGTTTTGATGGTGGTTGTTAAAGTTACCTCTTTGGCGGTCTGGTCTAAATCAATTGAACCTGATTTATCCTATTCTGCAATCGCAATGACGTTTCCCTGTCGTTCTAACCATTCTACAATCACCTGGTTTGTTTCATCAGGTTTTTCCTGCTGGATCCAGTGCCCACAATCTAAACTTACCACTTCCACATTGGGCACAAACTCCGGTAATCTTTCAGACTTCGGAATCATATCCCGATCGCCATAAATCATGAGTGCTGGGTGTTTTATGACCGGATTTACATCGGCTAAGAGATGCCAGTTTCGATCCAGGTTTCTGTACCAGTTAATGCTGCCGGTAAACCCTGATGACTCGAAAGCAGAAACGAAGACAGCTAATTCCTGTACACTCATGACAAGCTCCCCTTGTGGCTCGTTAGCTTTGGCAAGATTGATCATGTACATTCCGGGATCAGGCGGGGCCGGAGGCACGTTCTTTCGGAAAAGATTACGCAAAAACTGACGTGCATGTTTATCCAGAATAGCATCAGCAACTCCCGGTTGTCTGTTGAAGTGAACAAAATAGTTGTCACTCCCCATATACTTTTCCATCAGCTCAATCCACGGAATTTCACCTCTTTCCTGATACGGTAAAGCCAGGTTGATAATTCTGTTTACCCTTTCCGGATGTAGTTGTGCCAGACTCCAAACAACATTGGCACCCCAGTCATGACCTATAAAGGTGGCATCCTCATACCCATAATGATCGAGCAGCCCGATAAGATCATCCGTCAGTTGTAAAATATCATAATCGGTAACTTCTGCCGGACGTGAAGAGTTACCATAACCTCTCTGGTTAGGGGCGATCACATGATAGCCGCCCTGGACAAGTGCGGGAACCTGATGCCGCCATGTGAAGGCATGCTCGGGCCAGCCATGGCAGAGAACTATGGGTTTTCCTGCATTTTGCTCACCTGCTTCAAAGACTTCAAGCTCAATCCCATTTACCGGAATCATAGTTGGCTTTGGGAATCCTTTGGTTTTTAAAATAGAATTCATGGCGTTTTCTTATCAGTTTTTGGTTTTATTTGATTAACGTGAGTTCGACAATAGAGTCTTGATTATTTCACTCCCCTCCTGCCTGCCCTCGATACTTCGGGGTGTAAGTGTTTTATAGGGGGAGGTAGCCTTCCGATTTAATACATTCAAACTGTACAGCAATTGGTTTTCCCATCGGGATGCCTTTGGCACAACCACCCCTAAATCCCCTCCTTAAAAAGGAGGGGACTTTTTTTAATGCCCTTGCCTTCATTTTAAATCGAACTCATGTTCATTAAGTCAGAGAGCCAATACATATTCTACAAGGCCACCATGGACAAATCCCTTAAACGGTCAGTGTATTAATTGGTTACAAAGTTTGCGGCTAACCATATGTTTGGCACGCCTTATCTCATGATCTCCTGTTCAATCATTTCATTTTGTTCTTTGTTTTGAACATGCTTTGAATGTTCCAGAAGCGTGCTTTTTCTAAGCGATGGAAATATTTTATCAGCCCGTTTTATCATTTTCTTTCCGGGAAACATGATGTCGTTTTGAGCTGCGAAAATGGTAATGGGAGTTGTGATTTCCCTGGCTTTATTAGCATCTATCACGGGAACCGGTGTAAAGTCCATTTCAAATTCTAAAAAGACTTTTGAAAGAAATTCGATAGCAAACTCATCCCGAAACGTGAAAAGGTTGGATAGAAACTTTTCGACATACTCTATATTTTTGGTCTTCATATATCTTTTCATAGGGATGAACACCTTGAATATGGCCTTTAATGGATTTCCATTTACGATATAAGCAGGTACTGATAAGTACACTTCTTTGATCTTAGCTTCATCATGTTCCAGTGTTTTCAAAATGATCAATCCACCAAAGGAAAAGCCGGCAAGTATAACGGATTCAAGCCTAAGTGTTGAAATGATTTCATTCATCCACTTACCGTAGGAATCATCTTTCATACTTAAGCGGGTCTCGGCACTTTTGTTGGGTTGAGCCAGTACATCCACCGCAAAAACCCGGAACATTTTATGCAGATTAGCATAGGTCTCGAGAGCAATAGGGGCACACCCATTTGAACCATGGACAAGTATGACAGCGGGATTCGCAGGATCTCCCATAGCTATGAAGTTGGTCTTTCCAAAACTGGTTTGTACCGTTAAGGTTTCGTATTCAATCTTTAGGCTATCCAGCTTTGCATCGTATAGTTGAAGTATTTCTTCCTTCCCTTGTTCAGATTTGAATAATGAGCTCATTTTTTCGTGATGTTCAATTATGATTCACTATTCTGTTGTGAGTTGATGTCTTGTTGTTTGGCATATCCGATAAAAGCACCCATTGCAATCCCGACAGATATACCAATGCCGGGGTTTCCCATGCCAATTCCTATCGCTGCGCCAATGGCTGTTCCAATTGCGATTCCTGCGGCTATATAATTTGTTTGCTTGTTTTTCTTCATTATTGTTGGATTTATTTAGATTATATAATTGGATTTAAAACTACATTTCCTCTTTTGTGGCCTGTGTCTACGTATTGATGCGCTTCTGCCAATTGCTCCAGGGGATACGTTCGGTCAAGAATTCCTCTCATTTTTCCTGCTTCAATAATCTCGAGAAGCAAGTCCAGTAAACGCTTGGTTTCCTGTATTGGCAAAGTTCCGGTTGCAGAGAATTTCGCTTTCTTCTTTCCAAATATGGAAGTAACCATCATCTGACCCAATAGCGGCATTCCAAGAACAGGGGAGAGATACAGACCCTGTTTGGTCAATGCGGGGCGACATTCGGAAAACGATCGTGCACCTACGGTATCGTAAATCAGGTCGTACCTGTTTGTGTTTGAAGTGAAATCCTGCTTCGTTTAATCAATAACGTGATCAGCTCCCAATTTTTTAACCATGTTGATGTTCCTGCTGCTGCATACACCGGTAACTGCTGCTCCAAAGTGCTTGACAATCTGAATGGCGGCCGTTCCCAGCGATCCGGAAGCTCCGTTGATCAATACATTCTGTCCTGATTTGATTTTACCCAGGTTGACCAGGAAATTAAGTGATGTAATGCCGCCATCGCACATTCCTGCAGCTTCTTCAAAGCTCAGATTCTCAGGTAAATGGGCAACAATGCCGTTCTCGGAAATCGCTATATACTCTGCATAGGTCCCCATGGTGTCAAGACTTTCTCCAAAAACCTGATGACCTACCTTAAATTGAGTTACTTCTGAACCAATAGCTTCAACAACACCGGCAAAACCGGTTCCCCAAATAGAGTGTTTGGGCTTCCTCAGCCCAGTGAATAATCGGCCAATGAATGGTTTCCCGGTACGCATCATGGTGTCTGCCTTGGTTACGGATGATGCATGAATTTTTATCAGCATCTGGTTAGGGGTAGGCACGGGTTTAGCCACGTTTTCTAATTTAAAAACATCTGGTGAGCCGTAGCTCGTTGTGATCATTGCTTTCATAATCGTAGTGTTTTTTAGGATTACGAAAGTTAATGTAGAGTATCGGCGCCTATAAAAGGTCCGCAATCTCAAAGAAGAGGTTCGGAATTTCATATCCGAACCGAAAAGAGGATAAAACTGAATTACCCTTTTAGAAATTCTTTAGGAGTAAGGCCTGTTTCATTCTTGAAACAGGTATTGAATACGGTTTTTGAATTGAACCCGCACTCATAGGCAATAGACAGGATGGTGAGATGGGAATTCTCAGGGAGATGAGCCGACGCTTTAAACTCCTCAACACGATAGTGATTAATGAATGTATTGAAGTTCTTTCCCAAACTATCATTCAATAACCAGGAAAGTTGGTTAGCATGAATACCCAATTGATTTGCTAGCGTGCGTAACGTAAGATCCGGATTCAGATGAGGTTTTTCGGTTTCGATGAGGTTTTGTAATTTGGCCTTGGTCTCTGCTGCCGATGCCTTATCAAGCAATGCTTTCTTATTGCCTGTTCTCTTCTTTATGCTAAACACATCATCAGGAAAAAGTTTATGATGATATTTAATATAACGTGGGTCGTTCTTAATAGGGTTGATCAGCGGGTCGGGATAACGGAATAACAAAAATGGTGATCCTGATTTCATACCTTCATCTACCCAGGCAAATGCATCGTCATTCCTGCCCATTGCTCCGGCGAGCAAAAAACAAAAAGTTTCCGCGGTATAACCATCATCGCCTTTGGCAAGTACATTCAATGCGTCAGCCGATTTCCTGGCATTGACTTTATCTTTCATCAATGCATACGCCAATGCTTTTGTGCCTGCTTTTTCACTACGTAACACAATTTCTGATGGCAGGTCATTGAAGTAGTTGATGGCTTCGTCATAACGGCCTAATTTGAGCAAGCACATCGTTTTAACTGTATGCACAGGGATGTTCATCGGGTTGACTTCTAGGCACGCATCCAGTTGCTTCAAAGCCTCTGAAAAATTCTCCGACATATACTCTATGTAGCCACTGTAGAACAGCGTTTCCTGTGACAGCGGGTCAATGCTTAGAGCTTGTTTTAAATGTTCATGGGCCTCCATTTTCTTACCCGCAATGCTGTATAAAAACGCTGTGAACTGCTGTGACTCCACGTGGTTTGGATCCAGGCTTACGGCCTTTGTGGCGTGTTCAAATGCTTCACGGTAGCTGCATTTTGTAAATAACGCCAGGTTCGCGAGTTGATAATAAGCACCGGGCAACTTGTTATTAATGCTCAGAGCTTTTTGTGTTAGCTCAGCACACTTGCCCCAGCCTTCTTCAAAGGGTATAACCGTAATAGAGGCCAGAAAACTATAAGCATCGGCCAAACCTACCATTGCTTCAGCAAGATTTGGGTCAATGTCCAGCGCCTGTTCATAGAACGCCATCGACTGCTTTACATCTTCAGGGTTCCATTTGTTGAACTTCTGCTGCCCTTTAAGGAATAACTTGTAAGCGTCTACACTGTCAGTATTCGGTTCTACCAAATGATCCTGAATCTCGAAGTGACCGGAGCGTTCACGTAATCGGTCCGCAATCAAAAGACTGATCTCATCCTGTACTTCAAAAATATGGTCGATTGTTCGGTCCCACGTCTCAGACCAAAATTGAAAATCTTCACAAGCATCGATAAGCTGAGCTGTGATACGCATTGAATTCCCAACCAATTGAACACTGCCTTCCAACAATGTGGAAACGCCCAACTTCTTTCCTATCTCCGGAGAGGGAATATGCTTGCCCTTAAAATAAAATGACGAAGTTCTGGAGGTTACCTTTAGACCTTCAATCTTTGCCAACGCATTGATAATCCCCTCAGTGATTCCATCGCTAAAGTATTCGATTTCCTCGCTTGCACTCCTGTTCGCGAATGGAAGAACGGCGATGGTATTGTCAGATAAATGAATGGGAATATTCATTTGTAATCTCTTGATTATCGTATTTCATTCCGAAAAGAACGATAATTAGAGGTTTCAGGCCTCATATTTTAAATGTTAGGACGGTCTTGTATATGAAAATTAGCTAGTTTTTATAACTAACAAATCTCGGAAAGAATCAAGATAATAAAATAGTGTGAGCCATTCGGTATGCACTTATTATGAATTTAAATGATTCGTTGTTTTCCGAATTCATAATTCATTCATTTAGCTTTTTCTCGCTTTTTTTTTGGTTAATGGTCTGGTTTTTAACCGGATTGGCCATTAAAGATTATTAAAGTGATTTTAAGAATGATTTACTGCAATTCTGAAAATTTTTAATAAAAACAATTAGCGCCCAAATCCGGTTGAAACGCTGGTTATGCAACGGTGCAACGCCCTGTGCTAAAGATTCACTTCTGTGCCGTACCTTAACGCATACCTCGGTGCTGTGACCCGTCGACGGAGATACATTCACCTGTTATCCATTGGGCGCGAGGTGAGGCCACAAACACTGCGACATCCGCTACTTCTTCCGGGGTTCCGAGACGCCCGGCCGGGATGCCTGCTTTTACGCTTTCATAAAGTTCCGGCTGGCTTTCTTTTGTATTAGCCCAGACTCCCCCGGGAAATTCAATTGATCCGGGAGCAATAGCGTTTGCGCGAATTCCCTGCTTTGCATGCATAACACCCAGCTTTTTGGCGTATGCAATTAGCGCTGCCTTTGCGGCGGTGTATCCGTAATCTGGCGCTGGATCACATTCTAATCCTGAAATAGAAGAAACTAGAATAATGGATCCACCACCTTGTTCTGTCATCCATGGAATGACTTGGTTACAAGCATTTACGGCAGCCATCAGGTCGACGTTTAGACTCGCGTTCCAGTCCTCAAGATTCGGGCCAAGAGCTAATGCCGACGCGTTATGAACGAGAACATCGATACTACCGAAAGCCTCTTTCGTTGCTTGTAAGAAAGAAGCCAAGGCTTCCGAATCGGCGATATCACAAGTCGCTGCATAGGTCTTTACCTCAGCCTTAAGTAATTCGAGCTCCGTTTCTCGCAACGCCTCCTCTCCACGTGCACATATTGCTACATTTGCACCCTCTTCTGCCAATCCAGTAGCAATAGAGCGTCCGATCCCGCGGCTACCGCCGAGGACTACACAGTTACAATTTTCCAGTTTTAGGTTCATGATCAAAGATGGTTTATGAATGACAGTTAAGGTTACACAGGTGAATTAAAGCAACATAATCCCCGGTGCATAACGGTTTGGCATTTAAGCGGCGCGGAGATTATGATTTATTTGAAGTAGCGAAATTAATTCCTGGCAATCAAGTTGCATCGCACCCCGTCCTTAACCGGCAAGTTGTTTAGTATTAAATTATTCAAAGGTTAGGGCTTTTTCCCATTACAAAATTTGCTACCCTTAATCATGAAAGAAAAGCGAAAAAAATTTAAAGGATCTCCAAAAAGGTACCATCCCAACGGAATTACTATTTTGTATGAAGACTATGACATCATCGTCATCGAAAAAATATATGGCTTGTTAACTGTCCCCAATGACAAAGAGAGGGATAATACCGTTGAATTTTTGCTTGGCAACTATGTGCGAAAAGGAAATCCCAAATCCAGAAAGCGCGTCTTTATTGTACATCGGCTAGACAAAGACACCTCAGGAATTTTAATCCTGGCTAAAAGCGAGAAGTCGAAAGAATACCTTCAGGATAATTGGAAGAAAGCGACCAAAACATATTACACGGTTATAAATGGGCAACTTCGAAAAAAGGAAGGGATATTAAGCTCCTATCTTGCTCAGAATTCGATTCATCGGGTATATTCTGTGGGAAAAGATTCAGAAGCCGGAAAACTTTCGAAAACAGAATACCAGGTTCTAGAGGAATCCGATGATTACAGTTTGATAGAGGTTAACCTTTTAACCGGTCGTAAAAACCAAATTCGTGTCCATTTTGCAGAAACCGGGCACCCTGTTGTGGGCGATAAAATGTATGGGAGAAAAGAAAAGGGGATTAAACGACTTTGTCTTCATGCCGCTAAACTTTCAATAAATCACCCGGTTACCAAAGAACGAATGACTTTCGAAACCAATATTCCTGAATATTTCACTTCTTTGATGGGTTAAGGAATGATGACTTTAAGAGCAATAACATATGATTTAACGGATTTCACAATCCGTTCGAATAGTCTTGATATTATTTTAAAGTGCTTAAAAAACCAAGAAAAAGTGTATTTCTACAATGTTATATAAATTTGAAATGTCTGAAATTTACATAATATGGTTTAATGAATTTGGTTAGGAATTACACGGAAATGGTTCATACAAGTAAAAAATATCGGTAAAATGAAGTGTATGGATCCGATTTAAACATCCCACTGGTACAAGTGATGCCTCGCTGAACACTTGCACCAGATCGGGGGTGGTTGCGGTGTTAAAGTCCTTTGGACGGAGGATATTCAATTTAACAATCCACCGTCTATGAGATCGAAAATCGCTACGTCGCTAAATCGAGAATCGAATATCAAACCAAACCTTGAAATGGGCAGGGAATATTAATGTAGCGATTTAGGATGTCCATTTTCCCATTTCCGATTTATTAAGATCAAACCGCTCCTTGTAAAACCTCTCTAATTCTTTCCCCAACAACCGACACCTGCTCCGGTTTCAGTGTAACAACGGCAATATTCAACTCCTCGTCATTTCCGCCGACTTCAATTCGTGGAGAGCCGGTTCGCAGCTGTTCAGCCAGTTCGGTAGGGGAGATCTTAACCCTTGTTTGATCCCACCGTACTTTGAGGCCCGGAAAGTGATTGGCGGGCCCATCGTGAATATGGGTTTCGCCTTCAACAGTGGGAACCCTTTCTACAATTCTGGTAATCTCTACGGTTCGGTCGATCCATTCCTGCCACTCTTTTTCGTGATCTTTTTCGAGGTAGGATTCCAACGCCACGAGCATCGCAAAGATCTCCTCCTTATTCACTTTCATCGAGCGTCCGATCGGGGACTCATGCGGATTGAAATTCAGTTTGGCGGCTTCAATCAGGTCTTTTCGGCCCAACAAAATCCCGGCACTCTGGGGACCGCGAAGCATCTTTCCGCCGCTGAATGTGACCAAATCAAACCCCATCTCCTGGTATTTAAATAGGTTTTCGACAGGAGTTACGTCGGCTGCGGCATCATTAAAGGTGGGAACTCCATGCTTTTTGCCGATCGCTACAAACTGCTCATGAGGAATGCTGTACTCCTCCAGCCCAAACCAAGAAGCCGCCCCGTTAAAGTAGAGCGCCATCACGGTATTTTCGTTGATGGCCTCTTCCATCTCCTCAGGTCCGTCCACCTCCACCAGTTTTACCCCGGCGCAACGCACGGCATGATCAAATACGTAGCGGTGCTCTTTGGGAATAATCACCTCTTTCTGCGGGCCCGGTAAATTCGGAAGCATCTCAATTTTTTCAGGATCATCACCGGTAATACAGGCCGCAGTTCCCAGCGTCAGTGCCCCGGCCGCCCCGGATGTAACCATCGCCGCCTCTGCGTTAAGCAACTCCGCAATCCGTTCGCCAACTTTGTCCTGCACCTCGTACATATTGGCAAAATCGTGGGAGGTGGATTGAATCGCCTGGACAACCTCCGGCAGCATGAGGGAGCCGGAAAGATAGGTCATGGTCCCCCGTGCGTTTATGATCGGCTCAATTCCGAGTTCATCAAAAAGATTAGGCACTGCTTTAGAATTTAGTGTATCGGGGGGGCTGAATTGAGCTGTAGTCGCCAGCGTACCAAGAATTGGAATTCCGGCGAGGGCTTTTAACATCTTACGTCTGCTAATCATAATCGATTTCTTATTTGATGGAGTTTGTGTTTTAAATATTTAGGCCATGTCTGTCCAAAACGTTTTTGAAATCAGAAGACGTAGAGTCTGTCTCAGGCTTTCAGCCTGCCGGCAGGAATTGGTTCTTCCACCCAGGGCGAGGCCCCGGGCTGTGATGTTTCAGGCTGA
>NZ_JAKLWS010000023.1 GCF_022012475.1 Rhodohalobacter sulfatireducens
CCGCCGTTAGCGTTGTCTTACCGTGATCTACGTGACCAATCGTACCAATATTCACATGCGGCTTGGTACGTTCAAATGTCTCTTTTGCCATGGTTTAAATATTTATGTATGGTTTTATTTACTTTAGAACGTTCGCCCTGAAGAGCCGATAGTCGGAATTGAACCGACGACCCCTTCCTTACCATGGAAGTGCTCTACCCCTGAGCTATATCGGCTGATTTCAGTGAGCGGGCGACCAGAGTCGAACTGGCAACATTCACCTTGGAAGGGTGACGCTCTACCAATTGAGCTACGCCCGCAGTTGTTGTGGGGGGAGGAGGATTCGAACCTCCGAAGTCTCACGACAACAGATTTACAGTCTGCCCCAGTTGGCCACTTTGGTATCCCCCCTCACTATCCAATTAAAAATAATTAGTTAGAGAGAGCCAGTGACCGGATTTGAACCGATGACCGGCGGTTTACAAAACCGCTGCTCTACCACTGAGCTACACTGGCGATGTCCATAATTTCAAAAAACTCTTAGAGCAGAAGCAGACAAGCAAAACTTATCCCTCCGCCCGATTCTCAAATTAGCTTGAAGGCATAATTTTCCCGCAAGCGAAAGACCTGAAGTATAAGAACATCTCCAGCATTAGTCAACAAAATTGATCACTTTTTTTACTTAATTGTTCTTCTTTTTCTGGAATCTTTTATAAAAAACCCGAGCCACAACCAGAATGGCGATCATAATTAATACAATCCAGCCATATACGTTTAAATAATGCCCAATAATCTGCCAGTTCTCATGAACAATCCAACCGAATATTAACAATATGAAATTCCACAATAATGAACTTATAAACGAATTTATGATCGTAGCATAAACTTTTGTCTTGGTCATACCGCTTGTCAGTGAAATTGCAGAGCGAGTACCGGCTAAAAATCGGTTAGCGAGAATGACTCCCTGCCCCCACTTGTTCATCCATCGGTTAATTTTATCGAAATACTTTACATCTATAAATCTCATCAACCAAAATCGGTTTCTCTCCTGCTCAATCCTGTCTCCAAAATATAATCCAATGGCATACATACTCATAAAGCCAAAAACAGAGGCAACAGTCGTTAGCATCAGCACAGGTACAAAATTTATAATCTGCTCAGCGGCAAGATATCCGCCAAACGCCACAAGAACATCACCCGGAATTGGGGGTACAATATTTTCAAGATAGGCTACAAGTGTAAAGATCACATAAATATAGAGAGGTGACAGGGTTTGTATCCACTCAACAGCTTGTTGAACGTACGCCTCCATCACTACCCTCTTTTTAAAAGTACAACTGCGTGAACAGCGATTCCTTCTTCACGACCTACAAAACCCATTTTCTCATTTGTGGTGGCTTTCACAGAAATCTGCTCCACATCGCAATTTAAAGTTTCGCCAATATGGCTTTGTATCTTGGGAATGAATTTACTGAGCTTAGGCTTCTCTGCCACAACTGTTGAGTCTATGTTAGTTATACTAAAGCCTTTTTCTTGAACCAGTTTGTAACTATCCTTTAACAGTTGTGTACTGTCGGCGTTTTTAAAAGCAGGATCAGTATCCGGGAAATGACGACCAATATCTCCCAAAGATGCCGCACCAAGAATCGCATCTGTTATGGCGTGCAGTAATACATCGGCATCAGAGTGTCCCTTCAGGCCTTTTTCGAATGGTATTTCTATACCCCCGAGGATCAGTTTTCGATTTTCCTCAAACGGGTGCACATCGTACCCCAGGCCGACCCGAAAACTCACTGTACTCCCTCCCCGATGAAATAGCGGGCCATATCTAAATCATTCGGATGGGTAATCTTGAAATTTTTACCGGATCCTTCTACAAGCACCACTTTTCCACCAATCTTCTCTACCAGAGATGAATCATCCGATCCCAAAAAATCGTGCTCAGCTGCGTATTGATAAGCCTCCCTGAGCAAGGCTGCCCAAAAAATTTGCGGGGTTTGTGCCTGCCATAATTTCTGGCGATTTGGAGTCGATTCAATTTCAAGATTAGGACGAGCTATCTTGATGGTGTCCCGGGCAGGAATTGCCAAAACGGCACCACCTGAACGAGAAGCTTCTTCGATACAGTTTTCAATATCTTCCTTGCTGACAAAAGGGCGAACAGCGTCGTGAACGGCAATGAGTCCGGTTTTATCAGAAATTTGCTCTAATGCATTTCTGATAGAATCCTGCCTTTCTTGCCCCCCCTCCACAACAGTGCAGTTTAAACCAGGAAAAACACGGGAAATAAGTTCCCGTGTTTCATCAATATACTGATCTGATGTTGAAACAATAACCTCACCTAAGCCAGAAACCTCTTTGAATTTCAGTAGAGTATATTCCAGAATTGATTTACCGGCAATTTTTATGTACGGTTTCGGGATTTCGGCACCGAGCCTTTCTCCTTTTCCGGCAGCCGGAATAATAAGTGCAAGTTGTTGTTTTGCCACAGTTTTATTGTATCAGCATTGCATCCCCGAATGAGAAAAACCGATAATCCTCAGCAACAGCTTCTTTGTAGGCTTTTTTAATGAATTCGAAACCGCCAAACGCTGCGGCCAGCATCAGTAAGGTCGATTCGGGTCTGTGAAAGTTTGTAATAATTCCTTCAGTAATTTTAAACTCGTAATCGGGATAAATGAATTTATCAGTCCAACCTGTTCCGGGCTTAGACATGCCACTTGCCATAACACTCGTCTCAATCACTCTTACAGCAGAGGTTCCACAAGCATACACTTTATTTTTCTTACTGGAAAGTGCCTCGTTAATTCTGTCTGAAGTTTCTTTGGAGATATAGTAGTTTTCAGAATCCATACGATGCTTAGTCAGGTCCTCCACTTCAACAGGCCGAAATGTTCCCCAACCTATATGAAGAGTTACAGGCAGAAACTCTACGCCCTTCTTCTCAAGCTTTTCAACCAATTCCGGTGTAAAGTGCATACCTGCCGTTGGTGCCGCAACAGCTCCCCGCTCCTTAGCAAAGATTGTTTGATACCTTTCTTTATCACTCTCTTTTGGCTCTCTGTCTATATAGGGAGGAAGCGGCATATCACCAATCTCATCCAATCGGTCATAAAGATCTTCGTTGGGACCTTCATAGAGAAAACGAATCGTTCTCCCGCGTGAAGTTGTGTTGTCAATTACTTCGGCCATTAAATCTTCACCAAAGTAGAGTTTGTTGCCAATGCGTATTTTACGAGCCGGCTCAACCAATACATCCCAGAGCATATTCTCGGGCATAAGCTCTCTCAAAAGAAATACTTCAATATCTGCATCGGTTTTTTCTTTTTTCCCTTTTAACTTGGCAGGAAAAACTTTTGTGTTATTGTAGACAATAACATCCCCCTTGTTGAAATATTTATGAATATCTTTAAATGTTTCATGCTTTATAGATTCATCCTCTCGATTCAAGACCATGAGCCTTGATTCATCTCTTGGATCTTTTGGTTCTTCTGGCACATTAAAATCATCGATTTCAAATTTGAAATCTGTCAATTTCATTTTCAAAACAGTAGGGATTATGTATTTGAGTTTTCAACTTTAAGGAAGCCAAAAAATATAGCGGTTTTTTAATCTTCTTACAAGGGTAATATATTTGTTCCCGGGAATTGTGGTACAATTTTAGCCGTTTTTAAAATGGACAACAAAACAAACAATATCTATTTACTTACTTCGTACAATTATGTATAATTATTTATAATGATAGATCGTTTGATAAGAAAGTTATAACTATGAAGAAAATTTTAAGCGCACTTACGATTATTTTCTTAATAACCGCAGTTACGGCAAATGCCCAATTGCGTGAGGATCTTTCCTATCAACCGGAAACCTATACAACTACTCTCTCAAGCTCACAACACACGGGTGGTCCCGGTAATTGGATGAACATGCTGAATATGACGATGAGTCATTCTTATTCCATGTCTTTCAGCAGCATTGGCGGACAGATGCAAAATATTAATGCTTACACAAATCACATGTTTTTTGATGTAAGTGACCGTTTAAATGCACAGCTTGATATTTCTCTTCTCCACTCTCCGTTTGGTAACAGTTTTATGACGAACAACAGTAATAGTCTTGGCGCACAAATTATTGTCGATCAAGCTCGAATCGATTACCAACTAACTGACAACGCCAGTATCTCTTTTCAATTCTCACAACGTCCCGGATACTATGGTAACGGAGCTTATTCTCCATTCAATAGAATGATGAGACCTTGGTATTAAGCTGATAGATGGGCAACGTTTCAAAGGAAGAATCAACGAATCACCTCTTTCTGAATTCGGTTATTGGTTTTCTTGGTGTTCTGCTGGTAATATTACTTGTTGCCCTGTTTTCTCGTATTTTGTTTCCGAGAATTGCAACCGATCGCGTCCAAAAAGATCCGGCTCTCATTAGTGAAGTTATTCAACTTGAAGTTTTAAACGGTTGCGGAATTAATGGGATAGCAACACGGTTTACAGATAGACTGAGAGAGTACGGTTTTGACGTAGTTGAAACTGGAAATTACGATCATTTTGATGTTTCTAATACCTTTGTCATCTCACGAAACGGGCAGATGGAAAATGCATATCGTGTTGCAGATGCTTTGGGTATTTCACGACAACAGGTACTCAGGGAACAAGCCTCTGAATTTTACCTTGATGTAACTCTGATCATCGGATTAGACTATGAATCCTTAAATATTAATTAACCGCCTATGACAAATAAAATGGATATTGCCGAATCACAATTTCACACTGATTCACCAAGCAAAACAGCAGATTCTCAACTTTTACTAGATACCATAACAGAGGGTTTACTTGAAAAGAAAGCGAGAGATATTAAAATTCTGGACGTTAGTTCCCTTACAACATTAACAGATTATTTTGTTGTCTGCCACGGGAACTCCGAGACACAAATCCGCGCCTTAGCAAATAGCGTCATTGAAAATGTAAAGGAAAAACTGGGAGAAAATGTTTGGAAAAAAGAAGGACTTGACGCCAGACGATGGATTATTCTGGACTATGTAAATGTTGTCGTTCACATTTTTAGTGAGGAAAAAAGAGAGTATTATGGTATTGAACGGATGTGGAACGATGCAGAGATTACCGAAGTAGAAGATTCTGAGTAGCTCAGGACTTTAGTTTTCAGACTGAGGTCGCACCTCATTTTTCCATATTAACTTTAAACTAAATGTTTACCGTTTGTCTTGGTTAGCCAAATATTCAACTGGCATTTCGCTTACCGTACTTGTAATTCTACTTGTTGCATATCGTTTTTTTGAGGCTTCCAACATCTCCGGTTCTTCCGACACTCGAGCAGACGTAGAACAAAAAATCGCGCAATCTCTCGACCAGGGAGTCACTTTTTTTTACGAGCTTTCTGAGGAATTTCAGTATAAGTCCGATCAAATCTACCGGGATGTCAACAATGCGATTCAAACAGAAACAGAGAAACTGGCTCTTCACACACGTTTGCAGCAATATGATGTTTGGGGAATAATTGTTCTCAATAACAACGAAAGATGGATTTGGACTGGCTTTGACGTAAGTACACCTTCTGATTTCAACAATTTTGACAGCCGGTCCGATACAACCGCTATAGTTAATTTTAGTAACGTAGTTGCGTTTCTTAATCAACGGACAATCAATTTTAATGAAGAAGAGTACACAGTTGTAACAGCTGATAAGTTATACCAAATATCAGACCTTCCATTTTCTGATAACCGCACTTCGCAGCTTTCAGGCGAATCTATCCTTGATAATCGATATCCAATATACTTTAACCTATTCGGAACCACCCCACCTGGTGCTACGCAAAGAGTACTACGCACTCAATTTAGTGACTCCGTGGGCACTATCTACGCAGATCCAAACCAGGGTTACAACATTCAAGATACCGATCATTCATCTATACAGGCATACAGGTTCAGTTTTCATCTTGCCATATTTTTTCTGTTTTTCTTCACCTTATTCTTGTGGGCGTATAGGAATAAAAACGGCGCCAAGTATGCACTCGCATTTATAATTGTGGCGCTGTCTTGGCTATTCATTATTTATGGAGGTTTTATAAGCCATTGGTCCTCTATAATATTTTCGATCACCTCCGGGATTGAATTACGATCCATTGAGGAACTCACATACTATGCTGTGAACAGCTTGTTTATTTTTCTCCTGTTCATCGCCCTTCACAACCTGCTGAGATTAACCCAACTTCCTGAATGGAGCAATAAATTAACCAGGTCGTTTTTATTGTCAATTCTTTTTGGTGTGATCCAGGTATTGCTCATTGTATTCTTTATTGAATCAACTCAAACACTTTTAACCAATAGCGAAATTCCCCTTCTTGACCTGGAGCTGGCTCCCAATGCACAGTCCTTTTTTTTCTACATCTTCTCTGCACTATTTTTTACGGGAATATCAGGTATTATAGTCACGTCAGGATATCACCTGGAATTAATTGAAAGCGGAAAAACTGGCTTAATATATGTTATCACGTCCTTCAGCTTTTTCTGCACCTTCTTTTTACTGGATCTTATTCTTACTGATTTTTCAATAATAGACTGGGTGCTAGTACTGGCCATTATTCTATTGTTCCTTCATCTAATTTGTATCCATTTCCTGCATACCTATCCCGGATTGGTGAAAGAAATGTCAGGTTTCCGTAAACTTTTGATCGGTGTATTTTTTGCTTCCTCTGTGATCTATGTTATCATCTGGAATGCTACAAATACAAGGTTAGATCAAACGCTTTTAACCCAAACTTCCAATTTTATCGAAGAGGAAAGCGTTCAAACGGAAGATGTATTATATGATCTTCTTTCCGAGATCGAGTATAATCTGTCCTCCATTTCAGAAGAGGATCTAAATCAACGTGTGGCAAACATTCAGATACAATTTCAGGAAGTAATCCAACAATCCATCCGCCCTGATTGGCAAAATTATTCATTTTATGTTAAGCTGATTACTCAACAAGACCGGGAGATAGCCAACTATTCCACTTCCGTAGAAACCCCAGCGTGGTCGACCTATTTTTCCAGCAGAGCCATAATGCTGCGAACTTATGAGGGAGAGCAGATTCGCTGGCACAACAACCGACCCGTTATCTGGAACAATCTCCCTATGAACTTATCAGACCGAATAGTCTCTCTTTCTCGTGGATGGATTCCACTATACGACAGTGAAAATCCGCGTGAAATCATTGCTTGGATAGCTGCCGACGTTTACCTGGAACGAGCCGATTATAATAAACCAATGCGTGCAGTTCTGTCTGAGACTCCATCCGACGCCTGGAAACACAGTTTTTACCTGGCAGAGTTTACCGAATCTCGTCTTACGAGAAATACTATGCTTGGATTATATAATCATCAACCGCAATATAATAGGCTCCCTGAAAGAGAACGTGAAATTGCCGAAAGTGATTCTATCAATTTTCTAACCAATTCCACATTGAATGGAACCTTCAGAGAAGTGCTTATTAACACTGATGAAAATATAATTGTAAAAGCCAGCACACCTTTTCCCGGAATGGAGCAACATCTGTTTTCCTATTTTAGACTGCAAATCGTGCTGGTATTTTTCGGGCTGTTCTGTTTTTCCATTTTGTCACTCTCTGGTTTTCAGCATTTTAGTCCATTTGGCCAAAGCAGGAGGTTCAGATCTCGGCTGATTGACGGACTTGCCTTCGCCACCATCATTTTTTTGATTGTTCTGACTTTTACTACTCAATACGCCGTTGGAATTCAGAATGAAGAAAAACTGGAGCGAGAATTGATCCAAAATTTGAATAATCTCTCTGAATCATTAAAGAACTTCCCGGTGTCTGATTCCAATGATGCACCGCCAATAACCCTGACAAATCTCACATCCACATTCAATGCAGATGTAATTTTATACCGCGGTACCAAAGTGGCTGAGTCTACAACTCCACAGGTTTTTCAACAAAATTTAATTCCGTCAATCCTCCCATATCCGGTTTACGATTTTATCTACAATCAGCAGCGAAGTCATTACATAACTACCACAAAAATCGGGAATGAAGAACTGCTCGTTGGCTACCAGTCTTTGCTGAATCAAAACGGGCAGCCCACAGGTGTAATTGCAATTCCTACATTCCTGCAATCTCCAATTTACAATGAACAGTTGCTCGAAACCACAAGCTATCTCTTTGTGGTATATCTTTTCATTTTTGCACTCTTCATTGCAGGATCAGTTGTCCTTTCCGGGCGATTAACAAAACCCCTGTCCATCATTCAAGCCGGTTTGAAGAAGATTTCGCGAGGAGATATGCGCACTAAAGTACCGGTCACCAGCCGGGATGAGATCGGCTCACTAGCTAACGCCTATAATAATATGGTTGAGAGGCTGGAAGAAGCCCAAAGGGAACTTGTTAAAGCTGAGCGAGAATCGGCCTGGAAAGAGATGGCCCAGCAGGTAGCTCACGAAATTAAGAATCCACTCACTCCGATGAAATTAAACCTTCAACACCTGCAACGACAGTTGGAAAGAAACCCTGAGAAAGCTTTTGATCTGAAACCCGTGATTGAGAAGACGGCCAACAACATCATCGGACAAATTGAGTCATTAAATAAAATTGCCTCCGATTTCTCAAAATTTGCACAACCCATTCAGGAGCCTAAAGAACGGGTCGACTTAAGCGAACTGCTTAAATCTATCTCGGATCTGTATAACAATGAATCGTCTGTTAAAGTAAACCTTCAACTGCCTGATAAAAATATTGAAATTCAAGCCGTAAAAGATGAATTGCGCCGGGTTCTTGTCAACCTGATGAAAAATTCAGTTGAAGCTTGCAATGAAGATCAAGCGATTGTAGAGATTTCATTGGAAAGAAATTCAAAAGATGTATTAATGAAAATTACTGACAACGGTAGTGGAATTGATGCAGAGGATCGGGAGAAAGTTTTTGTGCCAAAATTTTCGACGAAATCCAGTGGAACGGGACTCGGCCTTGCCATCTCCAAAAAAATTGTAGAAGCTCACGGGGGAGATATCTGGTTTGAGTCTAAAAAAGGGCAAGGCACTACCTTTTTTGTAAAACTGCCCATCAATTAATTAAAGAGGTTCCGGGAATTTCTCCGAGCTAAATTAGCCCTCACCTTTCTGCCTAAAAATTCGTACCATCCATGCCTTCAAATGGAAATGCCCGATCAGTCATACCGCCAGCTAATCCGGAAAGAAGTTTCAAGTTTAATGAACATCGGATTCCCGGTTATTATTGCTCAACTCCTGCAAATGAGTATGAGCTTTGTAGACACTATTATGGCCGGCCGGCTTTCCCCGGAAGACCTTGCTGCCGTTGCTGTTGGAACAAGTATTCTTATTCCTTTTGTTGTATTTTGTCTTGGCAGTATGATGGGGGTTACACCAATTGTGGCACAAAATGTAGGCGGACGAAAGCTATCTGTTATCGGTAAAAATGCACGTCAGGTTTTATGGCTCAGTCAAATTCTTGCAATACCCAGCTTTTTCCTTCTTCGTAATCTTGATATTCTGTTTGTATGGATTGGGGTAACTGAAGATGTAATCCCAATTGCTTCCGGGTATTTAAAAGCGATCTCCTGGGGAATCTTTCCGCTCTATGCTTATGGAAGTCTTCGAAATTTCAATGAGGGATTGAGTGTTACCAGGCCGGCCATGTTTGTAGCTTTGCTGGGAACATTAGTAAACATACCGGCTAACTATGTTTTGATGTTTGGAAAGCTCGGATTTCCTCAATTAGGCGCTGTGGGTACCGGGTATGCATCATCCATCGTATACGCCGTAATGTTCATCGCAATGTTTGCATTCACGTACAGTCACAAGCCCTATAAACGGTTCGATATTTTTTCAAAGTTTCGATTGCCGGAAAGGAAATATTTGTCTGAACTACTTCGAATCGGTGTTCCCATCGGCATCAGTTCAACTATGGAAGTTTCTATGTTTGCGGCTGTAAGTTTGATGATCAGTACACTAAGTGCCGTAGCCGTGGCCGGTCACCAGGTTGCAATCAATTTTGCGGCAATGATGTTTATGATCCCTTTTGGATTGTCTGTTGCCATCACCGCGCGTGTTGGCAACTCCATCGGCAAAAAACGACCGGGTGAAGCACGATTCCGCGGTTATGTTGGCGTAGGCGTTTGCTCTTTTGTGATGGTCTTCACGGCTATCTTTATCTTTCTTTTTCCTAATACTATCGCCTCCATCTACACCAACGAACCTGCAGTAAAATCTGTAGCCGTGGAACTGCTTTTTTTTGCAGCTGTTTTTCAGCTTTCTGATGGATTACAAGTAGCCGGTTTCGGCGCCTTGCGTGGACTCAAGGACACTAAAGTTCCAATGTTTGTAAATCTTTTCGCCTACTGGGTGATTGGTATTTCCGTGGCTTACTACCTTGGATTTGTTTCCGGGTATGGCGCCCCGGGTTTATGGATTGGTTTGATTACAGGACTTACCGTTGCCGGCATTTTGCATAATCTGCGATTTTATGCTCGAACTAGATCGATGGGGGCTTAATTACACTCCGGGCTGATCCGCTATGGATTATTTTTCGCATAAAGTGATACGTCAGAGTCATTTAACAAGTACATACACAAACTCAAGTGTTACTTAAGCCTTATTTCAAAATAAGCTGACGGGTATAAATCTGAACGAAGCAATCCCGTTTCATATTGATAGAATTAGTACATAGATTCATTCGTACGTCTTAATCCAATTGCATGAAAAAATCCACCTATATCCATCAAATAGAAACGGCTGTTCCTGAATACTCTTTCAAACAAAATGAACTCAGGGAGATAATGAAAGACATTGTAGGAACAACAGAACGGGAGAAACGGATCATTCATCATCTCTATGCCAAATCCGGAATAGATACCCGTTACTCCGTGATTGACGATTTCAGCAACAGAAATTCACCCGCTCTTTTTTTCAACGGACAGGGAACCACACCCGGCACTAAAAGCAGGAACGACCTGTACATCAAACAAGGACGAAAACTCTTTGTTGAAGTGGCTCAAAAACTATTGGAAAACTCTGAATTTGAGACAAAGGATATTACCCACCTGGTTACTGTTTCCTGCACTGGCTTTTATGCCCCCGGCCCCGATTTTGATATCATCGATTCACTTGGGCTAAATTCGTCTATTGAGCGCTATCACCTTGGTTTTATGGGGTGTTATGCATCAATTCCTGCTCTAAAAATGGCCCGGCAGTTTTGTGAATCAGACAAAGATGCAACGGTTCTTGTCGTTTCTGTAGAACTTTGTTCGATCCACTTCCAGGCTAATCCAAAAATGGATAACCTGCTTTCGTCCACCGTTTTTTCTGATGGCGGAGCCGGAGCGATTGTCAGTTCCAGAGCTCCGAAAAAATCTCATTTTAGAATTGATGGATTTGCTTCATCCATCAACAAAAAAGGAGCTGATGATATGGCCTGGTCGATTGGAGATAATGGTTTTAATATGATTTTATCGAGTTACATTCCTGATCTCCTCAAAGAGGGAATGGACGATTTCCTTCTCGATCTGATGAACCAGTTTCAAATCAAGCACGATGACATTGAACGTTGGGCGATACATCCGGGCGGTAAAGCCATTCTCGACAAACTTGAAGCCTCAACTTCCGTTCCCGATGGAACATTGAGAGCATCAAGAGATGTACTTTCCAATTTCGGAAATATGAGCAGTGCAACAATCCTGTTTGTTCTCAAAGAGTTGATGGATCAACCCTCCGAAAGTGATCAAGAGAAAACACTTGCCATGGCTTTTGGCCCCGGTTTAACTCTTGAATCGGCTCTTCTTTCCAAAAAGATTCCCTGACCTATGCCTCTTTTTCTAAAAGAACGGCAAGAGCATCTTACAGAAAAAATGGACCAGCCGGATTGTGATCAGGCTCTATTGTTTAATACATATCAACAATTCAGCACCATTAATCGCTTGATATCCGGTTGGCAGCGCATCTATAAAAAACTAATTCGTCCCGTCTTAAAGGATTCATCCTATCCCTATTCACTTTTAGACATCGGGTGCGGAGGCGGGGATATCATCAACCTGATTGATAGATTAGCAAAAAAAGATGGGATCAAACTTCAAATCACAGGAATTGAACCTGATGAGCGGGCAATCCGATTTCTATCTGAGCAAAAATGGCCTGAAAATATCTCATTCAAAAAATCAACTTCGGCTGATTTAGTTCAGGAAGGGCGCTTATTTGACATTGTTCTGTCAAACCATCTTATGCACCATCTGAAAAAACCTGAACTAAGCATCATTTGCAATGATGCTGAAAAACTCGCTACTCAAAAAATAATATTCAGTGACATTGAGCGAAGTGATATAGGATATATTTCCTTTAAAGTTGCAGCAACGCCTCTTTTTCGGAAAAGCTTTATTGTAGAAGACGGGCTGACATCCATCAAACGAAGCTTCAGGAAAGATGAACTTCAACAGGCTTTACCACGTGGATGGAAAGTTCAGCGGCAGTTTCCTTTCCGATTACTGGCAATTAACGAGGCATCTTGAATTATGATGAAATTCGACACAGAAATTGTCATAGTTGGCGGCGGTCCGGTTGGATTATATCTTGCAGGGCGCTTGATACAACATGGAATCACTTGCAAAGTTCTTGAAAAAAGAACAAATATCGATCAACATTCCAAATCCTTAGGAATACACCCGGTATCACTTGAACTGTTTGAGAAAGCCGGAATTGTTGAATCCTTTTTAAATCAGGGCCTGAAAATTCAAAAAGGAGTAGCATTTTGGAACTCCGATAAGCTTGGTGAAATCTCATTTGAAAATTGTCCCACACCCTTCAACTACATTTTAGCGATCCCTCAATGGAAAACTGAAACCATACTGGAATATTGGGTTCAAAAATTAGATGAGAAAGCGATTATACGTGGAGCTGAAGTCAATGAAATCACACAAACTAACGATAATGTTCAAGTACGTTACAAACAAAATGAAGGTAATAGCTTTTTGAGATCCCGTTATTTGTTAGGGTGCGATGGAAAAAACAGTCTCGTCCGAAAATCTTGCAATATTGAATTTAAAGGTGAGGCTTATCCCGATTGCTATATTATGGGTGATTTTGAGGATAATACCGATTTTGGTTCAGATGCTGCCGTCTATCTTCATAAAGACGGATTGATTGAATCATTCCCGCTTCCAAATGATCAGCGACGATGGGTCGTGAAAACTGATGGTTACATCGACGATCCTAAACCGTCTCAACTAAAATTTCTTATCAAAGAAAGAATTCAACATCATCTCGAAGAGGCTCAAAATTTTATGATTAGCAGTTTTGGGGTTCAGCAGTATTCGGCGAAATCTTATCACTCAAAAAACATATTATTAGCAGGAGACTCGGCCCATGTTGTAAGTCCCATTGGCGGACAGGGAATGAACCTCGGGTGGTTGGATGCCGAAGAAGCCGTTAATGTTATAATCGAAGCATTAAAAAATGGGTCTTCAAAAAGTAAACTATTTCAAGAGTACTCAAATAGAAGAAGAACTATCACCAAGCAAGTTGCAAAACGTGCAGAAATGAATATGCATCTGGGCAGAAAAGAGACATCGAACCTGTTTTATAAATCCATTCTGAGAATCGTTCTTAACACCTGGTTGAACCGGCTTTTAGCAAAGGTTTTTACAATGAGAGGATTAGGGAAATGGTGGGTTTGAGCTTTGAAACAATGTTATATAAGTCACTTTATTTATGTTTCTTATCCTTCCTCAGCTAAAGCAAACGGTAATTTATTGGCTCTTTAGCCACATCAACTCTAATTGTTAATTGCTAAAAACCTCTCGGACTCAATCAAAAACAATTGTTTTATCCTTAAAGATAAACACCCGATTTTCGAGAACTAATTTGAGTGATTTTGCCAATACATTTTTCTCAATATCACGGCCGGCCTGGGCCATTCCTTCAGCTGTGAATGTGTGATTAACCGGAATAACATCCTGAACGATAATGGGACCTTCATCAAGATTCTCAGTTACGAAATGTGAAGTACTCCCAATAATCTTCACCCCACGATCAAACGCCTGTTGATAAGGCGAAGCACCAATAAACGCCGGTAAGAAAGAGTGATGTATATTGATGATTCGGTGTGGATAATGTTTGACAAACTGTGGCGTAAAAATCCTCATATATTTTGCCAGTACGAGATAATCCGGCTCATATTGATCGAGGCAAGCTAAGATTTTCTGTTCATGCTCTTCACGCGAACGGTTTTCGGAAGAGATGTGATGATAGGGTATCTCGAATGATTCTGTAAGTTTCCGCAAATGATCGTGATTACTGATCACAGCTTTAATATCACAAGGGAGCTCATCATCAGCATTTCGAAGCAGCAGATCGCCAAGACAATGAGGTTCTTTTGTTGCCAGGATTACAATCGGTTTTTTCCTCAGGGCCGACAATCGAATATTGGCTTCACCAGGTAAAACCTCTGAAAGCTTTTCTCTGAATTGCTCTTCCGGATGACTCCCCTCCAACACAGTTCTCATAAAAAAATACCCTGAATTGGAATCAACATACTCATGGTTGCTAATGATGTTTAAGCCCAAATCATAAATCACTTTTGTGATATTATAAACAAGCCCTTTTGCATCCGGACAATCTATAAGAACAAGCTGTTTCGACATAAGATTGGTTTTAGATATGTGAGAAGGTCACTTTCTTTTTTGAAACCCGATAAATATGAATGCACAAAGAAATAGAATCAACCCGTAATAATTATGAGAGACAGCCTCCCAGGGAGAGATTACAAACGTAGCACTCAAGAGCAGAGCCTGATTTCCATAGGGGATAAAACTTTGTGCCGAACATGCAAAAATATCCAACAAGCTTGCACTCCTTTTGGGTGATATGTTATGCTTAAGTGCAATTGAGCGACTGATCTCACCTGTTACAACAATGGCGACGACATTATTTGCAATACAGATATCGGTGATAAATGCCAATGCTCCTATTGACAGTTGCTGCGCTCGGTTTCCGTTTCTTGAAGCCTTCTCGGCCATTCGATTAATTTTTCCGGCAATCCACTGGAGACCCCCTTGCTGCTTGATGAATTCTGCGAGTGAACCGACAAACATTGCCAGGATAAAAATTCCAAACATGCTGGCAAATCCGTTTGAGATATCGACTCCGAGTGAAGAGAATTCATAGCCGGTCATAATCACTCCCTGCAAAGCAGCAAGAACAATCCCGAGAATCAAAACCAGAAATACATTCATACCACTAACTGCCAGAACTAATATGGCTAAATATGGAACTGTTGCCAGCCACTGAACCTGCTCACTATCTACCGTAGCTGCATCTGTCGAAATGAGCAGAAAAACAATCACAGTAACGATTGCGGCCGGTAGTGCTACTTTGATATTTTCACGAAATTTATCCCTCATCTCCACACCTTGAGTTCGGGTTGCTGCGATTGTTGTGTCGGAGATAATAGATAAATTGTCTCCAAACATGGCGCCTCCAAAGAGTGCTCCAGCTATAAAGGTTGGATCCGTTCCTGTTTGATTGGCAAAACCGACAGCTACAGGGGCTAACGCACCAATCGTACCTACAGAGGTTCCCATAGAGAGTGATATTAATGCAGCTATTATAAATAACCCTGGCAGAACATAACCCGCAGGAATAATTTGAAGACCGGCATTCACGACCGCCTCCACCCCACCGGTTGCCTCCGCCACACTCGAAAAAGCACCGGCCAACAAAAAGATCATACACATTGTAATGATATTGTCGTTCCCGGCTCCTTTTACCAGAACAGCAATCGATTCTTTTAATGATTTTCGATGAAGAATTATAGCTAAGATAAGGGCTGGGATAATAGCCACATGTCCGGGGAGTTGCTGAAACGGATGATCAATTCCCTGAATTTGAAGAATAACCCCCGAACCCAGAAAAAGACCAATAAACATTAAAAATGGGAGAAGAGAGAGTTTGGCAGTACGAGTATTCAAGTGTTTAAATCCGTTTCGGGGTTAAATTGAATCGAAAGTAATGATGTTTGGTAATAAAGTCATTTGTTAAGAAAAGCTTTTCAATAGAACCTGATACAGTCCGAGGATTGCGAGGTCCTGACAGAGTTCGGATTTCTAAAGATGTAGCGCCATCAACTCTGACAGCCTCAACTGCTTGAAGCGTTCGTGCTCTGTCAGGTTGATTCATAAAAAAAAGCCCGACCTGTAATGGATCGGGCTTCCCTTAATTAAATATTATCGAATCAATAATTTAGCTCTTCTGCTTATCCTCTTCTACGTAATCTCGGAGAACTTTGTGCAGAATTCCACCATTTCGGTAGTATTCAACTTCAACCGGTGTATCAATACGGCAGTCAGTCATGAACTCAACAGTCGAGCCATCATCTTTGGTCGCAGTTACTTTTATGTCATCGCCAGCCTGAACGTCATCATCCACATGAATGTCGAATGTTTCAGTACCGTCAAGTCCGAGACTATCTGCGCTGTCCCCCTCTTTAAATTGAAGTGGAAGAACACCCATTTGGATCAGGTTGGAACGGTGAATACGCTCATAAGAAACAGCAATCACACATTTCACACCTAAAAGATCTGTTCCTTTTGCGGCCCAGTCACGAGATGAACCTGTACCGTACTGAGTACCGGCTAAGGCAACCAACGGCGTATCTGATTCTTTATACTTCAATGATGCATCAAAAATCGTTGTGATCTTTCCAGTGGGGTGATATTTCGTGAATCCACCCTCTTTTCCTGGAGCAAGCTGATTTTTGAATCGCACGTTGGCAAACGTTCCGCGAGTCATTACACGGTCATTACCACGACGTGATCCGTAAGAATTGAAATCTTTCTTTTTAACACCATTGGCCTTCAGATATTCGCCAGCGGGGGAATCTTCTTTTATATTCCCGGCCGGTGAAATATGGTCCGTTGTGATAGAATCACCTACTTTAACCAATACTTTTGCACCTTTGATTGGTTTAATTGGCTCAGGATCATCTCCCATTCCAATAAAGAAAGGTGGTTCCTGGATATATGTTGATTCATCACTCCACTCAAAAAGATCACCGCCTTTCACCGGAATTTTCTCCCAGGTTTCTGATTCAAAAATGTCACTATACATTTTCTCGAAGAGTTCCGGACGTATCGCATTGTCAAGATGCTCGGCGATCTCTTCAGTTGTGGGCCAGATCTCTTTCAGGTACACATCTTTACCATCTTTGTCTTTGCCTATCGGCTCATTTGCAAGATCAATGTCTACGGATCCCGCAAGTGCATAGGCAACAACCAATGGTGGTGAAGCCAGGTAATTTGCCTTCACATATGGGTGAATTCGTCCCTCAAAATTTCGATTTCCTGAGAGAACTCCCGCCACAATCAGATCGCCTTCTTTCACAGCTTTTTCAACGGGTTCAGGAAGCGGGCCTGAGTTTCCGATACAGGTCGTGCAGCCATAACCGACCAGGTTGAAGCCAAGATTGTCCATATATTCAGTCAGGCCGGCTTCTTTCAGATATTCGGTTACAACACGTGAACCGGGAGCAAGCGATGTTTTCACATATTCGGGCACTTTCAGTCCTCGTTCGTAAGCTTTCTTGGCAACGATGCCTGCTCCAAGCATCACACTTGGATTTGAGGTATTTGTACAGCTTGTAATTGCCGCAATCACCACATCACCGTGTTTCATCTCAATTTCCCGGCCGTTCTTGTAGATCCCTTTGTTCGCCAGTTTTTCCTGTGCGAGGCTGAAACCCATGGTTGGGTCATCACTGGTGAGTGAGTTTTTAAAGGTTTTCTTCATGTTGCTCAGAATAATTCGATCATGCGGAAGTTTTGGCCCCGCAAGTGATGTCTCAACAGTGCTCAAATCCAGCTCAAGCGTTGAAGAAAATTCTGGCTCAACAATATCATCCGTTCTGAAAAGACCCTGTGCTTTGGTGTAGTTCTCAACCAGGTCCACAAGCTCTTCGGATCGACCCGTTCGTTTCATATATCGCAACGACTCTTCATCAATCGGGAAAAAGCCCATCGTAGCTCCGTATTCAGGTGACATATTTGCAATCGTCGCCCGATCCGGCAAACTCATATTGCTGATTCCGTCTCCATAGAACTCTACAAACTTGCCAACCACGCCATGCTTACGGAGCATCTGTGTAACGGTCAGTGTCAAGTCAGTAGCGGTTACCCCTTCCCGCAGGGCTCCGGTCAATTTCATTCCAACAACTTCGGGTACCAGCATGGAGATCGGCTGTCCCAGCATGGCGGCTTCCGCTTCAATACCGCCAACACCCCAACCAAGAATTCCAAGTCCGTTAATCATCGTAGTATGAGAGTCGGTTCCAACAAGTGTGTCGGGATAGGCAACGGTTGATCCGTCCTCTTCTTCGCGAGTGAACACTCCTTTCGCCAGGTATTCGAGGTTCACCTGGTGTACAATTCCGCGTCCCGGAGGAACCACACGAAAATTATCAAAAGCCTCTTTCCCCCACTTCAGGAATTGGTAGCGTTCGTTGTTACGCTCCATCTCTTTTTCCACGTTAAACATCAGTGCGGCATCGCGGCCAAACATATCAACCTGAACAGAGTGGTCAATTACCAAGTCTACAGGAACCTGCGGGTTGATGGATGTTGGATTTCCACCCATTCTCTTCATGGCAGATCGCAGTGCGGCGAGATCTACTACGGCAGGCACACCGGTAAAATCCTGCAAAACAACCCGCGATGGCTTAAATGGAATCTCACCTTCCGGACTTTTTGCATTATAGTTAGCCAGCAGTTTGATATCATTTTCTGTGATGGCATAGCCGTCGAATTCTCTTAAAACGGCTTCCAACAAGATCTTAATAGTGAATGGCAGTTTGCTGATATTCCCATAGCCAAGCTCTTCCAGTTTTTTGAGACTATAAAGATGAGCCTCACCCGAACCAGTATTAAAAGCTATTTTGGTTTTCGAAAGGGAGTTAGTGGATGTCATAAATTCCTCAGTTGCTTTTCGAGAGGTTTAAAATTTGTTTTAAGTCTCTAAAAATAAGGGTTTTTTGATTTAGTTTCTTAATAAATAAGCTCTATAAAACGAATAATAAAAGCACAATTCGTATTCTTAAGATTCTATCATGAGATAAGATTGAATTTTAATGATCTAAAAACATTGCAATAAAAAAGAATTCCTTTTATCTTTATCGACTTTCCAAATTTGCAAAAATAAAGAGATTTATCGTGAACACGATCAGTAATAAAACATACAACGCAACACCGTCCACCATTGAAAAAGAGTGGGTATTGGTGGATGCTGAAGACAAACCACTTGGAAGAGTAAGCAGCGAGGTTGCTTCCATTTTACGTGGAAAGAATAAACCGGAATTTACTCCTCACATGGATACGGGTGACAACGTCATCGTAATCAATGCAGAAAAAGCTGTATTGACCGGAAATAAAATGACTGACAAAGTCTATTTCCGTCACACCGACTATCCCGGTGGAGAAAAGTTTACCACGGCTGATGAGATGTTGGAAAAAGATCCAACCAGCCTGGTTACCAATGCGGTTAAAGGAATGCTTCCTAAAAACAAACTCGGACGAAAGCTCTTAACGAATTTGCGAGTTTATGCCGGTCCGGTTCACCCGCACACTGCTCAGCAACCAGAAATCAAAGAAATTTAACAGTCCAACATGGCACAAGAAAATTACATTGGCCGAAGAAAGACGTCAACTGCACGCCTCTACATTAGCGATGGAAGCGGGGATTTTGTGATAAACGATAAGCCTATTGAAGATTACTTCAGTACAAAGGCTCGATATAATATCGCTAAATTTCCACTTGAACTCACCGAGATGGATGGCAAATATGATATTAAAGTAACCGTTCGCGGTGGCGGCGTAACCGGACAAGCCGGAGCCGTTTCCCTGGCCCTCGCACGTGCGATCGACGATCTTAATGAGGACAAACACGGAATTTTGAAAGAGAACGGACTTCTGACACGAGACGACAGAATGGTTGAACGTAAAAAATACGGCCAGCCTAAAGCTCGTAAGAAATTCCAGTTCTCAAAACGGTAATTTTTTGGTTTAAGGTTTCAAGTCTAAAGTTTAAGGTTATTTAAACTTTGAACATTGAACTTTAAACATTCAACACACTCAAAACACATATGCAGCGACCTGACGTCGGGTGTTCTGTTTCGAAAACTTCGGGCAGGATTGGCGAGCAGGGTTGACCTGTGTAGAGGACTAACTCAAACATACATACTTAAAAAATGCCTAAAGCTTCATCAGTACAAGAACTATTGAAATCAGGTGCCCACTTCGGACACCTTACCCGCCGGTGGAATCCAAAAATGAAAGAGTTCATCTTCATGGCTCGAAACGGAATCCACATCATCGATCTCAAGAAAACAGAAAAATACCTGCAGGAAGCTCTCGACGAGGTAACCAAACTTGCCCGATCCGGTAAAACAATTCTTTTTGCGGGTACAAAGAAACAAGCACAAGATATTATAAGAACAGAGGCAATTCGATGCGGAATGCCTTTTATAACTCATCGTTGGTTGGGAGGAATGCTTACCAACTTCAGTACTGTTCGTAAGAGTATCTCTCGAATGGAAGAGATCGAAAAAATGAAAACCGACGGTACGTTCGACGAACTCACTAAAAAAGAGGGGTTAATGCTCGAGCGTGAACGTGAAAAACTGGAGCAAACACTGGGCGGTATTGCAAATATGAATCGCCTTCCGGGTGCAATTTTTGTAGTTGATACCATCAAGGAAAGTATTGCGATGAATGAGGCTGTGAAGCTGAACATCCCGATTGTGGCCATGGTGGATACGAATAGCGATCCTGATATCCCGGATTATATTATTCCGGCTAATGATGATTCAGCACGAACTATTCAGCTCGTAACGTCACTCGTTGCTGATGCAATTATTGAAGGTAATGCCGAACGTGAAGCCATGAAAGAGGAAGAACTCATGGAAGAAGCAGCCAAAGAAGCGAAGAAAGACACCGGGTCAGACGATGATGATTCTGATGACGGGCCGGTTAAAGTAAGACGCAGAAAACGGCGCAGAAAGAAAACAAGTGATAAAGATTCTTCAAAGTCCGACTCTGACAAAGAAAAAGATGATGATGAGGACGATTCATCAGAAGAAGAGGAGTCAACTGAGGAATCAAAATCTGATGAAAAAGAATCAAAAGCCAAAAAAGAAGAGTCTTCCGAAGATGATACCAATGAGGAAGAAAAAGAAGACTCTGAAAAAAAATAATTCTGAAACTAAAATTGTAGAAACCTTTCAGTCATGAGTATTAGTGCAAAAGATGTAATGAAACTACGTGAGGCTACCGGTGCCGGTATGATGGATTGCAAAAAAGCCCTCACGGAAGCCGATGGAGATTTTGACAGAGCTGTTGAAATTCTTCGTAAAAAAGGACAACAAGTATCTGAAAAAAGAGCGGATCGTGAAGCCAACCAAGGCCTGATCCTCATCAACATAAGTGATGACCATTCCAAAGCAGCAGCAATCGAGGTCAATTGCGAGACAGACTTTGTAGCCAGAAATGATGATTTTCAGGCAAGTGCACAGTCATTCCTGGATGTGGCGTTTGAAAAAGAGATTGGGTCTATTGATGAATTGAAACAGCAAGAGATCGACGGGCTGACCATTGCTAAACATCTCGACGAGATGGTTGGTAAGATTGGTGAGAAGATCAAAATCGGACGAGTTCTATTCATAGAATCTTCCGGTGACCTTGTAAAATACATTCATCCCGGAAACCAGTTGGGTGTTATTGTTGAATTTGAAAGTTCAATCGATGATGCCGATGTAGCCAAAGACGTAGCGATGCAGATTGCAGCGATGAATCCACTTGCCGTTACAAGAGATGGTGTGGATACATCTATCGTGGAAAAAGAACTGGAAATTGCCAAAGAGCAACTGCTCAATGAAGGTAAACCTGCCGAAATCGCGGAGAAAGCATCACAAGGTAAACTTCGTCGTTTCTATGAAGAGCGAGTTCTCCTGGAACAAAAATTTGTAAAAGATAACGGTATATCCGTTAAAGAGTACCTTGAGCAAAACGATGCTCCGCTCGTCAGGTCCTATCACAGGTTACAGCTTGGCGAAGCTTAATTTTCTTGTTTAAAAAAGCTACCTTCCCGGTAGCTTTTTTTTTGTCTTATATTTATGTCATTCGCCTTCTTCAAAAGGGAGGGGGACTTTTCAAATATCAAAACATCAAAATCAAAAGATCTTGGCTACACCATACAAACGCATTCTATTAAAATTAAGCGGCGAAGCACTTTTAGGGGAACAGGGACACGGTATCGACGCAGACATCCTCTCTGCCTATGCCGATGAAATTAAAGCGGTAAAAGAAGCGGGCTTTGAAGTTTCCGTTGTTATTGGCGGAGGGAATATTTTCAGGGGAGTGAAAGGAGCAACCGAAGGAATGGATCGAGTTCAGGGCGATTACATGGGGATGCTTGCCACTATGATCAACAGTATGGCCCTGCAGGATGCCCTTGAGCGTAAAGGAGTTCATACTCGTTTAATGAGTGCCATTCGCATGGAAGAGATAGCCGAACCTTATATTCGTCGGCGTGCAATACGTCACCTCGAAAAAGGCCGGGTAATTATCTTCGGAGCCGGCACAGGAAATCCCTATTTCACCACAGATACAGCCGCCTCATTGCGGGCTATAGAAATAGAAGCAGATGTGATTTTGAAAGGTACCCGTGTAGATGGTATTTACGATTCCGATCCCGAGAAGAATGCAGAAGCCAAAATGTTTGACACCATAACCGGTGAGGAAGTACTCAACCGACGTCTGGATGTGATGGATTTGACTGCTTTCACCCTGTGTCGTGAAAATAAAACGCCTATCATTGTTTTCAACATGAATACGCCAAACAACCTGCTGAAAGTTGTGACGCAAAGTGAACAAGTTGGCTCAACAGTTGTTTGGGATAAATCGTAGTTTTTTTAAATTGGTTGGTTGTCATTCGCTATTTTATCTTGAATGAATAAATTATACCGATTTCTTAATTCAAGAAACAGGAACCGGTATTTGGAGCTAAATTGATGAGAAGTAAAAGTCCTCATCAGATTTAAACCTCAGACTAACGATCAAATCTCTGAATTATGATACCTGAAGAACTGAAACTGATTATTGAGACTGCCGACGAAAGCATGGACGAAGCTGTTAAATTCTGCAAGAAAGAGTTTTCTCACATTCGAGCCGGCAAGGCAACACCAAGCCTGCTTGATGGCGTTAAAGTTGATTATTACGGATCTATGACACCTTTAAATCAATTAGCCAACGTCTCAGCTCCCGAAGCCCGCCTGCTTACAGTTCAGCCATACGACAAGTCGGCGATGGAAGATATTGAGAAGGCCATTATGTCCGCCGGACTTGGCCTGAACCCCAACAACGATGGCACAATCATACGAATCCCTTTGCCAATGCTCTCTGAAGAGCGCCGCACTGAACTTGTAAAACATGCCGGAGAAGTAGCTGAAAATGCCCGAATCAGCATCCGGAATATTCGAAGAAATGCCAACGATGAGATTAAGAACACTGTAAAAGAGGAATCTCTCCCTGAAGACAGTAAATTTGAAGCTGAGGAAGAGATCCAGTCCATTACCGACGCTCATACAAAAAAGGTGGATGAGATGCTGGAGACGAAAGAAAAAGAAATTATGACGGTATAAGAGTTTCAGGTTTCGAGTTACAGGTTCCAGGTTCAATCTCATAACAGAATTACGAATCAAAATTGTATCTTTGGATTGAATTCTATTTGATTTCTAAAACATCTCTACAATTATTACAACCAATTATGATAAAATGGGGGCATGTTCAATATTTCATCTCTGAACCCTTAAAACCTTTAACTTTGAACCTGGAACTTCCAACCTGTATCCTGTAACCTGCCATGTATATATCCGAATTAGAATTACAGGGTTTCAAAAGTTTTGCCCACAAGACACACGTAAAATTTGATAACGGGATAACTGCTATCGTCGGGCCAAACGGGTGTGGTAAATCAAACATTGTGGATGCCCTCCGCTGGGTGCTTGGCGAACAGCGACCTACCCTCCTGCGATCAAGTTCCATGAGCAATGTGATTTTTAACGGAACGGCCAAAAAGAAAGCGTTGGGTATGGCGGATGTCTCTCTCACTTTTGTAAATAATAAGGGAATTCTACCGGTTGAATACAGTGAACTGACTATTACGCGAAGACTTTACCGTTCTGGTGACAGTGAATACCTGATTAATAATACAGCCTGCCGACTCAAAGATATCATGGAGCTATTTATGGATACGGGCATGAGTTCCGATGCCTATTCCGTAATTGAGCTTAAAATGGTTGAAGAAATTCTAAACGATCGGAATAATGATCGACGCCGTCTATTTGAAGAAGCGGCTGGTGTGACTCGTTACAAGGAAAAGCGAAAACAAACCCTGCGTAAACTGGATGATACACTTAAAGATCTCACCCGGCTCGAAGATATTTTAATTGAGATCCGAAAGAAAGCAAGGTCTCTTGAAAGACAGGCTGAAAAAGCAGCAAAAGCAAAAAAGCTTAAAAAAGAGCTCGTACATCTCGACAAAGCTTACACCCTTCACGAGTACAAATCTATCCAGGACGAACTTGATCCGCTTCAAACCAAAATTGAAAATGCGGAAAAAGAAAAAAGTAAAATTGCGGAACGTCTGCAGGAACTTGAGTCAGATGAGGAACGAGCCCGGACCAAGCTCCTGGAGAAAGAACGAAATGAGTCGGAGGCAAAGCGTAGAGTCAGCCAGTTAAGCTCAACCATTCGTGAATTACAAACCAATCTACAGATCACGAATGAAAAAATCAGCAATGAAGAGGGAGTCATTGAGCAATATGAATCTGATATTGAGCAGAGCCAGGTTGATATCAAGGAGCTTACCGAGCTGAAAGAGCGTAACAATAGTAAGCTTGAAAAGCTGTCTGAGGAAAAGGAAAAATCAGAAAAATCTCTTGCTGAATCGAAGGAAAAATTCTCAGACGTTCAGCAAAAGTACACAAAAGTTCGGCATGAATTGTACGAACTTGAAATTGAGATTAGTGACGTCAACCAAAAACTGACCAATCTTCAGTCAAACCGGATTAAGCTTGAATCCAGATTGGAAAACAGTGAGGATGATCAGGATCGGATCGACCAGGATATCAAGAATATTGAATCGGAAATTGATGCTGCTAAAGAAAAACTTGAACAGGCACGAAAGCAGTCTGAGAAAATAAACCACCAGGTTGATGATAAGGAGCAGGAGCTTTTAGAATCGTCCCGGGAGAAAGATAATTTAGAAGAACAGAGAGAATCCCTGCGCGAGGAAATTCGATCTCTGAAAAGTAAAAAGGAAGCCGTCTCATCAGAAATTTCCTTGTTGCAGGGAATTGCCGAATCCAACGAAGCGATGCCTGCTTCCGTCAGCTATTTGATTGAAAATCACAATGAGGAGTTTAATCTCTTGAAACCGGTCGGTGAACTGCTGCAAACCGCTGAAGAGTATGCACCGGCACTCGATACAGCTTTGGGTGATGCTGTTAACTTTATCGTAACAGAATCACTGGATGACGCCATTCGAGCTTCCGAATTCCTAAAAGAAAATGACAAAGGCCGGGCAACATTTATTCCACTCGCTGAATTGAATGACTCTTACTCTACAGAAGCCGGCTCCATTGTTGAACATGTTTGGTTTGATGATGAGTATAAACCCGTGGCTCAGCTTCTTCTGGGTTCCATATTCATAACCGACTCAATACAGGAAGGATCAACTCTGCTTAAAGATTCCGGAACATCGGCGGTTACTCCGAATGGTGATTTGATTACATCAAATAAGATTCTAAAAAGCGGAAGCAAGAATAAACAGGCCGGAATTCGACTGGGCCTTGAAGACAAGTTGAATAAACTGAATAAAAAAGAGTACGAGCTTGAAGGTAAGCTCGTGTCTAAAGAGGACGCTCTTGATGAGATCAACCGAGAATTAGAGCGAATTGATCTTGATTCTATCCGAAAGACTATTCGTGAGTTTCAGAAGACCAATCGGGAACTGGACCAACAGGTGAGCAGCTACCAATCAAGCATCCAGGTGTATCAGAAAAATATCAATGACCTGGAAAAGCGGAAGGATAAACTGGCTGGTAATCGAGATATGGCCATTGAAGAGCTTGAAAATCTTCAGCCAAAACAGAAAGAGCTCCAGAAGAAAATCACGGAGTTGGATAAACAGCAAAAAGAGAAGAAAGAAACACTTCAAAATCTTGAAGAAGAACGAGCGATTGCTCAAAACCGGTACAACGACGCCCAACTGAAGCACCAGGACCTCTCAAATAAAACGGATAACCTGGAGAAAGATATTGAGCGAGCTGAGTCTGGTATCGAAAATATGAGGAGCCGCCAAGAGAGCCGAACAGAGTTGTTGGAGCAAAGCAAAGAGAAGATTGCCGAGTACCGTAAAAAGATTAGGGAAAGCGGTGAACAGCTTGAAAAAGCAAGAGCTCAAAAAAAAGAGGCGGACGAAAAACTTTCATTTGCTGAAGAAGCCAGTAGCAAACAACGCGGTAAAATCAATGAAGTTGAAAAGGAATTAAAAGAACTTCGAAAACGAAAAGAGGTGAATCTTGAATTGGTACATCATTTAACGATGGCCAAAGAGAAGTTTGAAATGAAAGCAGAGGGTCTGTCTGACCACATTTGGGAAACATATGAGATATTGATGGACCAACTCTCAGAAGAGCTTCCTGAAGATATGGAACCCGATGAAGCCAAATCAAGAGTCAGTACTTTGCGTCAGAAGCTGAACCGAATTGGTGATGTGAACCCGCTGGCCATTGAGGAGTTTCGTGAAGAAAAAGAGCGGCTGGAATTCCATGAAGAGCAAATAAAAGATCTCCGGGATGCAGAAGCGGAGATGCGGGAAACAATTGCCGAGATTAATGAAACAGCTACGGAAAGGTTCAGTGAAACGTTTGAGAAGATTCGAAACAATTTTAAGAATGTATTCAGTACACTTTTTAATGAGGATGATTTCTGCGATTTAGTAATCGATGAAGAAGCAGAAGATCCGTTGGAGGCCAAAATTGAGATCCGGGCAAATCCACGTGGTAAACGTCCTTCAAGTATTAATCAGCTATCCGGTGGTGAAAAAACACTTACAGCCATTGCCCTCCTCTTTGCAATCTATCTCGTAAAACCTTCTCCATTCTGTGTGCTTGACGAGGTAGACGCTCCGTTGGACGATGCCAACATCGAGCGATTCTCACAAATGATTAAGAAGTTCAGTGAGGATACTCAGTTTATTATCATCACCCATAACAAAAAGACAATGTCTAAAGCTGAAATGATGTACGGCGTGACGATGCCGGAGACCGGAGTCAGCCGGTTGGTTGGCGTAAAGTTGGATGAGGTGGAGACGGTATAGGTAAGAAGGGAAGTCATCCGATGAGTATTTGAGATCAAATATTTATTCTTACCAGATCCACTCATTGGATGACTTAGAGTATTAATAATTATAACTAAGCACATCTACAGAAACACCATTCACGTAGTTTTGAACCATATCGATTTCTGTAGCCAGATCTGATCCTTCAAAACCCTGAATATCTTCATTCGTGAGGTGCCGATTATAGTACATTAAGAATTGGGACGCGAGCGGCATATAGGACCAATGCCATTTTTCTTCGTTATACCCGGTTCGGCCGTTGAGGCTTTTTTCGGTATAGGTCTGATAAAAGCCGAAATCGTTAGCATTTGCCTTTAACCACTCATACTCCTCTTTTCCCTGACCCTCTTCAAAATAGCTGTTGTTAAGGTTGTTGAGATCGATATCAGTTCCCCAGTGATGGCGAGAGGTCATCGGCATGGAGCTGTACTCAAGGATACCTAACGCTTTTTCCAGATCTGTTTCTGCTGTGGATTCATTCCATTTTCGATCCCATATCGCTTTTTGGTATTCAAAATTTCGTGTACCTGATACAATAATCAGAGATATTCCATCTTGTTTAGCGCTATCCGACATCGCCTGGAAAGCTTCGTAAGTCTTTTTATGGAGATATACTTCTTTGTTGGCATCTTCCGGATCAACCTCTACAAAATCTTCATGGGTTTTAAAATTAAACTGACCCGTCACAAACTCCTCTGAAATATCGACTCTCAATGAATCATTTACCTCAGTTTGTGTTTCCTCGGAAGTTGAGTTCTGCATATCGTTGGATGGAGATTTTTCTCCGCTGCAACTGATCAATAAAATTGAAAACAAAAAAATAAATGGTCTCATAAATTAAAAAAGTGATTAGTTGTTGGTTGTCAGTAGTTGATGGCTTGTTGATTTTTTCAAATGAATGAATGTACAAAAGTCTGGCCTGTGTCTTCACAAAAGCAGGGTATCCTGAACAGTCGAAACGCCATTCATAACATAATGAACAACGAACAACCAACCATTGACAAAAATTATAATTCTTCGATAAACTTCCCGTAAATCCAGCCTGTGATATTATCCCGTGTAGTAATTTCATACCATCTTTCGCCGCTCATTGGCTCTATATTCTCTTTACTGATGGTGGCTTCAATCGTACCATATTCAGCAGTAGAGACAGAAACCCGGACAGAATCAATTTGATCAGACAAAATGGTTACAGCTTTACCAGTCGTAAGATTAATTTGTTGACCATTTTGAACAAATGTCGCATCTCTACTGAGAATGGCCTCCTTACTATTTCCCGAGTTGTAGAAATCAAGAATTTCAACAATTGTGCCTTCTCGAGCGACAACGCCCACGGAGGTAGATTCTGTAGTATGATCACTGCGAATTATTACGTTCGATCCGGTTACACGCCCTTCTGTTGCAAGGTTTGCACGTGCAATTTGATCGATCTTTTCCTCAGCTTCGGATTGAAATTGTCCGTTCGGAAATCGGTTTAAGTATGTTTGAAAAACCGCAGCACTAGAATCATCTCTTATAGACTCCCAGTAACGAAGTTCTAAAAGTTGTTGAGCATCCTCAACAAATTCACCTTCGGGATTTTCTTCAACATATGTCTTGTAAGCTTCATAGGTATCCTCTTGCTGGGCTTCTTGCCAGGTATAAGAATTGCAACCGTACAAAAGAAATAGCGGGAATAGTAAAATAAGCAAAAAATATTTATTCATAGGGATACAGCCTTTAAAATCTAATTGATAAGATAAGAAATTTGGCACCATATACTCACAACTGCTTTTCCGTATAATCGCCTGCTTTTTTTATTAGAATAAAACTGAATAGTTCCTGCAGATAATTCATTATCCACAAAAGTTTCATCATTACCCATTAGGGTAGACGGATCTTTAAATATGGGCTCTCAACAATTTAGATAGGCATTGGAGATAAATGATGAAGATTAGGTTATTGAGTCACCCGAAGCAAAAAACTTATACTATATTCTTTCGATTATTCATTCTCAATTGCTTCAATCCATCTTCTTAAAGCTTCCGTGTCAACATCATCAATGGATTGATTTCTTTCAAATTGGTTGAAATCTATAAGCGGCTCTTGGTTGAATTCAGGACCGATACCGCCTCCTTGTCCGTGACACGTTGGACAATTAGATCCCGAGCCCTGTTGTACATTTCCCTGAGCTTGTTCACGAACGATATTATCATATCCCGTATATGGCCTGTCTAATATATTTTCAAAATCACTTCTTGTAGTACTTCCTGTTGTTTCCAAACTAGTATAATGGACAGCAGAAATAGCGCTTGTTCCTACAGCCTGTTCATGTCTGCTTACAGCCGCATCCCGGTAAAATGGCGAAATCCAGGCCATAAATGTCGGACTGCCGGTTGCCATAAAATAACGGCCTTCACCCGTCAATGCGAGTGCTCTCCAGCTTGCTCCTTCAATCCAACGAAGTTTATTGGTTCCATACCTTTGATCCGTTTGTTCACCAATCGGCTTAATCTGTTGCTGGTACTCATTGTATTTCTCCTGGAACCAATGATTCCAGACGTCTCTGTCCAGCCTACCCAGTGCAAGCCAATAGTCATGCAGTTGAACTAAATCAGTATCCGGAAGAGCACCACTATCGTATTTAACCTCTAATAAATGTTGGCGTTTTATTCTTGCAGACTCTTCAAGGCCATTTGCAATTTCAATAAAAAGCTGATTCTGTTCTGTACTCTGAAATGCTTCATTAATTTCATTCTCTCCTGCAATTTTAGCAGCTTCACCAATTACACCACCAATACGATCCGCAACACTTGTTGTTAGCGTAATTCCAACTCGAGTTGCAAAACTGCTAATTACTCCCCCGAATCCAGGAACAATAATAGCCATACTGATGCTAAATAAGGCCTTTGCTAAATCGGCATTTGCCTGGGCCGCAGCTGAAATGGCACGATCTGCATCTTGCGCACCGTTATTATAATCAGTGTGTGTTGTACCCATCTCGGCAATAATATTAGTAACATAATTATCCCGTTGGGTATCGCTCAGTGGTTCTCTTTGAATACGTTTTTTTGCTTTTCCCTGCTGTACAACATGAGTCAATTCATGAGCCAGCAAATGTTTTCCTTCGTGGGTTGATGGATTGTACTCTCCTGAATTAAAATAGATGTCATTGCCATGAGTAAAAGCACGGGCTCCAATTGAAGTACTCATTTGCGATGCATCTGAATCGGTATGAATATTCACACCATTAAAATTGGCCCCGATTTTTTGACTCATTTCTGATTGGACTGAACGAGGAAGCTGATTCCCTTTTCCACTTTTTGCCTGGAGCTGAGTACTTACACCCTGACTTACCATATATCCGGATTGTGCAGAATTGTTTGATTTCCTTTGAATATTTTCTTCCTCTTTACACTCCTCGCACTTCCGCTGAAGAATCGGTTCACGCTTCATTTGCAGTTCTTCCTCTTCTTCCATCTCTTGGCGCTGAACAGGTTGTGGTGCATCCGGCATTTGGACTACTGCATCCGCTACCCAATCGGCCTGCCTCTCATAAGGATCATCCGGTTCACCAATTTCAAGTTTCGGTTGTAAGACAGCGGGACCAAAAAAAGGTTGATCATCACTTTTCACGGACTTAAAAAAGGATGAACTCTTGCTGCCAACATTCTTCGATGGTGATTTGGTTTGATCTGTATGGGCCGTGCTTTTCATTGTGATTGATTAAATATTTTATCTTTTGGAATCTATTCTCATAAGCGAATACCGTAATCTTCCTCGAGGTTATAATGCATTCCATGCACGGTACCTTCCCCCCTGGCAATCGTTAATTTTCGGTTTCGAACATCTTCAACCCATCGGGGATTTGATGCCTCCGCCCTTCTATTGGCTACGATTATAAGGCGTTCCTCTTCACCCGCATCATCAGAAAGCTGGTCAAAATCCCGCAGTATCTGTTCTCGCACATACGAATAGATACTTCCATTCTGCACTTTGATGTCAAACATTAAAGCCACAGCCCTTTCCGATTTAAGATCATATTCATCAGCCAAATCCTGAGCAGCATCATACAACCTTTCGGCAGCTTCCACCTGTATTTGCTGAAACTCTTTATTTCGCCCTAAACTTTTAAACAATCCACGCCAGGGTTCTCTTAATACCAATCGAATGGGATCCTGAATAGACCTCCCCCACTCCATCTGCTGCTCATGGGGGGATTGCAAAATTTCCCGAAACTCACTGCAATGATCAGCAAAAATCTCTTCAACAATCTCAGGATTTTCTTCATCCATTTTTAAAAGGAGTGGCTGCAGACTACCCTGACCGATATTCCACTGGAGTGCACCAAAACTGATCGCCTGGCCGTCAAAATCACCGGTTATTCCTGCAAAACAATCCGGAGGCGGCTGGCTCGTTTCAAAGGCTCCGGTTAAAGCTAAGGACCGATATGAAAGGTCTTCATTGAGAATAGATGGAGGCTGGACTTCATCTTCATCAAATAACTCCTTCCATGTTTCAGGACCAACAATTCCATCTATCGTTAAATTTTCAAACCGTTGAAAGGCCTTCACTGCACTTTCAGTTCCCCCACCAAAAATACCATCGATGGGTCCATGGTAGTGATTTTTATCCTGAAGCTCACGCTGTATCTGCTTCACTTCATCGCCGGTTGATCCTCTTCTGTAAAGTGCCATTTTTAATATTATTTATTGATTTTTTTAATTATGGAATTCCCTGTAAGGGGGGTAATGGATCTGTGGGAGGTACACAGCAGCTATCGTAATCTGATGGAGTTGCTGTTCCTGCCAGTTCACCTGCAAACATATCAAAACAAACGGTATTATTCCTATTATGTGCCTCACCACAATCACCCAACCAGCCAAAGCCAAAATGGAACCATTCATGCAGGATTGTTTCTGCACGATCGTCTGCAGAAGCGGTCCAGAATGACTCACACAGTTCAGTTGTATTGATACCATTGGCTGTCCATGCCATACCTACTCCCGGTTGATCTGTACATTCACCGGGCGGTTCATTACCCGGTCCCGCACAAACATATCGATGATCCAAATTGCTGATCCATTGAGCTACCAGGTCATAACGTCGTGCTAACAGTGGAAGATGCGTCTCCCGAACTGTTTCATCGTTGTAGTCAAAGTGAAATCGTCTCCATAATGCATCCCGAAAATCATGAAGAGACTGAGATTCACCACCAATACTGATCAGGGGATGTAAAATTAGATGAGTCCAAATTTCACCGGAAGCTCTCCGGGCTAGTCTGACAGCTTCCTGCTCAGCTGTTCGAAGAGTACCCACAGCACCCGCTCTTGTATTCCTGCAGGGCACATGGCCATCATCATCAACCACATTTCTTTGTATTTGGTTAACAGTCTTTAATTTGTTTTGCTGAACCACATGCGTCAATTCATGAGCCAAAAGATGTTTCCCATCACTCGATTGAGGACGATATTCTCCCGAATTAAAATAAATATCGTTGCCTTGTGTAAAAGCACGAGCCCCCAGCGACTGACTCATCTGCACTGCTTCCGAATCGGTATGAATATTCACACTACTGAAGTCAGCTCCTATTTTTTGGCTCATTTCTGATTCAATGGGTACTGGTAAGCGGTTGCCGGATCCACTCTTTGATTCTAATTGATCACTTATTTGCTCACTTGTTGTGTTGCCGGTGCCACCTGACTCGGTTGCTTTTTTTTGAAGGCTTTCCTCTGCACAGGCCTTACACTTTCGTTGAGGAATCGGCTCTCGTTGCATTTGTAACTCATCTTCTTCCAAAGACTGTGCCTGAACCATCTCTTCTTCTTCCATTGCTTGTCGCTGTATGGTTTCCGCAGAGTGAGGCATTTGAACGACAGCATCCGCTACCCGATCAGCCTGTTTCTCATATTTATCATTCGGTTCACCAATCTGCAGTTTTGGTTGTATGGTTGCAGGAGCAAAAAAAGAATTTGGACGTTGATGATTGGCATGAAAAAAAACTTCGTTCATTGAGTTCGGAGACCATGAATGTGTACTTACAGCTTGTGATTTTGGCTCTGCAGTTTTCATTTTTGACCTATTTAGTTCCGTTTGGTTTCACGCCATTATTCAACAAATTGTTGAATATTTTGCCCTCCTTTTCTACTTCGCGTTTGATTCCGTGAAGCAGATTTCGAAGAGTGATGATTTCTGATTTATCCCCCAACGTTTTCAAAGAAGCAAGATGAACTGCATTGATAATATTCCCGCCGGTCAGCTTATATCGTACTGCAATTTCCTCGATATCCACATCCGGATCAATTTTAGCACGGTTCGGCAGCGATTTTTCCCAAATACTCTTGCGAAGTTTTGCGTCCGGAAATGGAAACTTGATGATGGCATTAAATCGACGTAAAAATGCATCATCAATGTTCGTTTTGAAATTGGTAGAAAGGATCACGAGGCCATTGAAATTTTCAACACGCTGCAAGAGATAACTCACTTCCTGGTTGGCATATCGGTCGTGGGAATCGTTTACGTCCGTGCGTTTTCCAAACAAGGAATCGGCTTCATCAAAAAAGAGAATCCAATCTTTGTTATCTGCTTTAGAGAAGAGTTTTTCAAGATTTTTCTCCGTCTCTCCAATATATTTTGAAACGATTGTTGATAGATTTACACGAAAAACATCCCTGCCGGTATATTTGCCCAAGAGACTCGCAGTCAATGTTTTACCGGTCCCCGATGGACCATGAAACAACACCCGATATCCGGGTTTCAATTTCTTCGACATCTCCCACTCCTTCATCAGGCGTTTGTTATACTGAATCCAGGTTTTCAGTTCATCGATCTGTTCTTCAAGTTCTTCCGTAAGAACGAGATCGTCCCAGTTTCGCTCTGTATCAATTTTTTGTGCTGGAAAATCGGGACCAAATGATGGCGTAGACATTTCGCCTGTCAAAAATAGATCTACATACTCCCTTGCAAATACCAATTTACCGCTCATCTCCGGTTCACCGTCCGGAACGTGTTCAATTGAAATAATTCCCGATTTGATTAAATCAGAGGTCCGTAACAATCTAAAAATTTTCAAACGAGTTAATGTATCTGTTCCCCCCAAAATAAATTGAGCCGTTTCTCCTGTGGGAATAATTCCCCTTGCATTTTTTGCTTTGGCCGCACCAAATATGGGCAGATCTCCGCCTTGCGGTAAAAAATGTTGAATCAGATTGGTGTAAAGTTCAGGCCTCAGGTGGGGAATCAAAGTCAAACTAAGAACCAATTGCTCTTCATTACTTAGATTTTTCTCTTTAACAAAATCAGTAAATGGATGTCCCTTCTTTTCTTTCACTTGAAACTCATTTACTCCAGGCAAGTCTTCTCTCTTCTGAAAATAATGTTCCAGTCTGTGGAATATAAAATTCCGGAGCGATGATATGAGTTCTTCGTAGACCATCCTTAATGCCAATGTACAGTTAACATTTCATCCATCCATTTTAATTTTATAATGGACAGGTTCCACGGCAGCTTATCTAACAGTATATCTATGGTTTTTTCTTCTATATACAAAGACCATCCGAACTCTTCCCGTCTTAAAATTCCTTCACGTTTGAGGAAGTTTCCCCGCAACCCTTCGATTCCAGTATTTTTTAAAGCTGCCCAGTGTGCAAGAGAACTGGATAAAACCGAATTACATTCTGTTCTCTCCGTTTCTGAGAGTTGCAGATACCGATTTATGGGTAGCCCCGTTGGCCATCTGCATAAAAACTTTGGGAGTTGTAACTCGTACTCCGGAAATTTTTCCTCACCGGTCGCTAAATAGTGAACCAGGCAGACGGCACGTTCCCTTGCGGCTTGATTCAAAAATTCACCATCTTCAACATAGCCAAGATTTTTGAAGAGGGAGTCCAAAAATGGATGAAGAATAACGACTCCGGCATTAGTAACTGAAATCTCATTCCTATGATCAATAAATTCAGGCTCAATATCTATTTCGGACTCCTTTGGAAAATCGCCTTCAATCAATAACTCATCGTTGCGATCTTCGATCCAGTTGTCGCTACTCGACAGATCCTCCAACTGCTCAACCCAATATTCTCTCTCCTGTTGTTCGGAACGGTTCAACCACAGTCTCAAATCTGTAACAATTTTTTTAGAACCTCCTGTTTGAGCTTCTCTACTTATCATTTTTTTGATGGCTGAGATAAAAAGATGCTCCACTAGTTTTTCCTGAGCGACACCAGCGATTCTCCCTTTTATAATTCCGGATATAAAATCTCTTTCTATTTCATGAATGAAAGCAGTTGATAGATTCTGATTTTGTAAAAATCTCAGTATCTCATCCTGAAGATTAAGCAGTTGGCCACTTCCCGGATGGCCTTCAACTGTTTTTCGAACCAGCTCTTGGACCACAACGGGAGAAAAATGCCTCACCAACCGGTTAACAACGTAGATGTGGTTTTGAACAAGTGACTTTATCAGGGATATCCATTCATCTGCACTCAGATTCAACAACCACTTCTCAGCTTCATCCAGTGCCGATTTTTCAGCCCACCATGGGATCTCTCCAGTTTTCAAAAAAGAGCTAACTATTTCACGATAGCTATTTTCTTCGGAAAGTTTTTGAACCGTCTCTTTCGAAACTAACTCAGGCGACTCCTCCTGAGATTTAAATAGCTTCTCGATTTTATCTCTCACTGCATCTGCGATCTTTTTGTCGAGCTGAGCAAAATCAGCCGTTGAGAGATCGATCTCCACAGATAATGAGTCAATTTTGAAGTGAGATTCACCAGCCAAATCATCCAAAATAGGCGAGAGGCTCCGCATAGCATCCTGAATAGCTCTTTTCAGCTTCTCCGACTTTTCGGAGTGTTTTTCATCAGAATGCAATGTGAGTTCTGCCTGAATTTTTTGGATGATATGTGGTCTATCTTCCATCTGCCAATCGTCTCAAAATGCTTATGATTTTTCCAATGATGGTTCTCATGTCTCGATCAAACCTGTCTCCCATTCGATCCTGAACTGCATCAAGTTTATTGTGAATCTTATCAGTCTCAAGAACACTCTTTAGTGCTTCACGGAAGCTCTCAAATACCTGTTCGGTCACAGTCAGCCAGTTTAGCCGGTCATTATGCATGGCAATATCACTTCCAATCCTGTTATCTCTGCAGGAATGTATGTAGAAGTAGAGCAGTGCCATTTCATAGTAAACCATCAGCATAAACTCGAGCCCGTTTACTCTTCGCTGATTCATGATATTCTCAAGTACCATTTTCTGAGTTTCCTGGATCATCGGAATCACACTATTATCCAACTCACCATTTAAGGCAGATTCGGGATCATCAAGAATCTTTTCATATACACGTCTAATTTTTCGCATGTAGAAAAGTTGGAATCGTCGATCGATCTCGTTGTTATCATTTTGAGCTTCTCGGTCCATCACACTGAATGAAGCTTTAATCGCCTGGGCACTGATTTCCACACAATTTCTCTCGGGTTGATCAGGGTCATCGGGCTGATCCGGATTATCTGGATCGTCGGGCCGATTGGGATCATCCGGAATCTCCAGTTCAGGAACATCCACATTTACACTTTCCGAAAATGTTGCGCGGCATGGACCATTAAATGCGGTTAATTTCACTTCAAAGTCGAAATTTCCACCCGGCCTTACTTTAAAGAAATGCGTGAATTCCAGGGCATTTTCATTCTGGACTATATCACCATCGAAATCCCATTCAAAGGTGAGTTCATCAAATGGAGTTGATCGGTTCTGGAATTTCACAACGGCTAGCGTATTTTCTTCTCTGAATGAAATTTCTTCCCCAATTGTAAACCTCGCGTTCGGTTTTCGATACACCTCAAGTATCGGTTCAACCGGCTGACCGTTCACCTCAAACCGGATTACATTTCCATACTCTTGTGGGCTTACATTATTCGGATCGAAGAATGTACCATTTTCTTCCACTCGAATTACATTTTCAAGCTCCCGCTTCTGGATAAATGCTTTCACATCGCCGCCCGCCGGTGTTACACTTAACGGGATTGGATCGGTATTGCCATTCTCATCCACACAAACATGATCTACAGGAATTCGCAAGGTGGCGAGTTGTTCCGGAAATACAAAGTTTGTGGATGGCGTTTCTGAGCAGCAAATGTATGGTAAACTGAGATCACCTATAACAGTGCCGTGCGGAATATTTTCCCTCGCAGGGATACTCGTTCTTGCACGAATTCCAGGAAGGTTAGAGAAACCTTCCTCAGCTGCGCGTCGTAGAGCCTCTGACTCATCAAAAGTTCCACGGAAATGAGTCATATCGCCGAACTCTCTGCTGATTGGAATTTCATGAGCGGGTTGTTCAAACCTTTCCCGACTCATCATCAATGATGAAAATCTCTTCTCTGTTATTTCTGATGATTCTCCGGGTTTACGGTTCTTTGAGTAGTAGAGCAGAACAAATGTGCCCCCCTTCTCCACTCCGGCTTTGTGCTCGGCGCCGGGATGATCCTGGATAAATTGATCGAGAACGAACTTGTCTAAAACCTCTCTCTTTCGTTCAATGATTTTTTCATACAACACTTTCACTTTTTCCATGATACAGCAAGATGAAGAGATCCGGTTCAGAACATACTGGTAATTTTCCACCCACTCTTTTGACCGCAGTACACTATCATCTTTGTTGATTAAGCCCTGCAATCTCTTCTTAGATTCCGAAGTTTTTCTGCATTGGGCTTCGAGCGATTCCAGGTATTTTTTGAGATTCTCTTCTGTAAAATCCTCAATATCCGTCAGTTTATAGTCTTCAGTCTCCTTCAGGTAGCCCACAAGTTGACCCGGAATGTTGATTGTGGCTTCAACAATATCAGGATTCCAATTGCTGATAATATTCCCGACAGCATTGTTTGTTTTCACCCAAAAATCATTCCTGTTATCTGTAATTTTCACGACATCCTTCATAGCAAAACCAAGAGTATCTTTTTCAGATGCGATACTTTTCATTACCTGGTTTTCTTTGGGCTTTTTGGTTTTACCCGTCACACTCGTTCCGTATAGATAATGTGTGGGTATTTTCGCCATGGGCTGATCCATTTCGATGATACCGGAATGAATGTTTGAATCAGTATTTACATCCTGTTCGGGCACCTTATATGCGATATGCCTTCCGGGTTCTTTTGTGCTGAATTTTGTAAGAAAGTCACTGGCCGTTTTCATGAGACATTGCTGCTCTTCATTCCAAGCCTGTAAAACTACCTGCAGATCTTCGAAATAGACTCGATATTTATCGTAATCGATTGTCGATTCTTCGGGATAATCGCCGATTGCAACCTGCTGGATATCAAAAGGCAGTGATTTATTTTTCTGAATCTCTTTAATTCTCTTATGAGCATCCTGAATATGCTTACCTGTATGACCTTCAATTCTGTAAAAATCGTGATCGTCCAAATGAACATTCAGAGGCTTGAATTCTCCGGAGGGATAACCGGCACCATAATAATTCGGGACCAGTTCAACATCCTTATCTCTCCATTTCTGCAAAAACGTTGAAGCCACGGATGCTTTCTGAAGATTGTAGTAAAACGGTACGGCTCTCTTGCCCTGGGAAAAATCATCATCTCTCGATGGGGTAATTCGAATCTCATTCTTTTCCTCTGCCCGAAAATTTTTAATCATTTGAAGCAGCCGCTCAAATACGTTATTCATCTGGCCCAGTGCTGATTCTACATGGGTTGGTGAGGGATAAAATGGATGGCGCCAATTCTCTGAGCTTTCATTAAGCGTACCAAGAAGCACATGTTTGGGAAATGCTCCCGGGTCGGGGCAGCAAATGGCATAATTCTTTTTCAAGAGATCTCTTAATTCATTGTAAGCATCAGCAAGATCTTTATAAAAATCATAGACATACTGGAAGTTTGTAGCAGAAGACGGAACCTTGTGAAGCTCGCTTGTGGGGTCGACTCCTAGCCGATTGAATACATTACTGAATACTGAAATGGAACCAAGTTTGTTAATCTGATTTGCCAGCGTTTGAAATGAAATATCATATGCTTTTTTGAATGAATTGTAGTCTCCGGTATTCGTCTCATTCAGGAGTACTCGCGGGACATACTCCTTATAAAGTTCATCAACAATAAAATCACTTCCTCCCTGCAGCAGGTTCGAAAAGATAGAATCCTGTTCAGCAATTTTCTGCGCATTCTCCGTAGAGATTAACAAAACCCGCAACTGATTGACGACCGGTTGTCCCTGGGTATCGCAATCTACAGGTGAGCAATCTTCCTCTTCACCGAGATAATCTTCAAGATAGAGTATGGCAATGGCTTTCTTGAAATCAATATCTGTCGTTGACTCAAATTGGCTGAGGGGACGAACATCCGACGGCGACGTATCGGTTTCCAACTCCCAAAGCTCCATTGTAGCACCTTCATCGTCCGTAAAAAACGGGTATTTAACATTTGCGTCGCTGAATCTCTTGAATCCCGCATATTTTTTTGTACCGAGTTTCAGCAGGTCTCCCGCCGTTGTAACGGCCACTCCATCCGTCAAATGGATCTCTCTGTTCGATTCATCTATGGAGATCTGCAAACCGCATACCACACCAACTCCATGCAGAAGCATCCTGGAAAGCCGATCCTGGTGATTCAGATAATCCAGCACCGAATTTAGATGATCATCGGTGAGCACCTGGTTATCAACAAATTTATGGTAGTGCGGGGTTGGTTGAGTTAAGAGATTATTCGTCGCCATTGTCTTCCTGTTTTAATTCGCCAATTGTTGATTTCCCCAACACAATTGAGGATTCGGTATCTGCATCACCGGATTCACAGTCATACAGTTTTCCCTGCGGATAGATCGTTTCCAGATCGTGTAACAGATCTACCAGGGGTTTTAAAAATTCATTGTTCTGTTGATTCCCGGAACTTTGCATTTTCTTGGTCAGCCATTTTTTGTACAGATCTTGTAGTTTCTGCATCGGCCCGTCTTCTGTACTCAACTCTCCGTCTTCCGTTTCAACAGTATTCCCGATCCAGCAAATTCTGCAAAGGATGTGCGCAGGTACCTCTCGCCGAATCAATTTTTCGGCATATTCCCTGAAATACATGTTTGAAAATCGACGTGTCCATCCGGGAAAAACAAATGTTAGCCGCAATGAATAGGGATCTGATGGCTTACACTGTTTACATTCATTGTCCATACAGATATGCATAAATTTTTCACCGGCATCTTCATCATTACGGTCCGGCCTGAACAGAATATGTTCAAAAACGAAGAATCCCTCATCAGTCACCCTGTTGTACATATACTCCGTGATGGCGGGAATCGCTTCAATCCCTTCATCTCTAGAATCGAACAATTTCTTACACATGGCTGCATTCTCCTTGTTTTCATCCAGAATATGAAAGGTGAATTTCCCCCCGCCTGTTTCGTGAAGTGCATAGTTTTTCTGATTCCAGGCCAGCGAAACAGCGTACCATAATGATCGTTCTGCTTTTGATTCATCATCGTATGACCCTATGCTTTCAAACAAGGGTTGATCGGATTTATCAAATACTACCCACGTCCAGTCACCAGAATTCTCGTTGATCTCAAATTTGGTGGATGTCAAATCACGCCGGGAATAGTCCCTGATACCCAACAGCCGCGCCAGCCGATGTTTCAAACCGGCCACATCAAACGTATTCCATGGATCGGTTTCACCACTATAATAATCAATGGATTGTACCCGGTTAGAGCTCAGATCAGCATACTCTTTCAACAAGATTGATTTGTGCCATAGCGTAGCGCGTGTTAAATCCTCTCCAAACCCATCCATCATCGCAAAGGCATAGTCATTCATATTCTCAGCAAACCGTGCCAAAAGATGATCCATAAATTCATTTTTTCGAATCTCAGCGTCATCATAATCTGAGAGTATTCGTTTAACGTCCGTCTCATATGAATCGTAATTCTTGATCAATTCCGATTCATTCATTACATCCTTAACCTCCGCATAGAAATAACTTTCGGCCCCAACATCTGCCGAGAGAAGGTCCCCTATATTTCGAAGGTGACCGAAATAGGTCGCTAAAATCTGATCGAAAAACAGCAGATAGCTTTTCAGTTGTTTGGCTTTTGCATGGCGTTCCGGTGGAAGTGAAGGCGAAAGGCCATATTCACTCGTTCCATAGATCTGTGGCAACTCATTTTGAACGGACCTGTAGTACTCCGTATCGACAAACTGACCATTTTCTGGTGTAAGATCATCGTAGCTGAGGGAAAGTGATGCCTGGTGTTCATCAATCCGAATATTTAAATGATTCACTACGCTCTTTACATCCTTCGGCATCGGGATAACATCCTTGAACAGGTTTGTATTTTTGATGCTTGGTTTAATACACAGACGCGGCAAAATCACAGAGTCCTTCGGCAGGCAGATGGTCCATTTTTGCTTCGTTTTATCTCGGACTTCATCCGGAATTTCACTACCGTTACAGGCGCCCATTTTTAGTTTCCGAATGCTTTTTACACCTTCCGTCTCACTGATAATCTGAACCAGGTCGGAGAGATGAATCTCTTTCCTGATTGCTGCCTTTTCTAACTCTTCATCTGTAATAAATCCATTTTCAAGAACCGGGCCATTGTAAATGGATTCTACGGGAAGACCCTCATCCAACAGATCATCGAGTGATTTGCGCTTCACGGAGGGAGAAAAATATTCCTGAACTCCAAAAAGGATCTCAGCCATTACATCCGTGGTACCGGCCGTTCGTTCAATTTCAATATCACCGCAGACAATGAGATCGAGGTAGCTGACCTCTTTTACCCTGATAAGATCTTCGCAGACATTTCGATTTGCATGATAGCGGCTCTTAATCTCAGCTTCTATCTCATCAATAATTTTTTTTCTCTGTTCGCTGTCTTTCTCAAGTATCTTGATGTCATGATCCGGTTCAAAGTAGATATCATACAAACCCTTCACAGACATAGATTGAAGATGTTCATAATCAGGCGAAAGATCTTTCTCGTAACTCAGTTTCCCCTGCGGATCTTCCTCAGTCGGTTCATCTTTTTTGAGACAATGCTTGTGTATGACGTGGTCGGTATTGACATGTATAAATGCATTCTTAACTCCCTTCACATCAATGAAAAGTTTACGGTAGTCCTTTTCAGTGATCGGTTTCGTTGTCAGAACCCGCTTGGCCGTGGGAAAACTACCTTTAATTGCCCCTTTTGCATCTTTCGTTTTTGTAAGCAGATCCGGTATCGGCAGTTGTATTCGGTTGCCCAGATCGGTAATGGCATAGCACAGCGCCTCCAACATGGTAATTCCCGGATCATGGCTGTTGTAATCAGTCCAAAGTTTGCGGCTCAGTTCCTCAATATGCTCCATACCCGTCCGGTGCAGGAATTCAAAATCCCGGTCGTCGTTTGTAGCTGTATGTTTTGGTATAGTTACAGGATCCATCTCATTCACATTTTTCTGCTTGTGTGATATCGTTATTTTCGGACGGCACCAAAATGGCCATAGAATTTGATGGCTCTACCATGGTTTTCCGCGTAAAATCTCCGCCAAAGGGTTGATGAAACAACGCGAAATCGGAGATATAGTCGACATATTCCAGGTTCTCCAGGTAGTTTACGACCTGGTATTCCGAAAACGACCCTCCAAACTCGATTGCCGCATCCAGGTCAAACACCCAGGGGGCTAACAGGCGTTTCAGATCTTCACGGGTTTGATTTTGATAGTAGTTGAAATCCAGACCCGTGTGAAATTGAATCTTAAACTCAAACCGAACTAACTCATAGATAGCATCGGCTGCTTTGATACTTGCGTGCATTGAATTTTTCTGTCGAACATATTCCTCTACCTGGTCTTTAAAATCCTGGCTTACTTTCGGTTTCAGGCGATGCTCTGTATTTCCTTCCGTGATTTTTGGAATTAGAACCAGTGTTACATCGCCGGGACTCATCTCATTCAAACAGGTTTCATCCAGTCGGGTGTGATTCAGGCATTTTACTTTGTAAAGAGATGGAAATTCCTGGAGAACCAGGTGCTCATAGTCCCAAATACTCACGGCTCTTTCTTTATGACGAAGTCGTTCACTTACACGCCTATAGTATGAATCATCTGATTCTTCCGGTTTCCCGCCAAAACTGGCATATGGCTGGGCAACGGACTTAATTTGAGCCCTGGGGTTTACAAGCTGACCGATTGTTTTGGACGGCAGGCCATCATCCAGGTGATCTGTAGAATTTTCCTGGTCGTAGAAAATGGCTTCACTAGCCTGGGCATGCACATTGATGAACCGGCTGACAGCATCCTCCTCTTTTTTGAGGCGAACTCTCAACCAGTACAATCCGGTATCCAACAGTGTATTCTCTTTGGTAGCTGATTTTGAAATCGGCAACTCAGCAATACCCGATCGCAGAAAATTGTTGGTTTGATTTCTTGCAAAATCAGAAGGCTTAACTTCCTGCCATCTATTCTGCGAAAGCTCCCACCAGTCAATATCTCCCTCTTCGAAAGTACTGTGAGCGGGATTTTCACTTCCCTCCGCCACCTGGAACAACAAACTGATATTACTTCCGGCAGATTGGTTTTCGAGCCCGATATACAGTTCATTATTCTTGTAGGTAGGTACCAATGTCTGTTCATTTTTATCCACTTTTTTGATACCAAATGGATGCCGATGAAACATAATGGTTGAGGATTCACTTTCCTCCTGATGACCAAATACAACAGACTCTTTTGCTGTGTATGTAAGTGTAAGCTTATCCAGAAGTGGTGTGTAAGGCTCATTAGGCAGATCTACCGATGGCTCTTCTGATCCATTCCCATTTCCGTTACCATTTCCACCTCCGCTTGAAGAGTCGGAATTCTGAGCCTTTAAAACTGCATTTACATAGATCTCGGAATACAAGTCGTGATAGAATGATTCTGTTAGAATCATATCAATCTCTCCATTCGATACCTTAACCGGATTTTCGGAGATATTAATTTCTACCTGTGGTGGCTCACTAAAAAGTTGACCTCTGTATGGATCATCACCGGAAGGATCCGGGTTGTACGGAGACTCAATTTTTACTTTAAAGTCATCTTTCATCGTATCCGGCGGTACTTCATCACCCCCTCCAGTTCCCGAAGAACCGTTCATGATCACGAATTGTGGAAGAAGCCAAACATAAGTATACGACGCGATCATTTCAGAGTAATCGGAATAGAGTGCCTTCTGCTTCTGAATAGCATCCTGGTAGTGTTCGTAATGCTGGCTAAAACTGGCTGGGGTATTCAACCATTGCATATTCAGGTCAAATTTTGAAATCGGTTTGTTATACATTTCGGGTGAAACGATCTCGAGCTTTGACCCCACTTTTGGCCGGGAACCAAACGGCATAAATGGTTTTGACGGATCTACATTACCAAGTTCATTTTGCAATTGAAGGGATTCCGTAAGTTCGGCCTGTACTTCCAGCTCCATTTTTTCAATGGATATATCCTTTACAAAGTTATAATCAACCGGTTCCGTTAATTCTTCGGTCGTCTTTTTTTCAAACATAATTTTAAGAACAGGTTCTTTTACCGGTAAACCTTCACTATGAACCTCCTCATCGTATGTAACAATTGGATCCAGGTCCGACGGAATCTCAATTTTTAGGATCATATCGAAATCCGAATTGGTGGTTTCAATATCCACGACGGGTACACTCAACCACTCCTTTTCTGTTGTAACGAATGCCTTATAATTTGCATCCTGGATGCCCGGAAGTTCCGACAGGTTGAATTTCAAGTTTATAAAGCGCCGCCCCTCTGCCATCAGCAGCAGTTTTGAGCAGATATAAAAACCAAGATCTGCTCTCGGCCATTTGCTGTTCCCAAACGCCATCCAGCTCTCTCCATCATCCAGTTCTTCTTCAATTCCATCTTTGGAGTTGGCCATAGGGGCATACCTTAAAATCTCAGTTCCCTCATCTTCCTTATCAACAAAAACAGATTTTAATGATGCAACTTTTCCCTGGTTCACAACGAGGGAATTGAGAGTTTTGTACTGCCGAGGATTTCCTTCACTATCCTTGCCTGCTTTCAGTAAAACATCAATATCAACCAGTTCATCTTTAGCGTTTTTTGCCAGTTCAAATAAAACATGAACTTGATCCGGCTGAAACGGCTTTTTCTCGAGCTGTAGCACCTCGTTGTAATAAAAATCCAGGTGCCGTTTGGGAATTTCATTCAAGCTCTCTTGCGGATAGGAAAGCAACTTTAAAAAGCTCATGAACAGCGCCATATGCGGCTCAACATCTCCCTCACCATATCGATTTATTAATGATGAAACATCATCACTCGACTCGAAAAAAGTTTGCCAGTCTCCTTTTGTACTCGTTGGGTCATCTGAGGGATAATAGTTAACCAGTTGCGCATAATCATACGCGAACTTCAGCCAATCCTCCTCAGTCAACCCATGCAGTTCCACATTCTCCGGCAGCAATGCACTCAGAAGACGGTCACCTTGAGAACTTCCCTGGTGTTTCAGCGGGTTTTTATGTTGACAGTTATCACTCATGAGCGGGATTGAATTTCAGTGCCCTCTTCGAGGTAGAACGGGTACACCATGTTAAAGCGTGAATTAGTGGCCCGGATCATATAGTCGATCTCAATCATCAGGCGGCCTTCATAGATAAATGAATCATCAATATTGATCTCAAGCGGTTCAATGCGCGGTTCGTGGTATAAGATTGCCGTTTCCACCATATCAGCCAGGTAGGTTTTCATCGAGAGATTGAACGACTCAAATACCATCTCATCAAGGTTGCAACCGTAATCAGGACGCATCACACGTTCTCCTTTGCGTGTGCCGAGCAGTATTTCGAGACTTCTCTCAATATCTTCTTGGCTGTTGGTCATCTCCGCTTTTCGTTCGGCCTTATCAAACGACGGTGGGAATCCCCACCCCCGTCCCAAAAACTCTTTTCCTTCCTGGTTATTCATCTTCTCAACCTCCTATCATCACTGTTGGACTTCCTGCTACTATCTGTCCGCCGTGGGAAGTCATGTCTCCCATTCTGGCAGCCGGCATACCTTCGATCATTACAGTTCCAGATCCCTGTATAATGGTGTCCGGCGGGCCGGAACAGGTTGCCATATCTCCCATTCGGGCTGCTGGTACACCTTCTATCATCACAGTCGGCGCTCCCGGTGGCAGAACGGGGCCGCCCACATGAGGCGCTCCTCCCGGATTCACCATCGGGCAAATGTGCATATCGTTAATTCTGGCTGCTAATGGCATGTTACAATAAAGTGTTGGGTTGGATTTCTATATGGATGGCACAAGCGAAACACTCGCGAAATTTTATGATCTCCCCTTGAGGGGAGTCCGCCTTAAGGCGGGAGGGGTGTCGTCCCCCTGCTCGCTCCGCTCACTTCCCCCTTCAAAGGGGGATTTTTCATGCGTAATTGAGAACCTGACAGAGTCCGTAGCGGAGCGAAAGTCCTGTCAGAGTTTGAAATCAAAGGCATTGTACTGTTAAAGTTAACTTCACCACACTGCACGACTCTGGCAGGAACTCTCTGTCGTTCGTGCTCTGCCAGGTCGTTAAAAATTGAAACAAAATCTTTCATCTTACTTCTACATTTTAGTTTATCTACACGATTCAAAATGAATAGCTTGAGCAGCCTTCCCCGGGCCGTCGGGGTCTCGCTCGTGCCATATCATTTTTATCTCTCCTCGAGGGGAGTGTCCCGACTCTTCGGGACGAGGGGTGTACATCCCCCGAGTTCTCACGACATTCGTCGTGATCACATTCCCCCTTCAAAGGGGGACTTTTGAAGAATTCAAATGAACCAAAATCTATCATCTTATCTGCACATCTTAATTTATCTGGACAATGCTTCCTTTAACCGTTGTGGAACCCGTTGAGCTTATTTCTGCGGAAGCCGAACCCTCGGCTTTGAACCCGGCATTGGCTTTTAAGTTGATATTGGTTGCTTCGATATTCAGGTCACCGGTGGCATTCAAAGTAATGTCTTTCGGGCTATCTAAGCTTATTCCATCACTGTTTATGAGTACCTTATTCCCGTTTTCGTCTTCCAATAAAATCTCTCCGTCGGCATCGTTGACGGATACCTTTTTGCCGGAAGGCATCTCAAGGAGCAATGACGGATCATCATCATTCAAAATAATCTTCACCTCACCACGGCTCACCAGTCCTTTTTCATGATTATCATCACTCCCTTCTATCGGTGCCGGCCTTGCAGAACTGTGAAGTGAACCGAGGATTATCGGTTGGTTTGGATCGCCGTGTATAAATCCAACAATTACTTCATCACCGATTTCCGGGCGAAATACATATCCTCTGTTATCACCAGCTCCAACTGTTGCTATTCGCGCCCAAACACCCTGCTCCTCTGTATCAATCATGGGTAACCGGACTAGGATCCGTTCATCTCCATCCGGATCATCCTGAATTTGTGTGACCAGTCCAATTTGCAAACCACTGACAGAAGGAAGCATGCCGGCTGCCGGAATCTCCGAAATCTTGTACTCTTCACTGAACCACTTCGGCGAGAGGCCAAACTGTACATCCATCAGCCATTCACCTTTGTAAAGTTGATGTTTCACACCACTTACAAAAGCATTTCCGTTGAATCGATCTCCAACTCCATCAAGTACGATAATCGTACCCGGTTTCACGCCATTCAATCCGCGAATTTTGGCCCGGCCGCGCACCTTGGCAAGCTCGTGTTTCATCAGTTTGGAATCGGCCCATTTTTGCAGAACTTCACTTGAAATCTTTGAACCGGCTCTCAAAGCCCACTCGCTGTTTTCCAAAGAGCTGGACAGGTCACCTGAAGTAAGATTGCCGGGAGTTACCGGCGATTTCGATGCCCCGTCAACTTCGGTCGTTTCAGACAATGAATAATCCCATGAAAAACTTTTGACAGCCCCAAACTGATTCGTCCCGTCAATCTCTGCATCGATCTCTAAGAGATTGTTTCCATACTTCACTGCAGCAACGGGTTCTTGTCCGAAATCAGGGGATTGAATAGCGATTGTACCACCATCGGCAATGCAAAACATCCCATTTATATCCGTCCTCGAAAGGATAAAATCCCAATCGGTAGACTGAAATTGAAGGAGCTCTTTATGCACATATGAAGTTGATTCGATCTCCGGAGACAGTCCGCTGTATTCTGAGATAATTCTTTCAAAAGCGTCACTCTCCGAGACATCATAGAAATAGCGACTTTTCGGATTGGTGGCCAATTTGACTGCGGGATCTGCACACTCGACCATCAAAAGACTATTTCCGTTTGAGCGTACTTTAATCGATTGCCCGGTTACTATTCCTTTAAAAACGGTACTCTCGTCAGCCTGATATCCAATCTGAACTTCAATCTCATTTCCGGGTACAAACCACTCATCCTCACTGACACTGAATGTCTCTTCGGCAGCATTTCCATCAAGGATGGCAAGTTTGGCCCTGGGTATTCGATTCAGTTCGTGCCAGATATCAACCGAATAGACCTGAACAGTTGATGGTATCTCCTCACCATTTACGATGACGGTAAGCGTTACCACTCCTTGAGATTGTAAACCGTTTAAAAGTGAATCTGTGGGTAAAACGGGCATATCACTTCACCTTCTCTATTGGAGGAAATACGAGTTCGCTTCCCGGTTCCAGTTTTCGGAAATTTGTTATTCCGTTGATACGAGCAATCTCCAGGTAATACCTCGAGTCGCCATAAATTCGCTGTGTCATCAGTGGTAGAGTGTCACCTTCTTTAACCGTTCGGACATGTGTTAAATCCGGTGAACTTTTATTCTCTTTAATCGTTCTTTTTGTCTCTTCGATGTACTCTTTAAAAGAGGCCTTTAATACCGCTCGAAGTGGAAGCCCCTGGGGACTAAACATTTTATGTTCGATATCAAGACTCTGAAGCTGGCAGTCGAATAACAGTGTTCCCCATATCAGTTTCAGATATCTTGGGCGGTGAATTTCACCTTCAAAATCTAACGTCAGTTGTTTAAAGTGAATGATATCGGGAATTACACCGACAGGTCCGGTTGCCAAATTCCCAAGCGCTCCTGTCCGGTCCAACAAAAATTCAAATTGAAGAACCTCCGGTTCGGTATGACTGTGCTTGCTTGCGGCACCACTGGTACCGGAAGCCTGCATGTCAGAAAAGTTCACAAATACCGATTGGGTATAACTTTCCGGATTCACATGAGCTTTGAATGGTGGAATAAGCGCCGGTGTGGTAAACGTTGAATCGTTAAAAGCAACGATCAGCATTTTCAGTGTTTCATCAATCATGAGGTTATTACCTGCGGTTTTCCTGCTTCATAATTTCAACGACTTTTTCCACACACGCATCAATCAATGCGTCGCTGTCGATACGATTGGGACGAGAGCCCGTTCGCTGAGAACGATCCTTTTTCTCCTCCTCCACATTTACCTTTACATGTAATTCTCTGATAACAACAGGCATAGAACTCCTTCGTTATGAATTGATTGAAAATGTGCGATAGTGCAGTTCCAGCGTTTCGATGGCAATAGAACTCTTTTCGGCATCAAAATCTGATACACTCCACTTTTTCGGCCAGGCATGCACAACATTCCAGCTTACCAGCGGTTCTCCCTCTTCATTCAGCAAAAGGATATCGAGTGTAACCGGCTGCACCTGCATGGTATCGAATGTATCGGTAAACCATTTGATCAGGTCCGAATCCTTTACGAGGCCTCGTTTGAGTGTAAGATTGGAATAGCTGGATCTCACCGGTAGAATGTGCTCGAATCGATTCTCCCCACCCTCTTTATAGGTTTCTGTCGTCACTTCAGCTGAGAGACCTGAAACGGACTGAAATCGCGTATCGATAGTCTTATCCCCAACGCCGTTGAACGACACCAGGTAGTAAAAACTGACAGGTGGATAGAGATCAGGCATATTTTATACGTATTCGATCGTTAAGCCTTCATGGGCCAATTCCAGTGTCTCAATCGCCACCTCATTTCCATCGGATTTCAGATCTGTTGACTGAACCTTGAGAGGCCATGCATTTTTCACCTTCCACACAATCAGCGGCTCATGCTCCTCATTCAGCAGGGATATAGTTACATCACGCCGGTCTATGGTGTTTAATTTCACGGTATTCCACCATTCGAAGTACTCATTGTCACTTTGGAAGGATCCGCGCTTTAGCGTGATATTGCTGTATTTTTGCATACCCGGCATTTTGATTTTCGAAAATTCCGGACTTGCTCCATCCCTGTATTCAATGAGTTCGGTTTCGACGTCTAAACCCGAAACTTCCGTGAATCCGATTTTGGTTCCGCCCCACTCTACATTGAAATGAAATTTTACTAATGGATAATTACTCATAGTTCTTAGGTTTTAGTTTTGAGAATTAAGATTCAAGCATTTTGTGTGAGAATCGCAGGATGATGAATTCAGCCGGTCGTACCGCAGCCATACCGATCTCTACAATCATTCTTCCGTTTAGTACATCGTCCTGGGTCATGGTTTCACCGAGACCCACTTTTACAAAGAACGCTTCATCCGGCTTGGCTCCCATCAGAGCACCTGCTCTCCATTGAAGGGTCAGGAAGTTTTCGATCATCGCTTTTACTTTCACCCAGGTGTTAGCATCATTGGGTTCAAATACAAAAGGTTCGCTCGCTTTTTTCACCGATTCCTCCACCATATTGAAGAAGCGCCGAACCGATACATATCTCCACTCATTGCTGTTGCCGTCCAGCGTTCTGGCGCCCCAAACAAGCGTACCTTTACCTGTAAACGTGCGAATTACATTGATCGACTTGCCTGATGAATGGACATTGAAATCATCATTCTCATCCATCGTAATTTTTACCGCGGGACCCGAAACATTATTTACACTCACATTTGCAGGGGATTTCCAAACACCGCGATCTTCATCCACTTTGGCATAAATTCCTGCAATAGTTGAGGAAGGTGGAAGAGTCAGACGCTGCTGGTTCAGCAGGTTGTTCATGGCGGACGTAAACTCACTCGTAAAATAGGTTTCAATGTTACTATTATGAGAGGCTGCTATACCTGTCTGGTTTGTATTGATCTCAGTGAGGATATTATTCATCGCCGTTTCTAAATCCCCGACGGCAGAATCCAATTCATTTAAAACCGTGTCGAGTTCTGAATTGCTATTCGAGGTATTGAACGTCGTATCTTTATGGCTGTCGTAGGTGCCATTTGCCGAATCAAATTCTGTTGAGCTGAATGATTCATCTTCAACCATCTCCAGCGCATTCGAGACGAGATCGATAGCTTTCGAGGTATTCCTAAGTGCGATTGGAATCTGCCGGAGCTTGTCATCTTTCACCGCACCCGAAGCCGTGGCTGTCGAAACAGCATCATTAACAGCTTGTTTTGCGGAATCAAACTGATCCTGTAAACTCAGGAGATCTGCCAGGATTTTAACATTCTCCAGTGATAGTCCATTGAAAGCATCCGTCGCAGTGTGAGAAAAAGTGATGCCACTGTCTGCCGTAGCGTGTCGAATGGAAGTCTTCAAATGCGGGTAGTATGCAGCACCATAACTCAAAAAACTGGTTCCGATACCTGTTCGGAAATCACTGCCATCCGTGTCCTCACTCCGAAGATCAAATATACCAAACCGATCTTTCAGGTCTCCACACTGCATCAGCACTTGTTTGTAGAGATCATACTGCTCGTTCGCCCCCAAACGGATCGCCTCCGGAATCACAATCAGTGTCACTTCATCAATCTTCCGAATTTTTTTGAGCCCATCTTCCAGCTCAGTGTAATCCGAGACTTCATCAAGGCTGGGTGTCGTGGTAGAATCATCATAATCACCTACCGAAACGATATAGCACGGGCCACCGCCGTTGGCAAAAAACATCTGCATAATGGGATGCATCAGGTAGGGTGATTCACCTCCGCTTGCTGCAACTGATTGAGGCAGAAATGGAGCGTTGTCATCCAGCGTAACTTCAAATGATTGTGTCCTGGGGCCACCAAACAGGTTATCGTATTCCAGCATTGATGAAATTTTCGTAGGATCGGTGGGACCTTTTTCCGTGTAGCCAATAAATGCTGGAATAGCCGTTTCAACTTGGGCCACTGAGGGAGGCAATAATGACACCTCCTCAATATAAACACCCGGCGTTTTATAACTCATAATAGTAGGATTTAAAATTGCAGTTAGGATTCAATCATTTTGTGTGAAAAGCGGAGAATAATGAATTCAGCCGGACGAACAGCCGCCATGCCGATTTCAACGATCATTCGCCCGTTCAGTACATCATCCTGGGTCATGGTTTCACCAAGACCAACTTTCACAAAGAAAGCATCTTCAGCTTTGGCTCCCATCAATGCCCCGGCTCGCCACTGCAGGGTCAGGAAGTTTTCGATCATCGCTTTTACCTTCACCCAGGTGTTGGCATCATTGGGCTCAAATACAAATCTTGATGAGGCCTTCTTCACCGATTCCTCCACCATGTTAAAGAATCTTCGAACAGAGACATATCTCCATTCATTACTGTTGCCGTCAAGTGTTCGGGCACCCCAGATCAATACTCCTTTTCCGCTGAATTTTCGAATAGCATTGATCGATTTGCCGGTATCACTCACATTGAGGCCATCCTGCTCGGACGTTTCCATGGAAACAGTGGGAGCACTCACACGATTGAGAGAAACATTAGCGGGCGACTTCCATACCCCCCGGTTACTGTCAACCAGTGCATATGCACCCGCAACAGCTCCGCTTGGCGGCAGGATCAGTTTCACATCTTCAATCATTTTTCGGATATCGTAATATTTGCTTCGATCTGCCCCGTTGTTGGCATGAAAAAGGGATTCAGCCTCTTTAGAAGAATCCTCGGCAAGCGTCACATCACTGTGGCGAAGTACCATCGAAGTCCCATTATTGTCGATGGTGAGCTCATCTTCGTTATACTGATGGACAAGACTTGTTTTGAGGTTCGGATAGTAAGCGGCTCCGTACATCAGGTTATTTGTTCCAATGTTATCACGGAATGTTTGTGCGGCATCTCCCACTGGATCGGTACTTGATGAGTCCGCAGGTTGTACATCGCAGATGGTAAAACGATCGCCAAGGTTTGCACATTGGATCATTGCATCTACATAGAGGCCGTGGTAATCAGTTGGATCACTAATGCTCTGCGCATCGGGGAACAGAATAAGTGTTGGTTCATCTTCCTTTTTCAAAAGACTCAAAGCCCCGGAAAGTTCAGAGGGTGTAACTGCAGGTGAGGATTGATACCCCCCAACAGACAGGATATAGCAAGGGCCGCCGCCATTGGAGAAATAGATCTCCAGCATATAATACATTTTATAAACCGGGGTGGTTGGAATTGATGCATCGGCAGTGATATTTCCCGAACCATCAATTGTAAAATCCGGCAGTTCTTTGGATGGCCCTCCAAAAATGGTCCTGTAATCTACCATTGATTTAATTTTGGTCGGCTCCGTCGGGCCTTCTTCAGTGTAACCGATGAAGGCGGGGATTGCCGTTTCTACCTGTGCCACCGAGGGCGGGAACAGTGAAATTTCTTCTACGTAAACGCCGGGAGTTTTATAGTTTGCCATATTTCCAGTTATTTAGGCTTAAAGGTTATTTGATATTTTTGTCCCGTTTCGGGATTGGCAATGCTGTTCTGTGCAGTTTCCCAATAGATATCGATGACACCCTGGGCTGATTTTTGCCCGAGCTCGTCATTGAGATAAACATTCCTGTGAGGTGGAGTGGGATCGGTATCGGCCTCCAACAGGTATGGCCCGGATTCACCAATGTAATTCTCTTCCAGGTCCACCGAGTTAATCGTCGTAATAATGGTATCGGATCCGCTGCCCGAATTCACCGTTACGGTTTGCTGTACTGTTGATTCGTATAGATGACTCAGTAGATAGCTCGCCGGTACAGTTTCTGCAGTGGAGTCATACACTTTGAATGTCCGGCTGTGAACACGATACGTATCCGCTGCAGTAACCCTCTGATCTATTCCTGAGCCGGAAGCTACAATCGATGCCGGGCTTGCAGTTGTGATGGTTCCATCGGATTGCAGATTATCAAAGAAAAGCCCGGGTTGATAGACCGAAGTATCAGTCTCGTCCCCTTTAACTAATCCATACTTTTTAAAAATGCCGGCATCGGGAAGTTCGAAGCCAAATGTGAAACGGACTCTTTCGTTGATTGAGATCAGAGGTGACTCAGAATAGAAAACCTCAAACCCGAATGGACGCGGTTTAAAAACCAGGTTGAAGTTCTGAAGTTTCTGCCGGCAATCATATGTTGGAAAAACCCGGAATCCATCAATAGGCTCATCACTCCCCTCTTCCTCAAAGGAGACGCTAAAAAAACGATTGTATTTAATGATGAATCCCATACTTTTTTGATTACATGAGTCCTGAATCCAGCTGAATAGAATCGATCTCCGGTCCTTCGACCTCGTCCTGCGGCTGTATTTTCACAAGCCGAACTTTGTATAGCAGCGAGGGGAATTGCGAACCACCGGAGATACTCCAAATATGATTCATCTGCTCGAAGCTTAAATGCTGGAGGTCCAGGATCAATTTATGAACACCGTTAGGAAACGGATTGTCATCTCGAGCATTTTCTGAGGTGAACCACCGCTTTCCCTGGAGAAAATCCACGGTTTCACTAAGTCGCTGCAAGCTGGTTCCATAGTCCACAAATTCAAACGCCATTAGGATATTCAAATTCAGAAAAACAGGAGGCTCTTTGTACAGAAGCTGGTTATTTTTTCGAATGAAGTGCGGGGAATTTTTGAGAGTACTCTCCTCCTCCACATTTAGTAGAGAAATGATTAATCCCTGTGCATTCTCCTCCTGGAATTTTTTGAGATTATCCAGGTTTACGTCTGCAATATCCAGTCCTAATCCAAATGCAAGTTCTTCTGTCAGGTATTCCAATGTTTGTTTGATCATCTATTCCCTCGGTCGAATGATCTGTTTCTTGCCTCGATGCTGAGGCATTATTTTTAGTTGGAGCTACTTATCTCGGAATTCTCTTTCCTACTCTCTGAGAAATTTGAATCACGCATCAAAAAAAGATGTGCTTACCGGATGATAACTTTGCTGCCACACTGATTAAATGTTTTTAATAATCAGGAGAAGTTCACTACCTAACTTTACTACCGAACTTTACTACCGAATTTTTCAAGCTTTTCCTCAATTTGTGCCTGTTTCATCATCTTTAACTCGGTAGGTGAGCATTTCAAGTGGTAGTTGATATACTTGTTGAGCGCTATCTCATCAACAACTCCAAATTTGCGTGCAACTTCAAAATTCGAATAGCTGCGTTTCCGAAGTTCTTCAGAGATATACTTCAGGCGAAGATATTTGAGGTACCTGTTTGGCCGTACCTCATAGTAGCGCTGAAATTTGCGTGCAAACAATTTGGGACACTCATACCCCATCAGATTTGCCCACTGCTGAACAGATGCAGTCTCATAGAGATTGGCTTTTAACTTATCTACAGCTTCAGATATTTTTTTCTGATCTCCCATCATCATCCCTTTTTTTGTGTTAGTTGTCCTAGTCGTACAGAGTTTAATGTTTCTCTATACTATGAGGATGAACAAAAGATCCTTTTGCAACGAAATTTTTTAAAAAAAATATGTCAAAGTGAATTTATAATTTTCCCTCAATCCTCATTCGTAGGATTGCCGCGAGAATATTGGGAAGGCCATCGAACTCTGTGAATACTTGTCGGACTCCCGCAGGTTCACCAATTAATTAAAAAGCGAGTTGATTTCCGGTTATTATTCCCCGATAAGTCGAGCCAACTCAGCCTCCGAAGCAATATACCCAAACGCAGGCCATTCATCCGTTTGATAGATATTTTCCCAGATTGAAATTGCCCGCTCTTCGCGGCCATTAATGTAATGCCAGTTCCCGATTCCGTATCCCAAAGTGGCATTTTCAAGAGCATCCTCCGATGTTTCCATCAAACGGCTTGAATCAAAAACCCCTTTAAAAACCAGCAGCAAATTTAGGTAAGCGTCGTTCTCAATCAACTCAATATCTGAAGTAACCGGTTCAATGATCTCTCCCGCTTTAAGGTCATTTCCGGATCGTTTCAATGCCATATAGTACCAATACAGTAGCGCAATTTGCATATCTTCGGTAAGATCCAGTTGAAGCGATGCTTCATATTCGGCAATCGCCAAATCAAACTCGCCTTTCAAATAGTGAGCCAAACCCTTGTGGTAGAACACATTCGATTTCAGTGTGCTTGTAGGTTGATTCAGCTCGTTTGGCAACCCATCCGGTTCAACCTGGTCCGGCATCGACCTCATCAGCTGTTTAGCTTGTACAAAATCTTCAATTGCCAAATCAAACTGACGAAGGGTAATGTACCGATGCCCCCGGTGCCGGTACACTCTCGGATCTTCGGGAAATTTATAAACGCCTTCCGTAAAAATTCGAACTGCTTCCCTGTACTGACCCAGGTAAGCCGTACGCCTTCCCAGCCAGATAACCGCTTCCGCATTCTCCGGATCTGTTCTGTATGCCGTTACCGCCTCAACCAATTTCTGATTCTGCTCATCGAACATTTCCGGTGTAATTTCCGGTGTTTCAAGTGTGTCTCCTAACAGCGAATATCCCTGGATACCTTCAGGAACGGGAGGGAGTTCATTTCGCTCACTACAGGAAATGAATACTATGAAAGGAAATAATAACAGGTGTAATAATCTCAGGTGCTTCATTGATACTTGTTTTATGTTTTTAAAAAATTCATTGTGAGTTACAAGGCGCTACTCCTCCAAAAGGAAGTTTTAAAACGATGCTTCCAGTTCCATCTCTTTTTCATTTCGAAGAATAGAGATGGAGACATTATCCCCTCTTTCAACTTCATTCAAAGCTTCCATATAATCGTAAATATCATTGATCTCTTTTCCATCCATTCCAATGATAATATCTCCATCCTGAAATCCGGCAGTTTCTGCGGTTCCATCCGGTTGTACTTCATCGATCCGGAAACCTCCACCAGAAAAGGTATAATCGGGCATCACACCGAGTGTTGCACCATTCCTCATTCGAGTCATAGTTCTCTGGTCGGTTGACTCCAGGAAATCCATTTCTGAAGGTGACATCGAATCCACACTTCTGGCTACATCTTCAACGTGATTTAAAACTCTCCTCATCCCGGTGTAATTGATCAGATCTGCCGTATCCGTTTCCCGGTGATACTGATCATGAGTTCCTGTATAATAGTGCAATACAGGTATATCCGCCCGGTAAAATGAAGAATGATCACTGGCTCCCATTCCACCTTCGCTTGTCGTAATTTGTAGAGAATCTGTTTCAACGGAGGATAAAATTTGTTCCCATTTCGTGGAAGTACCCGTGCCAAAAATATTGAGTTCGTTGTTCGTGAGCCGACCGATCATATCGAGGTTAATCATCCCCATGATGGAATCAGGGGCGATATCCATCTCCTCGACAAAATGTTTGGAACCTATCAGGCCGAGTTCCTCTCCTGAAAAAGCGATCATCAAGATACTGCTCTGCGGACGATCACCCGCAAATTTTCTCGCCAAATAAAAAAGTCCGGCTGTGCCCGATGCATTGTCATCCGCCGAATTGTGAAGCGCCGGTTCCGCATTCATATTCATAGAGATCGCACCTCCCATTCCCTGTCCGTCGTAATGCGCACCAATCACAATGAATCGATCCGGAAACTCTTCTCCCCGAATCATACCGACAACATTTCTCGATATTCTGTTCTCCAAATCCATCGCCTGCACCATGGGGCCTTCAAGCGTAAACTGCTGAATATAGGTATCCCTTTCGCCTGCAGGTTCCAATCCAAATTGTAAAAACTGTTCGGAGATATAGTTTGCAGCTTCCGCCTCATCAAGCGTACCTGCCATTCTCCCGCCACGCTCCTCATCCGCAAGCCAGGTAATATGTTTTTCCAGGAAATCTTGGGGAGTCTCATCCACATCTGCTTCTTCACATGAAGAAAATATCAGAAGAGATAAAAACAGAGCAGGCAAGAGGTTTTTGATCAGGTTCATTCTTTTTATTCTTTTTGTTTGAAGCATACGAGTTTCGTGCCTATTTTTAAAGCTTAACCAATCAAAAAAGGTTGGGGGTGTCTTGGTAGAAATGCCATGACTGAGATCATACCCTGAGAACCTGAACCGGATCATACCGGCGTAGGGAAACCGATCTGCACGCATGCGTTAAAAACAGTATGCAACCCCCTCCTTCAATTATAAAATTGACGGAGGCGTAATGCTCAAACAATTCAACTCTTTTCTTTTCGCAGTATTCCTATTGGCTGCAATACCTTTTCAACTCTACTCTCAAACCATCGAAGGCCGTGTAACGGGCACACAAAATGGTGAACCGCTTGAAGGTGCCACGGTTTTGGAAAGCGAAACCACCAACGGAACCACAACAGAGTCCGACGGTACTTTCCGCATAGAACTCACGACTGGTGTGAACCAACTTACAATCAGTTTTGTGGGATATGAAACCAAAACCGTAACTGTACCCGATCCCGATGAATTCATCGAAGTTGCTCTCGAAGAGCGAGTGATCATGAGTGGTGAGGTATTTGTGAGCGCCCTCCGGGTGGATGAATCGACACCAATCGCATACAGCAATGTCAGTCGTGAAGAGATTGAAGATCAAAACCTTGGACAGGATATCCCAATGCTGGTGCGCTCCTCTCCATCGGTTGTTTCCACATCGGATGCCGGGGCCGGAATTGGTTACACCGGAATTCGAATTCGCGGGGTTGACCCTGGACGAATTAATGTCACTATCAACGGAATTCCACTGAATGATGCCGAATCCCACGGAGTGTTTTGGGTGAATATGCCCGATTTGGCGTCCTCCACTCAAAATATCCAGATCCAGCGAGGTGTAGGCACCTCTACCCAGGGTGCCGGTGCATTTGGAGCAACTATGAATCTTCAAACGGCCCTGATGCGACCCAATGCCTATGGCCAAATTACAACCGGACTTGGCTCATACGGAACCCAAAAAGCAAATGTACAACTCGGCTCCGGGTTGATGGACAACGGCTGGCAATTCGAAGGCCGGCTTTCCAAAATCGAATCAGACGGATACATCGATCGGGCGCGATCTGATTTAAGATCGTTTTACCTTTCCGGATCGCATCACGGAGAAAACAGCCTGTTGAAAGCGGACGTGTTTTCTGGTAAGGAAGTCACTTACCAAGCCTGGAATGGAGTACCCGAACCTATTCTTGAAAATGATTCTCAGCAGCTTGAATCGTACATCAACAACCTGTTTTTAGGTGAAGAGGAAGCTGATCACTGGAGAGAAAACCTGGGAAATCGTCAGTTCAATCAATTCACCTATAATGATCAAACCGACAACTACCAGCAGGATCACTACCAGCTCCACTACTCCTACAGGTTTACGGATACATGGAATGCAAACGCCTCACTGCACTATACACGCGGACGAGGGTATTTCGAGGAGTATCAGCGAAATGATGATTTGAGTACGTATAACATATCGCCTGTCCAGATTGGCGGCGAAACGATTTCAAACTCCGATTTAGTCCGGCGACGCTGGCTCGATAATCATTTCTATGGAGGTGTTTTTTCAACGGAATGGAAACATCCTGAAGACTGGACGCTCACAATTGGCGGTGGATACAACGAGTATGACGGTGACCATTTTGGCGAAGTGATCTGGGCTCGATTTGCGGGAAACAGCGACATCGGAGATAAATATTATAACAACAACGGCTTCAAAACCGACTTCAACATCTACGGAAAGCTGAATTATTATCTCACCTCTGAATTCAATGCTTTTGCAGATCTGCAGTATCGAACGGTAGGATATGAATTTCTCGGGTTGAGAATTGACGATCAAACCGGTGACGTTGAGGATGTAACTCAGACGGATCGAATTGATTTCCTGAATCCAAAATTTGGGGTGGTCTATCGTCCCGCCGGCGGGCATCGGTTGTTTGCTTCTCTAAGCGTGGGCGGAAAAGAGCCGACTCGCAATGAATATGTGGAATCAAGCAAGGAAAGCCGTCCCGATCCGGAGCGATTGTTTGATTACGAACTGGGCTATGACGGAACATTTGAACGATTTCATGCCGGTTTGAATCTCTATTTCATGGATTACAAAGACCAGTTGATTCTGACCGGAGCTGTAAATGATGTAGGTGGATACATCCGCGAAAATGTACCCGATAGTTATCGCGCAGGAATTGAACTGCAATTTGGCACTCGGCTTCTCACAGATCTTGAATGGAGCGGCAACGCAACCTTCAGCCAAAATAAGATTGATGAGTATCAACGGTTTTTAGATGATTTTGACTCCGGCGGGCAGCAGTCAGAAACCTATACTGATGTGGACATTGCGTTCTCACCATCAACCATCGCAAACTCAATCCTCAGTTACAGTCCCGGAAGTTTTACGGCAGAGTGGACACTCAAATATGTGTCTCGCCAGTATTTGGATAACACCCAAACCAACGCCCGATCTATCGATCCGTATCTCGTAAACGACCTCAGGTTTTCCTACTCGCTGGATAATCTTTCCGTCGTTCAAAATGTGACCGCTTCTCTTCAAATCAATAATATTTTGATTGAGGAGTATGTATCCAATGGGTATACGTTTGGATGGATATCGGGAGGAGAAGAGCGATTCTTCAACTACTACTATCCCCAGGCCGGCCGGAATATCCTGGCGAATGTAAAAGTGAGGTTTTAATATAAGCCGGACAGTGGCCAAGCCATCCCGAACAATCGGGGCTTGTCCAGCCATCTAAACGTAAACATGGTATTTCTTATGACTGTAAAATGATCTGATTTTAGCTAATATTATGAAGCTCAAACAGAAAGTATAATAGAGCTGAGAAATACCATGTTTTAAATGTTAAGTAGAAACGGGCAGGCTGCCCGTTGTACTTTAACAAAAAGAAGCGTGGATCTTAATGCAGTGTATTTAGTGTCCCGTTTATATGAATCTATTTCCTGACCTGAAAGTTTTTTTAAGATCTATTCACTACCACTATTTTTTTAAGTAATATTCAGACACTTTTATAATCTCTTAAGTCGAACAATCAATGAGAGTTACCATTCTCTTATTATTTCTGTTGTTACCAGCTATCGGCTTCGCACAAATATCACCCTCAGATGTTGAGGTCGATTCATCCAAAACCGTTGAGGTAGAGCTTCAAAATGGATCTATTCTTACCGGATCAATCCTATCCGTGTCAGAAGAAGAGATTGAGCTTCAACAATCCGATGGCAGAACCTTTATTCATTTGTCCAGGGTCCGGGAAATCCGCGATGTCGATTTGACAAAAAAGGGCAATCAATGGTTTAAGAATCCAAATTATAGCCGCCTATTCTTCTCCCCCACCGCTCAACCTCTTCAGAAGAACAGCGGATACTACCAAAACATCTATGTATTCTTTAACAATGTGGCCTATGCCGTAAGTGACAATATTGCCTTTACCGGCGGTTTTAGTATGATCCCAAGTGTGAGCATCTCAAACCAGCTCTACTTTTTTACCGGGAAAGTCGGGTTCGAGGTTGCTGATGGACACTATCTTGGAGGCGGGCTTGGAGCTGCATCTGCCAATACCTTTGAGGATGCCCTCATCATAGGTTATGCAAACTACACTCACGGTTTCCACAGGGGAAATATTACGGGTGGAGTTACAACTTTTTCAATTGAGGATGAGATTGGTACTTATGCTCTCTATTTTGGCGGAGATTACCGGTTTATTCAACGAATATCGTTTGTTACCGAAAATTTTATTTTTCCTGAAGCCGGAGATGAACTTGTTCTATCATACGGACTCCGCTTTATGGGTGAAAAGATGAGTTTTGACCTTGCTTTCTTCCGTCCCGGTCTTGGAACTGATATTGGATTTGGTATTCCGTACGTAGATTTTGTGTTCAATTTTTGATCAAAAAAAAGGCCCTCCGATATATCGAAGAGCCTTTTCAAATTTGACTTGAATATTAAATTACATCCCGCCAGCAGAAATCGTTACCGGTACTTTTGTGTCATCCCAGTGGAGTACGAGCTCGCCGCTATTTTCCGTTACATCTTCAAAGTAGATCATAAACTGCTCAACAAAGTAGGAATCTTCGGGCTCTGCAGTTACTCTCACATAATCCATCGATTCATCGTACTGGGTTCCCCAGGAAAGTTTTTCGTTGATGATAATTGTCCATTCATCCGTTCCGGGAATTGTATAGATAGAATAGGTGCCAGCTGATACTTCCTCTCCTTCAATCATAACATCATCAGAGAGAACAAGGGCCGTTGATTCGTTAGCACCGGTTCTCCATACCTCTCCAAAAGCAACTAAGCCCCCAAAAATATCGCGGTCGCGAACACCGGGCCGGCCATATGTGACCATCACTTCAGTGGTGCCAATAGTTTGGCTGACTGTTGCATTCGGACTTACACGGGCTTCATCGCTTCCCCGATCCTGGGCGGTTGCTGACTGGCTCAAAAAGCCGACAATTAAAGCAGTTAGAAAAAGAGTTGATAATGATTTCATATTCAAGATATTTGGTTCAGGTTTTATTGATTAAGTGTAAAGTAAATAATTAGATATCGTAAACAATACAGGAACTTAAGAAATTCAAAGTTTTTACATTCTGTAAATCAAGACGCCAGTGAATCGATCAACTATAATGGTTGAAAATCCTTTTCTCAGCGTGTGATACTGTGAAGGTTTGCAATATCAATAATTCTCAGGAAGCTCGTTTATCGCTGAGCAGATGTGGAAAATCTTTCTTGAACTTAGCAATCTTCGGAGCAATCACAATAGAACAGTAACCGGCGTTGGGATTATTCTCGTAGTAATTCTGATGATAATTCTCTGCAACACTGTAGTTTGAAAGAGGCTCGATTTCTGTTACAATTGGATCTTCCCACAGATCAGATGAATCGGTTTTCTTCATCGATTCCTCCGCGATCTGCTTCTGTTCATCGTTCATATAAAAGATCACAGAACGGTATTGTGGGCCAACATCTGCGCCCTGTCTGTTTTTTGTAGTGGGGTTATGTGTGTGCCAGAAAACTTCGAGAAGCTCTTCATAAGAAATCACATTGGGATCATATTCCAGTCGCGCTACCTCGGCATGTCCTGTAGTTCCGGACACAACCTGCCGGTAGGTGGGATCATCAACGTGACCGCCGGCATAGCCCGACTCAACGGATTTTACACCAATTACTCGTTCATATATTGCTTCAACACACCAAAAACACCCTGCTCCAAATACAGCTGTTTCGGTATCATTCGCAGCAGTTTTATCAATATCTGTCATTCCAAAGAGAAGTATGGTTAGAATTAAAAAAGTATTCATTCTGAATAAATCTTGTTGATGTTTACTATTGTGGCAACGCATAATTTAGAAAAAACGTGCCACTCATCAACAAAACACTCTCGTTGTTAGAAAATGTTTACACTTTTGGCAAAAAAATATCTATCAAAATCTTTGTGCAACACACTTCTTGCAAGGCAATTAATCCTTTCCCTGAAGGAATTCATGTAGTAGAACAATTGATAATCGATAGCACTTGAAAGTCTAATTCTTAAAGAATCACTTTCTGGAAAATACAGGCATGATTTTCAAGGAGACAATACCTGCAAGAACGCTGCTTATCACAGCAATCATCAAAATAGAGTTCATGGTAACAGATTGATCCAACAGCCACCCAACTAAGAACGGACTCAAGGCGGTACTGAAAACCATCAAGGAAGCAAATGCGCTTTGAACCGTCCCAATTACTTTGGTGCCATACATTTCAGCCCAGAGTGCAGATTTGATAGTGCTGGAGAAGCCCATTGTGGCACCGATCAAACCGAGATAGACAAATGCGGCCCATCCTCCTGAAAAGAAGAAGCCTACCAGTAATCCAATGATCATAGGTATCAATAAAAAAGGGAATATCGTTTTGGCTGAGAACCTGTCGATGACCGGCCCGGAAAATAGGCCCGTAGCAATTCTCGTTGCTGCAAATGCTACAAACGCCGATGCGATTAGGGCAGCCGACCACCCAAGCTGATCCGCTGCGGATACCTGGTATAAAAACAATCCTGTGACCCAAAATGGCGGCATTAAGATTGCAGGAACCACATACCAGGTTCTTGCATCCCTCGCCAACAACTTGTATTGATCGCTTGCCGATGGTTTATCTTCTTCAATAATTTCATCATCAACGGCCGTTTTCTCGCTCCTGATTAAAAACCAAAGAACGGGGATGAAAAAGATGGCAATAACCATTGCAATTAACGCCCATGTGGTTCTCCAGTGAAACAGTACCAGTACACCTGCAATAATTGAGGGCAAGATCGCCTCACCCAGCGGATAGCCGATCCCGGAAATACTGAGAGCTTTCCCGCGGAGTTGATCGTTATACCGGGCCATGGTGGTTTGAGCAGTGTGACCACTCAAGCCCTGCCCTGAAAGACGGAGTAAAATAAGCCCGATAAACAACATAGAGATATGCCAGGATACAGCCATCACCAAGCTGGCAATTAATAATCCGATTGCCACATACATACTGTATTGGCGAAGTGGAATTCTGTCGATCCACTGACCCAGCCACGGTAGTGCAACGGCACTTGTTAAGGTTGCCGCTGAGTAGAGTGAACCGAATGTGGCATTACTCAAATCAAAAGCGGTGAGAAAATACGGCACAAACAGGGAGATCAGAAAAGTTTGCCCGAAGCTTGAAAAAAATGTGAATGAAACTGCAAATGAGAGAAGTCGCCTCTCTTTTCTGACAAATGCCAGGTAGGTCATAGAGAATCTGTAGTAATATTTATTTCTAAAATATGATGCATCATCGATCTTGACTTCATCGCCAAGACCTGAAAGCTGTCAGCTTTCTTTTTCTTGATCATAAAATACGGCTTCTAAAGCCGAAAATGAATGATTTACAATGATTTAACACGAAGCGCTACCATCGCTTAATACTCCAAATACAGGGCATTTTTGCCAGTAGAGGTTAGAAAAAATACCAGAGCAATAACAGAAATATGAGAATCCAAACGCCAATTTTAACGGACAACGGTTGCTTTGGAAATTCATATCCGCAGATTGGACAAACATCCGCATCTTTGGGTACGTCCATTGCACAACCGGGGCACTCTTTTGTTTTTTCTTGGTTACTCATCAGTCAATAATAAAAATTCATATCCTCTTAACCGAATCATAGTACATTGTAATTAGGAGTAATAGAGGGAGGTTACTATGGTAACTCACGAACATTCAAATACAACTCAAGGTCTGACGACTTCGCGAAATGTTATTGCTGCTATTTCAAGTATTATACCCGGTTTGGGCCATATTTATAAAGGTCAATACCGAATTGGTGCCGGTATAATGATTATAAGCCCGTTTTTAATTTGGGTCGCTCTAATCTTAGGATTTGCAACGGCCGGCATCGGGCTTCTTATTCCGGTATTCTTTATAATTGCGATTGCATGGCACGCATATCATATCGAAGATGAACGCAGACATCCCGGAGGAATCATTTAACGATTGTTTCTTCTGATCTTTATTGATAAGGATTGATTCTGCTGGAATCAAATGTAATAGAACTATGTTTTGATTTTCAATCTTGTTTAAGGCTTTCAATCCTTATTTTGTTATACTGTTTCTCAATCTGAAATGAGTTAAATCCTTTATGTCTCCAAGATTTATCCGACTTTTTCTTTTGATCGCTATCCCGTTGATTCTTTTGTCCATTTCATCTACCTGGATTTTTGAGTTGATGTGGCTCAATGAACTCGGTTATTCACAAATTTTCTGGACACTGCGTGGTACACAGGTAATCCTTACAATCGGCGCATTCCTGATTGCTGCTACATATTTTGTTACAAATTTTCGATACCTCGCAAGCCAACTAAAATATGTAAATCTAAATGCCACTCCGCTCCAGGGAGTAAACATTAATTTTTCGAGTGATTTTACCAATAAACGGATGAAGCAGTTTTTTACGCTGGCCGGTTTGGTAATTGCTCTTCTGTTTGCATTCAGCTTTTATATCCGATGGGATGAATCTCTTCGCTTTATAAGCGGAATTGAATTTGGTGAGGTCGACCCGCTGTTCGGTAAGGATATTGGTTTTTACATGTTCGACTTGCCATTCCTGAATGTATTGCAAGGGTCACTTGTTTCCATCTCATTCCTAACTTTGGCCATATTAGCTTTGGCATACGTTTTCACCGGGGAGTTCAAAGTTCAGTCATTCACAAATTTTGATGCCCGCGACAAGGTTCTCAACCACATCGCTGTAAATGCCGGAATCTGGCTTTTACTGCTTGCATGGGGATTCTTCCTGGATCGATATGAACTGCTCTTTAAGGCTGATGGAATTGTATTCGGTGCCGGTTATACAGATGTGCTGATACAGCTTCCCTCTATCTGGATTCTGTTTATTTTATCACTTCTTCTCTCTTTAATCTTTTTTCTGAACCGCTGGATTAAACTCACAAAATATATTCCGGCTGTTCTGGCACTGTTTTTTGCTGTGATGGTATTGGGCCGGGTTTTAATTCCCTCCTTCGTTCAACAGTTCAGTGTTGAACCAAACGAACTGGAACTGGAAACACCATACCTGGAAAAAAATATAGATATGACCCGGCTGGCGTACAATCTTGATGACGTCCAGGAAATTGAGTACGAAGCAGACGACACCCTTGGAATTACCGACATCCGTAACAATCAAGATGCCGTTGATAATATCCGACTATGGGATCCGCGGCTTCTTATAGGTACTTACAAACAACTCCAGGAGATTCGATCCTATTATGAATTTTACACTGTAGACAACGATCGCTACACTGTAGATGGCGACGTAAAACAGATGATGCTCTCGGCCCGGGAAATTGCAAGAGACCTGCCCAGCCAGTCCGATACATGGGTGAACCGCCATATGCAATACACACACGGGTATGGAATGGTGATGAGTCCAGTAACGGAAACCAATAGCCAGGGCGAGCCCATTCTGATGGTACGAAATCTGCCGCCAGTATATGAAAGCGATGATCTGAGTGTAGAAAATCCCGCCATTTATTATGGCGAAAACAGTTCAGGCTACTACATTGTGAACAGTGGTGTGGAAGAACTTCACTACCCTGAGGGGGATGAGAATGTTTATATCCATTATGATGGCACGGGTGGAATTCCGTTTAATAATATTTTCAGAAAACTTCTGTTTGCCTGGGAATTGAGTGATATAAACATTCTGCTCTCGGACTATATTCAAGATGACAGCCGTCTTCAAACCTGGCGAAGCGTGCAGGAGCGGATCAACAAAATCACACCTTTTCTGCAGCTCGACAGTGATCCATATCTGGTTCTCAACAACGGAAAACTCTACTGGATTCAGGATGCATACACCACTTCCTCTTATTTCCCCTATTCCGAACAGTACGAGGGACAGTATAACTACATCCGAAATTCGGTAAAAATTGTAATTGACGCCTATGAAGGTTCCGTAGATTATTATGTAATCGATGAAGAAGATCCTGTTTTGAAAGTATATGATTCTCTTTTCCCAGATTTATTCAAACCCATCTCCGATTTGCCCGATGGAATGGAAAATCATTTCAGGTATCCACAGGATCTGTTCGAAGTTCAGATTAAAACCTATTCGCGATATCACATGACCGCTCCCCAAGTCTTTTACAACCAGGAAGATCTCTGGACACGCCCTAATGAAAAGTATGGCGGTCAGCAACTGATCATGGAACCGTATTATGTGCTAGCCCGTCTTCCCGACGATCCCAACCTGGAGTTTATGCTCATCAGTCCGCTCACACCGGAGAACAGGGACAATATGATCTCCTGGATGGCAGCCAAATCCGATGCTGCAAATTACGGCGACCTGATTGTTTATAAATTGCCTAAAGAGCGGTTGATTTACGGACCTGCTCAGATCGAAGCCCGCATAGACCAGGACCCGGAAATCTCCCGGCAAATTGCACTTTGGGACCAGAGAGGGTCACGCGTAATTCGCGGAAACCTGATGGTGATTCCCATCGAAAATTCATTCCTCTACGTTGAACCTGTTTTTCTCTTGGCTGAAGGAGTGGATATTCCACAGCTTCAGCGAGTCATTGTAGCCCTTGGTGATGATATAGCAATGCAGCCGACCATTGAAGAAGCTATTTTTGACTTGTTCGGACAAGACGCCGACTTTATCGTACCGGAAACAGCAACCGAATTGGCGCAACGGCAAATTGCCGCCCAGGCATCCGGCGACAGCCTAATGATAGATCCTCAAATTGCTGAACAATTGGATGAAATCCGATCTATCTGGGCTGACTTGAGAACAGCCCTCGAAGATGGTGATTATGCTCGATACGGCGAATTATTAAATGAGCTGGATGGGCTGATTAATGATAATTAAAGTGTAGAGATCCGCGAAGACTGACTGAGGCTTCGCGGATCTATTAATTGCTGAAATGGCGCAAGTGTCCTCGCTTGTGCCTTTTTGCTTGTGTATTGAGCTGGCGCAAGTCTCCAGACTTGTGCCTTTTTCAAACATTAATAATCATTTTATAACTCATTTCTCAGCTTTGACACAACATCCTGTGCCACCTGCATCCCGATAGCAATTCCCATACCACTTAATCCGGCTGCAGCCCAAACGTTCGTTTCAACCTCTTTTATGATCGGCTCCTTATTCTCCGTCATTCCCATGATTCCACTCCACTCCATATCAATCTCAAAGTCAGAAGGAATCCTGAGAACATTCTCAGCAAAATCGATCAGGTAATTTTTGATGGTTTGATTCGTCCCAAACTGATCCGTTGTTTCATCATCCATCGACTGATCGCGCCCGCCACCTAATAGCAAACGATCTCCCAAATCTCTGAAATAAACGTAACCTTCGTTGTAGTGGAAAATTCCTTTCCATTCAAAATTCTTGACAGGTTGCGTGATAAAAATAAATCCCCTGGCCGGCTTTACAGGTATCTCCGCCAGTTTTGATATGAATCCATTGACTGCAAGCACCATTTTTTTGGGCGTGATTTCAAAAGAATCATTCAATACGGCACGATTTGATTTCACCGAAGTAACAGGGCAATTCCACCAAATTCGTACACCCGCCTTCGAAAGCATTTCATGTAGATGCCTCATCATCCTGCCACTGTTGATGGCCCCCTCCACCCTGTTTTTTATCACCGGGTAGCCCTGGTATTTTGTTGCTGAATATACATTCTCCAAAGCCAGGCGATTTTCCAGGATTTGATTGATTCGATCAATCTGATCACTTGATTGCTTAAATTTCTTTTCATCCGTAAATATTTCATATCCACCTGTATGGATATAATCCATATTTTCGTCACCGATGGTTTTTCTCAACAGTTTCAATCCATTCCACCGTCGTTCTATTCGATTGAATACTGTCTCTTCTCCCGCTTTTTTGATATCAGCCAGGTGCTCTGAAATAGAACCAATACACGCAAAACCAGCATTTCGCGTACTCGCTCCATAAGGCGCATAACCTCGGTCCGCAACAACTACATCGTGATCAGGATATTTCTCCTTATAAAAGAGTGCCACCGATGCCCCGACAATTCCTGCACCTACAATAAAGAGATCGGGTGATTTAAGCCATTCTTCACGTTCCCAGAAGGAGAATTCAGGTACTGTTGTTTTCATATAAATTACTTACAGATCTGTTCAAAAAGATTTTATCGGTCTGAAAAATACCAAATTTCAAATCCCAAAAACATATACGGCTGAATGCATTAGTCTGAATTCAGAACTTTTTGGAAATGGATGCTTGTTATTTTGAATTTTCAAAGCAAGATTCACTGATAGTAATAATAACGAGTGAGAAAAATCTATGCCTGTTAGCAATCTTGCATCAAAATCAAATGTGGATAACTTTGTGGAAAAGTTGTGGGAAAGTAATTGAGTTTGGGTATTGACAACGATTCAGAAATTGTGCTAATTACTATTGAACACACTTGGCAAGACCACTACGGTGAGAATGTCGATAGGCCGAAACAATAGTCCGCGGCCTTTTTGTGAATCTCTTTCGGACAGGAAGAATGATCAGATGTGTTACGGGCGCTTTTTTTATTTGCGCCTGCCAAACTTTTTATTCTACGACAGACTTCACTTACTCGAACCGAAGCTCCTGCTTCGGTGTGGCGAATAGAAGCTCAGCTTCTTCAAAATTTAATGTCTAATCAGAAGCAGAGACCTTCGGATCGAGGAACTCTCCCTTTCAGGGGAGACATGATTTCTCAAATGTTCTTGAGACATCAAGAGGAGTGTACTTGCGATGCAAGGTCATCCCCCGAGTTCACCTTCGGCTCGAAAAAAACTGGTTCAAGTTTGTAACTTGGACCCATTCACAGGCATTCATGAACTCATACTGGTTCAAGTTTGCAACTTGGACCCATTCGCAGGAATTCTTGAACAGGATGATCAACCCCAAAGTTCTCACGACATTCGTCGTGCTCACATTCCCCTTCAAAGGGTATTTTCCTTAACTCAGAATATATTCCTCGGGGGCAGTTACCATCTCACCGGTTTTGGTCGCTTGTTCAGCGAGAAGAGTCCAAACCGAAGCGTTGTATCCTTCTTTAGTCAGTTTTTCAGGAGCAATTCCTTTTCTGATGAAATTTACAAACCCTTCCAGGTAGAGAAGCGTATCATTCATATCATACTCAGGTGTGATATATTCACCGCCCATCCTAACGGGTGAATTCAGAACCCAAGTAGCACCGCCAATCGGAATGGCCTCATTCTTGTTCTGCTCAATACATTCTACCAACTTTTGCATAGCCGGCGGTTCGGGCGGATTCTCCTGGTACTGCATATTTGATTCTAATTCCAGCGTACCGTCATTCCCCATCACCTGGACCTGTACGCCATTGTGCTTATTACTGGTGATACAATCATATACAAAATGTATGTTATCAGGATATCTGAATATCAGGCCGAAATTGTCATACACTTCCCTTCCGTCATCAAAATAGTTAATACTACCGCTTCCCATGACCGATTCAGGCGGCGATCCCAAGACCCAATTAGCTACCTGGAAATGATGAGAACCAAGTTCTGATATCATCCCGGCGGACAGATCTTCGTAAAAACGCCAGTTGAGCCGTCGATCCAACTCTGTTCCGCGTCCCCCCGTATTATCATAAAAAACCCAATCTGTATTTCGGGTCCACCAACCACGCATCATTACCAGCGGCCCCAGGTCCCCACGCTTAATTTTTTCCATCGATTGCAGGTATACCGGGTTGAAAAGCCTCTGGTGTCCAATCAACAAAATTTTATCCTCTTCAAGATGTGTTTCGTACATAGCTTTTACATCTTCGAGGTGACGAGCCATCGCTTTCTCGCAGTACACATGTAAACCTGCCTGCATCGCATCCATCGTCATTTGAGCGTGCTCATAAAGTGGCGTGGCAATCACAACACCGTCCAGGTCCACTTCTTCCAGCATCTCTCGATAATCAAGAAAAGCCTCGGCGTTCCCGCCGGTCAGTTCTATGGCACGATCATAATGTGGTTCATAGTTATCACAGACAGCGGCGATCTCAATATTCATGGTTTTCTCAAGCTCCTGGAGATTTTGCACTAATCCCGTGCCTCTTGATCCCACTCCGATTACTCCAAGGCGAACTCTGTCGGAAGCGTCCTTTCCGATGGGTGCCGGATTGTTGAAAATTGAAAACCAGGGCATTGTAGACGTCATGATGGATGATCCGGCTAATGCTGCCGTCATTTCGAGGAATTGCTTTCTGTTGATGCTCATGGGAGTGTCAGTTTTTAATTTTGCCTTTTCTTAAATTATTCTCAGTCATTGCAAAGGGAAGAATGAAGTGAATAGAGTGTGGCAATCCCTTTTTCGTTGTTTTGAGATTGCATTGTTATTCTCCTATTGACTTAAATTCACTTACCTCCGGTTTTTCCGGTTCATAATCAACCTTTATTATTTCAATATCATCATATTTTTCCATCAGTTCACGAATTTTTTCGTCTGATAAAAGCAAACAAGCTGTGGATAATATTTCTGCTAAAATTGGAGAACGTGCAGAAACACTTGCAGCTGTAAAATTTTCATGCGGTTTGCCGGTTTTCGGATTAATAATGTGTGTATGGTTCTGTAATACACCCTCATCATTCAAAAAGAAATTACTGGATGTAGAGACCGATCCGTTGCTCACCTCAAACTCATGAATCGAATTCCCGGGATTTGTATAATCATTGATCCCAATTTTCCACGCTCCACCCGCCGGATGTTCGCCCATCGCCAATACCGAACTCTCACCAAAACTGATAAAAGCGTCTTTTATTGCTGAGCTTTCAATCATCTGTTTTATCTTTTCAAGAGCATATCCTTTACCGAACCCACCCAGATCCAATTCCGTATTCTCATTTTTAAAACCAACGGTTTGATTCTCCTCATCCAACTCTACATGCTGCATTCCAACGGATTCTTTAACGGCTTGAAGAGTTTCATCAGGTTGATTGTCCTCATTTTTCCAGTAGTCCATTAAAGGGCGGAGTGTGATATCAAAAGCACCGTCGGTCATTTTCCAGCCATATTTACAGGCACTTAAAATCTCAAAACATTCGTCATCCGTTTCAACATCAGCCTTAAAAGCTTCGCGATTAATTTTTGAAATTTCACTCTCCTTTATAAACCTGCTTAGTCGAGATTCAATTCGGTTCACCTCATCCTTGATCTTCTGAAAAAGCTCATCACCGGATCCATCTTCCAGTTCCGGAATCAACACAAAAAACCGCGTGGCCATTGCATAAAAACCGTTTCTGTACAAGTTGAGCGTTTTCGACATTTTTATGAATAGAGTTTTTTGGAAGAATAAAAATCGTCAGAAATATATTTTGACGGATTGATCGCTGAATGATTCCCACACGAATCATAAATTGCTTCTACAGCCGCCAGGGATAACAAGGATTCTTCACCGGATACAGGAGGTTCTTTGCCCTTTAAAATTGCATTCACAATTTCATCATACTGCTTCAAAAAGAATTCTTCATCACTTTCATGACTAAAATCAGTACTTGCTTGTTTATCCTCTAATTCCAGTTCAAATTGATCTCCCCTCAACACAGCTGTCCCCTTTGAACCATTTATTTCTATAGTGCGGGGTTGAGCCGGAACAATCGAGGTAGATGCCTCAAAAATTCCCAGAGCTCCATTTGCAAATCGCAGGGAAGCGATGAGATTATCTTCTGCCTCAATTCCCTCGTGTGTTAACGTATCTTTCATGCCAAAGACACATTTCAGATCTCCTAAAATCCAGATTAATAGATCGAGAGTGTGAATGGATTGATTGATCAATGCTCCGCCGCCATCCAGTTCCAGGGTTCCACGCCAATTTGATCCTTTATAATATTCCTGGGTCCTAAACCATTTTACCGTTCCGCGGGCCATCACCGGCTTACCGATTTTTCCTGAATCTACCGCATCTTTTAATTGCAACACAGCATTCGAAAACCGGTTTTGATAGATTACAGCCAGCTTCACTCCATTTTTCTTGCAGGCGTCCACTAACTTCTGCCCCCGATCTACTGTAACCTCTATCGGCTTATCAACCACTACATGTTTTCCGGCTTCTGCAGCCTTTATTCCAAAATCCATGTGCGTTCCGCTTGGCGTACAGATGCTTACCGCATCGATATCATCCTGCTTGAGCATCTCCTCGAAATCGGCAAACATCCGGACATCAAACTCATTTGAAAATTTATCCCTGTTTTCCTCTGTGCGGCTGCTTGCAGCCACCAATTCAGCATTCTCAGCATCTGCGATGGATTGAGCGTGTCTGTAAGAGATTACACCTAATCCAACTATTCCAAATCTTAATTTTTTGGAGTGATTACTCATTATTTCCGGTTGATTTCAATTAAAATTTTCCATCCATTCTTTAACTTTTTCACTTCCTTCCTTCGGAGACCAATCTGCAAAGTATTTATCCGTCTCGGCATCATAAGGGCCTTTTTTACACTCAAAGAGAATCGTATCGTCCTCCAAAACGATGAATGAATGCCAGACTCGAGGTTCAATGTCTACGACTCCCGGCAGCGGTTTTGAATTTACTTTATGGATAGTCATTAAACTCCCATCTTCATCGAAAGTATAAAACCGAATGCTTCCCTGAATGATAACCAAAGATTCCGAGGCATGATCGAGCGGATGTTTGTGCGGACGTATATAGGTTCCCGGCTGAAGGAAATTGATCATTCGCTGAACTTTCGCATCCTGTTCCCGGTGGATGGGAAGTATTATTCGCTTTCGATCACTTTTACGCGATTCCCTCAACCCACTTTCAATCATCTCTTCTGATAATTGAAACAGATCACCGGATACATTATCGAACGCCAGCTTTGACATATCTAAGCTCCAAGCGCAAGACCGGCCATCAGTGCGGCACCGGTTTTGAAAGCTCGCTCATCAATGTTGTATCGCGGATGATGCCAGCTCCACTTTGAATCAGCCTCATCACTTCCCGTTCCCAAAAAGAAAAATGTTCCGGGAAACTCCTGCTGATAAAAAGCAAAATCCTCGCCTGCCATCACAGGTTTTTTCAGGTTGATCACATTTTCATCCCCTAAAATTGCTTTTGCGGCATTCACTACATTTTTGGTACAACCTTCATCATTCAGAACAGCAGGGTAACCCTCCACAAAATCAAAATCATAGGTGGCACCGGCACCTTGTGTTGTACCTTTAATCACCTCTTCCATTCGTTGTTTGATGAATCGCGCCGTTTCCATAGAAAAAGCCCGAACAGTTCCCAGCATTTTTGCCCTCTCAGGAATTACATTAAATGCTGATCCCGCCTCAATTTTTCCTACTGTAATCACTGCCGGTTCTGTTGGATCCATCGACCGGCTGACAATCGTTTGAAATTGAGTGATGATTTGAGACGCCAACACAATCGGATCAACAGTTGTATGCGGGGTAGCGGCGTGGCCGCCCTTCCCATGAATGATCACTTCAAACTCAACAGTACAGGCCATCAGAGGTCCCGGTTTTACGGCGACCTGGCCCGGTGAATAATTAGGATTGGTATGAAGTCCATACACTTCCTGAACGCCTAACTCCTGGAGTGCCCCGGTTTCAGTTAGTTCTCGCCCACCACCCGGCAGTTTTTCCTCACCGGGTTGAAAGATCAGGACTATAGTTCCATCGATTTCATCCTTCAGGTCGGTTAAAATTTTTGCCGTACCCAACAGGTTGGCTGTATGCCCGTCGTGTCCGCAGCAATGAGCCGCACCCGGTCGTTCAGAAATGAATTCTGCTTTTGCAGCTCCCTCCTCCTCCATTGCAAGGGCATCGATATCGGTTCGAAGTGCAATCACCCGATCCGATCCATTTCCACGGATCACTCCAAGGCACCCCGTTTCCATCGGTCGCTGTGTTTCAATTTTCATTTTTTTGAGCTCATGAAGAATATAATCAGTGGTATCAAACTCTTTGAAACTCACTTCCGGGTTTTTGTGGAGATGCCTCCGGATTTGAACCATGTACTCAAAATATTCATCTGTTTTCTGTTGGATTAGGTTTTGTAAGTCAGTTGTCATGAAAATTGTATCTAAAATGTTCTGGATCTTTTTCTTCTGAAAAATACAGATTACCGGTTGCCTGAAATTTCCAATTCAATATAATAAAAAGAGATCTTAACGTATTCTTCATCTGTGATAGATAGTTTTGTGTATAGACAAAATATTTGAGAGTTGAAAAGATCGAATAATTCTTCGGCTATTATCACACCAAGATGAGACTTTATCAATCGGTTTTATTTTTATTGACATTTTTTTTCATACAGTTTTACCCTCATCAAACGTACTCACAGACAGACTTAGAATTTGGCGGGTATCTTCAGGCATGGTATATCGCAAATCATGATGAAGATGTTCTTTATACCTCCACGGGAAATTTGCCTGTTTTAAATGTTCAAACTGAACACAGCTCAAGCTTCAAAATCAGGAGAGCTCGTCTCACTGCAAAGGGAACAATTTCAGAAACCTTTAGCATACGTTCCTGGGTTGAATTAACAGCTGAAAACAGGTCTCTGCTTGATCTTTACCTGGATGCAAAACTTTCCGAAAAGCTTACCCTTAGATCTGGTCAAATGGTAATGCCCGGACAATCTTATGATACCTCTCGACATTTCTCCTCAAAACTGTTATTGGTTGAACGCCCCTCAGTGACTACAAAAATATCATCCATGATGGGATATAATGCTTTTCGGGATGTAGGAGTCGTTGCATTCGGTACTCTTGGAAAATTGTGGTACGGGATCCAGATCAGTAATGGTTTGGGTCGAATACATCAGCCCGGTTTCACTTTTTTTGACAGAAATTTTGGCAGCGGGTTGATTGGTGGTAGAGTTGATTATGAAATCATTGAAGGGGTTGAACTGGGGGCACATCTGTCTACTAATCAGCAACGAAACCTCATACAACATGGCTCGGAACCGATTGATATTAACAGAACATCATGGTCACTCCGTGCATCTTTTGAAAATCTACTCCTCACCGGATTCTTTGCCAATGCCGAGTATATCTCTTTCAATTCAAATGACGATAACTGGGAGATCTCTTCAACTCCGGGTGAGCCATTTTCTCTTTCGGGTTTTTATGCATTAACGGGATATAACATTACTCAAAATTGGAATATTTCAGCTCGTTTCGATCAGTTGAAGGGAAATTCGGATAATTTTTCCTCTAACCAATACACCTTTGGTGTTACGCGCCTGATACATCTCGACAGTACTGAAATTGCCAGGCTCCACCTGGATTACTCCTTTAGCGAATCCGGACCGATGAATCTTAACGAATCGATGGTTGTTCTCGCACTCCAGCTAAAATTTATTCCGTAGTTTGATTCGGTTTTTCTGAATACAAATCTACATATTGTTACGCGTTTACCATTTAAAAGTATCTTTATAAAGAACCTGCGAGAGTCCGACAGGTCCTCGCAGAGTTCGACTTCATGGCAAGGGACTCTTTCAGG
>NZ_JAKLWS010000024.1 GCF_022012475.1 Rhodohalobacter sulfatireducens
AGGAAGTGATTTATCTACGTGCCCTGGCTTATGAAATGTCTCAGAAAAAGCTGGATTTCGAACGGGAACTAGAAGTTGGATTGTTAATCAATTTCAGATCTTAAAGTTTAACATTTAAAAGATTGGTCCTCTCAAAGAAAAATCCGTGAAATCCCAAAAAATCCGCGATTCCCACACTGAGATTTTTTCAAAACATCCTGAACCACAGATTAGATGGATTAAAAAATGAACACAGATCTAAAACACAGCCAGATTACAGAAAATATAATCGGGGCTTCGTTTGAGGTACATTCATTCTTAGGGAATGGTTTCCAAGAAGTGATTTATCAACGTGCCCTGGCTTATGAAATGTCTGAGAAAAAGCCGGATTTCGAACGGGAACTAGAAGTTGGATTGTTAATCAATTTCGGATCTAAAAGTTTAACATTCAAAAGATTGGCCCTCTCAAAGAATAATCGGTGAAATCCCAAAATCCCAAAAATCCGTGATTCCCACACTGAGATTTTTTCAAAACATCCCGAACCACAGATTAGACGGATTAAAAGATGAACACAGATCTAAAACAAAGCCAGATTACAGAAAATATAATCGGGGCTTCGTTTGAGGTACATTCATTCTTAGGGAATGGATTTCAGGAAGTGATTTATCAACGTGCCCTGGCTTATGAAATGTCTGAGAAAAAGCCGGTTTTCGAACGGGAACTGGAAATTGGATTGTTAATAAATTTTGGATCTTAAAGTTTAACATTTAAAAGATTGGTCCTCTCAAAATTAAATCCGTGAAATCCCATAATCCGCAAAATCCGCGATTCCAATACTGAGATTTTTTTCAAAAGATCCGAAAAAAACCTTTTAAGAATATCGAACGGTGTAGAATCAAATTTACTTATGAAGGCAATAGCAACCAAGATTTCTACAATTTATGAGCACAGACTATAAAGAAGATTATAACCTGAAATCCCACGAAGCAGACCGAATTATTGGAATGGCGTGGGAAGATAGAACACCGTTTGAAGCCATTGAAGTACAATTCGGCTTATCTGAAGATGAGGTGATCGATTTTATGAGAAGAAACCTGAAAGAGAAGAGTTTTCGCCGATGGAGACGAAGAGTTTCGGGACGAGAAACCAAACACAGAAAACTTCGAAAAGATGAAGTCAATCGATTCGTCTCCCCTGCACAGAACCCGATTACGAACAACCGAATTTCCAAGAAGAAGTATTCTTGACTGATTTTCACCGAATACTTATTAGATATAAAAAAAGCGCTGTATCTAACACAGCGCTTTGAAGTTAATTTTTACAATTAATTCATGGATGGCATGCCATCTCCATCAGGCATGGGAGCAAAATTGGAGTGAACCAATTTCCAACCACCATCCTCTAACTGCCATACTTCGGATGCTCGGGTATGATAATCGACTTCATCACCAGAGTCATTCATGGTATAATTTCCTGTACTTGTATAAGTGGTGATTGCCGTGTCCATCGATTCATTGAAATGTACATCAATCTCATCTACTTCCCACTCATTCCAAGTAAAGCTTGTGTTTTCCATGGGCTCGTCAATAGCCATGCATGGGTTCATGTTTGAAGTACAACCAATCATGCTCATCGTTTCCGGCATGAATTTCAAACTGCCCTCCGTATCATTCGTCATTGTATAACCAATACGTTCTTCAGTGTAAGCTTTGATTGAATCACTCCACGCTTCTTGATTACTTGATCGCCAATAAATTCCAGCATTTCTTTGATATGCTGAGGGTCCGGCTGCATAATTCATCGCCTGTAACTGGCTCTCGAGGGCTTTTTCAAAATCACCGGCTTCAGCATAGTGTTCAGCCCTGGAGTCGTAGGCATTGGGTCCGTCATGCATTGCTATGGTTTTCTCAATCGTTTCTATGGCCATGTCCAGGTCAAATTCTATGTCATCATTAAAGCTATAACTATAAGAAATCATATTGTACGCAGATGATGCGTAATCTGAAAACTCTTCTGCATACTCCTCAAGAGCGGCCATCTGATCTTCACTTGCCATAGCTCCCCAGAATTGAAATAGAGGGATTTCCGGATGGTCACTCGCTGCACTCATTCTAACTCCTTGCCAATCATCTTGTGCATTGACCATAATAGTATACCATACCATTTCAGTCTCCGAAAGATTTGATGTATCTAAATTTTCAAGCTGTTCAGCCCGATCTCCAAAGTTGCCAGCCATAGCTGCATTAATTTTCAGCAGTTTGGCTGAACCACAATCCGGATCAACCATAAGGGCGGCATTTGCCATACCTACTGCAAATGGTGTTTCAAGATTTACCATGTGAGCTATCGCCTGATCGGTGATATCCGATGCCGTTGAGTTGCATGATTTTCCCGGTAACCATTGTCCATATGCAATATTTGCAGATAAAAAGCATATAGAAATCGTTAATATGATATTTTTCATAATTGTACTCTTTTTTTAAAAGCCCTTAAGAAGTGCCGGGCAGTGATTGTTTTTCAGAAATCAAGGTTTGCTTTTGTAAACTCTGATCCCCCTTTTTTTTACAATCATTAATAAACGCTAAATCCACTGAATATCCTAATTGATTGTTTTTATTAAGGTTTTCTAATTTTTGAAATAATGATTGCTAAACCAATTTACCTGGCTATTTGATTTTCATTTCTGTTTGAGTTCAATTTCTTTAAACACCATATTCTAGGTATTCTGGTTTAACCTTCATTTTATTCTATAAATACATGAACAGGCCTTTCATTCTACTTGCAATTTTTTTGTTGATTGTTGTCTCTTGTAATCAACCGGAGCATTATGAAATCATCATTCAAAACGGGCAAATTTTAGACGGCTCAGGCGAGCCGTCCTATTGGGGGGATCTTGCCATCAATGCAGATACGATAGCTGCTGTCGGAGATCTATCAAATGATACTGCAGACACTCTGATTAATGCCGAGGGAATGGCAATATCTCCCGGGTTTATCAATATGCTGAGTTGGGCGAATGTTTCACTATTACACGACGGTCGTTCCTTGAGTGATATTTCACAGGGAGTTACACTGGAAGTGATGGGTGAAGGTTCTTCTATGGGGCCTTTAAACGAGGAAATGAAGCAGGAGATGCTGGAGGAGCAGGGAGATATCAAATTCGATGTTCCCTGGACAACACTCGGGGAATATCTTGATCATCTCACTGAGAATGGAGTTTCTACAAATGTCGCTTCGTTCGTTGGAAATGGGACATTAAGACAACATGTTATTGGCTATGAGAATAGAGAAGCCACACCTCAAGAGATTGATCAAATGAAAGACTTATTAAGAACAGCAATGGAAGAGGGCGCAGTTGGCCTCTCCTCTTCCCTTCTCTATGCACCAAGTGGTTCAGCAGATACCGGGGAACTCATTGAGTTGGCAAAAGTGGCCGCTGAATATGACGGCATCTATATCTCACACATTCGGGATGAGGGAGAGAATCTATTACCATCGCTTGAGGAGTTGATTGAAGTAGCACGCGAAGCAGATATTCGCAGCCAAGTGTATCATTTAAAAGCATCCGGCGAAAGTAACTGGCATAAAATGGACGATGCCATTCAGATGATCCAAGATGCACGCGATGAAGGATTACAAGTGACGGCTGATATGTATAACTATCCTGCCAGTTCAACGGGCCTCCATGTACAACTCCCGGATTGGGTTCGCGAAGGCGGTGTGGATGCAACTATTGAAAGACTTGCAAATCCAGACCTCCGTGAGCAAATTTTGAACGATATAGAGTTCACTCATACTCCTGATAAAATTCTGCTCGTAGGTTTCAGAAATCAGGATCTCAGAAATTACCAGGGAATGTATTTGTCAGACGTTTCGGAACAACTCAATAAATCCCCTGAAGAAACGATGATCGACCTGATTGTGGAAGATGACAGCCGAATCCAGGTTGTTTATTTTTCTATGTCGGAAGAAAACATGCATAAAAAAATCCGGCAGCCGTGGATGAGTTTCTGCTCCGATGCCGGCTCTTATGCTCCTGAAGGTGTTTTTTTGAACTACAGCACACATCCCAGGGCATATGGATCATTCGCCCGGTTATTGGCTAAATATGTCAGGGAAGAACAGGTCATTCCTCTCGAAGAAGCAATTCGTAAAATGACATCACTCCCGGCATCAATCTTGAAAATAAAAAAACGCGGATCTCTTCAACCCGGCTATTTTGCCGATCTTGTAATTTTCGATCCCGAGTCAATTCAGGATCACGCAACCTTCGAGGAGCCTCATCAACTGGCCACCGGAGTTGAACACGTATTTGTAAACGGTAGTCATGTTTTAAGAAATGGTGAACACACAGGAGCATTGCCAGGAAGAGTTGTTCGGGGACCCGGATATCAACAATCGGATGAAATAGATGAATAGTTTATTTCGGAACATTTTCAGTAAAAAAAGAGAGGTATCTGCAGATGCTGAAACTCTTTCCCGACTGAAAGATGAGATAGAGCAATTACTGGTAAAAGAGGTCGATGCCTGGTACCCGGCATCAATTGATACTTCGTACGGTGGCTTTTATACAGACTTGGATTACAAATTTGAACCTGATGGTGATCAGAAAAAAACAATCATTCACCAGGCTCGACATTTGTGGGCAATTTCAAGGGCCTGCAGTAGATATCCTTCAAATAATTCCTATAGAGAATATGCAGATCATGGTTTCAGTTTTATTTCACAGAAATTTTGGAATAACAAAAGCGGTGGCTTTTACACTGAGTCAGATCGAAATGGAGTCCTGGTCAGAACGGATATTCCCATGTCGGCTTTTGGCCAGTCTTTTGCGATATATGGTATTGTTGCTTATCACCGGGTTTCCCAAAAACCTGAAGCCCTGAAGCTGGCAATTGATACTTTTCACTGGCTTGAGAATTATATGTATGATAAAGAGTTCAAAGGCTATTTTTCTTACATAGATCAAAATAGAAAAATCATCGAGCGGCCCGGTGTTGGATCTGTATTGGATGGGAACTGTTTAAAAGGTGTGAATTCAATACTACACTTAGTTGAAGCATATACAGAGCTATACAAGATCTGGCCGGATCCACTGCTTCGTGTACGAATTTCTGAATTACTAGATCTGATCCAGTCTAAAATGATTCAACCAAAAGGATATCTCCATAACTATTTTGACAAGGACTGGACACCCGTTAGGATAAAAAAACGTACTAAATCACATGTAAGAAATTTTCTGTATCTCGAACATGTATCATTCGGGCACGATGCAGAAGCAGCATTTTTGATGTCGGAAACTGCCAAATTGCTAAAAAATCGGAATTCGAATAAAACTTTGGTGAAAGCTAAGCTGCTTACTGATCATTCAGTTACATATGGCCTTGACCGGAGAAAAGGCGGATTGTTTAAAAATGGATACTATTTTGATAGAAGAAGGAAACCAACCCCGATGGATAGATCAAAAATTTGGTGGATCCAGGCTGAAGCTTTGTACACTTTTCTGCTTTTTTCTTCACTTTTTCCGAAGGATGAACAAAACTATTTTGAAATATTCCATCAACAGCTGCTGTATATAAAAAAATACTTCATCGATTATAAATATGGCGGCTGGTTTGAGCAAGAGTTAGACAAGTCCCAAAAGCAAAAAAGAACACCAAAAAGTCACGAATGGAAAGCGACTTATCATACCTATCGTGCGCTTGAGAATTGTGTTGAGTTACTTGATGAAATGTTATGAGATAATAAAATAAGATAAGAGTTTGTTAAGGATTGTCCCCCTTTGAAGGGGGCAATGGGGGATGAAAAGTCGTTAATTCAAAGCTTAACAATGAATATTTGAGTTAAATCTTAGCTCAGAGTGTCATCCCCCTGGACTCTAATGAGCCACTTCCCCCTTCGAAAGGGGATTTTTTAGACTTATTTGTGTATCTCTCACGTTAATTTAGCGTTAAAGTTCTTGCCTGCTCTTTCCCAATCAAAGACCTTCTCCGCTCTGGAGTGCGTTCCAACTGTTTTTCGTAAGCATCGATTGCCTCGTTGTTTCTTCCAAGTTCCGTTAGAACATCACCTAATAGTTCATAAGAAGGTTTTACAATCGTTGGCGGGCCAAAACTGACCGGGAGTTCAGATTCAGCTATTACAGCCTTCTCTAAAAGTTCTAATCCTTCCTCGTGTTCACCATTCTCAATCAATAATAAACTTTCAATTTGCATGATTTGAATATCCAACTCCTCATCCTCATTGTACATACTACTGACATTCAAACTCTTCAGGTCTTCAAGGAATTGAGTTGCTTCGCTGATGTTATTGTTTTTTAGGGCAGCCAGGGCTGATGTAAAGTAATAATTCCTGCCGGCAGTGGTTTCTGTTGAAAAATCCTCCTTCCATTCATTGATTGATTCCCAATTCTCAGTATCAATTATTTGATGTGACATCATCACCCCATAATGCCAAAGCTCTCCAAACAAATTATCTCCGGACCCCTCTCCTTCAACCCGCTCTTTACAGGTACGGAGAATATCCATAGCTTCGCCAGCTTCACCCTTTTGAAGGTAACCATACTGTAACCACCAAGGATAGTGGCCGCACACCGTTGTTTTTTCATTCAGTTCTTTTTGTCGATCTGTTTGAACTCGTCGGGCAATAATATTTGCATCCACTACGTCCTCCCACATTCCCAAAGCCAGGAAAATATGAGAGGTCATATGTTGAGCGTGAGCCGCAGCGGGTGCGATTTCTGAATATACTCTTGCCATCGGCAAGCCCAACGGAGCATGAACAGGATCGTCAAAGGAATGGATAAGATAGTGTGCTGCTCCGGGATGTTTTTGGTTTTCAGTCCAAATAGGCAAAAGTTCTCCGGCTGCATACATGTAGATCGAATAATCTCGCCCCTCATGAGCAGTGCCAAGTATAGATAATCCGTAAAACGCAGCAGCTTCATGGTCATCCGGGTAGGTATTATGTAAATCTTCCATAGCATCCCGGTACAAGAAATCGCGCTCATTTTTACTTTTATCTTCAGATTCAGATGTATTCCCGTACAACAACTCCACAGTCATCAGATAATCTTTTTCCCGTTGCGTAGGCGCATTTGCCTGTCGTTCCTCCACTGAGTCCCCCAGTTTTTCCAGTACTCTCCGTGCTTCATTACGATCCTGCTGCATCCAAATTGGATGATTATGTGTCATCGCTTCACCCCAGTAAGCCAGTGCAAAATCAGGATCCGTTTCCTGGGCGCGACGAAAAGCGCGGGCTGCATCTTCATATTCAAAATTGTGAAGGAAGAGAACACCTTCAATAAAATCTGACTGAGCAGCGGTGGATCCTGAATTGGGAAAATTAATTTCACCAAGAAGATTTTGCTGTGCAGAAAGTGGTTGATAATATAGTAGGAAGGAAATGATGAGGAATAATATTGAGGAAGGTTTTTTCATGTAATTGAAGTTAAATTATCATCTGCTTTTTAAGTATAAATTTTGAGATGGATAGAGAGACAAGTTGTTACACCTTTATATGTACTTATTTAACGAATATAAAACAACCGGATCAATTTACCACTTTACCCGGGTCAATTAGTCTGAAAACTATTCTGATTGAATTTATTCAAGCCGTTCATTAAAAATGAGAATACCCAGTTTGTCATATAATAAAATCAGGCGACCATCTTCCAGTTCGTACTTTTTTACTTTTGTAATTGCACCCGCGAACTCCTCTCCCCAAGAGGGTTGGCGGCAAAGTGCTTCGGTTATATAAAACTCACCTACTGTGATTTTACCATCATTCTTAGCCGCATATTTTCCACCGTAATGATTGCATGCTGCTTCCCCTGCAAATTCCGACTCGTTTAAAAAGCGCAGTGTGTGAACCTCATAATCATATAAATCTAATTCATTACCATTACTGTCGATAAATGTCACCAGCTCCCAGGGCCTTTCGAGTGTTATACGATCAGTTGTATGGTGTCTGCCAAAATCTGAACAGGAAAAAATGAAGAGCAATAAAAGAACCAGGCTGTTTTTTTGACTGATCAAAATGCCGAGGTGTGATTTTTCTTTTTCAATGGGCATACATTTTCACGATTAACTTAAATGATTCAAATAGTTAACTGTACTACACTTTAGAAATTGGAATTACCTATCAGTTTAACTCTGCACGCTCGTCAATCGCTTCTTGCAACGAAGTAGCTGTTTAGGTATCATGCTCCTTTTTGAGCACTTATTGGAAACGCTAATCAAAACATCTTAATACATGGCCGACGCTACGCAAACTTCTCAAAATGATTTTTTTGGTCATCCGCGGGGATTATCAACTCTATTCTTTACGGAACTCTGGGAACGCTTTAGTTACTACGGAATGCGGGCCCTGCTGGTTCTTTATATGACCGCAGAAACGATGACCGCAAATCCCGGGCTTGGGTTTAGCGTTGGAAAGGCTACAGCAATTTACGGGCTGTATACATTTTTTGTATACGTACTTTCACTACCCGGAGGCTGGGTTGCTGATAAAATGTGGGGACAGCGTAAAGCCGTATTTATTGGCGGTTGTATTATTGCAGGCGGTCATTTTAGTATGGCGATACCCACCATTGAGTTCTTCTACCTGGGATTAGCCCTGATTGTGATTGGAACCGGACTATTGAAACCAAACGTCAGCTCTATGGTTGGTGACCTGTACCCCGAAGGCGGTGCACGACGAGATGCAGGTTTTTCTATCTTTTATATGGGAATTAACTTCGGTGCCATTTTAGGTCCCCTGCTTTGCGGCCTTCTCGGTGAAGGATACAACTGGCATTACGGTTTTTCTCTTGCCGGTATTGGGATGGTTTTAGGTTTGATTTCGTACAAAATCGGCGGTAAATATTTGGGTACAGCCGGCGACCTTAAAACGGGTGAATCTCAAGAGATTATTAAAAAACGAAGTCAGCGTTTTTATGTTGGAATTTCAATTTTTGCAGCTATTCTCGTTGTACTTGGTTTTCTAATGACTTCAGGTGTAATCAGTATTACCCTGGCTACACTTGCAGAGTATCTTGGCTATGCAGCCGTTGCTATTACAATCGGATTTTTTGCTTATATCATATTTTTTGGTGGACATACCACTGATGAGAAGAAGAAACTTGGTGTTATTTTCTGGCTCTTTATCCTGGCAGCTTTGTTCTGGAGTGGATTTGAACAAGCCGGTTCTTCCTTAAACCTGTTTGCGGCGGATCTTACTGACCGTTCATTTGGCCCGAGTGAGTTTCTGTCCAGCTGGGGAGCACTATTTATTACACTGATCATTGCCATCCCATCTTTTTATGCTGCTTACAGGGTGATTCAAAATGATAAAATCTGGAAGTTGGCGAAGGTAGTTGTCGGAGTTTCATCCGTAGCTGTAATTGCACTTCTATTTTGGATGTTTTACAATATGGGTATCGGTTGGCAAATTCCTGCTAGTACATTGCAACTTATTAATCCACTCTTCATCGTAATTTTTGCCCCTATTTTTGGATTTATGTGGACCTGGCTTTCCGCAAGAAATGCAAATCCATCGATTCCTGTAAAGTTTGGAATGGGGCTTTTTGGTCTCGCAGCCGGATTTTTTGTCCTGTCCTGGGGTGCAGCAAATGCCACTGAGGCCAATCCTGTTTCCCCCGCCTGGTTGGTGGTTACCTATTTCCTTCATACAGCCGGTGAACTTTGCCTCTCTCCTGTGGGTCTATCTTCTATGACAAAACTGGCGCCAAAATCACGAGTCAGCCAAATGATGGGAATTTGGTTTGTAGCGGCCGCTCTTGGCAATCTTTTTGCCGGATTGATTGCGGGACAGCTTGAAACACTCGCTCCAGACAGCCTATTCTGGAATGTAGCACTCATTATTGGCGGTGGTGGAATTGTAGCCCTGTTAGCTGCCCCACCCGTTCAAAAATTGATGGGCAATGTGGAGTAAAATTTAATCCCGCTCAGTCTGTCGCGACATTCAGGGAAGGCAAAATGCGTTTTCGACTCCGTTCCAACCAAAAAAAGGCCAGAACTGCACCTGCCTTTCAACAAGGTAGGCTCAAACTGACGTTAAAATAGATTTTGGCACAAATTGCTAACTTGCGCCAGTTATGATATCGAATGAGAAACCTTTATAGATAGATACTTAAAACCAAAAAGGCTTCCCCCGCAACAAGGGAAGCCTTTTTTATCTGACAGTAGTTGAGCAAAAAGAACAGACCTTCCGCTATGTTCGGAAGGATGGGTATGAGGTCACTGTACCTTGCTGTCTGCCAGATTTGAAGCTGTAATAGTAGGATTTGTAGCTAAAATTTCAGCCACAGATGTATGTCCATTTTGTTTTGCCCATTTCAATGCACTTTCTCCATTTCTGTTTACAAGGTCTTTTGCATCATTTCGCAATAACAGGTTTACCACGTCGTAATGGCCTTTGGCAGCGGCCAGCATAAGTGGAGTTACCCCTGTTTCACTCATTATATTGATGTCTGCTTGATTGGCTATAAGTGATGTCATGGAATCGTAATTACCTGTCAATGCAGCAATATGTGTGGGCGTCATCTTATCATTGTTGCCATAATTGGGATTGGCACCTGCTTGCAGAAGAATGTCTACTACCTGGTTTCTTTCATTGATGATCGCAATTGTTAACGGAGTGTTGTAGTGAGCATTCATTTCGTTAACATTTGCGCCCAGTTTGATCAGGCTTTTGACCATCTCTTCATTCCCTTCACTAATGGCATAGTGCAGAGCAGTATTTCCTTTATTGTTTTGAGCGTTGATATCCGCACCATCCTCAATAAATTTGTGAATTGAACTGATGTCATTCATTTTTAAAGCTTCGAACATCTTTTTTTCGTGATTCGATTGAGCAAATACACTAGAAGTAGCAAAAACAACTAAGATTGTAAGTATCGATATAACCTTATGTGTCTTCATAGTTAGGTCTCCGTTTTATTTGGGGTTTTGTTGAGTTGAGTTTTTATAGTTGAGCAAAATCATTTTTGATTTGTTTCGGGGTACGCCCTGTCTCCGAAAAAGGTTTCAAAATTATTTTCAAAAAAGCGGTTTTTTTTAATCTCCTTCCCATTTCTACCTTTTAGACGACGAAGTATTTAAAAAAGGTCTGATTTCATTACATTGGGAAGACGAGTAAAAAAGCCAAACGTTACATTTTATGTTTGATTTAATCTTCGACCATTACACGATCAGAGTAAAAGACCTCGACAGAAGTGCAGAGTTCTACCAAAATGTGCTCGGATTTTCCGAGATCGAGAACCGAACTCAAAAAGCACACATCCGATGGTTTTCCATGGGTGAAGGTCGTGAACTCCATATTGCAAAAGGAAATTCAGATATTATAAAAACAAATGTAGGTGTGCATATAGCCCTCCGCCTAAAAGATTTTGACGGATTTTTATCGCATCTCAACAGGTATAATATTAATCGGCACAACTCAAAAGGCATCCAGGACAGCATTACAACTCGGGCCGATGGCATTCGCCAGGTCTATTTCCAGGACCCGGATGGATATTGGATTGAGGTGAATGAGGCAGCTACTCTTGAAGATTAGTCGCTTTTATTCTTAGGATACACCACCTCAAATTGTTCAAAAACAATTGGCATATCCTCATCTACTTCGTAATAAGCACCGTCAAAAACCCGTTTATAATACTCCCAATGAGTCCTGCCCCAATACTCAAGTGAGCCATCTCCTTCACCTTCTAATGCCGCATGCTCGGACGTAATTTCCCGAAACTTCAATAGCTCAACATCTTTGGTCTGTATAATGCATTGAGCCGACCCTTTCCAATCCGTTACGATATTCAAATCTCCTTTATTGGGGATATCCAAACCTTGAATCTCCAATTTCCAAACGGAGGGAGAAGTTGCTCTTTTTTTACCTCTTAACACAAGTTCTGCACATTCATCTGCATCCTTTTGGTTATCACAAAAGTGCCAGGCGGGAATCCCTGTTACCAGTGATTGATCTGAAATCCCAAGATCATTCAGATAATTCCACCGCATCTCTTTCACTGAATTCTGCACTAAGCTCATCGAAAAAATTAATTGTTTGTATCTACTCTAACTTTAAGATCATAAATCAAACCAAACAATCCGTCCAGTCCAAAAACATATGAATCAAAAGACCCAGTCCCAGCAAGTGTATAATTCTCACTGAAGATGAAGCGCCGGTCTTTGTTGAAAAATTTTTATAAAGAAGTGGAATCAAAAACATCAAGAAGTAAAAAAGAATGGGAATAGATGTATGCAGCGGATGGAATCCGATTGAGCATCGGTTAGGATCATAGATCGGATCAGCTATGAGGTGATCAACATCTACGATCATCGTTAAAATCATTATCAAAGCAGCACTCCTCCACTTTTGATTGTAAAAGATAAATGCAACTACAAGAGGAACTGCAAAATGCAGAGCGATGTGAATCATTAAAAATAGGTTTAAATCCGTTTCAACTACATGTGCTGATCCACCAAAATCGGGTTCCCGTCCGGGTCTGCAATCACAAAACTGGCCGGACCTTCGGTATCTTCATCCGCCTCAATATCAAATTCGATACCTTTCTCTTTTAGTTCTTTTTGTAATTCGCGAACGTCTGTGAATGAATCCAGTTTTTCTGCATCCTGATTCCATCCGGGATTAAAGGTGAGGATATTCTTGTCAAACATCCCCTGGAACAGCCCGATGATGTGATCTCCGTTTTTCATGATAACCCAGTTCTGCTCGATGTCTCCACCAAACTCTTCGAATCCCAATTTTTCATAAAACTCTTTTGAAACATGGATATCTTTAACTGCCAAGCTGATTGAAAAAGCTCCTAATTGCATGGTTCTGTCTCCTATATTTGTAGTGAATTTACGTGAGTTTAATTCTTCCGGGAACTGTGCTGCACATCAAAGAAGCCCGAAAGTTGGTAAAATAATTATCTTGAACGCGGTAATCTCAAATACTTCTTATGGTAAAACTGAAAGAGATTGCTATGGTACTGGTCTAAAAAATCTCGATGGATGTAAAAACAATCTAAACCCGGAATCTCTTTAATCAAACAGTAATCGTTGTCTTCAAAAATAGATCGTAGTTTATCAGAAGGTCTCTCTATGGTAATAGATCGAAATTTGTATTCATTGAAATCAAATTCGCTCAATATTCTCTCTTCTGCACCTTCCACATCGATCGATAAATAGTCAATCACTTTTGGTGCATTATTCTCTTTTAAAACTTTCCGGAGTGTAGTTGTGTGTATTGATATCACTTCTCCCTTAAAGTCATCAGAAGCGGTGTTATCCAGGTCGTCATCAATGATCCCGCTCATAACGTGTCTCTGAATAAACTCAACCTCTCCTTCTTGTTGATCAAGACATACGTTCAGACAAGTTACATTCCTGTTTTTCTTTAAATCGTGAAACTGTTTCGGGTTAGCCTCAATACAAATTCCACTCCAGTTATAGTCAATTTCCAGCAAGTAGGAATTACTGATATGAAGACCGTCAAATGCACCGATATCTACGAAATATCCGTTTTCTTTCTCATTGAAAGCTTCCCCGTATACCCAAAAATCCTGACCCGCCTGCGAAATCGAAATTCGACGAAGATTCAGCTTTTTCCTAAAGATCTTTTTTGATGATACAGGTAATAATTTTCTTAAGAATTGAATCAAGTTGTTCTTTTTATGAGTTGAATCTGTTTTGCGGTTAAGATCTACCCAAGGAGTGTCCCCCCTCGAGAGGCTTGAAAAAATAAAGATTCTAAAGTAATCAGTTTCGTGGGATCAACCATGAAGAACCGATGGCCCGAAGGTATACGAAGACCAAAAGTTTGATATTACTAAGCTTCGTTTATCTTCATGACTTTGTGCCTAGGTGCCAAAAAAACTGATTGCTACATTTGTTAATCCCTTTTATCTCAGCCTCTTGTAGAGAATAATTCGTCCAATTTTAACTCAATCGCACAAAGCGTTAGTTGATAAAAATGCAGATTAAAAATCATTCCATCACCTGTCAATCTGCATCAATTTTCCTTTAATCTCAGAATCTATTCATAATCTAGTATTGGACCTATAATTACAAAAATGCTTTAGAAAGTTTAGAAGAGATAGAAATGAGCCCCTCCATAAAGCATTAAATATGAGTAGACTTTTTTTATCTAATAAATGGGACCGTATCCAGCAAAAACTTTGCAAAAGCTTTTGGTTATACCTGTTAATAATTTGTATCAGAGGTTTTATAAAAATACATTGAAATATTGAACCAAACTTGCAAAGCAGAATCAAAATCGATCCCTATGAGTAATTTAAATGTCGGTATCGTTGGCCTCGGGTGGGTGGCCGGCGCTCACATCGAAACGTTCAAGAATGTTACGGGAGCAAATGTAACGGCCGTATATTCGCGAAGAAACCTGGATGAAAATCAATTGCAAAAGCAGTATGGAATCCCTTTAAAGGCATACGATGATTTTGATGATATGCTTGCAGATCCTTCGCTTGATATTATTGACATCTGCACGGAACATCCGCTTCACGCCGAACAGGCAATTGCTGCTGCGAAGGCAGGAAAGCACCTGATAATCGAAAAACCGATCGCTTTAAACTACAAAGATGCCAAGTCTGTCGGTGATGCCATTCAGGAAGCCGGTGTACAAGCTTGCGTATGCTTTGAAGTCAGGTTTAGCGGCCAGGGATTGGCGATTCGTTCGATGATTGATGAAGGCCTTTTGGGTGACATTCATTATGGCGAGGTGGATTATTATCATGGCATTGGGCCTTGGTATAACCAGTACAAATGGAATATCAAAAAAGAGGAAGGCGGTAGCAGCCTTCTTACAGCCGGATGCCACGCACTAGATCTTTTACTTTGGTATATGGACGCTGAAGTGGAAGAAGTAACAAGTTATAGTAATCAATCCAAAAGCCCGCATTTTACGCCATACGAGTATGACACGACCTCGGTAACTCTGCTGAAGTTTAAAAACGGCCGACTTGGCAAAGTCGCATCTGTCATTGATGCACTTCAACCGTATTACTTTCATATACATCTAACAGGAAGTGAAGGTAGCGTGCTCGACGATCAGTTTTACAGTTCAAAACTCAAGGGAACGACTAAAGATCGCTGGAGTCGGATAGCCGCACCACTGATCGATTCCGGTGATGTGGATGACCATCCGTACCAACCGCAATTCCAGGAATTTATTGAAAGCATAAATAGGAATGAACCCATGAAACTGACTGATTTCAAAACAGCTTTTTATTCTCATAAAGTTGCATATGCAGCGGACTTGTCGGCCAAAACCGGACGTCCTGTAAAACTGTCTGATTTGGATTCATAGAAATACCGGGTAAATCTCAAAAGCAGGTAAATGTCTAAAAATCATAAGAATAGCAATAATTCTGTGCTGGCCGTTGTAGCGCATCCCGATGATGCAGAATTTTTATGTGCGGGTACATTATCACTGCTTCATCAAAAAGGATGGCAGATTCACATGGCCACGATGACCGCAGGTGATTGTGGCTCTCGAAACCTACCGCCCGAAGAGATCAGTCGCATCCGAAAAACCGAAGCACAAAAAGCCGCCGATGTTATTAATGCAGGTTACAAATGTTTAGGAAGTAAAGATCTGTTCATTATGTATGACCGGTCAACTTTGTTAAAAGTTATCGAACAGATCCGCCGGGTAAAACCTGCAATTGTTCTGACTATGAGTCCGTCATGCTATATGGTGGATCACGAAACAACAAGTAAACTTGTGCAATCTGCCTGTTTTGCTGCCGGCATTGTAAATATTAAGACAGATCCCGTTTCGCCTTATTTCCATGTTCCACATCTGTATTATATGGACCCGATGGAGGGCAAAGATAAATTTGGAAACTTCATAGAACCGGGTTTTGTCGTGGATATCACACCGGTTATTGATACTAAAGAAAAGATGTTGGGCTGTCACGAAAGCCAGCGCAGTTGGCTGCAGGAACACCACGGGATGGATGAGTATATGGACACCATGAAGCAGATGTCGGCAGAGCGGGGAAATCTGGGTGGTGTGAAATACGGTGAAGGCTTCAGGCAGCATCTTGGCCACAGCTTTCCACAAGACAATCTTCTTCAAGAAGTGTTGGAAAATGGCGTAAAACCAATCAAACAAAAATCATAAGATCACTAGAAAAGATGGCACGCAAACAGAGTATAATGGCACCCGGTTGGTGGGATTTTACAACATTAGATGATCAACTGCTCAACGATGCAGCACGTCTGACTGAAAAAGATCTTCTCCAGCTCAGCCGCGATGGTTTCAAAGTTGTTTTTTATGAAACGCTTGAGGAGTTTTACCTGGCGGAAGCCCTTGAGTATATCAATGCCTGGAAACAGTCTTCCGGCAATGAACCAGCCGGCATTTGCGGGCCAATCGGACCTACAGAACAATTGCCACTTGTTGCCAGGCTGGTCAATGAACTTCAGATCAACCTGGAAAACGCACACTTTTGGGGAATGGACGAGTGGGTGGTAGACGGCAAAGATGTGGATGAAACTCACCCATTATCATTCAAAAAAGCCGATATGAAGCTCTGTTTTAACCGGATTGATCCTTCACTGAAGATGCCTGAAAGCAATCTGCATTTTCCGAAAGCCGACACTCGTGAATTTACAGAAAGCTGGGACGGGGTCAGGTGTGTGGTTATGCAGGGCGGTCAAGGAGAGATTAAGCACTGGGCGTTTAACGACCCGGTAAAAAGGGAAGGCAAATACAAGGATGCGCCTCCCAAACCAGAAGAATACCGGAAGTTAGGTACACGTGTTGTGGAACTTCATCCCTCCACAATCACTCAAAACGCAAGAACCTCCGGTGGCGGTGTGGTAACCGGTGTACCTACGTCGGCTGTTACGGTAGGCCCGGTTGAAACATGGAAAGCGGAAAAAGTATCAATCTGGCACGGAGGAATGCACGACAATCCGTTTGGAATGCGTCTAACTACACTCATGATCAGTAAGAAAATTGCAGATAGTTCCGTACCCATGTCTCTATTAAGTGATCACTCGAATGTGCAATTTAATTTTTACCGGCCGGCCATTAAAAGCTGCGATGTTGAGATGCATTGACATAGCAAATAAAGCTAATTCGGTATAAGAATTTTATATAACGTCAGTTTGAGCCTGCACTGTCAGCAGAAAGGCGCAGTTACGGTCGTTTTTTGGCCGGAATTACATGTGAAGTATTTTATCATTTTGTTCTTTGTTATCCCGAACTCACATATAATACATTTTTTCAGGCCTTACATACTGTTTGTTATTAGCTGATTCAAAACATGTCAGCTCTCTTTAACGGCTTCTTCTGCTGCTAATCTATCTGTATGTTCGATGTATCTACATTAACTCTACCCGGACTTGCCAGAGTCTGATGGATTGATTTTTATAGATCGCCAATCTCTATCAGTTTTCCTTTAATTACAATATGAGTTCTTGATCTCATATTAGATATATCTGCTGATGGATCCTCATCCATAATCACAATATTAGCAAACTTGCCCTGTTCAAGTGTTCCAAAATCATCAAATCTCTGCATCGCTTTGGCACCGTTTTGAGTAGCCATCACGATCAGGTCTGCGGGATCAATTCCTGCTTGCTGCATCGCTTCCATCTCGTCAAAAATGGAAATTCCATGCAGTGTACCCGGATTCCCGGCGTCGGTTCCAACTACAATGGGGATGCCTGCATCATAAACCTTCATCAAGTTTTTTGCATCTATTGGATTCACCCTGTGTTGGTCCGGATCAAAGTTTCTGAGATTTTCAAGAAATGCCTCGTTAAATCTCGGATGGTCACTAAATTGTGAAGCCGTTTCAATCAAGATCCTGGTTTTTTCATCAACACAGCCTTTCGGGTCGTAAATCTCCATTGGCGTAATACCGGCAGCTGCCTGGTAAGCTATTCTATATCCACTGCTAACGATAAGTGTTGGATTGTAAAATGTCTCATTCTCCTTCGCCAGTTCAATGAATTCATCATCTACTTCTCTGTCACTCACGCTGTGAACCAGCAATTTGGTGCCCTGCCTGAGTGCCGCTTTTGCCTGATTGAGTGAAGTAGCATGGGCTACCATCATATTCCCTTGTTGTCTGATCTCTTGTGCCGCCGCCTCTACCCTTTCCATATAATTGTCATCATCAGCCGCCAGCTGCCAAAATTTGATTCCGGTTGATCCCAATTCAGATAAATATTGAACTGTCTTTATCCCGGTTTCTGCACTGTTCAAATGTACAAGTACTTTATCGGATGGCAGGTCAAATGGCGCATTCAATGCAGGTGTAATCAGGGGCCCGGCAGCAGCAACGTGAGGTGCTTTTGGGTTCTGCTCTGCCTCTTCTTGAAAGTCGATGGACCAGCTAAAACCTCCCACATCATAAACCCCGGTTATACCCGAACACAAATAGGCGTTGTAATACCGTTTAGGATTCTGTTTTTGATAGGCTGCAACATCGGGATATGGAAAAGTATCAGTGAGGTCTAAAGCGTCCGGGCGACTGTCGAAGAAACCGGTTTGAAAGAAATGAACGTGGGAATCAATCAACCCGGGAGTGATAAATTTTCCATTGAGATCGATTACTTCTGCATCTGTTGGAACTTCGCAATCGGATTCAGTTCCAACGCAATCAATTCGCTGCTCATTGATGATGATTATGCTATTTTCGATAGGTTGTGAGCCAGTACCGTCAAAAAGTGTAGCACCTTTTATAACTGTTGTAGTTGATTGTGGCGCAGCATATGATTTATCTGATAGTGTCAGGAAGATAAATAATAGATACAGAACAATAGAAAAAGAGGTCAGATTGATTGGTTTCATAAATAATAGATCAGTTTTTACTTAAATAACAGTATCAAACTATAAAAACCAATAATGACTCAAAGTTTGAGCAACATTACAAATATCTTCAAATCTCAGGTTCCATTTTTAAACTGAACCATCTTTCTCAAATTTCCAGGATAATGCTCAATCCCTGATCGCTATTATTTACCTTTTAAGTTCAACTTATCTGCCAACATTTCGAGTTTTTTACCCGATCAACAGTCATATTCACCAGATAAGAAAATAAATGTCACTACACTTTAAGTACCAAATACAATCTCCTTACACTTTTTTAGGGCTGGCTTAGAAAGTGGTTTTGATTCTTAAAAATGCATTCTACACTTTTTTCAAAAAAGGAAGGACTGACATCAAGGGAATGGGTAAAAACGAATAAATTGTAGGTAGCCTCAAGCACCAGACCCTAAAAGTCCCAAATCTCACCAATAAGTCCGCAATTACATTTCAGGACGATTCAGCTGCATTTCCTATCTACCTTTGGATTGTAGATTCGATAAAGTGGATTTTTTAAGACTGAATCTATCAACAAACATCAAACCGATCATTTAATCATAAAAATTCAGAACCATGAAATACCTAATCTTTATTGTTTTTACACTGGCCTCATTTAGCGCTTATGCTCAAGAAAACTCGCCTGAGGGTAAAGAAACTGAAGTCACCCATAAATGGAGGGTAAGTATACCTTATATCGTTCCAGATGAGATTATCTATGGTTATGGCAAGCGTACAAGTATTCAAATGGTAGAATTGCATGTAAAACGTAAACTGGACAACAAAAACATTGTAGGTGTGAAGTTTGCCACCTGGCGATTGTTTCAACCCATGGGAATCACCTGGTGGGATGGTGTTGTCGATAAAATAGAGTCTGGGAGTGACTATTACGATGGATATTTAAGGGAAACAGGAATTGGCGTCTCATACCAACGCATGCTTTGGAAAGGGTTATTTGCTTCTGTTGAAGTCCTTCCGCAAATTCAAACCTACACTGATTTAGACGGTGAAAAAATCAAAAATGGATTTAAGCTTTATAACTCGCTTCATTTGGGTTATCACGCAGCATTTGGGAAGAAAAAACGATTTTTCATAGAACCTCAGGTTCATATCAACCAGTGGATGTTTGATAACAATTCTCCTGAAGGATTTAAGGAGTTTGATGACAAATATGGAAACGTCTTTCTTTTTGAGCCGAACATTTACTTCGGGTTTAATTTCTAAAATTTATACCTCATGTATCGTCCTTGTAATAATCACGACTAATTTGCTTAAATATTTTTAGATGAAACGAATCCATCTATTTGAATTTGAAGATTTTGCCTGGTTTCCCGAATGGCTGCGAAGATGCATGACGCGATTAATTATAGTTATGCACAAACTATTGGGAACCAGTAACAAGGTTGCTGGTTTGCTTGCTAAGGTTTTAAAAAAATCTGAATCATCAACTATTTTGGATTTATGTTCCGGAAGCGGTGGCCCCATGCCTGACGTTCTGGATATCCTGCGTGAAAAGCATTGCATGCCAAATATCAGTTTAGTCTTGACTGACCTCTATCCCGATACTGAAACAGCAGAATTTTATAACAGTCAAGGTGGAGATAACATCAACTATCTGACTATCCCCGTTGATGTTACTCAATTAGATGGCCAAATGGATGGACTCAGAACAATGGTTGGAAGTTTTCATCACTTGAAGCCTCAAGAGGCAAGAAAACTATTAACCACATTTCAAGAAAGTGCTAAACCTGTGTGCATCTTTGAAGTCAGCGATAATAGTACTCCCATAGCACTATGGTGGATAGCATTTCCCATTAACTTTATTATGACTTTTTTTATAACTCCCATGGTTAGACCCATGACTTGGCAGCAGCTTGTTTTTACGTATCTCATTCCTATTATTCCAATCTGTTTCGCATTGGATGGTGCTGTTTCAAATGCCAGAACCTATACCCTTAACGATTTAGATGAGTTATTAGATGGGATTGTTTCCGAAAATTATATTTGGGAAAAGGGAATTATTGAGGGGAAAACGAATCAGATTTATTTGTTAGGTATTCCTAAATATTCATGAAATTCATGACCAGCCCAACAACAAATATGCTCTGTGCCATTGTAAGGCTTAGTGAAAACTAGAAACTGAATGTTCATTAGGATAAGCGGATGTTCATACTTTGATGTTGACTCCCATTTCTTCATTTTATCCTGAATATTTCAGAATAACATGAATAAATCTTGCTTACGAAGCAAGGATAACCTCAACAGCGTTGATCATATGCCAATGTATGTGCAAGCAGGACGAAAAAAAATGAAATAAGAAAAACTGAATGAGTAAAATACATATTGTTTTTGGACCTCAAGGGTCAGGAAAATCAACATATTCAAAGAAATTAACAGGCGAAGTTAAAGGAATTCATTTGGCAATAGATAATTGGATGTGGAAATTGTATGGAGATGATCTTCCTAAAACAATGAATCTAAAATGGATAATGGAAAGAGTTGAAAGATGCGAAAAGCTAATATGGGAATTATCAAAAAATATATCTAATCGATGTGATGTGATACTTGATCTTGGATTTACTAAGCGAGAGAAAAGGAAATTATTCCAGCAATTAGCCGAAGAAAACGGTAAAGAGATTCAATTACACTATGTGTCTGCAAAACATCCAATTAGACGAAAACGAGTTTTAGATAGAAACGTGAATAGAGGTGAAACTTTCTCATTCGAAGTAACACCAGAAATGTTTGATTTTATGGAAGGGGAATTTCATAAACCAAGAGAAAGCGAATTAACGAATGCAGTAATAATAGATAACAACCCTAAAGAATAGAAGCCAGCACCTAACATTAGATAAGAAGTAATAGCTCCTTCGTCGCTACTACTCTTATTTTTCACCGTTGTAGCAAATAAAAGATAATCATGAATTTCGAACAGATTAAAGAACGAACAAGACCATTAGTCAACAAGGTGTCACCTATATCCGAGGGGTCTTTAGATTTGGTGAGTGACTTGATTGTAGTTGAAGTTTATGAAAAAGGAGAGGTGTTTATCGATAGAGGCAAAAATAATAACAAGGAATATTTTGTTTACGAAGGCGTCTGCCGGAGCTTTTTGCTAAGCCCGCAAGGTGAGGAAGTAACTATATCTTATTTTCTTGAAGGTGATGTACTCTCTCCGAATAAAACGAGAACAGCTAATCAAATATCTCACCTCAACTATCAAGCACTTACAAAGCTAACAGTAGCCAGTCTAAACGCTGACATGTTTGAGCAGCTCATGATAAACCATACTGACATTCGCGAGTTTGGTAATACGGTTTTACAAAATGAACTTCTTGCAAAAGTTGAAAAAGAAATAGCACTAGCCTCCCTGAACGCTAAAGAAAGGCTTATTCTTTTTAGAGAAAAATATCACTTTCTGGAAAATCTAATTTCACATGTTGACATCGCCTCCTATCTGGGAATTACAAATATTTCCCTAAGCAGACTTCGTAAAGGACTCTTGAAGTAAAATGCCATTCTTTAACAAATGTTAATGGAATTGAAATCAACATCATCAATCTTTGTAGTGAACTTAAAAACAAAGAAAGATGAAGAACTTTTCAAGTACCACCACACAAGGATTTAATATAAATCAAATTAATCCACTATGGTATCTCGCAATTGGAGTAGCTACCATGGCCCTAACTCACATGACCTTTAGTATTGAAGTCATGGCTTGGGTTTCAAGTGTTCCATTTTTAATTTATCTAAGTCTCACAGAAGGCTGGAAGTCAAGATTAACCTTTTTTCTCGCTTTGGTTTTGGCTTGGTCATTGGTTGTAACGAAGATTATTAGCGATCCAATTCCATTAATGCTGGTCTTCCTCTACTCGATTCCAATTAGTTTATTTCACCTGCCGGGATACTTGATCTGGAGCAAATTTAAAGATCAGAAATATGCGCTGTTTCTATTTCCTGCCGTCATGATCATAATGGAATGGATTCAATACACTTTTACACCTCTTGCCAGTTGGGGTGTAGCCGCTTATACCATGCACGATAATGTATCACTTATTCAAACAGTATCCCTGTTTGGGTTGGCCGGTCTAAGCTTTCTGATTTATTGGGTGAATGTCTCAATTGCCAATATTATCATCAAACGAAAAATCTCTATCCCAACATTTCAGCTTCCGTTAATTATGCTGTTTCTGTTCATTTTTTTTGGCTCCATCCGATACGATATGAGCAAAGCCAATGGCAGCGACACAATAACTGTTGCAGCAGTTGGAACAGACTCGGAGGCAAGTGGTTTACCATTGCCAACTAAGGTAAGAACTGAACAGACTAAAACTGCACTGTTTAAACGAACCAGAACTGCAGCGGAAGGTGGTGCTAAAATAATATCGTGGAATGAAGCTGCTATATTTATAATGCCTGAAGATGAGAAGGAATGGATAAACTCCATCAAGGAACTAGCCGCTGAACTCAATATCACTTTGGTCGCTTCTTATGTGTCACCTATTTCACAATCTCCCTTGAGGTACGAGAACAAGTACCAGTTTATCGATTCGTCAGGAAACATTACGCATACTTACCTCAAGCATCAACCCGTACCGGGAGAACCCGCTGTGCAGGGAAAGTCGCCTTTAAAAGTTGCTGATATAAAAGGAACAAAAGTCGGAGCGGCAATTTGCTATGATTATGATTTTCCGTATCTGGCAAAAGGATATGGTGAATTAGGGGCAGATATGGTTATTCTTCCGTCAAGTGATTGGAGAGGCATTGACCCTGTTCATACAGAAATGGCAGCCTTTAGAGCTGTTGAGCAAGGTCACTCGGTACTTCGTTCAACGCGTTTCGGGCTCTCTGCAGCAATTACACCATACGGTGAAATGGTTTCACAAATGAGCAGTTTTGACGATAATGATAAAATCATGTATTCACAACTTCCTACCAAAGGTGTAACTACTTTATACTCAGTTATTCAAGATAGCTTCGTCTACCTGTGTATTGGATTCTTACTGTCGTTCATGGCTATTGCGTATCGATCAAGAAATAAATTAAAACCTATAAAAAAAGATGATTGATATAAATAAATAGAAGTATGTTACTATTACTTGCTATAACAAAACCTAAACTGCATTAAAAAGCAGTTTAGCCAAATCGTTATACGGCATATTGAAATAATAAAATCCAATATCAACAGTGAAAAAAGCTCCAATATTTATTTTTCTGATACTACTTGTCCTTTCTTGTCAGAATGGGGCATCGCAATGGAAGGGGTCTGTCCTGACACAACCCAGAGAGCACTTGACAGTTGAAGAATTGCTAGTAGGTAAAGAACAGCCTTTTATAGATATGAGTTATTTTGCAAAACCCGAATGGGCGAAGAATGCAAAAGATTCATTTTCCGGCACTATTACCCTTCATATCACCGAATTGAATTACCCCAAGGAAAAAGAATATTATCCGGGAGAGAATATTTTTCCGGAATTGCATTTAGACTTCGTTTCACATAACGGAGAACTGATTCCATTAATCAAAGAAAAAATCAGTACAAGGAATCAGCTTAGCAGCTACTGGGATGTTATGGTTGGAACGGGGAAACTGTGGTATGAAGAAAATGATGGTGAATGGAGTCGTGCTTCGTTCCCTCTTACCTTAACAGATAGATGGATTGGCACAGCCAGAAATTGTGTAGCAACATTTGTTTATAAACCGGAATCGATAAGCAATGTTTGTTTACAATGCAGTCAAGAGACCGCAGATATTGATGATAAAGGAATTGCCAATATCAATGGCATATTATCTGCTAATTTTCAAGCAAAGCAATTCGCCGATTCAATTCAAATAATTGAACAACATAATCTATCTGAGTCACGAAGACTACCAATGCATCCTCTAAGTGAAATTGATTTAAATAATGAAGTTGCTGACTACTTTGAGAAAATGATATTTACAAATGCACCAACAAGTTTGGGTGCTTTTTTAATGGATAGTACACTTTACTTACATCCACCTAAAACCCGCCATGGGTTGTATCCCTATCCGAGTGAAATGCGTCATGGTTTATATTCCGTTACCAAAAGTATGGCTGGAGCTTTAGCATTGATGTATTTTGAAGAACGTTACGAACAAGATGTTTTCAATGAACTTGTCTCGGATTATGTACCAGCACTAGCTGACCATGTGGGTTGGAGGGATGTGACCTTTTCTCAAACACTCAACATGGTTACAGGTACTGATGGAGGCGAAGACGCAGCACGCCTTTTAAATACATTAATCATTGCAGAAACAGCAGAAGAAGCCATAAATAACATTGCTAAACTCGGTGATTTATTAGAATCGCCCGGCCAAAAATTCCATTATGCTACTACGAATCTCTTTGTATTGTCTTATGCCCTGCAGAAATATGTAGAAGAAAAAGAAGGTGCTAATGTCAATTATTGGGATTTGGTGCATGAGCATGTACTTGTTCCTATTGGTGCAGAGTATTTCACTGTGCTGCATACCATCGAAGAAGATGAAAATGAAGCAATTCCAATTTTAGGTTATGGTGCATTACCAACCATTGACGAAGCAGCCAAAATAGCTTTGTTGTTTGCTAATGAAGGGCGCTTTCAGGGAATACAAATCTTGCATAAAGAAAGGGTAAAGGAAGTTTTTGCGGAAACAGATTGGAATGGATATCACACCAACAATGATTTTCGAGGGTCGAACTATCAACACGCATTTTGGTCAAAAGAAATAAAGACAGAGGAATGTAAAATACGAGCTACTTATATGTTAGGATTTGGAGAAAACTATGTAGTGTTCCTACCTAGTAAAGTAATTATTTTTAGGTTTTTAGATGAGCATGATTTGGATATTGATAAGCTGATAATATCTGTAGAAAACCTTAAATCTTCATGTCAACAGGAATAAAAAAATACGCTATATAACAATAGCTAAAACGGCAAAAGGCTTCAATCGTCGACTTCTGCGTTTAACCTGCTACTTATTCGGTTTGTAAACTAAAGCTTTATGAACGAAAAATTCGTCAATTACTTCTCTAAAATATCGCCTCTTTCAAGTGAAGAGTCAGAAGCGATTCTCTGAAAGTATGCAAACAAAGACATTCAAAAAGGACAGCTTTCCGTCAATACCTATTTTATTCAAGAGGGATGTCTTAGAGAGTATATCCTAACTGGAGGTGAAAAAAAAAACCACCCATTTCTTCACCGAGGAACAATGGGCGATTTCATTGAACAGTTTTTTCCAAAATAATGCTGCAAAATACAATTAGGTTTGTGTGAAGGATACCACGGTGGTTGTATGAGATAAACGGCAAGGCCAGACCTTTTCAAGCAATTTCCGAGATTTGAAACAATTTCCCGAAACATCATGGAAGCTGCCTTTGCAGAGCAAAGAGAAGCATTAACTTCCTACTATACTGACTCAACTGAACAGCGATATCTTAAGCTGCTAAAATCAAGACCCGAACTTGTGAAGCGAATACCCCAATCATGGCCTACAAAGGTGACATCTTTGTATCCATAGTGATCGAGAATTGCTGCTCGATCACCGGTCAAGTGTTCAATATCATAATCGATTACTTCGGAAGGACGAGAAGAGTTACCATATCTGCTCTGATTTTGGACAATGACATGATAACCCGCTGCGGCAAGAGTTGGCACCTGGTAACGCCAGGGAAAAGCATGTTCCGGAAAGCCGTGGCAGAGTACGATAGGGTTACCTAAATTTTCCAGACCTGCTTCAAAGACTTCGAGTTCCACACCGGTGACTGAAAAAAGAGTAGGCTTGGGAAAATCGGTTGGGTTAAATTTGGTATTAGTTACATTTGTCATTTGTACGTGTTTTAAAGAGTATTAATAAGACAAGACTAAACAGTAATAATCACATTTCCTCTTTTATGCCCTTTCTCAACATAAGCGTGAGCTTCGGCCATTTTTTCCAAAGGATAAACACGATCTATCAATGGTCTGATCTTCCCTTGTTCTGTTAAACTTTTCAGGTGTAGAAAAGCACTTTTTGGCGTCAAAGGTGTTCCATGATCAATTGATATGTATTTACCCTTTGGAGTAAGTGCTTTTTTACTTTTTTCTTTAATGACTGAAGATTTTGATTTGCCAACAGCGTCTATTACATATTTATAAGTTTTTAAATGTAACTCAGCGTCATGCGCAGTGTAATCAATCATAGTATCACTACCTAAAGACTTGACTAATTCAAAGTTCCGGTTACTGCACACGCTGGTGACATTAGCTCCTGCAAGTTTCGCCAACTGTATTGCCATTGTTCCTATACTTCCGGAAGCTCCATAAATTAGAACGTTGTCACCATTGTTAATGTCAATCTTATTCAGCAAATGTGCTGCGAGTAATCCGCCATAAGGGATGGTTGCTGCCTCATTATGGCTAATATTTGTAGGCTTAAGGGCAATGTTCCAGTCTTCTGGCAGGCATATATATTCTGCGTAGGAACCAAAATGACGCTTTAATGGTGAGACCGAACCATATGCAAAAACTTCGTCTCCGATATTGAATGAATGAACATTCTTCCCTTTATCTTCAACAACACCGGAAGACACCATTCCTAAAATTGGATTTCTTGGCCTTCCAAAACCGAATATGAGTTGAAGTATAAATTTTTGAATAGGTGGTTCATTCAATCTGCGAATAAGAACATCACTTGCAGTAACTGAGGTCGCATGTATCTTAATAAGCACTTCATCATCTTTTGGTGCTGGCATTTCGATTTCAGTTAACACTAAATTTTCAGGCCCACCGTACTTTAAACATTTAACTGCTTTCATAATTCTTATTATTTGTTCTGTCAGCAAAATTGGCTTTAGTAAACTTCACTTTCATTGACTTGGGTTAAGAAGTGAACTATAATATCTGAGGATATACAACTGATACGGTTACAAAAAGAAGTAATGAAACGATTGACTAAATTCATAAACAGCAATATTTCAGGTCATAGCTGTCCAAAACGTTTCTAAAGTTGGAAAGAATCTTTGTTTTTCGAATGTATGATCAGATTTGGTGTAATTTTCAAAATTGAACCCCTGCTTGAACAAACCGGGAACTGTCTCAGACTCTACGTCTTCTGATTTCAAAATAAATGTTTTGGACAGATATGATTTCAGGTATAAAAGTTTTGGCCTTTTCATATTAACCAATGTAGTATACGTGTTTATGCTAACGGTTACGATTCCCAAAACAATGGGATTCTCGAATGGAATGAAATTGTTAGAAATGGTGCCAACTGGTTATGACCTGGATTATGTTAGCGAATTATTCAACTCGCTTGGAGAAATTGGGCGTGAGACTTATTTAACGAACCAGATACCTGTGGATATGATTTATCCGCTACTTTTCGGGCTGACTTACTGTTGGCTATTGGCATATTTTCAAAAAAATTAAACAAGCTCCACTATCCATTTACGTATCTATGTATTGTACCAATTATTGCGGGAATAGCCGATTATTTGGAGAATTTTGGAATTATCGCAATGCTAATAAGCTATCCTGATTTGACAGAGATTTCAGTAAAAACAACCAGCACCTTTTCCCTGATAAAAAGTCTTTCAACAACTGCTTTTTTTGTTGTCCTGATTATCGTTTTAGTGTCACTTGTATTAAAAACCGTAAACAGAAGAAAAGCAAGGGCTCTAAAGGTATGGATTACATAGCCACCCACTGGAATGGCTACGACACCATACAGTAACCATTCCCCCCCTCATTCTTATAATATAATCGCCATATAACCTATATATGGTCTCTTATACGAACAGGCCCTGGCATTATCCGGAAAAATATCCTTCACCTAAACAGTTCCGATGTTCTTCTCAAGGGATGTATCACAGATTGATTGTAGAAGCTTATATAAGTGAATGACATTAAAAAACCAACAGGTCTGCAAAGTTTTAGAAACTTCGAGGTTCTTTCTCGCGCTTTGGATCCTTTTCAAACTCATCAATCTCATTAAGAAACCCCAGCGCCTCATTCAGCTGGCTCCCGCTGCCCTGAAGCAGCCAGTTCAGCCACTTTTTATCGGCATTCTTTGGGTTCAGTTTTCGATGCATCCACCATGCTACGGGAATTAGCAGTCCGCTAAGGATAAAATTCCAGGACAGAGCTGAAATATCGGTTATAGCGATGAAATCTATCCCGAACAGAACTTCTGAAATCCAAACCACGAAAGCCATGTAAAAAGGCAACATCCAAACAGCAATTCGAAGATTTTTTATAATTGCGGTTTTGATGCTCATCAACCTTTTCTGTAGTTGTAAAACCGGCATCGAATAATCGATGGTGAGAATCAGTTGAAGCTGGTGAATGGCACTCGCGCTTGCAATGAACGACCAGCCCGCAAGAATTCCACCGGCGATCACATAATTCCAATTCTCCCAATGGGTTGCGCAAAAATGCATAAAGTATGCTCCTGCTAACAAGTAGAATGTAATCGTGATGGCTTGCTGCCAGACAAGGCTTTTCAATTTGTTTTGCGCCCGGTCCAGGTTCACCTTTCTCAAAAGCTCAAGGTTGAGCCGGTTACTCTTTTCCAGTTTATCCTCAAGCCGGTTCCAGGTTTGCTGTAAATTTGAAAGATCCATTTTTTACTCTGTTTTAAAGTGTTCTTTTAATTTATTTTTGATCCGGTAGATTTTGGTCCCCACGTTACTTTCCGAGAGATCCAACACCTCCGCAATGTCTTCGTGACTATTACCGTCTAAATACATAATCATTACCGCCCGGTTTAACTCATCCAGGTTTTGAATAAAATGGCGCAGTTGAGCGACTTCCCGATCCATCGTCTCTTCATTTTCTTCTGTCTTGATTTGAATAATGTTTTCAGGCATCGGGCTGATGTATTTCTTCCTCGTTTTAGACTTCCGGTAGAACGAAATCGACACGTTTAACGCCACCCTGTACATCCATGTAGTTACTTTAGATTGATGATCGAATCGCTCGTATCCTTCCAAAAAATGATACATGATTTCCTGTACGAGATCTTCCTGGTCATTCGGATCGTTGCAGTAACTGTTCACCACTTTGTAGATGATCCCCTTATTCTCCTCAATAATTTGAATGAGATCATCTACTCGGTTTTTATCTCGTCCCCTGCCGGTCATTAGTTCAAGTTGTTTAATTCAGCCCATTCTTTGATTTTTATCATCGCATCTTCGCTGTGGCGTATCCCGTTGTGTGTGGCGCCTTCAACAATTAACAGTTCACCCTCTGAATACTGCTCCATAACCGGTTGAAATTTGGCGGCTTCCATCACTTCATCTTCAGTTCCTACGATAATTAAGAGAGGTTTGTTGACCGCCCTCAGGCCATCCCTGTAATCAGCCGGAGCGTTACTCACATTACTCCGATGACTATACTTCGTAACCGGGCTGTTTTCCGGGAGATTAAAAAAGAGAACATTCAGTGAGTCAAACTCGTGATTTCCCACAGAGTTTAGCATCGACAATCCTATGATTCTTTCGATATGCAGTTTTAAAAAAGGTTCTTTTGATTCATCAGGGTCAGCCGGTGCCGTTCTCATCGTGGGATTCGTGTGGCCCAGTGTCGGAGCTGTTAAGAGGTAACCATCTACTTCCGGAAAGTCGTCTCTCATTGCATATCGAAGAGAAATTCCGCCGCCCATAGAGTGACCGGCAATGATGATTTTATGATCCGGTTTTTCCTTCTTGATGTGGGTCACCACGTCAGCCAGATCGTCTTCATACTGGCCGATATAATCCACATCACCCGGACGACCACCGGATTGACCATGTCCCCGAATATCCATGGCGTAGACTTCAGCCCCGGTCGCTTCCCGCAAGAGCCCTGACAGTTTATTGAACAGGTAACTATCACCCAAAACGCCGTGAGATAAAAGAATCGTTGTATTTGATTCCGAAGAAAAATGACGGGTGAATAATGTTTCGCCATCACTCGCCTCAAAAAAAGCTTCCTCAAATGAATTTGGCTGCTCAAACCCAAGATCTGCAAATGCTTTGGGATCCATCGTAGTGGCCGGTGGGTTCTCAAATTCAGGTTCCGGTGAGTGAATCAACGCGAGTGCTTCCTGAACGATGCTTGCACTATCTTTTGGCATCTCCATTTGCCCGAAAGCGTATTGTGAAAAGATAAGGTTTGATGCTAAGATCAGCAGTGCAGTGATGGTTTGAAGTCTGATTATTTCTTTCATGATTTCGTGTTTTTATAAGATTCATTTACCTAATAAGTCGCACGTTCATCAAAAAAATCACAGAATATTATTTCGGCAGTGAATGATAAAGTGAGTTCAACATAAGAATATGTAGTGGAGTGTCCCTCCGCCAGCTGGCGGAGGGCAATAGGGGATGTAAATAACATTTTCTGCAATCAAAACTTCATGCCCAACTTCAAATTATTACTTGGTCATCCCCCCTGCTCTCTTTGTTCGCTTTCCCCCTTCAAAGGGGGATTTCTAAAAGCTTTGTATTACATCGAAATCGAATTGTAATTTTCTAACAGCAGATTGGCTTCAAAACCCGATTATAACTATACTGATTGCGGGTTTAAACTGCTTTATCTTATTTCATGAATCAAAAATCCATCGCTGTCCTTCCTTTTGTGAATATGAGTTCCGATCCCGAGAACGAGTATTTTAGTGATGGAATTACAGAGGAGATCATCAATGCCCTCACCGGGATCCGTGAGCTCAAAGTAACAGCACGTACTTCATCCTTTGCTTTTAAAAACCGACAAGTGGATGTTCGGCATGTAGGAAACCAATTGGGTGTTTCCACCGTACTGGAAGGTAGCATTCGCAGATTAAACGACCGTGTTCGAATTTCAACTCAGCTGATCCGAACAGACGACGGCTTTCATATCTGGTCTGAAAAGTACGACCGTAATCTTGTGGATATTTTTGAACTCCAGGATGAAATCAGCCTAGAAATTGCAGAACAGATCAGGGAAAATTTTGGCCACCTGGAAATAAAAGAACGCCTTGTGGATGCTCCGACCGATAATATTGAAGCATATAATCTTTATCTGAAGGCCCGCTATAATCACCTGAGATGGGACGCCGAGGGTATTGAAAACGGGATGAAATATTATGACCAGTGTATCTCCATGGCCCCAAATTTTTCATGGCCTTATTTCGGAGCCGGGTACTGCCATTCGATGTTCGGTTCATGGACACCGAATAAAGAATCATTAGATTATGCAGAAGAATATATTGAGAATGGATTTCAATTGGATAGCTCATCCTTCCTGGGGCACTACAGCAGAGCCACACTCCAGTTTTGGGGACGTTGGGATTTCACTCACGGACATGATTCTTACAAGAGATCAATGGCGTTGAATCCGTCATACACGGAAGCAGAGGAAGGACTGGCGGAACTTTATACTGCCATTGGTAATTTTGACCGTGCGATGGAACATGCACAACATATTCTCGCGCTCGACCCCCTTTCTAAAAATCATCACTATACCATTGCAAACATATATTACCTGACGGGGCGTCCAGAAAGAGCTCTTGAATTCTTGGAAGCCGGTCTCAAGATCGATCCAAACTTCACTCATCTCATTGAGTTGACGCAGCTTTGCCTGATTGAATTAAAAGAAGAAGGAAAGCTGAATGATTTTCTAAACCAGAATCATTTGGCTGAAAATAAACGAGCCTCAACAACCCTTTATCAACTGATCCATCAGCCTGAAAAAAATGGATCCTACAATTTCCTAAATGATGACGAACGTGTGAGGTTGATTCCATGGTCCATGTTCCTTCATACCCATTTGGGGAATCAAAAAGAAGCCATGGGGTTCCTAGACAATGCTGTAACAAATAAGGAAGGGCAGTATATGAACTTCAAAAGTATGCCTTTATTGGAGCCGCTTCGAAATAATCATCGCTACCATCAATTAGTTCAAACTACATTTCATCCATCTCTATTGCCAAACACTGAAGCAGAGAATGATTCTTCACAAAAGGAGCCTAAATTTTCAATGAATACAGAAATAACTGAGTCAACTTCAGAGGAATCGAATTCTTTGATGGAGGAAGTTGAAATTGAACAAGCTCTAAATCTTCTTGATCATCTGATGAATGGAGAGAAGAAATTTCTCGATACTGCTATTTCACTTCGTTATTTAGCTGAAAATTTGAATATCCATCCAAATAAGCTTTCGTGGCTCCTTAACGATCGCCTTTCGATGAATTTCAATGATTACATTAACAGCTTCCGCCTCGAAACATTTCAGGAAAAAGTGTTGGATCCGGCCCATAAAAACTACACGCTTTTGGGTCTCGCATTTGAAAGCGGATTTAACTCAAAATCAGCCTTCAATGATTATTTCAAAAAGAAAACCGGAACCACACCGAGAAAGTGGTTGAAACAGAATAAGTAGTTAAATGGCATAACTTAAACTCAGTTCGAGATAAGAGTTTGTTAAGGATTGTCCCCCTTTTGAAGGGGGCAATGGGGGAAGAAAAGTCGTTAATTCAAAGCTTAACGATGAATATTTGAGTTAAATCTTAGATCAGAGTGTCATCCCCCTGGGCTCTTATGAGCCGCTTCCCCCTTCGAAGGGGGATTTTTTAGACTCATTTATGTATCTCGAACTCACTTCAATTTAAAAAATTTATGAGTTTTGTTTTAAAAAGCATATTCAAAAAAGTTGTGGATCAGGCTGAAAGAGAAGGCTTGCCACCTGAAGCCGTTTCTCATTTGGGAATTGAGGACATTCTTAAAAATGAGTCTAAATATGCTCCTACTGTTCCTTTCTTTGAACTCTATGAGATCATCGATCAGTACCTGGACCCCGGGTTTTCCATTCGGGTGGGACAATTAATGGTGCTTGACGATTATGACGTTCTTGGGCTTGCCTGGAAAACCTGCCTATCTCCGAGAGATATGTTTAAAAGATGCGACCGGTTCTTCATCCTCATGACGGATACACAACTCTACAAGGTTCAGGATGAAGGAGAAACCGGAAGCATTACCATCTACAGAGATGCACCGAGACGGGGAATTGAAATCTCAAATGAATCTTCGATTGTAGCCACTTTAACAGTCATCCATAAAATAACCGGAGTTGATATTCGTCCCCTTAAAGTTTCATTCGTTCATAATGCACCTGAAAATATAGCTCTGTATGAAGATTACTTCTCATGCGAAGTTCAGTTTGGTCAGAAGTATAACAGGCTTGTCTTTAGATCTGAGGATCTGGATACAAAATCGTTGAAAGCGGATCAAAGTATCAATCATTTCATGATGGAGCGCCTGCAGGAAAAGGCTGAAGGGATTGAAGTCAGTGCCAATAAACTGTTGAACGACACCCAAAATATTATCAAAGACGCATTACCCAGCGGTATTCCATTTGCAGCAGAGATCGGCAGACATCTTGGAATGAGTACCCGAACACTCAGCCGTCGGCTTTCAGAAAAGGGAACTACATACAGGCAACTGGTACAAGATACCCAACAAGAGATCAGTACTGAACTCCTCAAAAATACCTCAGAAACAATCAGTGAGATCGCCTTTCAAACCGGCTTTTCTGAACAGAGTGCCTTCAACAGGGCTTTTAAACGATGGACGGGCCAATCGCCACTGGAATATCGGAAAAGCTCAAAATCCACCACTTTTGGCTTGAACGGGTAAACCTTTGGCAGCTTCTGTCAAGTAAGTACACTCCTGTAATTCGATATTGCCTCTGAACTTAAATACAGAGGAATATGGAAATCACACTTAAAATCATCGTCTTATACATCGCAATCCTATTAACCGGATTGTCAGCCGGACTCTTCTATGCATGGCAGGTTTCGGTGATTCCAGGTACAAAACTAACGCAGGATTCGACCTACATCGAAACGATGCAGAAGATCAACCGGGCGATCATCAATCCACCATTCATGCTGATATTCCTGGGATCTCTTCTCATCCAGATCCTGAGTGTTATTCTTTACTGGAACACCGAAATGTCCCTATGGTTGATTCTTTCAGCTACCCTGGTGTATGGTGCAGGTACGATCATTGTAACCGGATTGGGAAATGTACCGCTGAATGACGCTCTGGATGAATTGCACCTGGATGATCTGAGGCAAGATGAGATATCTAAAGAGCGACATGATTATGAAGTACCGTGGAATCGGCTGCACCTCATTCGTACCGCTTTTGCCGTGCTTTCTTTTATGCTGCTTCTGGCTGCTGCATTCAGCACCTCTTAATCCAAAAATTACATCTAAACTCAAACTAAAATCATAAATTAATGGAAAACAATTATTTAGTTATCGGAGGAACCGGTAAAACCGGGCGTAAAGTCGTATCAAATTTAAAGGAAAAGGGATTTAACGTTCGGGTCGGATCCAGAAGTGCCACTCCCCCTTTTCAATGGGAAGATCCTTCAAGCTGGAGTCAAGTACTTGAAGGTATCGACAGAATGTATATCGTCTTTTATCCCGACCTGGCCGTTCCGGGAGCATATGAAGCTATCCAGAGACTTGTTGAGGTTGCAAAAACTGCCGGAGTTAAGAAAGCCGTACTGCTTTCAGGAAAAGGAGAAAGAGAAGCTGAACGCTGCGAACAACTTATTGTAAATTCGGGATTAGATTATACGCTGGTGCGAGCTTCCTGGTTCAACCAAAATTTCAGTGAAAGCTTCTTTCTTGATCCGATAAAATCCGGCGATGTGGCTTTGCCTATGCCTGAAGCAAAAATTCCATTCGTTGATACCGGTGACATTGCTGATGTGGTTACCGTCGTCCTGACTGATGAAAAACACAACGGACAAACCTATGAAGTAACCGGCCCCAGAAAGCTGACCTTCGGCGAGGTGGTTCAGGAAATTTCGAATGCTACTGGAAAACCCATCAAATTTCAACCGGTTGCTCTGGATGATTATACCGAAGGAATGAAAAAGGCCGGGCTATCTCTCGACTACATCTGGCTTTTTGAATATCTCTTTAAAGAGGTCCTCGGAAATCCTAATAACCAGGTAGTAAGTAACGATATTGAAAAAGTATTGGGGCGAAAAGCGAAAGACTTCTCTGAATTTGCTGCTGAAACAGCTGAGGCGGGAGTATGGGATCAGACTGTTTCTCAAATAGCATAATGTCGATTCGAAGTTACCCTGTCACTTCAAAATAAAATCTAAAACTAAGTTACCCTGCACGGCAAGTGCAGGGATTTAAATTCTGAACTGGTATTAAATTGAAAAATATCACTCATGAAAAATTTAAAATTATAAGCATGCTGCAATTCGTTAAATAATCGTTTATATCCTGGGAATTTTAGCATTTGTTGGTTCATTCTTTATTCCGATAATGTATGACCCTGAACTTCAGGCCAATATAGTTTTGATGGCAGCGATCATACCGGCCGCATTCCTGGGAGCTCATATCTATTACAAAAGAGGGCATAGTACCAGTGGCTTTGCTTAAGCTCTTGCAATGTTCTCAGGTGCAATAAACCTTGATTCAATTATTACTGTCCCGGTCTTTATCATTCCCAATGGGGGTACTCACCTTTCATTCTTTGGAGATCCCGGTTTCTGGCTTATTGGTTTTGAATATATAGCTATGGTTGGAGTATACCGGCAATTTAAAGTGGTTAGAGGCATACACGTTCGACAAAAATAATATTCCGCTGAAGGAATTTTTGATACTTACCAAAACAACTGAATCATGATTAAGGGATCATTAATATGGCTAGGATGGCCCAATCAAAGTTTTAAAAAGAAATCCAAGAATTAGAAATTCATTACATCAGTTAATCCTGAAAAAACCGGAAGTTGAATTAGACATCATGATTCAGAACTACATTTCCAATCTTATCTCCGGTTAATACATATTGGAAAGCTTCTTTTATATCGACGAATGAATACCTGCGGTCAATTACCGGATCAAACGAGCCATCCTGGATTCGGGCTAGGATATACTCTAAACTCTCCGTGATATTATATGGAACAGGGAATTTTACCTTTTTCCCGTTTTTAAAAAATCCGAGAAGTGCTAAGACAGGATTCTGTGCTTTCGGCCCTAATTCAGAGGAGATATACACCCCATGTTCGGTTAGCAGGGGTTTACACCTGCCAAATGTACTCTTGCCAACTGCATCAAAGACAAAATCATACTTCACACGATCTTCGGTAAAATCCTGCTTATCAAAACAGATAACCCGATCTGCTCCCAGTGATTTGATCAACTCATATTGATGAGATGGACAAACAGCCGTAACAGCCGCCCCATGATATTTCAGAAATTGCAAACCCGCTGAACCAATGGCACCGGTCGCTCCATTCAGCAGTACTTTCTTCCCCTTTAAATTCTCCATTCTCTTGATAAAGTTGTAAGCATAATGTGCTCCCTCAAATGCCGCAGCAGCTTTTTCAAACGATAAGGAATCGGGAATATTTATGACTCCTCCTTTTTCCTTTATAAGCATACACTCTGCGTGAGATGAAACTCCATTATCTCCAAATCCACCAACGCGATCACCCTTTTTAAATCGTGAAACATCTTTCCCGGTTTCCACCACCGTGCCGGCAAAATCGGAACCGGTAACGGGATTTCTTGGTCGTTTGAACCCGGCAACTAAACGCATTATTGCCGGTTCACCTGTTAAATAAGCACAATCGGTTCTGTTTACTGTTGATGCATGAATCCGTATCAGCAATTCATCATTCTTGGGGGTTGGTATCTCTTTATCCACAAACTGAATCGCTTCTTCTTTACCGTATTCCGGGTGTTCAGCAACTTTCATTGAATTCAATGTTACTTTGTTCATTCTGGTATCTTTATCGTGTTAAATAGTCATCAGACGTAATTTGGTAACGTTTTTCAAGCGATTCGTCCAGATTTTTAAAAAATTGTATGAATGAGATTACGCACTTTTTATAAAATAAGTTGAATCGAGCATTGATTCTTTACGCGAATAAAAGAGAAACAAAGATGCTTAGCCATCGAAAGTAGCTTTTTCAATTTTATTAATTACTCATCCCCTCCAACCTCAAAACGTCCGGGATCTCACGAAGAGGTCCTAAATCATAATCCCGGACGATAACGAACGCCAGCTTCCACATCTTTGGTGCAGAAACTTAAATAAAACTGCATCATGGAAAACATTTTACTCGCAGGAGCAACCGGATACTTAGGAAGACGGATTGTCAGGGAATTGACGGTTTGGGGAATTCCAACTGCGGCGATAGCGCGAAACCCTGAAAAATTGAGCGATGCTGATCCTGAAATAATCAGGGTACTCAAAGCTGAAGTTACTCAACCGGAAACCTTAGTAGGAATCTGCGACGGAATAGATACGGTAATTTCTACTTTAGGTATTACACACCAACAGGATGGTTTTAGCTACATGAATGTAGATTACCAGGCCAACCTGAATCTGCTCCGCGAAGCCCAACAAGCTGAGGTTCGAAAATTTATCTACATCTCGGTGATTGATGGCGACAAGCTTAGACACCTCGCCATCTCAACCGCCAAAGAAATGTTTATGGATGAACTGAAAGCCTCCGGTCTGGAGTACACAGTTATACGGCCCAATGGCTTCTATTCTGATATGCGGCAGTTTCTGAAGATGGCTCAAAAAGGAAAGATTTATCTCTTCGGGAATGGTGAATATAAGCTGAATCCCATTCATGGGGCCGATCTCGCAGAGGTTTGTGTTCGGGCCATTTCTCAAAAAACGAAAGAGATCACGGTAGGCGGACCGGACATCCTTACCCATAATGAAATTGCCGAAATGGCCTTCTCTGCATGGGGCAAAACACCAAGTATCACTTATCTGCCGGACTGGACTCGACGTGCCATTATTACCGGAGCAAAGTTTTTTTCTACATCAAAAAGGTACGGAGCCCTTGAATTTTTACTGACAATGATGGGCCGCGACAATATGGCTCCTCGCCACGGATCTCACAGGCTGCAGGATTTTTACAAGCGTGAAATAAACAACATCAAAACCAATAACTAATAGATAATAATACAATGAGACAAGCAATAACAACAATTAAACAGGTAATCATAGCAATTATTCTCATGCTTTCGAGCATGCAGGCAATAGCACAAGACAATCAAATCGAACCCAACCGCAAAGGATTTGTCATTGGCGTAAGTGCCGGTGCAGGATATCTTTCGATTGAGGGGGACGCGGCACCCAGCACATTTGAAGATGGCGGCCTCCCGTTTCCTAACCTTAAGATCGGCTGGATGATTAATCCAAAAACCGCGCTGCTGCTTAGCATACCCGGTATGGGATATGAGATTGACGGCGTGGACCGAAGTTTCGACTCGGTAGTACCCTCCATTCAATACTGGCTGCGGCCTAAGTGGTGGGTAAATGTCGGCTTTGGCCTTGGAATGGATTCCGTTGCGTTCTACGAAGATGACCACGGACAGGACAAACTGAACGTGGGCCCTGCCGGGATGATCAGTACCGGTTTCGAGATCTACAAACGAGGCAAATTTACAATCGACCTGCAGGGTACCATTCACGCAGGCCAAATGTACACGGGCGGAGATCATTACGATGCCGGTGCACTCTTGGCGGGTGTGGGCTTCAACTTCTATTGATCTATACAAATCAAATGAATACTAACCACCAAAATTTAAATAGCGGGGGAATTCATTGAATCCTTCGCTTTTCAAATAGAATCAAACCAACTTTCATAAATTATCGTGAGTTCGAGATACACAAATAAGTCTAAAATGTCCCCCTTCGAAGGGGGACACTCCTTAACAAACTCATATCTCGAACTAAGGTTAAATTAATATCATATGACCGGACCCGATAAGAACATTGTCTTTCCACTCAAGGATTATAACCGCCTCTGTTTTCTCAAAAACATTATAGAAAATCCGAATATCATTGTGGGGGATTACACCTATTACGATGATTTTGAGGACGTTCACAACTTCGAAGAGAACGTCAAATATCATTTTGATTTTGTCGGGGATAAACTGATCATCGGTAAATTTTGCATGATCGCTTCGGATGTAACTTTTATCATGAATGGAGCGAATCATCTGACCAATTCAATCTCGACCTATCCGTTTGAAATTTTTGAGAATGGTTGGGAAAAAGCGATGGAGGGTAAAACCTACCCGGTAAAAGGCGATACAGTAATAGGCAATGATGTTTGGATCGGGTACAACGCCACCATTATGCCGGGAGTTCGGGTTGGTGATGGTGCCATCATTGCGACAAATTCAACCGTGGTAAAAGATGTGAACCCGTACTCTGTCGTTGGCGGAAATCCTGCGAGAGAGATCAAAAAAAGATTTTCAGATAAACAGATTGAAAAGTTCTTGGAGATTCAGTGGTGGAATTGGAAGATCGAAAAAATCACAGAAAATTTGCCGATTTTGACAGCTAACAATCCTGACGCCCTGGATCATGTTTGAAAGATTCTTGAAAAAATGCAGGCAGATTCGCTCAAAAGATCAACTGATAAGTTTCATCGAAAAGCTGGAGAGAGTTGGCAAAGCATTTTTTGCTCCCGTTGAAATCAAGTCAATATTCATAAATGTGCTTATCGCCATTCCCAGAATTGCATTTGGAGTCATTTTAATTTCAGATGTCTGGCGAAGAAAAATCGGTATGCCGGTCAATGAAACCTCAGGTTATGTAACTCAATTGATGGAAATTCCCGGCTGGCCGGATTGGATTGACAAAAACATGATCCTCTGGATTGATATCGTAGAAAAAATCGGCCAGGGCAGCGTTTTCATCTTTGGATTTAACACACGGCTTGTGGCGTTTGCCATGATCTGGACATCGCTCGAGCGCTGGTTTAACGAATTTATGATAGAAACACTCGTTCTCCCCTTGTACATTCTTTTTATTTCTGTCTGTTTCTACTCACTGATTTTGGGATCAGGGAAAATTGGGATTGATTACTGGATAAGCCGTAAACTTGACTCTAAAAGGAATAAGAATAGCTAACATGAAGAAGTTTTTGAAATGGGTAACTGGAGTAATGGTGTTTCTCACATTCGTTGTGACAACGTTCTATTGGTTTGAGGGTGAGAAAGAAGTCAGAATATTATGTTCAATGTTCAAACCCGGTCAATCAACAGAACACGTGATTCGAACTCTTGATACCGGCCACCATCTCGACTATATGCAAGAAAACAATCGGATCAGTGTAGACAGTCCCAAAACACTTGGCAGTTCCCGGTGCACCATAGAATTTTCAGAAGGCGGTGAGGTGATTTCAAGTCGCTACTCACAATCATTATCTCTAAACAAAATCGCTGCATGGATTGGAGTTTTCGGATTCCTGGGTATGGGCATCTTCCAGTTTCTGCTGGCTCTTGGTTACCCATACGGCAAACTGGCCTGGGGTGGATTTTATGAGAAACTACCTGTTTCGCTGCGAATTGGAAGTGGAATTGCAATTCTGATTTATGGCTATGGAATCATCGTTCTGCTTGAATCTGCTCAAATCATTCAAGTTATGAACAATCCTGAACTGGCAGAATATTCGGTGTGGATATTTGCTGCTCTTTTTGCATTGAGTACGATTGGGAATCTTCAATCAAATAGCGAACTGGAAAAAAGAATTATGACGCCCATTGGAATTCTTTTTTGTTATGTTTGCATCGTTGTGGGAATGGCCGGATAAAGAATATCTATTCTCTTAATAGCTTGATTCATCTTATTTTGAATGAATGCTCCGGCAAACCACAAAACGATTATTCGATTTTTACCTGAACAGCAGTATTCATGTAGCGCTTGCAGTTTCCGCATTTGCTGCAATCACCATGATCAATTTAAGGCTGGAGATCGATCTGTATCTGTTGTTCTTTATATTCTTCAGCACGATTATCGGGTACAATATCACGAAGTACACGGGAAGCCATCAATCCCCGGAAGCCGGAACAGAGCCAAGACAAAGTATTCTGATCTTCTCCATTCTATCTACTCTTCCACTACTCTATTTCATGTTTACTCAGCCACTCTCTATCATTATCATCTCTGCATTGATGGGGTTGATAACAATCTCATATAGTTGGCCTTTTCTATGGAGGCGTTCCAACCTGAGGGATATCACAAGCCTAAAAATTTTTGTGATCGCTTTCGTTTGGTCCGTCGTAACTGTCATTCTTCCGGTGTTGCCAGGTGCACTTACATTCGACATAAACCTGATCATTGAATTTGTTCAGCGATTTATATTTGTTCTCGTACTCACCCTACCTTTTGATATTCGAGATGCCCGATTTGATACCTATCAACTTGCCACAATTCCACAAGTGATTGGCATTAAACGCTCAAGAGTATTTGGAGTCTTTTTACTTTCCATTGTCGTACTCTTTGAATTTTTAAAAACTCCGCTGTTGATTGACCAGGCACTGATTTTAGCTGGAATTTCTATTCTAACCGCTTTCTTCGTGATGCGATCCGTCGTAAAACAGACCCAATATTATGCCTCTTTTTGGGTGGAGAGCATCCCAATTATTTGGTGTGGGTTATTGATTCTTTTTTGATCTGAAGAGACATGGTATGTCTCCTACTTTCACAAAATTAACTGCTTTCTCTAAGTTTTTTATTTATAGCTATTTCGAAGCTTCTATCAGACATACCATGTCTTTTGTAGAATCTCACTGAACCGTAATCACCGAAACTTGCGCAGGAGCATTGTATCGAATAGGAGAAAGTGTAAATCCGAGTCCGCTGTTCACATTCAGGAGCATATTTCCAAGATTCCAGTGGCCTTTCACGTAAGTAGTTTCAGACCGCACGGCAGTAAATGGATAGAAAAAGACGGGAATACGAACCTGTCCCCCGTGCGTATGGCCTGATAATAGTAGATCCGTTCCGCTTTCCTGCGAAAACTCAATTAAACGATCCGATGCCTGGTGACTCGATACAATTTTAATTCCATCATTCGGTGTACTGTTGATCAGTTGCTGAAGTTGACTTCTCTCAAGATTATAGCTGTAAATTTCTGTTACGCCGGCGATAAATATTGGAGTCCCGTTATGATCAATTTGAATGTGTTCGTTCTCCAATACTTGAATGTCTCTTTGTTCCAGAGCCTCTACAATATGGTCTGGTCCGGCCCAATAATCGTGATCCCCAATAACAGCATACACTCCATACGTTGATTTTATTTTCTGAAGTGCATCAGCTCCCTCCTGCACATGCCCAATACCTTCCGTAATCAGATCGCCCGTAAAAAAAACAAGGTCAGGTTCTTCTTGGTTAACTAACTGAATGTATCGATCCATTTTTTCAGCAGTCGTAAAGACATCTGCATGGAGATCTGTAATATGTACTATATTTAAAGGTGTCTGAAGCCGAGTACTGCTCTCCCCGGGAATTTCGTAGGTGATTCGTTCAACCACCATTCTGTTTGTATCCCAAACCATTTTTGCTGCTGTAAAGAGCAGTGTAAAGGCTGCCAATGTTAAAAATGTCTGAGCAAATCGAAGCTTGAGAAACTCTGTGCTGAAGCTTGAAAACTTATTAAAAACAGGTAACAGAAGATCATGTAGAATTAACCAGTTCAGCATCACCCCGGAAAATACAAAGCCAAACCAAAACAGGTAGATCATGAAATGCGGATAATCATCCACTGAAAATGTACCCTGCAAATTGAATTGCATAAGACCGGCAGCCGGGAATGCTACAAACAGCATCACAAGTATTACAAAAAACGATTTGAACATCCATATTGATTCAACCTCGACGATCGATAAACTTCTGAAATATCGAAAGCCGAAATAGGTAAGAAAAAGAACCAGGAGGATACTGGCGTACAGCACCATTCGTAATGGCCAGGGCATATTCAAAAAAATTAATTCAGAATTAAATAAGTCCCTAAAATATCATACTTAGATTTAAGTTGAAGGATTGTTCTTGATTTTTCAGAATTTTTACAGGCTTTTATTTCTCTTTTAAAGGTACCCAAGTATTTAGTATTTTTTAGGTTGATTAAAGAACCACTGAATTAAAAGAATTACGATTAACAAAACTGGATGTCAGAAGATTTAGTTACGCTTACCTTTCCTGATGGTGCGAAGAAAGAATATCCCAAAGGAATCACCGGATACGAAGTTGCCGAAAGTATTTCTAAAGGTCTCGCCCGCAATGCGTTAAGTATTACACTTGGAGATGAAATTAAAGATCTCGATCAACCCATTGAACGGGATGATACCATAAAAATTAACACCTGGGACACGGAGGACGGTCAGTATACATTCTGGCATTCGTCCGCACACTTGCTAGCAGAGGCGATCCAGGAACTCTACCCAAATGCAAAGTTCGGTATCGGTCCGCCGATTGAAGATGGATTTTATTACGATATCGATTTTGGTGAGGAGTCCTTTGGGCAGGATCAGCTCGAGGAGGTTGAAAATAAAATGATAGAGCTGGCTCGCAAGAAATCTGATTTTGAAAAGCGAAATGTATCCAAAGAAGATGCTCTCACGTTTTACAAGAAAAAGGGCAATGAATACAAGGTCGATCTGATTGAAGATCTTGAGGATGGAAATATCACGTTCTATCAACAGGGCGATTTTGTTGATCTCTGCCGGGGACCGCATATTCCGGATACCTCTCCCATCAAAGCAGTAAAACTTACCAAATTGGCCGGTGCTTACTGGAGAGGTGATTCAGACAGCAAACAATTGACTCGAATCTATGGAATCACGTTTCCAAAGCAGAAACTTCTGGATCAATACCTGGAACGGATTGAGGAAGCGAAGAAACGCGATCACAAGAAACTTGGGAAAGAACTCGGTATCTACATGATGGACAGCCTGGTGGGTCCCGGTCTGCCGCTCTGGTTGCCCAACGGGACCGTTTTACGCAGAACACTTGAAGCATTTCTGCGGGACGAACAGAAACGACGAGGATACCAGGAAGTCATTACACCACATATTGCCAATGTGGACCTTTACAGAAAATCGGGACATTATCCATACTACAAGGAATCTCAGTTCAACCCAATGGAGGTGGATGATGACGAGTATATGCTCAAGCCGATGAACTGTCCACATCATCACCAAATTTATTCGAATGAATTGAGAAGTTACCGGGAACTGCCGGTTCGATTGGCAGAGTTTGGAAGCGTGTATAGATACGAGCAGTCCGGTGAGTTGAATGGACTTTCAAGGGTCAGAGGATTTACCCAGGATGATGCCCACATCTACTGCATGCACGAACAGCTCAAAGATGAAATCAAACATGTAATTGAACTGACCCAGTTTGTATTTAATACATTTGGCATGCCGGTTGATATCCGCCTCTCGTATCGGGACGATAATGATGAAAAATACGGCGGCGACACTGAGTACTGGGAACGAGCTCAGAAAGAGATTAAGGAAGTAGCTGATGAGATGGAACTGGATTATAAAATCGCTGAGGGCGAAGCTAGTTTTTACGGGCCCAAAATCGATTTCATTATTCGTGATGCTATCGGACGAAAATGGCAGCTTGGAACCGTCCAGGTGGATTATGTAATGCCCGAGCGATTTGATCTGACCTATGTCGGCTCCGATAATGAGAAACATCGTCCGGTGATTATTCATCGAGCACCATTCGGTTCAATGGAGCGATTTGTAAGTATTTTAATTGAGCACTTTGCCGGAGATTTTCCACTTTGGCTTGCGCCAAAACAAATTGAGGTTCTCCCTATTTCGGATGATTACCTGGATTATGCGAATCATGTGGCGCAAAAATTCGAAGAACTGGGAATGAGAGTTCACGTTGACTCGAGATCTGAAAAAGTCGGTTCAAAAATACGTGATGCTGAAACCAGTAAAATTCCATATATGGTTATTGTTGGTTCCCAGGAACAAGATGACGGAACAGTTTCCGTTCGCCGACATAAAATGGGGGATATTGGAACGTTTACCCTAAATGATTTTTTAAATAAATTAAAAGACGAAATTGAAAACCGTTCCCTTCCTCCTTCACAGGAGACGGAAAAAATCAGTAATTAATTTTTTAATCTTTTTTTCTGATTTTTAAGTATAATCAATAGTTTATTTTTAAATATTAATAAAACGAAGAGGTAACTTATCGCAAGAAGACGACCCATAAGAAGAAGACGGAATGACGACCGCCCAAATGTCAATGATGAAATACGATCATCAAAAGTCCGGTTGATCCGTCCGGATGAAGAACACGAAGTCGTATCCATCGAAAGGGCTTTGGAAGTTGCTGCATCCTATGACCTTGACTTGGTGGAAGTGGCTCCGAATGCCAAACCCCCGGTTTGCAAAGTCATAGATTTCGGCAAATTTATGTACGAAAAGAAGAAAAAAGAGAAGGAAGCAAAGAAGAAGCAGCATACCATCCAGGTGAAAGAGCTTCGATTCCGGCCGAATACCGATGACCATGATCTGGAATTTAAAACACGTCACGCCAGAGAATTTTTAGAAGGCGGCGACAAAGTAAAAGCTACGGTACAGTTCAGGGGGCGGGATATGCTCTATACTGAGCAAGGTGAAGAGCTATTAAACAACCTTGCCGAAGAGCTTGATGACGTCGGAAAAATTGAATCTAAACCTACAATGGAAGGACGGCGAATGATTATGATCATCGCTCCTGATAAAAGTTAAATACTGATTTTTCTAAAATATTGAAGCGAACAGTTTCTGATTTACAACGTCAGAAATTTGTTCGCTTTTTTTTATCAAGCCGGTCAAACCTTTATAAAGATTTTTTTCTTGTAGAGAATGTAAACCGGAATGAAGCATAGAAAACAGTAAGAGAGAGCCCATATCAATGAAGCAAGATGCGGTTCAATTCCGAATGAAGTCAATCCATCCATGAAAAGTGAAACCAGGCTTTGATCTCCAATCCATGCTCTGTGAGTTACAACTAAAAACACACCCGACAGCACATACGCGGTAATGGCATTGGTACCAAACACTACACCCGCAAATGTGCCTTTTGATTTTCCCAAAAGATCAATCCAGTAGTAGCAGGCACCCAAAACCATGGATGCCAATCCTGAGGTGTACAACACGTACGAACTTGTCCAAATATGTTTGTTGATTGGAAACACCCAATCCCAGATGTTACCCAAGGTGAAAGCTGCAAGTCCGCCAACCATTAAACCGATCACTTTTCGGTCCCGTGATCGATCACTCACAATTAAATAACCCGCTATCATTCCGGTGATTCCACTTGCAATCGTCGGGAGTGTACTCAACAAACCTTCCGGATCCCATGTACCCTGGTACAATCTGCCCGGGATAAAGGTAGTGTCTATCCAGGCGGCGATATTACGTCCCGGTTCAGCCAGGGATAAACCAAGTTCTGGGTGAGGAATCAGCGCCATTACCAACCAATACCCAATAAGCAGCCCCCAGCCTATCCAAAGTTGAGTTTTGCGAGTTGTATACAATAATAGAAGCGCACAGCTGAAAAAGACGATTGCGATCCGTTGCAGCACCCCGGGAAGACGAATATTTGCAAAATCAAATTCAGGAAAGAGTGCCAAAAAAATTCCCAAAGCGAATATAATAAAAGAACGTTTTAAAATTTTGGGAACCATCTCCTTTCTTTCCCTCCCCCGTTCCAGGTACTTTGTATATGCAAGAACAATAGATACACCAACAATGAATATGAAAAATGGAAAGACAAGATCCGTAGGTGTTGCCCCATTCCATTCAGCATGGGTCAAAGGCGGATACACATAACTCCACGAACCGGGTGTATTTACGATTATCATCCCCATGATCGTGAGTCCCCGGAAAAAATCTAAAGATATTAATCGATTTGATGGTGCTTTAGCAGTCAAAACAGAATTAAATTAATTTTTCTATTCAGTTATACTATCCACGAAAAAACACTGCTAATCTACATTATTTCATGGTAAGTATGCACTCTTTCCTTTGAAAGATTTAGAAAGCAAATCTCTTTGAGGCACTAAATTCGATGAAATCATTTAAGATAAAATTGCTTTTTTAAAAGGAGAAAGGTTCTTATCTTGAAAGTCTGTTAATTTTCAGAAAACACGGATACTATGCCAAAAATGAAATCAAACAGTGGTGCTAAGAAGCGTTTTAAGAAAACCGGAAGCGGTAAAATTAAGCGTAAAAAAGCTTTTAAAAGCCACATTTTGACAAAAAAATCAAGCAAGAGGAAAAACAATCTTGGAAAAGACACATTGGTTCACAAATCCAATGAAAAGTCTATTGAACGATTGATTCCTTATAGCTAACACAAAATTCAATAATAACCTTTAAAACGTAAATACAAATGCCACGATCACGAAATCTGGTGGCTTCCCGTCGCCGTCGCCGAAAAATTTTGAAACAGGCGAAAGGTTACTGGGGCAGAAGAAAAAACGTTTATACCGTTGCTAAAAACGCGGTAGAAAAAGGCCTGCAATATCAATATCGAGACCGAAAGGTTCGAAAGCGATCATTCCGGCGTCTTTGGATTACACGTATTAACGCTGCTGCCCGATTGAACGGAACCACCTATGCCAAGCTCATTCACGGCTTGAAAGAAAACGAAATAAATCTCAATCGGAAGATGCTTGCTGATATTGCAGTAAGAGATCCTGAAACATTTTCTGAAATTGTGAAAGAGGCTGGCCAATAAGCCTCTACTGCTATTCAAACCGGCAGATCCATTGGATTTGCCGGTTTTTTTTGGCTTTAAAAATTCCCTGAACTTCAAGACATGGTATTTTTTGTGTTATTTTAAAATCTGGGTACTGGCATCTAAATTATTGCTATTTTTTGGTGCTTTACCTGCAAGAAAAAATACCATGTCTCACCCAAAAATATGATGATAGGCTCTAACTGGTGCAAGTTTGTAACTCGTACCTGGAGTTCGCACAAGTTACAAACTTACGCGAGTATTGGGTGGGGAGCTCTCCTCCATCGAGATGTGCAGATCCCCAAATTTCACCATATCTCAATAAATCAGGAATGGTTTACTTTCCCCCTTCAAAGAGAGAACTTTAAAAAATTAGTTCTAAAATCCGTTATCTTCCTTAGAAGAAATTAATTACGAAAGTCTACATAGTTCATGCTCGATAAAATCAATGATATAAAGGAAAAAATTCAAAGCTTCAGTATCGAAAACGAAGATGAGCTTGAAGCATTTCGGCTGGAGTTTCTTTCCAGGAACGGAAAAGTTCAATCCATGTTCGGCCTCATGAAAGATGTGCCCAATGAAAAAAAAGCTGAAGTGGGTAAATTGATGAATGAAGTAAAGAACCTGGCCCATCAAACTTTTGAGAATGCAAAAGTTGAGTTACTAAAAAGCGAGGAGAAGGAGTTCGGTGCTCTTGAAGATATTACACTTCCCGTTGAGTCAACATATACGGGTTCTTACCATCCACTGAATCGAGCCCTCAATGAAATCAAACAGATTTTTTTGCGTCTTGGATTTAATATTGCCGATGGTCCTGAGCTGGAAGATGATTTCCATAATTTTACGGCTCTGAATTTTCCGCCGGATCATCCCGCGCGTGATATGCAGGATACATTTTTCGTTCGAAAATCGGAGGAAGAACAAGACCTGGTCCTGCGGACTCACACATCCCCGGTTCAAATCCGGCTGATGAAGGAAAAAGAACCGCCTTTACGATCTATCATCCCCGGACGGGTTTTTCGCAATGAAGCTGTCACTGCAAAATCGTATTTCCAGTTCAACCAGGTTGAAGGGCTCTATGTAAATGTACGAGTGACTATGGGTGAACTGATTGAAACCCTGGTGATGTTTGCTCAACTGATGTACGGAAGTGACGTAAAATACCGGGTTCGTCCCTCCTATTTTCCATTTACTGAACCCAGTATTGAGATGGACGTTTGGTGGGAAAGCGAAAAAGGCGGACAATGGCTCGAAATTCTCGGCGCCGGAATGGTTGACCCAAACGTTTTTGAATCAGTAGACGTCGACTCGGAAAAATATACCGGCTTTGCGTTTGGAATGGGCGTCGACCGAATTGCCATGCTTCGATATGGTATCGACGACATCCGCCTGCTTTACGACAACGACATTCGATTCTTAGAACAATTTAAATCATAAACTCTGAATTCGGTGAATGTTCATTGAATTCAGCATGTCGATGATCATTCGCTGATCTTTCTTGATCCATTATGAAAATTTCTTACAACTGGCTTAAACAATATCTTGATTTCGACCTCACCCCTGAGAAAACTGATGAAAAACTGACTTTGCTTGGTCTTGAAGTTGAAGAGACCGAAACAGTTGGGTCTGATTTTGAACATTTCGTTGTGGGGGAAGTGAAAGAGGTTCGGGCTCACCCTAACGCTGATAAATTGGTTCTTTGTGATGTTGACCTGGGCGACGAAACTGTTCAAATTGCCTGTGGAGCCCCCAATGTTTCTGCCAATCAAAAAGTACCGGTTGCCAAAGTGGGTGCTACGATTCCGGTACCGATGAAAGATGGCTCATATCTCACCATCAAAAAAGCCAAACTTCGCGGGGAAACTTCCAATGGTATGATCTGTTCAGAGTCTGAACTTGGGCTGAGTGACGATCATTCCGGAATTATGGTAATGGACGATTCAATTGAAACCGGAACTCCTCTGAAAACAGCACTTGACGTTGAAAAGGATACGGTATTTGAAGTTGCTCTCACTCCCAATCGCCCGGATGCTTCATGCCATATCGGAGCAGCCAGGGATCTTTCTGCAGTTACGGGTGGTGAGCTAAAAAATCCCTATTCCAACATTGATGAGAAAGAAAGCAACCTAAACGACGATATTTCAATTTCAATAGAGGATGAAGACAAATGCCATCGATACGTAGGCATTATTGTAGATGATGTGAAGGTGGAAGAATCACCGAATTGGTTAAAAAACCGGTTGACGGCCATAGGCCTTCGTCCTATTAATAACATTGTGGATGTAACCAATTTCATTAATCACGAAATTAGTCAGCCTCTTCACGCTTTCGATTATGACCTTATTGGCGATAAAAAAATCGTTGTAAAAAGTTATGACGAAGAGAAGAAATTTATCACCCTGGATAGTATAGAGCGAACGGTTCCGGCCGGATCACTTTTTATCTGTGATGGAAATGGCCCTGTAGCAATTGCAGGAGTGATGGGAGGCGAAAACAGTGAAGTAACCGAAGGCACAACTAAAATTCTGATAGAAAGTGCATATTTCAACCCGTCCTCCATTCGAAAGACTTCAAAAAGCCTTGCACTACAAACAGACAGCTCCTATCGTTTTGAACGAGGAATTGACCCATCTATACAGCAAAAAGCAGCATGGAGAGCTGCAGAATTGATAGCAGAATTAACCGGCGGAACCATCAATCCAAATGTTGTGGATGTACACCCGGTTAAGACTGAGCCTATTGATGTGGCACTGCGAGTATCAAGAATCAACCACCTATTAGGTACAGAACTTGAAAAGGAGCAGGTAGTTAACATACTTTCTAAACTTGAGATTGAGGTCTCTTCATCTGATGAAGATAAACTCACTTGTATCATTCCAACCTTCCGTCCGGACATCACCCGCGAAGTTGACCTGATAGAAGAAGTTGGCCGAGTGTATGATTACAACAATATTCCGCGACCGGACTCATCTCCTTTTATCTCTCCGCAGCCCTTGTCTGACCGGGAAGAGTTCCAGGAACGCATTCGAGAGCTTGTAAAATCACTTCGTTACAAAGAGATCAGCACAAATTCTTTGTTATCGAAAAAAGAGGCAGATCTTTTGGCTGATGAAGATTTTCAAATTCACTCCCTGAATCCAGTATCACAGGAAAATACAACGCTGAGGACTCATCTCACCGGAGGATTCCTTAAAGCGGTTCAGTATAATCTCAATCGAAATGCAACCCAGCTTCGATTTTTCGAAATTGGTCACATCTTCAGAAATAGTGATGAGGGAACCTGGATTGATGGTATAGAAGAACACGTACATCTTTACATGGGACTATGCGGTCAATCTAAAAAAGACAACTGGCAGAGCGATGAAAATGATTTTTCTATTTTTGATCTGAAAGCAGATCTCGAAGCTGTTTTTAACAATCTTGGTATCTCTGATTCTATTGTAGCTGAGGCAGAGGGAAACAATACCATCGTTTATAAGTATGCTAATCAAGAGGCATCAACTTTAAAACGAATTGATTCTGAATTGTTGAAAGGCTTTGACATTGAAGCGGATGTATATGGAGCAGAAATTGATCTGACACTCTTACTTCAGAATGGTATCGGGAAGAAAGAGATGACCTATCAACCGATTGTGAAATTCCCCACATTTGAATTTGATGCAGCCTTTACGGTAGACAAGGGAGTTCGGGCGGGTGATCTCGCCAAAGAGATCAAAGAAACGGCCGGTGAGATTCTTCAATCTGTTTCCGTTTTCGATGTATATGAAGGCGAAAACCTTGGCGCAGATAAAAAAAGTATTGCATTTCGGCTGACTTTTTTAGATTCTAATAAAACATTGAACATCAAGGATGTAGAGCCTGTTGTTCAAAAAATTGTACAAAAACTTGAAAAAACCGTCGGAGCCAAACTTCGATCTTAATTTCCTAAGTCCATGGCTGTGAATGAGATCCAAAAAGAGACATTCCAAAAGTTACTGGATCAGATACGTACTCGTGTTCAGCATTTAAAAAAGCAGAACAAAGAACTGAACCGCGAGAATATGAAATTGAAGTCAAAACTGAATGAGCTTCAAAAGGATCAAGCCGATATTTTTTCGAACATCAGTGAATCTGAACGAATTGCAATGCGCCACCAGGTAACTGATTTAATCGAGAAGATTGACAAATACCTGGAGGATTGAGATGGAATCGATTAAAGTAAATATTCTTGGCAAGCAGATCCCTCTCAAGGTTGAGGACAGCGAGGTAGAAAATACCCGGAAAATTGCCCAATATGTTGACGAAAAATTTAAACTTTTCCGGAACCAGTTTTCTAATCAGCCCGATTCTACAATTATGATCCTGGCTTGCCTGAGTATCACGGAAGAGCTTTTTGAACTTCGTACCGAGCTCAATCAATCCGATGAAAAGGAGAGCGAGTTGATGGATAAAATCAACGACGAAATCTCAAAGCTCATTAAAGATATTTCTTAAACTCACCGAGCGCAGGGAATGCTTTAATACCTATCCATGTTTCCATTTTTGTATTCAAAGAATGACTATGTATAAAGGCGAACGATTTAACAGCTACACACATCTCATTGGCAGTATCGGTTCAGCGGTAGGGTTGGCTGTGCTCATCTATATAGCTGTTCAAAAAGGTGGATTTTGGAGAATAACCAGTTTTACTATTTACGGCTTGAGCCTGCTCACTCTTTATACCTGCTCAACGCTCTATCACAGTTTTCGCGGTAAGTGGAAAAACATCTTTCGTAAACTGGATCATATTTCAATCTACCTGCTGATAGCCGGTACTTATACACCATTCACTCTTATCACGCTTCGCGGAGATATTGGATGGATTTTATTTGGAGTTGTGTGGGGACTTGCTGCGATAGGCATCGTTATCGACCTCCTTCATAAAGCAGGCAGCAGAATTCTCCAGGTTGCAATCTATTTGGGCATGGGTTGGATCGCATTTTTCCTTTTTGATACGCTCATCAGCCGAATTTCGATTGAAGGTTTCTCATGGCTAATGGCCGGCGGGCTATTCTATACGATGGGAGTTATCTTTTTTGCCCTGAGTGATAAACACAGACTTGCCCATGGAATTTGGCATCTGTTTGTACTGGCCGGTAGTTTTAGTCATTTTGTGACGATTGTACAGTACGTTTAACCCCATGTAGCTCGGCTCGCCTGAGCCGAAAATTTCAATTTATCCATTTACTGAATTCTATCAGTTTCAATTTTACGAGTGGCTCCTGTAAAATGATCCCTGCGATACAAATTGGATAGAATTTAAGAGAAACGGGTCAGCGACCCGATCTACGTTATTTCAATTTTTCTTTCACTCTCTCCCCTAAAAATCACTACTTTCCATCTTGTTAATTTTTGATGTCAAACCATTTTATGTCTGATACAGTAAGAGTTTTTTTTATTTCCGATATCGTTGGTGAACCCGGGCTGGCACTGCTCGAAACCATTTTTCCATCATTACGAGACAAATACGATCCCGATTTCATCATTGCCAATGCTGAAAATTCCCATGAAGGCCGCGGGCTGAACCGTCACATCGTCAAAAGACTTTATGATCTTGAAGTAGATGCAATCACCGGCGGAAACCATTCGTTCGACAAATGGAAAATCTTTTCCTACATGAAAACCGACGACCACCTCCTCCGTCCTCTCAATTTCCCAAAAGGAAATGCCGGTTATGGATATGGAATTTATGATATCGGTAAAACCGGTTTTAAAATGGGTGTTTTAAATTTACAGGGACGTACATTTATGGCGGATATTGATGATCCGTTTTCTACCTCGGATTGGGCTCTGGATCGTATCAAAGAGGAAACAAACCTGATTTTTGTTGATTTCCATGCAGAAGCCACAGCAGAGAAAATGGCGTACGCCTGGACAGTTGACGGCGAAGTTTCCGCAGTGGTGGGAACTCATACACATACCCCCACAAACGATGCCCGAATTCTGCCAAAAGGCACAGGATACATTACTGATGTGGGTATGACCGGTCCGTTTGATTCTGTGATTGGCATGGACAAAGATACCTCCATCCGGCGATTTACCCTGGGAACACCTCAGCGCTACAAAATTGCCAAGAACGACAACCGAATGTGTGGTGTGGTTGTGGATATTGACACAGAAACAGGGAAGTGTACCTCCATTGAACCGGTTATTTACCCGGAATTTCAGAACAAAGCAGATTGAAATGAGTGACGATTTTGTACTCCAGTGCTCCGATATTCATAAAGAATTTCCATCCGAATCCGGAAATGGTGTATTGAGAATTTTACAGGGTGTAGACCTGCAAGTTAAGAAAGCTGAAATTATCTCAATTGTCGGTTCCAGCGGCAGCGGTAAAAGTACTCTGCTCCATATTCTTGGTGGACTGGATCATCCCACATCCGGCGATGTTTTTTGGGAAGGGAAATCGATCTACCGGTACAATAAAGATCAGCTTGCCGAGCAACGAAATAAGCAAGTTGGTTTTGTATTCCAGTTCCATCATCTGTTGCCGGAATTTACAGCTATGGAAAATGTTATGATGCCGGCCCTGATCCAGGATGTCCCCTTGCCAAATGCAGAAAACAGGGCAAAAGAACTGCTGGATCGATTTGGAATGAGCGGCCGCCTCAACCACAGGCCTTCACAGTTATCAGGCGGCGAACAGCAGAGAGTTTCGATGGCAAGAGCGCTGACCAACAATCCTGCAATTATTTTGGCGGATGAACCAACCGGTAATCTCGATGAAAAAAATACGGAATCGATCCTCAGTCTTCTTTTCCAGCTACGGGATATGGAAGAGGTTTCGATTGTGCTAATCACACATGAAAAAGATATTGCTACCCGGTGTGATATTGTTTATTCACTGCATAATGGAACATTGAACGGAATTTAGGTGCACCCTCCAGGGTTCAATAAGCCATCTTTTAACTACTGCTAACTATAAACCCCCGGAGGGTATAGTTTTTTAAAAATTCCTCTTCAAATGGGGGACACTCCCCAACAAATAACTCATTAAAAAAGAAAATGAAATGATCTCTTGTGTAATTTTTGATATGGATGGCGTCATTATCGACAGTGAGCCGATCTATATGCAGGTTGAACAGGATCTGTTCAAGGAAGTGGGATTGGAACTTTCCCATGAAGAACATGCCACCTTCGTGGGGCGATCAGACTTGTGGAAGGTACTCAAAGAAAAGTACAAGCTGGATATCAACATTCAGGAAATTCATAAAGAGGAAAACAAGAGATACCTGGATATTATTAAAAACTCTTTTGATGGTTCTCCTATTAAAGGTGTTGTTGATGTAATTGGAGAACTTCATGACAACAGCATCAAGCTTGCACTCGCCTCATCGTCCGAAATGAAGAATATTGAGTTGGTGTTAACAAAGTTCGGCCTGCTGAACTACTTTGATTTGAGAATTAGCGGTGCTGACCTCGAAACTTCCAAACCGCACCCGGAAATCTTCGAAAAAGCAGCTAAAATGGCCAACAGATCTCCGGAAAACTGCCTGGTGATCGAAGACTCCGCCAATGGCGTACGAGCCGCAAAAGCAGCCGGGATGCAATGTATCGGTTTCAGAAATCCAAACTCCGGAAACCAGGATCTCTCGACCGCAGACTGGATTATTGACAGTTTCGATGAGTTTGATTTGGAGAAGTTAGAAGGATGAATGACAAATCCTCCCCTCTTGAGAGGGGACAGATACTGGAGCGTTCAGCGAAAGTATCAGGGGTGTGTTCCTGTGTATTGGTTAACAACACACAGTTACTCTTTTAAGTTAAGACCCCTTAAATCACTCCTCCCATTCCTGTTTTTTCTTTTCGTACCAATCCTGTATAGTGAAAAATGCTTTTTTCTTGAGGCCCTCGTCCGAAATCACACCTTTTCGATTCCAAAAATCCTGGAATCTCGGCAATGGGCGTCTCGGGGAGCGAAAATCTTTTAAAAGCCAGGGAGAAGTTCCGCGAACAAATGAGATATTATCGATCATCTCCAGGTTGCTTTCATAAACAGCATCCTGAAACTCTTCTGTCCAACGCTCGTTTTCGTCACCGTGATATCCCTGCAGAGCCCCTCCTCCGAACTCACTGAGGATAACCGGTTTATTTGAATCAGATTCCCAGCGAAGATCCGAGCACTGTTCCGGAGGCATATTTCCATACCATCCGCAATAACTATTCACACCAATGACATCTACGACCTCTTCCATGGGATCATGAATCCCGATTACGCCTTCTCCCCTGCTCTGTGTTTCAAGAGCTGCTGTAACAAGCCTTGTGGAATCGAGTTCACGAACAGCTTCTGCGAGATTCGATAAAAATGTAAATCGTGCTTCGCTCCTGGGCGTTTCATTAGCCAATGACCACAAAATCACGGATGCCCGGTTATGGTCGCGGTCAACCATCTCTCTCATTTGCCGTTCAGCGTTGGCATAAACCTCGGGATTCTCGAACTGAATAGTCCAGTATACCGGGACTTCCGACCAGACTAAAATTCCCATTTTGTCGGCCATTCGTACCATATGCTCATTATGCGGATAATGAGCCAAGCGTACGTAATTACCATTCATCTCTTTCACCCAGCCAAGCAGTACCTCCGCATCAGCAGAATTGTTTGCTCTGCCGCCGCCAAAGGGACGACTTTCGTGAATACATATTCCGCGCAAAAAAATCGGTTCGCCGTTCAAAAGAATTTCCCCGTCTTTCTGTCTAATCGTCCGAAACCCAATCTGATCTTCAATGGTTTCTTCAGGTATTTCAAGAATTACATCATAAAGTTTGGGATTCCTTGTTGACCACTTTTCAAGATCAGCCGTAAACTCCACTTCAGCGATACCCATTTCATCTGTACGAAACTGTTTTTCAATATTGGCTTCGGGGATTTTTATAGTCAAAGTCTGATTTGCCCTATTAGAGCCGTTCATTTGAACCCACCCTTTCACTGTATTACTTGATTCCGGATCGAGTTGAATAAAATAATCTTCAATAAATGTGTCGGGTACCGTTATCAGAGAAACAGAACGGGTGATCCCGCCATAATTCCACCAGTCTGTATTTACAGTGGGAACTGCCTCACGCTTGCGTTGATTATCCACTTTAACAATCAAAGTATTCTGTCCGTCATTTAGATGATCTGTCACCTCTGTATTAAAAGGAGTAAACCCACCGATATGGTGTCCAACCAGCTCGCCATTCAGATATACATGAGCTTCGTAGTTAGCAGCACCGAAATAAATAAACTGTCTCTCATTCTCATTCGGTAAATAATTGAATGTCCTTTTGTACCAGACGGTACCTTCATATAGAAATAGCTGATCATCCTGGGTATTCCAGTCTCCCGGAACGTTTAGCGTTGGTCCGGTATCAAAATTATATTCAATCAGATCGGACGGCTTTTGCACTTTTTGATCCTTAAAATACCCATTCTCGCTCGGTTGATAGCGGTAATCATAATAACCGGTTTCATATGGGTCAATAATTACACCCCACTGGCCATCAAGAGATACTGTTTCCCTCCCCATCACGTTTTGGATCGTTGGATCGCTATCGACTTCCCGGGCAGTAACATTTTGAGTTAAAAATGAACCTCCTAACAAAAACAGACTGAAAATTAAAGGATAGAACTTTTTGTTAGTGCCATTTTTGGATTTAATCTTCATGATAGCATTTACCTTAGTTGTCAGGTTTTGTAGAAGAGAGATGATACTTCAATATGCAAAGCCGGCGAATTGAATCAAAATATTTGAAATGTACAAATTGTGAGTCTTTACCCCTCTTTTCACTTGGTATAATCACGAACTAATTTTAACTTTGACCTTCTTGAAAATGCTCGAATAGCAAGTAGGTCGGGCACATATTTTAACAAAAAGAAACTATGAGTAAGCTGAAAAAAGAAGAACTCGAACAGGATATTCTCATTGAATATTCATCGAGGATCATGCATTTCTATGAGAATAATAAAGCTGCCGTGATTGGAGGCGGTATTGGATTGATTTTAGCTATCGGCTTAACGATAGGCTATATCATCCATAGTGGAAACCAGGCAGAAGAGGCAGTGAACCTTCTCGGTATCGCCGAACAAGAGTTACTGCAGGGAAACTACCAGGAGGCATTAAATGGAAATGAAGAGGAGTTTACACTTGGTTTTGTACAGATTGCCGATAACTACAGCGGAACAAAAGCCGGCAATTTAGCGCATTACTATGCAGCAATATCTGAATATGAGCTTGGTAATTATGAACAAGCCATTGAATACATGCAGGAATATGATGTTCCCGAAGGAATATTGGGTGTTGCTCCTATTTCTATGCATGCAAATATCTTAGTTGAACTGGAGAGGTATGAAGAAGCTGCCGAGCAGTTTGAAAGAGCAGCAAATTGGGACGAAAACAGCTCAACTACCCCCTATAACCTATTTAAAGCAGCCGAAGCTCACAGTGCAGCCGGAAATAATGAACAAGCGCTTGCACATATTGAGACCATAATAAACGACTATCCAAACAGTCAGCAGCTTGCACAGGCAGAGAAAATGAAAGGTTTACTCAGCGAGCCAACGGCCGGTTAATTAATAAATTTTCTGTTTCTTAAAATGCATTGCTGACTTTCAACGGATTTCAGTAATGCATTTTTTTAGCACATAATATTCAGCACCTCAATTATGGTTGAATCGGATCTGATCAGCCAATAAAACGATATCAATTTGGGAGAAAAAGTTAACCCTCGTTCTAAATCCCGTAAGTTTGCAGAGCTTCTCGACAATCACTTCACGATTCCGGGTACAAAGATAAAGGTTGGCTTAGACCCCCTTCTTGGACTTGTTTCCGGAATTGGTGATTTAGCCGGTGCCACTCTATCCATCTATTTTATGATCTATGCGGCTATGATGGGCGCATCGTCATCTGTTTTGATCCGGATGTTCCTGAATATACTCGCCGATCTGACCATCGGATCGATCCCGGTTTTGGGTGATGTTTTTGATGTGGCCTGGAAAGCAAATCTTAGAAATGCCAACCTTTTAGAAAAACTGGAACAAGATCAAGACAAAACAGAAACGGAAAGCTCCATTTTAAACTGGATTCTACTCATTGTTTTAATAGCTATTTTAATTGGAGTCATCATTGTTGTGATCTGGCTGACCACAATAGCCTGGAATAGATTGTTTGGCTGAAACAGCCTTTTCTTACATATTCCGCCGGTATTGACCGCCAACCTGGTACAGAGCATGTGTGATTTGGCCCAATGAAGCCACTTTCACTGTTTCCATCAACTCTTCAAAAATATTACCATCCTTCCTGGCAACTTCTTTTAGTTTCTCTATTGCCTGCTGAGATGAATCTCGATTTCTCTCTTGAAATGCACGTAAGTTATCGATCTGTTGATGCTTCTCCTCTTTCGTGGAACGGATCAACTCCATTTCACGCTCATCCTCTTCTGAGTCTGTATCACTCTTAAATGTATTCACTCCAATAATAGGTTTCTCACCGGAGTGTTTTAACGATTCATAATGCAGGCTCTCCTCCTGGATCTTACCTCGTTGATACATGCTTTCCATCGCTCCCAAAACACCACCGCGTTCGGTAAGCCTGTCGAATTCGGCGAGAATGGCCTCCTCAACCAAATCAGTGAGCTCTTCGATGATGAATGAACCCTGAAGCGGATTCTCATTCATTGTCATCCCAAACTCTTTGTTGATGATCAGTTGGATAGCCAGCGCGCGTCGTACGGAATCTTCTGTCGGCGTTGTGATCGCCTCATCAAAAGCGTTGGTATGAAGTGAGTTGCAGTTATCATGTACGGCCATCAATGCCTGCAAAGTCGTACGGATATCGTTGAATTGAATCTCTTTGGCATGAAGCGATCGGCCGCTGGTTTGAATATGATATTTCAGCTTTTGAGACCGCTCGTTTGCACTGTATTTGTGCTTCATGGCTATCGCCCAAATGCGCCGTGCTACCCGCCCAATAACAGCATATTCGGGATCGAGACCATTGCTGAAGAAGAACGACAAGTTGTGAGCAAAATCATCAATATTCAATCCGCGAGACAGGTAGTACTCTACGTATGTGAATCCATTTGCGAGCGTAAATGCCGCCTGTGTAATTGGATTCGCCCCCGCTTCTGCAATATGATAACCGGAAATGGATACCGAATAGTAATTTCTGACTTTATGATCGCTGAAATAACTTTGAACATCACCCATCATTTTAAGGGCAAATTCCGTTGAGAAAATGCATGTGTTCTGAGCCTGGTCTTCCTTAAGGATATCAGCTTGAACCGTTCCGCGGACCTTTCGAAGGGTTTCATTTTTAATCTTATCATATGTCTCATCATCAACAAACTGGTCACCATCAACCCCCAGTAAACCTAAACCAAAACCATCGCTGGTAGCGGGCAGGCTCTCGTTGTATTTTGGCTGAGGGAGTCCTTTTTTCTCAAAAAATAATTTAATTTTCTTCTCAGTCTCTTCCCATTCACCTTGTTGCTTCAAGTATCTCTCTACTTCCTGGTCGATTGCAGTATTCATAAACATCGCCAAAATCATGGGCGCAGGCCCGTTGATCGTCATTGAGACTGACGTTTTAGGAGATGTCAATTCAAACCCGGAGTACAATTTTTTCATATCATCCAGCGAACAGATACTTACGCCGGAGTTCCCGATTTTTCCATAAATATCCGGTCGACGCGCCGGATCTTCTCCATAAAGGGTAACGGAATCAAACGCTGTAGAGAGACGTGCTGCCGGCATTCCTTCACTCACATAATGGAATCGTCGGTTGGTTCGCTCCGGGGTTCCCTCACCGGCAAACATTCGGGTTGGGTCCTCCCCTTCCCTCTTAAAAGGAAAAACACCCGCTGTAAAAGGAAAATAGCCTGGAAGATTTTCCTTGAGTGCAAACTTTAGCCGGTCTCCAAGGTTTTTTGTTTTAGGCAGTGAAATTCTCGGGACTTTTGTGCCGCTAAGTGATTCCCTTTTCAACTCATTTTTAATCTCCTTCCCTCTTATTTTAATCGTAAACTCATCCCCTGAATATTTTTGATACAGCTCGTCCCAACCCGCAAGAATTTTCTTAGGTAACGGATCCAGCTTTTCCGTCCAGTGATTTTCCATCTCATCTAACCGTGAGAGCAGTTTTTCTTCATCATCCGGTTTCCAATTTTTGACCTGATCCAGTGTTCCCCTCACCTGGTCCAGATTTGCTGCAATCTCCACCTGGTCTTCCGCCCATTGATGATAATCCTCGATCGTTTCTGAAATTTCTGAAAGATACCGCTGTCTTCGGCCGGGGATAATCGCTTGCGCTTGCAAGTCTTCAGCCGGTTTCTTGTGCGTGTACAGTTCAGGTATCCATTCCAGAGGATATCTCTCATTCACAAGCTCAACAATTTTTGCAAATAACCTGTGAATCCCCTCGTCATTAAATTGTGCTGCAATCGTTGGATAAACCGGCATATTTTCCGGTTTGATATGCCAATCCCCACGGTTTCGCTGCATCTGTTTGCGAACGTCCCGAAGGGCATCCAGCGATCCTTTTTTGTCGAATTTATTCAACACTACTACTTCGGCTACATCCAGCATATTAATTTTTTCGAGCTGCGTTGCCGCACCGTATTCATGGGTCATCACGTAGATCGGGATATCACAAATATCAACAATTTCTGTACCGCTTTGACCAATGCCGCTGGTTTCCACGATAATCAGATCAAAACCTGCTGTTTTGTATACTTCAATCACGCCATTTACAGCTTCACTGATCGATTTATTGGAGGCCCGTGTCGCCATACTTCGCATAAACACACGACTTGTATCAATGCTATTCATCCGAATTCGGTCACCCAAAAGTGCTCCTCCCGTTCGAATTTTTGAGGGATCAATTGAAACAACTCCAATCGTTAAGTCATCAAATTCAGTCAGAAATCGTCGAATAATTTCATCGGTGAGCGAACTTTTACCTGCGCCCCCGGTTCCGGTAATGCCGAGAATAGGAATATTCCTGGTTGATATTTCAAGAGAATCCCCATTTATCAAAAGTTCTGAATCTGAATAGGAAGCAAGACCATCAACATGATTTTCAAGTGCAGTAATCGTTCGAGTGATAGTATTCAGATCACTATTTAACAACTCCTTGCCATCTATTTCAGAATTCTTACAAGGATCAAAATCACAGGCTTTCATCATGTAATTGATCATACCCTGTAATCCCATTTCGCTACCGTCTTCAACAGAAAAAATTCGGGTGACTCCGTACTCGTGCAGATCTTCAATTTCGTCATCGGAAATGACCCCGCCGCCACCGCCAAATACTTTGATCTGTGTGGAATGATTTTCCTTCAGGAGGTCAATCATATACTTGAAATACTCATTGTGGCCACCCTGGTAGGAACTTACAGCGATACCCTGTGCATCTTCCTGGATAGCACATTGAACAATCTCATGAACGGACCGGTTATGCCCCAAGTGAATGACCTCAGCACCCGTAGCTTGCAATATCCTCCGCATAATGTTGATGCTGGCATCGTGTCCGTCAAACAAACTGGCTGCAGTAATAAACCGAATCTTGTTCGTGGGTTGATACTTGTCTGCTACAGGTTGACCATTGGATGATGAACCTGGTTTTACCGTGCTTTTCTTTTTTTTAATCGATGAATCGGACATAATATTTTAACTTACTTCTGACTTCTGTCCCAAGTAAACTGTGAATTCTGATTTTGAAAAACTAATACACTAATTCTTTGAAAAATCCTGATCCTTTTTCTGATCCAGGTAACTGAGAGTTCGCTGTGGAAAGGGAATATTTATCCCTTCTCTATCAAAACGTTTTTTAATGCTTTCAATTACATCTGTGAACAGCACGTAACCATCAGGGGGTGTTTCTGCCCACGCCCATGCTCTCAGGTTAACAGATGACTCAGCTAACATAACCACCCGAACTGATACAACCGGTTCATTATCCTTCTTTTCCTCCGGAGTTCGATTGTCTATCGAAAGTTCATGATTTTCGATCTCTTCAGCCATAATTTTCTTCGCGAGATCAATATCAGAATTATAACTGATTCCCACATCCACAAAACGGCAAACTTTTGGTTCTTCGTAATGTGCATTCACCAATCTCTCATTACTAATAATGGAATTGGGAATGATGATTCGCTGGTTTTCAAAATTCCTGATAACGGTATGCCGAAGGCCGATATCCTCAACAACTCCAACCAAACCGTCACTAAATGTAATCCTGTCGTTGATTTTATAGGGTTTTGAAATCACAATAAAAAAACCGCTGATAATATTGCCAAGAGACTGCTGGGAGGCAAAACCGACGGCAATTGCAAGAATACCGGCACCCGCCACAACCGACTGGGCAACCGGCTTGAGGAATGGAATATTCCATATTGCAAAACTAAATCCAATCACGTAAATCACTGTTGCAATTGAATTTCCCAAAAACCGATAAGTCGTCAGGTGATCGTCATTATCTACACTTCTCTCCACCAGTTTCTTATAAATTCTACTGACGATATTTGCAAGAATTACCGTTCCAACCAGAATAAATATGACTTTAAATGTCAATTCATGGCTCGCAACAAAATCTATTATACGGTCAATCATACTTTATGGATTATTGTTGTCATTCGGTTCGCTCGATTCTGAATTTTCATCTTCTTCATTTTCAGGACTTACAGTTTGCTCTGTATCACTTTCTTTATTTGGGTATGAAACTGAAACTTCAGCGGTAAATCCCTCACGAACAGGAATTTGTCTCCTAACAGTGTAGGGTTCAGGAGCCATAAACGGCACTACCGTCCCGGCATTCCATTGTCCGTCTCCATTCACATCTTCGTAAACGATAGCCTTGTATTCAAGCGGGGGCAGATTATCGATAAAAATTGAGTTTGTAAATGTAGTGTCTACAAGAATACTCGCTTCTGTATCCGTTAAGGTTAGATTCGATGTTACCGTAGAATCACCATTCTCGAGGGTCAGTTCTACTCCGCCTAACTGGTTTCTCTGCCAAATATCAGGATTAATCTGCTCACGTTCCTGAAGCCATGGATTCCAAACTCTGAACTCATAACTAATTCCCGGTTCCCAATTTCCCTCCGGCGGCGAAATTCGCAAAATGTGATTAGCTACTTCGAGCGGTGCCCAATTCCTGGTTTCGGTATCTCCTTCCACAACGACCAGTGAGTCAATAACTGAATCATCATCAATAAATGTTGAGTATGTAACTTCAAGTGCTTCATCGGGAAAAAGGCCGCTGCCTGAATTATGGGATATCGTTTCAAGTGCCGTCGTATCTTCCTGGACTGACCCGATAAAAGGTTCCACATTAATTCTGAGTGAATTGCCGGCATTATCAGTTACACCGTTAGCTTGTATTAGAAATTGCATGGTGTCAACTAAAGCGCGAAATGGCTGGGCAAATAGTACGGTCGGATCCTGTTCGGATTTATACAAAGGAACAGCTCTCGTATATTCATTTTCCAGTGTATCCGTAAGAATAAATTCAGCATCATCCTCCCAGATAACCTCTTCAGAAGCCCGTAGCCTCAACCTCTCCTGTGATAACAGGCCAACACCGTCCACTTCCGGAGCCAGCGTATCCGGTGAATCGATATAGAGGGTCCCGATGTCAATGGAATCATCCCGGGCAAGCTCAAAAATTTCTGATTGGAATGGCTGAGCATTTTCCCGTTCAGGTTCCCAAATTCTGTTCCTGTTTACGTCATTCACCAAAAAAGCTTTGTAGGTTCCTTCGCCCAGGTAACCAAATTGAATTAGGCCGGAGGTATCGGTTTCAGCTACATATCTCGATCTCTGGGTGAGATCAAACGGTTCAGGGTATAAAAATACACGATTACCCTTCTCCCCTTTTCCTGTTTGAAAATTAAGAAGCCGGGCGGTCACCGTAGCATCATCCAGTACGTCACCAGTACTGAGCGCAAGATCGAAAGGGGCATCCATCTCATTGCGGTCGGTATCCGTAACTTCCGTCCCAACCTTAACGATAATAGTTGTGTTCTCCGGTAGAGGTGACAAAAATTCAACAGTGGCCGACTTACGGCCAAAATCCATTTCAAATTCAATCCCGAGATCCGGTTCAACAGTTACGTTATCACGAAAAGAGTTTCGTTCAATGAATTGATCAAATTCAAAAGTAACCTCATCACCGCTGAAATTTGTGGTTCCATTTTCGGGTTCTGTTCCTACAATATTTGGACCCTCTTCATCACGCTCTCCGCCTGACGGACCCATAGGCGTAGCACAACTTTTCAGCATAACTACAATAAGTACCAGTACAACAGCAATTAAAAGCTTCTTCAATCCGGATAGATTTATTAGATATAATCAAACAAAATATAAGCAATTCAATTTGCAAGATTCAGGTTTCAGGATACATTTCTGATTCCTGCTACTTGAATCCTGTAACTTGTTCTCTCATTCGTTATTTTGCTCTCTAAATTTAACTCAGGTATTCTTATGTATATAGATCGTCCGGCATCCTACACGGATTATTATGAACTGACCATGGCACAGGGCTACTACCTGTCCGGAATGCATGAACGGCGGGCCAGCTTCGATTACTTTTTCCGGAAAAATCCTTTCGACGGCGGATATGTAATTTTTGCCGGGTTAAAAGAGCTCATAGAAACGATCAATAGCATGAGTTTCAGCCCCGAAGAGATCGATTACCTGGTAAATGAGGGATTTGATAAAGAGTTCATCAACTACCTGGAGGAGTTTGAATTCACCGGGAATATTTGGTCGGTGAAAGAAGGTGAAATTGTATTCCCAAATGAACCTATCGTGACCGTCGAGGGAAATCTGCTTGAAACACAGCTCATTGAAACTTTGCTGCTGAATGTACTCAACTTTCAATCTCTCATTGCCACAAAAGCGTGCCGGATTAAATTTGCTGCTGGTGATAATTCCACTATACTTGATTTCGGACTTCGGCGTGCACAGGGCCTCGCTGGAATTCACGCAACCCGGGCTGCAATGATCGGTGGCTTTGACGGTACATCCAATGTATACTCCGCACAACGATTTAAAGTTCAGGCCGGCGGAACAATGGCTCACTCCTGGGTTCAATCTTTTAATGATGAATTGACCGCCTTCCGAACCTATGCCGAACACTACCCGAAGAATACGATCCTTTTGGTTGATACGTACGACACTCTCGGTAGCGGAGTTCCGAACGCGATAAAGGTGGGTAAAGAGCTCCGTGAAGAAGGTTACGAACTCCAGGGGATTCGGCTGGACAGTGGTGACCTTGCCTATTTTTCAAAACAGGCCCGTACCATGCTGGACGATGCAGGTTTTCCCGATGTAAAAATTGCAGCATCCAATCAGCTCGACGAACGTGTAATTGCCAGTTTGAGAACACAAAATGCCCCCATCGATGTGTTTGGAGTGGGTACGCGACTTGTTACGGGCGACAACTCCCCCGCACTCGACGGTGTGTATAAATTGAGCTCTATTGGCGGAGATCCTACGCTGAAAATATCAGAAAATATTGAAAAAATAACACTTCCCGGTCACAAGAAAATCTATCGTTACCTGAATCCTGATGGCAGTTTTTACGGTGACGCACTTCTGCTTGATAGTGAGACCATCCTGGAACGGATGCACCATCCCACCTTTCCCGCACAGAAGAGTAATTTAAACGGACGAAATTATGAAGAACTGCTTTTTCAGGTAATCAAGGACGGTAAATTGCATGTTGATCTCCCATCCGTGAAAGAGATTGCGGAGTATAAAAAAGAGCGATTCAGTAAACTCAATCCGGAGTTTAAACGTTTTGATAATCCCCACATCTACAAAGTGGGCATCAGCACAAGACTGATGGAAACACGCGATAATCTTTTGAATCTTTTAAAACCCTGATACGATGAGAGCATTACTCGTTGTTGATATACAGAATGATTTTTGTCCCGGCGGCGCACTGGCCGTTCCCGACGGTGATACGATTGTTACAACCGTGAATAAATTGGTAAATGTTTTTGATGCGGTCATACAAACGCAGGATTGGCACCCGGCTGGTCATTCGTCATTTGCTTCTTCACATGATGGTAAGGAGCCTTACGACACAGTAGAAATGGATTACGGAACCCAGGTGTTATGGCCCGATCACTGCGTACAGGGATCGATGGGAGCTGAGTTTCACCCCGAGCTTAATACACTGAAAACCCAGGTAATTATCCGAAAGGGTTTCCGAAAAGCGATCGATTCCTACTCCACATTTTTCGAGAACGACCAGGAAACCACAACCGGTTTGACGGGCTATCTGAATCAAAGAGGTATTACAGATCTCTACACTGTGGGTCTTGCAACAGATTTTTGCGTGAAATGGTCTATCCTCGATGGTATTGACGAAGGGTTCAACATGCATATTGTTGAAGATGCCGTAAAAGGTATTGACCTCGACGGCTCCCTGGATGCTGCATGGGATGAGATGAAGGAGAAGGGAGTGAACATCGTAACATCAGACGACCTCCTGTAGTGGCTGATATAATCCAAGTTGATTCGATTATTCTCGGAGCGGGAATTGCCGGCCTCTCCTGTGCCGACTCACTTCAACAAAAAGGTCGTACCTGTGTGGTGATCGATCCAAATCAACCCGGTGAGGGAACTTCAGGCTCACCCGGAATGCTTGTGAACCCCGCTACCGGCCGACGCGCCATAAAATCCTGGAAAGCGAAAGAGTGTTATGGCTTGATAACCGATCTACTGGAACGGGTTCAGAGTGAAACAGATCAACTATTCTATGAAAAAAATGGGGTGGTTCGGCCGGCACTGACCGAAAAACTGGCCGATAACTTTGAGCGCTCTCCTGAAAAATACGATTGGCCTGAGAACTGGATTGAGTGGGTGCCCATAGATGAATTTTCTAAACGATTTCCCATCTTCAAACAACATTTCGGCGGATTGTTTGTGAAAAATGCGATAACTGTAAACGGCTCTGTTTTCTTAAGAGCTTTTGGTGAGTATTTGGCGAAAAGGAGTGTAATCACAAAATTTGATACTGATTATCAGCTTCGGCAAGATCAGGAAGGTTGGATTGCTGAAATAGATGACGGATCCGTGTACCAATCAAAAGTTATAATCGATGCTACCGGTTACAACCAAGTTAATTCGAGCGATTGGGATTTCCTGAACCTTCACCCCGTCAAAGGTCAAACGGCAACCTTCTTTTTTGATGAGCCTCTCCCCTTAGAATCATCCATTTCCAGTCTGGGTTATATGGCTTTCCTGGGTTATCAACCCAATCAACTAACCGTAGGAAGCACATATGAGCATGATTTCGATCATCTTGAAACCGATCAAGACGGACTGGAATACCTCAAAAAAAAGCTTGATAAAACGTTACCGGGATTGGTTGAAAAGAACAATACTGTTGAGCAATGGTCAGGCGTACGGGTTACCGTCCAGGACCGAAAACCAGTGATTGGTGCTCACCCTAAAAAGGAAGGATTGTACATTATTGGAGCTCTCGGATCCAAAGGTTTACTGATGGGGCGGTTTCTGTCTGAGTTGTTGGTTGAAAATATCTTAGAGGGAAATCAAATTGATGACCTGGTTTCTACAAAGCGGTTTATGCATTAACAGTTTTTATTGGTTTTACATGTTTATCCGGTCGATTTGATGATAGATCATACATGGCCTGAAGATTTAACCAAAACTCAGGAGAAGTGTCAAAGGCCTCAGAAAATAGCCAGGCCGTATCGGGAGATATCCCTCGCTTTCCTCTCACAATTTCATTTACTCTTTGAATGGGTATTTCCAAATGATCTGCCAATTCTTTCTGTGTAAGCTTCATCGGTTCAAGATATTCCTTGAGTAAAATTGTTCCGGGATGCGTGGTTACTCTGTTTTTAGGTATCATAATTCTTACGTCTGTTTATGAATGATAATCAGCAATGGCTACATCATGTGCATTTGAATCTCTCCATCTGAATACGATTCTCCATTGGGAGTTAATTCGAATACTGTGGAATCCTTTATAATCACCACGAAGGACTTCAAGTCTGTTACCAGGCGGTGATCTTAAATCATTAAGAGAGGTTGCAGCATTTAAAATATCGAGCTTGTAAGTTGCCGATTCTAAAAATTGAGTTGACAATCCTCTGACTTTGCTACTCGAAATACCGTTGAACAGGTCTGAAGTCGCTTTATCTCCAAATGATTTAGTCATTCCTCATATTAATGGATTAACGGTATCCATGCAATTTAAATTGCAGCGTTTGAAACCTCTCAGAGAATAATTTTTTCTAATTCACTCGTTTAACCACTATCCCGTCGCCAAATCTCAATCTCAAAAATAGTAGGCCACAGCTTTCCGGTTACGAAAATCCGGCCGCTCTCAGAATCATACGCAATTCCATTCAGTACGCTCACCGAATTTTTGGCTTTAACGCCAGTCACAAGCCGCTCCAGATCAATTATGCCAATCACTTCGCCGCTGATGGGATCGATCATCAAAATTTCATCGCTGAATAGCTTGTTGGCAAAGATCTTTCCGTCAACCATCTCCAACTCGTTTAGCCCGGAAACCAACTCACCATTATGCTTAACTCTTACCTGCCGAATCTCCAGGAAGGTTTCCGGGTTCAAAACACGCAGGTTTGATGACCCATCGCTAATAATGAACTCATCACCGTTGGTCGTAAGCCCCCAACCTTCCCCATTTATCTCGAAATCCCGAAGTCTCTCAAAAGTATGGACATCATAAACAAAGCCTGTACCGGAACTCAACGTAAGCTGAATCAGATGATCGTTCCACGCTGTGAGTCCTTCACCGAAGTATTCATCCCCAATTGGCTGTTGCTGAATAATTTCGCCCGTTTCCAGGCGGACTTTCCTGATTTCTGAATGGCCTTTTCTTCCTGTGCTTTCATATAAATATCCGTCCCGGAAAATAAATCCCTGTGTAAAAGCTGTTGTATCATGTGGAAACACTCTCACCACGCGCCAATCGTATTCCTGAACGGCGGTCACTTGATCTTGTGCGGAACCATCCGTCGGTAGAATTGAATTCAGGCCGGAAATCAACAGAATGAAAAATATCAGGGGAATAAAGTTCCTGGTATGCAGAAATTGGTGATTCATGGAAGTTCGCCCGAGGTAAAAACATAAACGGATGCTAACCGTTTAATGACAATGCCCGTGCGCCTCAGACCAAACTGTTCCATCCGGGCAGTTTTGAGAAGCATCACTGCCCCGAAGCTGCATAAATACAAACACAAGCCCCAAAATGATAGCAATACCCAATCCAATCATACCCGCTTTCGAGGTGATGGCTGAATTGTCCTGGTTCATATGACAATTCTTGTATTTCTTTCCACTTCCACAGTGGCACGGATCGTTTCTATTTAATTTTTCAGCCATAGCTCTGAATTTTAGTAATAGTTATTTACCATCGATTTAAAATGATCTTTTAAAGGCAGCAATAATCAAATAGCTAATACTTAATTAAAACAATTATTATCGCCCGATTCACTCCTTTAGCAAGTCCCAAAAACCTCGGGGTGATATAATTTTAATTTGTGACATTTCTTCTGAAAGAACCAATAAATCTTTATCTCCGGTAACTAATATATCAGCTTCTGCTCTCAGCGCTGATTCCAACACCCATCGATCATCTTCATCTCTGACTTTTACATCAGAAGGCTTATCAGGAATCGGTTCTATTTGATATTTTCGAAGAAATAAAATTGTATTGGAGACTTTATCCGGTGGAACGTTGAGTTTTTCAATCAATACTCTCTCAAATTCATTTAAAACAATTTCGCCCGTTATTAATTGATGGTCCGCAAGTATAACTTCAAGCAAATCTGTGCATAAACCTCTTGCGATGAAAGCACTTACTAAAACATTGGTGTCAGCAAAAATTTTCATAATGCACTCAAAGATGGAATTTTATCATCAAGTTATTTCATTTTTTGAGTGCATTGTAATTCCAATAAAGTTATATCAAACTCACGAAACTTCACGAAACACATCCTCATCGGTGAGCCACCCTTGTGCTTCTCCATAGGGCAGAAGTTGTTTACGCAACTCCTGAAAAGACTCAATAGATAATTGACGTTTTAAAGCCTGCCGAACCAATTCACTTTTTGAGCGACCCGATCTTTTTGATGATTCTTCAAGAAGCTTTTCCAGTTCTTTATCTATTCGAATCGTAAGCGTAGTATCCATTGATATAAGATTTTATGATTGTATTGCAATGTAACACAATCATAACGATCAAGCAATAGAGGTTATTTTGGTAGGGCTGTAACGGATCAGCGTTTGTGCTGCCAGCCGATTAGTTTTAAAGTCGACTTCGAAGCCAAAACTGGTCAGCACGATGCCATTGTTATACAACTTTAATTGGTATGATTATAGAGTTCAATTTTCCAGAGACCTAAGCTTCTAAGTATTAAGTTACGGGCTAAGCTTTGAGCATTAAATATATCATACGGACTGATAAACTGAGTGAGTGTGCTAAACTTATGAGAGGCAATAAAATTTCTGAGATAACTTAGATTATGAATAGCTTCAGGAAAAGTTAAAGTCTTATCTCTGACATCTTCATTCAGCTTTGTCCACTCAGAATCAAAACCGAAATAGGGTTTTAAATCTTTTTCGACTTCTGTTTTATCGCCTCTAAATATCCAATCAAATGTGTCTATCTTAGTAACCCCAATTTTTTTTAGCCTTTCTTCAATATCATGCAAAACAGATGGATTCCAGGTGCCTTTTTCATTATCAATAAACCTCGGTTTTTTTGAACTTGACCTAACTTCCAATCCTAATTCTTCAACCACTGAGAAAGCAGCTGTTATGGCAAAGGCACCACTAGTATGGTAGCTTTTGTCAGGATCATAATGCTTAAATATTTGCCCATGTTTAGGATGAGCCGAATCAGGGGTCATTGAATTAATTTTTAAACTGAGTTTGAACTTTTCAATTGCATACTGAAAATCAGCTCTTTCATATGCTTCTTTGAGTACTCGACAGCCATATCCGACATGGCCAATTTGCTTGTAGTAGTTATTAAAGTATTCATCTTTATAAATTTCTGGTTGAATTTCTTCGACACTATTTAAATCTGCAACAAGTGGAAAATTATTAAAATCTGGGTATGCAAGAAGAATTCCTCCTTTGATTGTAGATAAAATGTCTTCTGCAATTCCTTCATTTTTAGCAATGATAATTAATTCATCAGCAGGTACAGTATTTTCAAATCGATGACTTTCTTGAGGATCTTTAATCCATGATTCTGAACGGCCATCAGCAGATTTCCAGAATGTACCTGTAGGTTCTGGAGTGACTTCTAAATCAATGTCATGATCATCAAAGTTAAGAGATTTTATTAAGGCTGAATCCCTGTGAAATAAGATAAGATGCGACCTATACTTCTTCATTTATAAATCTCAGAAATAGTTCTTGTGCAAGTTGTATAACATATGATTAACCTCCCGCAAGAGGTAAATTAATAAGGATGTATAATAATTTAATCCTGCCAGTTCGACAATTAGAATAAGCTTATAACGTCCTTCCTCCTACTACTGCAGGCGTCACAAAGAAGGATAAAGTAATCGTATAATATCTATTAATCCGACTAAAAAACGTTGAAATTAGTTCAACATCCAATCACTCCGGGTACCAATCTCTCAACTTTACTCTTACATCCACATCAGCAGCATCGACTAAATTCTTAAACTCCTCGATATCCTGTCCCCTGTGGTGGTAGGGATAGACGACTTCGGGTTGAAACTCAATGACGGCATCAGCGGCCTGGTTAATGTCCATCGTGTATGGCAGGTTCATGCAGACGAATGCAATATCAATTCCCTCCAGCGCTCGCATCTCAGGAATATCCTCTGTATCGCCGGAGATATACACAATCTCACCCCCAAAATCGATGACATACCCGTTCCCCCTCCCTTTTGGATGGCGTGATTCAGGGTCATTCTCCGGAAGGTTGTACATCGGTATCGCTGAAACCGGAATTCCCGTCACTTCAGTAGAATTCCCATTTTGTATAACCACAATTTTTTCATGAGTAACATTTAGTTGTTCAGCTACGGCCATCGGCACCACAAATGTTGTATTCTCGGTATCCAGTTCAGTGAGTGTTTCGGGATTGAGGTGATCGCCGTGGATATCCGTTATAAAAATGATATCCGGTGCTCCAAATTCAGAGTAAAGGTCAGCCCCGCCAAACGGGTCCACAAAAATAGTTATCTCATCAAATGTAAATGCAACAGATCCGTGGTTGATTGGATGAACAGTCAGATCGCCCTGTACAGTTGAATAGGTATCGTTGTTTTGGGCTTGCACACTATTGGATAACAAAGCCACCGATAATAGAAAAGAGGTCAAGAGTAGGTTCTTCATGATGCCGGGCTTGAGATTGATTTTTAAACGTAGTTCTTCTCTAATTTAACAGCATTGGCAAAATTCGCAAATTATGGGATCTATAAAGCAGAGAGACCTGTCAATTCCTTATTCCACTTATGACCACATTGCCCGTTCCCGATGGATCACAGGGATAGCTGAAAACCGATTCTCTCTTTCTTGGGTTATCAATCGTTTCATAAAATTCATCCATGTATTCAAGCGCCCAATCGATATAACTCTTCTCTAATAACAGATTTTCTGCTAACGTAGAATAGATCTCGGGTTTAAGCTGTCGAAATTGCTGAAAGGTAGGTTCCAATATATCAAGGTCATCCATACAGTATCCCCTGTATACTCTTTCCCGTACCGATCTCAGTTCAAGAGCCGGAGCGGGTACGGCATAAGGGCTTGATACCAAGCCTACCAAATCAAAATCATAGGGTACTGGAATAAATTCTTTTTGTTCTTTCAAGAACATTATTTTCAAGTTGTGTTGAAACTGAATAGACCAGTCTGTATTTCCTATCATGTAAGCAAAAACACTCATCCTCAAAAAAGCCTCCTCTTCTATGCGCTCCGGCCGTAGATTATTCCTTTTATAGAGGCCGGCTTTACTTCTTTCCGCCACATCATCTTCATCCTCAATAAGAAATGCATATACCGGCTCTGTAAACCTGTCTCTTCTTGTATCGTGGTAAGCTAACCGTATTAATCGAACACGGAAGCTGTAGTCTGTCAGTACGTTGTACATTTTATAGACCAGGTATTCCCGAAGCAGATATTTTTCACCTTCACAGGGAACCACTACTTTCATTTTGGAATATTCTGAAAAAGGTGAAGAATCCGGCACATCATGTTTTTTAAAATTGAACCATAAAGGTGGGTCTGCACAATTCAGTCGACGAAATTTTCCTCTCGTTTTAACTCTCAAATCTTGTGTCACAAATACAGAATCTTCATTTTTGTAACGTAACTTCATTTCACGATAGGGAGGATCGCTGCTCCGGTCTCTCAAAAGTGGCCTCAAATTTCCTTCCAACGTAACATCAAGAATTTCCTCACTGTTAAAAAGGTCACCCGCGCTCTCCTGGGCACTTACATTCAGTCCCGTAGCACTAAAAATAAATAGATAAAACAGCCAGGCGATATTCTTTACTTTCATAGGCAATGTCCGTTTACTTTATATATATATAACGAACTTCGACAAATCTTAAAAAAAGTATAGTGAATTTTTTAGACGTATTATTGCATTGAAAAGTTTAGGATATCCAATTATTGACTGTAGAAAGGCTTTAAATCTCAGATGAGACCTACAAATCCATCCTGATTATGAACCTTGGAAGTGATAAACTTACCGGAGATCCTTGAGCTCGGGTACAGTTTGCAGAAAGAAGTTCATCTTCTTTTTAGCCATTTCTACTGCGTTTGAGAACTTCTCTTGATCAATTTTTATGTTTCGTATATGATCTTCCTGTTGTCTTTCCAGATAAGTCTGAGAATTATTTACTAACTCCTTGGCTGTTTTATTGATTTGGCCGAATGCAGTTTCTTCTTCAAAGAAAATCCTCTCTACAATATTGGGTGCCAAGTGATAATGCCCGTCATTTTTCCCAAAACAATCAAATTTTATAATTTCATTACCAAAAGCCTGTAATATAGCTGTCGGCCCCTTTCCGATCCGCAGTACTTTCCAATAAACAACTAACTCCAGGTTCGGTTGAATGGGGATAATCTCAACGTCTTTTCTGATCTGACCTTTTGGTTGATCTAAAAGCCCCAGTTTTATTAGAATTTTTTTCACAATCTGCTTCATTATCAAACCTCTTCCTCTTTTTTATTAAAAAAATCATTATGACTGAATACATCAGAAAGAATCGATTGTTCGATGAAGCTCCGCTGAGTCGCTTTTACGGGAACCCGTACAATGAGATGTATTTCACCGGCAGCAGAAACTTGCACAGTCACACGAGGTTCTGCAGTGGGAACATCCAATCCTTTTTCCTGACTTAGTTGTTCCATATGTTTTCGAGCCTCTTTCAGGTATGGTTTGCACTGTTTTTGAGCCGATTTCAGGAACTCATCTTGTGCCAAACGCCAGTCTTCTTCTCTCTTGAATGGAACTGTAAATACATGGAGCACAAAATCATGTGTGTAGCTTTCATTAATGACAGGCTCTGATACGAACAAGGAGTTTGGTATCACCGTCATGCGCCCGGTCCGCTGATGGGTAAGTTTTCCGGGCCCTACTTCAAGGATCGTGGTTGCAAGGATGTTCTGGTCGATAACATCACCGCGAAAATCCTTCACCTGGATGCGGTCTCCGATGTTAAAGGAACCTGCTCCCGTCTTTATAATGGAGCCTGTCACACAGACAATCAGTTCTTTGGTTGCTACAACAAACGCAACGGCAATCGCTACAACCGAAAGTGCAAAAGTTCGCAGTGCTTCTCCCCAAATAAAAATCAACCCAAGCATTAGCAGCAGGATAAATGCATTTCGGGTTTGAACCAGCCACCTGCGCTGCAACTCTCTCGAATGTACTTTCTTTTTTATGAAGCGAGATGTAATGGCCTTTACAACGCCAATTACTACAATTAAAATGCTCGTCTCAATAAGAAGAGTTAGCATTGTCTCGGAAATAGCCAATTGTTCGCGAAACCCTGAAAGTCCTTCAAACATATTTATCCTATTCTTAATCTATAGATTTCCTTTGATACATAATTGTTTTTAAAATAATAGATGATTCTGGTTAAATAATTATCTGCCACGGAATTTTTGTTAATTATTTCAATAATATTTCTTCACCCATATCCTAAAAATTAGATACTGAATGTTGGCGAATGAAAGGCATTTCTTTGTAAGATGATAATCAAATTTGGTAAAGGAATCATGATTTGTAATTCCTTTTCAGCGGGGTTCTCTCTGTACGTTTATTATTTAATCCACTCACTTTGATTGAATGTAGGTAGACAAAACTATATCTTTGGAGTCTTTGACATTTCGGAGAGGTGCCAGAGCGGTCGAATGGGCTCGCCTGGAAAGCGAGTGTGCCTCTATCGAGGTACCGAGGGTTCGAATCCCTCCCTCTCCGCTCAACTACGCTAAAGCTTCGTTGAGCAAGCTCGTTTCGGACTTGCCGCGAAGCTTTTTTAATTCAGTCAGGAATCATGTGGTATGTTTATATCATAGAGAGCCAAGACAAAGATTGGACGTACGTTGGTGTAACCGATGAGTTGAAGAGTCGGTTACAGAAGCATAATCGAGGGGAAGTACAGTCCACCAAGCATTATCGTCCGTTTCTTTTAGCTGCTTATGTAGCAGTACGAGATAAGAAAAAGGCCGTTGCTTTGGAGAAATATTTTAAGACCGGGTCAGGTCGTGCAATATTAGAAAAACGAATTTTAGGATCTGTTTGAATC
>NZ_JAKLWS010000025.1 GCF_022012475.1 Rhodohalobacter sulfatireducens
AATAGGCTGAAAGCCTAAGATATATCAGCCCGGGGCATCGCCCTGGGTTTTAGGAGTAAGTATCCTCAAGGCAGGCTGAAGGCCTGCAAGAATCTGAGTTAGTTCAAACATGTGATTGACTATCGAACAGCATGCAGAATTTGTCCATAGGATCAGATAATGAAAATATGCGTGCAGTTACAGAAATGCATTGGAATTATGAGTTGATTTCTGATAAATAGTGTAATGATTCAGTAGAAGCGGAGCTTCGGATTGGCGTGCCAAAAGATACTTTGCGCCCCTCTACGCTCTTGACGGTTTAAAATTCGGTAGTTCAAGTTGGGTGACTCTATGCTGTCAGCCCCTTTGTTTATTCTCTCCCAAAATGCTCAATGAATCGTTATGATGTGAATATACCAGAACTTTTTGAGGCTCAACCCATCCTGGAGCAGAGGCTTGGTCCCGAACTATTTGCCGATATTCCACAGGAGCCGGGAATCTATCGCTTCTATGATGAGGACGGACAAATTCTTTATGTTGGAAAAGCAAAAAATTTAAGGAGAAGACTTTTTACCTATAAACGAGCCAGGCCGGGAAGAACGTCGAGGAAAGAATCGAAGTTAATCAGCCGGATTCAACGGTTTGATTATGATCTAACGGAATCCGAAGAGGAAGCTATTCTTCAAGAGAACTATTGGATTCGCAAGCACCGCCCAGAATTCAATCATGCTAATAAGCATACTGAAACATACTATTTTATTACAGTTCAGCGATCGGAGAAGGCACTAATCTTTGGCCTTTCCATGAACCCATCCGGGCAATTATTCCCTGAAGAGGAGAAACCACTCTATCAAAAGTTTCCTCCTTCATATAACAATCATGTTGATTCAAAAACTTATGGGTGTTTTAAAGGACACAGAACAGTTCGAAGTTCGCTTGGGTCACTCCTCCAACTGATGTGGATGAGTGAATTTGGATCCCTCTCACCACATTTTTTGCCGGTTCAGCTCAGCCGAAACTTGACACCCATGCGGTTTCAACTTCCGCTCCAAAATCAAATCAATTCCGGAACAGAAAACCTGGAATCGATGATAGACCATTGGTTTTTGGGAAACTCAAAAGATCTTCTCAGTTACCTGAAAGAAACTGTTGAACCGAAAGATGGCTCTGTATTTACCAATAATTTTATTGATGAGAATGTTGAGATCCTAGAAACATTTTATCAACGAAACCTCCATCGCTATCGAATGATGAGAGAATTAAAAGAAAACGAAGAGTCCCATTTGATTGATCAAACCGAACTCGATGATTTAATAACGCGATTTAACAACAACCAACAACAAACTATCGTCAACTGACAAAAGAGCTCTATTGCTATTCATCTATTTTTCTGTTTTTTTAATTCAGGTTATTTCAATTTACACAGAATAATGACAGTTAAGCTGTATGAAAATGTACTTTGAAAAATCAAACTAAAAATTGAAACCACATTAAAGGTAAATTATGTCTCCTTTCGTAGCAGAAATTATTGGAACGGCAATACTCATATTGTTTGGGGGCGGCGTTGTTGCTAATGTTGTGCTCAACAAAACCAAAGGCTATGACAGCGGATGGATTGTCATCACCTGGGGATGGGGGATGGGAGTTTTTATCGCTGTATTTACAATGGGCCAGTTTAGTGGTGCTCATATCAATCCTGCAGTAACGGTCGGTTTAGCCGTAGCCGGTTTGTTTGAATGGGGATTAGTGATTCCGTACATCATTGCACAAACGATTGGGGGCTTTTTGGGAGCAGTACTGGTTTGGTTGGCATATAAAGATCATTTTGAAATAACTGAAGATGGCCCAACCAAATTGGCAATTTTTTCCACCGCACCCGAGATAAGAAACTACCCCGCTAATTTTCTTACGGAGGTAATTGGTACATTTATTCTTGTTTATGGTATTCTTCTTCTGCCGGAAGCAGGCTTTATTGGTTCGAATGGTGAACTACTCACAACGATTGTGATTGAAGGGCAGGAAGTCGGGTTTGGTTTAGGAGCTATTTCAGCTCTGCCGGTTGGACTTCTGGTTTTGGGAATAGGTCTGGCACTAGGTGGTCCCACTGGTTATGCTATCAATCCTGCACGGGACCTTGGGCCACGAATTGCCCATGCTATTCTTCCATTTTCAAATAAAGGAAGTAGTGACTGGGCCTATTCCTGGGTTCCTGTTATCGCCCCGCTTGTTGGTGCGGCAGTAGCAGCCGGATTGCACCTTCTTTTTTAGTTGTAAGATGCCCTCTGTTTATTCGCGAATCGAACCAATGAGAGCATCACCGGTACCTCAATAAGAACACCTACCACGGTTACTAATGCCGCCCCTGATTGTAATCCAAACAGTGCAATGGCTACAGCTACAGCCAATTCAAAAAAATTACTGGCACCGATCATTGAACCGGGAGCACAAACCTGGTATGGCAGTCCAATTTTCCTCCCACCGTACCATGCTAATACAAAAATAAAATAGGTTTGAAGGGTTAGAGGAATCGCGATTAACAAAATGTCAATCGGCTGGTCTATGATTCGTTCTCCCTGGTATGCAAACAATAAAATCAGAGTAATTAATAAGGCTGAAATAGAAACCGGTTTGAATTTTGGCAAGAATTTAGACGTGTACCACTCCTGCCCTTTTCGGCTGATTGCAATCTTGTGCGTGAGATATCCTGCAACCAATGGAATCACAACAAACACAATGATGGAAGCTGCCAGCGTATTCCACGGAATAGTTATGTCGGTGATACCAAGTAACAATCCTACAATGGGAATAAATAAGATCAGTATTAGCAGATCATTAACCGAAACCTGAACCAATGTGTAATTGGGATCTCCATCCGACAAATACGACCAAACAAACACCATAGCGGTACAAGGAGCGGCACCCAATAATATCGCTCCGGCTATATATTGATCGGCAAGTTCAGGTGAAAGCCAGGCCGAGTAGATCTGATCAAAAAAGATCCATGCAAAAAAGGCCATGGTAAATGGTTTGATGGCCCAGTTAATGATCACCGTCCACACTACACCTTTTGGGGATTTGCCAATCTCTTTAAGAGAAGCGAAATCCACTTGCAACATCATCGGATATATCATCAGCCAGATTAATATAGCTACAGGAATATTCACCCTGTAGATTTCCCAGTCGCTGATAACCTCTATCGAATCCCCTGCCAGGTACCCAACTCCGATTCCAATTCCTATACAGAGAAGTACCCAAAGTGTGAGGTACCTCTCAAAAAAGTCCATCTGTTTTTTTGATTCAGGCATCTTTAATTTTTTTCGATTGATAAATTTCGTTTTCCGAATGTACTTAACAACAAGTAACTAATTCCTTTCCAACATTCAATTTAGGCTTACAAACCGTTGGTTTTACATTCAATTGAAGTGATACTGATTCAGTGGTACTATCAAAAGACTCAATGGAATACCGAATAGTAGGAAAATTGGAATCCCCAAATTCAATAAACAGTTCAGCATTATCTTTGTAGGACTTTTCCTGGCCCACAATATCAATGATTTTGATTGCTTTGTCGGTTGTCCAGTCAGCAACTGTATCTGACCATTCATTGACTGAAAGCTGGATAACAGTTTCGTCATAGGAGTGGGGATTGCCACCACAATCAACCGAATCAACCGAGTGGTGCTGAATTTCTGTGATATGGAGGTCACCCGAGATCACTGTCTGATCCGGTAAGACAAATTGGAGTTTCTTGCCAGAGTTGGAGATAAGTTTATGTATAAATGTAGCAGTATTCATCCTATCGTATTTTTGCGATTAATATTGGTAAATTTTTTTTGATACTCATTAAGATGTTTATGCTATTCTGATTTTTCTCATTAAATAATGAATTTAATCAGCTTTTCCATCTATCAGATCATTTGCTCAGCTATTCGTGGTTCTCCGGTTAAGAGGGATTATCGAGATGTCGAATCTAAATTTTTTGATGTTATTTTAAATTTCTATTTGTCAAACTCATCATATAAAACATCTGCGTTGCGATCTGTTTGCAGCGTTCATCATAAGTTTCAGTTTCTTTTTCGGTTCCGTCTGATTCTTTGGGATCGCGATAGGTGATCGGCTTCCTGAATTCAGCACCCGGCACAAACGGACAGTTTTCATCGGCATCGGAGCAGGTCATAATTGCAGCAAAACCTGAGTCGGGATTTACAGGGTCATCAAATGTTTTTGAGAAGCAGATCATCGGGTCGGAGTCCTCATCAAACCGAACTTTGTACCTTGGATTTTCGCCCCCTGGGTTTTCAATTTGAAATCCGGCTCGTTCCAGTGCTGCAACGGCTCGTGGATTAAAAGCCGTGGCTTCTGTTCCACCGGAATAGGTTTCTATATCATTTACGTTATAGTGGCTAGCAGCAACCGCTGTCCAGATCTGGGCTAAATGACTCCGCCGGCTGTTGTGTGTACAGATAAAATTCAATTTAGCGGTCTCATCGTGACCAAGTTTCGAACCGGCATAATCTGCTACCTTTTCTAAATCATTTTTTCGGGATGTTGGAATGGAATCAAAATTTGATTCCAGGTTTGATAAATAGGTTTTTAATGTTGTATACATGATGGTTTCAGCAATTCATTCAATTTTTCGTAGGGTAGTTCATTATATGATCAGCGATCTGCCAGAGTACTCGGGGTTGGCAGTGTCACGCCGATGGAGAATCCGGACTCTGACAGGTTCTCAATTGAATTATCTTTCGACTAATTAAAAATTGGATGGAAAAAATTTAACAGCAACCCGATCCTGGTTCACAACTAGCAGAGTTATTTTCTGAAACCAATTCAGTAACTTGGTTTTGATATGATACATTGGTTTTGCCAGGTTTTTGAGCAAAGACAGTGATACTGTAGATGCCGGTTCCACCTGAATTGAACTCATTGATCTCTTCATGATTGAGATACTGACTCAAAATATCATCCGGTAGTTCAATCGGCTTTTCTTTTTGAATGGTGATATTTTCAAAACCAACCTCATGAATGTGATTCAGATACTTTTCTTTTTGAATGGCTCCGGCTACACATCCGGCATACATTTCGGCATCTTGCCGAAGAGACTTCGGCAGATCTCCCTCCAGTACGATATCAGAAATGCTGAAATGTCCACCCGGTTTTAAAACACGATGGATTTCCGAGAACACTTTTGGCTTGTCGGGGACCAGGTTTAGTACACAATTACTTACAACTACGTCCGCTATATTATCGGAAACGGGCATCTCCTCGATATCGCCGAATCGAAACTCTACATTATTGTAACCCAATTTTTCTGCATTCTGCCGAGCTTTGCTAATCATCGATTCAGTGAAGTCAATACCCAGAACCTTGCCTTCGGGCCCTGTTTCATGGCGAGCTACAAAACAGTCGTTTCCTGCACCCGAACCGAGGTCGATAACCGTATCACCTTTTTTAATTTTGGCAAATTGAGTAGGGAGACCACAGCCGAGCCCGAGATCAGCATCAGAATTGTATCCCTCCAGTTCACTATAATCATCAGTCATGATATTATAGACTTTTTTGGATTCACCACCGGCTCCACAGCATGAACGGGCATTGTAATCGGCACCCTGGTCACTGATTTGGCTGTATTTGTTTCGAACCGTTTCTTTAAGTTCCTCAGAAGTTTTTTGGTTTATGCTCATATTAACAGCAATTAGAATGTTGAGTTGAAAGATTTGTTAAAAAATTCTTCATGATCTCCTGCAGATCGGAAATTGTTTCTTCGTCCAGGCAATAGCAGGTTCGAACGCCGTCAATCTCACCTTTAATAATGCCTGCTGATTTCAGGGCTTTCAGATGTTGAGAAACCGTAGATTGAGCGAGTGGCAGCTGTTCTGTGATATCTCCACAGATGCATGTGTCCCGTTTCGCCAGGATTTCAAGAATTGCAATCCTTGCGGGATGTCCTAATGCTTTTGCAAACTCCGCGGTTTGAACCTGCTTTTTGTCAAATAGTTCTGCTTTTGTAATTGCCATAATCGTATATCGTAAATTTACGATGAATATAAACGGATTTGTCTTTGTTGTCAATGATTATCATGAATAAAATTTTGAGTTCTCTCACCACTTGCGCCAGTTAGGAGATTTATCCAGGGGAGTGGCAATAAAACTGAAAAGTGCTATCGGCACGGCCTATCTCAGGCTGACCAACTTTAGGGAAATTAAACTGCAGAAAAGCCCGTAATTACAGTTCCGGGTGTTTCATCTTGCAAATCTGCGACGTCGCAAAATGATTCAATGTCAATTTAATTGAAACGGTTTCATTTTTTATCGAAAATATTGTAATCTGTTCACCGAATTGAACGTTACTCTCCAAATAAATCGAATAGCAGTATATGAGTTTTCAAATCCAAACCTCTGGTGATAAGTATGATGTTGCAATTGTGGGATCCGGAGCCGGTGGCGGGATGGCTGCTAAGATCCTCGCTGAATCCGGTCTGTCCGTAGCGGTTTTAGAAGCCGGTGGATATTTTGATCCCGCCCAGGAAGAGTACAGGACTCAACTGCGCTGGCCATGGGAATCCCCCCGAAGAGGAGCCAGTACCGTTCGGGATTTCGGAGATTTTGATGCCGCCTGGGGAGGCTGGGAAATTGATGGTGAACCTTACACCAGAAATGATGGAACCGAATTCGACTGGTTTCGATCCCGTATGTTGGGTGGGCGAACCAATCACTGGGGACGAATCTCGCTTCGGTTTGGTCCGGAGGATTTCAGGAGAAAAGATATTGACGGGCTGGGTGATAACTGGCCCATCGGCTACGAAGATATCAGCCCTTACTACGACAGGGTAGATAAACTGATTGGAGTATTTGGGACGAATGAGGGATTGCCAAACGATCCTGATGGCTATTTTCTGCCCCCACCCAAGCCGAGACTTCACGAGCTCTATATTCAAAGAGCTGCTGAACAGGCCGGAGTTCCTGTAATTCCATCACGGCTTTCTATATTAACCCGTCGGGTGAGTGAGCGCAGAGGGGCCTGTTTTTATTGCAGCCAGTGTAATCGGGCTTGCAATGCTTATGCTGATTTTTCGGCCGGTACATGCCTGGTTCAGCCAGCCATGGAACGTGGTAAAGTGGACCTCTATACCAATGCAATGGTCCGCGAAGTCACTACCAACGGCGACGGATTGGCAACCGGCGTTGTTTATATCAACAAAGAGGATATGCAGGAATACCAGGTGAAAGCTCGTACAGTTGTTTTGGGAGCCTCGGCATGTGAAACTGCTAGAATTATGCTGAACTCCAAATCAGCACAACACCCCAATGGATTGGCAAACGGAAGTGGTGTTCTCGGTCGATATCTTCACGATTCAACAGGAACATCAAGGTCTGCAATAATTCCCGAACTGATTGATCGCAAGCGATACAATGAAGATGGTGTGGGGGGTATGCATGTTTATACTCCCTGGTGGGGAGATAATTCACAACTCGACTTTCCGCGCGGCTATCATCTCGAATATTACGGTGGGATGGGAATGCCGCTCTACGGTACAGGATTTGGAATGGACTCGGCGCGACAGTATATCAAAGATGAAATGGGTAACCCTTCACCCAATGGAGGCTACGGTAAAGGCCTGAAACAGGATATTCGAAAATTATACGGTTCAACAGTTGGAATTTCGGGTCGAGGTGAATGTATCGCCAGATACGACAACTATTGTGAGATCGATCCGGATACAGTCGATAAATACGGTATTCCCGTGCTCCGATTCAATTATACATGGAGTGAACACGAGATTAACCAGGCAAAGCATATGCATGATACATTCGAGGAGATTTTGACCAATTTGGGTGGGATTTTGCTGGGTGATAAACCGGGCCCCGAAACCGACTATAATCTTGCGGCTCCCGGGCGAATTATCCATGAAGTTGGAACTACAAGAATGGGAGATGATCCCTCAACATCCGTTCTGAATGAGTACTCTCAGGCTCATGAGTGTGAAAACCTGTTTGTGGTGGATGCCGGAAGTTTTGTATCGCAGGCGGATAAAAATCCAACATGGACCATCATGGCACTTTCCTGGAGGACCTCGGATTACATTGTCGATCAAATGGAAAAAGGAAATCTCTAATCAACAGAATTATGGACAGAAGAGAACATCTTAAATTATTATTAGCAGGCGGAGCGGGAGCTGCACTTTTCATGTCAAGTTCCTGTACTCCGGAAGATCAACGACGAAGTGAAGAGATTATCGCCGAAAATGGCGGTGGGCCGGGATATGGCCGGACGGAAGAAGAAGAGGAGAGAGATGCCCGTTTGAGGTCGGAAACATTTTTTACCGATCATGAAATGGCTACAGTTGCCGTTTTAGCGGATATCATTATACCAGCAGATGAAGAATCGGGAAGTGCGACTGACGCCGGAGTACCTGACTTTATCGAGTTTATGATGAAAGATTACCCGCCGTTCCAAAACCCAACGCGTGGCGGTTTGATGTGGCTGGATAGTCAGTGTAATGAACGATTTGGAAGCAGATTCGTCGACTGTACTGAAGAAGAACGGATAGAGATGGTGGACCTGATCGCCTGGCCCGATGATGCCGATCCTGATATGATGTATGGAGTTCGATTTTTTAACCGGATGCGTGATCTCGTTTCAACAGGATTTTTTACTTCTGAGATGGGAGTTGAGTACATGGACTACAAAGGAAATACGCCCGGTTTTTGGGATGGCGTACCACAGGAAGTTCTGGAAGAACACGGCTTTTCCTATGACGAAGAGATGATGGATAAATACATCAAAGAGGAGGAGCGGTACGTATTAGCTGAGTGGGACGAAGATGGAAATGTGATCAATCGATCCGGGGATAGCGGGTAGTTTTTTTGATAGTAGAAGCGGAGCTTCATACTAGGTGTAGTAGGTGTAGTAGGTGTAGTAGGTGTAGTAGGCGTAGTAGGCGTAGTAGGCGTAGCGAAGGAGACCTTCGCTAATCAACAAACCTGACAGCACCTACCGGATCTGTCAGCGTTATATGTCAAAGACAATTGCCTTCAAAGCTAAGATGAGATCGGAAAAGGCACCTAGCAAGATGTCAATTCGCTAAACACGTTTAGACTTTTGCAACAAGTAAGAATATAAATTACCGTCTGCTTTAGCTTACGGTTAGAGAAGATTCACAATTAGTGGCTTCAGCCCCATTCTTCACGATCACCCTTCAGATCTTCTCACCCGAATGCCATACGCCTCTTGTGGGTTTTGAATTAGAAGCTGATTGATCTCCTCATTCGAAAAACCTCTCTCTTTCAGTTCCGGAATCAAGCTTTCAAAAATATCGGTGTAGCTCCTGAAGTCTCCTCCGTTTTCGGTATCCGCTTCGTAAAACCCGGCATCATGTGAGATTAGGACCTGGTTCAGAAAACCAGCTTCTTTGAGTTCTTCAATTCGATCTGCAGTCCACTCAATATTTCCGCCGTCATTGCCTTCATCATTTACATTATCAAGAGAGATCCATGCACCCTCTGCAGCAGCCTCTAAATTCCCTTCAAGAGTACCTGATTGGGCATGAGTCCAAACCCACGCTGCAGGAGATACACCGCTGCTGGTCAAGCGTTCAACTTGCTCAAGAGCAGGAACATCCCCGATCGTGTGTGAAGTAATGGTCAGCCCTGTTTCGAGATGAGTTTTGATGGCTGCATCTACAATTTTTTGGTGCAGATTAGAAAGTGGTTGCTCACTCCCGACAGAAATTTTCATGAAGCCCGGCCGTATGTCACTTCCTTCAATACCGTTTTCAAACTCATCAATCCAGATTTCAGCAATTTCATCCGAACTGTTCTCGTAAGCTAACTGAGGCATAAAGTTATTATCAACTGCCCCGTAAAAACCGGTGTTGGTAACCACGTTTAATCCGGATTGGTCAGAAAGTTCAGCGAGAATAAACGGGTCTCTACCGAGATAGGCAGGACTCAAATCAAAAAAGGTATTGAGACCCAACTCTTTAACTTCCAGCAAGTAGGGGAGAACCCTTTCCACTACATCTTCACGATCCCAGCGGTGGTAGCCGGTACTGTCCGCCCCAATCCAATCAACCATTACATGTTCGTGGACAAGCGTGGTATCCATTTCTGAAGCATTGATTGGGCCTTTTACAGTCATGATCGTTCGCCCCTCATCTGCAGAATCTGACGTACAGGAGAAGCCGGTGATCAAAGCTGCGATAAGAACGGGTAGAAGAAGTCTGTTTGAGTGCATGATTGAAATATTGGAATTTGAAGTCTAAAAAATAACTCCTATCAAATTAATACTTCAATCGGAAATAGCAATACTTTTAAATAGGAGATATTTAGTTATCTGAATTACTTTCATCATCATCTTTTGTAAAAATGCTGCGTATTCTCCCAAAAATTGATTTTTTCTCTTCATCATCTTTTACAACAGGTTCGTCATCATCCCGACCCTGGAAAAAATCCTTGAGACGGTCACTGAGCTTATCAGGCCGAAAATCCGGACAGTTCAAACGGTAAGACAAGCTGGTTTGGTTCGAGTAAAAACGGTCTGCCTGTTCAAGCTCAGGGTAGTCTTGGATATTTTGAAGAAAACGACCCACAATGGGAAGAGCTGTCTGTGATGCATATCCCATAGAGCCATCAAACCGAACCCGGTAGTTCCATCCGCCGACCCACGTACCAAATACCATTTCGGGTGTCATGCCCACAAACCATCCATCGGTGTAATTTTGGGTGGTTCCGGTTTTTCCGGCGAGTGCATGATCAATTCCAAACCTGGATCGAAGCCTGTAACCGGTTCCCTCATTCACAACTTTTTCAAGCATTCGAACCATAGTGGCTGCCGTTCGGGGTGAGAGAGAGTTATCATCCATAGCTGACGCCACCTGCTCATTGTACCCGGGAGTTTCATTTTCGGGCTGATAAATCACTTCCCCCTGGGCATTTTTTATGGATGTAATCAAAATGGGAGTTGCCGGTCGGCCCTCATTTAAAAAGGAGGTGTAGGAGGTGACCAGTTCCATCAGGGAAACTTCAGCTGTTCCCAATGCGATAGAGGGTTCTGACGGTATATACGATTGAATTCCCATTTTTTGTGCGGTGCTTTGGACTTCCGGAATACCGGTATCCATCAGAAGATCCACTGCAATTGTGTTGTAGGAATTCGCCAGCGCTGCTGATATTGAATATCGTCCGCCATACTCATCGGCATGGTTTCTGGGGGTCCACTCTTCATACTCTTCGTAAGTAGTAAGAATATTTCTTCGATAATCGCAGGGACGCATTCCCGATTCAAGAGCAGCTGCATAGACGATCGGTTTGAAGGCCGAGCCCACTTGTCTTTTCGATTTTACATGATCGTACTTAAAATGTTTATGATTGATTCCGCCAACCCAGGCCACTACATGTCCGTTTTGAGGTTTCATCGCCAAAAACCCAGAATTCAGAAAGGATAAATAATGTTTCAAAGAATCATACGGTGCAACTGATCTCTGTTCATATCCATCCCATGTAAAGAGCTCCATTTGTCTTGGAGTGTGTAGAACACTGTCGATTTCGGAGTCCGTTCGGCCTGCATTCTTTAACTGTTCGTACTGGTCCGTTTGTCTCCATGCATAATGAATAGTCGAATCATTTCTATCTGCAAAGATGGGACTGCGTTCAATTTGGCGATTGAGAAAATCCTGTAGCTCCTTCATTTGTGCATCCACAGCTTTTTCAGCCGCTATTTGTACTCTCGAATCAACCGTGGTTTGGATCTCAAGGCCATCTGTATAGAGGTTATATTTTTTTCCATCTGAACCGGTTCTTGATTCAAGTATTCTCGACACCTCTTGCCGAATGTGTTCTCGAAAATAGGGGGCAGGTCCTTCATTGGAGGTGATACGAGTATAGGTCAATTGCGTAGGCAGAGCCATCACCGAATCTGCAACTTCTGAAGATAGGTTTCCATATCTCACCATTTGATTGAGGACTACATTACGTCTCTCTTTAGCTCTTTCGGGATGATTTTTAGGGTTATACCAGGAGGTCCCCTTCAGCATGCCTGTTAGCGTAGCGGCTTCCTGCAGATTCAGGTCGGAGGCATCCTTGCCAAAAAATCGAAGGGCAGCCATCTCAACACCGTAAATTTCCTCTCCAAAAGAGACGCTGTTCAGGTAGAGGGATAGAATCTTCTCTTTTGAGTACACCCGTTCCAGTCTTCGAGCGATAATCATCTCTCTGAATTTATCCCCTACAAGGTGAAACCAACCGGTTTCATCCCTCGGATAGAGATTTTTTGCAAGCTGTTGGGTGAGAGTACTTCCACCGCCGGTGTCCTGACCTAATAAAATGGTTTTAAAAAGAACACGGGCAAGTGCTCGTTCATCAATACCGTTATGTTCATAAAAACGTGCATCCTCTACAGCAATCAGGGCCCGTGTCATTAACGGGTTGATCTCCTCGAGGGATACTTCCGTTCGGTTTTGCAGGTAATAGGTACCAAGAAGTTTTCCATCAGAGGAGAATACCTGGGAGGCCTCGTAATTTTGAATGGATGAGAGTTCGTCCGTTCCGGGAACAGGGCCAAAATAGCCACCGTAAACCATAGATATAAAAATAATGACAAGAGCCAGTGGCAAGGCACAAAAACCAATGAGAATTCGCTTTTTGGTTTTACTCAAATTGATCTGTTTATTCACCGATAAATTAGTATAAGTTCTTTAGAAAAAGAGTGTCTGAAGATAATTTATACAACGTTCAGATAAATCAGTTCCATTCAAAAATTCTAAGGTTTCAAATGTTCAACATTCCGTTGAAAACCATATATTTGCAGCCGAACAATTTTAAAAATTAATCAGAAGATACCACTATGCCGAAAGCAATCATAAAAACTGAGAAAGGAGACATGAAAGTAAACTTCTTCTCTGAAGACGCTCCCAATACGGTTGATAATTTTGTAGCACTTTCAAATAAAGGATTTTACGATGGGCTTACGTTTCATCGTGTTATCCAGGATTTTGTGATCCAGGGCGGATGCCCCAAAGGAGACGGTTCCGGTGGGCCCGGATACTCCATCGACTGCGAACTGGATGGCGAGAATCAATACCACGAGCGAGGGGTGTTATCGATGGCTCATGCCGGACGAAATACAGGCGGCTCCCAATTCTTCATCTGCCATAGTCGAAAAAACACTGCTCACCTCGACGGAAATCACACTGTATTCGGAAAAGTTGTAGATGGACTGGATGTGATTGATGAGATTGAGCAGGGAGATAGGATTGAAGCGATCGAGATTGTTGAATAAAAGAAAGTGCGAGATCCGCGAAGTCTTTTTGAAACTTCGCGGATCTTGTAAAGAAGTTTACTTATTTCTAAACATGGTATGTCTGATCAGCGGCTTTAATTTAACAAATTCCATAATGATTGTTAGGAGAGTTGTGGAAATCTTGCAAGAGACATACCATGTTTTCTCGTTACTCAAGTCATCGGATGAGTATTCAATTAGGATATCATGTAAAAGCTGAATAGACTCATCCGATGACTCCTTGATCTACTGATACAACCACCAGTCGATCAGGTAAACTGCTCCGAATATAATACTCAGTCCAATTAAGCTGATAATCGGTTCCCATATCACAAATCCACCAATCGTCCCCAAAACAGCACCGAGATACTGAATAGTCTTCAGCTGTTCGTTGGTGGCATTGCGAATCATCATTTCGAGGCGCTGCTCATCATATTTTTGGAGATTTTCCTCCACCAAATTCTGCACATTAAGCTGGTTAATCAGTTTATAGAGAAGAAGCGTGATGACCTCGTCAATCTTGTCACTGTTGCGGTGGATCTTTTCAGGGAACTCATCTAGGTACTCTTCAATGTACCCGATATTTCGCTCTGCGGTGACCGGTAATCGCTCTAACAGGTTATTGATGAACTGGTGGAGTGTTTGACCACTGAGAAACGAATACGTTTTTAAAGCAGCTTTTTCCAGTGCCCGGTTCTGTAGTGCATCCTCAATTTCCAATAAAATGTGATCGGAAACTTTCTTTCGGAATTCAGGATTTTGAACCATAGAGTCAATGTACTCGAGTAACCAGGTTTTTAAATCTTTCCGAAAATCTTCCCGTTCGGTAATCTGCTCAATATGATCTATCGCCTGTAGTCGGTAGTGGCTAATCGCCTTCGATTCCCGAATTTTCTGTTTGATTAGTTCCGGGTTGATAAGATCTTCCGAAACAGCATGCGAGAGTCGATATGCAATCCGATCCTTGTGTGCGGGAACCAATCCCTGCCCAAGCAGTGGCCGTTTCTTCACCGGCCTGAAAAGCATTGTAATGGCAATCCAGTTGGTCAGGAAACCGATCATACCACTAACGGAGATGATGCGTATGATCCCTTCAAATTGGAGAGAAAGGCCGAAAATCTCAGCTCCGAATCCCTGGAAATCCCAAAGGAACGAGAACGCAAACAGGGCACAAAGAATCCAGGGAATCGGTTTTAAAACTTGAAGAATCGGTAATTTTGCAATCGTGGGAGCAGATGTAGCCCGGATATCTTTAGAGGTACTGCCGGAATCAAACTCAAGATACTTGGAGATGATCTCCCCGAGTTTTTTAAAATGACTCTCTTCCCCGGATGAATCCGTATTCGTAGTCACAGGTTTTTTTTCTTCTACTTCCATCGGTTGATAGACATCTTATAGATCAAATATTTATAAAAGTATTCGCGCGAGCATCCTCGCTCAACGATCCTTTAGCGTAGTTGACTCACTCGTGCCCGTAATGAGGGCATAAACATGGTGTAAAGCAAGTTAGCTCCTTGAATCAACTTCTGTTAACACTTTCGCCCTTCGTAGGGGAATTTCTCACTAAGACGTTATTACATCAACAGCTGTTTCAATTGTTAGTGTAGGTTCTTCTTTTATTCGATTCAACTCCGAAAGTTTTTTTCGGGTTGAATCTGCCAGATCCAGTTTCTGCAGGACTTCTTTCCCCGGCGCGACCACCGGTCCGTCCAGGTGAACCCATCCTTTCGAAATAAATTCATCAACTGTTTTTCCAAAATTGGAAGGTTTGATGACTCCCAAATCATCGAGTAGTATTCCAAGTTCACTCATAGTCAAACAGGGTCTAAGAGATTGTGCGTTCACCCTGTTTTTGGATGATTTTGGAAAGAACGCTACATCCGGGTTCAGATCACTTACCAAAACTTTATCAATGGGTTCAGGCATGGAAAGGCTTCGTATTGTTTGATCGTAAATCCACTTGTACAGCTGACCGATATTTTTCGATAACTCACCAGAAATAGTACCCGGATCCAGGGACAGATCAATAGGATGGATGCTCTCATGCGGGCTGTCAGAATCGGCAATTTCTTGTAAATAAGTGGGTTTCAGATCATTAACCGAACCCCGTTTTAAATACTGCTTTCTCAAATGTGTCCAGGTATCACTGTAAAAAGCCTGTGCCGAGGTGCGCGGATAACTGATGAGAGACTCCTCAGAAAAAGGTAAAATAGTTTGAAAAAGCTGGTTCAATAGCAGTTGAGCGTCATACCCACTTTCAGGAGATTTTTGAGTGATCAGAAACTCAAGAACTTCAAATGTGGAAAGCGGTTTTACAGTTCTGAACTCGTTGGAATTCGATTCACTTCTTACTCCGATCCACTCATCAATTGGGCATTGTACGGGGCTTGTGCTTCGATATAAATGGTTGTTTTCATCCAGGAAGGAATGAAACTGATGATGGGCCCCAAATACAGATACTAAACCCGCAAGTTGGAGGTCTGAAATCTCTGCATGCTTTGGCCAGACGTTTTGAATGAGTAAACGGTTTTTGAGACGATTTTCAAGCATTGATTCATCCAGTTCCGTTGTATCGCTCAGCATGTTATGAATGCTCTCCCGGCTGAGGCTTTGTAGCTGTCCTCTCTTAACATTGGAAGATTTGATAAATTTGTTAACAGACCACGCGATAAAATCACCCGAAGGGTCAGAGTCGACCCCCACAACAATGGTATTGGCAATTTGCGATTGTTCTTTCATCTCCTTCCGGATCTCACGTTTATCCGGATCGGCAATAGCTTTCATTTTATGACGGGTCGCATCATATTTGGGTCGCCAGCAATATCCATCCGTGGAAAGCACATACACCGAAGGCGGACAAAGTTTTTGAATGATTCCCGCAATCGTAGGAGATTCAACAATTAGCAATGTGTAGACAGAGAGATCCATGATCAGTCTTTCAACTGTTCCAGGTAGTGATTTTCGAGTTGCGTCATAATATTTTTTTCATCCTTTGAAGTATCATTGTACCCTGCAAGGTGTAGCAACCCATGAATAAATATACGATAAAATTCCTGTTGAATATTGGATGCCATTTCGCTGCTCTGTTCAGCAATTCGAGGGGCACAGCAGTATAAGGTCCCTTCGATTTCTTCTTTTGATGGGCTTGAGTCTTGCTCATCATTATAATTGAAGGATATAATATCAGTTACGTAGTCTCTCTCGAGGTATTTTTTATTGATTTCAATGATGCCTTCCTCATCGACGTAGACAAGTTCAACCAGTTCGAAGGTAATGTTTTCTCCTGATTGGATAAGCCCGATGATACTCTCCAGATCATGTAACTCTACGGGCAGATCGAAATTAGAGGGATTATAAACTGATAGAACTGATTCGTTTAATTCGCCGGGAAAATCAGGAAACGTTGTCATCGTCGAAAGAGAAATCGTCGATATCGAGAGTGTCGGACAACGACAGGGCTACACCGCACATCATCATATCTTCAGGAAGTTGTGTAAAATCGCCGGTGAGTACGGAATCATCTACGTTGGAATACAAGCTGCAACCGGCACCCTGTTCAATAATCAGCCCGGAGGTAATTCCATTTTGCTTTCCGAAAAAAGTAACCTGCTTCAGCATTTCACTAGCTATGAATGCTGTACAGTTGTGTAGCTGTAAAAATGTATTCCCGGAGTAAACGGATACCATGTTCATGCGCTTTTCATCGACTTCAAGCCCAAGATGTATTTCAAGCGCTAGTTTTCTGCCATCTTCCTGGTTATCCATTTCGAGCCTGTAAACATCGTTACCGAGTCTTTTGGGTGTAGATTCCAACACTTTTCCAATGGACAAAATATTGTCTTCCGTAAATTCGTGTATCATAGAGTACTCAATTGTAACATTTATTGACCAGTAATATACGATCTGAAAGAATCATATTAAATAATATCAGTTGCCGAGCCCGAATTGACTGATTCGCTGGCGACTTTCCTCGACAGAATCAGGCAGAGCCAAGCGGCCGTTTGTGATTGAATTAACTTCAAAACGGAGCTGATCGGCCGCATCGATATCGTCATTTTCATAAAAGATATTTTGTAAAATCGTTAAGCGGCTCACCGAAAAGCTGATATTCTGGACAATCGATTCTCTTCTGCTTGAAAGCTGCTGCTGACGACTTTGCAATGCACGAGCTTCCTCGGTTTGTGCCCGGGACCGTGCCATTTGGATATCTTGCTGAAGTTCCTGCAATTGACTCTCAAGTTCATTCAGATCCTCCATATCGTATTGAAGTTCCCGCTTGAGTTGGTTGCCTACAAATGAGCCGAGTTCTTTAGCTCGTTCGATTTCACCTGCACGCATATATTTATATGCATAAAGGGTTGCCACGGTCCAGTCGTGCTCTATCTGTCGAAATGGAATATTATCCTCGCCATAGGACAGCCATTTTGCTGCACTTGTGGAATCACCGCGTTCCATGTAGGCATCTGCCAGTTGTGAGAAACTATACCGGTAATTACCAAGCATTCGTCGGATATTTTCATCAAAATAGACATCCGGTGAATTCCAGTTTTCAAATCTGAAGTTTTCAAGTCGCTCGGCGTGAACATCTGGATCTACATACCCAAACGGCCCACTATTTCGTTTCTTCGGTACTACTCGAAATGCCTTTCCTTCAAACTGGAAAAAATCCTGCAAGCCAAGCTGACCTGAATTCGAAACTGTGTTCGCAAAATAGACAGGTCTCAGCCACCTGTTATTCCTCAACATGTGGAGAATCATTTTATCTTGTGTTTGAAGGTAGAAACGTTCATTTCCGGCGCGATCTAGTCCCGCTGAGCGTCCCTCGAGGTACCAACTAACTTCTTCATCAAGCTCCTCAACCGGCATGGAAAAAGGTTCAGCCATTTGCAGTTGATTGTACAGCATTGGAGTTAGTTCAACATCCTCTGGGAGACCTCCTTGCCTGAAAAATTGATTGGTAGAATCTTCGAGTTGAGTGGGATCGGCCTCAAATACCGAATTCAGGAAATCCTTTTCAACCGGAATCGAAATCTGTTCCGGATCATACAACTCGAGCTGAGATGTCATCTGGTCGATCTCTTCATCGGTTAGAGTAATCGGGAGTGGCAGCGATTCGTGCGTTTTCCGATCCCGAAGCTGCTTAATATACCAGTCTGTATTCAACAAGCTGAGGTTTACAACCCTAACATCGGTTCGGACACCTTCAACTTCCTGGATATACCAAAGTGGGAATGTATCATTATCCCCGTTCGTAAAAACGATGGCATTTTCTTCGAGAGAGTTGAGCAAATTATAAGCATAATCACGGGCTACATAGCGTTCGCTTCGGTCGTTGCTGTGCCAGTTTTGCGTCAGCATCCAACCTGGAACTGCTAAGAACATGAGTGTAAGAGAGGCAAATACAACCTGTTTACTTTTCCCGGTCGCCTCTTTTATGATCTCAACTATACCCGTCAGTCCAAGGCCGATCCAGATCGTAAATGCAAAAAACGATCCCACGTAGGCGTAGTCCCGCTCGCGCGGTTCAAAGGGGGTTTGGTTAAGATAAAATATGATTGCAAGCCCGGTAAGTATAAAAAGGGCTAAAATTGAGAATGCACGTTTCCAATCGTTCTTGAAATGGTAGAGAAATCCAAAAAGCCCGAAAAGTAGAGGCAGGTAAAAATAACCGGTATTTGCTGGGTTGTTTGCATGCCTGGTGTCTGAAAAACCGGCGTACCAACCTGCATCCTGAACATCCGCTTCACGGCCAATAAAATTCCAATTTAAGTACCGTACATACATGTGGTTGACCTGGTAGTTCAGGAAGTAGGAGAGATCAGAATCGAATTGCGAATAATACTGTAAGTGTTGTGGTTGTGCAGAATGCCGTCGTGGAAAGAGAACCTCTTCATCGCGGTCGATAGCTCCAATGGAATTATCATAGGTGTTACCCATTAAAAGCGGGGATTGACCATATTGATCACGACTAAGGTAGCTCACAAAATCTTCTACGGTCGAAGGATCATTTTCGTCGATGGGAGGTTCGGCCTGTGACCGGATGATAATCAGGGCATAACTGGAATACCCGATCATAATCATAGTGATTGCCAGCATTACAATATTGGCAATTCTGTGGCTGTGTTTATGAGTGTAATATACCCCGTAGCCTATAGCTGCAACCACGAGAATTACGAAAGTAATCGGGCCAATCAAACCATAGGTATATGATCCAATCTGTCCGGCAATATCAGGCATCCAGATAACAGTGACCGGGTAAACAGTAAAAAATCCGAGAATAGAAATTCCGGTCATGATCAAGAAAGTGGAAATAGAAAATTCAATCTTCTTGAAGTAAATGATCAATGCTACAAAAAACAGAGCCAGGAGGTTCAGCAGGTGAACACCAATTCCAATTCCAAAAAGGTAAGCGATGACAATGAGCCATCGTTCTGCATAGGGCTTCTCATGATTGGCCGACCATTTCAGCGACAACCAGACAACGAGTGCAGTCAGGCACATTGAGGAGGCATACATCTCAGCCTCGGTAGCGTTAAACCACTGTGTATGGGTAACTGTAAAAGTAAGTGCGCCAAACAATCCGCCTGCATATAATCCCACCTGGTCCATAAAATCCATTTCATCGGCAGGCCCACGCCATTCTTCAATTAGCCTGACAATGATTAGGTACATTAACATAATGCTGACTGCAGATGCCGTAACACTTATTAAATTAATGCTTAATGCTACATAATCTGTTGGCATGAACATTGAAACCAATCGGCCTAAAATTGCAAAAAACGGAGAGCCGGGAGGATGGGCAATCTGAAGCGTATGCGAAATAGCAATATACTCGGCAGCATCCCAAAAAGAGGTGGTAGGCGCTACTGTTAGTGAATAGACTACAAAAGCATATAAAAAGCTGATAGCAGCAAAGAAAATATTTCGCTTCCGATGATTAGCGAACATTGACGATAAATCCATAGATCCGATTTAAAGTTACTTTAGTTTTTTAATCTACACTTTTGAATACTCCTTAACGAAAGAGCCCACATGTTATTTGCAAATATCTTGCTAAGATATTCAAGATCATCATTGAATGGGCAAAGATACCGAATCAGGCTTTGAAAGCACAATTGAAAATATATTGAAAGGGTCATTGATGAATGAATTCCAATTTGACCGAATGAAATGCTTGCCAAAGACTGGAAAAATGGTTATCAACAGAATCGTGTTCGGGAAAGTTATCAACAATAATGGATCTTAAGACAAAGCAAGGTTCTTACTCAAAAGAACGGTTTAGTACGAAATGGGGACTTATTCTCAGTGTTTTGGGGATCGCTGTAGGTACGGGTAACATTTGGCGGTTTCCAAGGATTGCAGCTCAAAATGGTGGTGAAACCGGTGCAGGTGCTTTCCTGATTGCCTGGGTAACATTTCTCTTTATCTGGTCGATTCCTCTCATTATTGCTGAATATGGAATTGGTCGGAATGGACGAAAGGGTGTTATCGGGTCGTACATAAAAATGGTCGGAAAAAACTCTGCCTGGATGGGAAGTTTTATAGGCTTTGTGGCTACAGCCATAATGTTCTATTACAGTGTAGTGGCGGGTTGGTGTGCGTACTACCTGATTGAGTCACTCTTTTCAGCTCTTCCTGAGAGTTTAGATCATGCGGAAATGGTCTGGGCGGGATTTCAAAGTTCAACCTTGCCATCCATATTTCATGCATTAATGATTTTCCTGGGAGGTTTAATCATTCTGAAAGGCGTGAAAAGCATCGAGCGCATCAATTTGATCTTGATTCCATCCCTTCTGCTTGTGCTGGTTATTTCTCTGATAAAAGCCCTGACTCTTTCTGGAAGCGGAGCGGGGATCGCCTATCTTTTTACGCCGGATTGGTCAACTTTAAAACAGCCCGGCCTATGGCTCGAAGCTCTCACACAAAATGCCTGGGATACGGGTGCCGCATGGGGTTTGATTTTAACCTACGGTGCTTATATGAGATCTAGAGACGATATCACAATTAGTGCCTTTCAAACCGGTATTGGGAATAACCTGGTATCGCTAATGGCCGCAGTCATTATCTTTTCAACTGTATTTGGGACTTTGGGATCATCTATGACGGATGGAGAGATACTAGAAGTGATGCGGACTTCAGGCCCGGCTTCAACGGGACTCACCTTTATGTGGATGCCTCAGCTTTTTAATGAGATGGCGGGGGGACGAATTTTTGCCATTCTCTTTTTCCTTGGGCTTACGTTTGCTGCATTCAGTTCACTTATCTCCATGATAGAACTGGCAACAAAAGTTTTTGTAGATATGGGTGTTACACGAAAAAAAGCAACGATTGGTGTTTGTGTTGTGGGATTTTTGTTCGGTATGCCATCCGCTATCTCTGTAGATGTTCTTGCAAACCAGGATTTCGTTTGGGGAGTTGGACTGATGATCTCCGGGGGCTTCATCTCATTCGCAGTGATTCGATTCGGAGCTGACAAATTCAGGAAAACACTGGTAAATACCGATGAAAGCAGGGTTAAACTTGGCTATTGGTGGTCGCTTATTATCAAATACGTGATTCCGGTTGAAGTGGTGACCCTGCTGGTTTGGTGGATCTATCTTAGTGCATCCGTTTACGCACCAGACACCTGGTACAATCCGCTCAGTCCTTTCTCAGTGGCAACAGTATTCCTCCAGTGGGGAGTGATGATGATTCTGTTCAAGGTCTACAATAAGAAGATTGCTGATAAGACGATTTTGAATTGAGATTCAATAAAATCCGCGAAGTTTTTTCAACGGATAACATCAAAAAAACTACATCTGTTTTACTTCAAATAATCTTAAATAGCAGTTAAATCTTCTTCTCAATGCGCTGAAGAGTTTCAAGAATGGCTTGAAGAGTTTCTTTTGATTCTCCATCACCGGAAGATGATGGAGTTGAAGAAGAGGTTTTTGAACCAAGGTCCGTAATCTTATCTCTTTGGTCGATCACCTGCTCCCGAAATTCTCTGGAATCCACAATCCCGATCAAAGACATATCTGTTCCGCCAGTAGTACTTTGTCCCGCAGTTTCAATTTTCAACGTGCTTAAACCGAAATATCTTAGGATTGGGCCTTCGCGAAACGTCAAGTCCTGGATTTTATCCAATGGAATGGTCCGTTCTACCTGGAACAGTACTCCTTTTCTGAAATTCAATGATCGAGTAGTGAGTTCACAAAACAAGCTGTCGAAATATTTGTTGAGATAGTATCTGCCAAAAATTAGCCAGAAGGGTATAATCACAATTCCAAAAACAGTGAGAACACAAGTTCCTACAACAATTGCCGTGATGTAAGTTTTAATTCGAGGATTAAATTGGGCTTCGACAAGGGTTTGTGCTTTTGTACTTGAAGGTTGTTCTTGCATAATTTTGTAATCAAGTTTTTTGTCTCTCAGAAAGGAATAGAATCTTGGGGAAAAGTCCAATAAAAAAAACGACAGTTTAGATAAGTAAACTGCCGTTTTAGAAGGTAATGGATGTGGGAACAAACGGGCGAAAAATTTTTTCGCCAAAGATCAAACAATCAGAAATAACTATTCGCTGGATTCAGCGGTTTGTTCAGAGTCTTTGGGGACAAAATGTAAAGCTGCTGAGTTCATGCAATAACGTAGGCCGGTTGGTTGAGGCCCATCATTAAACACATGCCCAAGATGCGAATCACACCGGCTGCAAACGATCTCGGTTCGTGTCATAAAAAAGCTGTTATCTTCTTTCTCTTCAACAGCATCTTCATCGATTGGTTTGTAGAAACTCGGCCATCCGGTTCCGCTTTTATATTTGGTTTCAGAATGGTAGAGCGGTTGGCCGCAGGCTTTGCATACATAAACACCTGTCTCTTCATTACTGTTGTATTCGTTAATGAAGGGGATTTCTGTTCCTTTTTTACGCAGAATTCTAAACTCTTCAGAAGAGAGTCTGTTTTTCCATTCCTCTTCGGTTCGAACTACTTTTTCTTTGTCTTTTGAGTCACTCATAGCTTCAGTATATGTGATATTGTTCAAAAAATGTTGATGATCTTCCTCCGTCACTTCCTGGTTTTGTGCAAAAGAGTTACAGGAAATTAATAGTATCGACAGCAGAAGGCTTGATATCGAAATAATTGGTTGTTTCATAGCATTTTAGTTTTCATTAGCAACAAATCCATACATGATTGCATTCGGTCATGATGAATGACTTATTGAAAAGTCCTAACACCAAACACCATGAAGGATTAACTTCATTCGGATTGATTTCGTGCATATTAAATAAAAATGTTATAAAGATGTTAGGATTGGCAACGGTGTGTCAATAAAACCGGGAATTATGCTGAATAGTTGTGTACATAATATGCCACACCCCAAATAAAAACCCATCCTGCTGCCATTATATAAAACATCCCAAAAACCAGGAAAGCTACATTTAGTAAATACAAAACGTGATACATCCAGTTTGGAGCACTCTCAGTTTTCCTTTTGGTGATTGACCTGAAGTTTTGATTGAAAAGCGTAAAAAGACGAGCCATTACCATCAAAACAGTATATACGTATAGCACGTATTCCAAGACAACTGTCGTATCAAAGAAAACAACAATCGCGATTACGAGAGTGGTTATCAGATCAACGGTGATATGTTTTAACCACTGCATCTAAATCAGGAGAGAAAAAAGCTGACAAATATTAAGGATTTATTGAAGTTGAATTACCTCTTTGGCCTGAAGACCCTTTTCGCCGTCGGCAATCGTAAATTCAACTTTTTCTCCTTCAGTCAACTTTCGAAATCCATCGCTTTGAATCTCTGAATAATGCACAAATACATCTTCACCATCTTCTCGGGTAATAAATCCATACCCTTTACCATTATGAAACCATTTAACAGTTCCTACTTCACGGTTTTCCATAAATAAATCCCATCTAACTAAGTTCCCATTGATAGTTATAACAGCTTCATTTTGCAAAGCAAAACCAAAACCATCATTCGCTAAAATACTTTGTTCGAACCTTTTTAGCAATAATCATTATAAGTTCAAAAAAATCAATAAGAAATAGTCTAAAATGTTGCGAGAGAGCTGTTAAAAAAGGTAAATAATTATACAAATTCAGCTAAAGATCGATCTATTGTTTAACCGGCCTTCAAAAGTTTGCCTTACATTTTATGTCTATAACTGTATTAATGAATCAAAATAAACTGAGTTGTAGGCCCGCTCTGAAATTACGGCTGCTGCCAGGTTCAAAATACCGGTTACCAAAAGCGTTCACAAAAACAGATGAATTATAACGAGTGTTAAATAGATTATTTACAGCAATAAATGGGCGAATAGTACCCTCTTCAAAGAGTTGTGGTACTCGAACCGTCCAACGAAAATGAAGCAATGCGTAGGCACTATTTTCAGCACTGTTTTCACTATCGGCGTAGTAGCTGCTTATCCATTCGCTGTCGAGGCTAAACTGGTGATTGCCGGGTGTGAAATCCACTGCTGCACCTGCTCTGAAAGGAGCAACTCCCGGCAGATCATTTCCATCGTAATTGCCGCCATCGAATTTGGCTTGCAGGTAATTGAGCATCAGTCGAAAATCGATGTTGGCAGTGGTATTATATGCTAGTCCAATTTCGATACCGTAATGATTTGTTTGCCCTTCGTTCTGGAAATAAACGGGGCCGTTTTCGAGTTCAATGGGAACCAGGATATCCTCAACCTTCATTCCGTAAACTGCAAAATCATAACTGAAACTGTTATTCCTGCCGCGTATCCCCGTTTCAAGACTTAAAGTTTTTTCCGGTTCAATAGATTGATTAAATCCTGATCCTCCCGTAGGTCTGTTTACCAACTCGGTAGTTGTCGGTGATTCAAAAGAGGTACTAAAGTTTGCAAAGATAGATGAGTTGGCCAGATCATACAACAAACCGAAACTCGGGTTAAAGGAGAAGAAATCTCGTGAACCTTCAGCTTCGTTGTCTAATGAGTTTGGTGTTTTATACATCAACCAATCGGCCCGGGCTCCGGCGCTTACAGAAAATTGGTCAGAAATCGGGATGGAAATTCTAGAAAATAGAGCCTGGTTTGTTACCTGTTCTTGTTGTTCCAAACTTATTTCATTACCGGGTTCACCGTTAACGTTATTGGTTTCAAGCCGGTCATCATCCTGGATTTTTAGTTCGCCGCCAACTTGCAAATCAAATGGCAGTTCATTGAACTGGTAGGTTGATCGGACTCCACCTGCATACCGCTCAAGATTTATCACTCCAAATGTCAATGGATTCTGAACATCTCTGTATGTGCCATGGGCTGAAATATCCAGAATTCCTGAACTGAACTGATGGATATAGGACGTTCCAATCATCGCCTGGTCGATTGTTTTCCCTGCCTTGTTCTCTACAAAACTTGGTGTGGCATTTTGGGGAATATCTTGAGAATCTTCTTTTGTTAGGGAACCGGGATGTTGTGCTTTCGGCATTCCTGTGTATGCTACTCGAACGCTGAAATTTCCATTATCTGAAACAGGACGTTCCAGTCCAAGGCTGCCCCTGTATAATCGAGCAGCACTGTGATCACGATATCCATTGGTTTCGAAATAAGTTCCATACCCATAAATACGGGTTCTTCCGATGGATGAGTTTAATTCAAGCTCTTGTTTGACCGTACTAAATGAGCCGCCATAACCACGGTACTGTAGAGTGGGGGCATCCGGTTGGGGCTCGGTTGACAAATAGAGGACACCGCCACTGGAATTCCCCCAAAACGTACCAGCCGGCCCGCGTAAAAGTTCAATGCGCTTTACTGCGGCAGGGTCAATCATATTCATTATTGTTTGTCCGTCAGCAACAGTCAGTGGCATTCCATCAAGAATCACTTGAGTGCCGCGTACCCCAAACTGTGTTCTCCACCCTAAACCCCGGATTGTAAGTCGCTCACCCAGTGCGTAGTTTTCACGATTGCTGATAAAAATCCCCGGCATGGTGTAGGTGAGTTCATCCATCGTAGCTGATGGTTTCGATGCAAGATCCGCAGAATTGCGTATCATGTATGTTAAAGACATCGGTGCTTCACCAACGGTTATAGAGGAGTGTGTAGCCTCAACCTGGATCTCATCCAGCTCAACAGAAAGTGTATCACCTGAAATAACCTGGGCTTGAGAAATTGGTACAGCAATGAATGAAAGTAAGAAGAAAATCCAATAAACTTTTTGAAGCTCTTTTCGTATTGTAGAGTGCATTAATTCTGCGTTATTTTTTTCAAAGATAATTACACTGAAATATAATCATGTCTGGCAGAGAACCATTCAAATATTACTTTTTTTTTCATTTCGAATGGGTCGTTCTGTTGTCAGGTTTAATTTTGGTTGCGATTTTGGATCCTTTTAGCCAAGTAGCCTCTATATGTCCGATTGATCGAATGGGATTTGATTTTTGCCCGGGATGTGGTTTGGGAAGATCAGTAGCTTTCGCTGCAAGAGGGGAGTTGGCGGCTTCCTTACAATCTCATCCGCTTGGATTATTTGCAATAGTGGTCATTGCCGCAAGAATTGGAGCAATATTTCGCCGAAATCACAACATAAATCAAGAAAAAAATCATGAAAAAGATATTTGAATACCTGCCGGAACTTGAAGGTGATGAATCTGAATATGTGGGTCGTATTATTGAGGATATGCCTGATGAAAAAGCAAAAATGTTCTCAAATATTTATCGCTCCCGACGTAAAGATCCGATTTTATTTATGGCATTAGCTGTATTGGGAATTGTGCCGGGGGTAGCCGGTATCCACCGTTTTTTCGTAGGACAAATTGGGATGGGAATACTCTACCTGCTGACAGTTGGGCTCTGTTTTATCGGAACGATTGTAGATATGATCAACTATAAAAATTTTGCATTTGAATACAACCGGAAAATTGCAAAAGACCTTTTAAGAGAATTCGACTGATGAGTTAAATGGATATAACACGCAAACAATCCGAAGATTTACTGAAGAAATATATCGATTCAGATAATTTAATACTCCATTCGCACATGGTAGCAGATGCCATGGAAGGCTATGCAGATGAATTGGGTTTGCCGGATCAGGAAAAAGAAAAATGGTGGACAGCCGGCTTATTGCATGATCTGGACTGGGAAAAATACCCCGATGAGCATCCCAATAAAGCTCTGAATGATATTTTGCCACCTTTGGGATATCCTGAAGACGTGTTATCAGCTATTGAAGCACATGCCCCGGGCCGAACCGGAAAAGATCCTGAAACTACAATTGAACGCTATCTGTTTGCTTGTGATGAACTGTCTGGATTCATGAATGCTGTAGCGTTGATGAGGCCAAACAGATTCTCAGATATGAAAGTAAAATCGGTTACAAAGAAGCTGAAGGATAAACGATTTGCAGCAAATGTATCGCGTGAAGACATTCGTAAAGCAGCAGAACTTATTGAAAAACAATTAAGTGATCATATACTTTTCCTGATCGGGATTTTTCGTGCAAAAACTTATTAGGTAGTGCAACTCACTGCAAAAAGATGGCGTATTGAAGATACATAGCGGAGCGATTTCGTTATGCAAGTGTCGATAATTTATTTGGATGCTACATCACTACCATTTGCTGTATGACATTATTTAAACCAATATCTTTTTTAACGGCTCTGTTCTTGTTCTCAGGTATTTTTACCAACATTGTTGCTCAACAAGTTGCCTACAAGAGTACCGATAAGATCATTTCAGAAACCAGTTTCACATCATCAGAATCAGAGAAAACACAGGATAAACCCTATAAAACCGAATTCTTCAGAGTTCGCGGAATTCCAAAAGTTACTGTTCATACAACCACAGGAAATGTTGAGGTGTTTCAAAATCCGGATATCAACGGTGTAAGGGTAGACCTGTTCCTGGAGAGAAGCTTTTCGCTATGGTCCGGCCGTACCAGCCTCGATAATTTTCGAATCATTTTACAGCAGCAGGGCGATCATATCATTGCATCAGTTGAGGATAAAAAATCGGGTCATGTGCCCGCTGGGAGCGACATTAAATTTCATTTTTTAGTACAAACACCTCAAAAAGTAACGACCAATCTCCGTACTTTTAATGGTGATATAATTCTTGAGAATGTTGAAGGACATCACTTTATCCAAAATCAAACGGGTAACATCAGTGTAAATAATACCAGAGGAGAGATTAGGGTTGTATCCACCACCGGAAATATTGATCTGACAAGTTTAGAGGGCAATGTGTACGCTAAAACAGTGAATGGTAGTGTAAATGTCTTATCAAATTATGGAGAGGTTCGTGTCCGATCGGTTTCAGGGAATATTACAGCGTCAGATATTACGGGGACATTGGTTTCAGCGACAACGAGTGGAAATATTTATGCGGATTTTATGGATGTATCAAAAGGAATTTACCTGGAGACATTAAGCGGTGATATCGAACTTTTTCTTCCGGGAACAAGCGGATTTAACATTGAAGGCAGCGCGATGAGCTACGACTTAAGGGGGTTAAGCGAGTCTACAATAACGGAACGGCATCAAAACCAACGAGATCTCAATGTCGTCATAAGAGAAGGTGGTTTACCGGTTCATCTTTCAACTATGTCGGGACGAATACGGGTATCTGAATCTCAATAGCGAGTTCAAACGTGCATAAGCTGGGAATCATTAATATAATTTTTTGGGGCATATTTCTTTTAATGGGTGATTCTGTATCTGCCCAGGATGAGGATATTTTTCAATTTCCCGAGCCGGAAGTTGAGGAAATAACCCCAAACATGATGCTGAATGAGAGCAAGATTATCTACATTCAAGACCTGTGGAAATTCAGGGTTGGCGACAGCATGGACTGGGCCGATCCGGAATATGACGACTCGGATTGGGATTATTTAAGTACGAATCTATCGCAGGCAGATCTCTCTTTTATGGATTGGTCGGGTATCGGTTGGTTTAGAAAACAATTTCGGGTTCATGAAAACCTGAGAGGCAAACCAATTGCCCTGATTGTTGAACGTCATCTTGGTGCATCAGAGATCTATCTGAATGGTGAAGAAGTCTATGAATTAGGAGATTTTTCCACCGATCCGGAATCTGTGGTTTCATACAACAGCAACAGGCCACTGGCACTTGTATTTTCTGACCAGGAAATTCAAACAATGGCTGTTCGCTTCATCAACCCAAATTACTCTGAAACGGAGTTGATGATGGGCTACAACGGCTTTCGATTTCTTTTAGGGGATTGGGAAACTCACCAGGCTGATACCTATTCATTTATTTCTCAGTGGACCGGGCGTAATCTATTCTATATTGGAGCCTTATTGGCATTTGGTATCATTCACTTTCTGCTTTTTGTTTTTTACCCGGCCGAAAAAAGGAACCTCTATTTTGCAATTTTTGTAGGCTTCCTGGGGATCCTTTCATACCTGATTTACAAAGTTGAGTTGCTTGAGAATACCACCGGTACACTTCAATTTTTACGATTTATTTTTGTAACAGAGGTGCTGGTTCTCACTTTTGCAACCCGTTTTACCCACAGCATCGATAAAAAAATTACTCCCTTTTACTCCAATTTCCTGGTTGCCGGAGGTATTATCATAAGTTTGTTGATTTGGTATTATCCCACGCAAACAATCTGGTTAAGGGAGTTGGCGATTTTGATTTACGTTGCTGAAATACTTCGAACCGTTATCGTGATGTTTTACAGAAACCGCGGTGGTGTTTGGTTACTGGGAATGGGTGTGTTGGTATATGTTTTTTCGCTCATTTACAATGTGATGGTCAATTTCGAAATACTATCGGGAAGTGTGCAACTGGCAAATATGATCGGGTCGGGATTCCTGGTCATGTCGATGTCTGTATTCTTGTCGCGCGATTTTGCAATTACTCAGAGAAAGCTTGAACAGAAGCTGATGGAAGTAAAACATCTTTCAAAAAGATCTTTGGAACAGGAGCGAATAAACAAGGAGCGTGAAATTGAAAAACGGCTTCTGGAGGCTGAAAACGAACGAAAAACCACAGAATTGGAGGAAGCTCGTGCCCTGCAGCTTTCCATGCTCCCGAAAAAAATGCCTTCACTTCCCGGTTACGATATGGCAGTTTTCATGGAAACGGCTACAGAAGTCGGCGGTGATTACTACGACTACAGCGTTTCGCCCGATGGAACATTGGTTCTTGCTTTAGGAGACGCCACAGGACATGGAATGAAAGCTGGCATTATGGTGGCTGCTGCGAAAAGTTATTTTCATACCCTGGTTCATGAGATGAACAACCTCACCATGCTGGAGAGAATCTCATCAGGCTTACGGAATATGAATATGAGAATGATGTATATGGGCCTTATGCTTGCCAGGTGTAATGGAAGTGAAGTTGATATCGCCACCGCGGGAATGCCTCCGGCACTTCATTTTAAAAAAGAAGCGAACTGTGTGGAAAGAATTACTCTGAAAGGATTACCACTTGGTGGAAAAGTGCAGTATCCATACGAAAATAAAAAGCTAACAATGAAAACCGGCGATGTTCTCTTGATGATGAGCGATGGCCTGACCGAACTGTTTAATTCCAAACGAAAAATGCTTGGTTTGGAAAAAGTGGAAGATTTGTTGTCGAACACTGAGGGGATGAGTGCAAATGATATTGTAAATCAACTCACTCAATTGATGAATACTTGGTCCGGTAGCCGTGAGCCTCATGATGATATCACCATTATGGTATTAAAGATGCAAAACTAAAAGTTTTTAGTTGATCTGAGTGTAACACAAACAGTAACAGATCGTAGTGAATAAAAATTGAATAGAATGAATAAATATCTAATAATTTTTATCGCTTTCCTGGTTGTTCCCGCTGGAATATATGCTCAAAGCCAGAATCAGGATGATCCTTTTGAGAGAGATCCTATTTTTAGTAAATCTCTGGATGAGTTATTTGGCCGAGAGGATTCTACGAAAGAAAATAGTAGCAAAGATAATATGGACTCCGCCGTTCAGCAACTTTCACGAACCGGTGTAGATCTTGGCGGAAGTATTGAAGCCGGCCCCTATTTCAGCAGTGATCTTTACAGTTTGTATCCAAATCTTCCTACAGTTCACTTTAACAGGGTAAATGGCTTATTTATCGGGTATCGAAAAGAACGGATGCAGTGGCATCGGTATGGTTCATTTCTCGATATTCCGCAAATTCAACCCCACGGACTGATCGGTTGGGGAACAGCTTCTAAAGATTGGGAGTACGCAATTGGCCTTGAAAAAGTGATTGGAGAGAACAGGAGTATGCTGGTGGGTGGTGAATTTCATAACGCTACGGCCACTGAAGATTATAAACGCGTTGGACTTGTTGAATCATCACTGACATCGTTTTTTGCCGGATATGATTTTCCTGATTATTACAACATGGAAGGATTTGGTTTCTATGGAATTGTACGAACCCAACGGTGGCTGGAAGCTGGCTTTTCATACAACAGGGATACTTTTTCAACCCTCCAAAGAAATACAAAATTTTCGCTATTCGGCAAATCAAGCACCTATATGCCGAATCCTCCAATTGATGCAAATGCCGATGAAATAGACCTCGATATCTATGGAATGTCGCTTTCTATCAATCCCCGAAATGTATTGATTGCCAACAAATTTACTATGGCGGCATCTATTAAGGCAGAGTTGGCTGAAAACAGTGCAAGCGACGAGAATTACAGGTTTAATAAATATCTTACTGAGCTCAGGTTGTATTATAATTTTGAACCGGGTTCCGTCTTCCGATGGAGAGTGCAGGCTGGTGGAATCACTGGTAATGTCCCCGATTTTAAGGATTTTTACCTGGGTGGAATTGGGACTCTCAGAGGTTCACCCTACAAAATCTTCCAGGGAAACCAGATGGTATTAAGCAACCTTGAAGTTCAGTTTGGAAGTCCCTCGGGATATTCCGGAGAATGGATCGCTGATTATAACTTACACCTGCTGTTATTCCTTGATTCAGGGTGGGTTCAGCAAACTCCTGATTTGATTAACTCAAACACACCATTTACAGGATTTGACTCTTTTTCTATTTCTGATATGCAACATGATGCCGGGTTTGGGATTGGATCCGGGGCATTTCGTCTTGAGATGGCCTGGCCTCTCAAAACATTTGATAAATCGCCAACCTTGTGGATTCGATTCAATCCAACATTTTAGTCAAATTCAAAAACAATTATCAGCCCAAAAAAATAGTCTCAGACCGGTCAAAGCCTGAGACTGTTCTTTAGGGCATTTGGCACCTTTCGGTTGCCAAAAATCAAAAAAAATTGGGTTTTGAATCTATACGCTCACTTTTCTCTATTGTTTCGATATCTTAGATATCTAATATTAACTTTCGATAAACAATAAAATTCTTCTCTGGTTGACATAAAAATCTTTAATAAACGTTATATTATTGCCTTTTCATCTGCATAAACAGTACTTATATGCACCATTTTTCTAAGAAAGAGATAACTGCACTGTTTTTACTCCTTGTTGCAGTATTTATTAGCACGCTTCTGTCCAGGCACACAAGATTATACAGTACAAGTATAATCACTACTTCGGGTTCATTCGAAGTTTTTCTCGATGAAACGACTCGGGTAGAGGGGTTAATTGAAGAGCTAAAAGGCCTTGAGATTGACTTTAGACAGGAAGAATTGGTTTGGGCTGCGAATACATTAGGATGGAGAAATTATCAATCCGGCAGATATCTTTTGTCAAGTGAAGATTCTTATTCAGAGTTTCTATCCAAACTTGGTCGGGGCATTCAGGATCCGGGACCTGTTACGATATTACCTGGATTGGATGCAGATCGCTTGTCTAGAAATTTATCCAGGCAGCTCAGGTCAGATAGTCTGCTATTTCGTCAGATATTTCAAGATAGTTCCGAGATTGCACTTGAATTCGGTTTAACCGGAGAGCAGCTTTTTTCAAGAATGTTACCCGAAACATATGAAATGTACTGGACCTCCTCGCCGGAAAGGGTTGTTAGGCGAATTTATTCAGAATTCGAGAGGGCAGTCGTTGAACGGTATGAAAATGAAATTGAAGAAAATCCTTTAAATCTGGATGAAATTATAACGCTGGCATCCATCGTAGAATGGGAAGCTCGGTTTAATGAGGAAAAACCGAAGATTAGTGGCTTATATTTAAATCGGTTGGAGCGAAATATGCGTCTTCAGGCAGATCCCACAGTACTTTATGCGTTAGGTGAACGCCGAAGACTTTTGTATGAGGATTACGAGTTTGATCACCCTTATAACACATATCAAATCAGTGGATTACCGCCCGGTCCTATTACCAATCCGGATCTGAACTCTATACAAGCTATTCTCTTTCCGGAAGAACACGACTATTTGTATATGGTTGCTACGCCGGAGGGAACGCATCGATTTTCTGAGAGTTTTAGTGAACATCAACAAGCCAGTGAGGAGTGGAGGCGGTGGTTGAGGGAGCAGTACAGGATCAAAAGAGAGAGGGAGCAGGAAGCGGCCTCTGATACCTGAATTACATAGACTGTAATAGTACAAATTGCTCAGTTCAACATTTAGAAATAAACTAAATAGGGAATGTGGATTGAAGAAAGGGGAGGATTTTAAGATAGATTTTGACCTTCTTAGATTAACTATCAGCCTTTTTCAGTTTTGAAGTAATAACGTGCCAAAGAAGGCCGACTGCAATTAATGCTACTCCACTGATCCAAATTTTTGGTTCAATCCAGAAAGCCAGGAAAAGACATCCGAATAAGCCCAGGGCCGGTATCCATCGTGGATAGAGTCGAAATTCTTTAGGCATCACAAAAGCCGAAAGATTTGTAATTGCATAATAGATAAGCACGGTAAATGCACTGAAAGACCATGTAAATACTACATCACCACTAAGAACCAATAAGCCGATAATAATTCCCGTCATCCAAACCGCAGGAGCGGGACTTTGAGTATCCGGATTTACTCTTGCAAGACTCCAGGGCAAGTCTCTTCTTCGGGCCATACTGAGCATTACACGAGATAAACCAAGAATTAAATTCAAGAGTACACCCAGCATAGCTGTTATTGCTGCAATGGTGATAACCGGCCCTATTACCGGTACGGATAACGCCTGAGCAACAGCCATGAGCGGTGCTGCTTCGCCATCAACGGTTTTACCAAAAGCATCTGCTCCCAAAGCCTGTAGTGCAGTCAGTGAAACAGCCAGGTACAGTATCACAATGTACACCATGGTTAATATAATAGCTTTTGGAATGGTAGTACGTGGTTCAGCTACTTCCTCACCAAGTGTTGCGATACGTCCATAACCGGTATAGGCTACAAACATCAGTGCGGATGCGTATAGAACCGATGAAGTTGAAATATCAGTAAATGCATCGGTAATTGGCTGAGTGGGTAACCCATTGAAAAATAAACCTGCACCAACAAGTGAGGCCAGACCAATAATTGTGACTGATACAATATATTTATTCGCGGTATTACTTCTGCTGATTCCCCCGGATACCAGGTATGTTACTACCAGGAGTAAAACAAGACTTGCTGCTACAATGCCCCAATTTGAGGCATCAATATCAAAAGCGTAAAAAAGGTATCCCACACAGCCCAAAACCGCCGTGGCAGCTGAAGCTGACTTGGCAACCAGAAACATCCAACCGGCTGTAAAACCAAAGTAGGAGTTGATAAATCGATTTCCATATTCGTATGTGCCACCACTCACCGGATGAGCAGCAGCGAGCTGGGCGCTGCTCAGACCGTTAAATGTTGCGAGCAGAGCTGCTATAACTACAGCAATAATAATTCCATTGCCCGATACCTGGGTTGCAATGGCGATACTTACAAAAATACCCGTGCCAACAATTGATCCCATTCCCATTAGTATGGCACCGGGGGTTTTAATGGCTCTCTTCAGTTCCTTCGTCATATTATTTTAATCTTCGGGGAATAATGAGTCACTTTTTGAGGATGATTTTTTGAATATAGAATTGGCAAAAAAACCGAAGTTTTACTGGAGGGTTTGGTTTTAATTTACCAGACCTTTCTATTTAGCTTTGGAAGCTATCTACAAACTCTACTCGGAAAAAGATCGAATAAACAGATGCTGATTGACTCTTTCCCCATCAAAGAAAATGCGATAGGCTAACCCGTTAAAGATAGACCCATTTCGGATTGCCCGACTAAGGTAATCAGGATTTCCGGCCGTTTCGAGGCTTCGAAAAAGGTAGTTAGCCGTGTCGTAACCAATACGGGAAAAGCGATCGGGTTCAGTCCCAAATCGCGTTTCATAATCATCTGTAAAGAAATTAGCTGATGACGAATCGGGATTTTGAACCATTGATTGTGTGTAGTAAACATCAAAGAATCGTTTTTGGTAATCGGTTAACGGGGCGAATTCCCATTGTTCCGTTCCAAGGACAGTTACATTGCTATCCATTGCCTCCAGGTTATTCATCAGCAAGTTCATCATAGTGGTAGACGCCTGCCCGGTGAACGGTGCGAATACAGCATCAGATTGGCGGATATTCAGGGAATCGATCAAAGCCGGATCGGATGTAAAAACATCAGTAACCTCGCTAAAATCATACCCGGTTGCTGCAAAATCCTGCTCAATATAGTAGGAGATGGTTGCCCCGAGTCTTTCAGCTTCGTGACGAAAAGCAAGGGCGGAATTTCGTCCCAGGGAACCCTCTTCCGTAATAATGCCAAGTGTATCCATCCGTAACTCCTGCACGGCAAACTGAGCCATTTTTTTCCCGTGCATTTCGAATGTAGGATTCATCTGAAAGGTGTAATTGTAGTCCAGGTTCAGGCTGTCTGAGTTGGCAAGAGGAGCCAGCATGGGGATTTGGTACTCTTCAGAAAGTTGAGCCAGTCTTGACGCCGGTTCTGAGAACAGGGGACCAATAACGGCATCTATTTTCTTTGTCCATGCCAATTCAGAAAAAACAGCGGCGGTAGTATCCGCATTTTCTGCAGAGTTTCTGAAAATTAAATTTACTTTCTGATTCCGGTTCCGTTCGTTGAAGTCATCCGCCGCCAAGACCATACCGTAGTACAAGTTTCTCGGGATCGTAAAATCAGGATCGTTTTCGTCAAAAGTTGGAAGAATGACACCGATGTTATACACCATCCCTTCTGGAGGTGCCGGATATTCAATGCGGTTAGTTTGAGATCGCAGATTAACCAGGAGTTCCCGTTCAATTTCCTGCCTGCTGAAAGCTTCACCGGTAGTTTTTACAAGTTCATTAACTAAAACCCGGAAGGCTTCTGCATCCATAAAAGGCTTTGAACTTCGAACAAGGTCGAATTGAATGACGGGTGATTGTAATTTGTAAAGTGTTTCATACCGATCTTGAATACTCAGGTAGTTCAATATTTGATTATAAAACCGCTGAGCATCAGATCTTAATCCTGTTCGGTTATCACCGGAGGCCAATTCATATAGATGCTCAAGACTAACATCGTAATTTTTCAGGATAAAATGTGCAATTGCCAGGGAGTAAAGTGCCTCTTGGCGAATATTCTCTTGCGTGCTTTGTGATGCATTCCGCAGGTGATTGATAGCAGTAGAGTAATCCGTTAAAGCCAGGAAACTCTTTCCTGCGAATAGTTGTGAGCGATCGTCATCAGAATTCAGAAAAAGCTCTGCTGCCTGCTGATAATTTTCATCCTGATACATCTCCATCGCTTCAGAGAAGGATTGAGCAGATGTTTGAGCATGAATGAATGTAAAAAGTAGGAGTAATGTCAGAAATGCTTTCATAAACAGATTGTGTCCATTTTGCATGTTCATATATCAATTCTCAAAGGCTTTGTTCCGCTTATTCCCACTCGATTGTGGCTGGTGGTTTCGAGCTAACATCATAAACAACCCGGTTCACCCCGCGCACTTCGTTAATAATTCTATTGCTTACTTCTGAGAGGAATTCGTACGGCAATCGGGCCCAGTCGGCTGTCATTCCATCAACGCTGGTAACGGCTCGCAGTGCGACTGTGTACTCATAGGTTCTTTCATCGCCCATGACCCCGACTGATTGAACGGGAAGTAAAACTGCCAGAGCCTGCCAAACATTATCATATAAACCGTACTCTCGAAGTCCCTGTATAAAAATGGAGTCAGCTTCCCTGAGCAGATCCAGCTTTTCTTTAGAGAGTTCACCTAAAACCCGAATTCCCAGTCCCGGACCCGGGAAAGGGTGGCGTCCGATAAAAGATTCAGGGATTCCAAGTTCTCTTCCAACACCGCGAACTTCATCTTTAAAAAGCTCACGAACCGGTTCAATCAGGTCGAGATTCATCTTTTCCGGCAATCCGCCTACATTGTGATGTGATTTAATAGTAGCTGAAGGCCCTTTGAAGGAGACGCTTTCAATCACATCGGGATAGAGAGTTCCCTGTGCGAGATATTTGAAATCGTTCTCCTCGGCAATTGCTTCATCAAAAACTTCTATGAAGGTGTTTCCGATAATCACTCGTTTCTCTTCAGGGTCTGAAATTCCTTCAAGATTATTAAGGAATTTACCAGATGCATCAACACCTTTTACGGGCAGATGCAGATGTTCTTTGTAGGTGTCCAGGACTTCATTAAACTCATTTTTTCTCAGAAGTCCGTTATCCACAAATATGCAGAGCAGCTGATCGCCAATGGCTTTGTGAATTAGCGTGGCAACCACAGTTGAATCAACGCCACCGGAGAGTCCGCATAGCACTTTTCTGTCGCCTACCTGTTCCCGAATACTTTGAATTTCGGTTTCTATAAACGAAGATGCGGTCCAATCTCCTTCGCAGTTTGAGATGTTAATTACAAAATTATGCAGGATTTCTTTCCCCTTTTCGGTATGAACCACTTCGGGATGAAACTGAACTCCATAAATATGTTTCTCTCTGTGGCGAACCGCAGCAACAGGGGCATTCGAAGTGTGTGCGATCACTTTATACTGTTCAGGCAGATCGTGAATGTGATCGCCATGACTCATCCATACAACTGATCCGTTTTGTACATTTTTTAACAGGCCGGAATCATCATCTACAATGAGTTTAGCGCGTCCGAATTCTCTTTTTTCCGCTTTTTCAACACTCCCGGGAACCAATGTATGCGCCAGCGATTGTAATCCATAGCAGACACCTAAAACAGGTTTATCAAAGTTGAAATAGTCAAGATTCAGTACCGGAGCTTCTTTATCATAAACACTTTTGGGGCCTCCGGAAAGAATAATTCCATTGGGAGGGTGATCACTAAATTGTTCGGGCGGGGTGTTGAAGGGATGAATTTCGCAGTACACATTCAGTTCACGAATACGTCTTGCAATAAGCTGTGTGTATTGAGATCCAAAATCAAGGATGAGTATCCACTCATCATGATGAGTATGCATATGAAAAATCTGTGTTAGAAATTATATAAAACCCACGAAGTTTCTATTTAAACGAAATCCATCTCTACGTTTGAGATCAGGAACTTTTTACCAAGAAACTTCGTGGGTTTTTAAAATTGAAGAGGGAATATAAAAAGATCTGGGTTTCCAATCTTATGTAAATCGGAAGCCTGACCGATATCTCAAAACCCTGTTTCAGTACAGTCTATTATATGTTGGATAAAAACTACTTCTGCAATATCCAGACTGTTTTACGGATTGAGGAGCCGGACAGGCTGTCCGGCGTACCACTACTCTACAATTTCTTTATAGTCCTCAACCGAAAGCAGAGAATCCAGGTCAGATCCATCGCCCATTTTTATTTTTACCATCCATCCTTTGCCATACGGATCTGTGTTTACCAGTTCTGGTTCATCCTCTAAAACTTCGTTAATTTCAGTAATTTCGCCGGCGATCGGGCAAAAGAGTTCAGAGACAGTTTTTACAGCCTCAACGGTTCCAAATACCTCATCCTGGTCGAATTCAGATCCTTCCGGTTCCAACTCAACAAAAACAATATCTCCCAACTCACCTTGTGCAAAGTCGGTAATTCCAACGGTTGCCGTACCGTCTCCGTTATCACGAACCCATTCATGCTCTTTGGTGTATTTCAGATCTTCAGGAAATTTCATAGTTGTTGTATTAGTTTTTGTCAGGATTAAATTTAAAGGATTTTTCGAGGTATTGTGTGTTGAAATCACCCGAGATAAAATTGGGATCTTCCATCAGTTGCAAGTGATAAGGAATTGTCGTTTTAATTCCTTCGATAACAAACTCTTCCAGTGCTCGCTTCATACGTTTGATCGCTTCCTCGCGGTTAGAGGCACTTACTATCAGTTTGGCGATCATAGAATCGTAATGAGGCGGCACCTTATAGCCAGCATAAGCATGCGTATCCACCCGTACACTTCGGCCTCCGGGGATATTAAACGTTGTGATGGTTCCGGCTGTTGGCCGAAAGTTATGCTCGGGGTCTTCAGCGTTAATTCGACACTCAATGGCGTGTCCCCGAAAGTTAAACGATTTTGTATCCAGTTTCTCACCGGCCGCTGCTAAAATTTGTTGCTCTACTAAATCCGTGAAATAGATCTCTTCGGTAACGGGATGTTCCACCTGGATGCGGGTATTCATCTCCATGAAGTAGAAATTGAGATCTTTATCTACAATAAATTCAACAGTTCCGGCACCTTCATAATTAATAGCTTTCCCGGCGTTTACGGCCGCTTCTCCCATTTTCTTTCGAACCTCGGGTGTCATAACGGGGGAGGGTGCTTCTTCCAATATTTTTTGATGTCGTCTTTGAAGAGAACATTCACGCTCACCAAGATGAATGACATTACCATGCTGATCGCCTAAAATTTGGATCTCAATATGGCGCGGATCTTCGATAAATTTCTCGATATAAACTTCGGCATTACCAAAGGCAGCTTCCGCCTCATTTCGGCAGGTATTAAATGCATTTTTAAAATTCTCCTGTTTATGAACGACTCGCATTCCGCGTCCGCCACCCCCGGCTGTTGCTTTTATAATCAGGGGGAAATCGATCTCTTGGGCATATTTTTCTGCATCTTCCAGGGTTTTTACAATGCCTTCAGAACCGGGAACAACCGGGACATTATTTTTCGTCATGGTTGCTTTTGCCGTAGCTTTATCTCCCATGGTGCTGATCATATCAGGAGAAGGGCCAATAAATTTAATATCATGCTCGCCACAAATTCGGCTGAATTCAGCATTTTCTGATAAAAATCCGTAGCCGGGATGGATCGCTTCGGCATTGGTAATTTCGGCTGCCGCAAGGATGGAAGGAATTTTGAGATAGCTTTCTTTACTGGATGGCGGGCCAATGCAAACTGCTTCATCAGCAAATTTCACATGGAGGCTGTTTTCATCGGCGGTAGAATAAACAGCAACAGATTTAATACCCATCTCCTTACATGTACGAATAACTCTGAGCGCAATTTCACCCCGGTTGGCAATCAGTATCTTGTTAAACATACAGGGATCTAATCTTTTTTAATGACAAATAAAGGTTGGTCAAACTCAACCGGAGAAGCATCATCGACCAAAATTTTTTGGACAGTTCCTGAAAATTCTGCTTCAATTTCATTCATAATTTTCATCGCTTCAACGATACAAAGTGTATCTCCGGCAGAGATGTGATCTCCAACGGTAACGAATGGATCGGAATCTGGCGAGGAGGCTTCATAAAAAGTACCTACAATAGGTGATTTTACAACTTCACCGTCAGGCTTTGATTCAGATTCTTCAGTGTCCGTTTCCCCCGATTCAACCGAAGCCGTTGGTTGTTGTGGCTGAGAAGGTTGCTGTGGTGCATGTGGCTGTTGTGGAATTTGGTATTGAACAGCCGGTTGTGAAGAGAGTTCTGAGGTTTTTTTTACTTTAATTTTAAAATCACCCTCCTCAATAGAAACTTCATCGACTTCACTTTCAGAGATCAGATCAAGCAGTTTTTTTACAAGTTTTAAATCCATTACTCTAAGTTAGGTTTAAATTTATTTTTGAGGTCTTATAAGTTCGAACAGGCCCCTCATTAAATCTAATTTCAGGGGAGTATGCAAGCTGTGGTAACTCACTGAGATCAATCAGACTTTACCCGCTCTACATACTCGCTTGTTCGGGTATCCACACGAATCAAATCTCCTTCATTTATAAAAAGAGGCACCTGGACTACGGCTCCTCCACTTATTGTTGCAGGTTTACTTCCTCCCTGGGCGGTATCCCCCTTAAGCCCCGGATCGGTTTGAACCACTTCCGTATCGATATGGTCAGGTGGTTCGGCGTACAAAATATTTTCGTTGTCAACGTCAACTACGAGTGTACAGATCATTCCGTCGGAAACAAACTCCGATTTTTCAACCCGCGAACGTTCCAGTGGGATCTGCTCATAGGTTTCCTGGTGCATAAAGAAGTATAGATCGCCATCAGAATATAGAAACTGGTAAGGCTGCCGCTCTACACGAATCGATTCTACACTTTCACCTGAGCGAAATGTTTTTTCAATATTTTTTTCATTGACAACACCTTTCAGCTTCGTACGGACAAAAGCACCGCCTTTACCGGGTTTTACATGCTGAAAATCGACAATCGAGTAGATTTCTCCGTCAATAAGAATATTCATTCCTGTTCGGAAATCTGAGGTAGAAACTTTAGACATAAATTATTTTGATTCTTTTCTTCTGTGGAAAAATACCACCTGCTTGCTTTGATAACAAAAAGATTACACAAAATTAGAAATAAGGTTATACAGAATAGCAGCAGGACAAATATATTTGATAAATATTGGCCAAACTTTTGCAAATAAACTTTTTCGAACTCCGGCATAGCCGCTTTCCATCTCAGTTATCGCTTTGTCAGTTGTCCAGAAATAGCCAACAAATATACATATCAAAAATCCACCCAGCGGTAGACCGATACTGCTGAACAGATAATCAAACCAGCCAATGAGTACAGGGAAGTAGGCTACAATAACTGAGATCACCAAAATACCCAGACCTACGGACCATGCCGCTTTCTTTCGTTTTACTTCAAATTCATCAATCACATATGAAACAGGAACTTCCAAAAGTGAAATTGTGGAGGTAAGCGCTGCAATACTGAGGAGTAGGAAAAAAGTAACACCAAGAATCATCCCAACCCCACCGCCAATTGTGTGGAACAGTGCGGGTAAAATTTGAAACACAAGATCCGTACTCGAGGCCAGTGATCCACCTGCATCAATACTAATTCCCTGGCTTTGCGCGAGAAACATGGCCGGTACTATTAAAAGTCCTGCAAGGAAAGCGATACCAACATCAGCAAGTGTAACAAAAGCTGCAGCCTGTGGAATATTTTCTCGTTTACTCAGATAGGAGCCGTAGGTAATCAGCGCTCCCATGCCCAAAGAGAGAGAAAAGAAGGCCTGGCCCATAGCCGAAAAGATTAAACCGGCGTTTATTCTGCTAAAATCGGGTAGCAGATAGGCTTCAATACCTGCGTTACTTCCTGGCTGCCAAAGCACGTATACAATCATTACAATTATAATTCCGATCAAAAGGGGCATCATTGCTTTGGTTGCTCGCTCAATTCCATCGCTTACGCCGCCCGTAATAATTCTAATGGTAGCAAACATAAACACGGATGCAATCAGCGCATTTTTAAATCCGTTGCCGGTATTTGTAAGCCAGTTCGCTGCATCGGCCCAACCGAAAAAGTAGAATATCTCTTCAAAAGCAAATCCAAAAGCCCAACCGGCAATTACAGTATAGAAGGATAGAATCATTACACCGCAAATGACACCCCAAATCCCCACAAGAGGAAAGAATTTATTAGAGCTGATTGCTTTGAATGCTCCAACCGGATTCTTTCCGGCCCTTCGTCCGATAGTAATCTCGGCAGCCATTACGGGGAATCCAATAGCAAATGTACAAAGCAGGTAGATAAGCAGGTATGCAGCACCACCTTCGGTTGCAACCTTAGTTGGGAAAGCCCAAATATTACCAAGTCCAACGGCAGACCCGGCAGCGGCAAGAATAAATCCAAGTTTTGAGTTCCAGGTTCCTCGGGTTGTTGAAGAAGATGTTGCCAAGTCAAAAAAGGTTTTAAGTTAGTTTTTGCCAGTTAAAATATTTTGGAACCTCTACAATTCCAATTTTGCTTTTAAGTAAAACGGGCAGCTTGCCCGTTACTGAGGATCCCAAGTTTACCAGTACATGCGGAACAGGAGGCCCGAATTTCGCTCAACAACATAACATCCCGTTCTTTTCCAAAATCAAAAAAAGCCAGTGCCGGAGAAGCTCTCCGGCGTACAACTAGTGACGCAACTTTCGCAGCAATATACCGCTTTGAGAAGGTATGTTCACACTTCCACTTGCAATATTCAAAATATGGGAGGATGCAATCTCATGATCGGCCAAAATTTCCCAAGTTCCGGCGGGTAAATCATGCTTTTCGATAGCAAATGAATTCCCGTTCATTATAATGTAATAATCATACATATCATCAGTGGAATTTCCATTGATGAAAAAACTGATAAGCAGTGGGTTGCCGTAATAATCGAAATGGATCTCCTCTGGCTTACATTTTCTCAGTGCAGGAGATTTCTTTCGGATATCAATCAGTCCGCGATAGTATTCATAGAGACCACGATTCAGCTTCAGGTGGTCAAAGTTGAGCCAGTTCGTTTCGTTATCTTTCTGGTAACTGTTATGATCGATCTTGCTTTCGTCTGGATCATTAACAGGAGTACGGGCAATTACTTTAGACCGTGCAAACTCCTGACCGGCATGAATCATGGTAATTCCCTGGGATACAAAAAGACTTAATGCTGCCAGTTTTGAAATTGAAAGCTGATGATCATTTAATTTTGTATGGCTTTCGAGATCCTCAATCGTCTGATCGTAAAGTTCGGGATTGAGCCCAATTCGAATAAAGTCTCCAAGTGTATACCCGTCATGGCTTTCCAGGTAATTTACACTGTGGGCCGAAGTATTAAAAAGGCCGCCTTCACCGTGATTTAATGTACCGCGAATAATATTTTCAAGCCTTTCCCGCTTGGTTTCGTGTTGCCAGTCAGAAAATATAAATCCACGATCGTGTTGTGGATCAGATCCTTTAAAACTATTCCTGATTCGATCATTCCAGGATGCCCATCCATGATTTGAAAATGCATGCGGTGAGTAATGTCCTCCCCAGGGTTCAGCAATCAACACTGCATTCGGATACTTTTCTTGAACGGCTTTTTTAATTGCATCCCATGATTTTCTGTCGAGAAGGGCGGCCAAATCAAAACGAAAGCCATCAATTTTGTACTCTTCCATCCAGTACAGGAGCGAATCGATAATCAATTGTCTTGCTGCAGGTTCTTCGGATTTAAATTCGTTACCGGTTCCGCTTCGGTTCATCAGGTTGCCATCCTGGTCTCTTCTCAAATAAACATCTGACAGCAGATGGGTAAGTGGATTTTTATCAAAAAGGGAGGTGTGGTTATAGACCACATCCATCAAAACTGTAAACCCTTCGGAGTGGAGTGTTTTAACTACTTCCTTAAATTCCGTAACTACCGCAGTTGTTCTCCCGGAATGCCGGTTACTCCAGTCGGATGCAAATGAGGATTCAGGCGCGAAAAAGAAGGATGTCATATACCCCCAATAATTCGCCTCGTATGGATTCCATGTATTATGAAAGCCCTCTTTCGTTTTACTGCCGTAAGGAGGTTCGACGGGGGCGAATTTTTGAAGTGGAAGAAATTCAATACAATTCACACCCAAATTTTTCAAATGTTGAATCCCGCCGTTTTGATTCTGTTCAATGAATTTTTTGAATGATCCCATGCCATCCGCACCACTGCTTGGATGAGCGGTGAGATCTTTGATATGGGTTTCATAAATAATCAGATCTCTAGGATCTTTCGGAAAAATGTGGTCAGTTTCCTGCCAATCAAAATTGTCATCAAAAATATATGTTTTTGCATCCTGCTGATACGTATTTCGAACCGTAACGTGTTTACTGTATGGATCGGCAAAGAGTGATTTTTTGTATGGAGATTTGGGACGTTGATCCGTGCTAAACTCCGCTTTATAGGCATACCATTTGCTTTCCAGGTTTCGATCGATGGTAAGTGACCAAATACCGGCTTTGCCTTTTTGCATTGGATGTTCTTCACCATTTTTATCATCAGAATGATTAAAAATAATGCACTTCATCGACTTTGCCCTTGGACAGTATAGGGCGAAGGCAGTTGAGTCATCAGACAGAGTACATCCCAACGAGGTTTTTGTACCGGGCAGTTTTGTAGAGATCATTAAGTAACGGGGCTTCCGGGTTCGGCATCAGTTTCAACGAAGTGGAGTGTTCCCTTGCTGTCTTCACCCATTAAAATCATTCCATTGCTTTCGATTCCCATCATCTTTTTCGGTGCGAGATTGGCAACAACACAAACCGACTGACCGACAATATCATCAGCTTCAAAAAACTCTGCAATGCCGGAGAGTATGGTTCGCTCTTCAAATCCCATATCAACAGTTATCCGGATTAATTTATTTGATTTTTCAACCTTTTTAGCGGCGATAATTTTACCGGCTCTCAAATCGAGTGAGGCAAAATTTCCGAAATCAATCTCATCTTTCAGAGGGGGAAAATCTTTCTCGGGCTCTTCATTTTTGGACGCCCGTTCTTTGAGTTTATTGATTTGAGCTTCAACTTCTTCATCCTCAATTTTCTCAAAAAGAATGTCACCCTCCTCAATAAGCTGACCCGCAGGGAGTATGTGATCATCCACCAAGTCCCACTCAATTGTTTCGGGTACACCGAGTTGTTCTTTTAAAAGATGCATCTTGTTCGGTAAAATCGGTTCAAAAAGTACTGAAAGTGCTGCAGTAAGTTGAAGGCAAACATACAACGTATTACCGCATGCCTCAGGATTTTCCTTGCGTGTTTTCCAGGGTTCGGTCTCTGTGAAATATCGATTCCCGATTCGGGCTAATTCCATCGTTTCATAGATCGCTTCACGAAAACGGAAGGATTCGTATGATTTCTCAATCTTTTTTTTCTGGTTGGATATCTCCTTCAGGGTTTTAATATCCAGTTCACTGGGGTTAGAAAGATCGGGAACGGCGCCATCAAAAAAGCGATGAGTAAAGCTGTGTGTTCGGAAAACAAAGTTTCCGAGAATATCCGCCAGTTCGCTGTTTACCCGATTTTGAAAATCTTTCCAGGAGAAATCCGAATCTTTGGTCTCAGGGAGTGTTGTTCCCAGTGCATATCGCAGAAGATCGGCCTCAAAATCTTCGAGGTATTCATGAAGCCATACCGCCCACCCTTTAGACGTGGATAGTTTTTTTCCCTCCAGATTCAGGAATTCATTGGCAGGTACATTTTCAGGAAGTATATAATCCCCATGTTGTTTTAGAGTCGCGGGAAACATGATACAATGAAATACAATGTTGTCCTTCCCGATAAAATGGATAAGCGACGTATCTTCATCCTGCCAGTATGTCTTCCATAGATCAGGATCGCCCTTGATTTCGGCCCACTCTTTGGTGGCTGAGATATAACCGATCGGGGCATCAAACCAAACATAGAGAACTTTTCCTTCGCCGTCGGGCAGCGGAACAGGAACGCCCCAACTTAAATCCCGGGTTACGGCACGGTCGCCCAAACCGGTATCGAGCCAGCTTTTGCACTGACCCAGTACATTTGGTTTCCAATTCTTTCGGGATCCAATCCACTCTTCAAGCCATTCCTGGAAATCCCCGAGCGGAAGAAACCAGTGCTCCGTTTCTTTAACGATTGGCTTATTTCCGGTGATGGCACTGACCGGATCAATCAAGTCGGTGGGAGAGAGCGATGTTCCACAGTTCTCGCACTGATCACCATACGCTTCACCATGACCACAATTCGGACATGTACCCTTCACGTAGCGGTCGGGCAGGAACATATCAGCTTCTTCATCATAAAACTGTTCCTGCTTTCGCTTGCTGAAAATACCTTGTTCATACAGATTCAGGAAGATATCCTGGGACGTTTTTTTGTGCGTTTCTGAACTGGTTCTCCCATAATAATCAAAATCGATGCCGAATTTTCTAAAGACATCTTTATTCATGGTGTGATATCGGTCCACAATCTCTTGTGGCTCCACACCCTCTTTTTCTGCAGCGATGGTAATGGGAACGCCATTTTCATCCGATCCGCATATATGAATAATATCTTTTCCTCTCAGGCGCTGGTAGCGGGTATAAAGATCCGCCGGTAGGTAGGCGCCTGCAAGGTGTCCAAGATGAATCGGGCCATTTGCGTAGGGCAGGGCCGAAGTAACTAAAATTCGTTTCGACATAAATTATTTTCGATCAGTTTTATCGAGCGGCTGAAGTTAACGATTGTGGCACCAAAATTACCAATTCAATAGACAAGTTGCAGACGTTAGTTTGGGTTCAAGGTTTAATGTTCAAAGTTTGAAGTAAATCCGTGACGACTTGAGCCAATTTGCAAAAGTCTCCCTTTGAGGGGAGACAGAGTTTTTCAAAAGTTCTTGAAAAACTCAGAGGGGTGTTAGCACCATGTGGAGTTATCTCTGAGCTGGTGCAAGGTTGTAATTCTTGACATTCGGACCCACCCTCCGGCTCCCTCCCTCTGGCGAAATACACGCCACAAAGAGGGAGAGTATTCATTCAAACATTATCATATTAAAAAAACCTCCAAACAAAGTCCCTTCTTATCACGCTCTTTTGCTTGACAGGAACGAATTTAAGATTAGTCACAAATACTTCTCATAAAATGCATACAACGCAACACCTGATGCTACAGATACATTCAGGGAGTGCTTCATGCCAAATTGTGGGATTTCAATGGAGGCGTCTGTTTCACGCAGGATTTCTTCGTCCACGCCGGTAACTTCATTTCCAAGAATGAGGCAAACCGGCTTACCGGAGAGTTGATACTGATGAATGGGTATACTTTCATTCGTTTGTTCGAGCGCTAAAACCGCATAACCTTCATTTTTAAGTTGGTGGATTTGCTTAATTACATGTTCAATTTTCTTCCAGGATACGTGTTCTTCTGCACCAATAGCAGTTTTTGTGATTTCCGGGCGGGGAGGAGTTGGAGTAAATCCCGAAAACCATAGTTCGTGAATTCCAAATGCATCTGCATTTCTGAAAGCGGCACCAACATTATGCAGGCTTCTGATATCGTGAAGCCATAAAATAAAATGATCACGCAGTAGGGAGTTACGCTGTTGGTTTTTTTGCAGTATTTGCCTTGTAGATAGTTTTTTCAATTTATTTGGGTGTTAAGAATTGATTAAGCTTAGAAATTTTGTGACTATAAAGCCCTGCAAATGTTACTTTAAACATAAATCAAATCAACAAAAATCGTAGAACATCAAAAATAATGAATAGCGTAAGAAAACTTCTGCTAAACCTTTTTTTATTTGTACTGATTGCATCTTTTGTTTCTTGCCAAAACACAGATAGTCAGAATCAATCTGTCCAGGAATCTACTCCGAAAAATATCATATTTCTGCTCGGAGATGGTATGGGATATCCTCAAATTACGGCTGCAAAATATGCGCATGGAAATTTGAATATGACTTCCATGCCCTATTCAGGAACGGTTTATACCCATTCCCATGATAGTAAAGTCACAGATTCTGCTTCAAGTGCAACGGCGTTTGCTTGCGGGTTTAAAACAATAAATGGCATGCTGGGTGTTCTCCCGGATGGAACGACGCCGGTACAAAGTATTGCCCACTATGCAAATGAACTTGGAAAATCCACGGCTTTAATGGCAACCTCCCGAATTACGCACGCAACACCGGCAGCTTACGCTATCCATCATAATGACCGGGGTGAGGAGTATATTATTGCCGAAAAATTTGTGGATTCAGGTATTGATATGCTGCTTGGAGCTGGTTCCAACTACTTTCTGCCGGAAAGCGCGGGAGGAACCCGGCCTGATGACCGCAACCTGATTTCTGAAATGGAAGAGATGGGATATTTATATCTTGACAGTGAAGAACAACTCTCGCAAATAGCCGGACAGGATCGTGTAATTGCATTTCTGGAAGGGGGCGATCTGGGCCAGGCCGCCGAAAGAGGAGACCAGGCCGGTCAGTTAGTAGATGCTGCGATAAACCAACTTTCCCAAAATGAAGAGGGCTTTTTTATGATGATTGAGGGTTCACAGATCGACTGGCAGGGCCATGCCAACGAAGCAGAGTTAATGATCGAAGAGTTAATTGATTTCGATGGGATTGTTGGGAACGTACTTGATTTTGCAGAACAAGACGGCAATACATTGGTGATTGTAACTGCCGATCATGAAACCGGTGGATTAACACTTCCAAGTGCCGGTGACGGTGAGTTCAGTTACAACTACTCTACCGGCGGACATACTGCTGAACATGTGCCGATTTTCAGCTTTGGGCCTTCCGCTGAACAGTTTAAAGGCACATTTGACAACACAGAAATTGCCCGGAAACTGTTCTCAATCTGGGGCAAAGAGATTCAGGAATAAAGATAATACCGAATTGATAAAATGATGAGAAAGGTCACTTCTTTGTATTTGAGATATGCTGCATTAATGGCCTTTCTCGTTCTATATGGGTGCAATCCGTCAGATCAACTTACTGAGAACACTGAGGAAAATGTTGCGGGTGAAATTCAAACTGAGCTTAACAATCTTACAGACGTTTGGTATCCGCGCGTAATTGATAACGATCATGGCGGATACCTGAGCCGGTTTGCCTATGATTGGCAGCCGGAAGATCCACAGGATAAAATGATTGTCACTCAATCCCGCCACTTGTGGACACTGTCAAAATTGGGAGAGCACGAACCCGAGAATCAATCCTATAAAGAATACGCAGCGCACGGATTTGATTTTTTGAAGAATCATATGTGGGATAGTCAGTACGGCGGGTTTTATCAGCTTGTAAATCGCGAGGGAGAACCGATACCAAATAATGGCGAACCGATCGATAAAACTCTTTACGGAAATGCATTTGCCCTCTACGGCTTGTCAGCTTACTACCATTACTCCGGGAACCCGGCTGCAATTGAGCTTGCTAAACAAACCTTCAACTGGCTCGAAACGCATTCTCATGACCCAATTCATGGTGGTTATTACCAGCCACTTGGCAGAGATGGCACGCCCGATACATCCGGAACTCCCAAAGATTACAATAGCGGAATACACATCCTGGAAGCATTGACTGAACTTTATACGGTTTGGAAGGACGATTTGGTTAGAGAACGCCTGGAAGAGATGTTCTATATCGTCAGAGATACAATGGTGACCGACAAAGGGTATCTGAATCTCTATTTTGAAGCCGACTGGACACATCTTTCCTATCAAGATTCATCGAAGGCTGTTATTATGGAAAATATTGGTGATGATCATGTTACACCCGGTCATGATATCGAAACAGCTTATTTGCTTCTGGAAGCTGCGCATGTGCTGGGGATGGAAGAGGATCAAGAGACACACCGTATCGCAAAAAAATTGACTGACCACACCCTTGAAACAGGCTGGGATGATGAGGCCGGTGGATTCTATGATATTGGGTATTATTTTCCCGGTGATCAGGAGTTAACGATTGTAGAAGACACAAAAAACTGGTGGGCCCAGGCGGAGGGATTGAATACACTCCTGATTATGTCTGATCTGTATCCCAATGATCCACATAACTATTTTGAAAAATTCTTGAGGCAGTGGGAATACATTCAGAATAATCTGATCGACCCTGAACACGGGGGATGGTATGACAGTGGGCTGGACAAACAACCCGACAGTAAAACTGGTTTAAAAGCACAAATCTGGAAAGGGAACTATCATACGATTCGGTCTTTACTGAATTGCTTTAATAGGCTGAGTGAGTAAGTTTTGTGTAGATCCGGTTTTTAAAATCAAAAATAATCTGTATTAAGAGATGTAATTCTGACTGATATATGAAATAATATTCTGCAAATGGCTGTTGTCTACCTGATTCTCAGCATTGGTCTGATCATACTTCTCACTGCCCGGTACAAAATGCACCCGTTCATTGTGCTGTTTTTGGTGGCATTATTTTATGGAATTTGTGTGGGAATGCCTTTTGATGAGATCATTACCTCTGTGAATGAAGGCTTTGGTAATACACTTGGCGGCATTGGTTTGCTGATTGTTTTCGGGGTGATTATCGGAGCATTTCTCGAACACTCCGGCGGGGCTTATAAAATCGCAGAGAAAGTGTTGCAGATGACCGGCCGAAAACGGGTTCCTTCTGCGATGGGTATCATCGGGTGGTTTGTTTCGATTCCCGTTTTTGCCGACAGTGGTTTCATTCTTCTCTCACCGCTAAATAAAAGCCTGTCCAAAAAAGCGAAAATCACATTGTCAGCTTCTGCAGTTGCGCTTGCTCTCGGATTGACTGCCTCACACACATTGGTCCCGCCAACACCGGGGCCGATAGCGGCAGCGGGAATATTGAATGCAGATATCGGACTTGTAATGCTGTTGGGCGTTCCCATTAGTGCGATAGCACTTTTTGCAGGACTGGTTTTTGCCAATAAATATGTAGCCAAAACCTATATCGACCCCATTCCCGAGGTGGACGAGGAAGATATGAAACAGCGTATGCAGAAAGCGCCGACTGCATTCAAATCATCGTTGCCGGTTTTCGTACCGATTCTATTGATTGTGCTACAATCCGTCATCAACATGTATGAGATTGCACCTGGTAATATGTTCGTAAATGTTCTTCTTTTCCTGGGTGAGCCGATGATTGCACTCTTGATCGGGATGTTTCTCGCCTTTTTACTGCCCAAAAAATTTGAGTGGGAGATGATTTCAACCAGCGGCTGGGTCGGGGATGCGTTGAAAAATGCGGCTTCCATTATTTTGATAACAGGCGCGGGAGGAATCTTCGGGAAAGTATTGCAGAATTCAGATATAGCAGCTCTCTTAGGATCAACACTTTCCGATATTAACCTGAGTATTTGGCTTCCGTTTTTGATTGCAGCTTCCATCAAAACTGCGCAGGGTTCCTCAACCGTAGCGCTGATTACAACAGCGTCGATATTGACTCCTATGATGGGCACCCTCGGCTTTGAAACCGAACTCGAAAAAGCGATGGTCGTAATTGCGATCGGGGCTGGATCATCCGTTTTCTCCCATGCGAACGACAGTTTCTTTTGGGTTGTAACTCAGCTCTCGGGTATGGATACCAAAATGGGTTATCGGTTATTCAGTTTGGGAACTCTTGTCTTAGGGGTAACGGCGGCGAGTACGTTGTTTTTATTGTATTTAATTATTGGATAGAATTGGTTGGTTGTTAGTTGATTGGTAGTTGGTAGTTGGTAGTTGGTGGTGGTTGGTAGCCTGCGATTAAAACCGGGGGTAGTTGAATAGAGAAGGTTAGATTCGAGGTGAAAAATTTTGAAAGGCGGAAGATGAATTTGAGGAGTTACCGAGAATAATTTTGAAAAGAATACGCATTAATAGTGTAAGTAGAGTTTCATTTGTGGTAGCCCGAAGAAGCAAAATAGCTTAGGAACGAGTTTGAAACGAAATATCCAAAAATTTATAAGAAAAAATGGTTTAGTTATTTCAACCTTTCAAGAGTTCAATACGTTTGAAGGGTTTTCTTAAAAAGAAACGAGAAATTGATTAATCTATCATCAAAATTATTTAACCTACTCGTAAAGAAAACTTAAAGAAGTACAAGTCAAATATTCTTATATCATATCCATAACATTCAATCTGCCAACAACCAAGACATGAAAATGAAATCAAAACAAAACCGGATCATTAAAAAACTTCTATTAACTCTGTGTTTTGCAATAACTGCAATCCCATTATTGGCTCAACATTCACATGAGCACAATCACGATTACAGAAAGATCGTTTTTCCTGATGTCCCGGGATATTATACTCTCAGTACCGATCTTCATATACACACCGTGTTTTCAGACGGAAGTGTTTGGCCGAATATTCGATCCGAAGAGGCAATTCGGGATGATATCGACGTGATTGCTATTACCGATCACCTTGAACACCAGCCGCATGAAGAGGATATTCCCAACCCCGACCGAAATCGATCATATAATATTGCCCGGGAATCAATCCCTGACGATAGCGATTTAATCGTCATTAACGGTTCGGAAATTACCCGCGAGATGCCACCCGGACATTCGAACGCCATCTTTGTGGAGGATGCGAATATGCTTTTGCAAGATGACTATATGGTTGCATTCCAAGAGGCGAAAAACCAAGATGCGTTTGTTTTTTGGAATCATCCCAATTGGACAAGCCAACGAAAAGATGGAATTGCGAGATTGACTGATCTGCACAGGCAATTAATAGAAGATGAGATGCTGCACGGAATCGAAGTGGTGAATGAGTATACCTACTCAGAAGAGGCCCTTCAAATAGCATTAGATTATGATCTTACCATTTTGGGAACGTCAGATATTCATGGATTGATCGATTGGGAGTATGATGTTCATCACAATGGCCACAGGCCGGTAACACTTGTCTTTTCCGAAGAACGAACAAAAGAATCTCTGAAACAGAGCCTGATGGACGGCAAAACCGTAGTTTGGTCGAATGATTTCTTGATCGGGCATGAGCCGTTTTTGGTACCGCTGATTGAGGAATCTCTCGAACTGTCTGAAATCGGTTATATTGGTGATACCTCTGTTTTGAATGTAAAAATCACCAATCACTCCAGTTCAAAATATATCCTTGAGAACAAGAGCAATTTCACATTGCATCAACATCAGGATGTGTTGACTATCGAGCCAATGTCTGTAGAAGTTCTGAATATTAAAACGCTGGAGCGAGTGGATTCCATTGAACTTCCTTTTGAAGTTCTGAATGCTGTAACTGCTCCGGACCAGCATCCTCAAATAGCTTTTGATATTGATATTGAGTAGAAATGAAAGTTATTTATGGGTGATCCTGAATCGCATCTTCGTTTTTTCCGAGTAGTCGGGATCGTACCTCCACATTTCACCTGTATGCCTGTGCTAAGCATCGGCAGAAATACGCAGAGGAGCGAAGACGAAATATGATCCTCAAAACTCATTTATGAGTTCAATAATTAAATAATGAGATAAATAAAAGCCGATGAAAATTTATAAGATTGAAAGCGGAATTCTTATCAATCACAATGAATCATTTTATATTCTTGAGGATGAAGAGTGGGACTCTTTTATAAACGACGATAACCTGTTCAGGAAAACGGAAGAACTTATCGGATCTGAGAACCCGATTAAGAATGCTGAGGATCTGATCGAGAATGAATTGATGCCCCCGATTTTCAGCCAGGAGATTTGGGCGAGTGGGGTCACCTATTATAACAGTAAATTGGGCCGGCAGGAAGAGTCAAAAGAAGCCGGGGGCGGAGATTTTTATGCGAGAGTCTATGTCGCAGATCGGCCGGAACTGTTTTTCAAGTCAAACCGGCATCGATGTGTTGGGTCGGGAGATGAAGTTCGAATTCGGAAAGACTCCTCGTGGGATGTTCCCGAACCGGAACTCACGCTGGTGATCACATCAAACCAAAAAATTGTGGGTTACACGATTGGGAATGATATGAGCTCAAGGAGTATCGAAGGAGAAAATCCGCTCTATCTGCCGCAGGCAAAATCGTATGACAGCTCGGCCTCCATTGGTCCTTGTATCTACGTGACGAATGATCCGCTTCCATCAGATACTCAAATCGAGTTGAGCATTCATCGGCATGGTGAGGAAGTTTTTGCGGATATGATTGGAATCGACCAGATAAAACGGGAGTTTGAAGAACTGGTTGGATACTTATACCGGGAGTGTACATTTCCGTTTGGCAGTTTCCTGATGACCGGAACCGGAATTGTGCCCGGAAAAGATTTTACACTTCAGCCGGGAGATGAAATTCACATTACCATCGAACCCATTGGAACCTTAGTTAACAAAGTTGCAAAATAACATGAGTTTACACGGACAAAATTTTATTGGAAACGATAAATCATCGGATAACAATGATACGTTCCAGGCGGTGAATCCCGCTACGAAAGATTCATTTGAACCTCCTTTTCATGAAGCTACGGAAGGTGAAGTGAATCATGCGGCGGAAAAAGCTGCCGATGCATTTCTTGAATACAGTAAGAAAAGTGCATCAGAGAAAGCGGATTTTCTGGATGCCATTGGAGATGAAATCATGGAGCTGGGAGATGCTCTGATCGAGCGGTGCATGAATGAATCCGGTTTGTCGGAAGGACGACTAAATGGAGAGCGTGGACGAACAGTAAATCAACTCAAACTTTTTGCGGATGTGGTTCGCGACGGATCGTGGGTTGACGCCCGAATTGATACCGGAGATCCCGATGTTCGGAGCATGCGAAAAGCACTCGGGCCTGTCGGAGTATTTGGAGCCAGTAATTTCCCATTGGCATTTTCAGTTGCCGGAGGAGATACGGCCTCGGCCCTGGCCGCCGGATGCCCGATTGTGGTGAAAGCACATCCATCCCACCCCGGAACGTGTGAATTAGTGGCCGAAGCGATTATGAATGCCGCCGAAAAAACTGGAATGCCGGATGGTGTATTTTCGATGGTTCATGGCACATCGAATGATGTTGGACTGGCTATTGTACGTCATCCGAAAATAAAAGCGGTTGGATTTACGGGATCATACGGAGGAGGAAAAGCTCTCTTTGACGAAGGCAACAATCGCCCTGAGCCGATTCCGGTTTACGCCGAAATGGGGAGCACCAATCCCGTTTTTATACTTCCCGGCGCCCTGAAAGAGCGAAAGGAATCAATTGCGGAAGAGTTAACCGGATCTGTTTCATTGGGAGTAGGTCAATTTTGTACCAATCCCGGGCTTGTTTTTCACGAGGAATCCGACGACGCGACTTCATTCCAATCTTCATTATCTGAGCAGATGAAAAACGTTGAGTCCGGCGTGATGTTGAATGAAGGCATCCAAAAAAATTATCAATCCGGCCTCGAGAAATTGTCGGAGGTGGACGGTGTGGAAATCCTTGCTAAAGGCAATGATAATGAGAATGGATATCGTGGTTCAACAGCATTACTTCGGGCATCGGCAACCGTGTACTTTGAAAATCAAGATGTTGAAGAGGAGGTATTTGGTCCCTCAACGGTGTTGATCACTTCGTCAGGAAAGCATCAGTTGATCCAGGCCGCCCAGCGGTTGCGGGGTCATTTGACGGCCACGATACACGGTACCGAAGAAGATCTTGCCGAATATTCCGAATTGGTTGAGATCCTTGAACAAAAAGTGGGGCGAATCATCTTTAATGGCTACCCAACAGGAGTACGAGTGTGCCATGCCATGATTCACGGAGGACCATTTCCGGCTACAACCGACAGTCGAACAACATCTGTCGGAACCACTGCCATGCGAAGGTTTGCCCGCCCGGTTTGCTACCAGGATTTTCCCAATATCACATTGCCAGATGAACTGAAAGATGAAAATCCAAGAGGTATCTGGCGATTGCTGAATGGGGAGATTTCGAATAGTCCGGTTGACTAATCTTTTTCACTATTTCTCATTTTGGGATTGTCTTCTAAAAGATGATCTGCGAATTCCTTAGTTAATAAAAAGATATGTTCCAGGAATCTTAAAGTTAAAAATCAGGCGTTCAGACCTTCATGAAATTCATAAAAACTATTTCGCTTGCTTCAATTGTATTTCTCTTCTCTTTAGGATATTGCTTCGGTCAACAAGGTGAAAGGCAGGCTGAGCAACCCAATATTATTTTCATGTTTATTGATGATATGGGGTATGCGGATCTAAGTAGTTATGGAAACCGGGAAATGGAAACTCCCAATATCGATCGTCTTGCGGATGAAGGGATCAAATTTACAAATGGCTATGTAGCTTATCCGATATGTTCGCCGGCTCGTGTGAGTGTGATGACGGGTCAGTTTCCTGCGAAGTGGAATATCCACTCTTTTTTAGCCAGTCGTGAGCGAAACCAAAGACGCGGCATAGCCAACTATCTCGACCCCAAAGCGCCCTCAATCGCCCGGGCAATGCAAGAGGCTGGATATGCTACCGCACATTTTGGGAAATGGCATATGGGCGGTGGCCGGGATGTTGACGATGCTCCGATTCCAACGGAGTATGGATTTGACCAATCCCTTGTTTCTTTTGAAGGATTGGGGGACCGGCTTCTGCGAAATGATGGTCATGACCTGTCTGAAGCCAATGCCAAATTAGGACAGGGTCAAATTCAGTGGGTGGAAAAATGGAAACGCTCAGGAATATATGCAGACAGTACAATCTCCTTCATTGAAAGACACAAGAACCAACCTTTTTATATCCATTTTTGGCCGGGGGATGTACACGATCCGTTTATTCCTAATCCGGAGTGGCTGGATCGCTTTAGTGAATTTGATAATCACCATTATAAACGGGATTTCTATGCCACACTCTGGAATTTAGATAACCAAGTTGGTCGTATTCTTGATAAATTGGATGAACTTGGTTTAGCTGAAAATACCTTAGTGATATTAATGAGTGACAACGGACCCACAGACTGGCCCTATTACTACGAGGAATTCTACTGGCCGCCGGGTAGTGTTGATCCTTTTCGGGGTCGGAAATGGGGACTCTATGAGGGAGGTATTCGAGTACCATTTTTGGCAAGATGGCCGGCAAAAATCCCTGAGGGAAAGGTTGATTCCACGACAATGATCAACTCAATGGATCTTTTTCCAACCCTGGCAAACTTTTCAGGGATTTCCAGTTCGGATATGAAGTTTGATGGTCTGGATATGAGCTCAGCGTTACTCGGTAACCCAAAACAGCGAGGTGAGCCTATGTTTTGGGAATATGGTCGTGAAGATTTTTACCTGTTTCCGGCAAACCCTCGTTTTCGAAGCCCAAACCTTGCTGTACGGCACGGAGATTGGAAACTCCTGGTAAATGATGACGGCACTGAACCGGAGCTATACAACCTGAAACGGGATCATGCGGAGACGATGAATGTAAAAGATGAATATCCAGATATAACTGAAAGATTGCTTGAAGAAGTTCTTGAATGGCGGCGTTCAATCCCTTGAGGATAGAAGAATCAGTGATTTCTTTTAATTTAACCTGCATTCCATTTCACTTCAAAAGAAGAATTATATTTGTAGTGATGTTTCTGTAAACCTTTATCAAATTAACGTGAGTTCCAGATAAATAATTGACGTTACTCATATTTATCTCGAACTAAGGTTTCATTAGATGTTAGTGAGATAAACATAAGGGGGATATCAAATATGGACATGCTGTTTAGCACTCTGAACCAGAAAGATTGAAAGATTAAAAACTGAGACTACTAATTTTCAATATTTATGAATTCCCGCATCTCACAAATCCTGTATTCCAAGCCAATCTTATTATTTTTTCTGATAGTATTTATTCAACCCCTCCACGCCCAGGATCGCCCCAATGTCCTGTTGATCATCTCGGATGATTTGAACACCGATATCGGGCCGTATATGGATATCAAGAACCACACGCCGAACCTGGACCGGCTTGCGGATGAGGGGGTTTCATTTACCCGGGCTTATTCTCAATATCCTGTCTGTGGCCCGTCTCGTTCATCGTTAATGAGCGGTTTATATCCAGAAACGAACGGAGTGACAGATAACGGGTTCAAAGGAGTAAGTTATCGGCAGCTGAATCCGGATCTCTCCGACCATCCAACGATAGCGGGTTTTTTTCGCGAGCAGGGATACTACACGGCAAGAGTCTCCAAGATTTTTCACATGGGAGTGCCGGGTGGAATTGAACGCGGGTCAGCCGGGGACGACGACCCGGACTCATGGGATTATGCCTATAATGTGATGGGGCCTGAGACGGTCAGTGATGGCAAGTTGGAACAGCTCTCACCGATGAATGATCATTACGGCGGAAACTTTTCCAGGATGATCTTGCCAAACGATTTAGCTCACACTCAAACCGATTATTTAGCCGCAAGCCAGGCAATTGCCATTCTTGAAAATCGAGTCGGAAAAATTCCCGAAAACGCTACACAACGTCTGAGACTGAAAACCGATTCTCCATTTTTCCTAGCCGTTGGTTTTGTTCGTCCACACGTACCTTTGATTGCTCCGGAGCGGGATTTCAAACCCTACCCGGAGCAGGAGATGGAACTGCCTGCCGTAAAAGTGGGAGAAAATGTTCCTGAAGAAGCTCTACGGCGGCAAAATGACAACGTGTTTGGAATGAGTGACACACAGAAAAAGCAAGTGATAAGTGCATATATGGCCAGCGTTCGGTTTATGGATGCACAGGTTGGCCGGCTGCTGGATGCCCTGGACCGCTTGGAAGTCCGGGATGAAACGATTGTGATCTTTGTATCAGATCACGGGTACAATTTGGGTGAGCATGATACGTGGTCGAAAATCAGTTTGTGGGAGGGAAGTATTCGCGTTCCTCTGATTTTTTCAGTGCCGGGAGATGATTTTGAATCAAATTATGGAACTGAATCAGATATCATCACCGAATTGATTGATCTTTACCCAACGCTGACCGATCTGGCAAACTTCTCTGATCAATCACCTGAAATCCTTCAGGGAAAAAGCCTGCTCGATCATATCAAAGGAAACCCTCAATCATCAAATGGAGACATAGCCTACACAATCTCCTACCAAGGAAACGCCGCTTCTATTCGAACGGATCGATGGAGGTATACAAGGTGGGGAGAAGAGATTGAGGATGATAATGAAGAGTTGTACGATCACCATAATGATCCCGAAGAGCATGTGAATCTTGCCGATCATTCGAATCATCAAGAAATCCTCGAAAAGTTGAGGGAATTATTTGACAAAAAGCGGCGTCTTGCTCAAGAATCACCGTTTTAAATGTTTGGTTATCCAACTTACGCCAATATATTCTCTTTACCGGAATCTGCCACAAATACGCAGGCCGATCGGGTCATTTCAACATAGCTTCTCAGATTTTTTAAGTCCGGTTCTTCAGGCAGTCCAAAAATATCAACATCAGCTCTTGGCATATTTTCTAAAGCCTCCTGAAAAGATCCAATTTCAACGTGTGGTTCGGCATCTTTCAATCGGGCAACTTCCAGCATATTTTCCAGGTAGTTGTAGGCATTTTCAACTTCACTTTCTTCAACAACTGTGACGATTCGCAGTTTAGCATCCCAATTAATTTTTAGTTTGTAAGCCATCAAAAGGGCAAGATCTATGTTACCCAGGTCCATGTCTAAATCCCAATCCGGACCTTTATCACGCATCCATACATTGATGGATGCCGTTCTGCCAAGCTGTGCTACGGTGTCCTCGATGTAGAGTTGAATTCCCATATTATTCATGCGGGCGTTCGCCATAATATTGCTGATTTCCTCATCATATGTTTCATCATGGAGTAATCGCAAAAAAAGAATATTTGGACTAAAAAAGGACCCTCGTAAAGTTTGAATGGAGTAGAGAACAGCATCTTGAAAATTATTTGATTTAATAAAAGACCAGCGGGCATACGTATTCTCCCTGAGAAATGAAGAAGAAAAATTGATTAAAGACTCTGTTAGGTCATCCTCTTCTGTATCTGAAATGCCAATCAGGCTGACTGATCCCCTTGGATAAACCAAATTTTGGATCAGGCTGAAACTGCCACGTAGCTCACGAGAGGATCGCACAGGCACCAAAATGTTGGCCTTCCAGGCTCTCTCGTTATCTTCGGGTAACATGGAAACCCTTTTGGCTGCCCATTCAGCAATTGAGACAAATAAACCACTTCTCATATCCCCATATGGAACATCCAGTTTTCGATTACTCAGGTATATGTAAGCTCCCACAACCAGTCCCATCGCAACTAAACCAAAAACGGCATTAATTATAAACATCGTAATGAGACACCCCAAAGCGCCGATCGCAGAAACAAATTTTGGAATTGGAAACGTAGGGCGAAAGCTGATCATGTTCATTCGCTGTTCTATGAACACTACGAGATTGATCATCATGTATGTAATCAGGAAGAACATAGTGATAAGGGGAGCTACTGTATTTAAATCTCGCAGAAGGAGAGTGAGTAAAACAATAATTCCGGTCATGATAATGGCATTTCGGGGTTCGCCGTTTTTTGCCAGTTCAGAGAATATATCACCCTTCGGAAAAATTTTGTGATCGCCGAGAGCCTGCAGAATTCGAGGGGCTCCAACAATAGAAGCCAAGGCTGATGAGAATGTTGCTCCAAGAAGACCGCCAAGAACAGCCGGACTCCAAAATGCTTTGTCAATCATAATATTGTAGTTGCTGACTAACTCTTCTGTAGTTGCAATTTTTGAAAGCCAATAACCAGCCCCCATATACACAATAAAGCTGATAACGATTGCGCCTATCGTACCAATAGGGATGCTTTTCTTTGGGTTTTTCAGCTCGCCGGACATATTCGCTCCGGCCATGATGCCTGTTGCAGCAGGGAAAAAAACAGCAAAAACAACCCAGAAACTAATTCCCTCGAAGTTATTCTCGGGAGCTCCGGGATAGTTACCCCACCAAAGAATTTCATGCTGCATATCAGCAGTAAAAATACTTGCTGCTACAGAAACCAAGGCGGCTATGATAATGGCTAAAATCAGGTACTGAATTCGAAATGCAAGTTTTGCACTTACAAATGCTATCAGAAAAAGAATTCCAAAAACTAAAAAGTCTACCAGAAGGGCAGGGTGATCAGGGAATATATACTGCCAACCTTCTCTAAAACCAAAGATGTACATCGTGATGGCCAACGTTTGAGCAAGATAGAGAGGAATACCCACACTCCCGCCAACTTCAAGCCCCAACGATTGCGAGATGATCGAATAAGCACCTCCGGCTTTGATCCGGATGTTTGTTGTAATACAGGACATCGAGAGAGCTGTAAATGTAACGATCAAAAAAGCGATGGAAACGATAATCCAACTACCTAAAAGTCCGGCATTTCCCACAACCCATCCCTGTCTCAGAAATAAGATCACTCCTAAAATCGTCAGAAGTGTTGGGACAAAAACACCGGCGAAGGTTCCATACTTCTGTTTTATTTCTGAAGCGTCTCCTTCAACTTTCTCTTGTAATGTTTTTCCAGGTTTATTCAAGACGTTTAAGATTTAATGATATTTAACACGATCTGTTCGTCAATCACCCTATAGATGAATGATCATAATTTTTGTCTATAAATTCCATTATCCTTTGTGGAAAGACCTGTTATCCATCCTATTGACAGCAAAATGGACATCTGTAAAATTGATCTTTCCGTAACTCAAGAGTGATTTAGAATTGAAAAATTTGTTCTTTTGTAAATTTTATACTGATATAGTTCTTTTAGCCATCTATTTTCAGAATCACAGAGGTATTCTTTAATCGTTTTGAATGCAATCTTTCCATTCAGGTAATCAAGGATCAGAGCATCTCCGGCCAACAGTTCGATCGCTTTCTTTTCAGAGCCAAATTCGTAGAACCCCTCTCTCCATTTGAATAAATGGGGGTATTTTTCTTTGATTGAGCGGATCATATATACTGAATGAAGCAGCGAGTGATAAGGCTTGCCAGTCAGGTGGATTTGAAATCCCTCGCAAATTTCATTTTTCCATTTATGAAAGGTGGGCAGGAAACGAATCGGCCGAAGCATCGCACCCGGATACTTCATAAAAGAATCGTCATCATTTAGGAGTCTCAAAGGCTTCAGGTAGGGGGCACCAAACTGTTCAAACGGCCGGGTTGTACCACGACCTTCACTGAGATTTGTGCCTTCAAGCAGGCACTGACCCGGGTAGATATACGGCGTAGCCAAATTGGGTATATTTGGGGAGGGAGGTATAAATTGACTATGAGCCAGAATCTCATTTTTAGAGTTGGATTTATTGTGATCAAAGGGCTCTAAAAGCTGAATATTTTCTGGATGAGCTGTGGTAAAATCAGAACGGATATCCTGGCTTTCAAGTGGCTGGATATAAAGCGGAAAATTCGCATCCAGTTTTTTGTAAAAAAAGAGTGCCAGTTCGGCCATGCTTAGTCCATGGCGATGAGGCAATCCTGTCCACCCGATAAATGAAGAATATTTTCCGGGAAGTTGACTCCCTTCAACTTGTAACCCGGCAGGATTCTCGCGGTCAATGAACACCATCTTCAGATTCGGGGCATGCGTCATAATCGATTCTATCATGAGGCCTAATGTGACAGAGTAGGTGAAATACCGAGAACCGATATCTTGCAAATCAACAAAAAGAACTTCCAAATCTTTTAGTTTTCCGGGATCTGCCAAAAGGCTGGTTTCCCTCTTCCCATAAAGTGAAACAGTTTCTACATCAATGCCGAACTCCTTATATAAATTTTCATCTTCAATAGGAACCTGGTCCTGGAATTCGGCAAAAAGTCCATGCTCGGGGAAGAATATTCTGCAGAGGCCGGGAATGGTTTCAAAAGAATAGGAACCGGTTTCAGGATCCCAGGATGTATGGTTACACAACAACCCGGCTCTGGCGTTTGAAAGAGTTATAAAAGTTTGATTATTCATGCTTTCTTGGTAGTCTGTCGAATAATTTGAAAAGATTGATCAGACTCTGTCTGCGTTTTTCATATTCGCTAAACTAAGAAAAGGAATCCATTTTCGGATGATTCAAAAGATTAAATACATTCTGTTAAGTAATTGCCAATTCAATCTATACTCGAGAAGAGGATAAAAAAAGGGTATAGGAAAGTCCCCTCCTTGCTGCTTTGCTAATCAAAGGATGGGATCTCTTTTCAAACATTATTATCCCAATCTCAGGTTAATGTAAGACATTTGAAAAATCAGCTATGAAGAAAATACTACAGTTCTCAATTGCCTTTTTACTATCTCTTTCATTCGCATCTCTACAGGCTCAACAACCGGTGGACAGTCTTTTAACAGTTCGCGGTTTTGCAATCGCTGCACCACAGGTGGATGAAGTGGACCGATTTGTGAAATTTATTGATGAAGAACTTGCCCCGCGACATGTAAACACATTGGTTTTGCGTGTAGATTATAATTATCAGTATGAGAGTCGGCCGGAATTGCGAGACTCAATCGCTCTTTCAAAGGAAGATGTTAAAAAGTTGGTTGTGGCAGCCAAGAGAAATGATATTCGTATCATTCCGCAAGTGAACTTGCTGGGACATCAATCCTGGGCCGAGGATTTGGAAAATTTGCTGGAAGTCTATCCTGAATTTGATGAGACTCCCGATATAGAGATGCCGGAAGAGTATGAATGGCCGAATAAGGATGGTTTGTACTGCAAAAGTTACTGCCCGCTTCATCCCGATGTTCATGATGTTGTTTTCGATATTGTAGATGAGATTATTGATGTATTTGAAGCAGATGCCTTTCATGCCGGAATGGACGAGGTTTTTTATATCGGCCACGAGCAGTGTCCGCGGTGTCATGGCAGAGATAAGGCTGAATTATACGCAGGTGAAGTCACGAAAATACGTAATCATCTTGCTGACCAGGGTGTAGAGTTGTGGATTTGGGGTGATCGACTGATTGACGGTAAAACCACCGGGATTGGCATGTGGGAAGCCAGCATGAATAATACGCACCGAGCCATTGATCTGATTCCTAAAGATGTGGTGATTAACGACTGGCACTATGAAACTGCCTATCCAACCGCCCCCTACTTCGCGATGAAAGGTTTTCATGTTGTATCATGCCCATGGAGAACTCCTGATGTGGCTGTAAAACAAGTAAATGATATGATACGATTTAAAGATCAGTCAACAGATGTAATGAGAGAACGCTATTACGGAGTGATGCAGACTATTTGGTCCGGCGCCGGTGATTTTATGGATGCATACTACGAAGAGCGAATGGATGAACAGCGAGGGGATAGTACTCAATGGAATACGTTTAAAAGAATGTATGATGAGATTAATCTATTGAGTTCAGAATAAATTATGAGTGTACTTATAAATTGTTTATAAGCATCGATTTTAAGGGTGTTGTACCCATTAATGTACCCACTGAAATGGGCACTGGTGAGAGGAGTTCATTTAAAAAGTCATCCTTTATCTAGACATCAAACAGTTTTCCAGTTTCAGAATGATGTTTCATAAACCAATCATCTTCTCCCTCCCTATTTCTTTAATTGTCAGATTTCCTTGCCAAAAATAAATAATCTCAATTCTTAAGACTTTGAATTGCTACAAAAAAATGGACAGTGAGTTAAGGGTAATCATGCAGCTTGTTTCGGTTGTAGGTTTTGTTCAGTTGACTAACTAACTCAGTGGAATTAAATCAAGAGATTTCTGTATCAAAATGTACTTTTTTCAAAAAATCCGTTCCAGATAATCCTTCCTTTTAATTGAGAATATCCCTGGTCTTTAAAATCCCGATTATTTCCTCTTAAAGCATTTCAAAAAAATTGAATTAATTCGATAAATAAAGAAAAAATCAATTTTGCTTCAGAATTCAATCAAATTCTGAACAGATTTTGAAGCTACTATAGTGAGAACAAAAGCGAGGACGGCTATAATTAGAACACTTTCCTTTTGTAAATGAGAATTAAGATCTCATTATTTAAGCTTTTACAAAGTGTAATATGAGACAGCAAACATATGGAATGTAACGGGAATCTCTCAATTACTAACAAGTTAGGTTTAATATTTCTATTCACGTCTATACTACAGTTTTCCGGTAAATTATTGGCCCAGGAAACTCCAACAGTAAATGCTTATCAATTAGATACACCGATTCGTATAGATGGACAACTTGATGAAGAAGCATGGAACCAAGCAGAGATGGCCACTAATTTCAGGCAATTCAGTCCGGATGAAGGTGAACCTTCGACACAACCGACAGAAGTAAAGATTTTATACGGTGATGGTGGTATTTATGTAGGAGCTATGCTTTATGATGAAAACCCGGATCAAATTGAACAGACTCTGGGAAGACGTGATGATTATAACCGAGCTGATTGGTTTGTTGTATCACTTGATTCACGTCTTGACCGTCAAAATGCTTTTACATTTGGTGTAAGTGCAGCAGGAATTCAATATGATGGTATTCGAGGTTCTGGAGGAGGCGGTCCCGGAGGCGGAGGTCCAGGAATATCGGGAGTTGATGAATCTTGGGATGCTGTTTGGTATTCGGATGTTAGTGTTACAAATGAAGGCTGGATCGTAGAAATGCAAATCCCCTACAGCATGTTGAGATTCCCTGAAGTCGATCTGCAAATCTGGGGAATTCATTTCACGAGAAATATACCAAGACTTGGAGAGATTACAGAATGGCCTTTGGTCCCCAGGGTTCAGAGAGATAATTTGATTGCTCAATTTGGCCTTCTGCAAAACATTAGAAACGTAGAACCTAAACCAAACATTCAGGTTCGGCCGTACCTCGTCAGTGGATTCAATTCTGCAGAAAATCCTGATGAGCCCGGAGATTTAATAACAGACACAAATATTGATATTGGTGGTGATGTAAAAGTTGGTTTAGGGCCCAATGTGACTCTTGATGCCACCTTCAACCCTGATTTTGGACAGGTAGAGGCCGATCCGGCTGTTTTGAACCTCTCAGCTTTTGAAACATTTTTCGAGGAGCAGCGACCCTTTTTTGTTGAGGGTATTGAGATCTATGAATTCTCTGTAGCTCGAGGAGAACTCTTATACACTCGCAGAATTGGTGCAGAAGCTCCAATAATTGGGGCAACAAAAATTTCCGGGCGTACCGAGGGAGGTTTATCATTTGGAGCACTTGGGGCAATGAGTGGGAATGATTTTGATCCCTCCAACAATTACGGGGTAGCCCGGGCAAGCCAGCAAATTGGAGATTTTTCGACCCTTGGGGGAATCCTTACGTTTTATGACAGTCCCATCACAAGAGAGAAGAATCGGCGCAGAACGTACACAGGCGGAACGGATTGGGATATTCGTTTTTTCGATAACAATTATGGTATTGATGGATTTGCATCCTTCACCCAGAGAACTCTAACCAATGCCGGTGAATCAGAAACAGGATTTGCAGGAAGATTCTTTACTGAAAAACGCAGTGGTGAATGGCGCGGATTTTTAGGTACAGAAATATTTAGCGATACTTTCAACCCAAATGATTTGGGTCAGTTACGAGAGAATAACTACGTTCGAGGATTATTCAGGTTCGAGCATGAAATCAACGGTGGTCGGTCATTTGGGCGATTCCAACGAGCTGACTTGGATGGATTCCTAACTCAGTCCGTTTCATATGATACCGGAATAAACCTGGGGTTAGATTTTAGAACTGGGTCAAATTGGACATTTAATTCCTTTCAATCAATTCAATTTGAATTGGAATTGGAACGAATCATGGGTGGGTATGATCTGTTTGAAACACGCGGATTAGGTCCCTGGGCGAGACCATTTTCTGCTGGTTTTGAATTTGAATATGAAACCGATGAAAGACGTACATGGGAATTGTCACCGGAATTCTCCTGGTCTTATTTTGATGGCGGAGGAAATGAATACGCACTGGGCCTTCGGGGAAGCTGGAATGTCGGTTCAAGGCTGGATTTATCTGCCAATATTGAAGGTGAATGGGAAAAAGGCGTGACATCATGGACTGCCAATGAATCATTCAGAAGAGATAACGGAGATTGGTTGATTGGCGAATTTTCAAGACGACCCTCTGAGCTTAGTGATGAAGAATATAGACAGCTGGCAAATAGCTCAGAACTTGATCAGATATTATCCGACAAGCCACCATATAGCGGAAATGATTATTACGTTTCTGTTTTTGGTGAACGAGATACACGCGCATTAGACCTCACATTCAGAAGTACGGTGACATTCACAAGGAATCTGTCTTTACAAATTTATAACCAACTATTCCTCGCTAGAGGTAAGTACGAAAACTTTAAGATTCTACATGATCGAGATACGTTGATAGACTTTAGCGCCTACCCTAAACGTGATGAGTTTTCTTTCAATAGTTATCATTCAAATATAGTACTACGGTGGGAGTATCGTCCCGGTTCTACTCTATTCTTGGTTTGGTCTCACGGAAGGGATGCTGAGTATGAAATAAATCCACTTGCACCGTATAGAAATTCTCCATACGAACGGCCCATAGGAACTCAAATTAATGATACGTTTGATCTCATCCCAAATAATTCAGTTCTGCTTAAAATCAGTTATACGTTCCTTTACTAGATTTTAGATTCGAAGATGGAACACAAAACTTTTTCAAACTCAAACTATAAATAGTAAAGTATTTAATTATGTTTAAAAAGCTGAATTCCACCCAATTAAACACAATTGTGAGTCCGGATCTGGCTATCCTGCTTCTAAGAATCGGAACCGTCTGCCTGGTTTTGACTCATGGTATTCCAAAACTTATAAAGATCATAACTGGTGATTTTACCTTTGGAGACCCACTGGGACTTGGGCCTACTGTTTCTCTGTTATTAGCAACATTTGCCGAGGTGATATGTGCCATCTTTGTACTTATTGGATTCTGGACACGGTTGGCGACTATTCCGCTTATATTTACTTTTATAGTCATCGTATTCATCGTATATGCCGGTGATCCATTTGGGGATAAGGAGTTACCCTTGCTCTTCTTAATTTCATTTTTAACCCTGTTTTTGACCGGTTCTGGCAAATATTCAATCGATGAAATTAGCTTACCATCAACATGAATATATAACGAACAGTAAAGGGTGGTAATATTTTGTTTTGGCAGGGAAGATGATATTCATGCATTGACCGGAACAGATGCAGTTTCTGTCTTAAGATTTTTGGAGAAGGAAATGGGACATATACAAATTGACAATGCTATTAATGAGCGTCTTGAAGCCCATTTAAACCCGGTGAGTAGATCAGATTGAAAATTAACTAATTTTTAATCGAGATCTATAAAAAGGGACCATAAAATTGAATCACTGAAAAAAATACCCGTTTTATGAAAAAGACTGTTTTAACTCTGCTCGCCACTGTTGCCGTTTGTGTCGTTGTTGCATTACTCATTTTAAGGCTATTTAATACCCAGAAAATAAA
>NZ_JAKLWS010000026.1 GCF_022012475.1 Rhodohalobacter sulfatireducens
TATATCTATATTATAATAGTACACTCTGGAAAATCTTATCCCCCGACTCACTCAAACAATCTGTTTATGTCTGTCTTTCAATATGTTTAAAGAACAAAAACGGACATGTTTTAAACCAACAATTGTTGGCGTTTCACATCCGCGAAAGGATTACAAATATAGGGGTAGTCAGTGCCAAATGTCAACCAATTTCCCAGTATTTTTTCTAAAAAAATTTCTTATTTAACAGCATAATGGAGTAAGTGTAGAATAGCCAGTAAGATAACCCCCGACCTTATGATTTGAATAATTTATAACCTTCCGGATCTTCATCATAATCTTTAAAAAACCACACTGCAGCGTATACAATTGGAGTGTCAAATAGAGCAAACAGAAATTTAAAGAGGTAAGAGTTAATAATTAGAATTCCCAACAGGTAAAGATTCGTAATATTATCACCAAGGTTCCCTGAAAAGTAGAGAATACTTAATATTGCCGTACTATCAACCAACTGGCTGAACATTGTGGAACCATTGTTGCGAATCCAGAGATAATTCCCCTTTGTAACTCGTTTCCAAAAATGAAATAAACGCACATCTACTGACTGAGCAATCAGATAAGCAATCATACTGGAGATTGTATTTGCAATCACAAAATCATAAACACCCTCAAATAAATTCAGCCCACCGCTAACACCATATGTGTTTGGGAACCAATGTCCCACGCTCATCAGAAATAGCATATACATGTTCATAAAGAAGCCAATCCAAACCACCATCTGAGCTTTCTTTCGTCCAAATAGTTCCGAAATCAGGTCTGTTACCAGGAATGTAAACGGATAAGCCACTAACCCCACGGGTATACTCATCGTATATGTTTTTCCATCTCTGACAAGTGATGGAGTAATTGACCGCAACCATGCAGGCATTTCAAACGAAAAAATAGTTATGAACTTTGTTGTTCCCACAATATTCCCAAATACCAGGGCCGTTATGAAAATACCCGTTAAACAAAGAAAAAGGATATCTCGCTTTTGTGGATTTGATTTTCGTATTGAATTCAACGTCATGTGAACCTTTCAATAGTAGAAATTGGTTATAAGCTACAGAACTATGGATGCTTCAATGCCGTTCAAAAATATTTAGAACTATGGATAAACAGACAAAAAAGAAAATTAAAATCAGTGAAACTGCAGCGAGAAAATATATAGAAAATAATCGCTTTACCATTCAGTCACTTGCAAAGGAACTGGATATGGAGTCTTCTGAAATCTTCGAACTTTTTCCCAACAGAAAATCAATACTGCTCTATTTTTATGAATCCAGAATACTGATCTACAAAGATCAGACAAAATCGATTGATGGCTATTCTGATTTCACATTGAGTGAAAAGTTAAGCAACCTCTTTCTCTCACTACTTGATGAATTTTTAGAGTTCAGAGAGTTTGTTTTAGATACGTATCAAAAATTTATAGTTCAAAGTCCATTTGATACATTGTTTAAAAAGGGGTTTAAAAAAGAGCTCAACATGATTTTTGCTTCCGATAATCATATCTCTGCTTCAGCATCCTTTTTCGTGAACGGCTTCTTATATAAAACGATCTATTGCCATTATCATGCTTTGATTCTTTTTTGGGCGAACGACAGTAGCGAAAAATTTGAGCAGAGTTTTGCCCTTGTTGACAAATGGTGTTCACTTATTGAAGAAATATTCTACAACAAAATTCTGGACAAAGGTTTCGATTTTGGAAAATTCCTGTTCTACAATTCTCCATTTAATCAAGCCTTTTCAAACATCAAAAGTGATGGAGGAAAATCGTAAATGACAGATTTTCCATCATCGAAATATGAACGGGGTAAGATTTTTGCCAAAACGGGACTTAAGGTTGGCAAGAATTATGCTTCTCATTACTTAAAGACACTTACGGGCCGTAAATCTGAAAAAGCTGATGTTAACAAAAAAACTGCAGAGGATGTGTTTGGTGAGTTCACAAACTTGCGTGGAACTGCTTTAAAGATTGCCCAAACTTTTAGTATTGACCAGGGATTTCTGCCCGAAGAGTTTACTGAGGTTATGACCCAGGCACAGTATAGTGTGCCGCCCATAAACCGATCGCTCGTGAGGTCAATCATCAGGAGAGAGCTAGGAAAGTACCCGGAGCAGATATTTGATGAATTCAACTCGGAAGCTTTAGCAGCTGCGTCGATCGGACAGGTTCATAAAGCCCGCCTTTCTAATGGTCAACCCGTAGCTATCAAAATTCAATATCCGGGAGTTCGGGACACAATTTCATCTGATATCTCTCTCGCGGGATCCATTTTTAAACGGCTTGCCAAAAATGGAGATCAGTTTGATGATTACATCGCCGAGATTGAATCAACCCTGATGAAAGAGACTGATTATATTGAGGAAGGTAAATCGATAAATCGATTTCATGAGCGCTTTGCCTCCAATGGCATCGTTACCCCAGAATGGATTCCTGAATTATCTACTGAGAGAGTCCTGACTATGAGTTTTATAGAAGGACACCACTTAAAAGAGTTTTTGGAAACTGATCCCCCACAGGAAGAAAGAAACCACTTTGGACAGTTGCTTTGGGACTTTTTCCATCAACAGATAAGAGACAGAAGTGAAATTCACGCGGATACACACCCCGGAAATTTTATTTTCACCCCGGATAAAAAATTAGGTGTTGTTGACTACGGTTGTGTGAAATCATTCCCGGAAGAGTTTTTCATCAATTACCTGAAATTGTTGCCTGTTCACCTTCAAAGAGATGAAGAGGAGATCATAAGGTTATATAAAGAGTTGGATGTTTTGAAGGCGGATCCTGAGAACAACAAATCGGAAAAAGCTATTTATGAATTTTGCAAGAATTACGGTTACACATTTGCACTGCCCTACATAGAGGATGAATTCAACTTCGGAGATTCAGAATATAAACGAATAATGGCAGGTTATACGAAGAATGCGCCCATTACAAATGGCCCTCGTGGTAGTAAACATTTTATTTTTACCACAAGAGTTCACCTCGGTCTTTACCATTTCTTAATGAAACTAAAGGCCGTTGTTAATACAAAACAGTCCAGAGAAATTGTTGATGAAGTGATCAGCGAATTTCATAATGAACAAAAAGAAGCATATTCATAATAAAAGTTCCGGATTCCTTTTTGATTTCTGAAAGAGCAGTTCCAATGAACTACCCCGTCTGCTTGCAGCGGGGTATCAATTTATAATCCAAATCGTTTCTACAAATTTGAACTTATTATAAAGTGTCCCCCTTTCCCCGAAGGGATCCCTTTTGGAGAAGGGGGCAATGGGGGATGATCAATGATGTCTCAAACCCAAAATTTGGATAAGCTTCAAAACGTAGTGGGTCGTCTCCAAACTCACTCTGCCTGTCTTCCGAAGCCTTGGGCGCAGGCGGGCCTGTCTTCCGAAGCTTCAGCGCAGGCAGGTTCGCTTCCCCCTTCGACCTGTGCACCGAAGCCTTAGGCGTAGGATGTAAGGGGGATTTTTTTCTTTACCGACCCAGAGAGTCTGGGAATTAAACCACTTATGATTAAATAAATCTTTTGAGCTGAATATTCGTGATAAATTTTGGTCGAATTCGACTCATCTTCATTAACTGCTCTCAATTATATTACATATTTTAGATTTACTAAGTGCCCCTAAACAATTGTATTTTCTACTCTAATTGAGAACCAATCCATGTTTCCAATGAGTTACAGGCCTACATTATTACTAATTTGTCTATTTGTATTTACGAGTTGCTCTTCAAATCCCGGTACAAATGTTTACCAGGGGAAAAAAATTGAGATAGATTATCGTTTCGCCGAGAATATACAAGACCAGAGCTGGGTAAAAGTTGATACGATAGAATTTCGACATGAAAGAGATCGCAGAGTAGCTGAAAATTCTGAGTTCATTTTACCAACCAGCGAAATTGTTCTTGACTCTTTAGAAACAGGACGAACTTTACGAACTAGGTCCAGCAGTAATTCAATACCAATGTATTTATCTCGTGCTTTTGCATTGATAAATATATCTTCAAATGATGATGCAAAAAATACTGTAACCTATGTAGTTCCGGATCCAAGTATTGCTTCTGTTACAGGTAAATTTGTGGTTCAGAAGAGTGATTCATCTTTAGTAAGGATTGAAGTGCCAAAAGGGTATCCAGCTGATGTGAATGTTTTGATTGATTGAACGAGTTTACCTTTTAAATACCTTCGAAACGTCTGTAGGTTTTTGAAATGTTCTGAATTAGTGACCCTATGACCCTTGATTGAATTGTGACCGATGCAATCGGGACCATAGCCACTTCCAGGTCATTTCTACTGCTTAGCGGCATCAGCACTGATGAAATTACTACTTACTATTTCAAGATAGATTACTGAATGACAAAAGATCCCCCAATAAAAAAAGCCTCCACTATCTAAAGTGGAGGCTTATTTATTTTAGAATTTTACGTTCTAAAAATTTCGCTTTGGCTTAGGACCAACATTTGTTGGATTGATTTCACCACCTTCACCTTTTCTAAAGATTTTTGGTCCGTACATTTCACTGTCGGCCTGAGTCATATTACTGAATCCAGCAGTTTTCGCCGGTGAACTTAAGAGCTGTTTCCAGCTATTCGCTCCATCAGCGGTACCCTCTTCTGAAGTATTTTCAGCTCCACCAAATGTGTAGTACGAAGCTCCTGTAATCTCAAGTTCCTGACCAGGAATTGGATAATGAAGTGCAGTACCTGCCTGTAACATGTCGTGTCGCCGCATGAAGAACCATTCAGTACCAATACCTGCGATCATATAAAGTTCTACAGAGTATTCTGTAAGCAATGCTGTTTGGAATTCAGCAACGGATGCGTCGGGGGCAATTGTATTACCACCAGACATTGATTGCTCTTCAGCAAGAATATATCCATTCTGTACAGCTGGAAGATCAATAGAAAAAGTAGTCGTTCCAGTTCCAAACGGGCTATTGTTGAGGATTGTTGCCGCTTCAGCAGCATTACCTGACATCAGGTTAGCCTCTGCTCGTAAATATTCGATCTCGGAGGATGTCATATAAACAACTGGTTGACCCGTTTGACCCCAGTTATTACCACCAAACATTCGAATACTCCAGTAGTTTGTAAAAATGGATCGATTACGTGTTGGATTCAAGAATCCGAAATTCGTGGTGTACACATAGTATCCAATTCTTGGATCTTCACTTTCAGCGGGTGCTAATACATCAGGTGCGGCAGGATAATTTGCTGGATAACTGTTATCCAACAATTTAATCACTTTAAGATCTGTCGGCAGATAACCGGCACCGGTATCGATTCCACCGGCAATCAAGAAGCCGCTCCAGTCTGCTAAGTTATTATAGAATACAAAGGGTCCTACACCGGAAGCCGTAAAGTCTAACATTGCTCCGCCATCAGCAGCATTAGGACCACCAAGTCCGGCATTCGCATATGTTAAGACTCGATTCCAGTCCATGCTCGCAGCTTCAGAAGCTGTTCGTGCCTCACTTGCTGCAATTCTCGCAGCCATTGAATTCGCAATCACTTTAAACTGCTGAATATTCCAGCTGTCACCGGTTGGGAGATAGTCCCAAGTAAAATCAGAAACTCCGTCAGCTAGTGTCATAGCCTGCTCGATATCAGCTAACCCGGCATTGATCAACTCGGTGTATGAAACGGTTTCTAATTGTGTCAGATCCGTATCGGGATTTACGATATATCCTTGATCATAAACGGCTCCAAGGTAACCGCGAGAAATACCTCGTAAAAAGTAAGCACTCGCAAGCATTTTTTGGGAAACATCAACACCGTCAACAACTAAAGTTTGACCATCTATCTCAATTTGCTGAATAATGGTATTTGCAGTAGATACCCCCGAATTGAATGTACTCCAGGGAGCATAGAAAACATCAGCATCAGCATAGGTTGTTCTGTTATTCAGCCTCAACCTGGGCTCTTCTGCAAAATCCCAGAATGAGAAGAAAGCATTGGTTGATGTCATTTGATCGGAAAGTCCATTCATATGAACTCCGTAGACATTTGTAATTTCGAAGAATACGTCCGCCGTACTCCCAGCTAAGAGATTTTGTACGTCTGCATCTTCGGCCAACGCTCGTTCACGATCCGGATCGTTTTGATTCTCTACATCTAAATCAGCAAGACTTAGATCCTCACAACTGCTAATGGCCAGTGCCACAATCAGAAGCGATACAATAAACTTCAATTTATTTAAGTATGTCATAGCTATATATAAAGTTTAGCTTAGAATTTTTTTAGAATCGGACCTGTACAGTTCCACTAAATGTCCGGTAGTTTGGATAGGCATATTCATCAAGCCTAAAGTTCGTTGCGTTCGTTCTCAATGCAACTTCTGGATCCCAACCGGTATAATCTGTAAATGTCAACAGATTACGACCTGTAACCGATACTTTAATTTCATCAATCGCACCGGCGAGTGAACCCAGTATTTCCGGTCCAAACGTATAAGAAACTGCCACTTCACGAAGCTTCACATAACTTGCGTCTTCAACAAAGTAAGATGATGCGTTACTTAAGTTATAGATAGCAGATGATGCATCATTGTATGTTGGATCGAAGCCTTGTTCGGCGAACTTCTCAAAATCAGCGTGACGAGCATTAAAGTAGAGCAACTGTTTGGTGTAATTGTAAACATCTCCACCACTTACCATATCTAACAGTGCATATACTCCGAAACCTTTATACCTGAAATTAGCGGATACACCCGTTTTAAAGTCAGGAACAGTATCACCTATCTTCGTTGAAGACGGCTCGCCACTGTCGTCGGCCTGGTAAATTACCTGCTCATCAGGAGTTCCGTGAGTTCCGGCAGGAATTACATATCCGTGCTGGTTCACTTCAAAGTCGTTCGCTGTGATCGATCCATCACCGTTCACATCCATACCACCCGGATTGATGACTTCTCCATCAACAACTGTTAAATCATTTACAGAAGTAAGAACCTTGTTACCATACATGGCGCCATAAGATTCTCCCTCCTCAACTCTAAACAGTGGTAAGGCAGCTGCAGCAAGGTCTCTGGTGAATGGCGGTACATCTCCAAGGTCTGTAATTTCCTGAGAATATGTATCCCAACTGAGGTTCAATGCCAAAGACATGTCTCGCTTATTAATAATTTGGCCGCTCAATGCAAATTCAAGAGAGCTGGACTCAATTTCACCTATGTTTTGCCACTGTGTAGTAAAACCAGCCACACTTGATAACGGTACAGGAAGATAGTCGTCCGTTACATTTGTAAGAGCATAATTTGCCTCGAAGTTAAATCGATTTAAAAATGCAATATTGGTACCAAATTCAATCTCGCCAACAGTAGATGGCTTAATCTCATTATTACCAAGAACGTCCGGTGAAATACCTGTTGAAGTCGCGCTGTATGTTTCATACTGCGCCTCAAAAGGAGGACGGTTTCCTGAGGTTCCGTAAGATGCTCGAACTTTCCATTCATTTATATTCGGGAGTTCGAAATCTTCAGTGATTCGATAAGCCAATGAACCACGGAAGTATGTTTGCCATCTTTCTTCAGAACCGAAGAGTGAAGATCCGTCACGACGAATCAAACCACTGGCAATAATTTTGTCTTGATAATCTACATCAAGATTTAAGAAAAAGTTCTCTGCTCGAATATCTTCCTGATATGAATCAATTCCATAAGTATCGTTGGCCAAGGAACCAATATCACGAATACCCTGGGTTACGTATTCACTACCTTCTGCTTCAAACCACTCATAACTGCGATTTTCATACAGATATTTCGCAATCGCTCGTACATTAATGTCCTCATAGCTTTGATTTGCTTCAAACCAAAACTCTGTCACAGAAGTTGAGTTTTGTGTAGCTCTGCGCCACTCATAACCATCGTTTAAAGTTGCGTTTGGCGTTGGAGTTTCATAGCCGACAGGGAAAAATTGTTCTCTTTGAAGATAAGATTTATCTAAAGATTGACGAGCGTTCACAGAAATCCACTCAGCTAAATCGTATTTAAGATTCAATCCAGCAATAATTCGATCTCTGTCGAATGAATATTTTCGATTCTGTGCTACATAAAGAGGATTTTGCCAGTTGGAGCTTTGAACAGCATAACCGGTTGGGTTATTGGAAAAGTTTCCATCCTCAGATCTTTCGGTCATATCCAGAAATGGTTCTGATGTCAATACAGAATAGAAAAAGTTATCGCCTTGTCCCTGTTCCTCACCGGAAAAATCAGGAGTTTCTACATTAATATACGACCCACTAAAACTCGCAGTGAAATTATCACTTGGAATAAAGTCGGCGTTCACTCTGAAGGTGTTTCTCTTGTAGTCGTCAACGGGTTCCAGAACACCACCCTGTGTCATGTTTTCAAAAGACACCAGGTAGTTAACATTCTCAGAAGAGTTGGCCAAAGAGAAATAATTTGAGTTATAGGGCTGTCCTGTGAATAACGCGTCAACGTTATCGTATAAAACAGGATATTCATTATCCCATCTGCGATCTTCATCGTAATTGTTATAGCTTGGCCATTCTACTATGTACTGTCCGGTTTCATCCAAGACATAATCATTTGCATAGGGATGGGTTGTCGCTAATGGATAGTCATCTGCAATTTCAGACTGTCCATATTCAGAGCGAATCGTAATTTCCGGTTCATCAACTTTACCAGCGTTTCGCTTTGTAATAATCTGAATTACACCATTACCGGCAAGTGATCCGTAAATAGAGGAAGCAGCTGCACCCTTCACAACCTCGATTGACTCAACATCTTCCATATTAATGTCACGAAGACTTCCTGAAGTAATGACTCCATCTACAATAATGAGTGGAGACTGGTCCCCACTAATGGAGGTAGAACCACGGAGTCGAATATCAGGAGAGCTGGCTGGGTCACCGGAAGCCTGAACAACCGTTATACCCGGAATTTTTGCTCTCAAAGCATTACCGGGGTCTGTTGCGGGGACCTCGGCAAGTTCTGCTTCACCTACTTTGGAGACAGAAAAACCTAGTTTAGTTGTTTGAGTTCCTGAACCTACACCGGTAACAACGATCTCCTCAAGACCAAAAATGTCTTGCTGTAGTTCGATGTTTTGATTGACTGTTGAGTTACCTACCTCTATCTCGTTGGTGTATCTTTGATAACCAACATAGGTAACTGTCAACGTATATGTACCCTCAGGCACATTCAGTATTTCATATTCCCCATCTATATTTGTAGATGAGCCCGTTTGCAGTTCTTGTATGACGACATTTACCCCAGGTAAAAGTTCGCCAGTATTTGCATCTGTTACTGTACCCTGTACTGTTACCTGAGCAATGGCATCAAGCGAAAACAGAAAGGCACATACTAACATAGTCAGTAGCTTATAATTCATATAAGACCTCATTTGTTATTGTTTTGGTTAAGTAGTAAAAGAAGAAGTACCCAAGAAGATTAGCATACCAATTCCTTGGGGAGAGTAGTTGCGGTTTTTTGAATCGCCTAAAATGTTTTGGTTAATGTCCTACGGCAATTATTACTTACTTCAAGCCTTTATTCATACCTACGTGGGCAATTTAGTATATGGGAAAACCCATTTCAACCCAATTGTAAAATTTTTAAAAAACGCCCTGTTTCGACCTTAACAGCGTTCCAAAAATGTTATAGAAAATAAGAATTTGTAGTTTATTTAAAAAAAATAACTTTTTAAAGAATTATGCCTAAAAATATTACCTCATTTTGGACCATTGGTATAATTAAAATACTCCAAAATATTAAAAAAATATGCGTAGGTGAATTATCTCATTCTTGTTTAGATATGAGCCCTTTTACACTTTTTTAAGAATCTGTCGAAGGAGGCTTTAATCGTTCAAATCCTTTAAAAATTAATCGCTGCAGCTCCCACTTGGATAAGATATTCGTTTACTTGTAACACCAATAACATACCCGGTCCCTTGTTCAACATTGGAAATTCCTTCGGGCAAAGCTATTAAATTACGGTCAATAGAAGGGAAGTCTACCCAATCTTCTCCGGCACGAGCCACATATAGTTCACAATCAAAAATATCTACAGTTTCAAGGTCTTCAGTGGCCTGTGCAATTCGATTTGGTGCTATTGGGATATAGTAACCGGCCGCAGTTGAGATGGTATCAGCAATAATTGGGATCGATTGGTTTAATGTAAACCCGGCTACATTGTATCTTATTTTAAACCGGATGGATGCATCCGCCAGGTTATCAATCCCCTCAATAACTAATCGACCTTTATCACCAGGTACAGCAGGTGGATAATAAACCGGGTCTTTAAATGTATCCGGAATTTCCACAGTCACACTGCTCATTGCACCATCAGAACGTTCAGCGGTTATCCGGTAAGTACTTCTTGGTTCAATATTCTGTTCGGTCCAGAAATTATATGCATATAAATTTTCTGAATACTGAAATAGAGAATCATTAAGTACACTGGTTTCTCCATTCTCAAGATTTTCGAGTGTAATCGTTCCGTCAATGCCTTTGCCGGTTGTATCAGTCTCCTCCTGAAGATGGATAACCCGAATCCATTGCCTATCCGCAGATGAATCCAGATAACCGGCAATGGAGTATATGAATCGGTCATTCTCTTTTACTGGGTTTAAAGATTCATCACAGCCTGCAAAACTGAGTAAAACTAACATTGCCAATGGAATTAATAAGTATGATTTTCTCAAGTGATTAATCGATTTCATCTTAAAACTCCATTTTTAATGACGCATAGGGGGCAAATGGTAATTGATTAATTCTTCGTTGCGTAAACACATCATAGTAGAAAAGATTTGTACGGTTGTAGGTGTTTATAGCTCCCGCTTGAGCGAAAAGAGTACCAAAACCAACTTCAAATTCTCTTTCAAGGGAAACATCCAACCTGTGATAAATTGGTGTTCTTCCTTTGAATGGTTTGTCTAATATTACTCTGGGGGTTCCATAATCAGTTCTTACATTAGGCAAACCATCTTCATACAAAAAAATACCATCAGAACCCATCTGTCTTGTAAACGGCAAACCGGTTCCCATCTGCCACCGAAGTCCAACGGTATACTTACCTAAATAGGCCGATACCATTGAATTTATCTGATGGCGCCTGTCGTGTCCTGGATGGTACGATTGAATTGGGCTGCCAAACCATACATTAAAATTTTCCTGTGCCGAGCGATACTTGGTCCAGGAGTAGCCATATCCCAAAAATGCATAAAATAATCTGTGATTATACTCAAGGCGCACATCCGCTCCCCAAATATCCCCATTGGCAAAAGCGATATCCGTAGTGAATTCTGCAATTGTGCTCCATACAGAGACCGGGATATTTTGCAGTTTTTTATAGTAACCTTCAGCCGAAAACTGTAATCCACTGCCCAACTGCTGCTGCCAGCCAACCAAAGAATGTATTGCCTCCATTCGCTCATCATTTGGGGTAGGCAGCCAGGCAATAAAAGCAGATCCGGCGTCTCTTAAATCTGAGATTCCGGCAATCGTCTGCCGATAGATTCCAATAGATGCATTTAATTCCTGGTTATCGTTTCCAAAAGGCTGCCAGCTAAATCGCAATCTTGGCTCGATACTTGGATTATAGGTATTGGCATAAAATGATAAAGAGGCGCCCGGACGTACAGTAATTTTTTCTCCAAGGGGAATTTCTGCTTCGGTAAATGAGCCGAGTCCCAACAAAATATCAGTTTCACTCTGCGGGATTTGAAAGAGTTCTTCAATGTTGTAGTTGATCCACTTCATATGAGAATTCACACCATAGTTTAATTTCACATTCCCTACGGTCTGATTTATGTCCAGATCTAAGCTGAATTTTGTTAAAGCAGAGGATAAATTCGTCTCAAGACTTCCTCCAATTTTATTGGATAAATGTGAGAGGCCGAAATTAAAATCAACAAATGTATTTGATTCCTGCGGCAGGTGAGTACACTTTCCCCCGAGTACAAAATTGGACCAACTGAAGCTATTACCCATATCAAAATCGAGTTTCCCCCTGTCGTAGGTTCTCATGGCCATTGCCGAACAGCGGGTTCCATCCTCATTAAACCGGGTAAATTTCAGAAACTGACTATCGAATCGAAGCGGCTGAGTTTTCCCAAGAAACAGATCGCTGGTTTGTTCTATTTGTGAACTTCTTACGGATGCTATCCATGAGGAATTGTTTCCATCACCCAACGGCCCCTCCATCTGTATTTCAGTAAGAAAGGGACTGATGGAAACAGAACTATTTGTATTGTTAACATCACCGTCTCTCATCTGTACATCCAGTACGGAAGATATCCGGCCATTATATTTCGGGCTAAACCCGCCGGCATAAAAATCAGCATTTGCCAGCAGGTTTTCAGGAAATGCTGAAAAAAATCCAATAATATGAAAGGGCTGATAGATGGTTAATCCGTCAATAAGTACCAAATTTTCTGAAGGGGTCCCGCCTCTCACAAAAAGTTGTCCTCCCCGGTCTCCCGCTGATACTACACCCGGAAGAGCCTGCAGATAGTTAGCAATATCACCACTGCCTGCCGGTGTTACTACACGATTTAAATCAATTGCTGAAACTCTTTGATGTCCGCCTTTTAATTGTGCCGCCTCACTTTCTACTGAAACTACAAGTTCATCCAGTTCTGCGCTATTGACACGCAGGGATGTACTGTATGTAGTAATTTCTTCATTTTCGGCAATATTCAAGGTGTCAGTCTTAGTAATAAACCCGATATAACTGATTCGTATCCGGTACTCATCGGCACTAATGTTTTGCAACCTGTAAAATCCGTTTCTATCGCTTACGGTACCTTTTACTTGATTATCGCCCTGATCGAAAAGCACAATATTTGCACCCTGAATCGTCTGTCCCGTAGATGCATCGGTTATAATTCCCCGAATTGTTTTTGATTGAGAAATAGCATCCGTTGAATTCAAGAAAATTATCACAAGGAATAGAAATCCACCAATTTTCTGTATTTGATTTCTAATCACTCTAAAATATTTTTTTTGATGCACAAATAACATTACTGAATAGTCTATACTTCTGTGTTAAATTGATTTACACTGTGTCTAATAATAAAAAAGCATAGTCCTATTATTAATAAAAGAAAAAGCCACTCCTGTAAAACAGAAGTGGCTTTTCTTACATAAACAATCTCTTATTAAACAGAAATTTGTTTTTTAAGGCTGAGGAGTCGCAACGATCTGGTAACCGAAACCTGCAACACCACAACATTGGAAGGTAACATCTAATGTCAATTCACCAGCCGTATCATTGTAATTACCGGATACGTCAAGTATGATTGTTTCGAATCCTTCTTCGTGAGCATTTGGTGCACCTAATACATCTCCACCCGCTGTTACATTAAAAGCATAAGCAACATCTACTCCAAAGAGAGCACCGGCGATATTACTGGTTCTAAACAAGTAAGGTGCACCTCCTACAACGATTGGTGAATCAGGTTGTGTAATTTCAAATGTCCCTGAAAAAGGACCGAAATCACCGGTTGCTTCATAGGTATACGTTCCTGTCGGAACAGCTCCCAACCCGTTGATCACGAACGTTCTTTCAAGTCCAATATCACCCCGCCCTAGAGAGAGTGTTTCACCACTCTCGGTTGTAGCACTTTCAAGTGTAAAGGTTAAGTTTCTGGAAGTTCCAAGAGCTGCTTGAATCGGAAAATCCAAAGTAACGGACCCATTATCCAGACTTGTTGATTCAGGATCATGTTCTATGGTTACCGTTCCAGGTGTTCCAGAGCTGAAAACGTAATCATCACCTTCAACCGCATCACCGCTTATGGTATATTCTACGGTTACATTTTCATATTGCGTTTGGCCCAACTCAAAAACAACTTCAAGTGATCCTCCGGCAACAACGTCTTGTCCTTCAGTACCTATCGTAACAAACGCAGGCACAGCCCCATCCTCGTAGGAGATGGGTTCATTCACGCTTTCGCATCCCAGTAACAGTAGTGTGAGAACTGAGACCGAAAATATAATTTTTATAATTTTCATAATTTTATATCTCTAAATTTTTCAATTAGTTCTCAAACCACATTGGCGTATCCAGGATCGGATCCTGTGGTGTATTTGGGTTTGATGACACTTCATCCGGCGGATATGGGAATCGTCGGATTACATCACCTAAATCTGCATTCTGTGCAACCGTCAGTTCCGGGAACTTCGTTCGTTTCCACTGGCTCCAGTTCTCGGGAGCGCGGTCCCATACCTCAATATACTGTTGAGTGTGTATGGCTTCTAATGCCTGATCTTCACTGGAAAAACCTGCCGGTAAATTCGCAATGTAGGCATCCATTTCAGCGGTTGAGATTCCATCAGATTGTCCGGCCCGTGAATTTAAAACCGTGTAAGGTGCTAAGAATTCAAGAGATGCTCGTACACCTTGGATATAGGCATCGTGAGCACCCGCTAAATCGCCGGTTGTAGCCAAAAACTCGGCTTCATAAAATAGAACTTCTGATGCGGTGAGCATACGATTTGGCCAGTCTCTTCGAATGATGTTCTGGCTAATCATCGCTGTGCCATCACCGTAATTGGAAACGCCGGCTTCCTGCCCTTCATACTCGGTACTTTCAAAAGTTTCACCACCGTCAAAGGTTGGGAAAGCGAAATATGTCTCTCTTCTGGGGTCTTGCAGTTCATTCATCATATCTACAAGTGTTTCACCTGCAAAAATGAAGTTATTACCGTTTCCGGCATCTGTAAAACCACCAAAGAGGTTATTTAAAGTCCACACGTTATTCGCATTGTCATCACTGTCAAAAAACGGAACTGCAGCTTCGTCAGCATTTGTACGAATCAGTTCTGCATTGTTCAGTAATGCACTAATTTCGCTATCAACAGATGGATCCTGGTTACGGAGAAACATATATGTCCGTAATTTCAGTGAGTTGGCAAACTTTGTCCATTGTATCATATCTCCGCCGTAGATCAAGTCACCATCACCCACGGAAGCCTCACCAGGCTGGATCTGTCCCAAAGCTTCATCAAGCAAAGTAATGACACCCCGCAAGACTGTTTCCTGATCGTCAAATTCAGGTTCAGGAAACTCATCAGGATCGAAAGCCTGATTGAATGGTATATCTTCCCACATCATGGTTAATGAAAAGAAAAGATAGGCTTGTACGATCTTTGCTTGTGCAGCCACGTTTGGCCTGTTAGGTTCTTGATTTTCAGCCGCCTGGATCATCAATTGCAGATTCCTGCTGCTGGTACCATACCAGTTTCCCCAGGTATTTCCAGTTGAAAATGGACTAATGGTATATCTGTCGGGTCTTATAAAAACTCCTGTAGAACCATTAGGCGCCCACGCATTGATAAAGAATGCGTTTGATGGCATAATCTCCATTGCCCTGTTAGAAGCAATGTTTGCCAATACTGTTGGGAACAACAGGTCTGGCGATACAGATGTTGCGGCGTTCGGATCGGTATTGATATCCAAATAATCATCGCAACTTGTCAGCGCAAATATTAGCGCCGTCAGTAAAATTAACTTTTTCGATATTTTCATAATTATCAAAATTTCTTGGATTAAAATCTCAATTGAATGTTAGCGCCATAAGATCTGGTAGAAGGCAATACATTCCACTCAATTCCCTGCCCGTTTGAAGCAGATCCAAAAAGACCTGTCTCGGGGTCGATATGTGGTACCTCACTATAGAGTAAAAACAGGTTTCTGCCTTCAACGCCTACAGTCAGACTGCTCAAAGGAGTGTTTTCAATCCATCTTCTTGGCAATTCATATTCAACTTTCACCTCTCTAAGTTTCACATAAGTAGAGCTGAATGTATTTCCTTCATGGACGTTTGCGCTTGCATAATTATTCCAGAAAGATTCAACATCCTGAACGGGAGTCGTGTTTTGACTGTAGCTTCCGTCAGCATTTTCAACCAAGCCGTCGATTATAAATGTGCCGCCCCGGTTTTCTAATGTTTCTTCGGCTACACCAGCTCTTCTGAGTGATCCAACAGTTTGTGAGAAAAGAACTCCTCCCTGCCGGTAATCCAAAAGGAAACTAAAATTCAATCCTTTGTAGTTGAACTGATTATTTAAGCTGAGCCTGTAATCAGGATCAATTTTACCCAGTCGTGTTTCGCCACCGGTTCGAATCAGCCCTGTATCAGGGTTGATGATCAATTCTCCGGTATCTTCATCACGTAAAAAGCCTGGTCCATACAGACCTAAAGGCTTACCGGGCTCTGCACGTACCTGTAATCCGTTAAAAGCACTTTGAATCACAATTTCATCTACACCGGGTGCTAAAGATTCAACGACATTTTGGTTTGTCGTGAAGTTCACAGTAGCAACATGGTTAAATGTTGAAGTTCGGATTGGATTGAGATTTACAGACAACTCAATACCTTTATTTGAAACTTCACCAATATTTGTTCTCAGTGCGCCAAAACCAGTTGTTTCTGGAGTAGGAATAGATATGATTTGATCTTCAGTTCTCACATCGTAGTAAGTGAAGTCGAAACCAAATCTTCCGTCAAAGAATTGTAACTCGGCTCCTACCTCGAAAGATTTTTGAAGCTGTGGCTTCAAGTCTTGAGGTGGCAGTGTTCCGGTTGCATTAAACCCGGTTCTTCCGCCAAATGGGAAATTCTGACCCGTTCCATACTGCCCGAAAATACTCGATACCGGGAAGTACCTGAAGTCTAACTGATAAGGAGCTTCATCACTACCTACCTGAGCATAATTAGCTCGTAGCTTACCATAAGAGAGTATATTACCTGCAACATCAAATGCTTCGGTAAACACAAAACTCGTATTTATAGATGGGTAGAAAAACGAATTATTATCTTCCGGAAGTGTTGAAGACCAGTCGTTTCTGCCTGTAGCGTTTAAGAACAAGTAGTTCTTGTAACCAAACGTTACGTCTGCAAATACACCCAGTAACCTTCGTTGACTGTAATAGTTTGAAGGGTTATTAGAAGATGCATTCGCAAAGTTCAGGAGACCCGGAACATCAAGTGTAGATGCAGTATTTCTCAAAACACTTTGCTCACGTGTGTTCAGGTTATATCCGACAACACCTTGAAATGAAATGTCTTCATTGATGTCTCGAACAATTTCCGCTAAAAGGTCAACATTAATCTGCTCTTCCTGGATAATATCGAGTGAAAAGTCACCGTCATCACGTCCCAGGGTTCCGACAGAATTTTGTCGTTGTCTATCCTCTGTATAATAGTCTAATCCAGCCCTGGCCGTAAGAGTAAGCCAGTCTAATGGAGAGTATCGAGCCTGAGCATTTCCAAAAACACGCTGAATTGTATTTTCGAATGGGTTTTCATTTACAATCCAGTACGGGTTATTCGTCTGAGAAGAAAGTGCTCGCTGAGTTCCGTCTTCGTTTTTGTAATTCTTTAAATCTGTAAGATTTGTTGTTCGCGGTAAAGTATTGATCAACGATGTAAGTACATTCGGATCATTACCACCGGCAACAGCTCTACCCGTTGTGGAAAGGTCGGTATATGTACCTGATAATCTTACCTGGAAATTTTCCGTCATATTTCTGCCGGTATTCACAGTAATGGCTGTTCTGTCTAATGTATTATTAGGAACAATTCCACTTTGATCTGTTCGCGTAACAGCTACTCGCAAATCAGAGATTTCATCGGCATTTGAAAAAGATATACTGTTTATGGCAGTCAAATTACTGTTATAAAAATCTTTAACATTATCCGGATATGCCTGAAGTGTAACTTCTTCGCCACGAATATTTTCAACTTGCTGTCCTGCAATTGGAGGACCCCAACCATTCAAGCTATTGCTATCGTATTTACCATTATCTCCCTGCGCGTATTCATTTTGGAAATCTGGTAATCTTAAAGGTGAGGAAGTTCGTACACTTGAATTAACAGTTACAGACTGGCCAGTTTGAGCTGAACCTCTTTTCGTAGTAATAAGAATTACACCGTCTTTTGCACGCTGTCCATAAAGAGCAGCTGAGGCAGCGCCTTTCAAAACTGTTACACTTTCAATATCGTCAGCATTCAAGTCTCCACCCCTGTTACCAACATCAACAGCGCCTGTCAATCGGTCCTGGCTAGTATTTCCAACAATATTAGAGTTTGAAATGGGTACACCATCAACAACAAAAAGTGGTTGATTACTGCCTGAAAGAGAAGAAATTCCACGAATGGTGATACGAGTAGAAGCACCAATATTACCAGACTGACTTTGAACTTCTACGCCCGGTACTTTTCCGGCTAAAGCATCAACAAAGTTGGTTTCTCGAGCTTTCGTAACCTCTTCGCCGGTCACGGTAGAAATTGAGTAAGCAAGAGCTCTTTCCTGCCTTTCAATCTGCTGACCCGTAACAACGATTTCGTCAAGACCAACAAGATCTTGTCTGAGTTCGATATCCACCGTGTTATTTCCGGCAGTAATATTAAGAGTTAGTTCTTGACGTACATACCCAATGAACGACGCAGTCACATTATACTCGCCTGTGGGTATCGATTGAATGCTATACACACCATCAAGATTGGTTACTGCACCACGATCTATATCTGGTATATAAATGTTAACTCCCGGTAATTCTTCACCGGTTCTTGAATCTGTTACTGTACCAGTTAATGTACCTGTCTGAGCATACGCTGAAGACATGAGGAACAAACTGAGTAACAATGAAAATAGTAGCCTATAATTCATATGAGACCTCATTTATTGTTTTGGTTAAGTAAAAGAAGATGAGCCCAAAATGATGAGCATACTCATGCTAAACTATTTGATGAGTAGTAACGTTTCTAAAGATGTTTTTTTATTTTGAAGATTAATTTTCAACGTGTTTCGCTGACTCCGAGCCTACATTTCTGAGCATTTATTAAATTATTAGTTGAAAGAATCCATATCAAATTGTCAGTAAACTTTTCAAACAATTTAGATTCTTTAAAATAGTTACCTAACTCTCCGTTTTTTCCAGTTAAAATTTAAATTATCTTTACAGATAAGGTTAAGAAAATAAATACTTTGGAGTTCTCAATTGTAATCTCTTTCATTCATACCCCTATAAGATAAGTAAAAATTTTAATTGGCATGGCTAAAATTTTTTACATTCTAATCACCAATATCTGAGCACATTTAGTGTATCCTGTTAAATTTTAAAAACCCTATTGGTTCAACAGATAATCGACAAATTTCAGGCTTTGAAAGGCCGTGGACCGGTTTTGGGGAGACCTCAGCAGCTGGCCACTGCGATATGGATAGAGCCTGTAGATGACAAATACGTTTTCATTCCCAAAATCAGGGGGTGAAACCTCAATTTCTTCCTTCTCCCGCATCTGATAATTTGCTTTATGATATCCATACATACCACTCGACAATAAGAACAGATATGTTTGATTTAAATCGGGACGGTTATCGCTCCCGGCTACACGGGATGAATTTCTTTGCCTGATGATGATTGTATCTGTTGCAATTTCTCCTTTCAACACTTCGGATACTTCAACAGATACAGTCACACCAAAACCGTCCTCCTCAAATTCCTCAGCAATTACGTCTGTCACGGTTCCAACGAGCGCCACATCTGAAAGCAGAGATTGTTCATCGAACGGCCGTACATTCGCGGTTATCGCATTTATTACATCCACCCCATTCTGTTGAAGTTTATAATAGTCTGCCGGCTTTACAGCGCTTAGTAACAAAACCATCGAAAAGAAATTGGCATTGTCTCTGTAATATGCTTCCGGTTCACCCTCCACTTGGTGGATCAGCTCATTTTGAAGAATATTTCTCATGACGATAAAATCGTCTTCCCACCCTATCGCCTTCATATAATCTTCGTGAGCAATTCCAAGACGTTGCGTACTGCCCGATTCTGGAAAAGTGAAAATCAAAAGAAAACAGATCGCGGCTATTGAAGTGAGATAAAATCGGTCTTTTGTAACCATAGTTCTGGAATTCATTATTCAATTGTAAGTATATCTAAGGAAATAAATAAAATCTGAAAATCATTTCACTTGAATAAATAGATGTATCAACCATTTTGTAATCTCTAATTCCTGAAGATGAGAGAACGATGCTATTTCTTTAGCTGTTCGATGATAAGATTGTAAATCTCCGATAAAGAAAAAATTACGTTTAATAAATATGAGTAAGAATATTGTATTAGTCGGTGGTAGCAGTGGTATTGGTTTAAAACTTGCAGAATTACTTAAGGAGCAGCACTCGCTAACGATTATCTCGCGAACAGATCCTGAGTTAACGGGGGTCACGCATCACACAGCAGACATTACATCAGATGAGCTACCTGAACTGGATGATCCGATTGACGGCCTTGTTTACCTGCCGGGCTCAATCAACCTAAAGCCTTTTAAAATGTTAAGAGAAGATAATTTTCGTGATGACTTTGAGATCAACCTTCTCGGTGCTGTAAAAGCTATCAAAAAATTTGAGCAGAATTTAAAAGATTCCGGTAATGCCTCCGTCGTTATGTTCTCTACGGTTGCAGTTCAGCAAGGACTCTCCTTTCATGCATCCATTTCTGCAGCAAAAGGTGCTGTGGAAGGCTTTATTCGCTCGATGGCAGCCGAATATGCACCCGATATACGGTTTAATGCAATAGCACCATCCATTGTAGATACGCCCCTGGCTAAAAACCTATTACGAAATGAAAAACAAAAAAAGCGGTCTGAAGAAAGACATCCAATGAGACGTATTGGTGAACCCAAAGATATTGCGGCTGCTGCTAAATTTTTACTTTCGGATGAATCAAGCTGGATGACGGGACAAATTATACATATCGACGGCGGACTATCGTCCATTAAACAGATGTAATATGGAATCTATTTACAGCAAAGATATCGAGAAAATGGACCCCGTTTACAGGTTACACCTAATCAATAGTGTAACGGGGTTCAAGTCTGCGAATCTTATTGGGTCAAAATCCAATGATGGTATACCAAACCTTGCAGTATTCAGTAGTGTAACTCATCTGGGTTCAAACCCACCTATGGTTGGTTTTTTTGTTCGTCCCGGAGATAGTCCACCTGACACTTACAGAAATATTCTCGAAACAAAGAGCTACACCATTAATCATATCCCCGCTAATCTGACCTCAAAAGCACACCAAACCTCTGCTGCATATTCCTTTCATCACTCTGAATTTGAAAAGATTGGCCTTAATGAAGAGTATACAGATTCTGTTTATGCTCCTTATGTTAAAGAGTGTACAATTAAGCTCGGTATGGCATACCGCGACCACTACCCAGTTTCAATAAATGGAACCGTTTTAATTGTTGGAGAAATTGTTGAATTAAAGATCCCAAAAAATTTAATCGAGACTGACGGACATATTGATTTGAATGAAGCGGAGACAGTAACGATAAGCGGTTTAGATGCTTATCACAGACCAAAAATCATTCATCGGCTTGAATATGCAACCCTAAAAGAAGCATCCGCTAATAAAAGTTAGATTTGGCAGACGCTAATCTCCGTTTTGTACAATTCTCGGAATAGTTGTTGGAAGGCGAACCAATACTTCGTAATTCAAATTATTTGTCATCTCTCCGAACGAAGCAACCGTAATTTCATCGTCTCCCTGTTGCCCAATCAATACGACTTCATCTCCTTTTTTGGCTCCGTCAATATGTGTGACATTAATCGTGATCATATTCATATTTACCAATCCAACAACTCCGGCACGTGTTCCGTGAATCAGTACATACCCGGCATTGGTAAGGTTCCGCCCAAATCCATGAGTATAGCCAATAGGAACCGTCGCAATTTTCATTCTCCGTCCGGCCAGGTAAACATTTCCGTAACCGATAAAATCACCACTGTTTACCCATTTTATATTCATAATTTCACTCTTCCATCTTAGCACACGTTTCAGAGGGTCTTCTCCCTGATCCAGGTCCAGTGATTTCATGATCTGCATGTATGTTTCCCGGCTGGGCCAAAAACCGTATTGCGCAATTCCGATCCGTGCCATATCGTAATGCATTTTCGGCCGCGAAAGATATGCGGCAGAGCTCGCAGCATGAACCGGCGGCAGTTCATCTAAAATATCTTTGGCAAGGTTTAAAGCCTTTTGCAGTTGATTATTCTGATTTTCAATACGGTAATAATTCGCCACACTCTCAGCACCTGCATAATGTGTGCAAATTCCCTCAACTTTAATCTCTTTCTTATTTTTTTGAACGGTTTCAAACACCTGTTTCCAGGTGGGCTCTTCAAATCCGGTCCTGTTCATTCCTGTTTCTATCTGGAGATGTACCCGTGCCCTTTTTTGCATCTTTTTTGCACTCTCTATGGCAGCTTCCAGGCGATCCAGTTCAAAAATATAGAACTCCACGTCATTTTCTATCGCCCATTCAAGCTCATCATCCCGAATCATCCCCATAATCATGATATCTGTCTCGGGATGAGTTTGCGTTTTTTTAGCGATCAGTGCTTCATTCGCGCTAAAAACGGAAAAATGATTCATCCCTGATGACTCTGCAATAGGCAAAAAATTTGTGATACCATGCCCATATGCATTTCCCTTTATCACGGAAGAGAGTTTTACGGAGTTTTTAGCACGGTGCTTTAAAAACTGAATATTATTTTTGAGGGCGCCCTCGTCCAGTTCAATTACCGAAGGCTGGAGAAAAGATGATTTCATACAAAAAAACTACAGAACTTAAATATGTTGCAAGAAAATGGCCCCGGGGAGCAAACTTGAAGTTCAATCACAACTTGGGACTGAACCCAAAAAACTACATTGATTGGTAATAGTCAACTATTCCTCTGAACATTGCAATTCCGGCAGGAATCAGGTTATCATTAAAATCAAATTTTTCCGAATGAAGCGGAGGTTTATCCTGACCGGCTCCCAAACCAAAAATTGCGATTGGAAACTGTTGCCCAAACTCTCCAAAATCCTCACTCCAGGGAAACGGTGCATTCAATTCCTTGTAATCTAATCCCTGTTTTTCAGAAACATTCATGATCACTTCTGCACCCTCTTCACTATTAATAGTTGCTCGAAATGGTTCTACCTTCTTCAGTGAAACTTGCCCGGTAAAATCTTGCTTTACTTTATCGATGATTTCATAAACCAGCTTTACACCGGTATCCAGTTTTTCATCCGATGCAGAACGAATTGTAAATCCTATCCGTGCCTTCCCCGGACTAATGCCAAACGCCCGTTCTCCCATTTTGATGTAGGTGCAGACAATTTTGTTGCTTTCATTTTCGTCCCGGAACGCTTTCATCCTTGCATCAATTTCTGTGATGAGCTGTGCAACCGTTACTGATGGATTCAGACCTCTTTCAGGGTAAGCCGCATGGCTAAACGCTCCTTTTACTGAGATTTCAAGCCCGACTGAACCGGCCGCAAACGGTCCCGATTTACAGATGATTCTGTTTTCAGCAAAACCGGACAGATTGTGCAATGCAAATCCATGGTCAATGTTCAATTCTTTAAATCGATCATCTTCTAGCACCCTGGCCGCTCCTTCGCCCGTTTCCTCCGATGGTTGAAAGAGCAAATACACGTCGATCTCTTTCGGTCGATTCTTGTGTAATTCTTTTGCCAAACCAATGAGAATTGTCATATGCCCGTCATGTCCGCACCCGTGCATAGCACCTTTCAGGCTAGATTGATAGGGCAGGTTTGTTTCTTCCTCCACAGAGATGGCGTCCAACTCAGCACGGAAAAGCAATCTTTTTTCCGGATTTTTCGATGAGCATCGAAATGTTGCTAATACACCGTGTCCGCCCAGACCAGTAAGAATTTCATCAGCACCGCACTTTTCAAGTTCACCTTTGATCCGTTTAGCAGTCTCCTTCTCTTCACCGGAAGTTTCCGGATGTTTATGAAGGTCTTTCCTTAGTTGAATGAGGTCTGATAACATCAGGTAGTTACTTAATTTTGCAGGTATAAGCACTTAATTTTAAACCTAATAAATATCCCCAAGTAAAATTCTTGGATCGGGATATCTTTCACGCGCCGGAATAAGGTTTTCTTTCGCTACAACACCAGGCATATCCGGTTCTCCGGGATCTTCAATGCAAAGTTGGTAATGTAGATGCGTGGGCCAGTTTCCATTTTCTGATTCTTCCCCCAGCCATCCAACCACCTCACCTTTCTTTTTCTTCTCCCCATTAATGTGCAGTTCCAGGCTTTCTTTTGATAGATGACCATAAAGAGCATAAATCTCCTGGCCTTCAACCATATGTTTCAGTATCAGTGTACCTCCGTAATTGCCCTCATCATTTTGAAATGTTGAATAGGCAACCACTCCGTCAAGAACTGCATAGACGGGCTCACCGGCTTTTGCCCAAATATCAATTCCCATGTGAATATTTCTTCCATCGGCATATCGCGGTGCACTATACATAACTCCTCTTTTTTCCAGGTAACCGCCAACAGCCCAACCTCCGGATTTTACAAATGCGGTTATGGAATCGCGATCGAATTCAGAGGTGAGATTGAACTCTTCATAGTCAACCGGAAGATCCATAACCGGATGTGTATCCTTTTTTTTGACCGCCGATTTTATAATGCTTTCAAAATCGAATGAGGGGAGTTCCGAAAGTTCCATATCCTTTCAATCTGCTACTTTTTTCTCGATATAATCAGAACTCATTAAACCGAGAGCTCCCATATATTTTAATTTGAACCGAATCATATCGCCAACTTTATAACCTTTTGGGTTGGAGCCAACATCCAGAACAAGCATATCAGAACTGGCATCTGTTATGGTAATGTTATCGTCCACCGGGATTAAATAATTCGGTTGGATATCCAAAACTCCAATATCGATAATCGCCCTGTAGGATGTTTTTCCATAATCTTCCTCTGAAATTTCAGTGGTTTCTCCCTGTGGATTCACACCCAGCTCGCCCATCGGTACTTTAGGTTTTTCAGAAAGCTCGATGATTTGTGTAAAAAGTTCCAAAACACGATCGCTCATTCCTTCAATCACACCATCCGAAAACAGGTTTTTGCCGAAAAACAGGGCTTCACCCACACGGAAATGGTTAATGCCTGTAGGCAATTGATTTTTTAAAAGCAGTGGAATAGTCACCGTTGTTCCACCGGATACTAATGGAATTTCTTTCTTAAATCGCAGCTCAATGATCTGTTTATAAAGTGCAAGCTGTATCAATTTATCACCATCGGGCATTACCCCGTGCAAGCAGTTGAGATTTGTACCAAGCCCAACGACCTCAATTCCCGGTAGCCGAAAAACTTTTTCGTAAAAATTGATCAGGTCATCCCGCATCACACCTTCACGCAGGTCGCCCATCTCAATCATGATAATAACCTTATGGACCTTATTTTGGCGTTCTGCCTCCTCCGAAAGATCATGAAGGGTTGCCAGTTCCGTATTGAGGCTGATATCTGCGTATTTCACCACATCGCGAACAATATCTTTTGGTGGGGGTTTGATGTAGATTGTAACCGTGTCCGGATCAATCTCTTTTATCACTTTCAGGTTACTTACCCTGGAATCGTGAACCTCACCGACACCGAGATCAATAACCTCATTCAGAAATGCTTTGTTACCACAAAAAAGTTTTGTGGTGATTCCCCATTTAATACCATTTTTTTTGAACAGTTCATCCAGGAATTGAAAGTTATGCCGCAACTCCTCTCTGTATAATTTTAAATAAGCCATATCGGGTATTCAGGTTTCAGTATGCGTCGTTGGGGTATTCGTTGTTTATTACTTATTTAATGTGCCGATTATTGTTGCTTATTTCTTTGCAGACCGTCTCATTTCCAAATACTTGTTTGTAAAACCCACCTTTTCATACAAATATTTCGCAGGATTGTTGGGTTCAACGTGCAGCGCGATATCACCGGTTGTAGCTTCAATGATTCGATTCATAAGTTCCTTTCCTACTCCCTGTCCTCGGGTTTTTTCGTGAACCGCAATGTACACAAGAATATTCTCGGGAATATATTCACTCATATTGGTTTTATTAATGATTACTGCCCCCACTATTTCGTCCTCTTCGTGTGCAATGAGGATGAAACCATCCTGCCCGGGATTGTCACCGTAAGCATACCCGATACATTTTAAAATAGCAGACTTTGTATCGCCATATTCATCTAAATGTTTATACAGAAAATCGGCTATTTGATCTCTCGAAAACCCGGTCGGGTTAGTCTCATCGGAATGGCTGATCTCATATTTAATCATTTCATTTCAAATTTTAAGTATTATTCCTTCTTCAAATTCTCAGATTTCACTTTATCAGGAAACAGGAGTGATACAGTTACAAATATTACAGCAGATGCTGAAATTCCAAACACATTCGGGTCCAATCCATAAGGTAAGGCAATTTCTATAAAATCGATGGCAATATCATTCCAGAACGACAGACTGAATCCCTCCCAGCTAAGAACTGGATGACCCAATGTTAGATATACAGTAGTTGTACCGCCAATCAGCATCGCAGAAATTGCGCCGGCACTACTGCTTCTCTCCCAATACAACGCTCCTATAATCGGTACAAATAGTCCTGAAACCATAAATGCATATGAATAGAGCATAAGGTTTAGAACACTCTGCATGGAACTTGCCAATAGGAGTGCTCCTGCTCCAATTATGAAGGTTGTTATTTGTGAAAACCGTAAAAACCTCGGACTTTCGTGATCAATCTTTTTGAAATAGCCGATGATATCAGAAACTACATTTCCGGATGATGCCATAAGGCAACTGTCTGCGGTGGATAGAATAGCTGAAAAATAGGCTGACATCATAATTCCCATCAGCCCAACAGGGAGTACAGTACGCAGCAGCATCGGCAAACCTGTTTCCGGATCAGTATCTGATATGTCGGCCGCACCAAGGTAATCAAACATACCCTGGGAAGCGGCAACCTTAGCAAAAAGCCCTAATAAAACACCCATAAAAGCCATTACCGGCCACTCAAAAAGCCCGGCAAGATACCAGGCCCGTTTTGCAGTTCTTTCATCCCGGCAGGCATAAATGCGTTGATAGAGTGTCATACCCACGAACCATATCGGGATGATTGTTGCCCCCCAGTAAACAACCCTCTGCCAGGTTATATTTCCAAGGGTGAGTAATTGAGGATCAACAGCCGCTTGTATTTCACTCCAGCCGCCCACTGCATCATAGGAAACCGGAATCCCGATGAATATCAACCCGAGCATTAAAATAGTCCACTGTATCGTATCTGTATAAATAACAGCTTTCAGGCCACCCAGTACGGTGTAGAGAACTGCCACGGTTCCCATGATAATAAGAGCGGTTTGAAGATCGAGGTTAGCAAAAGTACCATTTGCGAGTTTCGCGCCGGCCAGGATTTGTGAACTTGTGAAACCGGCATACCCAATGGCTGAAATAATTCCGGCTATCAGGGCTACCTTTGCATTAAAAAAATGCTTAAAGACTTCGGGAAAGGTATAGGCTTTATCAAATGCCCGGTTCCCTTTTACTTTTGGAATCAGTAGAACAGCCGCCATCCAGGCACCAATTAATCCTGTAAACAGCATCCAAGAACCGGCAAGTCCCATGGTAAAACCAAGTCCGCCAAGTCCGATGGAAAAACCACCACCAACATCAGTTGCTACAACGGAAAGCCCAATATGCAGACTGTTCATGTCTCTTCCGCCTACATAGTAGTCTTCTCCTCCCTTGTTTTGCCTGAAAAAGTAATATCCAAATCCAAGCAGTCCTACGATATATACTACAAACAGTGCGAGATCTATATAGTGCATAAATCAGCGTGGGGATCGATGAGATATAGCCTGAATATTGCTCGTAGGTTTTTGTTTCGTTTCCACTTCCGTGTCAATTCATTAGGTATGAAAGGTACAAGCTTCATCAGCAAGCATCAAACAAAAACAAGGCTATTCTTCCAACCTGAAAAATTCAAATATGCCATTTAGGATAGATTCTGATCGGTTTTAAGGCCAATTGTTAATTTTTTTTAAAATATTTTGTTAAAAAATTGATAAGTTCTCTATTTCAAACATCTTTAAAATGCAGGCGTACCAGATATAGAGCATAAATCTTGTTGGCCTCTAATTTGCTGGTTTTGAATAGATCAATACATCTTATTTTGATTAAAAAGGGGAAAATCAGGCAATTGTTGTAATCGACTATGGCAACACAATACGTATTTATTTAATCGGGTATGAAAAATAAGGACTACAATTTTATTTGGAGGCCCGTCTCAATAGACTTTCTTACCTCAAATTTTAAAATTTCAGATACCAGGCTGTATGGCCCAATAATTGTCTGGGTATTCATTATTGTTGCTTCCTTGTTAATTACAGCTAATCTAATGCAACAAGAATGGCTTACTCTAACTTCAGACAGGGTTGAGATCATCAATTTCTTCCTGTTGAATCCCGCTTTGATCATCGGGATGATTTTGCTGTTTTGGTTTGGTTTTGAGTGGGGGTTTATTCCCGTTTATCTCTGCACATTTACCGTGGCATATATGTCAAACATCACTGTGCTGTGGGCTTCCCTGATCGGTATGTCGTTTATTTTTGGGATGGGATTTTTTGCATTGGCGTACCACAGTATTCGAATTCCGTATACTCTGAGAAGTATTAAAAGTGTAGCTGCTTTTGTGGTAATCTCGTTCATTGCAGCACTTGCCAGCTCTATGGGATCTTTTATTTGGAGTTTCTTCCTTCAACTCTCGGCTCAAGATACACTGATTGTTTGGAAAAGCTGGTGGACCGGGATCTTTTTTCAATCTATTCTGATATTAGGCCCACTTCTATTCATACTGTCGCCTTGGGTTGAGAAGAAGAAAAGTCAACTTTTTGAGCTTCCGGAACAGAAAGACGTTTCCCCAAAATGGATTTATGGGTCTGTAGTCAGTGTGGCACTTACCCTGGCACTTTTTATATTCTCCGGGTATCTGCTTGGGCGGTCTACTGTTCGCGAAACCGTTGGCAGCAGCGACATGGTACTGGTCACAGACATCATGGGGTCTCTCGAAGCGTTCGAGATCATTACCTGGACATCCATCGGGCTGATTCTTATTACCGGATTTGCCGCTATCTACCTTCTGCACAGTTGGAACGAAAATTTACGGGAGCAAGTCTCAGAACGAACCGCTGACCTTCTTGAAAGCCGTGAAGAGCTAAAAGTTTCACTCAAAGAGAAAGATATCTTGTTTAAAGAGATTCAGCACCGTGTAAAAAATAATCTTGCACAGGTACACGGCATGCTTGAGCTGCAGGAGACAATGAGCGAAAACGAAAGTGTAGCGGATCTACTGAAGATCTCGAAATCCAGAATTCGTACAATGTCTCTCGCACATGAGGCCCTCTACAATAATGAAAACTTTTCGAAAATCAGCCTTAAAAATTATATCGAAAACATCGCTGAAGTCACCCATCGTTCATTCCATGATGGTAATAAAGTTGTGAATCTGAACTATGAAGTGGACGACCTCCACCTCGATATGGCAAAGGCTATTCCACTCGGTTTGATGATTAGCGAAATCCTGATCAATGCACATAAGCATGCGTTTAACGAAACAAAAAATGGCAGCATCAAGATTTTATCGAGCATAAAGGATCATTCAATGCAGCTAAACATTAGCGACAACGGCTCCGGCATCCCTGAAGATCTCGATCTGAAGAAAAGCAACTCGTTGGGTATGACACTCGTCAACAGTTTTACAGATCAGTTAAAAGCCAACATGACGATCAACAGCAATAGTCATGGCACGCGTTTTGAATTTTCGATTCCGCTGGAGTCGATCATCAGTGAGTAAATAGAGAGTAGGAGGACCAGAATGCCTCCCATGAAAAAATACTAAAGATCCGCTCGCCTCCTTCGAAGAGTTTAAAAAGAACTCAAAACCACCTGATAAAAAAGAGTCTCTCTTTCAAATATTTCGAAATTGCTGCATAGCTGTTCTCTTCGGAATCGTTTTCTTCCATATTCTTTTCTATGACTCGAAATTTTTTGCCAGAATAGCCATTGGAGAATCTTTTTACTGGTTTAAAAATCCCTATTTCTTAAACTATCTTGGATTATGTGCAGTACTTGGCTGGTGGAAAGCTCAAAAATTTACACGATGGCTCCATGAGGAGATTGGCTATTTGAGGTTTTGGTAATAAGTAATTCTTTCTTTTTAGAATCTGATTTGGTTTAAATCTTTCTGTCTTTCCATCGTTATTAATACATTGAGTCAAAATTTATTTACATAAAGTGGCGATTTTAATGGGAAAAACACGATTAAAAGAAAAAGTAGAATCCCTTTTAAATGATCTGCCCGAAGATGCAGATTGGAATGATTTGATGTACAAAATCTATGTAAGGCAATCTATTGAACATGGTTTAAAGGACCTAGAGGAGGGTAATGTATTATCACACAAGGAGATCAAAAAAAAGTTCAACATTGAGAGATGAAAATAATCTGGACTTCTAAAGCAGAAAAACATCTCTCACAGATTTTTGACTACATTGCGGAAGACTCTCCTTACTACGCTTCTCGAACAATTGAAAGAATTATTAGTATCGCCGAAAAAATTTCTAAAAATCCACATAAGGGAAGGACTGTTCCTGAATATCAGGATAGAAATATTAGGGAGGTTTTTATGCATCCTTACAGAATTATTTACTTCATTAAAGAAATCAGAAATTTATATTCTTAGTGTAATTCACGAGGCGAGAAGTTTGCCAGATAACATGTAAAAATAAATAATCGGATAATTCTAAACCCTACTCAACCGCATCCACATCCACATTAATCCTCACGGAGGATGCACCTTTCGGTTTCATCGATTTATACTTGTCAAAAATTCTATTCAGCAGCTCTTCAATTACATGGGCATTATACGTTCTCTTCAGTTTGATATTGGCCTCCCATTGGAATTGCCCATTCATCCATTCAATAACAGATGGGGAAGGCCCCATCACAACATTTTCGCCCACTACTTTTCGCATGGCGTCACAAAAACGGTTCGAAACCGTTTGTATCTTGCTTATTGATTTGGATTTAAATTGAAACACCACCATTCGCGAGTAAGGTGGAAAGTTTAGCATCTCCCGGTTTGCAAGTTCTTGTTTTGCAAAAGATTTAAAATCGTGCGTACGTGCCGAGACAATAGCCGGATGATCCGGTTTCCAGGTTTGGACGTAAACAATCCCCGGCTTTTCGGCACGGCCGGCACGGCCCGCTACCTGGCTCAGCAATTGAAACATTCTCTCGCCGGCTCTGAAAGATGGAAATGCAAGTTCCGTGTCTGCGTTCACAACCCCAACTACGGTTACATTCGGAAAGTCGAGCCCCTTTGCCACAAGTTGAGTTCCGATCAAAATATCAGCCTCACCATTCAGAAATTTCTCATAAATTTTCTGATGACCAAATTTCCCGGATGTCGTATCGCGGTCCATCCTCAACAGTCGAGCATCCGGGAACAGATCCTGCATCTCCTCCTCCACTTTTTGAGTCCCGCTCCCCTTAGACACCATATTGTCAGATCCGCATTTTTCACAGTGAGTATCCGCCCGGCGAGAATAGCCACTGTAATGGCACAGCAGAATATTTTTCTTTTTGTGATAAGTGAGACTCGTTGAACTGTGTGGACTTTGGGGAATATGTCCACAGTCTTCGCATTGCAAATAGGAAGAGTAACCCCTGCGATTGTAGAGTAAAATCACCTGCTCATCTCGCTCCAGTGCTTCTTCTATTTCTAAATGAAGTTCCGCAGTCAAAGAACCTTTCATTGCATGCTTGTATTCCAACAGGTTCAGAATTTTTACCTCAGGCATGGTTCCGGTTGGGCGCAACGGCAGCTGCAGCATTTCATGTTTCTTTTCCATCACCGCTTTCACGGAAACCATTCCCGGTGTGGCCGATCCCAACACCACAACTGCATTTTCCATGTGAGCCCGCATCACAGCAACATCCCTGGCATGATAGCGTGGAGACGGATCAAACTGTTTATACGAGGTATCATGTTCCTCATCCACCACAATCAATCCAACATCCTGAACCGGTGCAAACACAGCTGAGCGCGGCCCAATGGCAATTCGCTTATCACCGGATTTCAAACTTTGCCACGCTTCGAACCGTTCACGATCACTGAGTCTGCTGTGTAGAACAGCTATCTGATCTCCAAAAATCTGGTAAAACCGCTGAACTGTTTGAGGTGTAAGCGCAATTTCCGGTACAAGTACCAGTCCGCCTCTGTCCTGTTCTAAACAGTGTTTGAGAGCGTGAATATAGACTTCCGTCTTTCCTGAGCCGGTTACGCCGTACAGCAGAAAACTTTTGAACACTCGTTCATCAAGCGGTTCTCTAATGGCATCAAATGAATTCTTCTGTTTTTCAGTAAGCGTTTTAATTAGTTCAGGATCATGTACGCCGATATTCTGCGAATTCGTTTCTACGGGCAAATCGACCGATTCAATCCAACCCTCTTCTTCGATTCTTTTGAGTGTGTAGGGTGTAAAAAGTTCATCTCCAAGTAGATCCCGGTGAGTTTTTGGCAGATCCAGTTTTGTTAATTCCTCAAACGCCTGTTCCCATTTTTTGGATTGACCCTTCTCCGATAAATCTTCAAGGATCTCTTTCGGCTCAATGGATGCAGGGATCTTCCAATGCTTTGCCGTTTTGTAGTCCACACGCTGCCTGGGCTGTTCCCAAACCTCAATCCAGCCGGATTTTATTGCTTTGTTTAGAAGCTTTTTTTCCACTCCATCCCGCCATCGTTTTCGGGCGTTCTGGAGTGTATAATCTCCAGCCTCTAGATCCTCAAGAAGTTCTTTCTCTTTTTTTGTGAGTTGATCTCGATTTGATTTTTTAACCCGCAGTTTTTTCACTGAACTAAAATTCAGCCCAACCGGCAACGCTGCCTGAATCGCTTCTCCCCAGCTACAGTAGTAAAATCTGTGAATCCATTCGGTAAGCTGAAGCATGGTTTCATTCATGATCGGCTCATCATCCAAAACTTGCTCAACCGGTTTTGTCTTAAAATCCGGCCTGTGTTCGTGAACCTGAACCGCCATTCCGATGGCATATTCATTACGCAGCGGCACCCAAACCCGCATTCCGGGCATTATGGTTTGATCCTCAGAGATTTGATAAGTAAATAATCTGCGAACGGCAGTTGGAAATGCTATATCAACATAAGTTTTTGGCATGAACCAAAGCTATGGAATCTTACGGAGATAGTCATCGGATGAGTACTTTTTGCTAAATAATCATAATAAGTTTATTCATACATCCGAGCACTTTTTGGAAACCTTGCAGATCTTTCAGTTTAGGCTTTTAAAAACTATATTCACGCTTCATCCAATCACGAATAACCAAAAATACCGTGGCAAATACTTCCAGCAGTACAAGCAGCCGATCATCCTTCCGAACATCCAGGGTGATTTTTTGTATCATGATAACACTTATTGCCCTGATGATCATCTGGCCCGGATATACTTTTTTCTCATCAGCCACTCCATTGATTTTAGGTTTCCCTCTCTCCTTTGCTTGGATCATTTTTTGCACAATCGCAGGGTTTATCTCTTTGCTTCTCCTTTACAGATCTGATCATAAATCAAAAACAGGATAGATGGAAACCGGCACAATTATTCTCATTATTGTTGGCCTGTACCTTCTTATCTCCCTTCTCACAGGCGTACTGCCATCACTCAAAATTTCGAAAAGTGTCAGCGGATATGTAGCAGGCGACCGCAGCATGAATGTGTTTATCCTCTATTTTGTGCTGGGTGCATCGATCTTTTCATCTTTCGCATTTCTTGGTGGGCCCGGCTGGGCGTACTCCCGTGGCGCTGCTGCTTTTTACATCATCGCTTATGGCGTGATTGGCATTGTGCCGTTCTACTTTTTTGGCCCGCGAACCTGGCGTTTGGGAGAGAAATACGGATATGTAACTCAAGCGGAACTTTTGGCCGACCGGTTCGACAGCAAATTTATATCTGTAATGCTGGCGCTGCTCAGTGTCGTCGTTTTTATTCCCTACCTCACACTTCAAATGGTGGGCGCCGGGTATGTACTGAATGTAATCAGTGAAGGGATAATCCCCTATTGGCTTGGAGCAGGAGTTACTTATTTGGTTGTTCTGATATACGTTTATTTTAGTGGTGTGATGGGGGTTGGGTGGTCCAACGCCTTCCAGGGAATGTTCATGATGGTAATGGCTTGGGTACTGGGAATTTACCTGCCAAATACACTCTATGGTGGAATTGGTGAGATGTTTACAGCTATTATGGAGAGTGGAAAAACAGCTATGTTGGAAGCCCCGGGATTGGCAGCCGACGGCACTCCCTGGGATTGGTGGGGATACAGCTCAGCCGTTCTTGTCTCGGCTTTTGGTTTTTCCATGTGGCCTCATCTTTTCATGAGAAGCTACGCTGCAAAAAGTGTAAAATCATTGCGATTGAGTGTCGTTCTTTATCCCACATTTTTGATTTTTCTTGTCCCTATTCTGATGATCGGTTTTTCTGCCATCGTTGCTTTTCCGGGAGTTGAAGAAGCAGACAGTATATTACCTTACATCCTTATGCAGCTTGATCTTCCGGCCATTGTGGTGGGGCTGTTTTGCGCCGGTGCATTGGCTGCATCGATGTCTTCCGGTGATGCGATTCTTCATTCAGCGGCATCCATTGGAATCCGGGATGGCATAAGTCAGTTAGTACGTCATCCATTGAGCGATAAAAAAGAGCGGCTACTCATTCAGCTATCTGTTGTTTTCATTGGTTTGATCGCATACCTGTTTGCTGTTGTGATTGATGTATCAATCGTGGCCTTACTACTTGGATCTTATGGCGGTGTTGCTCAAATTTTCCCCATCGTCTTCGCCATGTTCTACTGGAGACGAGCTACGAAAGCCGGTGCTCTTGCCGGGCTGTTTGGAGGAATTTTGATAAATACTCTCTGCCTGATCTTTCCTGAAATCAAACCGTTCCCGATGCACGAAGGAATTTATGGGTTGATTGTAAATGTGGTCCTCCTCGTAAGCGTGAGCCTGATGACCAGACCGGATGATCCCGAACGGGTTGAGAAGTTTGTGAATTCGGGTGGGTGAGAGTGATTTGCTTTCTTCAGAGTTCGGCATTTCTATTCTGAATCAGTCTGCGAGGTTTCCTTCAAAATTGGAGTTTCTGAGAGGATGTTCCAAAGGCGGTCAACTACGCTAAAGCTCCGATGACCAGGAACTTTTGGTATAAGTAAACCTCTTGCGTTGTATCTCAAAGGAGGACCTTGGGTGCGAACTAAGTCGAGATGACATCATTGCCATCTACTACCTCCACTAACCCCTCCTTGCACAGGAGGGGAAATTTCCTGAGACCTAAATCTACCGACTTGTATATAATTATCCTAGTGCCCGCTCCAAGTCCTCAATAATATCATCGGGATGTTCGAGGCCAACACTGATACGGATCATATTTTCCGGCGATACCGAACCGTCCCCTTCACTGCTTCTTCGGTGCTCCCAGGTTGTTTCTACACCTCCAAGACTGGTTGCACGCTTGATCAACTTTGCCCGTCCAACAACTTTAATTGTATCATCATAATCGCCATCCACTAAGAAGGAGATCATGCCGCCAAAACCTTTCATCTGCTTTTTGGCGATTTCATGTCCTGTGTGAGATTCCAATCCCGGGTAAAACACATCCTCAACTTTTGGATGATCTGCCAGGAAAGCAGCTACTTTTCCAGCATGCTCATTATGACCTCTCATTCTATACGAAAGCGTTCGGGTACTGCGACTCAGCAGCCAGCAGTCGTGGGGTGAGGGGACAGAGCCTCCCATTTTCTGAACGGTCAAAACACGCTCAAAAAAGTCATCCTCTTTCTTTGAAACTACAGCTCCGCCAAGAATATCACTGTGTCCGCCAAAATATTTAGAGGTAGAGTGCAGAACAAGGTCAACTCCCAATGCAAGCGGTAACTGGTTTACCGGTGTCGGCCAGGTATTATCAGCCACGGTTCGGATATTATTCGAATTTGCCAATTCGGCGACCGCTGCAATATCCGTTATACGCATCAACGGGTTTGAAGGGGTTTCAATCCAGATAATTTTCGTATTTGGTTTGATATGAGAATCGATATTATCCACGTCTGTCATATCGATAAAATCTGACTCCAACCCCCAGCGAGTCATAATTTTTTTGATCATCATTCGGTTTCCGGCATACACATCTTCGGGAATGATTACATGATCACCTGGATCGAGAGCTTGCAAAATGGCCGTTCCCGCGGCAATTCCGGAAGAGAAGGCTGCCGCAGTTTCACCACCTTCCAAAGCAGCAATCAAATGTTCAAACTGCTGCCGGTTCGGATTTTGCAGTCGGGTGTAATGCAGATCATCCGGGTTTCTGCCCTCCTCATCAATTTCAAAAATGGTACTTGGGGAGATGGGTGGAATAATAGCTTTTGAAGGATTCCCAATATCGAGTCCTGCGTGGATAGCCAGCGTTTCAAATTTCATAATATTCTCTGGAGATTTTTTTCAACCAATTGTTATTCATAGACTTCGTTTGCCAAATTCTATAAACATACAAGAAAAACAAACGGCATTAAATCTATTCTACTTTTTGGGAAATGTAAACGCTGGGATCAAAAATTATTTTTGAGTGAATGGACCGGGTTACCAGGCAGATCTCCTCTGCTTTCTCCATGATCCGGTACGCTTTCTTTTCTTTGGATTCATCATTTATTGTCAGAACGGGTCTTAATATCACCTTGTTCATAACATATTTACCGTCCTCATTACGGTTCATCTCACCTGAACTTTCAACTTCCAGATCTACAAAATCCAGTTTTGAATAATCGGCAATAGCCGCAAATGAGGTGAAAAAGCAACTCACAATTGAAGCTGTATAGAGGTGCTCGGGTGACCATACACCGTCTACACCTCCTGGAAATTGTGGAGGTGTAGCCACTTCTATTGTTTCGGAAATGCCCGCTGCTGAAAGCTCACCTTTTCGTCCCTCTTTAAAGGATAGTTTTACATCGTAGCTGTGACTCTCAGGCAGCTTCATGTTCCTCCAGTTTCTGCCGGATAATCGTTTCGAGTTGTGGAGCCTGTATTACTCCCGCCTGCTGCCATAAAACATCACCCTTGTGGAAAAGAATCATGTTCGGAATTCCCCTCACATTGTAATGAATAGCTACATCGGGATTTTTTTCAGTATCAATTTTAATGATTTGCAGATCATCGCCAAACCGGTTTTTTACCTCTTGTAAAATCGGTGGCATCATTCGGCACGGACCACACCAATCTGCATAAAAATCAACCAGTACAGGCGTTTCTCCTTTAATCAAATCGTTAAATGTGATCTCTTTTGCTTCTGTGTTATTCATAGTTTTAATGGGTTTTTATTTCTTCAAAGGTTACATCGTCCAGGTCTGAATCGGTTTTGGCTTGATAATCTACAGACGGCGAGCAGCGACCAAGCAAGCACCCCGTATTGGTTACTGCCTGGAATAAAATAATGAGCGACAGCAGGCCGGAGATAGCCGCACCGTTGGCCAGGTAATTATATCCAAGTACAATTCCCACAATAAGCATAAACCAACGCATGGGATACCAGTTCGACAAAAGCTGCTCTTTTATATTCATATCTATTATTTGATTTCTACCGTTATTGATTCAAATCGTAAGACTATTGAGGATTGAGTAATTAAACCTGAATACTCAATCAACGAAGAGAAATATACCAAGCCATTTTTTCCAACTCAGTAACATTTGTTACAGTAGGGTAAATTTGAGATAAGAACTTATTAAAGTTCAAAGGGGCAATGGATATTTTCGATCATCAAAACTTGGATATTCAACTCAAACAGTTATTTACCCGTTCATCCTATGCTCACTGCGTTCGCTTCCACCCTTCAAATTAGTACAAGCTCTATTTTTACTCAACCTCTCAATGCATTACAATAACGCGTTTATCGGTTAAAAGACGCTCAAGCGTCCGTCCCGAGTTGTCGGGAAAGCGTCCTTTTTGGTGATTGCTTTAAGAACACGTGACTCTTGAAGGACTTCCGCTCTGTCTGTCTGCCGAAGCCTCGGCACAGACAGGCTTCAGACGCTTCAAGGACACTGCTTTGGCTAACCTAAACGGGTTACAATAGAGTGATCTTATTTCTTCCAAGCTTCAGAACTTCCTTTTTCTCCAGTTCCTTAAGCAGTCTCGATATCACCACCCGTGCGGTTCCCAGTTCGTTGGCAAGTTCTTCATGGGTGATTTTGAGGGTTGATTTTCCTGTAATCTCCCTCTTCTTTTCAATGAAATCCAACAACCGCTCATCCATTTTTTTGAAGGCTACAGCATTCACAACGTCCAACAGTTCATGAAACCGCTGGTGGTAAACATCAAAAATATACTCCACCCACTCAGGATGATGTTTAATGATTTTCCCGATTTTTTGCACCGGTATGAGAAGCACATGGCTATCTTCTGTTGCCACGGCTTTTATCTTGCTCGACTCGTTGTACAAGCCCCCCATGAACGACATAATGCACATATCACCCTTCTCAAGGTAGTAGAGAAGCATCTCGCGGTAATCATCATCCAGTTGGTAAACACTGATTGCACCTTCAAGAATAATGGGGATGTCCGATATGGGTCTGCCGGGCTTTACAAGAACATCCCCTTTTTTGAACTCCCGCTCATATCCCTCCTCTTTCAGTTCTGCGATAATATCAGAAATCGGTTTCTGTTGGGAAGCATGGCGGAGTGATTTAAATGATGGATTCATCTATGGGCGGAAATCAGTTTCATCTTCAGGTTTGTTGTCGAGAACAGCTTCGATTCTTTCCATAACGTCATCATTTAGTTGTTCTACTTTGTCAATCGCTTTCATATTCTGCCGGACCTGTTCCGGTTTGGAAGCCCCTGTGATAACAGTACTCACATTCGGGTTTTTCAGGCACCAGGCCAAAGCCATCTCAGGCATTGTAACCTCTGCATCCTCGGCAACTTCTGCCAGCTTTTTAACTTTCCGGAGCTTTTGTTTTCCGCTTTCCGTTTCAAGAAGTTTCTCACGAAGCCAATCGTAATTATCCATTGCCAGGCGGCTGTTTTCGGGAATACCATCGTTATATTTTCCCGTAAGAAGGCCGCTCGCAAGCGGACTCCAAATAGTTGTACCTAAACCAATTTCATCATACAGTCGCGCATATTCCCCTTCTACTTTATCCCGCTTAAACATATTGTATTGCGGCTGCTCCATGAGAGGAGGGCGTAACTGTTCACGCCTGGCAACCTGATAGGCTTCCCGAATCTGTTCGGATGACCACTCGCTGGTGCCCCAATAAAATGCTTTTCCTTCGCGGATTACCTGGTCCATAGCGCGAACGGTTTCTTCAATGGGTGTAAATTTGTCCGGACGGTGACAAAAGATAAGATCCACATAATCGGTCTGCATTCTTTTAAGTGATGCATTTGTCCCCTCAATAATATGCTTATATGAGAGCCCGGTATCATTCGGCCCTTCTCCTCCCCAGAAAATTTTAGTAGACAATACAAGGTCTGAACGTTTCCAACCCTGCTTTTTGATGATATTTCCCATCATCGTTTCGGACTTGCCGCCAGCATATGCCTCTGCATTATCGAAAAAATTAACACCGGCATCGTAAGCTTCAAGCATACATTCAGTTGCGAGCTGTTCATCAATCTGCTCTCCAAATGTAACCCATGATCCGAATGAAAGCGCAGATACTTTCAGACCGGATCGTCCTAAAAATCTATACTCCATTTTTTACCTCTTTTTGTAGTTCTACTTCTATTGTAAACTACAAAAACAGCACAACTTATGGGTTCGTTCTATCGGATATGCAGATCGGCTCGCTGAGCTGATTACTTGGCTAATGTATCGGAAAAAAGAAAAAGAAAGTCCCCAAATTTAAACGAATTTTAATCAACAATCAGCTTCCGTGAAGTCATCGGATGAGTCAATTCTGAAACAGCACAATAATTCAAAAGTATCTGCTTTTTCGAAAGAAATCATCCGATGACTGTTATCCAGCTTCTAAATGTTTAAAGTAGACATTACACTGATTTATCCGAGTTATTATGCATTCACGGTTCGGTGATCCGTGCTACATCCATCTAAATCATCCGGCGTTCAGCTTGAGAAACAAATCGCCGGGCATCACGGCGGGTGAAATCTTCCATGATGTACACATCATCAATTTCGAGCTCCCCGAAAATCTCCTCTCCGTCGTAATCGATAATATGAAGTTTCCCGTCCTTGTAATATACCTCACGGATCTCCCGAATCGGTATTTCAAGTGCATGATTTAGTAGCGTATTGACTCCGCTGCTGATCATCGATGTGAGTACTTCTGCCAGAACTGATGCTTCATCTACATCTGCTTCGCTGCGAATTTCATCGTCCAAATCGGAAAGAAAACGGTCGGAAAACTGAATCACAACGGTGTTATCGGTCAGCATCAGGTCTACCGACCCTTCGCGGGTGGTCATAGCATATTCGGCATCATCATGAAGCATACGGTCAGTGATATCGGCATCTAAGTCATCATGGCCTGTAAAGATATCATTGTGTTGGGCTGCTATTTGAGATGGAATTACAAGTAAAGTAAATGCAACAAGCGATAGAAAGGGTACAATTGTTTTCTTGAATTTATTATGCATTTTCATAAGCAAAAAGAGTGTATTAAGGATTTAAATAAGTTACGATTCGATGAAAAGATTTGTTTCGCAATTTGGGTTCTTTTTCCATGATCATACTTATATCTTATATAAAAGAATGACTTAAAATACTTACGTAATCATGCAAACAATTCTTGGAGCAGGCAGTGCAATCGGCACAGAACTTGCAAAATCACTTCCTCAATACACCCATTCCATCAGGCTTGTCAGCCGAAACCCGGTGAAAGTGAATGAATCTGACGAAATCTATTCTGCAGATTTGATGGATTCAGAAGCTGTAAAAAAAGCTGTTTCGGGATCTGATATCTGCTATCTGACTGTTGGCTTAAAGTACGATAAAAAGGTATGGAAAAGATCATGGCCCGTTATCATGAAAAACGTAATTGAGGCCTGTGAAGAACACAACTCGAAGCTGGTTTTCTTTGATAATGTTTACCTTTATGATCCCGATCACCTGAATCCCATGACGGAGGAAACACCGGTTAATCCATCAAGTGAAAAGGGCAAAGTACGAGCCGAAATTGTAAAAATGCTTTGGGATGCTGCAGAAAAGGGTCGAATTGAGGCTTTGGTTGCCAGATCTGCCGACTTTTATGGGCCCGGTTTTGAGAAACCGCTCTCGATCTTGATTGAAACCGTTTTTAAACCACTCAGCCAGGGATCAACAGCAAACTGGTTGGGCGGTGATTCTTTCAAACACTCCTTCACCTATACTCCGGATGCAGGCAAAGCCACAGCCCTCTTAGGTAATACACCCCGGGCTTTTGGGGAATCATGGCACTTACCAACGGCTTCGAATCCAGATACAGGAAAGGAATGGGTTGAAGAAGTAGCCGAAGCCATGAATCAGAAACCGAAATACAGAACCGTTTCAACATTCATTGTTCGGCTCATGGGACTCTTTATGCCGATTATGAGAGAAAATATAGAGATGATGTACCAGTACGATCGCGATTACATTTTCAACAGCGAGAAGTTTGAACAAAAGTTCAATTTAAAGCCCACGCCATACAGGGAAGGCATCAGGAAAGTGGTTGAAACTGATTTTCAGTCCTGAGATTTTTTCTGATCTGCATTCATTCAGCAACTCTGTATTTTAATTTATTCGGGATGGTGCGCAGTCCGGCAGCCCCGACGGTTCGGAATTCGGTACGACCAGGTCGCAGGTTTTCGCATGGCGATCCCTTCGGGAAAATCCAGTCATCCCGACCATATCAAAAAACTTATTCATCATTCTCTATCCTAATTGAGATTTTTTCTATAAAGAAGTTGAACTGAACATCTTGCCTCTTTTGCCCCGAAGACATGCTTCGGGGTTTCCCAAATCCTCGAGATCACCCCGACCATCCTACTTGCCTTCAATTCTGTTATCTCCCGTTTTCCATGTTCTATGAGCACTTTGGCAGTTCTAAATTGAGGGTCCTTTGGGGTTCCGAAGCAGTGCTTCGGGGTTTCCCGAATCCTCAGGATTATACCGACTTTTTATCTTTACGAATGGAGTAGGTCAGGACTGACATCCAAGCTGCAATTAATATCAAGCCTGAGAATTCACGGGCTGCTTCGACTCCTGTTTGAATCATTCGAACCTCATCAAACATGTGCCGAAATCCGCTTAAAGTAAGTTCCGGGGTTATAAATAGTGCCCAGATCAAACAAATAATAGCAAGAGCCGTAGCTGTGGTCCAGTGCAATCTTTTCATAGCAAATAGAATAGATAATACAGTTGCAGCACCGTAGATCAACATCCATCGGACTGCCTCTACATCATTATATTGTACAATAGCAGCTATGGCAAATACAATGATAACAACGTAATTTATATATTTTAACATAGATTAATTCAAATAGTTATCGCTATTTCTTTAGGATAAGTTATTATTATAATGAGAAATGAAGCTACTTATAAGTCTTTAAAAATTCAGGAAAAACCTGATACATTTCTCTTTCCACTCTGCTATTTTATAAGTATAGTTAACAAATTAGAGGTATCTACATCTTTTTTACCGAAGATACCTCCTTTTAACATTAATTTTAAGGTATCATGAAGTCTTTTAAGTTTGTAAGAAAATTGCCCAACCTGTCGATTCTTTTATTGTACATGGTATTGCCTTTCTTTCTATTCTCCTGTAAAGGAACAGAAGTTCAAACTGTTTCAACACCAGATCAGCCAACCGAACAAGAACAATCAGTAAGCGAACCTGAATCCAGCACGGAAATTTCTGAATACTCTGCTGATATTCCCGGATCTGATGAAGAGATTGAAATGGTCTTGGTTCCGGGTGGAACATACAGTATGGGTCCATTTCAAGACTCCGGAACCTATGAAGTGAAAGTGGATTCGTTCTGGATTGGGAAATACGAAATCACCTGGGATGAATACAACCTGTTCCGGAATGAGATGCTTGAAGAGATACGCTCCCAGGTCTATAAAAATTTGTATGGAGTTGATATTGATTCAGACGCAGTCTCTTCACCAACCCTTACTGAAGAAGCACTCGATTTACTTAGAGACAACGACATTCCCGCTGATATCATCTCTCTGCCTTCGCCTCCATACTCCGATATCACTGCCGGCATGGGAACCAATGGTTTCCCGGCTGTGAGTATGACTCATTATTCCGCATTTATGTTTACAAAATGGCTGACCGTAAAAACCGGTGATTTTTATCGCCTGCCAACGGAAGCCGAGTGGGAATATGCATGTCGTGCCGCAAATTCAAATTCTTATGAGCCGATCAAAAATCAAGCTGAACTGAATGAATATGCCTGGTATCGAGGGAATAGCAACCGGAAATATCATCAGCCCGGAGCTAAAGAGCCAAACGCCCTGGGTATTTATGATATGCTCGGAAACGTAGCCGAATGGACATTCGATCAGTATCACGAAGATTATGCTTCCACATTGGAACATAATCCTGCAGATAATCCCTACTTTAAACCAACTGAATTATACCCTCGCGCTGTACGAGGCGGATCTTGGATGGATTCTGCCGAGGCCGTAAGCTGCCTTCAGCGACGAGGATCAGATCCGTCGTGGAAAATGAGAGATCCTCAGCTTCCAAAAAGTCTGTGGTGGCACACAAATGCTCCATTTGTGGGACTTCGTGTTGTACGCCCGGTCAATGAGCCCGGTTCGGTAGATGAGATGGAAGAATACTGGATTGAAGCTATTCAAGATTATAATTAGTATATCAAAACTAAACCATAACACATGTAAACCCGATAATCATGGAAAATAAAGATCAGTTAAAATCAACAATAACAAGAAGAGATTTTATGAAAAAAACGTCACTTGCGGCAGGAGGTGGTATTCTTCTGAGTTCACTACCGGTCAGTTCAAGTGCGTATGTAGCTGCTAACGATGTAATTAATGTAGCTGTTGTAGGATGTGGTGGACGAGGTACAGGCGCTGCAAACCAGGCACTTAATGCAGATGAAGGAGTTAAAATTGTTGCATTGGCTGATCTATTCCGTGACCGACTTGATGACTGCTATAATACTCTCACTCAGGCTCATCCCGATGGAGATAGAATTGATGTGCCCGAAGAACACAAGTTTGTGGGTTTTGACGGATATAAAAATGCTATTGAACTGGCCGATGTTGTGATCCTGGCTACAACTCCAGGATATCGTCCCGCTCATTTTGAAGAAGCGGTTCGCCAGGGCAAACACGTTTTCATGGAAAAACCTTTGGGTACCTCAGCAGATGGTGTACGCAGAATATTGCAGGCCGGACGCGAAGCGGAACAGAAAAACCTAAACGTGGTAGTGGGCCTCCAAAGGCATTATCAAACCAATTACCATGAAGCCTTGAAACACGTTCAGGACAATAGAATCGGAAAGATTACGGCAGGACAAGTGTATTGGAACAGCGCCGGTGTTTGGGTGCGTGAACGACAACCTGATCAGACCGAACTGGAATATCAAAACAGAAACTGGTACTACTTTAATTGGCTTTGTGGCGACCATATCCTCGAACAGCACATTCATAACATTGACGTCGCAAACTGGTTTATCGGTGAATACCCGATTTCCGCACAAGGAATGGGCGGACGTGAAGTTCGTACTGGAAAAGATCACGGACAGATTTACGACCACCATTTTGTAGAATATACCTACCCAAGTGGAGCTGTTATTGCCAGCCAGTGCCGGCATCAACCCGATACATTCTCGAGAGTTGCCGAGCATTTCCAGGGAACTTATGGCACCCTTGAAGTAGATTCAAGCAATAAGGCTCTTATCAAAGACCACGACGGAGTGGTTCTTTACGATCATGATGGCATGAATGATCCAAACCCTTACCAGGTAGAACACGACAAGCTGTTTGCTGCTATCCGGAATGGTGATGTGATAAGCGACACCGAAAATGGAGCTAAAAGCACACTTGCCGCCATTATGGGACGCATGGCAACATATTCAGGGCAAGTGATTACATGGGATCAAGCCATTAACGCGCAAGACAAAATGGTGCCCGACAATATGACCTGGGATACACCACCTCCTGTAATGCCTGATGAAAATGGCAATTACCCGGTTCCAAAACCCGGCATTACCAGTGTACTGGGAGAGGAATCAACTGTGAGTAGAGGATAGTTCTATTCTTAAATGAAAGGTATAGATCCGCGAGATTTACTGAATCTTCGCGGATCTTTTTTTTCTAAACCCCTAAAATTTCTATATCCATGAATCGAAAAAAATTCCTGAAGAATTCACTGTTGGCCGGTACGGCTGTTGCAACAGGCTCTGTGTTTTCCCCATCACAAGCTAAATCACTCAATAAGTCCGACCTACTCCAAACGCATGACTTCAAACTGAAATATTCTCCACACTTCGGGATGTTTGAAAATCATGCAGGTAGTGACCTAATCGATCAACTTCAATTTATGAGTGATGTTGGGTTCAGGGGATTGGAAGATAATGGAATGAAGGGAAGAAACCGGCGAACCCAAGAGCAGATCGGCCAAAAACTGGATGATCTCGGGATGGATATGGGCGTATTTGTGGCTCATCAAATCTACTGGAATGAACCAAGCCTGAGTACGGGTGATCCTGAATATGTGGACCAATTTTTGGATGAGATTCGTGAATCCGTAGAAGTAGCTCAACGTGTAGGTGCAACTTGGATGACGGTCGTTCCCGGTCATGTGGACATGCGGCTTGATATGAATTACCAGGAGCTGAACCTTATCGATGCTTTAAAACGTGCTTCTGAAATCCTGGAACCACATGGATTGGTGATGGTCCTCGAACCATTAAACACCCTTCGAAATCACCCCGGGATGATTCTTACCAAAATCTCTCAAGCGAATCGAATATGTAAACATGTAGACAGCCCGTCCTGCAAAATTCTGTTTGATATCTACCATCAGCAAATCACCGAGGGCAACCTGATACCTAATATTGATGCCGCCTGGGATGAAATCCCATACTATCAGTTGGGAGATAACCCCGGCAGAAATGAACCATATACAGGTGAAATCAACTACCGAAACATCTTCAAACATCTTTATAATAAAAAGTTCGATGGCATCGTGGGTATGGAACACGGGAAATCTATGAATGGAGAAGAGGGGGAGCTTGCCTTGATTGATGCCTATGTAAGGGCTGACGATTTTGAGATTTGATAAGGTTGATCCGCGAAGTTGTTAAAAACTTCGCGGGTCTACAACAGTTTACATCTTTCGAAGGTCTTCTTGGGAGAGAAGATGAGCAACACGCACTTCACCCCGGTGATCAATCAACTTTAACACAACTGAGCGATCATTTTCATCCCCTGAAAATTCCAAAAGTCCGAAGTTGTATACATCCAGGTCATTGACTATAGGACCATCAAAATTTCTATTGTGTCCGGTCACCGCCCTGTTTCTGCTATATTGATGGGCATCAGCCTCTACGGTATGGACACCCGCATTCGAGCTGATTAACTCGTAAAGCGGGTACCCCTCATCAGAAAAATCGACCCGGCTCAGAGAACCGACATGCCAATCTCCAGAGAGGAAAAAGACCCCTTCAATATTTTCAGAAAACATCCAGTTCAAAAAATCTTCACGCTCAGTTCCAAAATTTGCCCAGTACTCCCCGGATCCCTTCCTGTCAATTGACATCGTATGGCCGTTCACTATTACTTTAAACGTTGCGGTACTTGCTTGTAGTTGATCTTTAAGCCAGGCAAGTTGTTGTTCGCCAAGCATAGTTTTACGGTCGGGTGCATTATTGGGATCGCGGTGATAGCGGTCATCCATCATAAAAAACTCAACATCTGCTATTTTAAAAGAATAAAAGATACCCGGTGTATCTGATGTACCCGCCGCCGGATTTGGCCAGTATTTTTTAAACAGATCCAGGCTTAATTCTCTCCACTCAAACGTCCGGTCGGAGTTATTCGGGCCATAATCATGGTCATCCCAAATGCCGTACGTGGGGGTCGTTGCCAGGACCGTTCTGAGTCCCGGCACATCTCGCAAAAATCGGTGATAACGGCCCATCGCATACTTAACCGTACTTTCAGAGGTTTCATATTCCTCGGCACTGTTTGGCATATAGTTATTGTCACCAATCAAGAAAAAAGCATCCGGATCGAAAACAGCAACTTGAGTCCAAATTGGTTGAAGAGGTATTCTTGATGGATTCATACAGGAAGCAAAAGCCACTTTAAAATCAACAAAGGAATCTTCTTCAGGTAACAGGGTAAACGATTGGATGGTTTGAGGCCTGATGGGGCGGCCATCGATCTCCAATTCATAATGAACAGTTCCCCCGGACGGTACATTTGTCAATTCCACAACTCCGGTGTGTGGTTCATCTTCATTTGTTCTGCCATTAGCAACACCTCTTTCAATCGGGCGCGACCCGGATTCAACCCAATAATGGATCTTTACCTCAGCTGGTTTGTCGGTTTCTATCCAGATATTGGCTTCCGATGACGTGGTATGACCGACCATTGGGCCGCTTAATAACTGTACAGGGTGCTGATTGATATCCTGTGCAAATGAGTTCAGTGAAAAAATAATGACGGATAAAACAGAGAGAAGAAATTTCATATTGGAAAAGGTAAGTGGATTGAAATATTTGATCTCAAATAATCTACAAATATTTTCAAAAGGTACAATATGTAGCTACATCTGTAACAGTTATTTTGCTAAAAAACCTGAATTCGAGAATAAAATGTTGAAAAAGATATCCCCTCTTATGATTAGGAGGGGCTAGGGGAGGTAGAAAAGAACTTTGATTCTGAAATTTGAACAGAATTCTGTTTTCTATCGGGATGCCTAATGGCAACCACACCTAAATCTCGTTCCCGACGGTTTGGGACAGGCTCTTGCAAAAGGAGGGGATTTTTTACACCAATTTTTTACCCTGATCTTGAATTCAAGCTAAGTATTGATACCCAGGAAATGTACCAATTGATTGTAGGTGAACAGAATTTAGTAGAGTGGTTTTAAAAATTAATCCAGAAAATGCCTTGCACCTTCTGAATAAAATTCACGAATGGCCTCTCCCTCATTCACAAAAAGGATCGCTTCAGTTTGATTCATTCCGTTTATTAATGTGATTCCCTCTTCCGGACTCATCAAGGTTAATATGGATGACAATGCATCCGCCTCCATTCCCTGCACTGCAATGACAGTAGCTTGTATTTGATTTGTTGCTCCCAACCCCGTCATTGGATTGAGAATATGGGAATACCGCTCGCCGTCGATTTCTACAAACTGGAACAGGTCCCCCGATGTGGTAACTGTTCGGTTGGCTGTGTTTAGTGTGACAAAATTCGTTTCTCCTTCCTCCCAATTTTTAGGTACGGCTACATTCCAGGAATCCCGTCCGGGAGGTGAATCTCCAAGCGTAACATCACCGCCGGCATCGATCAATGCCCGTTCTATTCCAAAACTGTTCAATACTTTCAACGCCTCTTCAGCAGCATATCCTTTTGCGATGCCGCCTAAATCGAGCTGCATATTCGGCTTTAGAAGTTCCACGGTTTGATCCTCCTCATTCAACCTGATATGCTCATATCCAACTTGCTCCTCAAACTCTGATAACTCCTGATCCGTAGGAAGTTGCGGATCGGGCGACATTCTTACGACACGCCAAAAACGACTCATCGGGCCGATGGTGATATCAAACAGACCATCACTCAAATCCGCCATCCGAATCGATTCTTTGAGCACTGCAAACAAGTCATCACTTACTTGTACTGCCTCACCGGATCCTGAAGTCCGGGATAGCCGATTGAGTTCACTGTCTTCCTCATAATCACTCATGATTTGGTTCAACTGTTCGATCCGAGCAAATGCATCATCAGCGGCTTTTTTTGTTGTGGAGTCTTTACCCGCTTCATCATAGAGTACAATATTGAACTGCGTACCCATGTGGTAGGATTGAAAAACGTATCGCTCCAGCTCTTGCGACGCGGACGACCGGGCAAGGAACAACGACATCAAAACAGTTAAAATCAGTTGAATTCTCATATCAGAAAAATAGTAGATTTATTGAACGAATGAGAATATATGAACCTATTATTTCACTTTTTATTTCTGCGGCAACGCTCGCTGCAATATTTAACGTTCTTCCAATCGCGTTCCCATTTCTTTCTCCATCTGAACGGACGATTGCAGACAGGACATATTTTAGTTGGAAGATTTTTTTTAGACATGTTCTATGTTTTTTTATACACGGTGAGAATCAGTAATAAGAAATCGAAGTAAAATCTCCCCTCTTTTTTAAGGAGGGGCTGGGGGTGGTTGTCATTTGTTGCTCAATATTTAAAATTATTAAACAGTAACTGAACGTCTTTTCAACCACCCCTGAATCCCCACTTACTCTGGAGGGGATTTTCTGATATAATTTTAAAAAAAATCTATAGTTAAAATCACACTTCAAAAAAACTTCTCTATCTCCTATTCTTCACATGCTTCTTCAATATCCATTGATTCTCCTTTTTCACCTCTTTACTCCCTTTTTTTCTCCATAGAATCTTACTGGCACGATGATATGATGCCTTTACATCCGAAACAATCGGCTCCGGGTAGTCTGACCCGATCTTAAAGTTGTACATCTCCTGTTCCATCTTGCTCATCTTCCATGGTTCGTGAATCAGTTCGGTGGGAACATCTTTCAGTTCAGGGATCCATTCACGAATAAAATCCCCTTCGGGGTCATGATCATATCCCTGCTTAATCGGGTTGTAAATTCGGATGGTATTTACACCCATCGTTCCGGCCTGCATCTGGAACTGGGAGTAGTGAATGCCAGGCTCAAAATCCAGGAACTGCTTGGCCAAATGCAGCGATCCTTTCGGCCAGTCGAGCCAGAGATGATGGGTCAAAAATGAAACCAGCATTGCACGCATTCGGAAATTCAGGTACCCGGTTGCAATTACGCTTCGCATGCAGGCATCCACCATTGGAAAACCGGTTCTGCCCTCTTTCCAGGCCTGGAATTTTTCTTCATCCCACTCAGTTCGGATATCATCATACCCGCGATTCATATTCTCAAACTCAATTCGTGGCTCCGACTCAAACTTCTGGATAAAATGGCAGTGCCATTTTAGTCGCGATTTAAAACTCATCACCCCACGTTTGCTGGGAGCATCATCATAATGCTGATCAAGATAGTGAATGATCTGCCGGATACTCAGATTTCCCCACGTTACGTATGGCGACAACCGGCTGCATCCCGTTCTCGCAGGACCCGGTGCCGAGATCGAATCATTGTAAACTGCACACCTTTCATAAATGAAACTCTCCAAATGCTTCCACGCTTTTGATTCTCCACCTGTTTGGAATTGGTCATCAGGCTCTTTAAATCGATCAGGAATGATTTGATTGAAATCACCGAGCAGATGTTCCTCTATCGTCACGGATTTCAATATAGACAAATCAGGATCTTCCAGTTCCGCATACATTTTTTCATTCCACTTCTTTCGCCAACCATCGCGATGCATCAAGCCTCGCTCTACAGCATTCGTGGGTGATTCATCCCAGTCGATATTCAGTTCATCAAACAGACTCGAGACCCATTTATCCCGTTCAAAGGTCAATTCGATTCCCGTCTCTTCGTGGCTATAGACCGTTTCAATAATGAAGTACTCGTTCAGTTTCTGAAATGCTTGACCTGCTTCTTTCAAAAGGACATAAAGGTTATGGCCTCTCTTTTGAAGAGATTCTTTCATCTCCATCAACGACTGCCAAACGAACCGCCAATGCCTCCCATCGTAATGAGGATCTTCAATCAAAGAGGGTTCATACAGGTAGAGCAGCAGCACTGGGCGATCGCTTTCACACGCTTTTCTGAGGGGGAGGTGATCGGCCAATCTCAAATCACGCTTGAACCAAAGAATATCGATTGTTGGTTTTGACATGCCATCCCAACAACGTCAACTATGGAAGGGTTCATAGAAAATCTGACTTCAGAACCATAGCTGTCCAAAACGTTTCTAAAGTTGGAAAGAATCTTTGTTTTTCGAGTGTATGGTCAGATTTGGCGTAATTTTCTAAATTCAACCCCTACTTGAACAAACCGGGAACTGTCTCAGGCTTTTCCCAGGGATACCTTTGGTGCAGCCTGCCTGCAGGAATTGGTTCTTCCACCCAGGGCGAGGCCCCGGGCTGTGATGTTTCAGGCTGAAAGCCTGTTACAACGTAGCTTGGGGCAACGCCTCAAGTCTATTTGTGGAATCCTGCAAACAGGCTGAAAGCCTGAGACAGACTCTACGTCTTCTGATTTCAAAAAAAAATGTTTTGGACTGATGTGCTTCAGAACAGGAAAAAATTCAGATTGAAATAGTTTAATCTCACCTGAAAAGTGCCTAACTTTATGACTCTTTAGAAGCCGGAGCCCACCTGCATAAAATTTCGGTGGACAATTCCTATGGTTGGAAGTTATTTTATTTTTTGATGCACTAAGCCGAGGTAGCTCAACCCTCCTTCGTTAAAACTACGGAGGACAGGGGGTAGAGTACCGGGCGAAAAGAGCCTTAAGCCAATGTAGCTCAGCCCTCCTGCGCTGAAGCTTCGGAGACAAGTGGTAGTGAAATACATATACAAGCCAATGTAGCTCAGTTGGTAGAGCAACGCTCTCGTAAAGCGTAGGTCGTCGGTTCGAATCCGATCATTGGCTCTTTTCAAGTCAGGATAAAGATTAGGTCGTCGGTTCCCTCGACCCTGAACGCTTTCGGGATTGGGAAAATCCGATCTCCGGCTCATTAATGAATTATTTCATAGTTCTGTAACTCTGTAGTTTAACCGGTTCTGCGTGGATATATGATAAGTAATTGATAATTTTTGATTTTAATGTTTTAATTATTGATTACTATTTGATTAGAAAATCCACTTATCTTATTAATATAAAGGTTGTTGATAACTGAATGATTACAAAAATCATCTTCATTTAAGAGTATTTATGAGGACTTACTGTAGATTTATAGGGTCTTTTATCCCAAAATCCTACCCACTTAAATGTATGTTCATTCTCCCTTCATTTTGGACATTTGAATTTTATACGTTTGTTTTTGAGTATTTTCCTTACTTTGTAAAAAAAATTGATTGAAGTAACCTCTTATAAACAGTAACACTTCAAATCCTGACTTTTTCTATTTCTTTCCTTAGTTGGTAGTCCGTAAGAGTTTTAAAATGGAAAGGGATCTTTATTGGACTTTGGAGTCATCACTCCACGTCCGAGGTAAATCTCTTCGTATTTGTAGTCATAGGGATAACATTTCGGTTGGTAAATTAGAGCGATTAAGATTGTGATTTATGATTTAAATTTCGTTCAATCATTACATTCAAAAAAGTATATTGCCCTTTGCATTTATTTATCGGTTTCTAAATCTGAGTTTAATTAAAAAATCATTACTAACATTAGCTATGAGAATTATAAACACTTCACTACTCTTTTTATTTGTTGGTGTTATTACACTTTCTTGTGGGACTGATTCCTCGACCCCTAAAAATCAATTCTTTTTAGATTCTAACAATGTAACTATTAAGTGTCCCGGCACTTCTCCTGGTGATATGGGAATAGTTAATGCTACAGAGTTTGAGTCCGTGGATAATGAACTTTTTAGGAGTAAAGTACAATCAGGGGCAGATTTGACAAAAGTTTGTACCTCTATGGTTACAGATATGAGTGAGCTATTTAATGGAACTTTTGAAGAGCCAAACAATTTCAACCAACCTATTTCCAGTTGGGATGTGAGTAGTGTAACAGATATGAATTCAATGTTCTACCGATCAAAATTTGATCAACCTATTGGCGAATGGGACGTCAGTAACGTTACTGATATGAGTTCTATGTTCCACGATTCTCATTTTAATCAGGATATAAGTGGTTGGGATGTGGGCAATGTAGTTGATATGAGTGGTATGTTTACCCTTACACCCTTTAATTACCCAATAGGCAATTGGAATGTCAGTAATGTGACAAATATGAGGTCTATGTTTGCTGTTTCCGGATTTAATCAAGATATAAGCCAGTGGGATGTCAATAATGTCACAGATATGGGGGGTATGTTTAATGAGAGCAATTTCAACCAACAAATTGGAGATTGGATAGTTAGTAAAGTAGAAAACATGAGTTATATGTTCCAATCTACAGCCTTTAACCAACCGATAGAAAGTTGGGATGTGAGTTCTGTAATCGAAATGGAAAATATGTTTTTTGATGCGTACGAATTTAACCAAAATATTTCATCTTGGTGCGTTCAATTTATTCAAACAGAACCCGATGAGTTTTCAACAAATTCTGCCCTCACCGAAGAAAACAAACCTGTTTGGGGAACTTGCCCTGAGTAGAATTATCTGTTATATGTGTAGAATTTCAAAACTTAACTACCATAACTTATTGATAATTAATTTCTCATATTAACCCTGTAGTTCAACCGGATAGAACGAAAGCCTCCTAAGCTTTAAATCCCGGTTCAAGTCCGGGCGGGGTTACTTTGGTAAATGTTGAATTGGTACGTTAAGCATCTAATTTCAGTATGTATATTATTGTCTTAAATAGACCCTTCCGGATACAATTTCGGAAAATAATACCCAACTACCTTCCCGGGAATATTGAACCGCAGTGGGCTGCGATGACTTTCTGATGTGATTAGCTCTTCTCTTACAAGCTGACTCGTAAGATCCCTTGCCGTACGCTCTCCTAATCCGGAAATTCGTTTCACTTCTCCTCTTGCAACTTCTCCCCGCGTCATGATTTCAGCTAATACATACTTCGCCTCCTCTCTTAATGTCCCATCATCAGGAATCATATTTTGGGATCGTAGATTCACATACCCAATGATTCGCTCCCGTAAATTTTCAAGTTGAAGCAACTCAATCATAAATGAGATTTGATCTTCTGCTACCTCAAAGAAATATTTACAAAATCTGGTTAGACCCTTTTGGGATAAATTTCCTCGTCCGTCGTAATCTCCTTTCCGATTTGCATCAGCCACCGCTAAATAATTTATGTAATCATCCGAACGCCTGGCCAGCCCCCGGGAAATGGTCCATAAACCGAGAGAATCTAATTTCACTTTCTTCATATAAGCATAACTAAATAGCCGGTTTACTCTGCCATTGCCATCCAGGAATGGATGGATCCAGGCGAGTCGATGATGACTTGCAGCGGCAGTTATTAGCTTTTTATGACCCAGTAAATTATCGGGAGTATATACTTCCTCAAAACGACTTATAAATCGTTCAACAGAATCAGGGGTTGGCGGGACATGGTCACCAATCGTTACCAGTCGATTCCTCAATTCTCCGGGTACCATTTGAATCGTTGCCCCAGATTCCGGATCGTATATATTTAAAAAGCTCTCGGGTACCCGTGCATAGAATTCACGGTGTATACTGCATAAAAAATCTTTAGAGCAGACATTAATATCAGGCTCTTTCGCCAACCATTCATCAATCAACGCTTGTACTTCAATGTGAGCAACACTTAGTAGTTGCAATCGCTTTCTATCTTCATCTTTGCTGTACTCTTTTTTTACAGCCTTCTCGATATCTGCCGGTGTAGTATGCTCACCCTCAATTCGGTTGGAATAGTAGCTATTAATATGACGGAGTAAACGAGTGACTTCTTTCTGCGTAATTGGGTGAAGCAAACCATCCAGTGAGGCAGATTTTCTATATACCTCCATCACAAGATCTACCAGTGAACTGCTTTCTCTTGGAAACATGGGCTACATATGTCGGGGATGATCAAAAGTATCCAAAATATTTCTGTTTATATTGCCGGTTTATTTTCCGGTTCAATAGTATTTATAAATAGCTGAATAACAATAGAATATCGAACAAATAAATTAATATTTAAAGAGTTATTTTGCCGGTTTATTTTCCGCTTACTTGATGGGTTTATCCAACACATCCATTTCGCAAAAACATGAAGAGTATAGAACACGCATCCTTAGAACATACGCTTTTCCCAATTATGCTATAATGGATGCGACAAGTGAAACTTAATATCGTTGCCAATTCCCCACTTTTTCAACTCAAATACCTAACCCGCCAAACTCTCTTCATCTATTAAAAATTCTGTCTGATTCTTAAGCAGTAGAAATGTGGAAGGATTTTTGGATGTGATTTTTCCGTCAAGAAGCTCCCGAATCACGTCTTTCTTTCCTTTTCCTGTTACCAAAAGCAGGATCTTTTTTGAATTTAGAATTTCACTCATCCCCAATGTGATCCCATATTTTGGAATTTCATCCATCTCCTGTGCCATTGAATGCTGCATCGATTCTCTGCTTAATTCAGTAACATGACAAAACGGTGAAAGCGAGGTTGATGGTTCATTAAACCCAATATGCCCATTTTTGCCAATGCCCAACACTGTAAGATCCAGTGGCAAAAGATCATCTACAATGTTTTTCATCCGTTGGCATTCAGCCTCCGGGTTTTTGGGATCGGAATCAAATCTTAGAAACCTGCTATCTTCTACTTTCAGGGGATCCACCAAGAATTTTTTTAGGTATGATTCACAGCTGTTCGGATCTCCTTTGGATAGTCCGAGCCACTCGTCCAACGCAAGAATTTTTAACTTTTGAACATAGTCCTCGTCACCCCTGATCGATTCAACAAAATAGTGATAGAGTAAGCTCGGCGAATGTCCGGATGCAGCACAAAGAACCGGTTCACCCAAACCATGTAAAGAACTCTTGAGCAGATCTGCACCATACCTGCTTAATTCTTCATAATTTTTGAAGTACCTGACGTTCAAGATGATCCTTTCTTATGTTATTCTACAACAGTATTAAATCCAAAAGATTCTGCAATTGTCATGTCAACTGAAATGTGTAGTAACTGGATTACAGTCATCGGGTGAGTTATTTCGAAAAAAACAGGTACTTTTGAATTCTTGCACTGTTTTCAGAGTTTACTCATCCGATGACTCACCGACAGTTGATCCTTGACAAAACAATAGTCTAATTTCGTTTTTTTCCACTTTAACTCGATCAATTTGTTGAATCTGCAGGCTTGAAATCGATCTCCATATAGCCGCCGCTTGCATTGTCGTCTGATACAAATTGTGGAATGCCGTTGATACTTTCCATCGTGGAGCGATGAATGTGCCCGGCAAAAACACCCAAAAGATTGGGGGTATTAAAAACCTCCTCATGAAAATCCATTGTAGTCTGAGTATGCCCGCTCTCCGGCCACCTGGGTCGACGTTCAAGTTCGTAATTTCGGTCGGTTGCAGCGCCCCACTCCGGATGACCAACACCGTAACCGACGGATCGGCCCGGTACATACAGCGGGATATGCATCATAAGTACAGTGGGTGTACCATCTTCAGTTTGATCTCTGTAAAAAGCAAGTTGCTCATCTGAAATCTGGTAGGTAGAATCATCGATCGTAAGGAAGCGAATCCCTCCAATTTCATAGGATGCCATCATTGGGTTTTTCCCTTGATACAGCGGCAGCAGCCTTCTTTCAATCCACTCACTGCGCAGATCTTCCAAGCTGCCTTCCATCCCTTCATAGTGCCAGTCGTGATTTCCTGCCGTATAGATATAAGATACCCCAGACTTCTCCAGTTTGTCATAGGCCCATTCAATCGCAGCTTCCGAAGGCCAGCTTACCAGGTCTCCAGGCAGGGCTAACAGGTCCGCTTCTACATCTTGAGTGTATGTAATAATATTCTCAAAACACTCCTCGGGATTTGTCAGCTCCCCGGTTTCGAAGTGGGTCGTTTCGTTGTACGCTTTCGCCATTCTATCGCTATATTTTCGGTAAGGATCCCCCCTTTCATCATCTCTCCACAGATGGGTATCACTCGCAAAAATAACTTTTACAGGACGTTTAATATCATCAACATAAAATGTGACGTGATTTCCACTGACCGTAAACGATTCATGACCGGCGGCTATCCATTCGTCACTTTGAGTTTGTTTTCCCAATTGTGATATCCAGCCGATACCAAACAAACCAGATGCAGCTTTTTGAAGAAAGGAAAGTCGGTTCATTTTTATAGTCTTTACGTTATAGATTATGTTTTAACTTACATCCCCAACGTTCAGAAAAAAATCCCGAATATCAAAAAGATACCCGGGATGACCACTATCAATGGATCTTATGTTTATAAACAACCAGCTACGGATGTTTCAATTCCGGACTCAATAATGAGTCTTGAATTGTTATCTCATCAAGAAGACAATTGAGATGGAAGATACCCTGTAATTTATTTACTGCGTGATGGTTTCAATTACATCACCCACAGGCCTCTGATTCCGGTAATCCAGGCCTAATAAATGTGCAACTGTTTTAGCAATTTGAGTTTGGTAAATAGTTTCAGAATTTCTGACTTCTCCAAGCTCCGGCGTATCCGGACCGATAGCAGCTATCCAAATTTCATCCGCACCTTCAATATCTGTTCCATGATGCTGCCAGGTATCCAGTGGCTCAGTTCCCCGCCCATGATCTGTTGTGATAATAAACGTTGTCTTATCCCGGTAGGATTCATGGTTTTGTACAAATTCCCACAGATCAGAAATAAATTTGTCCGTTTGTAATGTCGATTTTATGTAAGCCTCGTAATTCCCGTTGTGCGCAAAGTCATCTGTCTCACCATAGGCTATATAAAGCAGTCTTGGAGCGTTCTTTTTCAAAGTTTCCAAGGCATAATGGTGGGTAAAGGCATCGAGCCGAACAGATCCCCACGGGCTTGGAATTTCATGAATGAGTTCGTTCAGAAATCGTTCTCGATCCGTTAGATTTTCCCCTTCAACGGGTTCAAAACCCGCATTTACAGGTATCCCGCTTCGCTTTGCATTAATGATATACGGAAAGACATCCCAGGATCCGAAAGCAGCAACTTTGCCATTGTACATGGGTTGATTGTTTACAAACTCCAGAACGGTTCTGTTAGGATTCCAGATTTTATCATTACTGTCTATTCTCTCATCCGCGAAACCGGTCAGAATTTCATTATATCCAGGGTATGAAAAATCCAATCCATTGGTTACCAGCACCCGGCTTCCAAGATCTTGATTGCCATACAACTGACCTTCTTCAGCGATGGTATTCCAAAAAAACGGCATCAATTTTTCTCTTCGTACAGCTGGGTCATCATCCCAAAATCGATCTCGAAGATCATCGCCATTTTCTACATAATCCTCATGCATCATCAGTTTTTCATCGATTCCGGAAAAGAGTTCCTGCCAGCGTAATCCATCCAGAGAAATTAAAATCACATTTTCAGTTTTCAGCGCAGGTTGCGAATAGGCAGTTACACTCACACTGAGTAATACGGCAATTAATAATAAAGTCCTGACCATATGTAAAAGGATCTATTTGTTTTTTGGTTGATTTTAGCGAATTAAATTAATTGTGCTTTCGAAGTCATTTTGAATAAAATAAAGGCTCGTAAAAAGAATCTACCTGGAAATAACTTATCCCCAAATCCATGAGCCGCTCTATGTCATCACGAGCGGCATCCCAAACATCCTCATCAGCTTGCCTATACCTGAAAACATTGATGGCAGCTACAACTGTTACACCAAGTTCATTTGCCTTTTCTATCATCGCATGATCCAGGTTGCTTCCCAACTCAAAGAGGTGATACAGATTTTTTACATCCACTCCCTTTTTGCTTTGCTCTATCAATTTATCAAAACCGGCCGAGAGTGATGCTTTATTTTTAAAATAGGACTGAGCCTCCGACCCGCTTAATATGAATGTATCTAAGAGGAGATTAAAACGAACCAATATCTGTTCAATTTTTTGATAATAATCTTTGCCGTAATCGTTTCCTTTTACGTCAAGCATCAATCCCACTTGGCCTTCAGCCAGTTTTGCCACTTCCTCAAACAGCAGGGGCCGGTGACCATCCTTTTTTGATCTCAATTCTTTGATCTCGCTCCAGTCCATCTCTGCAACAGCTCCTGAATAACCATAATCACTTTCGAATGTTGGGTCATGATGTACGACAATTCTCCCGTCGCGAGACTTCCTGAGGTCTACTTCCAGCATCCTGTACCCTCGTTTTATGGCCTCTTTGATGGCAGAAGCAGAGTTTTCGGCTCGATGTTCATCCACAACCCCTCCCCGATGGGCAATCAGGTTGGCTTTTAGTTCTCCATTTTCCTGCCCATGCAGATGCCCGGGCAGGATTAGGAGTATAGTCAGTAGTAGGGGCGAAATCTTAAATCGATTGAACAGAATCATAATTCTTGTAGAGTTTAAAATACGCGATCCCAATCCCGAATCCATCGTTCTACAACTACTTTTGTCTGAGTATAAAACTCAACAGCATGACTTCCCTGTGCATGCAGATCGCCAAAAAAGCTCTCTTTCCATCCGCTGAACGGGTAGTATGCCATAGGTGCGGCAACACCAATATTAATACCGATATTACCGGCCGTAGCTTCATACCTGAATTGCCTTGCAGATGCACCACTGCTGGTAAATAAACACGCCATATTTCCATACGACTGGGTGTTTATCAGAGCAATTGCATCGTCAATCGTATCCACATGCATCAATCCAAAGAGAGGTCCAAAGACCTCCGTTTTTGCTAAAGAACTACCAGGTGAAACATTATCAATGATTGTTGGGTAACTCCAATTTCCATTTTTGAATTTTTCTACGGTTTTGCCGCGTCCATCTACAAGAACTCTTCCACCTTCATTCTTCCCGGTTTCTACAAAACGTTCAATCCGCTCCCGACTATCCGGAGAGATAACGGGTCCCATTTCTGTCTCTTCTTCCAATCCATAACCAACTTTTAAATTGGCGGCTTTTTCTGCAATCGCCTCTGTAAAGGGTTTACGGGCTTTACCCACGGTTACTGCAAGTGAGTTCGCAAGACAGCGCTGACCTGCACAGCCAAAAGCTGAATCACCCACAATCCGAGTCGTCATATTGATTTCAGCATCCGGCAGAACAACCACCATATTCTTGGCACCCCCCTGTGCCTGTACCCGCTTCCCATGAGCAGTCCCTTTACTATATATATGCCTTGCTACGGCCGATGATCCAACAAAACTGATCGCTTTGACGGCTGAGTTTTCCAGTAATTCGTCAACGGCTTCTTTATCACCGTTCACAAGCTGAACTACTCCTTCAGGCAGGTTCAGCCTATCAAGCAGTTCAAAAATATATTTTGCCGACATGGGCACCTTTTCGCTTGGTTTAAGAATGAAACAGTTTCCGCAAGCTATAGCATAGGGGAGAAACCAAAGGGGGATCATGGCCGGGAAATTAAAAGGTGTAATTGCCGCAACCACTCCCAGCGGCTGGCGAATCATATGTTCGTCAATTCCGGTGGCAATATCCTCATTATTATATCCCTGCATCAAAGTTGGCATTCCGCAAGCGTTTTCCACATTTTCTATACCCCTGCGAATCTCTCCGACACTTTCTTTGAATGTCTTACCACACTCATTCGTAATAATTTTTGCAAGATCATCGATATGATCTTCTAACAAATTCTTGAAGTGAAAAAGGTATTGTATTCTATTGGTTACGGGTGTACGTCGCCAATCGTAAAAAGCCTGATCGGCAATTTCCACAGCCTCCTTTACATCACTTTTGCCGGACATATGGACCGTTGCGATCTGCTCCATGCTGGCAGGATTCATCACAGGCAAGTCATTTCCTGATCCGGGTTGCTTCCAGGTTCCATTTATATAATTTAGAATCTCATTACTCGTATTTTCCATCTGCTTTTCTAATTATTTTTCAATTGATAACGATTTCTAATCTGTTATTCAGAGCCCTTAAAGTTCTTTGACTCGAATATTTTTCCAGAGTACTTCATCACCCCACCATGTATCTGTTCCATGTACCTGGAGAGCAATATGTCCCTCATCCCCCACGGTTTGATACATCTGTTCTTTATCAAAATTTGGATTTTTACTGCCGGCAGCATCGAACTTGCAGATCTTCGTCCCATTTATCCATGTTGTTATGATTGGATATTTGCCTTCACAGCGGATTTTAAGTGTATTGAAATCATTTAATTTCCATGCTGACCTCCATTCTTCAGGTGTACAAGCATACCGTAATGGATTCTCCTCGTAGTCCTCATAAGGTGTAAACGGTCTCATTTCCAAATCTACTAATTCATCCCCCTCAAAAACCCCATCGTATCGAAACGGCTCGGTACGCCATCCACCGGTGCTTTGTCCATAGATAAATCCTACAATTCCGCCATTATTCGGTTCACTGTGGTAGTCGACATACACCTGATAGGACTCACCATTTGGCTGAGATCTCAAAAATACTCCCGAATCACAACCCCAGCCCGGTTTTACATCAATCATCAGCTCAAAGTCACTGTACATTTTATCGGTCAGTAATATTCCACCATTTCCTGATCCCGGCGGTTCCTGTTCAGAGATAATCATTCCATCCCGCACGGTCCACCGCGCACCGTTTTTATGCCAGCCATCCAGGGATTCACCGTCAAAAAGCGAAACGTATCCTTCTTCGTGAGAGTGATATGATTTATTTGCTTGATTGAGACCGGAAATGACTGATGAGAGTCCAAGGCCGGTTGTGAATGTTGCTGATGAGTGTAAAAACTGACGTCGATTCATTTCTTTTTTCATGATTGGTAGAGTTTTTCTTGGGATTAAGGCTGAGTGAGAACAATTTCTGCAAGAACGGGAAGGTGATCGGATGGAAAATGTCCGTCGCGAACATCTGCAAGCGCACCGTGATACATTACTTGAAAGCCATCATTTACAAAGATGTAGTCGATTCGGCGATCCGGCCGGATCGCTTCAAATCCATTCGAGGTAGAGTTTGGCCCGTGATGACCGTTTTCAGAATGGTAAAATCCATCATAGAGTACCAAGTCCGACCCCTCTCTCTCGGTAGCAGTAATAATTTTATAGGGTTCCCGGTCATCAGTTGTATTAAAATCACCGGTCAATACGACTGGCTCGCCACCGGCAATTTGCTCAATTTTTTCTACAATCAATTTTGCACTGTTTATCCGGGCTTCAACTCCCCTGTGATCGAAATGGGTATTGAATGCATAAAAGTTTTCATTGTTTAATCGATCTCTAAAGTAAGCCCAACTGACAATTCGCGTCTGATCTGCATCCCAATGCAGGCTGCCGGGCACATCCGGGGTTTGGGATAGCCAAAAGTCTCCTGTTTCGATGGGGTCGAATCGATCAGACCTGTAATATATTGCACTAAATTCCCCTGCCTCTTCACCATCATTTCGACCCACACCCACTCTTTCAAATCCATCTAAAAAACCATCCAATTCATTGAGTTGGTGAATTAACCCTTCCTGGATTCCAACAATATCTGATTTGTGAAACAGGATTGTACTTGCTACAAATTCCTTCCTGTTCGGCCACGCATCAGGGCCATCATCCGGATTATCATAACGGATATTGAATGACATAACCCGAACAGGTTCAATCTCGGCAGAATTGTCGTTAGCGGTATTCGTGCTTTCGGAGTTACCGCAACCAACTGCTATTAAAACAATGATTATTACTGTGATTACTTTTTGGACAACAAGGGTAGTTTTATTCATATCAATCAAATTATGTTTGTAATGGTGGAAAATATTTCAGTCATGGGGTTCTGGTCCTGCAGTTCCCTGATTCATTGCAAATCGTTAGTTGCTCCACGTTTTTACCTACAAATAATATTCTGCTTTTTTGTGACAAAAACCCTCCTCCTTCGTAGAATTCTCGTTTTTCAACACGTCCATTGATATACTTTATTTCTACAGTTCTGTCATCGGGTTGTAAACGCAACGCAATTTGTTCTTTGCTTTGGTTCGCTTCAAAAATTTCAAGTTTCCCGTTATTTCTGGCAGCAAGAATCAGTTTTTCATCATTAACACCTGTTAAACTTGCCAGAGATTTGGCGTCACCGGGAAAATAGAATCCGCTTTTGGAGAAGGGGACTGCTTCAAAATTGCCGTCTCCGTTACCCTTTAAGAACAGGCCGCTAAAGGCATCGTACCAACCTGTAAATGTTTCTGTTGAAAATGAATTACCCGTCATAAGAATGTCTGGAAATCCATCAGCATCAAAATCTCCCGCCTGGAGCCCAAAAACGGGAGCAAACTGAGCTTCTGCAGGTAACGTTTCAACTCGAAAACTTTCACCCTCTTCATTTATAAAAACAGTGGTTTCAAAGGTGTCCACTGTATAGTTCTTATCACTGGCAAGGTGCTCGCTAGAGAGTACATCCGACAGTGCAGCTTCACCATATGATTTATATGTTGGATATCTACTCTCCAGCACTGGCATCTGCATCAACATATCGTCTCTTAGATGAACAGGTTTTCGAATTCCATTCAACATTTGTGATATGACCGGATCGGTTAAACCGTCTCTGTTAAAGTCACCAAATGTTATCTGAACATTTCCGTTTTCAGTATTTTGAACAGTTGAATTAAGGCCCAGATTCCCGGCCACATAATCTATATACCCATCTTGATTGAAATCTCCTGCTATGATACTATTCCACCAACCTACAGTTTCGGACAAGCCTAATTCATCCGTTACATTTTCTAATCTTCCCTCTCGATTTTCAAATACAGTAATAGGCATCCATTCTCCTGTTACGATTAGATCCGGCCATTTGTCATTATTAAAATCCGACCAGGTGGCACCCGATACCAGACCAATTTCCTTCATTTGAGGAGCAACGGCATCGGTAATATTTACAAATCGACCCTCTTGATATGTGAGGATATAACTTTGGGGCGGGTTGGGATACTGGTTCGGTAAAATTCTTCCGCCAACAAAAATGTCTTGTGTTCCATCACGGTCGAAATCAGCCGCAGCAACAACCGATGAGCTGGTATAGATCGGGGGGAGAACATCTTTTTGAAGTGTAAAACCACCATCTCCATCACCAAAGTATACCCGGTCCTGGTAGTATTCTGACCCGGTTCGAAATTCACTTCCCCCACTTGATACATAGAGATCTTTAAAACTATCGCCATTGAGATCCACGAAAAGTGCCCCCATATCCTTCTCATAATTGTTCCCGCCATCCAACTCTTTTGAGCTAAACGTACCATCCATTTTTTGAATAAATATCTCTCCGGATTGTTCGAAAGCACCACCTACAAAGAAATCTTCAAGACCATCTTGATTTACATCCGCAACAGCAAGTCCGGGGCCGAGCTTTGAAAATTTGTGAGGAAGAAGAGGCTGAATCCTGAAATCAATAAAATCTTCTTCAAGATGCTCAAAGTTGACACCTTTCTTTTCAGTAACATCTTGAAAAATCTTTGGGTCGGAAACTGTTCTTCTTTGATCTGGAACTGATGAATTTCTATTGGTATATGAAATCTCAGTTAATGAATTCACCGGTATGTTCATAATGGATTGCATTGTACGATCCGGCCATGTCACTACAACAGAATCTACTTTTGATATCTCACCTAAACCAAAATGAATTGGTGTTGCCATTGAGGACAGATATCCCCGCGAAACAGAATAGTGGTGGTGAAGTTCGGATCCATCTGCGTAGACGACTACTTTTGAACCAATGGCCTGTAGATTTTTTCCCGGTCCCTGTAGTTTGATTTGCAAATAATTTGCATCAGTCGTGTCTGCCCTGTTTCGATATACAAAAGCCTCCTCATTTGTATTGTTGATGACAATATCCAAGCTTCCATCATTATTAAGATCAACATAAATCGCCCCTGTAGAATAGCCCGGATCACTGAATCCCCAATCCTTGGAGACATCCGAAAAAGTTAGATTTCCATTATTTCTGAAGAGGTAATTTGGTTCATGGGAGCCCTCAAGTTTCAGCAACTCTTGGAATAGCTGTTCCTTGGTTGATCGATCAAAAGAAGATCCTCTCAAAAGGTTCATTTTTATTTCAGAAAAGTCACTGTCCGCAGGATTACGGGGCAACCCATTGGTTATCAAAAGGTCAGAAAACTTGTCATTGTCAAAATCAGCAAAAAGAGCTGACCAGCTCCAATCTGTATTTTCTATACCGGCAAATAAACCGATCTCGCTGTAAGCCGGGATCCCATCAGCGGTTAGTCCAGTGTGTAGCTGAAGAACATTCCGCTTTACCTGTGGATCATAGCCTGAATTCAGTTCGGATATAAATCTTTGATATCCAATCGTTTGATACATCTGTTTCACCCGGCTGTCACTCTCGGGTAACATATCAACTACAATAATATCCATATACCCGTCATTGTTGATATCCCCAAAATCAGTACCCATCGAGGAGTAACTCTGGTGTCTGAAATAAGTAGATGCCTGGTCTGTAAATGTTCCGTCACCATTATTTATATATACCACATCATTCGGTAGAAAATCATTAGCTGCATGGATATCCGGTAAACCATCCAGATTGATATCGAGCATATTCACACCCAGGCCATAACCTTCAATCAATATTCCCGCTTCTTCAGATACATTTGTGAAAGTTCCATTACCATTATTCCTGTACAGCCGATCTGTATTCACATGCTCACCCTCAGTCTGTTTTGGTCGAATTACATTCGGTGGTACCTCCCCCTGTCCGTTTGTTAGCAGATAGAGATCCAACAAATTATCCATGTTATAATCGAAAAATACAGCATGGGTTGTAAAACCTGTGTCATCAATTCCATACTCTGCGGCTTTTTCCGTAAATGTCAGATCGCCATTATTTACATAAAGTTCATTTGATCGTCGATTGGGGGCAGCATACGGGCCGCCATAACTGATGTAAATATCCATAAATCCATCTGCATTGATATCAACCATAGTTACACCTACTGCCCATTTCCCGGCTGTATCAATTCCAGACTCTTCAGTAATATCCGAAAAGCTAAATTCACCTTGATTTTTATAAAGTTTGCTGGTGCCCATGTTGGATGCAAAAAAAAGGTCTGCCAGTCCATCATTATCTATATCACCGGCAGCAACTCCGGCCCCGTTATAGATCATTTCATTTGTCACTACGTTTAGATCAACATTTTCCTCGACTACATTCTGAAAATTCAAACCCGTTTGAGAGGATGGAAGCTTTTCAAATTGCAATTGACGATTATTTTCACTCGAGCAACCTGATAACAACAGGAGTATATAGATAAGTACCCCCAATGATTGAAGAGGAACATGTACTTGCTTACATCTCATAGTTATACTTGGCAGATTATTCATTAGACAGCATATTAATCTGGCAGGGCAAATACTACAAATAAATCACTTGTTGGATTAGATAACCGTCCACTATGACCTTCCGAACAATATTTGCAATTCCCTCCCACACCGAGCGCAATATATTGTTTTCCATCAATTTCGTATGTGCTGGGTGTTGCGAAAGCTCCCGTTTCTAATTCTTTTTCCCATAAAATTTCACCTGTATCCTTATCAAATGCGCGAAACATTTTATCACGGGTTGCAGCAATAAATATCAACCCACCTGCAGTATTGATAGGACCTCCAAGATTTTGAGTGCCTGTTGGTGGAATTCCTCTTTCAGTCAATTCTTTATATTCACCCAATGGAACTTGCCAAAGAATTTCACCTCTATTTAAATCAATAGCATTAAGTGTACCCCAGGGCGGCTTAATGGCTGGATACTCCTCATCGTCCCGAAATTGGTAATAATTTTGGTGTATATAGGGAGACATCACTTTTTCATTATCCCCTCCACTTTCTGCAATCTCTCGTTCTTTTTCAAACAAATAGGCAAGAAGTGCATTCAGATCGTTATCGACGACAGATGCCATAGCCGGCATAACCCCTCTACCCTCCTGGATGATAGATGTAACTTCCTCCTCAGTTAATCTGTCTTTAATATCAATAAGACCGGGTGCAGGAGCCACTCCTTGGCGGTCAATCCCGTGACAAGCAGCACAAGTGGCGGTATAAACATACTCACCGTATGATGACATGTTTGCATGAAGACCCTCTGTTTCAACCATAGATATTACATAGGGAATATTATTTGCGTTGATATATAAAATACCCGTACCGGGATCAACAGAAGCTCCTCCCCACCAGGCTCCGCCATGGAGTCCCGGCATAAAAATAGTACCTTCGCCTGTTCCGGGCGGATCATACAATCCCCTGGCACTAAACTTCTCAAACTCTGCTCGAGCCCAGGCATTTTTTTTAGGTGAAAGATCTGTAAGATCTTCGATGTTTAATCCCTGGCGTGAAAAAGGCTCCGGTTTTACAGGGATCGGCTGTGTCGGCCATGCTTCTTCACCAATCAATGATGATGCCGGAACCGGCATCTCTTCAATCGGAAACAGCGATTTACCTGATTCGCGATTCAGTACGTAAACCATGCCTGTTTTCGTGACTTGTGCTACAGCATCGATAAATTCACCATCCTTATTCACCGTAATCAAATTGGGGCGCGTTGGAAGATCATAATCCCAGATGTCGTGGCGTATAGTTTGAAAATCCCAAATTAATTCACCCGTGTTCGCATCTAATGCGATCACAGATGTGCTAAATCGATTTGACCCAATACGGTCGCCGCCATAAAAATGGTAGGAGGGTGCACCTGTAGGTACAAATACGATTTCGCGCTCCTCATCGAGGCTCATTCCACCCCAGCTATTTGCTCCACCAGATACCTGCCAGGCATTTTCAGGCCATGTTTCATATCCTGGTTCTCCGGGATGCGGTATTGTATGAAAGATCCATTCAACCTCGCCGGTGATTACATTATAGGCACGTATATGGCCTGGTGCATATTGCTGAGGCCCTTCTGGGACTCGACTTCCCATTACCAGTAGGTCTTTAAAAAGTATTCCTGGTGAGGTTGAACTTACCGAAAGCTCCTGCCAGGGTTCACGATCAAGGTTTTTTCGTAAATCAACTCTTCCATTCTCACCAAAACTCCTAATTGGTTTCCCACTTTCTGCATTCAAGGCATAGAGGTAGCTCCCTCTTGTGAAGAGTATCCTGTCGTCTGCTTCTCCTTCCCAGTATACAACCCCCCTGTTTTGGTGTTCTGGGCCCTCTGCATCAAATACCCATTTTTCTTCACCTGTTTTGGCATCCAACGCTATGATTTTCAATGATGGTGAACTGATAAACATCACCCCATTTACTACGATGGGATTTGCCTGTATTGTCGACTGATCAGTGTTATCACCTGTACGATATTCCCAAACAACTTCCAGATTTTGAACATTTTCTTTATTAATCTGATCAAGTGAAGAGTACTTCGTATTCGCATTATCCCCCCCTGTAGTCTTCCAGTCTACAAAATTTTCCTTTTGAAATGGAATATCCTGTTGTTTATCAGAACTGGTACATGATAAAAAAAGAATCATTGCTGCTACAAAGACAGCTGAGAATTGAACACCTACTTTAACAGACATATGTGCATTTAAAATATGTGGTTGATGGATTCCAGTCCTGGTTTTTATCAAAACTTACCCTGTTTTATCGTTGACTACACGGGACATCTAAATAACAATTTAAAAACTCTTTACCCTGCAATTTTTCTATCATTTCAATGATGTTACAGGTATACTTATAATTTTTCGACTTTATACCCACCCTTTCGTTTATCGTTGATGTAAACGCCCAGGAAGATCAATGCCAGTAAAAAGGCTGCCGGACTGATGTAAAGGATCGACATCCGCCCCCCGTAGTTGTCTGCCGGGCGAAGCACCGC
>NZ_JAKLWS010000027.1 GCF_022012475.1 Rhodohalobacter sulfatireducens
CCCTCTCTCTTTTAATCGACGAAGCCTTGCGCGTAGTCGATCCGCTCAACTACGCTAAAGCTTCGTTGAGCAAGCTCGTATTTTTAAAAAGACTGCACGCCTTTTTTTATATTTAGTAAGAGAACGCATTTACCAGTTAAGTTTTTAAGCAATAAAACCCTATAGTTATCTGAAATGAGTTTTTTTAGCTTTTGTCATCCCTCCCGACAGCGGTCGGGAAAAAGCACCCGAATCTTCCCCCTTCGAAGGGGGGCTCAGGGGGATATTTAGCCTATAAAACATGCTTCATATAATGAATACGACTGTAGCTTTGTAAATTCAACTTGTATACGCGTTAAGAGAAATTTTCAATCCACTAAATAGGGAGTCTATTGTTTTCAATTTTTGAGCTCTTGCCTGCTGCTTACGTACCGCTTTTTATCTTTTTAGCCCGAATTCTTGATGTAAGCCTCGGAACATTACGGATTATTTTTGTTTCGAAAGGCATGCGCGGGAAGGCAACAATTTTAGGTTTTATCGAGGTATTAATTTGGATCGTAATTGTAGCACAAATTTTTCAGAACCTTGATAACTGGATTAACTATGTAGCTTTTGCAGGTGGTTTTGCCACAGGTACATACATCGGCATGTTTATTGAAGAGAGAATGAAAATGGGTGTTCAAATTTTCAGAATTATTGTAGGAGAGGAGAGTGAGAATCTGGCCCAGAAATTAAATGAAGCTCATTTTAGAGTTACCGAGATCGACGGAAAAGGAAAATATGGTCCCGTAAAAATTTTATTTACAGTGGCAAAAAGAAAACGCTGGCATGATCTTGCAGAAGTTGTAAATCAACATGCACCTGAAGCATTCTACTCTGTGGAGGATGTTAAACATGTTTCCATGATAGATGAAGAGGCCTACACTCAAAAACAAGATTTAATATCAAGGATGCTGAAGTTGAAAAAAGGAATATAAAGCTTAATAACCTGCGTTATCATCTGTTTGCCGAAGCCCATGTATGTTTACATCTATATCAGTAAACATACAGAACCATTCCATATTTGGTACAGGCGATTTTAGAACTACAACTTTGTTACTCGCTTTACGATCTTTTTAAAGAATTCCATAGATTTTTTCGGGTGATGGGTAGGTATTTCAAAATGAACAACTCGATTGCTTCTTGCCATAGTACCCCCTCCATTTAAATATTTGATTTGTAAAATTATATCTGCATTAAATGTTTCTTATCTCCAGCTCATCGTATCTCTTGCTAGGAAAGTGAAGAAGAATACGCATAGATATAATAGAGCAGGCTGATAGTTTTATTTAATTTTTATTAAAGAATGAATTTATGAGATTCTTCACTGTATATTTTATCATCGTTTTGCCGGTTTTAATTTTGGGTTGTGGTAATTCCGGGGATCAAAACGAATCACAGAATATGGAACAATCGTCACCTCCGGTTATTGAAGTATTGGCTGCTGATTACGCATTCCAGGCTCCTGATACTATTCAATCAGGTTGGACTACCTTGAGATTAATCAATGAACGAGGAATGGAGATTCATGAGTTGGGTTTGGCTAAATTGCCTAATGGTAAGCATCTCAATGATTACATGAATGATATTATGCCGGCATGGGAAACGATCTTGCAACAGCTTCAGGACGGGGAAATTGAAGCATCTGAGATTGGATCATCAGCATACGAATTATTACCCGATTGGAATTCAGATATTGCATACGTCAAATCAAGAGGGATGGTATCTCCCGGTCATACAACAGAAAATTCAATGTACCTTGAGCCGGGGACCTATATGATAGAGTGTTGGGTGAAAGATGCCAATGGCAGGATACATATCTCTAACGGGATGATTCGGGAAATTACGGTTTTAGAGGAACAAAACGGGTCATCTGCTCCCACATCTGATTATTCAATTTCACTATCAGAACAGGGTATCCAAACTACTGAAGAGATTAGCGACGGGAAACAATTAATATCTGTCGATTTTGAACTGAATGAGGAGGGTCAGCTCTACTATGACGATGTACACCTGATTCGCGCAAACAATGAAACTGATTTTGCATCCATCAATGAATGGATGGGATGGTATCAAGTGGGAGGGTTACGTGCACCGGCACCGGCTGAATTTTTGGGCGGTGCCGATGTGTACGGCTCGCTTCCGTATGGTGGCGAGGCTTATTTTACAGTTGACATTGAACCGGGGGAGTATGCCTGGGTAGTCCACTCACCAGCGGAAGAGCCGGTTTTTGAAAGGTTTACAATTGAATAATTAGATTTCCTATTCAACCAGTTCTATCCTCGAAATTTTGGGGTATCCGTCATATGAATACCCCATTCACTTGTATTATCTTCAGGAACAGTTGCTAATAAAGTTCTTGTTTCTGAAAATGAACGCCACGGGTTCGTCCGTTTGAAGCTTTAAATCCGGTTATGTCTCCAGTTTCACTTCTTTGGAATTCAATCGACCCCATCGGAAATCCGGCACTAAATTCATCAATATTGCCGGGGTTCATTTCCATATCATCCATTTGATAATTTTTTAGCACAAGACTGCTGTCTTCAACAGCAACATTATAAATGGTTTGTATCTCTTCACTGAAATACCTTCCTGTAAACTCATCAAGCTCGTTCATAGATGGGTTCCATTCCACTTTATGGGCTATATGTTGACCATTTTGGTGGAGAGTTAGGGAATCTGCAGATTGATCCTCATTCAAGTGAAATGTTATGGATGCATCAACTCCTGCCAGGGTAAATGTTGAATCGGAGGTTGCTGTAAGATCAATTTCCGGCTGATTGGTAGCTTGGGTATAAATTCGGTTACCGTCACGGTCGAATGTAAGTATGAATCCGGGTTGAATTTCCAATTCATATCGACCTGTCAGAGGTTCGAAATTTTCGGGATCGTATTCAAATGTCACGACATCTTCGCTTGATTCATCACCAGTTTCTTCAACATCTTCTTCCAAATATTCTTTAAAAAAGGTATCTGCTACACTATTTGGGATATTTCCGTTAATTCCTGCATTATTGCTTTGAGTGATAACAGCAGCATTAATGTCGGGGAAAACCATAAGCATGGATCTATGCGCAACGTCGGCTCCTCCATGATGGAAATAATCAAGCCCTTTATACTCTCCAACAAATAATCCCAGTCCGTAGTTAGTGGTGTCGCCATCATTAAGTACGAATGGATTTGTCATCTCCTCAATCATCATTTTGTTTCCAATTTTTGGATCGATCAGGTGATTAACCCATTTCTGTAAATCATCCATGGTTGTGTATATACCACCTGCTCCCATGGCTCCTGCTATATCAGTTGCTGCTTCGTAGGTTCCTTCCTCAGACCTCCCATATCCGGTAGAACGATAATCAACAACCTGGCCCGGACTTGCTCTGACAACTGTTTGGTTCATCTCCAGAGGCTCAAACAGATTTTCTTTCATCCATTGCGGAAATGGAGTATCCGTTGTTCGTTTTACAACTTCTGACATCAGGGCAAAACCTGTGTTATTGTAATTCCACTCTTCCCCGGGTTTATTCTGAAGTTCTGGTTGGTTCTGGACAATTTCTATAATTTTGTCCATACCAAGTTGGCTGCTGATATCCTTTCCTGTCATTGACAATGTATTCAAATACTCGCGGTATCCGCTAGTATGGGAAAGCAGGTGTTTAATCCTCACCGTATCTTCAAAAACAGGTAATTCCGGGATATGATTCCGTATATCATCATCCAGAGAAAGTTTACCCTGTTCGGCGAGCAATAATATCGCAAACGCTGTGAACTGTTTGGAAGTGGAACCAATATTATGACGCGTGTTTTTTTGGAAGGGGATATCATAAGTCAGATTTGCCATCCCATATTCTTCCTGGAATATGACTTCTCCGTCTTTCATCACCATGACTGATCCACCGGGAACGTCATCTGCGGTATATTCCATCATTAATTGATCAACTCTGGCAGCAGGTTCTTGAGCTACAGGCGCAACATGATCGATGGATAGAGAATAAGTTCCTTCCTCTTCTTCAAATGGGGTGATTTCAATTCGATATGTCCCGGCTGACTCGGTATCGAACTGGAATGTATCTTTACTCCGGGCAGAAAAATCGAACCTGCCAAATCTTTCGTCTTGAGGACCAATAACAGAAATTACCACGTCCACAGTTTTTTGATCGGCATGGCCAAAAACGAACTGGGTTGAATCTAACTCAACAGTGTAGATATGTACACTTTTGCTAGTCAGCGAATCAGTTATCGCTTCACCAACAGTTAGGGGTGTAATTTTATCATAGTTGTTTTGTGAAAGAAGGAAACTAGGCAGAAGCAGGGACAGGATTATAAATTGGAATAAAGTTTTCATGTCAAAATGAATTCTATATTAAATGTGAATACTTACGAAAAAAATTGGTTAATTTATTGAAAGCCAATTGGTTATATACTTTATCGAGGAAATTATATGAACCTTAATAGTCTTCTACGTTAGCTTGAATTTGAAGATTCATCGAAGTAACTAGTATTTTAAGAAAGGTTTTTCGGATTGAGAATCTCTCTTTTAATGGTTTACCATGACCTGAATTATTCTCGCCATTATGCAGGGAGAGGGACGAAATATTGCATTTAAAGTATTGAGAAGATAGAAATAGGGTAACCTTCTAAAAGGTCACCCTTTACATTTTAATGCTGATGATGAGGTGAGTTGTGGTAATGTTGTCTCAGTAGATCTTTGCCAAAATCACCATCAAAATCTCTCCAAACGGTGTGTATGTGATTGGCATCATCCTGGGTATTATCGAACTCAATAAGGAACGTTTCTCCCTGGACTCGATAGTAGTGAGCCTCGCCTAACTCGGTAGCACCGGCCCAGGCAAACTCAATATCGTTAAACTCCTCATTTTTTAGATTTTCATACCGTTGCTCGGCAAGTTCCTCCGGCATTGCAGAGAGATACTCGTTGATGATATCGAGTAGCAAGACTTGCTGATCTTCATTCAGTTCACCCATCATAATCCCCTCAAAAGTCAGCGGTCCCGTTTCAGTGGCTACATTGGTTACAATCTCCCAAAATGCAGTTTCCAGGAAAATGGCTTTGTCGAGTTGTTCATCAGACATGGATTGAATAAGCTCAATTCCTAAATCTTCTTCTCTGTGCAAGGCTGTTTTCTCACCTTCTCTCGAACCTTCAGAAATCAGAGAGGGGCGGGCTCCTAAAAATCGTGGAACCATAGAAACTTCACCTTCAACTACTGTAAAATTTAAAGAGATATGATGCCCCTCAAATGACCATGCCCATTTATCGTCGTTGTTCGGTTCACCGTAAAAAGTGGCAAAATATAGATCAGGGTCTCTGAAATCCGGGTTGTTTTCGATCTCCGCCAAGACATTTTCCAATTCAATAATAGAAAGCGTTTTATCGTAACCGGATTCACTTAGAAATTCTTGCAGAAGATCAAACAGAAGTTCTTTTTGATTTTCATTGAGTTCATGCAGGGGAATTCCCGGCCTGGGCCACATGGCTGCGGGGAGGAAATGCCAGGTATGACGGGTTAAATCATCGAATGATTTTTGAGCTTTTTCGTGTTGCTCTTCATTCAATGAGGCAAGAAATTCATTCGCCGAATCATCGGAAGGAATTTGAGTTGAAAAAAATGAGAGAGAAAATAGTGATATGGCTAATAACGTGTATTTCATTGGTAGAAGTTAGTTTAGAACATCAAGCAATTTGCATGAATGTAAACTAAACTTTTCAAACAGCCCAATAAGATTTGTAATCAATATTTAATCTGCCAAATCTTTAGGGTTTTGAAGCTTTTTATTCTCCATGAAGAGTTACAACCAATCTTCGTGAACCACCCCTGTTTCGATGTTCACAAAGATAAACTCCCTGCCAGGTTCCCAGGTTTAGCCGTCCGTTTGAGACAGGAATGGTTACCGAGTGACCTAAAATCGAACTTTTCAGGTGAGAGGTCATATCATCAGCTCCCTCCAACGTGTGTTCAAACATAGACATATCCTCGGGGACCATTCGATTGAAATGAGTCTCGAAATCGCGGCGGACGGATGGATCGGCATTTTCGTTGATCGTCAACCCGGCACTGGTGTGTTTGATGAAAATATGAGCGATCCCTGTTTGAATATCACTCAGTTTATCGAGTTTTGATGTGATCTCATTTGTAATCAAATGAAATCCTCTTGATTTAGGTGATAGCGTAATCTCTTTTTGATACCACATTTCAGTTGAAGTTAGCAATTAGCAGTGAACAGTTTTGGTGAATAAATTTTGAAATCGTGAATAACCCATAACTTTTTATAGCTGATAGCTGATAGCTGATAGCTGATAGCTGATAGCTGATAGCTGATCAACCAAAAATACCTTTAATCACTCCACCTTCATGGCTGATCGTTTGCCCGGTAATATATCCGCTATGCGGAGACAGCAACCATGCAGCCAATGAAGCCAATTCTTCAGCCTTACCCATTCGGCCGACCGGAATATTTTTTTCCATCTCTTTTTTTGCTTCATCATACGAAACTCCCTGAACGGTGCTGTTATTTTTTATGACGCGATCAATTGCAGGCGTTTCGTGGGCACCGGGGGCAATAACATTCACTGTCACACCCTTTTTTGCAATTTCGAGTGCTAATGACTTTGCAAAACCAACTACTCCGGCTCGAAATGAATTGCTCAAGACCAAAGAGGGGAGTGGTTGTTTCACGGATTGACTCTCGATAAACAGAATTCGCCCATATTCCTTTTCAGTTAAAATTGGAGCAAGTCGTAATGCCAGATCAATTTTCCATCGCATCACCAACTGCCAGGATGCATCCCAATCGTCCATATCAGTTTCGAGGGGTGTTCCTGTTGGAGGTCCCCCGGCATTGAAAAGAATTCCATGCAGATCTCCAGACTTAGTAGTTTTTTCGATCTGATCTAACGTATCATCATAAATCAGGCTTCCCTCAATGATTTCGGTCTGATTTTTGAAGTGATCAAACTTGTCTCGAAGCATATCGCCCCGGCGTGCAACCAATACAACTTTCGCTCCTTCGATTAACAGTTGACGGGCAACAGCTTCACCAAAACCACTACTGGCTCCGCATACGATAAATCGTTGTTGTTTAAGTTTTAAATCCATGATAAAAGTCTTTTTTTATGGTTTAATTGAAGGTAGCAAAGTTATAAAGTCTGAACAAAGATGAGTGTTCGTTAATTGGTTTCGGTCTCTTCAAGTAAAGAATTGTAAAGCTAAAGATATTCTGCTGATGGACTTTTATTATTAAAAGATTCAAAACCTTACCAACAAATAAATCAAACATGAAAAATTGATGTCGCATTGAAAGTTTATATCGAGGTATTAGTAAAATGGGTTGGATGGTTGTTAGTGTTTGTATTTGTAATCAATCAAACAGCTTCTGCTCAAACAGAGGAACCTTTCCATATCACTCGCATCAATCAACCGATTACGTTAGATGGATTTAGTGACGAAGCTGCCTGGCAAAATGTAGACCCGTTACCAATGACGATGTATCAGCCGACTTTCGGTGGCTCACCTTCAGAAAAGACAGAGGTACGAGTCGCCTACGACGATACCTATATGTACTTTTCGATGCGCGCGTACGACTCCAATCACGGTGGCATTCGAGGCAACATCTTGTTTAGAGATCGCTTCGGTAGTGATGACTACTTCGAAGTGATGATCGATACCTTCAACGACAATGAAAACTCTCTCGTCTTTACAACAAACCCGGCAGGAATTCGGCGGGATGTAGCAATTACGCAAGATGGAGTGGGCGAAGCCGGGTCTTGGGTTAATGCAGATTACAACACATTTTGGGATGTTGGAGTAGAAGTAACGGATAAAGGGTGGTTTGCAGAAACACGTGTTCCACTTTCAAGTTTACGATTCCAGGATAAAGAAGGGCGCGTTGAGATGGGGTTATCGTTACACCGAATCATCGTTAGAAAGTCAGAACGAGCAGTATATCCGGCCATTGAGCCAAGTACAGATTTCGCTTATCTGAAACCTTCTCGAATGCAAACGATCGTTCTGGAGGGTGTGGAGAGTCAGCGTCCGGTGTATGTACGCCCTTATGTTTTGGGCGGGTTGGAACGAGCTGCCGTTTCAGAGGAGAGTTCTGATGGGTATCGACATATTCACGATCAAACAGCAGATTTCGGCCTCGATGTTAAATATGGTTTGACCAGTAATCTCACGATGGACCTTACGTTGAACACGGATTTTGCCCAGGTGGAGGTGGATGATCAACAAGTAAACCTGACTCGATTTTCGCTCTTTTTTCCGGAGAAACGACAATTTTTTCAAGAACGAGCAGGGTTATTTGAATTCAGAACCGGTGGATTGAGCCATTTATTTCACAGTAGAAGAATTGGGCTGACGGATGATGGTGAGATGGTCCGAATTCTTGGAGGTGCAAGAATTGTAGGCAGAGCGGGTGATTGGGATGTTGGATTTGTGAATATGCAAACTGAGAAGATGGGAGATCTGCCATCGGAAAATTTCGGGGCTTTACGATTGAAACGGCAAATCTTTAATCCCTATTCCTATGCCGGCGGCATGATGACGAGTCGAATCGGTGCAGATGGAAATTACAATTTAGCCTATGGAGTGGATGGAACATTCAGACTCTACGGCGATGATTATCTGACTGTTCGATGGGCTCATACACTCGATGACAGAGAACAGTTCGACGCAGATTGGAGTCCGGGGAAAAGTGGCCGCTTTTTTGGCGTATTTGAGAAACGGTTACGTGATGGGTTTGGATATCGAACGGGTGTCATCTGGTCGGGTGAGGATTACTCTCCTCAATTAGGATTTGTACAGCGATCCGATTTTACGCAACTCAGCCAGGATTTCTCTTACTCCTGGCGGCCCGGAGATGATTCGTCACTCATTTATCATACGTTCTTGATTGGCGGCGAATCCTTTATTAGAAACATAGATGGAACGATTGAGACATTTGAAGCCGGTCCGGAGTGGAGTTTCCTGCTGAAATCCGGAGGCCGGGGAAGCATAGGTGCTAATTTGGTTTATGAGGATCTGTTAGTTCCTTTTACATTAGATCAAGATGCTTTTATCCCAGCCGGTGATTATACTTTTTATCGTGGAGTAATTGATTATACGATGTCTCGAAGCGGCCTATTTAGGTTAGGAACCAATTTGGAAGCGGGTGGTTTTTACGATGGATATAGTTTCTCGATAAGCCTTCAGCCAACCTGGAATATCTCACCACACTTAGAACTGCAGGGAACCTATGGATTCGATCATGTTGAGTTTCCAGATCGTAATCAAGCATTTAATTCTCATCTCGCCAGGCTTCGAGTTGGTGTGCCATTTAATACGGAAGTATCCACGAACATATTTTTGCAATACAACAGTACAATCGATTCATTCTCCACAAATGCAAGATTTCGATATAATTTCAGCGAGGGTCATGATTTGTGGATTGTTTACAACGAGAATATGAATACCAATTTAAATCGTCTGGGGCAGATGCTTCCAAGAAATCAATACAGATCTGTGATGGTAAAATACACATATACTTTTATCCTGTGATTATTTAGATATTTTTTTGTATCTCAGATTCTACCAAACAAATTTGAGAGTGCTTGTAAGAGAACTCTGGAAATAAAGAACCTTCAATTTCAACAAAATATCTGCATGAGAAATCGATTAAAGTCTTTGTCAATACACACCTTATTAATAACTCTTCTCTTTTCTTCATTTTGCTACAGCCAGGCCAGTGAAAAGCCATTTGTATATGGAGATCTCCTACCGGATGCTCCAGAGCTTGCCGAGCGTGGTGAATTTGAAGTTGGAGTCAGAACGATAGATCTGGTTCATAAAGATCAAATTGATATTCTCAATTATGATAAAGACAGTGAATCACTCTACGACCGACCACTGAAGCTAGAAGTATGGTATCCTGCTGAGTTAGAGAAAAATGTTGAACCACTCGTCCATTATGATGAAGTGATGGGGAATGCCAATACAGATGAACGCCCCCTTATTCCTTTTACTTTTTTAGGCAGAGCAGTCAGAGATGCTGAACCCTATACAAGTGAAGATTCTTATCCACTGATTATTGTTTCACACGGCTATACAGGTTCACGATATCTCATGACCTACCTTACTGAAAATCTTGCCTCTAAAGGATATGTAGTTGCAGCGATTGATCATACTGAATCGACATTTAAAGATGCTGCAGGGTTTAGCAGTACTCTCCTCAACCGGTCTCTCGATGTGCTTTTTGTGCTAGATGAAATTACTCGTCTTGATCAACAAGATACTTCATTTCTACAAGGATTAGTTGATGTAGACCGCACATCACTTATAGGTTATTCAATGGGCGGATACGGCGTTTTAAATGTGGCCGGAGCCGGATATAGTCCGGAAGCATCAGAATTTTTTGGTTCTATAACCAATGGAAGCACAGCATTACAAAAGCGATCCGTAGGAAACCCGGAATATGAAGCATCGATCGATCCGCGAATCAAGGCGGTTGTTGCTTTTGCTCCATGGGGAATGACAAGGGGAGTGTGGAATGCCGAAGGATTGGAAGGCTTAAAGATACCTTCAATGTTTGTAGCTGGAAGTAAAGATGATATTTCAGGTTATGAAAATGGTGTCAGGGCAATGTTTGAAGGAGCTGTGAATTCAGAGAGATACCTGCTAACCTATCAAAATGCACGTCACAATGTAGCACCTAATCCACCGCCAAAAGAATCTATGAATCCTGGTTTGCATCTTGACGAATATTTGCGATATGCAGATTCGGTTTGGGATATGCGCAGAATAAATAATATAAATCAGCACTTTGTGACGGCATTTCTAGATCTGTATATCAAGAAAAATGATAGATATGCTTCATATATAAATATAGAGGGTATTGAGGAAGGCCAGGAATGGCCGGGATTTAAGCCAAGAACAACCGTAGGATTGCAACTTGAGCATTATCAGTTGACAGATTAGATAATTTATCCGGGCGATTATAAGGAAAAGACAATTTGGCTATTTAAAAAGGGGTAAAATTCTTTCAGTTTTGATGCAAGATATAATTTGTAAAATGTAATAAGAATTGAAGTGAATTAACCGTATATTTAAGGCTTTCCCAATTTCAATGAGTTTAATAATATCAGAATGTCACAACAATTAAGAAATATCGCCATTATTGCTCACGTAGATCACGGCAAAACAACGCTTGTCGATCAAATGCTGAGGCAGAGTGGTACATTCAGAGAGAATCAACAGGTTGCGGAACGTGTCATGGATTCCGGTGATCTTGAGAAAGAGAAAGGAATCACCATTAGTTCGAAGAATACAGCTGTAAAGTGGAAAGACACGAAAATTAACATTATTGACACACCGGGCCACGCCGATTTTGGCGGCGAAGTGGAGAGGATCCTTAAAATGGTAAATGGCGTGATTCTGTTGGTTGACGCTGCAGAAGGCCCGCTACCACAAACAAAGTTTGTACTTCGAAAATCATTGGCTTTAAACTACCAGCCGATTGTTGTAATTAATAAAATTGACAGGAAAGATGCCCGTCCCGATGCGGTTCTGAATGAGATTTTTGATCTTTTTGTGTCACTTGACGCCACAAATGAGCAGCTTGATTTCCCTATTCTTTACGCTGTTGGCATTAATGGAATTGCAAAAACAGAACTTGAAGATGAAGGCAAGGATTTAGCTCCATTATTCGACTTGATTGTAAATCACATACCAGCTCCTGAACAGATCTCTGATGCACCCTTCAAAATGTTGGTTAGCAGTGTAGACTGGAATGATTACGTTGGACGTATTGCAATCGGAAGAGTGGAACAAGGGACCATCAAAACGAACCAGGAAATTGTGTTGATGGACCGAAAGGGAAATCAGAAGTCCAAAGCGAAAGCTACCAAACTTTATACATTTAATGGCTTGACCCGTGAACCTGTCGATGAAGCACATGCCGGTGATATTTTTGCACTTGCCGGGTATGATGCCGTGGAGATCGGGGACACTCTTACCCACATTTCAGATCCAACCCCTATTGAATATTACGACATTGATCAGCCTACAATGGCGATGTACTTTCGGGTGAATAATTCTCCGTTTGCGGGCCGGGAAGGGGAGTATGTAACCTCCAATATGATTAAAGATCGACTAGAGAAAGAGATTCGAACAAACGTATCGATTCGGGTGATGCAAACAGAAAACCCGGATATTTTTAAAGTCTCCGGAAGAGGAGAACTACAATTAGCTATTCTTACTGAAACAATGCGTCGAGAAGGATACGAGTTTGCAGTATCAAGGCCGGAAGTACTCTTTAAAGAGATTGATGACGAACTTTATGAGCCTTTCGAAGAGGTGGTTGTAGACGTACACGCCGATTACAGCAATAAAGTGATCGACAATCTACAGAAGCGTAAAGGGATTATGACATCCATGGTACAGGAGGGAGATAATCACAGGTTGGAGTTTAGTGTACCCTCAAGAGGGTTGATAGGATTTAGGGGGGAGATGTTGACTGAAACCCGCGGAACGGGCATCATGCACCAGCAGTTTTCCGAGTATAAAGAGTTTGCCGGTGAAATTCCGGGACGAAACCGGGGTACGCTCATTTCACTTGAAAGAGGAGAGGTTACTCCCTATGCATTGGAAGGGTTACAAGACCGCGGACAATTTTTGGTTGAACCCGGTGATCCTGTTTATGAAGGACAAGTTGTGGGAATTAACAACCGTGTAGACGACCTGGTAGTGAACGTAGTGAAGAAGAAAAATCTAACAAACCACCGTGCAACCCAATCCGCCGACGCTGTGAAGATTTCACAAGCCAGGAAAATGTCTCTTGAACAGTGCATTGAATTTATAGATAATGACGAACTGCTTGAGGTAACCCCCAAAAGCCTTCGAATTCGAAAACTTCATTTAGACCATAATGAACGAAAAAGGGCTGAGAAAAAGAAAGAGGCTGTAGGTCAATAACTTACTGTATTCAACTCAATTATATTTTAAGGTCCGGTTTTAGATAATCGGGCCTTTTTTATTTCGAAATTATATTTCAGGAATTGATCGCAAATCCCCTTTGTTGATGAGAGAAATGAAAAAAGGATTTAAAAATGAATAACATAAACAGCTACAGGGTTTTTGAACAAAATGAAAAAGAGGTAAAAAACGAGAGAGATTACGTACTCTACTGGATGCAGAGTACTCGCAGGTTTCATTATAATTTTGCACTTGAATATGCAGTCAGCTGGGCAAATAAACTCAACAAACCGCTATTGATTTACGAGGCTTTTTCTTGCCAATACAGGTGGGCAACGGATCGCTCTCATACATTCATGATGCAGGGGATGAAAGAGCATCTTGATATTGCGGCAAAAAAAGACCTGAACTATATTTCATTTTGTGAAAGAGAACCCGGTCAAATTGATGAGATGTTCATGAATCTGAGTGAACGGGCTTCTCTTGTTATATCTGATGAATATCCCATCTTTATCATCAATAAAAGCAATCAAAAATATTCACAAAAGGTTGATGTTTCTTATATCACGGTAGATAGTAATGGAATCATTCCGCTGGGCATAACGGATAAAGATCCCTACAGTGCATATTTCTTCAGGAAAACGATGCAGAAGCAGTTTGTGGAAGCTTATACTCATCCCCCGAGACAGAACCCCCTGGAAGATTTAGAAAACGACAATGAGATTGAATCGCTCTCCGGTGTAGTGAATCAGTTTCCCGATGGAAAAAAAGCTTTAGAGGATATACCAACATTTATTAATACTCTTGATATCAATCATTCAGTGCAACCGATTGAGTGGGAAGGTACAAGGCAGGCAGGTTTGGGGATGTTAGGGCAGTTCATACAATATGGTTTAATGGACTATAGTGAGAAACGGAATGACCCCGATGAGAATAAGACGAGCCATTTAAGTCCATGGCTGCATTTTGGTAAAATCTCGCCATTTGAGATTGTTCGGGCCATATTTGAACATCAGCCTGAAGGTTGGAGCCTGGATAAGATTACTTACAACAAGGGATCAACCGGTGGATTTTTTAATGGAAATCCAGAAATTGCAGATTTCTTGGACGAACTAATAACCTGGAGAGAGGTGGGGTTTCATTTTGCGCACCATCGACCGGATTATGATAAGTTTGAAAGTTTACCCGACTGGGCATTGAAAACTATGAATGAACATCGTGATGATCCAAGGGAATGGACCTATTCATACCAGGAGTTTGCCGAGGCTAAAACGCATGATGAATTATGGAATGCAGCACAAAGACAGCTGCGGCAGGAAGGAATTATACACAATTACCTGAGGATGTTATGGGGAAAGAAAGTTATTGAGTGGACACCGGATCCTGAAACTGCTTTAGAATATCTTATTGACCTGAATAATACGTATGCAATTGATGGTCGGGACCCAAACAGTTATTCGGGTATATTTTGGTGTTTTGGCCGATTTGACCGTGCCTGGCAGGAGAGACCGATATTTGGAAAACTCCGGTACATGACGAGTAAAAGTACCCGGAAAAAAGTAAAACTCTCTCAATATTTAGATAAGTACGGTGACCAGAAATCCTTATTGTAATATCGTCTTTATTACCGATAAATAATAAATATCGGTATAAAAATCGATAATTTGAAAATATCGGTAATAAAGGCGATATTGAATATATGAAAACTACAATTACAGGTGATATCGTCCATTCACAATCTGTAGAGGATCCCAAATTGTGGCTCGATCCTTTAAAAAATCTCTTTAATACCTTTGGGGATTCACCAAAAACCTGGGAAATCTACAGGGGAGACAGTTTTCAAATTTCTGTTCCTGCAGAAGATTCTCTGCGGGTTGCTATTCTAATTAAATCGGTTATCAAAAAGCAGAAGAAAAAAAAGCTTGATGTAAGGCTTGCACTGGGTATTGGCAAAGATGATACCTACGTAAACAGGGTAAGCGAAGCTGCCGGAGAAGCTTTTGTATATTCCGGTCAATTGTTAGATACTCTGAAAGAGAAAAAAGTACATCTTGGGGTAAAATCTCCCTGGGATGATTTTGATAAAGAGTTTAACATGATGTTTAAGTTAGCCCTTGTCATTATGAATTCATGGACAAGTAATTCAGCCGAAGTCGCAGAACTGTTGTTCAGCGAATCAGAAATTACCCAGGTAGAAATTGCAGAACATCTTGGAATTGTCCAATCATCCGTGAATGATAGAATAAAAAGAGGCGCTATTTATGAAATTATGGAGATGGAAAAATATTTTCGCGAAAGAATTCAAATCCAAATTTCCCGGAGCTTTTAAATGATCTTGGTAAAGCTAATTTTAGCGCACATAATTGGCGATTTCTTTCTTCAAAGAGGCAAATGGATTGAGAGCAAAGAGAGAAAAAAATGGTCTTCACCCCACCTGTTCTTACATGTTTTTATACATTTTGCTTTAATGCTTCTCATTCTGTGGGATCTCAGCGTATTACCAATCATTCTACTGATTACATTTCTTCATTATATTATTGATGGATGTAAACTCACATTTCAAACAGAAAAAACCAGAGAACTGTGGTTTGCAGTTGATCAGGTTGCACATTTCCTGGTACTGGTTGCTGCATGGTTTTTTTATTGGGGTGGTGGAGATATCAGCGGTTTCAGCGATCAGTTTTGGATTATGCTGACCGGCCTACTGTTTTTAACCTACCCGGCGTCCTATTTCATGCAGCATTTGATGGCCTCATGGAGCGAACAGATTGATTCCGGTGAAAAAGAATCGCTTCAAGGAGCGGGAAAATATATAGGAATGTTGGAGAGGATATTTGTTTACTTGTCTTTGATAACAGGAAACGCGCAGGTGATAGGTTTTTTATTGGCCGCAAAGTCTGTTTTCCGGTTTGGGGATCTAACACGATCTAAAGACAGGAAATTGACCGAATATATTTTGATAGGAACTCTTTTTAGTTTTTTGATGGCAATAATCGTCGGTCTGCTGACGACCAGACTTTCCTTTTTCTGATCTGATTATAACTGTTTGATCAACTCAATTACCAGTTTTGCAAAATCATCTTTTCGACTATTTGCGGCTTCTTTTACTTCGGAATGAACCAGTTTTGAGGAGCTTAGCCCCGCTGCCATATTTGTGACGAGTGTTATTGCGGTTGCGGGGATATTTAATCGTGAAGCTTCCATCAATTCCGGAGCCGTACTCATACCTACTACATCGATCCCAAGCCTCTGAAAGGCCCTTATTTCAGCCTTTGTCTCGTAATTGGGGCCTTTTACATACAAGTACGTTCCATTTTGTACATTCAACCCGATACCGGCAGCAATTTTCTTCGCTTTTTCAGCAAATGGATACAAGTTATAAGTAAAAGATTGAGATGGCTCAGACGATATTTTTTGAAACAATCGGAATACATCATTTATCACCATCAAATCGCCGATTTTAAAATTAGAATTCACAGCTCCGGCTGCATTCGATATTATGATCTTATTTGTGGAAAAGAGTTTTGCCACATAAATAGGCAAAACAGTTGTGTCAAACGGGTGCCCTTCGTAATGATGGAAACGGCCTGAAAAAACCATCACATTGTGATTTTCAATAGTGCCGTAAATCAGTTTGCCATCATGGCCCTGGACCGACGTTACAGGAAAGTTTGGAATATTTTGATAGGGGATCTCAATGGAATTCCCAATAAAGTCTGTAAACCCACTTAAACCTGAGCCAAGGATTACTACGGCTTCCACATTGCCAGAAATCCCGTTCTCTTCGAGATATTTTTTAGTTGCTGTAAGTTTTTCTGTGTTTTTCATCCCGACACATTATCAATCTTGTACCCTTTAGTCTCATCATATGAAACCAAATTAAACAGCGGTGAATTTGTTTCATGGTAAGCCATAATGGTATAGCCTTCTTCAAAGGCTAATTTTTGGAGCTCTTCACGTTTTTCCATGCTCTGGTCAGGGAATTCATCATATTTGGCTTTATATGATCGATTAACGGCGCCTTTGGATCCCAATACATCACCGGCCATCATATATTTATGATCACCATTTTCATAGAAAAGTGCGTAGTGAAATTTTGTGTGTCCTCCAATTTGCTCAACTCGAATATTGGGTATGGGTTTTTCTTTTTCTGACAAGAATTTTAAATCTGCTTTGGAATCCAAAAAATGAAACAGATCGATCTCATCTTCACTGTTTTGGTCAATATTTTCCCGAAGTCGATTCCATCCGCCTTCAGATACCCAAACGGAAGCTCCCGGGAAGGTTATCTCCCAAAAGCCATGTTCACGATTAGCAAGACCTGCAATATGATCAAAATGAAGATGACTGATGAAAATGTCGGTAATATCATGTTCTGAGAGAGAGTGCTTCTCTAAATTCTCAAACATTATTTGGATTGAGGTTTCTTTACCAAAAAGGTCGCCTATCCCGGCATCAAACAAAATGTTGTGTTTACCATCTTGAATCATAAATGGATTGATAGATAGTTTTAAAGCACCTTTATTTGGAGAGTCTGATTTTTCAATTCTGTGAAAAAGTTTGTCTTTGCCAACTGAAAATGTTCCCTCATATAAAGCCGAAACACGGGGTTGATTACTCATAAATAGAATACTGCGCGGTGAGCTTAATTGTCTTCTTTATTTTCAAATTTTTCATATGCATCAATGATATCGCGTACCAGCTTATGGCGAACAACGTCATTTTGATCGAGATATGTAAAGGAGATTCCTTTTATATCCTGAAGGATTTTTTGGATAGAGACTAAGCCCGATTGATGTCTTTTAGGGAGATCCGTTTGAGTAACGTCTCCTGTAATGATTGCTCGGCTGTTAAAGCCAATACGAGTTAAAAACATCTTCATTTGCGTGTTGGTTGCATTTTGGGCTTCATCCAAAATCACAAATGCATTATTTAAAGTGCGCCCCCTCATGTAAGCGAGTGGGGCAATTTCGATGATATTTTTAGCGAGCTGAAATTCAAGTTTATCGAACTCAATCATCTCTTCTAATGCATCATAAAGAGGCCGGAGGTAGGGGTCGATCTTTTCCTTCAAATCACCGGGTAGAAAACCAAGATTTTCACCGGCTTCAACAGCAGGCCGTGCCAGAATAATTTTTTTTACTTTCCGCTCTTTCAGTGCCCGAACGGCCAGTGCAACGGATGTATACGTTTTGCCAGTACCGGCCGGACCTATAGCAAAAAGTATGTCATTCTGTTCCGATGCTTTTACAATAGCTCGCTGCCCAGGGGTCTTGGCTGTAATTGCTTCACCGGTAAACGTATGAAGAATTGTGTCTCCAATATCGGGATCTTCAGGGGGTGACCAAATTGCCGAATCGTTTCCCTCAGTTTTATTTGCAAGTGCAAGCAGGGTGGAAAGATCACTCTGCTGGATTTGGCCATTTCTTTTGGCGAGGCCAATCATCTCTTCGAGGATTTCTTTTACGGCATCGACCTCGGATTCCGGCCCCAGAATCTTCACCCTGTTTCCGCGAGCTGTAATTTTGGTTGCAGGAAAGGCACGATCCAGTTGGTTGAGGTGCTCATCAGAAAAACCCAAAAGTACAACGGGTTCCACATCCTCAATAAAGAGAGTTTCTTCAGAAATTTGTTGTGATGTATCGATAAATGTAGATCTTTAGATTAACAATACTGAAAGATAAGAAAGTTTACAGAATTGGTTAAACAACTCTGTTTGAACCCGCACGGGCAGCTTTCAGCAGTGATGCAATGCTTTTTGAGATGTCGTCGGTTTTGAACACTTTACTGCCCGCTACCAACACATCCACACCATTTGAAACAAGTTCCCCGGCATTTTGTGTTCCCACTCCACCATCAACTTCTATTAAAAAAGACAAGCCTGATTCCTCTCTTAATTGGTACAATTTTCTAATTTTCTGATAACTGCTTCGAATAAATGATTGTCCACCAAATCCGGGATTTACACTCATGATCAGAGTTAAATCAATTTCCGGCAGGATAGGTTCGAGCAAATGAACGGGTGTAGCGGGATTTATAACCACACCGGCCATGCACCCGTTATTCTTAATATTTTCAACTGTTCGATGCAGATGGGGACAAGTTTCATAGTGTACAGAGATCAGATCAGCACCGGCATCTGCAAAATCATCAATAAAATTGTTTGGGTTTTCTATCATCAGGTGTACATCAAGAAACGCTTCGGGTGCTATATCTCTCACCGTTCCCACAATGCCGGGGCCAAAACTGATGTTAGGTACAAAATGCCCGTCCATTATGTCGCAGTGTATCCACTGAATTTCTTCATCAGTACAAGATTTTATCTGTTCTCCCAGCCGGGAAAAATCAGCTGCAAGAATGGATGGAGCTAACACCGGAAGATTTACATTCATTATTCCTGGTTTTCGGGATTTTGATTTTGTTGATTTACAGATGTAGAATCGTCAATTATTGCCCCGGATTCAACTGCTTCTCGTGCATCAAAACGCTCGGCTACAATTAAGAAAAGTGATTCACCCTCTGTAAGCTCCTCCTCATCAGGACTGTAGGAAATAACAGTGTTTGGGGTAAACTCACGACTGGGCTGAAAACGAACTTCACCAACTCTTAAACCAGCTTTTGTAATAGTTTGCTGAGCCTCAGAGAGTCTTAATCCAACTACATCAGGCACTTCAACGATACGTGAACCCAGGCCATCACTAACTGCAAGATTTACAACTGTACCACGCGAAACCGTATCACCTGCAGCCACGGACTGGCGCAATATTGTATTTCTAAATCTGGATGACTCATAACTTTTGGTTCCTACTGTTAATCCATGATTTTCGAGCTGAATCTCTGCATTTCTCAGAGACATGTTCACAACATCGGGAACAACTGTTTGAGGAGTTGTTGCTGTATTTACCGTTAAATAAACTTTCCTGTTTGGTTTTACAATTTGTTGAGCAGAAGGAGCTTGATCAATTATATAATCTGCTGGATAAGCGGAGTTGGCCCTGCGGTCGAGAACTTCGTGCCGGAGGCCGTACTCATCCAACAGAGAGGTAGCCTCATCAAGTGAAACCTTTGTGACATCAGGAACCGTTATGCCCTCATTGTAATTTGTGTAAGATGGCATAATGAGAAAATCGAGAAGGAATGCCACTACAATTCCTGCCCCAATAATTGAAGCCAAAGTGATAAATAACCTTCGGTCTGTAAAAATTGATATAAAAATATTTTTGATGCGATTCATTCCGGCTGGATTAGAATCTGTATGTTAGTTGGATCTGCTTACCCGGCATAACACTTGAAGTAGCTTCAAGACGGTTTTGTTTCAACCTAAATGTAAAATAGGCATCAAAAGCGGAAAGGAGATGATTGGCGATCAAAATGGATAAAAAGGTGTTACTTGTTCTGTAATCTGTGTTAAATTGATCGGCCATTCTTGCAGCATCATAGAAAAAGGGACTCGCGTAAGAACCACCTCTGTCAATTACAAATCGTTCATCATAGAATGTTCCAGTATGACCGATGTTATTGTGAAATTCATTGTAATCTCGCCAACCGGCCTGGTATTGGTAATATTTTGAAATTAGTTCGAAATACTGCTGACTTCCATATTCAGGCAAAGTATGAGAAAAATTATTTGAACTGTTTTGGTCAGTGGTTATGTAGGGGGTATCGCGTTCCACCTGCCGTAATAATTCAATGTCTACAATATCCCAATCCTTATTTACATTAAATGATGCTTCTGAACTTCCGATCATCTGTCGTAAATCATCAATATGGGGATTATCCAGTCCATTTATTTCGTGATATTGAACAAGCCAGTTGGAGTATTGAACCACGCTCCAATTATTATTTGTAAACTGTTTGAAATCTCTTTCGCCAATTACAGCATCATTCCTGTTATCAACAAACAAGTAAACCGAGGTAGCTTCAATAGCAAAAAATAATCCTGCTTTCCACCAGGTTCTATTTCTCATCTGCCCTGAACCGGGAATAAATAAAGAACTCATAAAAGATTGAAACTTACTCCCGCTGCGGATTGCAGACTCTTCCTGTTCGCTAAGAATGGGTGATTCTCGCAAAAGAACTGGAGTAATTAAATGAAAGTTTTCTGGTTCTGCCGTGGAATTAATGATAACCGGCGAAGATAGATTGTTTGATACTTTTTGATCCTGACCTAGAACACAAAGTGGAATCAGGAAAAATAATGCACTAAAGAATGAAAATTTCACAACTGATTGAAATCAAAAGTTAAACCAAAGTAAAAGAGTAACTCTTTCCCGTAAGTAATGGAGTTCTCAGGTGAAGTAGAAATAAATTGGCTCGGTAATGTAACGTTAAATTGATTGAAACCATATGTTGTAGTAACGAAAAATTTTAGAGGAAAAATATAGTAACTATTTAAAGCAAACCTTAATTCTGTTCCAATTCCTGTTTTTAAATCGTCACCGATGTTTAGAGGGCCGCCCCAACCATTTCCGGCTTCAACGAAAAGATTGGCGTATAACTTATCGAGTGTATAGCTACCCATTTGCACATTAATATCTCTTTTAATGGGTGCGAGCAGTGAAAAACGCCCCCAGATAGTCCGCTGTCCGCCAATTGCAAAATAAGGATAGGATCTCATTCCGGTAAGTCCACCTGTGTAATCGAGGTAAAAGTAATCTTCTGGATTGGTTAAATACCCGAAAATTCTGGATGTAAGCAATCCATGAATATCGCCTGCAATTTCGCCGCCAAGCTGACTCTGTAATTCAAGTGAATAGTTGGTTGTCTGTTCGTAAACGGGAGATAGAGAACCTTCATCAAGCTCAAACTCTTGTAATAAACGTCCGTTTTCTAAACGGAATGTTGCGTTCGCTCGTGCTCCTTCCGGGGTTATATCTGAATGGCGGGATGGCACAATGGTATTGGCAATGTAGGAAGCGGAATACGATGTTCCTTTGAAATATTCTGTGGTTGATCCCGGGATAAATTGGTTGATCTCTTCAGAAAAGAAACCATCCGTAGCTACACTATAGGGCGAATATGAGGCTCCCAATTCCAACAGGCTCCAGCGGTTTAATTTACTTCTGAGATATAAATTAGCTTCCCAGACATTATAACGGATATCAATCGATTTTTGACTTGGCAGACAGGAAGTACAAGGAAACTCTTCGATGGAAGCACCGTCTCGTACATTCCGTTTTAGATTATAGAGCTCTACACTAATTGTAGGTGACCAACTTCGCTTGATAAAAGGAATTCCCCGGTGATCGATAATCAAAAACAGGTCGCGATCCAGGTTATTGAGCCTGTTTGGTGAGAAAAAATCGCTAAAACTATCAGCCTCTGTAGATCCCCACCCAAACAAAGCTCCAGCAAAAATATTCAACCGCTCGGTAACATCCCGTGATGTGAAGTAAGCCCCTGCTTTGAGATCACGAACCAGGTTTTTCCCGAGATTTCCAAATTTTCCATTAGCGACTAATCTGGAGTTATTTCCTTTGAGTTTCGTGTAATTATCGAACCTTATGACAGGTATAACACTTAAACCCGTTGTAGTTTGATTATAGGGACGCCATAAAAAAGTTTCATCACTCAATGCGATTTCCTCTTCCTCATTTCCTCGCGATGTTAAAGAATCATGGATCATTGAGAAATATTGGAAATCACCGGAAATAGTACTGTTTTCGACCTTGTTTTCAGTAATTTTAACTTGTAGATGCTTTGAGTTGCCTGAAAGTTCATTTGCAACCTGAGTATTTTTGAATTCAGGCAGTTTCATCGCAGAAATTTTGTATCCATCCGCCTCGTAATTGGAAAAGATGAGCGAATCCGTAGTAGCAAACGGCATAAATGCTCCCCCTTTTACATCCGTAATTTTTTGAATGGATTGCCCGTCTAATTTTGATCGATAAATATTAAAAATACCGTCTGAGTCAGCCGAGAAATATAAATATTCGTTGTTTGTATCTACCCAGGGATCTCTGAAATCGATAATTTTGTCTTCAAACAAAGTCTCAAGCTGTTTTGTTTCAATATTATATCGATACAAGTTACGGCTGTTGACAGCTGCCGATGCAAAGTAAATTGAACTCCCGTCAGGTGACCAAACAGGTGTATACACAGTTTCACCATTCGAAAAATTTGTGAGTTTGGTCTCCTCTTTTGATTCAGGATCAATCAGAACGAGGTTTTGAGTTCCCTTTTGAAGATTAACGGCTGCTATTATTTCTTCTGATGGATGCCAGGCCGGATCCTGTATACGTCCATCGGTTGTAATTTTGTTCTCCTCAATATTCTTAATATCAAATATGAAAAGGTCCTGGTACTCCTCGCCAAAGTGATTTCGGTCAGCTTTACTGTAGGTTATTTTCATTCCGTCAGGAGAAAATGAAAAACGATTTCCTATGTAATCAAGCGCAATGTTTTTAGAGTTAAAATGCTGAAAAGAGTTCGAATTCTTCGGCTCATCTCCGGGATTTTTGAGTTCATCCAAGACCCATGAGGAATCGGGCATTTCGAGAACTAGAAAGGTTGTAGCATAATCTCTATCACGATTTGTCAGGTAAGCAAACGTAGTGCCCTGAGGATCATACTGTGGATAGAAATTAAAAAATCCATTTTCTACAACTGGTTCGATCTCATGATTGGCCAGATCTTGTACTTGGTCGTTGTATTTCTTTTTACGGTCTTCAATCCAGCGGTCATACAGATCCTGTCCATCGTTGCCGGTTACGGACTTCATTACATTGCCAAAGTTATTTGAGCCATTCGCTGACTCCCACGATAATTCGCCAATAACCTTTTCACCGTACTGCTCTGTCAGGTACCGGGTAAAATCGAATCCATGATTGTAAACCATCTCGCGTTCGAGGCTGTTTTTTGAACTGAAATCACCCATCTCCTCAAAACTCAGAGTCTTATCTTCAAGAATATTCATTCGAAGTATCATATCTCTGTGGGTGTCCCAGTAATCATAAAATATGTTCTCTCGCATAAATTGAGCCGTCCCTTCCGAAAACCAGGCCGGAATACTCACAGTAGAGAATGGATGTGTAATGATTCCCTTTGGAGATCCATACAGAACATCTGGGCGGCGAACATCCTCGTACGAGAGCCACTGAAAATAGATTGATTGAATCGTCGGAGATCGTTTCATGGAGGCGCCCATCTGTACGATATGAGTAAATTCATGCGTGATGACATTTCGAAGCCACTGGTGAGTTCCTCGAAGTGGTGTATCGAGAGGAGGGATCCATATCTCAATTTTATCATCAAAAAAATAGGCTGCACCATTGGCATAATCTTCACGGTCACGCAAAATAATGCTCACTTTTCGATCCGGTTCATAGTCATAAAGATCTGTTATCGGTCCATATATTTGATTGGCGATGACAGAGGCTTCTGCAGCTGTCTTTTCACTTCCTTCCTGGTAATGGATATAGAAGTGTTCACCCTCAAGGGTATACCAGGGTAGATGATTGTAGGGAAAACCAACAGATGAAGGTGAAGCCTGTGCCATCAAACCGGCAGGAAAGAGCATCATCAGCAGGATGATCAAGAAACGATATTTGAAGACCGGTCTCATTATCTTGCAATGGCTATTTTTACAATTTTCTTTTCTTTCACTCCACTGGCCCTGGCCTCAATAAGTGCAAAGTATCCGCCACTGGCCCAGCTAGAGGTATCCAGTGAGATCTCTTCTGAAACCGTTCCTTTACTCTGAACTGTTTGATCTGAAATCACGCGCCCGCTCATCGTTAATACTTTGATTCGAACTTCTGCGGGCTCCTTGGTTTGAAAACGGATTTGGGTTTGATCCCTTGCCGGGTTCGGCCAGTTATAGGTCTCTTTACTATTTAATAATGAGAGCTGAGGATCGACGGGCACATCAAATTCAATAAATGCAGAAACTTTATTATTAGTTTGATTACCATATTTTGATCTCCACAGAGCATTTTGAAGTTCCTTAAACTCCCAAACTTTGAGTTCTCCGGTGTGGCTGACCGCAAACAATTTATCTTCGGAAATCAGAGGGTGAACAAGTTGGCCCGCACTGTCTGACAGTCCACCAACCAGCAGAGGAAAACCCTCAATTGACTCGCCCTTTTCGTTATAAGCGTAGAGATTCATGGAGGATTGATCGTACCCGGTTATAATCAAATCGTTCAGCTGATCACTATTCAAATCAGCGATGAGTGGAGTTCCGACAAAGGTTACATCTTTTGGCTCAGGAAGTGGAAATGAAGAAAGAACTGCTCCGTTCACATTTTTTGCAATGAGTTGATTGGCAGAATAATCAATGAATAAAAAATCCGGACCTCCATCTCGATCAAAATCTGCAATTGCCGGCCAATCGACCTCTTCAGAATCGTGGATTATATGTTGGGTTTGATAATTATCATCCGATGAAAAAATTGAGAGTTTTCCATCTTCAAGAAGATAGAAAAGAATACTTTTTTGCGAAGAATTTACAATACCGGTGTATAGACGTGAATCTTCATTCTTCTGACTGATTACATGTGTTACTGATCCTCCGGGATATTCAAGGATCAGCGAACCATTTTCAATTTTAGCCTGATAGTCTCCAATTCGGCCGGAATATTGAACTGCCAGATTATTTTGGATGATTTCACCATTGGTCAAATCAATTTGAGAAGAGGTGCCGTCGATATCCAACGTATTATTTTGATGGGAACTGATAAATGCCTTATTCGGCTGAACATTATAATCAGATATCTTACTCATCTCTCCCTGGTCAAACTCGTATGTTGAAATAGTGAGTAAATCTTCAGTTGAAGAAGGGTTTTCAGCGATTGCAATCAGATTGTGTTTTAAATATGGTTGCTGGAGTGATGCTATTTCGATTTTTGAATCTGAGAGTTTTCTTTGAGTGGGATTATAGAAACGAATTCCATCGTAACCGGGAATCATGATCCATCCATTTGAGATCGGTTGCGAGGCTAATGGATATTGCTGCCAAAAAGTATCATACGAAAGTGAGGTTGTATTTATTTGAAGGTTTGATTGAGTATCCCAAAGATCATAAAGATCAGAGAAGGGATTTACAGGACGAATGTTGAAGCTTGCAACGGGCAGGTTAGATGAAAAATCAAAAAGTTCAAAGTTTGATGATGCCCCCGAATTGCTTTTATTATTGGGCCGGGTATCTGGGCCAAATCGGTTTTCATAAAACAGGATGGTATCGGCCTGCGCAATGACTCGAGCATCATTTCCGGACCACCAAAAATCAAAAGTAGAACCATTCACTTCATTTTGAGATAAACCAATAGACGTGGGAAGTCCGATATCTTGAGCACCATCGGCTTCTTCAAGGTCTACGCCTTTCCGATCAGGATTGTTGTTAATGCTTCCCCGATTTATCTCAGATTGAATTACTCTTTCATCGATATGCCATATTAAAATTCCACCATTTAATTCTCTCTCAGTACCGTCATTTTGTGAGATGACTCCACCGGGAAGTGAAAAATCGTAATGACTAACATCAACGACTACACCGGGTTCAAGTAACTCATCGAAGCCCGTTGATTGGTTGACAAATCCCAAGTCTTGGTTTGTAAATGTCTGATTGACATAGGATCCATCACTTTTTTTGATTGTGAGAGTCACGCCGTTGCCTTCAGGATCACGATGGCGATTTTCAATAAGGAAATACTCGCTTTTTGATAGCGGAATTTTTGCTACGGAATTATCTTGCTTATCGGATGAGGAGGGAAGGGTAATATTAGATTCGGAGTTTGTATCAACTAAAAATGGCGTTTCCCAACCCAGGTAAGTTTTTTCCCAGGCTGATAATTCAGGAGGAAATAGGCCATTGTAGGAAAAAATTCCAGCGCCGTCCATCAAACCAAACCGCCCAATTCCGGATTGCCCGGTTTCCGTGTTAAACAGATCGGGTAAGCCCAAATGACTGCCAATTTGAGCCGTTAATAGCCCATTGACAGAGAGCGGCAAGACAAATTGATTTCCCACGGCATCGGTGCCGGAACGGGTTAATGTGCGCGGAACAATCAATGAGTTATCGACCAACAGGTCTCCATTATTGATCGGAAAACCACTGAAGGAAGGGGCATCTAAAAAATCGGCCAAAGTTTGTTTATTTAAATAGAAGGAGGGAAGGTCTTGGGGAGTTTTGTCGAGGCTAGTACCGGAGAGTTCCACATCTCTTCCGACACCGGCATGGAAAATAACGAAAGCAATGTTATCACCATTTTTAAAATCTGTTGTTAGATCTTCCGACTCACTCACTCGTGTCCAAACGTCAGTGATAAACGTAATCATCTCAGATAGATCCGGGTTTTCTCCAATTGGAGAATATTTCGCCATTTTCTGAGGAAGCTCATAAATGTCGGGCAGTACTTCAAAATCAACAGATATTTGATTTCGGGAAACTTTCTCGTAGTAATTCTTTACGAATTCAAGATGTGCTTCAAAATAATTTTGGTCGTGTGGAAGTGCATCAATATTTGTACCGGGGTCTTCGAGATAGGGAATACTGCCAGTATCAAATGTACCGTTTCCGGATGTAAATCGATTGGTGTCGGGTTGGAACTCGACCATTACTCCAAGAATCTTGAGGTTTTGATTCAGTGAGGATGAAGATGAAGTTTTAGAAGAGGAGAGAATGTCCGGTCTTACCCGGTGCTGACTTAATGCATCAACAGATGAAAGGTGAATCAAAAAAAGCAGTGATAAAATATATATACCACTGCTTCTTGAAGTTAAATATGTCATTCAAAAGAATAGTTCTTACCTGAAATTCATCAGAACACTCAATCGGATTGTGTTTGCGAGTGGGTGGTCATCTTCAAGTGTGTAAATGTAGCTGAAGTCCACACCAAAAATGTTGTAACGAAGCCCAGCTCCCAAGGTGATGAATTCCCGGTTCCCATTTTCCGGGTGCTCGTAGTAGTAACCGGATCGGAGTGCAAAAAGCTCATCGTACCAGTATTCAAGTCCAAAGCCGTACATAAGTTGCTGGCCAAGGCTTACATCAACGGTCTCTGTTCCATTAAATCGTTCGTAAGAACCCCAGGAATTAAAGAGTGCCTCCATAACGCCCATTGTTTCATATTCAGGGCTGTCAGGATCAGTACCGACTCTTTCATTTCGAGCCATAATTTTTGAGATGTCATTGGAAAGTGTCAGAGTATTGATACCGTTGGCGTCAATGTCCATGGTATATGCCCATCCCAATCTCATAATAGTGGGGAGGGGATCCTTCTGAGCGTTGTCGGTATACTGTATTCCGGGGCCGATGTTTGAGAGGTTGAAACCGGCATTAAATGATGCCTGACGGTTTCCTAATTGGAATGGGTTGGTTTTGTAAAGTCCGGCCAAATCAATACCCACACTTGAACCGGGGCTAATTTCCTGGCCGCTTACACTTCCATCAGCCAATGAGCTGTAGATATATCGAAGGCCTGTTCCTAATGAAAAATTGTCTGAAATTTGAAATCCGTAAGAAAGACCTGCAGAAATTTCAAAACTGTTAAATCTGCCGAGTTCAAGACCGGTTTCATCCGTACGGATCTGCTCACCGAGGTTCAAAAATGTAATGTGTCCGCCAATAGTACCAATTCCATCTACATAATAGGTACCTACGAGATAGTCATAAAATAGATCGGCATTAAAAGCAGGTAACCAGTTTGCATGTGTTACACTGATCTGGTTTTGATTTTGAAATGCAAGTCCTGCCGGATTCCAGAAAATTGCTGATGCGTTATCTGCAACCGCTACTCCGGTATTTCCCATTCCTGTTGCTCTTGAATCGGGTTCAATCTGAAGGAAAGGAACAGCCGTGATACCAACCTGTGCTTGGACAGAAAGGATTGGTAATAGCATTATCGCTGCGAGAGTAATGAAAATCTTTTTCATGACGTAAAAACTAATTGTTGAATGAATCTGAAACTCTACCAAAGTATAAGAATAACTCAGGTAATATTTATCTATTGTTTGTTTGCCAACTGAAAGATTGAAAACTGCTGTGATAAACGTAATTAGAATATTCTTAAGAACCTTGTGACTGATTCCTTTGCAGCAAGTAATCTTTCTATGAGTATTGTAAAACTGTAGCTTTTTGCAATAGGCTATTGTAGAGTTTATTTAGATTTGATGAAACGAATAGCTGTATAGAATTTGATCTTTGAACACCAGATAATACACTCACCCCTAAAAAAAGTCAAGTACTGCCGGTACTGAACCTCTTATATCATTTCTACTACCAGAGCAGATGCACCGCCACCGCCGTTACAAATCCCTGCGCATCCAAGCGTTCCATTCACTCTTTTCAGAGCGTGTAAAAGTGTAACTACAATCCGGGCACCCGAGCATCCAATTGGGTGGCCAATACTAACGGCTCCACCGTGGATATTAACTTTACCGGGATCAAGTTCCAGGATCTGGTTATTCGCCAGTGAAACAACTGAGAATGCTTCATTAATTTCAAAAAGGTCCACATCATGTATTGCAATACCCGCTCGTTTCAGTGCAATAGGAATTGCATCTGATGGTGCGGTTGTAAACCATTCGGGAGCTTTCGCTGCGCTAGCCGAACTTTTAATCCTGGCAATAGGCTTGAGGCTTAACTCTTTTGCTTTTTCCTCACTCATCAACAGTACAGCAGCTGCACCATCATTTATACTGCTTGCATTGGCTGCCGTAATGGTTCCTTCTTTGTCAAAAACAGGTTTCAAATGAGGAATTTTATCGAAGTTGACGCGCTCCAGTTCCTCATCCATAGATACTTTGATGACATCACCTTTGCGCCCTGTTACTTTAATCTCTACAATTTCATCTTTGAAATATCCATTTTCATGCGCATTAATAGCCCTCTTGTAAGATTCTATGGCAAATTCATCTTGCTGTTCTCTTGAGATATTACACTCTTTAGCACAAATTTCACCAGCATTGCCCATGTGAAAATCGTTGTATACATCCCACAGGCCATCAATTAAAATACCATCTTCTGTTTTACCGTGACCCAGTTTTGATCCAAACCGGTGTTTTTTGAGGTAGTAGGGCACGTTGCTCATACTCTCCATCCCGCCTGCGACCATAATTTCGTTTTGCCCCAAAGTGATTTGATCGGCGGCTATCATGATAGCTTTTGTACCTGATGCACAAACTTTATTTACAGTGGTTGATGGAGTTTTTTCAGATAGGCCGGCTTTCATAGCAGCCTGGCGGGCCGGGGCCTGACCAATTCCGGCTGTGAGCACATTTCCCATCACAACTTCCTGTACATCATTGGGTTTTATCCCCGCAGATTTGATTACCTCGTAAATTACAGAGGCGCCAAGTTCAGGTGCTGTGAGTGATGATAAACTCCCGCCAAAAGATCCGACCGGAGTACGTTTTGCCTCAACAATGACTACATCAGACATGAGTTTATTGATTTATGATTCAATAGCTTGTTTTAAATCACTAATCAAATCTTCAGCATCCTCAACTCCAAGAGATAATCGAATCAGGGAGTCTGTTAAACCGGCTTTAAGACGAACTTCTCTCGGGATGGACCCGTGTGTCATAGATGCGGGATGACTGATTAATGACTCTACACCTCCTAAACTCTCTGCTAAGGTAAATATTTCAGTATTCGACATCACTTCATTTGCCTTTTCAATGGTGTCGTCCTTTAAAGTGAAGGAAACCATCGCTCCAAAATCATTCATCTGTTTTGCCGCAATATGGTGCTGGGCATGTGATTTCAAGCCCGGATAATAAACCTTCTCAACTTTGGGATGAGATTCGAGCAGATCCACAACCTGTTTCGCATTTTCAACAGATCGTTGAACTCGAAGATGCAGTGTTTTAATTCCTCTCAACACCAGGTAACAATCCATGGGACCGGGTACGGCCCCGGATGTTTTCACCTGGAAGCGGATTTTCTCCATGAACTCTTCATTAGAAGAAGCCACCGCTCCGCCGATAATATCTGAATGACCGCCGAGATATTTTGTGGTTGAATGCATGGTTACATCCGCACCGAGCAAGAGAGGTTGCTGTAGATAGGGAGATGCAAACGTATTATCCACTACTGAAAGTGCACCTGCATCAGATGAAATTTTCGCAACTTTTGCGATATCAATAACTCGCAGCAAGGGATTTGTAGGCGTTTCAATCCAAACGAGTTTGGTTGAATCTTTGATAGCAGATTTCACCTCGTCAATATCTGTCATGTCAATGAATGAAAACTCAATTCCATAGGGTTCAAAGACCTGACGAAAAAGCCTGTACGTACCACCATAAAGGTCATTGGTTGATACTACATGATCCCCGGGCCTGAGAGTTTTAAGAATCGCATCTATAGCAGCCACACCGCTTGCAAAACATGAACAAGAATCGGCTTCCTCAAGTCCTGCAATCATCTTTTCGAGAGCAGTTCTCGTTGGATTTCCTACCCGGGCGTAATCGTATCCCTGGTGTACGTTTGGTGCTTTCTGTGCATAGGTTGAAGTTTGAAAGATTGGCGGCATTACGGCCCCTGATGTTTTTTCAGGTTCCTGGCCGGCGTGAATCGCTTTTGTATTAAATTTCATAAAAAGGTTTAGAAATTATATGATCGTTCAATCGACTCTGCTTCTTCCTGCATATCCAACTCAAGATAAACCTGGTAGAGATTATTGATGTAACCAAGATTATCAGAGTTAATTTCAGCAAGTCGTTCCCAAAGTGGAAGTGCATACTCCATAAAACTCTGTTCCATTTCCTCGAGTTCGGAATTAGTTTCGGGAAGTTGGCTTAGCCTTGAAGAAGCATTTTTGTAGAAAGAGGCCATCCTGTGAAGGTTCTCTTCTGTGGTTGGAAATGACTCCTGTATAGTCTCAAAAATTGTATGCACTGAACGAAGCAGGCGGGTTAATTCGTCCTGCTCTTCCTCAGATAACTCACTATTCGTTGATAAAGATGCAATCGATTCTGTTTTAGTTTTGAACAGATAATAGAGTTCCGTAGCAAGTGATTCCTGGTAGGCATACCGTGTTGGATATTCCCCGGAGAGTTGTTCCAGCATCTCAACCGCCTGTTCGTGTTTATCACTTAAAATTAACACGTTTATCAGGCCATGCTGATAAATTATTTTATCAGGATCGTAATCAACGAGATCTCTGTATCTTCGTTCTGCTTCAGATAAATCACCGGATTCGAGATATAAATAAGCCAACTTTTCACTGATTGCCGGTTCATAGGAATCATTCTGATCTTCAGCCTGCTCCAAAGTGGCGATAGCCTGGTTTAAATTTCCATGCTGGTAGTAAGAAGTAGCCAGCAAACTGTAGGTTTGTAAACTATCGGGAATGAGTGTAATTGCATTTTGAAAATGAGATACAATCGTTGAAAAACTCTCAGATTGGGCAGCCTCATTTTCTTGAAGAAGACTCATTCCTGTCTGTTTTTCAAGATGCCAGGCTTTTGAAAGAACTTCGTCCAATTGATTTGTAATATTAGGATTCGAAGAATAACCATCTGCAATATCCCTGATATTTTGATAAATAGGATTACGATTCTCGACTTGAGACATCTTTTGAGATCGTTGATAAAGAAGATTTGCCTTCCTTACCTGTAATTGAGCATTATTCGGATTTGCTGAAATTTCCTGGTTTACTTCATTGATTCTTTCCTGGAGAGTAGCTGCATCATCACCCGATGAGCTTGTTGACTCCGTATTCTGGATGGTACTACACGAAAGGGTAAAAAAAATCCCGAATGCCAGCGCTAAACTTAGCATTCGGGGAATTTGGTATATCATAAATTTATTTAATTCGAGGAATTATTCATTCCGGCTTTTTCCATTGCGTCCTCAGCTTCTTCTTCCATACCAAGAGCTGTATAAACCTGGAAGAGTGATCGCCAGTTTTCTGGATTTTCCGGATCTATTTCTGCTGCACGTTCGTAGTATTGTCGGGCCTTTTCTAAATTTTCTTTAGCCCGTCGATCGTAATCAGCAGCTTCTTCATTATCCATGGTGTTATTGCGTCGCTCAAACAAATTCGCTGCTCGGTTTTGATAAATAACCCCGAGAATAAAATTAGCTTCTTCATCTTCAGGAACCAGTTCAACGACTTGTTCCATTTCCCGTATAGAGATCGCAGAAAGTTCGTCGATCTCTTGTTCCATACTTTCAATTTCCGATTCAAGAGATTCAATTTCAGATTGAGTTTGTTCTAACTCCTGTCCACGTTGATTTCTAGCCGCCTGTCGAAGTTCAAAAAGCTCTTCATAAAGATCAGATACCTGGTTAGATATTCTTTCTACACTTTGATAGACCTGGGTACCCAAAACACGCCTGTATTGAGGATTGTTAGGTTCGCTGTCAATCAGTTCTTCAACAAGGCTTATGGCCCGATCTCTGTCTCCAGCCTGGATATATGCATCGGCAAGAAACTGAACAAACATTGTTTCTTCAGGATAGACCTCACGTCCTTCTTCAGAAAGCTCAATAGCCTCTTCATAGTTATTATTATAAAGATATAAACTGACCAGGTATTCATAATCTTCAGGTGCAGGTTGTTCCAACAACTCCATAGCATTCTCGTAGCTCTCAATAGCTTGATCAACCTGGTCTAATTGGTAGTATGTTGAAGAAAGTACCTGGTAGGTCATGGCACTGTCTGGGTTGATAGTTACTGCGTTTTCCAGATGAGCCAGTGAAGTTTCATATGGGTTTTCAGTGGCATTGAAAAGGCTGTCATCATTCTGGATGTTTACTGCCATGTTATACTCGTCAGCCCAAAACGACACAACTGAATTGGTAAGCTGTTCAAGTTCTTCCGGTTCTTCAGGTTGAGCCTCCATTAAATCTTTTGCAGAATCAAAAGATGTTCTCGCATTTTCATAAACAGGTTGCCGGGTACTTGGCGGCTCCATCTCCCAGGCTTGAGAGGCTAAAACAATCCCCTTGTAATAGTGAGCAACATAGTTTGATGAATCTTGTTCAAGTGCAGTGTTGACCGTTTCAAGAGCTGACTCAAAATTGCCGGTAACCAAGTCTACCTGCACATCATTTACCAGTGGATCTGTAGTTTCGCATGCCCAGAATAGCAACATGGGAGCGATTATCAGTAAGATTAGTTTGGATCTTTTCATTTTTATATACGTGATGTTTTTCAAATTTATTTAATACTTAGAAAGTAACTATATATAGAGGATTCCGCAATATCAGGTTCCTCCATAACAAGTTGGAGTAGGTTGATTTACTATAGGAATAAATTTTTCTTTAAAATTGAAGTATCTCAAAAACTTTAAGAATGAATTTAGCGATATGTTAAAAAAAATTGTAAAGACAAAAAAAGCACCCGCAGCAATTGGACCCTACAGCCAGGCTGTTGTTCATCAGAATACGCTATACTGCTCCGGGCAAATTGCTCTTGATCCCGAATCGATGGAAATCATCAGTGATGATGTAGGCGAACAAACCCGACAGGTGATGAAAAATCTTGAACAGGTTTTGCTTGAAGCCGGCAGCAGCTTCGGGAAAGTGCTAAAGTGTTCAATATTTTTGGCAAACATGGATGATTTTGCTGATATAAATGAAATCTATGGAAGTTACTTCCCTGAAAATCCACCGGCAAGAGAAACGGTTGAAGTGAGTCGCTTGCCGAAAGATGTAAAAATTGAGATTAGTTGTGTGGCGTATATCTAACTTCAGAAAGTAAAAGATTCAGTTTTTGATGTACGATTTCCCATTCCATCAAAGACTTCAATCTCTACTTGGTTCTGGTTTTCAGGAACATACCCTGGAATGTAATAGAAAAGAGAATTTCTGTCGGGATCGTATTCAATAATGCCGCGTTTTCCATTTACAGTAATATTTGAAGCCTGGTAATCTATCCCGGTGTCGCGATCTACTGCCGGTACCCTGATGACGTAATTCCCTGCAAGATTTTTTTCTAAGTGGGGCTTACCTACCCATGGAGAAGTTTTATCTTCCATAATTACCAAACTGCTGATCTCCCGTAAAGGTGACCGGATCATCCCGTCTTTATTAGTAGCCCACATGAAGTAGGTTCGATTTCGGAATTTATCGACTGAGAATAACCCAAGGTGCTCATTATCTTTTAATTCATCCGGGAGGATGTAGTTAAAATAGACCTCTCCCTCGATGGGCAGGCGATCAGGTGAAAAGTTGAAATGAATCTCATCTCCAATCCTTGAAATATCCAGATGCAGATTGAGCGAATCGTAAAGGGCTTCTTTGGGAAATTCAATCCACAACTGTTGATTCGGAGTGCTAAAAACCTGTTTTATGCCGGGAGATAGTCTTTTTTCTATGGAGGAGTTAGATCTGAACCGAATCTCATCCGAAATTCGCGATATGCTGAAAGAAATTGGTTCCGAACTTGCAAGCATGGGCACACTATTGTCAAACAGAACCTCTTTTTGGTTTAGAGTAAATGGTTTTGAAATTTCACCCGGAGCGGGATAAGTGGGTACATCAGTAATGTTATCGATCTTGTTTGAACCATTCACATTGAGTGTTACTGCAGCTTTAGTCTCGTTTCCAAAAATATCTGAAGCGATAATTTGAAGAGGATATTTACCCTCATCCAGTGCCAGCACGCCCCTGTTTTTTAGTTTTCTATAGATTGGAAGTTTATTCCCGTTAACTTTATAAAGCCGCTGAAAAGCTCTTCGGGTTTCTGCCAGAATTTGGTAAGAACGGTCCAGAAACATATGCCTGCCTTCAGCATATGAAAACTGATCTACGCTCGAATGATAGAGTGTATCTGATTGATGAACCAATGTTAGGGTGTATACAGCGTACGCGTTTGGCGTATTATTAGCCCTGTCATGTAGATTTACTGAAAGGCCCACCGGTTGATTAACGGTAATCTCCCCGAATTCGTAATTTCTGCCATCTCTTCGGGCATTTTTAATTTCAAATCCTTCGTTTTTGAGATTTATGGGATTTAGAAATTCTATACCCAGTTGACGAAAAACAGGGGGTAGATTATCTCGGACAGTTAAATTGGTTAATAGAGGATTGACAGGTTCATTATCCTTATTTCTTATTTCAAAATGCAAATGAGGTGGGCCAACACCGGACGACCCCGTAAAGGCTATTACTTCACCCTTTTCATAAAAAAGTGAATCCTCTTCTATAACTTCATTCATAACAAAGGAGTAATCCTGTATTCTAATGGAGTCCGTATATGCCTGTAAGTTTGGCTCAAACCGGTTTAAGTGGGCGTAGACAGAATAGGAACCGTCATTATGCTTCATGTATAATACGTTTCCATAACCGTGGGGGCCTGTTCCAATTCGGTATATGATTCCATCGCGAGTGGCAAAAACTTTGTAGCCTTCCTGCCCCCAGGTACGAATATCTAAGCCGGCGTGCAGGTGGGCAGACCGTGTCTCGCCAAATGTTGATGAGATCTGGTTCGTTGCATCTGTAGGCCAAACATACTCAACACTGTCAACCAGAAAGGAGAGAGGCTGAGCATTTATAGGATGAACGTGGATCAATCCCAGGGTGATCAAACAGATCAAAAAAAGTATGTTATGAAAATTATGTACGGACATAAACTTTTAGCGTAGAAAGTTGATCGCCTATCGATGCATCAATAATATCTCCATCAGTAATTGGACTCACACCTTCCGGAGTCCCGGTAAAAATCAAATCGCCCGGGTTAAGAGTAAATTGATGAGACAAATAGGAGATAAGCTCACTTACCGAAAATAGCATTTTAGAAGTGTTGCCAAGCTGACGAAGTTCGCCATTTACACGCACCTGGATGTCGAGATTTTGAATATCACTCAATGAATCCAATTCAACAAAGTTTCCTATAGGTGCAAAAGTGTCAAATCCCTTTGAGAGAGTCCAGGGTAAACCATTTTTCTTTGCTTGAGATTGAATGTCGCGGGCAGTTACATCAATACCAACGGCAACGGCCTGAACAGTTTGAAGAGCTTCTTTGACGGAACAATTTTTTACAGCGCGGCCGATCAATAGAACAAGTTCAACTTCATGATGAACAGTGGATGACTGCTGAGGTAGGTGAATCGTTTGATCATTAAAGATCAGGCTGCTTCTTGGCTTCAGGAAAACAACGGGATCGTCCGTTTTCTTACTCTTCATCTCTTCGATATGCTTGGCGTAATTACGGCCAATGCAGTAGATAGATCCGAATTGCAGATGGGGATATTCATTGATTGTATAATCCATGCCCCAAAATAAAAAAAGCCCTGACAACATTGTTATCAGGGCTTAAAAAATTTAAAAAAATTTAGACTTCCTCTACAGAAACATATTTGCGTCCATTGCCTCTGGTTCGGAAAGTAACCTGACCGTCGATCAGGGCGAAGAGAGTATCATCGCCGCCGCGGCCTACGTTTTCACCGGGGTGGAATTTAGTACCTCGCTGACGTACAATAATATTTCCTGCACGTACAACTTCACCACCATATTTCTTCACACCCAGTCGTTTCGATTCTGAATCTCGTCCGTTTCTTGTCGAACCTTGACCTTTCTTATGCGCCATAATTTACCTCGTATTAAGAAATTTTTTCGATTTGAAGTTGAGTGATAGGCTGTCGGTGCCCGTTCTTAACTCGATATCCTTTCCTTCGCTTCTTTTTGAAAACCATTACTTTATCGGCTTTCAAGTGTTCTACGATTTTAGCTTCAACTTTAGCACCTTTTACAGTCGGTTTGCCAATCTTAACTTTTCCTTTCTCATCCTTCACCAGAAGAACTTCATCCAGTGTGATATTTTCATCGTCGGAAGAAAGTCTGTTAACAAAAATAGTTTGGTCTTCAGCAACCTTATATTGATGCCCGCCAATTTTTACGATAGCGTACATGAGTGTTAATTTCTTATTGTTAAATTCTTAATTTTTGATAGACTCCAAAGATAGTGTTTTTTAAAATGAATCAAAACCACTTTTCAGATGTTTTTTCCAGTGAGAGTATATGGATAAATTTTAATTGAGAGTCATGTCATATGCATGTAATTTCCACTTTGAAAATTGAATGACATTTTTAAGTAATACAAACAGTGATGAGCAAACTTCCGGACCTTCATAAGCAGGCATTTAAATACAAAAATACCAAAAAACTCCAGCATGACGGTGGCCGTGCATGGATTAAAGATTCTCAACTTTTTGAATCCAGAAAAGATGCCAACGGCCGGCTCATCACAAAAAAAGAGAAGCAAAGTCAGGAGAATAAAGGCTGAAATTGATCAGCGCCGGCAAAAGCGTCTTGCTTGTTCCTGATGCAAGGAGCACGAGCTGGGCCCTCAAGCTAGTTCAATACACGGTTTAGCTTGCCTTCTTTGTAGGAATTCCTTTGTGAATCCCCGTACGGTTCACATGCCCGATATATTTACCGATTACCCGTACCTCTTCAAATATATCCGGTTCAATCACAATGTCATCATACTCTTCATTGGCGGGTTCTAATCTTAGGCCGTCTTTATCGGAATAAATTCGTTTTAAGCTGGTTTCACCGTTATATAACACTGCACCGATATCGCCGTCTTTTACATCGCTATCCATAAGCAGAACAAAATCGCCGTCGTAAATTCCGGCATCTTTCATACTCATTCCGGAGACCCGAAGTGCAAACATATCATCCATATTGGGGAACAACGTTTCAAGTGTAATTCTTCCAAGGTCGGCTTCTACAGCTTCCTGAAGATAACCAGCTGCAATTAAACCTCTTACGGGAATTCCGGCAGTTTTCTTCAGACCTAGGTTCCCCTCATAATCCGGATGGATATCATATTCATCATCATCCGTTTTAACCAGGTATCCTTTTTTGAGTAATGCCTGTATATTTTGTGTCACACTGTTAGGGGATTTATAGTTGAATGCGTCAGCTATTTCCCTGTAAGTGGGCCAAACATCGTGGTCTTTTTTATAATCAATAATGAAATCAAAAAAATCTTTCTGTTTTCGGGTAAGTTGGGCGTTGTCCATAATGATTATTGATTTATGTGTAATATATGTGCAATAAACAAAGAACTTTTATCAAAAACAATTCAATGAATTTCTTTTTTCATCAGAGGTACAAGGGATTCTTTTTTCTGCTGTTTTTAGTGCCATTTTTTTCATGTACAAAACAAGCAGAACAGGATCGTAAACCCATAATCTTAACAGAATATCCAAACCTGGCAAATGAAACTTTAGAAAGAGATTATGATGGATTGCGGGCGTTTGCGAATTATGAAAATGAGCAGATAAGATCTCTAGCGTGGAATGGGATTAGAAAAAGTGAAGCTAAAGATCTACAGTCATTTGTAAATTATGCTGTTCAGCAAGATGATTCACTTATATGGTACTCCATAAGTTCACATCTTTTAAATAAAGCACAGGTTGATTCTATTGGCCAACATTTTGAAAATGGTTGGATTAAATCGGAAGCGGTTTGTGAAGTATTCTTCAAACATGGAACCATAAATACGTTAGATATTCTGCTGGGAAAACCTGAACTACTATTACAAAATGAAGTTTGCGCAAAATCTGTTGGTGGAATTGTAGCCGGAGTTCAAGTAGAGGATTCCTCGAAAAAAAAGATTATCGAACTAGCTTTTCATTCAGAAGATGAAACCATTTGGCGGAATTTGCTTTATGGATTTTATCGTTCAGAACTGAATCGTCCAAACCCGGAATCTGAACTCCACGTCTATTTCAACGAATTGCTCGATGAGAGGGATGGTTTCTTTAGTTATGAAATGGACCAGTACGTTACAAGAATTTTAGGAAAAGTTGGTTTTCTACATGTGATGGAAAGGCGGTCAGATCGTGAACTGAATCAAGCGGTTCAACTATCAAATGAATTAGCAAGAAATATTGCAAAATTTGAACATAGCGCGTTGAACCATAGGCATATAAAAAGATTACTAAACCATACTATTGATAATGTTGTAGCCCAATCACTTCAAGCTTTCCAGGAATTTGATTCTATTCCGGAACAACTACTTGATATGATTGAATTTGAGATCGCTCCAATTACTCGTGACGCAGAAGTTTTTGCCGAAGCGTTGACCGTGCTAGTAACAAATGAAAGAGATATCGAGGGGTATCGAAACAAGCTGGATTTTATGGACAGTGAAAATGAATATCTGAAGCAAAAGATATTGCCGTTGTACGCAGAAATTGAATCGGATGAACAGTACTTGGACAGGCTTCAATCTGAAATCAGAGATGGCGGTATCGGTGGACTCCGAGCTACAGAGGCATTGATGAACTATTTTACTGAGCACTCTCAAAATCAGGATGCTGCTGATGAGGTTCGATCTTTAACTCTACACGCATTGGAAGAGGGAGATCGAAGTGTAATATCTACAATTGGACCGCTTTTGAATAGTACTGTTCTTTTTGATGAGGACAGTTTTGAATGGATGTTTAATCAATATCAAGATTTTGTTGAGATGTCTGAGTGGGAAAATGAAGAGGTCTTAGAGGAGGTGCTTTCCAATCGGTTTCCCGATCAATTCGAAGCTTTGGAAATTTCTGAAAAGCCATTCAGAATACCGAATTGGGAACGACTTTATGAGATGGGCACAAATCCTTTTTGGGTTTTGGAAACCGAAAAAGGAACCATCGAAATTCAGCTTGATCCTCTGGCCGCACCATTTACGGTTTCATCGATTGACAGCTTAACTCGCACAGGTGTCTATGATGGAGTACCATTTCATAGGGTGGTTCGCAATTTTGTGATCCAGGGAGGAGATATCGAACGCAAAGATGGTTATGGCGGACTGGAGTATAGAATTCCAACTGAACCTTCATTTAAATCATTTGAGCGAGGCATGGTCGGTATTGCAAGTGCGGGGACGGATACTGAAGGGAGTCAGTTTTTCATCATGCTAAACTGGTCGCCGCATTTGGATGGGAATTATACTATTTTCGGTAAAGTAACCAAGGGGACGGATGTGGCAGATCGGATACAGATGGGGGATAAGTTGATTGAGGCGAGTATATATTCGAGATAGGTCTAAGAAATTCTATAATTTATATGAAACAAGTAGGCAGTTGACAGTAGGCAAAATGATTATTGCCTACTGCCTACTGTCAACTTTTTCCCAGCAATAATGTTACTTTTACTAAATTAAACCTTTTGGAATTTCAACCATTCCCCTTCGGCGTAAAAGCCTGAATTCCTGTAATCTCACGGCCAAGGATTAATCCGTGTATATCGTAGGTACCTTCGTAGGTGTTTACGGATTCAAGATTCATCATGTGGTGTATAACTCGATATTCTCCTGAGATTCCATTACCGCCATGCATATCTCTTGAGACGCGAGCGATTTCCAAAGCCTTGCCCACATTATTTCGTTTGGCGAGCGAAACCATGCTCGGGTGGAGTCTGCCGGAATCCTTCAATTGTCCCAACCGCCATGCCAGCATCTGCATGGACGTGATGTCAGTCAGCATGTTTGCCAGTTTGGTCTGAGGCAACTGGTTGGCTGCTATCGGTTTTCCGAATTGTGTTCGGTCTGATACATATTGACGAGCTTTATGATAGCAAAACTCAGCCGCACCAACAGCCCCCCAAGCAATGCCATATCGGGCACTGTTCAGGCACATAAACGGGCCTTTCAATCCGCGAATCTCCGGGAAAACATTTTCATCCGGAACAAAAACATCTTCAAAAACCAATTCTCCGGTGGATGATGCTCTCAAACTCATTTTGTGTTTCGTTGCCGGAGCTGAAAATCCGTTCATTTCTTTTTCAACCAAAAATCCACGAATAACCGGTTCGTCGTCTTTGTCCTCTTTTGCCTTTGCCCAAACAACGGCCACATCAGCAATGGGTGAGTTGGTGATCCACATCTTGGCACCATTCAGCGTCCAACCTCCCTCGGTTTTGACTGCCGTTGTACTCATGGATGCGGGATCTGAACCGTGATCGGGTTCTGTTAATCCAAAACACCCGATGATCTCGCCGGTTGCTAACTGAGGCAAAAATCGTTCTTTCTGTTCTTCTGTACCAAAAATTGAAATGGGATACATCACCAATGACGATTGCACGGACATAAACGATCGATACCCGGAATCAACCCGCTCAACTTCACGGGCGATTAAACCATACGCTGTATCACTCACGCCGGCTCCGCCATATTTTGGATCAATCGTTGAACCGAGAAGACCAATTTCACCCATCTCTTTGGCGATTGATAGATCAAAAACCTCATCTTGGTTACCCTCAAGTGCTCGCGGTTCCAGCTTGGATTGAGCATAGTCGCGGGCGGTCTCCATTACCATTCGGTCATCTTCAGAAAGTTCAGATTCGAAGAGATATGCATCGTCGATGTTGAATTTGTTTTTTGGCATATAAATATTTAGATGGTTTTGTGATTTTATATGATAAAGCTGTCAGCATTCGGCTATCAGCCGTCAGCATTTTACTGATAGCTGAGGTTCGATAGCTAAAATCTAATTCTTTTTGATTTTTAACCGGAATTTCTTTGCAGACTTCACAATGGCTTCTTCTAATTTGTTTTCGGAGGAAATCCAACCATCTCTTTTATAAGACTCGATGATTTCTTTCTCATCATTGTCAATATATTTCATGATGTGTATCGCTTATTTTTAAAAAATTTTGATGGAACTCTCTGTTAGTTATGCTTGCCTACAAGCTAACAGTTCGATTACTGATAGCTGAAAGCCGACAGCAAAACCTAATGCTTCGTTTGACAGCTGCACTGAATGATGTTATCCGATTCAATAATAGCATGCCAGTCGAATTGTTCATCATAATCGAGCTGTTCCCACCAGAATGGGAGACGCTCATCGGGATGATTTCCAACCTCATTCATGGTTGAGGCATCGTAAAGCCGGCCGTTAACCATTGTATAGACAACGTTTTCGGTATCACGTAAATTTTCGAGTGGATTCCCGTCAATCACAATTAAGTCAGCAAGTTTGCCTTCCTCTAATGTACCGAGATGGTCACCTACTCCTATATAATTTGCCCCATTAATTGTTGCTACTTTAAGTGCTTCATGATTACTCATTCCGCCTTGCTCAAACATCCAGGTTTCCCAATGGGCTCCGAGTCCCTGTAGCTGTCCGTGAGCGCCAATATTGACTGTGACACCAAGATCATGCAGGTCATCAGCAGAGGCGGCGCTTAACATATGTCCCATTTCATATTCCGCTTCAGGAACCTTCGTTCTATGACGAGATCTGGAGTCAATAATTGGTCGGGGAGTAAAGTTCAGCAATCGTTCTTTTTCCCAGACATTGGTGTGCTGGTACCAATAATATTCACCGCTCATACTACCGTAATTCACAACTAGAGTTGGTGTGTATCCAACATCCGTATTCGACCAAAGCGTCAAAACATCATTATATAGCGGATAGATCGGGACATTATGTTCAATTCCGGTGTGGCCGTCAATAATCATGCTCATGTTATGGGTAAACGTTGATCCGCCTTCAGGCATCACATTAATACCAATTTCTCGAGCAGCCTGGAGCACTTGCTGACGCTGATCCCGTCGCGGCTGGTTATAACTTTTAACAGATGTAGCCCCAAACGCTTTTGTCCGTCGAACTGCCGATCGTGCATCTTCAAGGTTGTTGACTATAGCTTTGAATTCAGCTTCAGCTCCATACAAAATTCGCCCGGTTGAAAAAATACGTGGCCCCACCATATTTCCGGCCTTTACCATTTCGGATTGTGAGAAAATCATCTCTGTATCTGAGGATGGATCATGGGCTGTAGTTACGCCATATGCAAGATTCGCAAAATATTCCCACTGCTGATTCGGACTCAAACCCTGTCGGAAATTTCCAATATGAGCGTGTGCATCCACCAGTCCCGGCATGATGGTTTTTCCTTCTACATCCACGATATCTGCTTCGGATGGAATTTCTATCTCATCAGCAGACCCAACGGCTTGAATTCTATTTTGATTTAAAACGATAGTCCCGTTTTCAATCACTTCATCCTCATTCATAGTGATGATATGAGCATTTGTGAAAGCAATGGTTCCCGACGGAATATCCAACTCCAGTTCAAGTCCGATATCAATTCCCTCATTGGTTCCAAGAGGAAGTTCATCGTCGTGATTATTCTCACCGCTCAGAAAATTGAAGGCTTCCTGTAGCTTAACCGAAAAGTATTTTTCACCGAGCGTCCAGTGAAGTTGATTGCCATCATCCGACCAGTTCAGGCTGATTCCCGCATCTTTTGCCACATGGGTTACCGGAATGGCTTTTGTATCAGCATTTAGTTCTATTCCACTGCCAACTGCCGGCATTGGGGCGATATACACTTTGAAAAGCTCATTAAATGCGACCCATTGATTATCCGGACTGGGCACAAAATTGTTCGCATATTTTGATGTAAAATGAGTTTTGTGATCCTCTCCGTTTAGGTTCATCGATTTAAACTCATTACCAAGATAGGAGCCACCGAGATAAAAAATGCGTGATCCGTCGGCATTAAATATTGGGTTTTCGCCGTCATCAAGAATGAGCGTTTGTTCGCCACCGGTTGCCGGTATCGTATAAATCCCGGGATTAACGGTATAGGCATGTCCCTGGTGATTATTTCCACCTTCTCTTCTGAATAGAATGGTTTCTCCATCAGGAGAAAAGGAAGGTTCGCGATAGATTCCTTTTCGATCTGTGATAGTTTCAGGAGTTGCATTTTCCTGAGTTATATCCAAAACCTTAATGTTCCCCATATCCACATCATGCCAGGTTACATAGACAAGTTTGTTTCCGTCAGAAGAAAATGAGGGTTCAAATTCAAGGTTTGATTCGTCGGTCAACCGTTCAGGAGTTCCCCTCGGCAGTTCCTTTTTCCATAGGTAACCGGCTGCGTTGAAGATTAGTGTTTCTCCATCAGGTGAGGTAACAGCATGTCGAATGGCTTTGGCCGTAAACGTTTCAGGGGCAGGATCAAATTCATATTGAACTGCCTCAGCTACTTCATAATTGATTTCAGCTTCAAACGGAATTTGTTCAACCGCTAAAGTCTCAACATTTAGTTTGTTGATTTTTCCGTTTGCCCAAAACACAAGATTGTTGCCATCCGGCGTCCAGTCGATATTTGTGTATGGTCCGAAAATAGCCCAAGCTTGCTGCTGATCGGGACTCATATTGTCATAAACCGGCTTTTCAATTCCGGTTTCTAAATCCCGGACGTAGAGCACTGATTTAGTTCTTACTCGTTTAACGAAAGCCAACTTTGTGCCATCCGGAGAGATGGTAGGAGAGATCGCACCGCCCGGTCCGCCGGTTACTCTTTCAATGTCACCTTCCTCGCGGTCATATCGATTGATGGCATAGATCTGGCTGTTCGGATCCTTGTTATACTGAAAATATCCGCCCGGGTAGACGTCCTGGCTGTAGTAAACGTAGCGACCATCTGGTGATACGACCGGCTGACCCACATCCTGTTGATCATTAGGACGCTCGGTTAGCTGAATTCCTGATCCCCCAGTAACATGAAACATCCATATTTCACCGGCTCCCAAAGACCTTGTTGAGGTAAAATGTTTTCGAGCAACCAGGTAATTACCGTCGGGAGTCCAATCGGCGTTATTTAAAAGTCTGAAATCTTCTTCAGTAATTTGCCGGGCATTTGATCCGTCTCGGTTCATCACCCAGATATTATCACCACCGCCTGCATCGCTCGTAAAAGAGATTTTTGATCCATCCGGACTAAACCTTGGCTGAACTTCATAGGCAATGCTTTCTCTGACTACATTTGCTTCGCCGCCCTCGATTGGCATCACATAGATATTCCCCAAAAGGTCAAATACGACCTCTTCGCCATCCGGGCTTACGTCGAGGTTCATCCATGTACCTTCGGTCGTCTCAAAACTGACTTGTTTTGTTTCAGCTAGATGTTCGGTGACATCCCATTCGTCTTCGCCATTGTCATCCTGAGCGAATAGGAGAGAAGAACAAATAACGAATAGGGTTAATAATAGGACCGGGCGTTTCATAATAACAGACTTTTCTTTTTTGATTAGTTTTGCTTGATGTTAATAAAAGTTAAGGAGAAACGAAGAATAGACATTGTATTTTTTAGTTGAGCAAACATGGTATTTTTCGAATAAAAATTGATGTCTGAAAGATTTACTATTCATCGAAAATTTCTAAGCAACTGTATTTGCAAGAAAAAATACCATGTTTTACCAGTAGAAAAAAAAATGGCGACTTTTTCTAAGCCGCCATTTAGGATGTATAAATGGGATTATAAGATTGTAAATCATCGGATGAGTATTTTACTCAAACTTTAAATTTAAGCTTTGACACCCATCCGATGAATGTCTGAAATACCCGTCTGACCGCTTCAAGCGGTCTGACGGCTTATAAGTTTTTATCATAGCTTCTGAATCTCAACTCCCAAATATTGCTGTAATTCATCCGGTGTTTGGATTGCTTTCAAAGATTCGGGTTTCATCTTCGCGGCGAAGTTAGCCGGAATGTGAACAGCCCGTATCAGCATATCCTCGTAGCCGTCTGAAGCAGTAAGGAGATAATTTGCATCGAGGAAAACCCGCACATCAACCATTGTGAAATCAAAATCAATAAGCACAGTGCCTTTTGAATTGAACTCAGTGAGTGGAAGTTGACGCCATACTTCCAGGTCATCCTCCTCAATGTAGTCTTCAAAAACAAATGCGATGACTACATCTGAATCAAACACTTCGACATCACCGGGAATTTCGTTAAAAAATTCAAAGTTATTGCCGGGTGTTAACGATGCATTAAACTCAAAGGAGGTAGGCAGTATTTCAGGTCCCGGAGGCCCTGGAGGTCCCTCGGGTCCAACAGGCCCCCGTTCGCCACAAGAAATTAAAACAACCGTCATAAATAAGAGAGCCGTGATAGTCTTCATTATTTTTTTCATATGTCTAATGATTTATATTCAGGTTATATGATATTTAACGTACTCCCGTGATTTAGTTGCATATGATAACTGGAATAAAAATAGATCTTATATTACTGATTATAAATAACTTAAAGTATCACGTCTGTTATCACATATTCATGTGAGAAGCAGGTATTTCTGAGAGAATAAAGAGGAGATGGTGGAAAGAAACTCGTTAATTTTTCGAATCGAGGGAAAATTTAAACTGAACAACTATAGCCGCTTATAAAGATCATCAAGGATAGATCTCTTTCGATAAACACTAAAGATGGCAGCGATCCAAATGACACCATGAATAAGAGGAGCCACCCAGTTAATATTGATGTCCAAAAATCCAATGGCGATACCAAAATTAAACATGAATACCCAATGCGCTAAATAGAACAAAAAATAGAGTGGACCAAGCGTCCCAAAAAAGATGATAGCTGCTTCAGCATACTTATTGTAATTCTCTCCAAAATGTCTGTTTAAAGCTCTTTTTCTTTCTTCCTCCTGCAGCTTCTCCCGCAATTCTCGTTCAGTATTCTTATCCATTTTGTAAGATTAGTGAAGGTATATTGTAACGATTAATAAATGAGGAAACTATTCAGAACCTTATAAAGTGAGCCGCCAAAGCACAAAAAATACAAAATCATTTGGTGTTTTCGTGTTTTGTGGCCATTCTAGGGTATCTAATATTAAAAATTGTCTTATTTTATCAACGTCATCTGTCGGTTAAATATCACACCGCCTGCCCTGAGACTGTAATAATAGATTCCACTTGCCATATCCCGTGCATCCCAGGCGATTTCATACGTACCGGGAGCTTTCACCTCATTCACCAGCGTGGCTACGCGCTGACCCATTACGTTGTAAACATTCAGCATAACATCACTGGTTTCTGCAATTTCAAACTTGATGTTGGTTGTCGGGTTGAATGGATTCGGGTAGTTTTGCTCAAGAGTAAACTGATCCGGATTATTATCGTCGATCAGGCCATCCGGCACATTCGGGTTGATGGTGATCAGAAACCGGGCGTCACTCACAGCTTTCTCTTTTTGTAAGGGTTTAGGATTGAATGGACTGAAAGGCTCTTTGTTGGCAATTTTCGCCTGACTCCCTTCCGCTTCAAACAGATAATTGCTTGCACTTTTTAGATCAACTGTTCTGTTCAGTTTTGTGTCGGTTAATGAAATTTTCCATTCAGATGGAATATTGTTCATCTCCGGCCAGGAAAGCGTAACTTCACCGCCCATCAGTGACCAACCTGACTCCACAGCTTCAAAAGCCTGAACGTGCAGCGGAATCTCAACAGGATTATACAATTCCACCGGCAAATTATTGATATCCATTTGGGTACCCTCGACTTCTGTAGAGAGGCTCATATAATTTCGAAAATCAAGAGGTGAGAGTTTTAGACCATCATTCTTATCATCACCCAACTGTCCGTTTTCAGTAAAAGACAGAAACGCTTCACTGTACATATTTTCCATTTCACTTCTAATGCGGAGAGAGATTACATTATCGTTCTCTTTAGTATAAAATGTGCCACCGGTTGATTGAGATGATTCTTCAAATGTAAGAGTGGGACTGGGTACACTGCTTTCAACCCAAAATCCCTGAAATGGTGCAATAACTCCACCCGATAACGAACCTGTACCACTTTCATTCCAAGTTCGATATCCACCACCAACATTATTCCTTGTTTCAGCTTCATCATCGCCACCTCCACTAATCGAACCATAAGTATGATCATATACGTAAATGGTTCCATCAAAATCTGAAGTCCCTAAATCGCCCCAATCAATGGGTTCATTGTATGGATTACCTACTAAACTGAATGTTCCACTTCCGGAATTTACAGGTGCATTGATTGATCCGTCATTTAAAGATCCAAAAATGTCAAGTGTTTTTGGAAAACCCGCATCGGCAGCTGATTTGTCGTAATCATCATCGCTATAAACATAAACTATAAATCCTTCTCCGGGGGTCATGCTATTGTTGCCAGCATCATCTAAATCCCCTGCATTTACGAAATCTGTACCATCATAGGTTAGTACATTGGGCTCTGTATTTGGGTCAGAACTGCACAAAGAGCCATTGTAATCTGCATTAGTGGAACACTGAGTCCAAATATCAAACAGTAAATCTTGATATGAATTTCCTGTTGTAGGGGACGAGATCATTCTCCAACCCTCTCCATTATCAAAAGTAACAGAAGGTTGAAATGTGGAGCCATCTACTCTTGTACCGGGCGAGAATTCTGAATTATCTTCGATATCAGCTGTGGTATGATCTTCGAAAGTGCCTGTTAGATCGGGGTTGAGCGTAACTGATTGATCATTATCAGCCTCTAAACTACCAGAGCCATAAGATTGATTTATTATTTCAAATCCATCTTCATTTTTTAAGATTACATTTCCGCCGCTATTAGAAAGGTTTAAACTTGTTGTTGTTTGAACAATTGAATTTCCAAAATCTCCGCTAGGTGTACCACCTCCGAAAACTAAAACTGCCTGTTTAGGGTTTAAAGTTGTTCCGGTTGGAAAAGTATGACGAGGAGAAGAGCCATCATCAATTACCCAGTTACTAATATTTAATTCATTATTACTTGTATTAACAAATTCGACAAATTCGTCATCGTCACTGCTAACTACTCCATCTCCATTTGAATCTCCTGTTGATGCATCTGGATCAGCTAAAAATTCATTTAAAACAATATTAACCTCAGAAAATGTTAAACTACTGCTGTTTCCTGAGTTCAAATTGGATGCATCATCACTAACCTGAATAACTACTCCTGATTCAGCAGTATTATAAAGAACATTGGAAATGGTTGTTTGATTACTTCCAGAAGGAACAGTTCCTGTTAAAGTACCACTTAAAGCTCCTGTACCTGAATCTAGGCTCAGTATTATGTTAACATTTGAACTAACATTACTTGGATTACCTGAAGCATCTTGTGATTGAATGGTTATATCAAAAGGAACTTCATTATACAGAGTATTTCCATTGTTAACTTCAGTGATAACCAATTGAGTAGCATTTGTTGCAGCAGATACTTCTAAATTATCAAACCTGTAGAGTTCAGATCCTGCATTATTATTGACAGTTATTCGAATTTCGGCATTTGTACCTGTACCAGTAATTGAAGTATTGAAAGATTGAAGTGAATTTGAAAGCTGAGTACTTCCAAAAAACATTGGATCACCTTGAAGATTTTCATCAACAGTAGCATTAAAAAGTGTTTCTGGAGTTCCACCATCAACTATAATTTCAACATTAAATACATCCTCACCAGATTCAAAATCTCCATCAGCACCTGCATCAAATGAAAAATCTAGAGAGCTATAGCTGCTAATATCAAATGTTTCACTTGTCCAAGTAATTGTACCATCAACATCTTGAGCTTCAAAAACCCCAGATTGAACTGCAAAGAAATCACTTGAGGCTGTGAAATCTCCATCAGATACATCAACACTCCAATCAACTCCACTGAAATCAACTGGATCTGTACCAATCTTACCTTTACCATTTTCTCCTGTAAAACTATCTGAATAAATAGTAGTCTGCCCCTCCACAGTCCCATAAAAAGTGAATACCAATAGAAATGAGAAAAAAATCGTAGCGATCTGTTTCATTTTGTCCCCGGTTTTAAATTAGCTGTACCCCTTGATGAGTGGGGATTCATGCATGATGATATACACCTAGAAATGCATGGAATGATGAATTTTCTTAGTCAAATTAAAGGTCAACTATAATTCTACGCTCAAAATAAGTCAAATAAAATGCTCGAAAATCCCTAAATATTAAGAGATTTTAACGGTCTATTGGTAGTAACCCATCTCTTTTTTGATCTCTCTCGCCAGGATTAAACGCTGAATCTCTGAAGTTCCTTCACCAATTGTCATCAATTTTACATCTCTCAGGAATCGCTCTACATGATACTCTTTTGTATATCCGTAACCACCGTGGATTTGAACCGCTTCAAGCGCAGCGCGTTCAGCCATTTCAGATGCAAACAGTTTTGCCATGGAGGCTTCTTTGGTAAATGGTTTCTCGAGATCTTTACTCTTGGCCGCGCGGTGGACCAGTAATCTTGCTGCGTCAATTTCGGTAGCCATATTTACAATTTTATGCTCAATGGCCTGGAAATCACCAATCGGTTTTCCAAACTGCTTTCTCTCTTTGGCGTATTTCATGGATTCCTCCAGCGCTCCACGGGCGATACCAACGGAGATCGCACCGATACCAATTCGTCCGCCGTCCAGCACTTTCATGGTATCCACAAAGCCTTGGTTTAGCTCACCAAGCAGATTTTTTTCCGGAACTTTTACGTTATCAAAGATAATTTCTGCTGTATCAGAGGTATTCATTCCCAATTTATGGATCGGCTTTCCGGGCTTAACTCCATCCCATTCTCGTTCAACGATAAAAGCACTAATCCCTTTTGTTCCTTTTTCGGGATCGGTCTTTGCAAGGACAACATAAATTTGACCTACAGAGCCCTGCGTAATGAATGTTTTGGATCCATTCAGAATCCAGTGATCACCCTCTTTTGTAGCCATAGTTGAGAGATTAGAAGAATCGCTACCGGATCCGGGTTCAGTCAGGCACCATCCTCCCAGTTTTTCTCCTTTTGCAAGAGGAGTGAGGTACTTCTTTTTCTGTTGATGATTTCCCGCTAATGCAATATGTCCGCTTGCAAGGGATGTGTGAGAGGCAACGGTCAGGGCGACGGATGCATCCCAACGGGCAATCTCTTCCAGTGCTAAACAAAAACTGACAGTATCAAATCCAGATCCCCCGTATTCCTCGCTGTGATAAATACCGAGGAGTCCCTGGTCGGCCAGCATCTGAATAATCTGATGTGGGAACTCTTTTTTTTGATCTCGCTCAATGGCATCCGGGGCTATATGACGCTCTGCAAAATCGCGGACAGAATCGCGAATCATTTGGTGGTCTTCAGATAGTTCGAATGACAAATCGTTCTTTTTTTCTAACAAATTTAAATTCATGAATAGTGTTTATTGAAGTTCATGGAACCGCTTCCAAAAGATAACGGTTTATAAGTGGAATTCATTTAAAAAAACAGTTAAAAATTTTACTTTATTCAGGAATAAAAGAGATAATAGTACACTGTCGAAAGTTCATTCAAATAAAGTAATCCGGTGAGTGATGGAACTATAAAAGTGAAATTTTGATGAGCATATTCATCGGATGACTGCATAATGTGCAATTACCCAAAATTCCAGTTCACACCGCGTCCAATCTCCGGATCCGGATATTCCCAACTCACCGCTCCCTGATCGCAAGCATACATGCACGTTCCACACTCAATACAATCTTCTACCTGGAAGTGAACGACGCCTTCGTCATCAACTGTATAACAATTAGCCGGACATGTATAGGTCGTAGCCTTATGCGGGCAGGTAGAGTTACAGATATCCGTTTCTACACTTATATGTGCTTTGATATCAGATTTAGATTGGTTCCGATAGTTTACTAGACCGAGACGTTCGGGGAGCTTAAGTAATTTCATTAGTGCTATAATTTTAATGTAAGCTGTAATTGTCCGTAGTATGTGGTTAGTTGTTAGTTGTGAATTTTGAAAACTACTAAAAACTGACTACTAACTACATCCATTCTCAAAGTGCTTTCCCACCTTTAATTCCCACTTTAATCAAATCCCAATAAGATGCATGCTTTTTCACTGATTCATTCAATATAGTTCGAGCTTTCTTTGTGGGTTGATTTTTGATGGTGAAGAAGTTCCGGCCGAAATCGCAGATCAAATTGGGCATTTTCTGAGTCATAACGGGATCATGGAGCAGATGAACTGCATCCTGGAAATTGTTGATGTCTTTCATCACATAGCTGTCATTCAGTGCTTTCTCGTATTCTTGTAACGAATGTTCACTAAAATCATTCTTTTCTTTGGAGTCTACAATCGTTTCAGCAGCCAGAATTCCCGATCTCATGGCATAATCCATTCCCTGGATCGCTTTACCGGCATTCATCAACAGGTTAGCCGCTTCACCACAGATCAGGAGTCCGTCTTTGTACAATTTTTTCGGCATGACCTGTTTATCACCCGAAGAAACCACGTGCGCGGAATACTCCACAACTTCTCCATCTTTAATGATATCTTTGATCACCGGATGGGTTTTGAATTTGTTAAGAATGTCATGCGGCTTCTTTTCTTTTTCTCTGAGATCTTTCACGCCCAGAACCAGTCCCAGTGAAATTGTTTCTCTATTTGTGTACAAAAATCCGCCACCTTCAACACCATCCGATGCAAAACCGACAAACTCATTACTCAATCCACTCTTACCACTCAACTGGAATCGATCTTCAAGCTTCTTTTGATCGAACTGAATAATTTCTTTAATCCCTGTCAGCATGTGATCAGCGGGAACGTAATCATCCTGAAGCCCGACCTGACGGGTTAATAAATTATTGACTCCCTCCGCAATAATCACCGAATCAGCATAAAATTTCTCATCACCGGTTCGAATTCCGACGGCTTTATCATCTTCCATCAAAATCTCTTCTACCAAAATGTTTGTGGCGATGAAAGACTCCATGGCAAAATCACTCTCATCAATTGTTTCCTGGACTTTATCTGCCAGCCATCGGTCAAATTTGGATCGCAGCACCACAACACCACTGTAGGGAGGTTCATTAAAATGAGAGGATTTAAAATCAACGGTAAAACAGGATTCTTCATCCATAAAACTCAATCGTCTGTGATTGATAAATCTATCCCAGCCGGCATCTTCTTTCCAATACTCGGGAACCAGTTTGGCAAGATCATTCCCCCACAACACGCCACCGGATACATTTTTTGCACCTGCAAACTCACCACGTTCAATGAGTAAGAATTTCATGTTGTTTCGGGCTAACGTCATTGCTGCGGCCAATCCGGCAACACCGGCACCAACAATTATGCAATCAAACTTTTCGTCCATAGGATTTTGGTATTGAGTATCGAGTAGTGAGTATTGAGAAAGTACGACGGGCAGCTTGCCCGTCCACGGTAGTTCAAATTAAAGAATCGTAATAGCGCGAGCGTCTCGCTCGTGCTTGTATTAAAGGCACAAGCGGGACGCTTGCGCCATCATATGATGAACCTTGAAACTCACAAACTCAAAAACTCACTAACTATTAACAATTTTCTTCAACTCTTCAATAAACGGAGGCAGAACTTCATATAAATCTCCCACCATTCCGTAATCGGCGATATCAAAAATAGGGGCATCGGGGTCTTTATTTATGGCAACGATAACCTTGCTGTTTGCCATTCCTGCAACGTGCTGAATTGCACCGGAAATTCCCACGGCAATGTACAGTTGAGGAGAAACCACTTTACCGGTCTGTCCAATTTGTAGGCTTGGATCATACACACCGGCTTCAGTCAATGCCCTTGAAGCACCGATCGCACCATTCAGGAGGGAGGCTAATTCTTCAACCAGTTTCTGACCTTCTTCATCTTTTGCTCCTCGCCCCGCAGCTACAACCGTTTCTGCTTCGGAGAGATCAATTTTATCTCCGGTTGCGCCGATGATCTCTTTCAGTGTGATTTTCAGATCACTTTCATCAAATGAAAAAGCAATCTCTTTGACCTCAGAATCGACGGATTTTTCGATGAGGTCATACGAACCGGATCGTACGGTCAATATGGTTGGGTAGCTCGTCGATTCAACGGATGAGATAATTTTTGCAGCCATCACCGGTCGTTTGGCTTTTACGCCGGTATTCGTCAGATCAAACTCAGAGACATCAGCTAGAGCTGCTGCATCCCGGTTTGCTGCCAATGCACCCAAAATATCTTTTGAACTTTCAGTCGAGGCAAAAGCCAGTACGTTAGGGTTGATCTGATCCAAAGCCGTGGCCATTGCTTTCAATAGGGGAGTATTCAGGTGATTCTTAAAGATCGGATCTTCAACCGTGTAGATGGTTGATGGCCCATAAGCCTTTACTTTCACGGCAACTTCGTTTGCTTTTGGATCAATAATTAGTGCGTCTGACTGTAAACCGTTTTCCTCAGCAAGCTGATTACAGCGGGACAAAACTTCCAGTGAGGATCGTTTCACTTTTCCGTCGCTTACGGAGATATATGTTAAAAGTGTACTCATTCTTAATTCTTTTAAATTCTTTGAATCTGTTTAGATAACGTTCGCTTCAGTATCGAGGAGTTGGGCAACTTTTCGAGCGATCTCTTCGGGTTCCCCTTCAAATTTTTCTCCGGCTTTTCTCTCTGGTTTTTCCTCGTAAGAGTTTATTATTGTTTTAGTTGATTCTTCTGAAAGATCAACTCCTAAATCAGTAACCGAAATAGTATCTACCGGTTTTCTCTTGGACTGCATAATTCCTTTCAGACTAGGAATTCGAGGATCGTTCATATCATTCGAACAGGTGACGACTCCCGGCGAGGGAAGTTCAATTATTTCCTGCCCGGAATCTCCCTGACGCTTAGCAGTTAAGTCCCCGTCAGCCATTTCAAGTCCGACTGCGTTTGTTGTATAGGGTAGTCCCAGAAATTCAGCCAGCATCGAGCCGGTTAGGCCAGAATCTGTATCTTGAGACTGTTTTCCGCAGAAGATATAATCGTACTCACGATCCTTAAAAAAGCCTGCCAAGAGTTGAGCATAAGCAAATGAGTCGAATGAATTTTCTTCTTCTGTGATGATATGAATGCCTTTGTCAGCACCCATTGCCAATGCTTTTCGAATCGTCTCTTTGGCTTTTTCGGGGCCAATCAAAACCACTTCAACTTGATCAATTCCGTGATCTTCTTGCAGAACCAGGGCAGCCTCTACAGCAGAGGCATCATAGGCGTTTAAAATTTTGCGATTAGAGTCCTGGATCAGTTGTCCGTCTTTGATTTGAATGGGAGCATTAACGTCGGGTACCTGCTTAATACAAACCGTTATTTTCATACTTGATGGTTCATTTCAAAATTCTTGTGGAAACGCTTTTTTGGCGCCTCAGGAAATATACAAAACAGTATTCAAAATATTTTAGTTTGGGTGGAGATTCTATTCAGTCTTCTCGGCTGACGATAGCTTTTTTTCCAAAGGGATCCCTTTTGGGCGCCTGCCGAGTTATTTGCTTAAAACATGGAAAGTCGGCAGCCGAGGGAGGACTTGAAAGCCGACCGGAGGCTTTACAAAATGCCTTTGTCTTAAGCCATGAGATTCGATCATAGAACTATTCAAGACATGGTATGTCTGAAAAAGTCTCAAGTTATATTTCGAGCTTGGTCGCATGTAAAGTTCATCGATCGGTTATGAAATAAGACATACCATGTCTATTTCAACTCAAATATTTAACCCAGACACTGTTATATTACCTGCCAAATTTTAATTGAGTTATCAAACATCTGCAGTGAAGAACATTTCCATTGAAAAGGGACTTTCCAAAACTTGGCTGTTTATTCTCATCATAGTAACAATCTTTCTGGCATTGTTTTGGACCGGAACCAGTGGATTGGATGAGCGGGTTGTCACCAATCGTTTTTTCTTGTTCTCACTAACAGCTTTAGTAGCATTTCTGACGCCATATATTCTTTTCCCGGATAATAATCTTGCAGTTATCCAATTGGGAAATTTCTCAGCTGAATCAATCCGGAACTATTTTCTTAAGAAAATTTTGAGGCTCGTTTGGCCGGTCTATTTATTGATATTTTTGATCTTCTTTGGTGATCTCCAAACACCATTCTCTTTTCTGTTCGAAAAACTCATTCTTTTCACCGGAAGTGTGTTTCTGTTGAGTGGCGTTATTTTGGTTGCAATTGTCCGGTATTCAAAGAGCGGAAAATCATCACAGTATTGGAAGGAATCGGCAAAAGGGGAGAGACAGAAACTGTTTTCCGAATACCTGAAATATCAGCAAGTTGATCCCAGCTCATTACCGAGTTTGATTAATACTATCATCGTTTTTTCTTTGGGTTCTATCTCAATTGTAATTGGCGCAGTAATACAGCAAAGCTTCACCCTCTACTTCGAGCTGATCTTTTTTCTCATCATTTTTATTTATGGAATCTATCTTTTGAGAAAATACTCCTATTCACTCGACCAAAATTTTTATGCATCAGATTCCTTTTTCCGTGAGTTTTTTGGAGATACCGCCGGTGGTGAGATGGCAACCAGTAAACGGGAAGTTGATCAACTTTGGTGGGTACCTGCTCGTTTAAAGATGCACGTGTGGCAGTTTCTCTTGCAGATCGATCGTAAAATACCTGCGGGAAGAGCCGTTGCTGCGGGACATGCAGCAGTTTGGTTCATCGCTTATCAACGCCCGGATCCACAATTTTTAACGATCATTTGGGTGTTATTTGCAATTGCCCATCAGCTATTTACCGTTATGAGTATTCAGCAGGAGGTATCACCCTTTTGGATGCTAAGGTGGATTGATAAAAACTCCATTTGGACCCTCAGCCGGTTCTGGATGCAACTTCGCTGGCTCGTGCCACTGCTTTTAAGTATGAATGTTCAATATTTCCTGTTTGGCGTGCCGGGATTTGAAGAACAATCTTACATACTTTTGATCTTTATCCTCAGTGCACTTTTTACTTCAATCGTTGGAACCGTAAAATTAAAGCAAGACTTCAAAACGTAACGAATGCTTGAGCTCAAGAAATTAACAAAACAGTATAAACCGGGTCAGCCAATTTTTTCTGGGATCTCCAGGGAGTTTTCTACAAAGAAGATTATTGGGTTGATCGGGCCAAACGGGTCCGGAAAAACCACCTTTTTGAGATTACTATCCGTGAACTCTTTTCCTACATCAGGCGAGGTTTTATTTGACGGGCTGAATATTCATCAAAAACCCCACGAGTATTTAAAAAACGTTGGCTTGGTTCACGATGAGGAATCCCTGCCAAGACATCTCACTGCGAAGGAACTACTGGAATGGATTCTGAGAAGCCGCTCTGTCTGGGATGAAAATTCGGTAAATGAAATTGACCAGGTTTTGGATAAACTGGCATTGAATGACCGTGATGAACCGATCGGTACCTATTCTACGGGTATGAAAAAGAAAACCCAGATAGCTGCTGCATTCATCGTAAAACCCAAGGTTTTGATTTTGGACGAACCTCTGCGTGGCTTGGATGCGTCAACCCGGGAAATTGTGTTTGGTTTGTTAAATGATGAAAGAGAAAAAGGGACTTTGATTCTAATGTCTTCTCATTCGATGGGATCGGATCCGGATTTTTTTGATGAGATTATTGAGTTTCCTTTGAGAACTGAATGAGTCTAACAACCAGGATAGTCATTGTAAGTTTGATTCAGAATCACCCTAACTTTTCGTTTGACTTGGAATCATATAAATCAGGCCTGTTCCAGAATCGTAAAGATTCACGATAACGAAATAATGTAACTGCTAAAGCTGAATTCAGAACTACTAATCCCGATTTTCAATGTTGGGTATTTTTTTAAGAGAGGAAAATCGATAAGGTAGTATTCTCTCGCCATAACGTTCAGTGTACACTTGTGTAAAAACAGCACCAATTAACACAACGAGAATGTTATAGTATACCCAAATGATAAAGATAATGAGCGATCCCGCCGCTTTGTAAGCTGCAGTAATTCCGGTTGAAGTGAAGTAATAGGAAATCAGGAATTTACCGATTAAAAATAATAGGGTGGTTACCAGTCCACCCACGGCAACGTCTTTCAACCTCGCCTGGATATCGGGCAGAATACTGAAGATCAGGGTAAAAGCTACTGTTGCGATGATGATCGTACCGATCTGTATCAGCAGTTGATAATAATCCAGCCCAAAATCAGGCAGGAAATTGACCAGCCAGGTCCCTATAGTTCCAAGTGCAGCTTCGGCGACAAGTGACAGAATTAACAGCGTACCCAGAATAATGATCATTCCAAAAGAGAGAAGTCGGTTAAACAGGAAGTTCCAGACAGAATTCATTTTTACTTCCTTTACATTCCAAATTCTGTTGAGTGCAATTTTTAACTCTCCTACAACAGTAGTGGCACCAAAAACAACAGCAACGATGGCCAGAATTGTGGTAGTTAAACTACCTTCCCCAAGATTCAGTTGAGCGAGATATTGGTTCATGTTATTTAGAACAGATTCATCAAGAAAATTACCGGCTACATTCTGAATTTGGTCGATGATGGTTTGTTCACTCAAAAAAATACCACCGAGATAGAGAAGTAAAATCAAGATTGGGGCAAATGAAAATATGGTATAAAAAGCTATGGCGGCACTAAATGTGAATATCTCGTCCTCAATAGCTTTATTCACAGTTGTTACCAGTAACCGCCAGATATCTCTCAGGAATACTTTCATAAGTTAAAAGATAGCTTCTAATGCCGTTTGTAACTCCTCTTCTGTATTATAATAATGCGGTGATATTCTGATGAACCCTTTGCGAGCAGAGATTGTAATCTTTCTTGATATTAAATCATTCACAATTTTTTCTGCAGATTTTTCTCCCTTACGCTTAAATGTAACTATGCCCGCATGTTCATGGGGTGAGTTTGGTGTTAACAATACTACATCCTCTTTATTTGATAGCTTGCTTATCAGAAAGTTTGAGTGTTTCAAGATTTCAAATTGCACAGCTTCAATCCCGATCTCCAGCAGGTATTTCAACGAGGCATGAAGTCCAACAATTCCCAACAAGTTATATGTACCCGTCTCCAGGTGTTGTGAGACAGGCAACCAGGCCTTGTTGAATTCAGACATTTCCCAGGGTTCCTCAACAGAAAGCCAACCTGTTTTATAAGGTTTCATGTTGTTGGACAGTTTTTCAGAAAGGTATAAAAAACTGATCCCCATAGGGCTCATCAGCCATTTATGGCAACCGCTTGCAAGGGCATCAATATTGCAATCCTGTACACTCAGCGGCATAGCCCCCAATCCCTGGATTCCGTCTACAACGAAATAGATGCCGTTCGCTTTGCAAATTTCGCCAATCGATTTCAGATCTGCCCGAAAGCCATTTAAATATTGCACAAAACTTATTGATACCATTTTTGTTTTCGAAGTGATGGCATTCTCAATTATTTCCGGTGTAATACGTCCGGCTTCATCAGGTTCCAGGTAAACCATTTTCACACCGAGATTTTCGAGAATACGAAAGGGCTGAATGTTTGAAGGAAATTCCATCGTATTCAGAATAATTTCATCACCCTTATTCCAATCGATTCCTTTAGCCACTGCCGAAAGTGCATCGGATGTATTTCCCATAAATGTGATGTGGTCTGAGTTCTGGGTACCAATCAGTTCAGAAATCAAGTCCCTGGTTTCTTGTGTCAATTCCATCCATTTCTCGAAATTATCGATGTTACCACTGTTTCGGTCAGCCAAAAATTGTTCGATTGCGTGTTTGACCCGATCAGACATCGGAGAAATGGCGGCGTGGTTCAAATAGATGTGTTCTTTAGAAGTATGCGGAAATATCGTTCGAATCTCGGTTTTATTCATAATTCAACTTATTGTTCAATTTGAGTAACACCCGCACTTACGGCAAATTTCATCGCTTCGGCAGGATTGATATTAATTGGTGTAACTTTCGCCGGATCAACAAAAAAGAGATTCCCGGAAAAGGTATAGGAGTGAGGAAAATAGACGGCAACGCGGTTTTCTAAGTTAAAGAGATCTAGGTTCGATTCTGTGATGAAGCCGATTCGATCCACGCCATCAACAAGACTTACAACGACCGGTTTATTGAATTTTTTCTTGTTTCCAACAAAAGCTTCTGTAAAATCTTTGAACGCTGTATAAATGATTTTGACAAATGGAGTTTTAGAGATCAATTTTTCAACATATGAAAAAATAGGGCGTGAAATCGTCCAGGAAACGGCCAAACCCAAAAGCACGATTAGAATGAAAGCACTTAAAATTCCTAATCCCGGAATTTGAAATGGCAGCCACGAGAATAGGAGGGAATTTAGAGTGGCATTAGTCCAATCTACTATCACAATAATTACATAAAATGTTGCGAATGTAGGCAGTACAAAAAGTAAACCGCGAAAGAAGTAGTTAAATATCTGTTTCATAGATCATTTTATTATGAATGAATTCTTTAAAGATACGGAACGATAGAAAGCTTTGAGAGAGGAAACTGATAGGCTAATGAATCTTAGAATTCAGATGTATCAAGTAAGCTCTTTGTATTCTTATAAATCAAATAGTAAAAAAACACATTGATCTTTAGCCAAAGGGCTACCTAACCTTGGAAGCTATCCAAGATTCAGGTTCATTCAACGGGTTTTCCATAAAATTTGGAGCAAATCGGGTGAGGTTAAGTCCAAAATTTTCTATTTTATGAAGCTTTAGCATAAATCTGTACGACCTTTATAATATTTATATGTCCACAAAGTCATCCACAGAAATTAGAAACGAGTTTTTTGAATTCTTTAAGGAGAAGGAACATCTCATTGTAAACAGTGCCCCGGTGGTTCCTAATGACGACCCGACGTTACTGTTTACGAATGCAGGCATGAACCAATTTAAATCAATCTTCCTGGACGAAGAAAAAGGGCTTGAAGAGAAAGGAAAACTCTGGAAGCGTGCAGCAAATACCCAGCGCTGTATTCGTGTGAGTGGAAAGCATAATGATCTCGAAGAAGTAGGGCATGATACGTATCATCACACGCTTTTTGAAATGCTGGGCAACTGGTCATTTGGCGATTATTTTAAAGAAGAAGCGATTGAGTGGGCATGGGAACTCCTTGTAGATCGCTGGGGAATGGAACCGGACCGATTGTACGCAACTGTTTTTGGTGGTGATGAGGAAGACGGCCTTCCTGTTGATGATGAATCGATCGAACTTTGGAAATCAAAAACATCGATTGATCCCAGTCATATTTTGAAGTTCGGTAAAAAGGACAATTTTTGGGAGATGGGTGAGACAGGTCCCTGTGGACCCTGCTCGGAAGTTCATATCGATCTACGACCCGATGAAGAGCGGAAAAAGAAACCGGGAGCTGAGATCGTCAATATGGACGATCCTCGCGTTATGGAGATATGGAATTTGGTTTTTATCCAGTTCAATCGGCAACAAGACAGTTCGCTTGAAAAGCTGCCGGCTCAGCATGTTGATACAGGGATGGGTTTTGAGCGGCTTTGTGCGGTGTTACAAGGCAAGCGATCCAATTACGACACGGATATATTCACGCCGATCCTGGATAAAATCAGCGAGTTATCAGGTAAAAAGTATGGCGATGACGAGGAGGTAGATATCGCCATGCGGGTGATTGCCGATCATATTCGGGCGGTCAGTTTTTCGATTGCTGATGGTGCTTCGCCATCGAATGAAGGAAGAGGATATGTTGTCAGAAGAATTTTACGTCGGGCTGTACGCTATGGCTGGGACCGGCTTGGATTTGATGCCACGTTTATGGGGAAATTAGTACCGGTATTAGCTAAAGAATTTGAGAATGTATTCCCGGAACTACATGCACAGCAAGAATATGTGCAGAATGTAGTTGTCGCTGAAGAACGAAGTTTCCTGAATACACTCGGACAGGGAATTCAACTCTTTAATGAGATGATTGAGGGAACCGACACCCTCTCGGGCGAAGATGCCTTTAAACTTCACGATACCTACGGGTTTCCGATTGACCTTACTCAATTAATGGCACGTGAAAAGGGAATTGATGTTGATGAGGAGGGTTTTACCCGGCTCATGGATGAACAGAAAAAACGGGCTCGAGCAGCCGGTAAATTCTCTTCAAACAATGGCGATGTTAATAACTGGCACACTTTAAAGGATTTTGATAAAGATTCAGTGTTTGTTGGGTACGACTCGTTAGAAACTGAAGTTGAGCTCTTAGCTGATAAACGTGAAGGTGATCGCGTTGCATTATTGTTAGACAGAACTCCTTTTTATGCCGAAAGTGGTGGGCAAATTGCGGATACCGGTATTTTAAAAAAAGATGGTTTAGAAATTAAAGTACTTGATGTGCAAAAAAGCAGTGGTCAATACATCCATTATGTAGATCATCTTCCTGAAGATGTGAGTGGAACCTGGACTGCAATAGTTGATGCAGATCGTCGAAAGGAAACGGAAAAACATCATACCGCAACACACCTGATGCATGCTGCACTACGTCAGAAACTCGGCAAACATGTTGCCCAGAAAGGATCACTGGTTGAGCCGAACAGGCTCCGGTTCGACTTTTCCCATTTTGAAGCCGTCACAAAAGATGAACTCAATGAGATCGAAGAGCGGATCAATCAAAAAATCCAGGAAAATATCCCTCTGAAGGAGGAACGAACCGTACCGATTGATGAAGCCAAACAACGCGGTGCCATGATGCTCTTCGGTGAGAAGTATGGTGAAGAAGTCAGAGTAATTACCTTTGATCCGGACTACTCAGTTGAACTTTGTGGTGGAACTCATGTCGATGCCACAGGAAGAATTGGTTATTTCCGGTTTACAAATGAAACATCTGTTGCTGCAGGAATTCGCAGGGTTGAAGCTGTTGTAGGCCGAAGTGCAGATAAACTTCTGCGCGAAGAACATTCACTGGTTGAAAGCCTGAAAGGACTTTTGGGGGATCAAACCGATCCGAAAAAAAGTATTCAGGAGCTACTTGAAGAGAAAAAACATTTGGAAAAGGAACTCAAAAAGCTTCAGCATCAGAAAGCGGCCGGCCGTTTAGATGAAATCCTAGAAGACGGAGAGGATGTAAATGGCATCAAGTTATTTACAGGTAAGCTGGATGGCGGTTCAATGGATCGGCTTAAGCAATCCGGTTATGATGCATTGAACAAGCAAGAAAAGGAAAGCGTGATCGTGTTGGCAACCGTGAACGAGGAAGAAAATAAGGTTTACCTGCTTGCTGCAATCACCGAAGATTTGGTCAGCAAGGGAATGAAAGCTGGCGATTTGGTGTCTGTTTTAGGCAGAACAGTAGGTGGCGGTGGTGGCGGGCAACCCAATCTTGCCACTGCCGGGGGACGATTTCCGGAGAAAATATCAGATGCTTTTCAAGCAGCGAAAGAATGGATAGAAGGTCAGAATTTGTAAAAACCTTCATCAGGAAGTCTGTAAACTTCTGAAATTTTGGGTATATTTTGCAACTAATCATAATTTGAACAGGACATTTTAGCGAACGTTATGGCGAAGGAAAAAAAAGAAGCTATTTTTGCGCCAACAGGCCTGAAAAATAGTAATAACGGTAAAATAGACAAGTCAGTAGATCTGCCGGATGTCACAAAGAAAAAACATGATGATTTAGGCCTATCTGATGAAGATGTCGTAAAAATGTTCGAATTGATGTATTTGCAGCGTCGGTTTGAAGAACGAGCGATGCAGATGTATCAAAAAGGTAAATTTGGCGGTTTCCTTCATCTGTATATAGGGCAGGAAGCGGTATCTACAGGGACAGTATTTGCCTTGAACGATGATGACGATATTATCACTGCCTACCGGGATCACGGTTGGGGACTTGTCCGAGGCGTTACTGCAAAAGAAGGAATGGCAGAACTGTATGGTAAAGTAACGGGATGCTCTAAAGGAAAGGGTGGATCGATGCACTTTGCCAAAGCTGAGAATCATTTTTGGGGCGGTTATGGTATTGTTGGGGGACATATCCCAATTGGTGGCGGAATTGCCTTCGCTAATAAGTATAAGGAAAATGATCGCGTTACAGCCTGCTTTTTAGGCGATGGCGCTGTGGATCAGGGCTCACTGCATGAGACACTGAACATGAGTCAGTTATGGAAACTGCCATGTATTTATGTTGTTGAAAACAATGGTTATTCGATGGGAACCGCTGCAAGTCGACACACCGTTGGGGAGATCCACGAACGGGCAAAAGGATACGGAATGAAAAGTGCCGTGTTTAATGGTATGGATGCCTTCACTGTTTATGAAAATATGAAGGAAATTTCTGATGATGTTCGAAAAGAGGGACTTCCATATTTCGTGGAGGTAAGAACGTACCGTTATCGTGGACATTCGATGTCTGATCCGGGAACATATCGAACTAAAGAAGAGCTCCAGGAGTATCAAAAAATAGATCCTATTGAACGAATGAAATCGTACCTGTTGGATGAGAAAATTATAAAACAGGATAAAATCGACGAAATACAGGACGGAATTGAAGATGAGGTTCTTGAAGCTATTGATTTTGCAGAAGAATCTGACTTTCCGGATGATGATGCTCTCTACGAGGACATGTTCACGGGAACGCCTTACATACACGATAAACAGTAAAATTCATCATAACTGACAGCTAACCAACAATAATTATAAAGAAATTACAGAATGGCCGAGTTACAATTTAGAGAAGCAATCCGTGAAGCGATTGATGAGGAGATGTCTCAGGATGAAAATATATTCATCATGGGGGAAGAAGTTGCTGAATATGATGGTGCATATAAAGTTACGGAAGGCCTTCTCGATAAATATGGTTTAAAACGAGTCATTGATACGCCGATCTCAGAACTTGGTTTTGCAGGTATCGGAGTTGGAGCGGCGATGAACGGACTACGTCCTATTGTTGAGTTTATGACCTGGAACTTTGCAGTTTTGGCTGCCGATCAAATCCTGAATCACGCTTCCAAAGTTAAATATATGTTAGGGGGGCAGGTCAGTGTTCCGATCGTATTTCGGGGACCCAACGCTTCTGCCGGTCAGCTTGGAGCAACCCACTCGGTAGCGTATGATTCTATGTATGCTCAATTCCCGGGTTTAGCAGTGATCTACCCGTCTGAACCTGATGATGCAAAAGGGCTGCTGAAATCTGCAATTCGAAATGATGATCCGGTAATCTTTATGGAATCGGAGCAGATGTACGGATTGAAAGGTGAAGTTTCCGAAGAAGATGATTATACCATAGAGATTGGGAAAGCGAAAGTGAAGCGTGAGGGTGATGATGTAACAGTCGTTGCAACCGGTAAGATGTATCATATCGCAAAACAGGCGGCAAATCAGTTGGCGAAGGACGATGTGGAAGTTGAGCTCATCGACCCGCGAACCATTAAGCCTTTTGATATCGAAACCGTTATAAAATCAGTTAAGAAAACCAACAGATGTGTAATTGTTGATGAAGCTCACCCATTTGGTGGGATGGCTTCAGAAGCTGGTTTCTTGATTCAACGAGAAGCTTTTGATTATTTGGATGCGCCGGTTCAAAGAGTGACACTTCCAGATGTAAGTGCCCCGTTTTCCAAGAAGCTTTTTGATCTCTGGTTACCCGATGCAAAACAGGTGATCGATGCCGTGAATGCAGTGACTTATCGGAATTAAAAATCCTTTTTTGCCACAAAAACACAAAAACATTAAAGAAAATACTGTATAAGCAGGTGAAAAATAATTATCCCGATTAAATGAAAGAGATTATACCTGAATACAAGAATATTCAACCGATTCCTGATAAAGTAGAAGAGATCGGACGAAAAATTGTTGATTCAGCATATCGGGTTCATAAAAAATCAGGTACGGGTCTTTTGGAAAAGATATATGAATCTTGCCTTGTATATGAATTGAAAAAACGAGGTTTAGATGCTCAAAGACAAATATCCATTCCCATACAATATGATGGATTAAAATTTGATGAAGGATTTGTTGCAGATGTTATAGTAGAAAATAAAGTTATAGTAGAAGTAAAAGCAGTTGATAAGATTATCTCTGTTTGGAAAGCACAAATTTTAAGTCATCTTAAGCTGACAAGAATGAGACTCAGATTCTTGATAAATTTCAATACAATTAATATCGGCAAAGGTATAAATAGGCTTGTTTTATAATTACTTTTTTCGTGTTTTTGTGCTTTAGTGGCTATATCACAATTGTCTAATTAAATTCAGAAATAACTAAGAACAAAGATTTATGGCTGTAAAAATTGAGATGCCCAAACTCAGCGATACCATGGAAGAAGGGGTTATCGCAAAATGGAATGTTGAAGAAGGGGACAAGGTAAGTTCCGGGGATGTAATTGCAGAGGTTGAAACGGACAAAGCCACGATGGAAGTGGAAGTTTTCGACGACGGAATTATTCTTAAAATTCTTGCCCGGGAAGGTGACGCAATTCCGTTGGGGGGCTTAATGGCTGTAGTAGGTGAAGAAGGAGAAGATATCAGTGATATTCTTGAAGAAGCCGAAGGCGGTAAAGAGCCGGAAAAAGCTGAAGTTGAGGAAGAGAAAGAAGAGAAATCAAAAGAGAAAAAAGAATCTGCGAAAGAGGATAAGAAAGAAGAAAAAACTTCTGCAGCTTCTACTACTGATAATGGTAGAATCAAGGCTTCACCACTCGCACGTAAAATGGCAGAAGATAAAGGAATTGACCTAAACCGTGTGGAAGGATCCGGACCTGAAGGAAGAATTATCAAGCGAGACATTGAAGATTATGAACCGGCTGCTGCTCCAGCTGCTCAAATTCAATATTCCTCTGAGGAAGACGAAGATGTGAAGATTTCTCAGATGAGGAAAACGATTGCTCGCCGACTTGCTGAGAGTAAATTCACGAATCCTCATTTCTATGAGACGATCGATATCGACATGGAACATGCGATTGAAGCTCGTAATCGTCTAAATGAGATCAGCGAGGTAAAAATTAGCTTTAACGATATTGTAGTGAAAGCATGTGCTGCTGCACTTCGACAACATCCATATGTAAACTCATCATGGATGGATGACGTAATACGACAGCACGGGGATGTAAATATTGCGGTAGCTGTGGCGATTGAAGAAGGTTTAATGACGCCTGTTATCAATCATGCAGATAAGAAAAACCTGCGTCAGATTTCTACTGAAACGAGAGAGCTTGCAGGTCTTGCCAAAGATCGAAAACTGCAGCCTGAACAGATGGAAGGAAGTACCTTCACAGTAAGTAACCTTGGAATGTTCGGGATTGAAGAGTTTACAGCAATTATCAATCCGCCCAATGTTTGTATCCTGGCGGTTGGAGCAATCCGAGATGTACCTGTTGTAAAAGACGGTGAAGTGGTACCCGGAAAACGGATGAAAGTGACGCTCTCAAGCGATCACCGAGTTGTTGATGGTGCTAAAGCAGCCGATTTCCTCAATACCCTTCGGGAGCTTCTTGAAAATCCGTTGAGTATGTTGCTCTGATGTACGCCGGACAGCCTGTCCGGCACCGGGTATGTGGGAAAAGTGTTGGGATTTGAGTTTGGTTGAAGCCAGGTGCTGTCTGTACTACTCTATTATATGCCGTAAAAATGTTCAACAACAACGGGCAGGCTGCCCGTTGTACATTATACTACCAAAAAGGAGAAATACAATGTTTTCTTCTCAGATAGTTGAGTGTTAGGCAAGGAATAGAAAA
>NZ_JAKLWS010000028.1 GCF_022012475.1 Rhodohalobacter sulfatireducens
AGCCTGAGACAGTTCCCGGTTTGTTCAAGCAGGGGTTGAATTTTGAAAATTACGCCAAATCTGACCATACATTCGAAAAACAAAGATTCTTTCCACTTTAAAAACGTTTTGGACAGCTATGATCGCATAACAAAAGAATGGATGCAGATTTTACACAGTCTAAAATTTTTGGGGCATGCCAGAAGAAAATCGTGTGAAAACTCTTTTACATCTCCCTCTCAATAGATTGCAAAATTTGTCTGATGCGGGTATTGTTGGGATTCAATTCCTGAAGACGCCTTGCCTGCTCAAGTGCTTTCTCGTACTGTTCCTGTTGCATATAAAGCGTCAGCAGTCCGTATCGATAGTCCCCGTTTTCCGGCTCCAGTTCTATCGCCTCAAGATATGCAGACTCGGACTGTTCAGGTCGATCAAGCGTTTGGTTGGCAATAGCAAGGTTATAAAAAATTCTGCTTTGATCAGGATTAAGTTCCGATGCGCTTTCAAAATATGGAATAGCTTCTTCCAGCCGCTGCTCTTCAGCCAAAAGCAGTGCAAGGGAATAATGAGCTTGACCAAATTCCGGCTCCTGTTCAATCACTTCTCTTAAAAGTTGTTCAGCTTCAGCGTTTTGCCCTTGCCCATTATAAAGGTAAGCCAGGTTTATGCGTGCCGGATTAAACTTATTGTCTCGTTTCAGAGCACCTTTATATGCCTCAATTGCCTTGTCTATCTCACCCTGTTGTTCATAAAATTGGCCCCGGTTCATCTCTCCCTGAGGAAAATATCTATTAACCTCCAGGTAGTCTTTATACTCCTGTAAAGCATTTCGAAAATCAGCTTTGTATGCATTTCCAAAATCTTCTGCAGAATATGAGGTCAGGCTTTGCATGGCCGACATACGCACCGCTTTTAATGAATCGGTAAGATTTTTTCTGAGCACAAGTGTTCTCATCTCCGCAGGAAGATTCTGAACGGCTTTCGCTGCGCTATTTCTTATGAGAGGCGATTCAGATTCCAGTGACTCCCGAATCAGATCCGTAGTTCCCATATTTGGGAAATGGCCTGCATACCAGATCGCCGTAGCCCGAATGATCTCTGGCTGGGAGGAATCTGCAATTAAATCGCTAAGCTCCGTTCGAGCACGAATCTCATTGGAACCCGGGTTATCAGCTTGCAAAAAGATATCCGTAAAATGGGTTGAATCATCCAACCCATACCAATCCTCAATTGCGCTCGCGGCCCATTCAGCAGATTGATCGGTATGGCAGTCGTTACATGCATTGGGAGTTCCAAATTGTGCACTTTGATCGGGACGCGGAACGCGGAAACTGTGATCCCTACGGTAATCATTGCCCATATAGGTCCGCCCGGTCATGTGACAGTTAATGCATTGAGACGCCTCCGTATTCGCCTCATGAAAATGGTGGTCCGGTGTGTTGTATCTCGGCTCGTGGCAGGTCATACAGAGCGTGTTATTCGTGAGAGGCTGTTTTAACTGCAACGTATGAGGGTTGTGGCAGTCTGTGCATTGAACCCCTTCTGCAAACATTTTACTCTGAAGGAAAGAACCATACACATACACTTCACCTTGAATCTGTCCATCAGCAAAATAGTTGTCCGGATGGGGAAGCGTCGGATCGAAATGATCCAGGTAATCATCACCGTGTACATATTCATCCGTTAATTTCTGCCGAAGCGAATGACAAGGTGCACAGGTATTTATTTCAGTCATCTGGGATGTAAATCGTCCGTTCAGGAGATCCCTCCGAATTCTCTCTTTGGAAGCTTCTTGTCCCTCGGGACTGCTCACAAAATCTACGTGTTCCCCTCCGGGACCGTGGCAGGCTTCGCAACTCACATTAATTACGGACCATGTAGTATGAAAGGAATCTGCTTCGGCAATATAATTTTCCTGTAGATTCGTTGAGTGGCAATCTGCACACATCGTGTTCCAGTTCATACTGGCACCGGTCCAGTGCAGCCAATCACCGGGTTCAGGCTCTTCATCGGGACGCAGCGAGAACCAACGATTTTCTTCCGTATCCCAGGCAATCTGCAACGCCTGCATCTTACCCTTTCCAAAATCAATCAGGTATTGCTGCAGTGGCTCCCAGCCAAACGTATAGGAGATATCATATATCTGCATTTGTCCATCCAGGCCCGGGGCTTCTACTTTGTACTCCTCTCCTTCCCGAAAGAAACGATAGGTGTACTCACCATCCTGGAACTCGCTGTTTTCAAAATCTGCTCTTACAGATTCCTCATCTGCCTCGGCAATCGCGTAATCGTGATGAGATCCCAACCAATCTTCCCACTCCTGGGCATGACAAGATTGACAAGTTTGCCCCCCAACAAACCGGTGATTTTGAGAGATGTCAGCATCCCCCCCTTCTTGCCCGGCGTTATTGTTTTGGGTGCAACTGTAAATGAGCCCAAAAATCACAAAGAGAGCGAAAATACCTAAAAGCTGAAGCGTTCTTGAGAAAAAAATCTTATGAAACATTGGTTAAATCTATTCCTGGATAGTATACACAAACACGAAATGGTTCAAAAATTAAGTAGAAAAATTTGATAGAGTTTAGTTACAGTTAAAAATCTGGTACCGAAGCAGGGGCTTCGGTACGAGTAAATAATCACGGCTCAGGCGAGCCGTGTTACGTAGATCGGCTCGCCTGAGCCGATTCATAATTTTTAATTCCACTTTTATACCCTCTGTTACAAATCCAATTTCTCAACAAGTCTTTCCGAAGCTCTGAATACATAACCGGCAGCTGCGGCTTCATCATTTTCCATTTCATCCACAAATTGGAGAATAGTATTCCTGATATCATCCGTAATCAAACTTTCATCAAGGGTTTCAATCAGGTTTACTGCCCTGAGTTTAACATGTCCGTCCGGGTTATCCAGTGTTTCTTCGATCAGCTCTATTGCTTCAGAGCTTTCCCCTGCTGCTAAAAGAGCCTCGGCTACAGCTACCCGGACAGTTCCTGAGGGATCATCTCTCTTTTCCAGTAGTTCTGATGAATACTCAGAGGCAGATTCTCCGCTGATTGCTATTCCCATCGCTGCCCAAAACCGAACGGAAGATTCGGAATGGTCTAAACGGGTGACTAATTCTTCCATATTATTTTCAGGTTGAAATGAAGCTATCTCCGCAGTTTCAATGATCTGATTGATCGGAACATTGTCCTCGCGAACAGCATCATAGAGCGGACGTTCTCCCCGAAGATCATCCAAAACTCCTTCAGGAATAAAGCCAAGGTCATTAATTTGCCGAACCCATTCGGAGTTTGCTTCACGTAAACGGCGCAGATCTTCTTGATAGGCAGGATCTTCCGCCAGATTATTCACACTATACGGGTCTTCCGATATCAAATAGAGTTCCTCGGCGGGTTTCGGCTCAAAAAACTGGCTCTGAATTTCATTCAGATTTCCAGCCTGGTACTCCTCCTCCCATACCTGCATGGTTGGTGCTCTCCATAAATAATTCAAATATTGAGCATATACTCGTTGCGGCATATAATTTCTTACATACAGAAAATCCTGATCGCGAACCGCCCTTGACAGATCATATCTTTCATCCATACGGCCCCGGTACAAGTGGACGTATTCTCGCGGTTCTGTTTCATATTCGCCAAAAAACGGTTCCCCATCCATAAAATCCGGTGGCTGAATTCCGACCAAGCTCAGCAATGTTGCAGGAAAATCCACAAAAGAAACCAGCCGTTCTGTTCGATTCTCTTCAGGTTTCAGATGTTCATATTTAGGTGGGAAATAAACAATCAGAGGAATTCTAAGTCCCCGCTGATTCATAAACCGTTTTGCGCCGGGCAAGGCTCCGCCGTGATCCCCATAATAAAAGATAATCGTATTTTCAGCTTCTCCCGATTGCTCCAATTCATCAAGGACCTGCCCGACCTGTGCATCCATTCGGGTCATCTGATCGTAGTAGTGAGCCCAGTCTCGTCGAACCGTCTCGGTATCGGGGTGATAGGGCGGGACCGGTGCATCAACCGGATCATGGATCAGGGTGTCAATCGGATCATGGAGCCTGCTTTCGTGAGTCGTTGTTAAATTTCGGATATGAAAAAACGGCTGGCCCTCAGCCCTGTCACTGTAATGTGCCTCCTGGCTTGATTCATCCCATACCTCCGGCTGATCGATCGTGTTATAATCTTTTTTCACATTGTTTGTGGTATGATATCCCAGATCCTGCAAATAGGCTGGGTAAAACCGGATATTCTCCGGAATGGGATATACACTGCGCATATTCTCCGTTCCCATTCTGTTGGCGTAGGTACCCGTAATCAGTGTAAATCGCGACGGTGCACATACCGGTGTAGTAGCGTATGCATTTTCATAGACGACTCCCGCATCAGCCAGACGATCCAGGTTGGGGGTATCAGCATAATCATCTCCGTAGGCCCCCATGAACGGACTGTTATCCTCACTAGTGATCCATAAAATGTTAGGCAGCTCTTCAGGTTCCGGTTCACCACAGCCGCTAAGCATACCTACTAGTACAATGATAGCTCCAACTGCTAAAGTAAATTTACTTTCAAACATGCTTTTCATATTACTATAATCCATTATTAAATGATTATTTACGATTTGAGGATCGATTTTACAACCTTCAACAACGCCGGATCTGTCTACTCAAGTTGATATTTCTATAATACCGATTTCTTGCTACTATCCATCAATCACTTTCTTTGTTAATAATCTCCTGCATCATATTCAAAACATCAGGATGATCATCTGAAATATTATTCTGCTCTGCCCGGTCAATTTCGAGATTGAAAAGTTCAATATTGGCATTGCTGTTTTCCTGGTTATTATACTGCACCGCTTTCCACTTTCCCTTTCGAACAGCTTTTCGAAATCCATCCCAAAAATCAAACTCCCAATACAAGTACTCATGGTTTTCTTGATTTTCATTTTCACCGAGAAGTGTAGGTACCATTGAAATACCGTCAATATGATGGTCAAAGGAAGCTCCCGTCAATTCCGCTATCGTTGGATACATATCCCAAAATGCTGAAATATGATCACTTTCAGTGCCTGCAGGAATTAACCCGGGAGCCCAGGCGATCATTGGAACCCGAATTCCTCCTTCATACAGATCCCGTTTTATTCCTCTCAACGGACCATTGCTGTCAAAGAAATCCGGATCGACTCCACCCTCCTGATGGGGACCATTATCACTTGTAAAAAAGACAACTGTATTCTGATCGAGCCCCAAGGACTTCAGCTTATTTAGAAGCCGGCCGATATCCTTATCCATTCGAGTAATCATTGCAGCCTTATTTTTCTCAATCTGTGGCCAGTCTTTATCTGAATAAGGTTCATCAGAGGGTACTTCCATTCCGTTCGGTTGCCGTTCATTATTTGCATGAGGAATCGTATATGGCAGGTACAAGAAAAAAGGAGTATCACGTTCTTGTCCGATAAAGTTCAATGCATGTTCCGTAAAACGGTCATGAACATATACCTCTTTCTTATTAGCATAACTCCCAATTCCCCTGGCATATCCCTCTTGTACAATTACGACTTCATTGGGCAGTTCTACCCGGCCTTGATTACTCCAAATATAGTCCGGCCAGTAGTTATGCGCCCGAATGTGGTTGAGAAATCCATAAAACTGATCAAACCCCTGGTTGGAAGGAACCCCCGGGCTTCCCGGATCACCTAACCCCCATTTACCGATCACAGCTGTCTCATAGCCTATTGATTTTAATAATTCAGCAATTGTGAAGTCGGAATCTGGTATCGGACCTTGACCATTTCCATTCATACTAGCATTACCCGGATGCTTACCGGTCAACAAGCTTACACGTGAAGGTGCACATACAGTGTTACCTGCATAATGCTGAGTAAACCGCATTCCCTCTTCCGCCATTTGATCCAGGTGTGGTGTTTTGATCTTCGCCTGTCCATAACTCCCCAGATCTCCATAACCTAAATCATCCGCTAGGATATACACAATATTTGGTGACCGATCTTGAGCACTTAACTGAGAAAATCCGCCGCTATGCACAAAAATGAGAAGAAGACAAGTAAAAATATTTTTCATTGCTCAGTATTTATGCATCTGTTTATTAGAATTAAGATCAGTTGATGTTTTACATCTTACTGATGACCGCCACCCAATGTCCATCACCGGGTGCCTTTAAATGAATGGAATTCCGGCTATTCAGGGACTGATTCTCTGTCCAGTTACTTTTTGATATGTCAAGCCATCGAACCTGCCATGAACCATCTGCTTCCGGCATATCTACATTTACATCTCCACCGTTTGTAAAAAATACGGCATATTGATTCCCTTGAATTCGGGTAAGATAGGCTTCATCCTCCCCACGGTTGGATATTTGTTTATGCCCCGAATCGGGTTCAGCACTGAAGATGTTAAATTCATCCAAAAACATTCGGGCACTTCGCAGTTGGGTTTTTGATAATTCTTGCAATCCCAGTCCCGACTCGGGTCGATGAAAACGGGCAGATGCAGCCCCCGCAAAAATCAACCTCCAAAACTTCTCAACCGCATCGATATTATCCCCGCCATGACGTCCCCCGTCGGCTCCATAGATCTTCACGCTATTAATGGGACGTGGCTCGGATTCAATATAATTTCTCACCCACAAGAAATTTTCCCAGTGGGTTTCATCGGTCTGATGGTTGTTTTGGGATACATCCAAAAAATCAAACCGATCAGGATGATCTATTGTTCGGCGATGTTCCTCTGCAGTAAGATCCCAGTCATCCCACATTTGGGTTATATTGACTTTCCTTTTTTCTGTATCTGCCCTGTCGCGAATAAATTCAGCCCAATAAATCGCCCATGCCTCTTCACCAGAAGTTTCATTATCGATGCAATACAACACATTCGGATACTCCATGGTATGATCCAGGAGCTTATTCACAAATTTTTGCTGGTATTGCAACACTATTTGGTTATTCTGCTGATCCGGCGTAGTAAAAAAGAAAGGCTGTTCATTCGCTCCCGGGTGTTCAGGGTACTCAGGCTGGAAACCGGAATCTTCATAATTGTAATTGATGTTGTTGGCCGGATTATAGGGATGAGGAGGCCAATTCTCCCTTGAATAATCAAAACGGTCCCAGACTTCAATTTGTACGATGATATCCATCTCGGACGTCAGGCGAAGCATATTTTCAAAACGCTGCCAATACTCTTCATTCCATTGATCTAAATCATACATTACGTTGGCCAATTTTTGAAATGGATATTCCTCAAATCCTCCGGAACGGCGATCGCTCATCGTGTTCCGAATGTAGTTACCACCTGCCTCCCTCAGTTCCTCCAGGTGTTCCCTTAGATTGGGCATTTGAAAAAGGTTATCGTCATCTGTACCGCCTAAAAGAATCACGGGCTCCCCATTGTACTGCCAGTAATATCCATTCTCCTGGTACGGTTGTATACGGTCATCATTCCCTTGTGCTGAAAGTGTGTCCCAGTTGAAACTGATGACTAAAAGAAATCCGAAAATCAGGTATGTTTTTGAAGATTTTGTCATTTCCTTTTCATGTAAAGACTCAATCATTTGATTTCATTCATTTTACTAGAATTCAAGATAAGAATTCGTTGCTGGGTGTCCCCACTTTGAAGGGGGATTTTAAAAGCATTCTCCTTATATCGTACTCACATTATTTAGCAAATTGGTTAACCTTTTACTCTAAGCAACATGAATGTTTGCCTGAGAATCGAATCTGGAATCAATCCTGTCTTTCATCGGGCTCAGCCCAAACCGGAACCGGAAATTCCCGCATGGGTCCCCGGAGGCGCGGATAACTCTCCCAAACATCCGGGTTACCTGTTAGATGGGGATCTCCTGTCTCTTCAAGCATTTCTGTAAGGCGATATCGAAGTCTTTCGGTAACCTCACTGTAATCGGGATTCAGGGCTAAATTAATGACACAACCAGGATCGTTTTCAATATCGTAAAGTTCTTCGGCCGGCCGCTTACCCACTGCCAAATAGAGATATCTATTGAAATATGGATCCTCGGCCCGGCTTGTCAAAACTTCCAAAGTGGGCGCAGCATCAATATCATGATAACCGCTGTGCATGGGAGATAATGTGCCATTCTCAATACGCCGGGGAGTTCCCGCGGGCCATCTTTCCGGTGCAAAATTTCGAATGTATAAATATTGATCGGTTCGAATAGCCCGCTGTGGATACCCCAAATTGTTCCACCGGGAGCTTGAGTGCCTCTCTCGTCCTGATAAAATGGCATCACGAGAAGTATTCATACTTCCCTCCTTCTCAGATCTGAGTATTTCCAACAGGCTTGTCCCTGTCATTTCATATCGCCCCTTATGCTCAACACCGGTCGCATCCAAAATTGTGGGCATGACGTCAACCAGGCTTACCAAGTCAGAAACAACTCTTCCACCCGGCACTTGCTCTCCCCACCGAATTGCCAGGGGTACATGAATGCCATCCTCATATAGATTTGCCTTAGCCCTGGGAAAGGCCATCCCGTTGTCTGATGTAACCATGATTAAGGTATTTTCTAATTCACCGATCTCCTCCAAAAAAGCAATGGCTTCTCCCAAGTGCTCATCAAACCACTCAATTTCCACCGCATAATCCAAAAAATCACTTCGCACCTCGGGTGTATCCGGCAGATAATCAGGTACTGAAACATGTTCAAGCTTTTTTCCCGATCTCACACCGATCCCTTTTTCGAACTGACGATGAGGCTCGGACGTACCCAACCAAAAATAGAATGGTTCACCTGCCGACCTTTGTTCCAAAAAACTTTGAAAGTTCACTGCGTAATCCGTTTCGTTGATCCACCGGTAAGGAGGATTCAAGGTTTCACCCTGAAAAGCAGGGCCGGCCGGATTTCTCTCCCAACCACTAGCTTCCCAGTCACCCGGTCCCCACCCCTTTCCGGTGTACCCAACATGGTATCCTGCCTCTTGGAGCAGATCAGGAAGCAATGTAAACTTATTGGGAAAGTAACTGGCATGTGTACCCGCTTCCTCGAGCTGCCATGGATATCTGCCCGTTAGGATTGCTGCACGGGAGGGACTGCAGCCCGGTGACGCCGAAAACGCATTTGTAAACAAAACTCCTTCATCAGCGATGCGATCAAATGCAGGGGTATCGATAAATTCACTTCCATAAGCTGAAGCATGCGGATAGGATTGATCATCACTGATCACAAACAAAATGTTGGGCCGTGAATCCCGGGCATCTACACCAACACCTGTTAATATTATAAATCCGGCGAAAAATAATTTTATCAAACAGGACTTAAAATTAAATACTTCGAAACAATGTGTGATATTTCTGATTCGGCATCCCATTCTAATTCTCGCTATTTACATCTTCCGCCCACTGCTGCCATTGGGCTTCTAATAAATTCACCGTATCCGGATATTCATCAGCAAGATTTACTGTTTCTGTAAGATCAGTGCGCCGGTCATAAAGCTCCCAATCCTCGCCCCATTGCACCAACTTCCAATTCTCGGTTTGAACCGCTCTACCTTCGTTCCATTCATAAAATAGAGGCTTATTTCGTTCAATTGAATCTCCTTGAAACAGAGGCAGCAGGCTGACTCCCTCCATCGGGTACAGTTGTTCGTCTTTATATCTCTCTGGGTATGATCCACCACTTACCTCAACAAAGGTTGGCATCATATCTATAAAGTGAAGCAAACTATGGTTAATCTGTCCCCCTTCCGTAATTACATTCGGCCAGTGGACAATAAAGGGCGTTGCCGTCCCGCCTTCGTGAGAGTAGTTTTTATACAAACGAAAGGGAGTATTCGCCACATTCGCCCAGTCCTCTTTTAAAGATGCCCATCTTGTCATTGAACCAATTTCTCCATCGCCAATCTCAACCACCTCGGCCGAAGCCCCGTTATCTGAGGCAAACATCAACAGAGTGTTATCCAGCTCATCCCTTTCTTCCAGGTATTGCAGAATCCTGCCGATATTTTGATCCATCCGGTCGATCATGGCAGCATAAACCTGCATCCGGCGAACCTGGTCAGCTTTTGTTGAGTCGTTAAGAGCTTCCCATTCACGAAAAGTGGGTTCCGATCGAGGGAATCGCTCATCGAGAAGCCCCATTTGAAGCTGACTCTCATAACGATCTGATGCAATCTTCTCGTAACCCACTTCATAAACTCCCTCATATTTCTCGATCGATTCTTCGGGTGCATGCAAAGGATCATGCGGAGCCTGTAATGATAAGTAGAGCAGAAACGGATCCGCATCATTTTCATATCGTCCAAGCAGCTCCAATGCCCAATCAGTCCAGGTGTCTGTACCGTAGTAATTTTCCGGGGGTGTATACGGTTCGGCTAATGAATCATCAAATACAAATGAACGCGGGTATGCCCACTCTTTTTGGGCTGGTGGACCCGGATCGAATGACCGCTGTTCCCCGGGGTTAAAGTAGTTAGCCGCTCCATCCCGTAATCCCCAGTAGTGATCAAATCCCCATTCATGCGGATTGTCTGTTCCGTGATGTTTTCCCACAAAAATTGTTTTATAGCCAGCATTTTTCAAGACTTCACCAAACATCACTGCATTGGATAAACGATCCGGTGATTCACTCATGCCAACTCGTTGTGCATATTGACCCGTCAGCAGCGAGGCCCGTGATGGAAAACATTTACTCGTATTGTGCATTTGTGTGAACCGGATGCCGTTTTCAGCCAGGCGATCCAGGTTGGGGGTTTCAATTTCTGATCCGTATGCCCCAATGTCTGAATAACCGAGATCATCGGCTAAAATTAGTACAATATTTGGAGGTCTGTTTTGATCGGGAGTGCATCCGGTTGCCAGTAAGAACAAGAGAATACCTACCACTAAAATCGAGAAACTATTAAGTGCCCTGCTAATTAATCGCTTCATAAGATTTTTAATTCTATTCCCGTTCTGCCAGTTGGTCTTTCACTTCAACCAGGTTTTCTTTGTGCTTTTCAACCATTTCCCGGATTTCTTCTAACATCTCTGGATGTTGATCCGTTACATCATACTTTTCTCCCGGATCTTCACTTAAATCAAACAACAAGGGCGTTTCCAGCACTTGTTTCTCTTCAAACTGACCGTAAGCTCCTTCAATAATAAAGTGTGCTTTAAAATTATCTTTCCGAGCCGCATACAACGTAGCTCCCCGATAAAACAACATTTCATTTCGGGGAGAATCATCTTCGCCCATCAACACAGGAGTTAAGTTGAATCCATCAATGATGCGGTCATCCGGCAGGTCACCCCCAACCAGATGACTTATCGTGGGAAAAATATCCAGGCTACTTCCAATATCTGTTACTATTTCGGGTTTGATAGTCCCGGGCCACCAAAAGATCGCGGGTACACGCATGCCTCCCTCCCAGGTCATGCCTTTGCCTGCACGCAGCTGACCGGCACTTCCCCCATGAGTTCTGAATACTAGCCAGGGGCCGTTGTCCGACGTAAAAATCACTAAGGTTTGCTCTTCAATCTCAAGTTCTTTCAATTTTTTTATGATCTGACCAACCCCGTGATCAATCTCTTCTATCACATCTCCATACAGTCCCGCATCGCTGTGTCCGGTAAACTCTTCAGATACAAAGAGTGGAATGTGCGGAAGGCTGTGCGCCAGGAACAGGAAAAAGGGTTGATCATGATTTTCCTCGATAAACGAGATGCTCTCCTGCGTATATCGGCGGGTGATGGTATTTTGATCTGCAGGGCGTTCAATAATTTCAATGTTACGCATCAGGGGTACATTGTAATATTCTATAGGAATGTGTTCATCAGCGTATTCCCAATAGGACGGTTTATCTGCAGTGGCATCCATATCGTTGGAGTAGGGAATTCCATAATAGGTGTCAAATCCATGATTTGTGGGTAGATATTGCTCACGGTGACCTAAATGCCATTTCCCGATCATCGCCGTTTGATATCCCGCTTTTTTTACCTGTTCGGCTATCGTTATTTCCCGGTCAGGCAATCCACCCTTAGAATCCGGGAACAGAACTCTGGTTACATCACTGGCCATTCCGCTACGCACCGGGTAACGTCCCGTTAGAAGTCCGGCACGACTGGGTGTACAAACACTGGCTGCCGAATAGAAATTGGTCCACTTTTGTCCCTCTGTTGCCATTTTATCGAGATGCGGAGTTCGAATATTCGGAGAGCCGAACGAACTTAAATCTCCATATCCCTGATCATCCGTAAAAATGATAATGATATTTGGTTTTGATTTCTCAGTACTTTGAGCAAGAGATGTTGAAAATGGGTAAAGGCCAAGAAGAGCAATCAGGACTGTTATGAATATTTTCATGACGGGGATAGATTTTAATCTGAATTCGGCTTTAAAAAACTATTTGATTTTGAAGGATTCACTGCAACATTTAAAATAATCGAGTATGTCAAAAAACATAATCAAAAGAGTAGTGTTAGACTTAAAAAATCCCGGACAATCGCCACGCCACGCATAACGGTGTCTGTCAAACAGGTGTTACGATACGACAACATATATGCTTGAAGTAATAGATCTGGTGATTATCACTTCTACCATTAATACACACAGAATGCGGGATAGTATTATGGATAGACTCTAATCCTCTGTCTCTTCCAGCTCCTCATCATTTTCAGAATCTGCATCTTCATCCTCACTCTGGTAAACATCAGCTTCAGGGTTTCCAGCAGTCATCAGGTATGCCATCAGGTCTCTCAGTTCATCGGGATTCAATGAATTTATTAAGCCCGGAGGCATCTGAGATATTTCAGCTTTTTCAATGGATGAAACTTCGTCACGTGCCACAAGGATTGGTGGCTGATCGATATTCTGCGTATAAATTTCAACGGTATCCCGGCGTTTAACAATTTGTCCGGTATGTGAATCTCCATTGTTCATCTTCACCATATAACTACTGTACTGATCGGAAATAGACCAGCTCGGATGAATAATCTCTTCCAATATTCCAACTCTGTTAAATCGATTACTGACACTACTCAAATCAGGGCCAATATTCCCTCCTAAACCACCCATCCGATGACAGGATGCACACGCTGTGGCATGAAAAAGGCTACGTCCACGTTCGAAACTAAGCTCATCATTTGATTCATCGTCATTACTATTTTGACCTTCATTGAGCACTGCTAATGCTCCGTCCACAGTCCAATCCCGTCCGGGTCCGGCCGGTGGATGAATTTCAAAATCGGGCGTTTGGTTCAGGCTGACCCCGGTCAGGTCAGATACTGCTTCTATCTCCTCTTCCGATGCATTTCGAAGTGCTTCATCACGCATACGTTCTAAAAATCCGGAATAGCTATTCCCTCCCATCCCCTGTTCAGCGGCCCGGTTGATAAATGAGAAGTATTCGCGACGCTGCTCAATGCTCCAACCGTGGGCCATATTTCTAAGCATAAATGCATATTCCAGTTTATGGATAGGAGGTGGATTATTGAGCATCTCCATAATGGTTCCACCATAATCTTCACTTCTGTTAATCAGTGCTGAGTCCCAATCAGGCACCGGGGGTGCTTTATATTCCTGTAAAAGTGCAAGGGCTTTCTCAATAACCCGGGGCTCCTCCAGGTAAACCAAAAGCCTGATCGCTTCCGTATTCACTCGTACATCATTATGGGGCAGCTGTTCAATTAATATATCCGTGATTTCGGATCGCTGATTATCATCGGGATTACCCATGCGCATAAACATGAGGGATGCGGCTCGCAGATATCCCAGTTTCTGCATGGGAGTCAGAGATTCAAAATTTAGCTCAATCAGCGAATCAATTGCTCGCTCTCGGTACTCATCTGAACCGGCTCGAGCCAATGCAACCAGGGACGTGATACGCGCCTGGGGACTGTCTTCTTCCATCGCTTTTTCAGCCCACTCGTCCACGGGTTGCCACTCAACGGCTACCCTTGCAGCGTGGCGTATGAATCGGTCCGGATGGTCCAGGTGTGGCCATGCCGTATCAATCGCTTCGGGATCTTGAGTTCCATGAAACGCTTCAAGGCGTATACGCAATTCTCGAGCCTCTTTTGCCCTGGGGTCTTCTTCAAAAGAATCAGCTTCGGTGATAGATTCATTTCCTGTATAGATGACCCGATAAAGTACTGATTCTTTATCTCGACCACCCGTCACAAAGTACAGGTAACCATCACTCCCGATAACCGCATCAGTCAACGGCAGCGGGGACCCGGAAAGAAACTCCTCAACCTCTGCCGAATAACTAGCCCCTTCCGGTTTGATATGAAAAGCATACATTGTTCCGAACGTCCAATCCAAGCCAAACAACGCCTGCTGATATTTTGCCGGGTATTTTGCTCCTTTTCCAAATAATAAACCTGTTGGCGACCCCGGGCCTACATTCACAATTGGAGGTAAGCTGTCCTCATAATACTCTTTCCATTTTCCGCTTCCACTCCTCCAGCCAAAATCACTTCCACTCACAGCGTGAATCAATCGTGTGGGTCGATACCACGGCATCCCCATATCCCATTCCATATCTGAATCGTAGGCAAACAGATCTCCATGTTGATTCTGAGCGATATCATAAGTATTGCGATAACCGATACTAACCATGTGCCAATCGGTAGCATCTGAATTTATACGGGCGATATATCCACCTGGTGCCGTAACCCCCCTGGCATGGCCTCGTGCATCCCAGTTACGTGGCAGTAAGATATCTTCTTCCCAATTCAATATACTGCTCGAGGTAAAGTCAGGTGGAGGGGTATGATTTCCATTTACAAGAAAGAGATCTTCATTATCCTGTGCTTTTATCAAAGCGTGATTTCCATGTTCACCACCGCCATCAGGCCCACCAAGGTATTCCAGGATATTGAAAAGGTCACTTTCATCATCATACTTCATTCTGAAGAGGCCTTTTCCGTTAACATTCACATAAAAATAATCATCCATCCACTGTAAGCCCTGCGCACCGGAAATTGGCATAATCAATTCTTCCGTGCTGACTTTCTGTTCATCAATATCATCGGTGATCTTGATACGAAACATCCCCTTCGCTTCTTGGTCAGAGGCGATCAAATGCCCTTTTGGGCCAACACTTAACGATACCCACGATCCCTGCTGATCTCGCGGTACTTCATAGATCTTTTGAATTTCAAAACCGGGAAGCGTCTCAATATTTTGTAAAACTGAATCTCTTTCTGCGTTCGTAAAACCTTCGTTTTCCTGCTGAGAAGTAGGTTGATTTTCATTTGTACCAACATACCCCATTAAAAAAATGGTAGACAATAGGAAGAAAATATTCAGATAGAATCCTGTCCATTTAAAATTCAATTTCATGTAAACCTGGTATCCGTTAATGTTTAAAAGTCATCCATTGAGATAGTGAAACTCTGGGAATAAATCTACTATAACGTCAAGTCGATTTAAATCTACTGAGATTTGACAATTTGACTGCAGTTTCGGCCTTTTCTTGGTCGGAACGGCCTGCCCCCAACCTTCGAGAGAGTGGAAAATAAAACTCGACTCCCTTTTGATAGAAAAGCAGGCTCAATGTAATTTATTCAATCATTTAATTCATCAACATCTCAAACGATCGTAAATATATTGTAAGTTCTAGCTAATAATTCGGTAAGGAATGTCACCGAACTTTTTCTTTCCATTGCTGCCATTTGAGACGCATCTCATCCAACAATTCAGAATATGCCGGATTTTCAGCTAAGTTGACACCTTCAGTCGGATCTGCATTCAGATCATACAGCTCCTCGAAAAGAGGTTGACTGTCTATGTATCTCAAATATTTAAAATTTTCAGTTCGAACACCCTCCGATCGCGGAATCTGGTCGGGGAAACTGTGGTGTTCGTAAAAGAACTCCGTCCGCCAGTTTTCCGGAGTATCTCCTTCAAGTATGGGTACAAGCGATCTGCCTTGTACTTCTTCGGAAGCATGTAAACCGCCCCAATCAAGAATGGTGGGATGAAAATCGGTCATAAGTACCATTGCATCCCTTGGTGCGCCTTGCTTCGAAATAGGCAGTCGGGGATCATGAATAATCAACGGAATGCGGATCGACGTTTCATGACCAAACCATTTGCCCGCAAGGCCACGTGCTCCCAAATACATGCCCTGGTCAGCCGTAAAAACAACAATGGTATTCTCCAACCTTCCTGATTGTTGGAGAGCCTTCATCATCTTGCCCAGTTGATTATCTATGCCTGTCACCAAGCGGTAGTATCGACGGATTGAACGCTGAAAATTCAGTGACTCAGGTGGACCCAGCCGGTATTCCCAGCGCTTACGTCCCAGCGAGTTGCGAATGAGTTCAGGCTGATTCCGGAAAAACTCGGGATCTGAATGAGGCGGTGCCGGCATCTCATCTGTATCATACAACACTGCGGTTGAAGGAGAGGCAGGGTATGGTTCAATGGGATGGAATCCGTCTTGAACATGAGTCGCTTTAAACCCAACGGTAATGACAAAGGGCTGATCTTTGGGTGCTTCATTGATCATTTGAACAGCTTGATCTCCCAACCGGTCGGTCAAGTGAGTTCCCACACCGGGCTTTTCTTCCTCTGACCAAAATTGCCCTTGCCCCTCAAAAGACTGATCATTATCGAACATGCCCTCTGGTACGGGTCCAAGATGCCATTTCCCGACGTAGCCCGTATAATATCCGGCTTCATTTAACAGGTAGGGAAAACTCGTTTCAGCCTGTTTTTGGGTCAGTTTTTCAAATCCGTCAAAGTATATACCTGTTCTTGCTGCATATTGTCCCGTCATGAAGTTCCCGCGGCTTGTGATGCAGATCGCTGTTACTGCAAACGCATTTTGGAAGGTGATACCTTCTTCTGCGAGAGCATCAATATTAGGTGTTTGAATGATTGGATCTCCCTTAAATCCAAATTTTTCGTGATGAAGATCATCAATGTATATGACAAGTATATTCGGGCGGGCATCCTGTTTTTTAGCAGATTGTGCAGATACAGGTGTATTAACCAGACCCAATACAATCAGAGTGAGGAAACAGAAAAAAATATAGATTTTGAATGTGAGGTTAATCAGACGCAATTGATCATCGAATATAGTTTACATTGGATTTAATATTTAAAGATTGATCCTCATCTGGTGCAAGTGTTCAGCGAAGCGTCACTTGTGCCCCATTCCATTTGTAAAAAAAGATTGGGCACAAGTGACATCCTCATATTACCGATGGCACAATGATTATTCCGACAAGTAAGTACCAACATGATTCCAATTTATGTTTTGAAGTATCGGATTTAACACTTGCTCAAGTTTAAGAAAAACCTTGGGAATTTTGTTAAAATGGTATTTAGTTCTCACTTCACTCCTCAAATGGATGTTCTTCCAGCAGTTCTTCAGGAGAATAAAATCCGTTCTTATCCTGAGTAGCAGCCCGTACTTCACCCACTTTTTCAGGAGTGATGGGCGATGCTTCATTTCCAAAAGCATTTCTTACATATGTGAGTACGGCAGCCACCTCTTCGTCGTTGAGCATTCCACCGAAAGGAGTCATGGGTACATTTCCGGGATACTCTTCCCCAAGAACTTCAATAGGGCCCGCTAAACCATGCAGTGTTAATTTGATCAAACGTTCTTCATTCCCATTTACCCATTGGGTACCGGCCAGGGGTGGAAAACCGGAAGCCGTTAACCCTTTGCCATCGGGCTGATGACATGTACCGCAGTAGCCGTCTATAGCATATATCTCTCTCCCTTTCATGAAAAGCTCTCTGTCAGTTCCTGTAAGGGTGGTTTCGATTTCTTCGGGTGATTCGTCCTGAACGGTTTCTCCAAGCAGTCGTGCAAGAGCTGTGTCATAGGAGGGCCTCATCCAATCATCGATGGGATAGTTACCGACTTCGTTTAAAATCGATAAACCGTCGTCCTGGCTCAGCCATGAAGCTGCAACTATTGCTTCAAGGCGAACCCGGCCATGATCATCTCCGGCCGCCTGAACGAGCAGATCCACCTGTTCTTCCACTTGATGCCCTGTATATCGAAGCACTCGTGCTGCTGCTGCCCTGACTCTGTGATCCTCCGCCTCGAGTAATTGACGGAGTAATGGCTCGTGAACCTGGTTCAACCCCCAGCTTACCCATAATCCTTCCAAAAGGTGGTGTTCATATCTTTCATCATTCTCATCGAGGTTGTTAATCCAGGAGTCTAAATGCTGTAATACTTCGGATGCATCCCGGCCTCGCAATTCCAGGCGTGATCGCTGTCGCGTTCTGAATTCCGGAAGCTCAAGGTTTTCAAATAACTCTTCAATTGTTGCACCCGCTACGTTTGCAGGTTCCACCAGCGGCCGATCTGGATACGTAATTCGATAAATACGGCCGTGAACGTGATCTCTGAGAGGATCGCGGGCATTATGCTGCATATGACCGATCAATACATTGTGCCAGTCAACAAGGTAAAGTGAACCGTCTGGAGCAAACTCCATATCCACCGGGCGAAAATTGCGATCGCTTGACTGAACCAAATCCTGTCTGTGACTGCTTTTATATCCCGTACCATCATCTTCCAGTGTATGCTGCTTGGTGCCCAAAAAACCTATGGTGTTGTTAATCAAAAAATCTCCCTGTACTTCTTCCGGAAAATGCCGGCTCGACACGATTTCCAATCCTGAAGTCGGACGAACTCGATGTTCATCTTCAATTAGATTTCGTGATTTGGGACTCGCAACACCATACCTGGGTTTTACAGTACCCGGCATCATCCAAAGAACATCCGGTCCGGAAGTTTCGGCAAAGAAATTCTGTCCCCATTCATCGAATAAAATCCCCCATGGGTTTGGAATCGATAGCTGTGCCGTTCTCTCCAATCGGCGACGCTGCGGGTTGTATCTGTAAAATCCTCCATTTGTTGCCCGGACCGGACCATAAGATGTTTCAACATTGGTGTGCAAAAATACACCTTCACCCATATAGATAGCGCCGGACGGATCCAACGTATATGCACTATGCGCATGGTGCGTATCATGATCATCAAACCCACTTAATACGATTTCGCTGGTGTCGGCCCGGTCATCGCCATCCGTATCTTTGTAGAGCATCAAATTTGTACCCTGTGATATATAGATTCCCTCCGGAGCAAATTGAAAACCCACGGGAAGATGCAATCCATCGACAAACGTCGTCTGTTTATCTGCCCTGCCGTCACCGTCTGTATCTTCCAGGATAATCAGCTTGTCATCCGGTTTTTCGTCCCCCGGTTTGTAGTGCGGATAGCTCGGCATGGTAGCCACCCACAGACGTCCTTCGGTATCAAACGAGAGCTGAACAGGATTTGCAAGGTCAGAGAAGTCCTCTTCAGAGGCAAAAAGTTCAATTTCATAACCGGGAGCCATTTCGAAGGTTGCCAGTGCATCTTCGCCATACTTATACTCGGGATTCCCATGCTGATCGGGATCAAAATTGGTTTCCACTTCAGGCAGCTGCCGTGTGTTTTGATCCGCAGCTGCTACATCCATCAGCTCACCATCTGCCGCACGCCAGATTGCTGTATCCCTGATAGCGGTCATTTGTCGAATTTTCTCAATTTCAGCCGGGTAGTTATCGGGTCCGAATGGATTGTAACGGCGGCCGTAGGCATGCACACCGTTTGGTATTTTATAATCATTATGCCACATCCAGTTTTTTTCAAGAACAGCATCGTGTACTAATTCGCGATGTTCTTCGGCCTCTTTATTAACCTCACCAAAAACCTCATCAGCCAACAGTTTCGCGAACTTCAAATACCCTTCATCGGTGAGTTGGGAACCATCAATGGTTAATGGATCATCACCAGACTCAAACCACTCTTTGGATGGTGAAAAAGCATCCACAAATAGCACATCATTTTCTTCTGAGACCGCATTGTGTTCTTCAACAACTTCCTGCATGGCACGTGAATAGAGTCTCAGGTTTTCATTTTCCGTACTTCCGTCGGGCAGGTCATTATCATCAGAAAGATTTTCAAATGCTATGGGAGAAACAATGGCAAGCTGCGGGGGTGTTTCTCCATTATAATTCTGATTTAACGTATGGTTGATAAATGCATCCAGTTCAGACTTGTAATTCTCCAGCCCATCTTGCCCTTCAAACGATTCATTGAAGCCAAAAAAGGCGATGATAATATCGGTTTCAAGCAGGGTAAGCCACTCGTCAGGTGTTTCAAAGTGACCTTCACTTCCGGAATCTGTAGCTAATTCTGAGTAGAATTGTTCAGCACCGGGAAAAGCCCAGGGGGAATTTCGGGATGAATGTGGACGAAACCCCGGCCTGTTTCCGGGATCACTCATGTTTCGGATAAAGAGTAAACTGTCGGGATATCGAACATGCATCTCGGTTTCAAAATGACCAAAATTCATCATTCTTGATCCAAGATTATTACCGATCAGCGTGATATGAGATTCTTTGCTGATTTGAAGAGTATCATCTGTCCGGCTACATTGAACAGCACTTAGTCCAAATATAACAAGACCGATTAACCAGATTGTTTTACGCATCTAATTCCCAAAATATTTACAATTGAAATTTACTTTTATAGCTGTTTGCTCGCTTTCAAGCTGAGATTCAACCCTCTATATAACTAATAATAGTTTTCATCTACAACTGATTATTCAAATGAAGTAAATTTAACAAAAACCTTCATGGTTGTATTGGAATAATCTGCATCGTGGACCTAATCATTGACTTCAAGAGGATTTATACTTCATTTTCTACTCAGCTATTTTTTCTATATAGGTATAATACGAGGGGTATACACGTCCCTCAGCGTCTCGCAATACAGCCGTCATATCATACTTGCCCGCAGACAGAGTGCCTTCAAAATGTACAGCCTCGTCATCGGCCTCTATGGTTTTTGTCTGGCTGATATCTCCCAGATAAAGAACAGCTTGCATCAAGTCTACATCATTACTGGCCGGCATAGGAGAGCTAATCTCCATTGTTTTTGCCTTTCCTGCTACATGCTCATTGATTGCGAGGCCGCTCTCACGCGGATAACGACGAAGACTAATGCGATATCTGCCTGGTTCAGCCAGTTCCACTTTCAAAATGCCCTGCCCCATTGTTGCTTCAAGCGCCCCGTGCTGATGCCATGCATTCTTGTATGGATAAATATGCATATCGTGTGAGCTGATGCGAACCGGATTTTCATGAGGTGTTCCTGCTTTTATATATGCGTACCTCTCATTTACGGTTTGTTCCATCAGGGAAGTCCACCACTTCTCATAACTTTCCTGAAGGCGCTCTACTACTTCGGGATATTCGCTTGCAAGATCATCCGTCTGATCTCGGTCTTGTTTTATGTTATACAGCTCGCTGCCATTAACCAACCGCCAGGTATCATCCATAACCGCTGATTTTCTCCATTTTACCAGATTAAGTATACGCTGGGAATCCACGATGAGAGTGCGGTTTTTCCACTCCGTTTTGTTGTCCATCAGCAAGGGGGCGAAGCTTTTTCCATCCAACGGTTTAGTTTCTACAAATCTTAAATCCGCCAGTTCTGCGAGGGTTGGCAACAGATCTATATGAGCCAACAAGTGATCAATATCTCTGTTCTCACCTATATTACCGGCCGGCCACCGCAGGGCAAAGGGCACCCGATGTCCTCCGTCATATTCGCTATTTTTTTTACCTCTCAGACCGGCATTAAATCCAAAATCGGTTCCATTTAGGGTTCTATATCCTGCTGCTGTACCATTGTCTCCCAAAAAAATTACTATTGTGTTTTCCCGGAGACCAAGCCGAATGAGGTAGTCTTCTAGACGCCCGATATTATCATCAATATTTGTAATCATCCCGTAAAACCGTTTCTGGTCTTCCAGGAGCCTGTCTTCATCTTTGTACAAGTTGTAATACTTCTCGGGCAGATGAAAGGGAGAATGAGGAGCATTGGTCGCTATATAAGCAAAGAAAGGGTTGTCCTTATTTTTCTCTATAAATGCCATGCTCTCATTGAAAAATACATCTGTTACATATCCTTCATACTTGTGGGGCACTCCATTCTTCCAGTAGGTATCATTGAAATAGTTGTTTCCCCAGTAGTCGGGTCCTTGAGTAACGCCACCTCCGCCGTGACGCACCACCTGCTGAAATCCACGATCTTCCGGGCGAAATGGATGATTATCCCCCAAATGCCACTTACCAAACATGCCGGTAGCGTACCCATTTTCTGCAAAGATTTGAGCCAGAGTCTTTTCATCCTCAAAGAGCAACGATCGGCCGCCAATAGTATGCCATGTGCCTACACGATTGGAATATCTTCCGGTCATTAAAGCTCCACGGGTGGGGGTACAGGTAGGAGAAACATGGAAATTGGTAGCCCGAACGGACTCTTGGAAAAGCTTATCCAAATGGGGAGTTTGAATGATCTCGTTCCCGTGAAAAGCCAAGTCCCCGTATCCCTGATCATCTGTTATAATAACGATTACATTGGGGGAGCTGGCAGGTGAAATATTACCGTTACTTTGCGCTAACAACTGATTGCAGTTTATCAACAAAATAGTAGCCACAAAAAGTAATTTTGTTATACCCACATAGTAACTATATAGATCTTTTGTTGATGTATTATCTGCTTTAGAGTCTTTAATCATCTGATCATTGTAATATGGATTCACACAATTCGTATAGTGATTATTCAAACTCCATTCGTACACTGTCGATTTCGGGACTGATTTTATTTCCAGTTGTTAGCATTAGCTTAAATTCAAATTTGAATCCGTACCCATCCGGCAATCCTGACAGGGACAGTGTAGCCGGGCTACGTGTCACATGCTTGGCAAACCCTTCTCTATAATCGTAGCTTTCGTTGACCTCCTGCCAGTGGGTCCACTGGTCAACCATCCCGTCATTGTCGGTATCAACACCGGCACGCGCCTGCACCCGACCTACCCATGGCCCCGGACTTACGTAATCGGTCTCCATCTGGGTGACCAGGTAAAACTGTCCCTCTGCAAACATGATATCCGGATCAGGATGTCCCCGACCGATATGTCCCTGAAAAATGAACTTCTCATCGAGACTCGAGGCGGTAAACCAGGCCACACTCATATGCTCTTCCCCGACCGGATCGTAGTCAGCAAACAGGTAGTACTGCTCGCCAATACGTATTGCCGCCCAATCCCCAAAGGCCTCCTGTTCAGGCTCGTGGACCTCATATTCAGCCACGTTTGTATCCCAGTCCGGGTGCTGCAGCCAGTGCGGATGCTCGTAGGTACGTATTTCCCCCGTGGGTGTGGTCCGCTCATCTACGACCGGTGGTAGAATTTCGAAGTTGCCAATGCCATCCGGACTCATCGAATGACCAGCCAGCGGTGAGTCCCAACTATGCGTACTCGCGTTGATCGGGCTCCAGTCTTCGTAAATTATATGAAAGTTTCCGTTTTCTCCTCGGATCACCGCATTGTCTGAACCATCAGAAGGATCCTTAAATGCCAATCCCATATTTTTACCCGGCACTCCGTCGGTCAGGTCCTCGTCGATATACAGATGCGGGTCCTGGTCGTTGGGATAATCATAGTATAGGTAGGTCTTTCCATCCACATATTCGGCCGTGGTCACCCACCTTGAGAACCGCTCTGTGACCTGCCCGTGGTGAACCCAATGCTTCATGTCCCGACTTTGCCAGGCGTGGTATCCAAAGGCTTTGTTCTGCCCGCCGGGCGCATCATACTGATCTTCAAATGGAGTCGTTTGCAAAGGAATCTCAAATCCCGGAAGAGATGCGGACTCTGGAATAAAACCCTCGGCCTTCTCCACCTGTTCGTATAGCCCAAACATCCAATAATCGTTGGGGCCCTTTGCCAGAACCACCGGGGCATCCCCCAAATTAGAAGGGCCGATATTCCCGACAGGCATCCAGTTCAGCCATTGATCGGACTGCTTAAAAACGACCGATTTAGCCGTCCGTTTGCTATCAAACTGTTTGAGTTGGCTGCGAAAAACCCCTACATCGCCTTCTTGTTTTACAAGGCCGTCTTGAATAGCAATATTTTCCCCATCCTCACGGGCAGCAATCCACTCTTCCTGAGTATCCACCTTCCAGAACCCAATAGGTTCTTCTTGTAATGAAAAAAAGATCAACATTGCTGTCAATACTATTGAATAGATAAAACTCATGATTGGGTCACTTATACTGTTGCTTCACATATTGAATTCTTTTTAAACACACTTTTTATAATGACTCGTGAAGCAAATTGTATTATTTGTAATCAATCGGCTTAAGCCCTTCAATAAAATCCTCAAAGCCAAATTTTGTTGGGGTATATTCTCCGATAATAGTGACGTTACTATTATCAGGAACTTCTTCACCCATGTCTATTGCCCAATAACAAGCATTTACTAAAAGCCTCCGAAAGCCCTCACTTTCCATATCTTCAGAAGATCCCATTGTAGTGGTGAAAACCTTCCCGGAATTTCCCTGCTCCAACGTATAAGTTTTTGTCCAGGCGACCGGCATCATTGATTTTTCCCAGTTGATAGGTGTGTCGGGTGTCATCCCTTTTGTTGAAGCACCCCACACAAGAACGTCCACGTCCCCCTGGAGCTCCCGGGTGCCATATACATCGGTCGGTCCCCAAATATCAGATACGCCTCTTATAATCGGATGATCGTTCCGCTCCTCAATTCCATCAATCAACCCCCGTGTTCCCTCACTTCCATGATCTCCGTGGTGGTCGACCCAGGTTTCACCTAATATTTTCCGTCCAAATCCGCCCTCCCAGCCGGGAGCGTCGCTGTTCCAAGAGTATTTTGTATATTCGCTTTCTGAGTTCTCTGAGTAGGCAAACGCATGTGTTGCAGTTCGTAAAGCAACGATAGGTTTACCGGCTTGAACATATTCATCAATGTATCTCATCTGTTCGTCCGGCAGCTCGCGGAAACGGGTAAACAAAACCATTAAATCAGCATTTTCAAGATTTTCCAACCCCGGAATATTGTTTTGATAATTAGGTTTAATCTCCCCGGTTTCAGGCTCAATTGCGAAAAGAACTGTGGTTTTAAACCCGTGGTGATTCGATAAAATTTTGGCAAGCAATGGCATCGCTTCTTCAGAACGATATTCATCATCTCCACTTACCAACACAATATGTTGCCCATTACCCGGTCCCTCGTTCGGTTCAAAGGTGATCCACTGTTCATTTTCCTGACCATTACAGTTCTGGATACTGAATAAAGCTGTGATAAACAGAATTGGTATGAACTTGAAAGTTTTACTACTTATTAATGATGCTTTCATTCCTTTTTTTTTAATTCGGTTTCAGACGTTAGTCCAGTTCAATTGTAATTGATGCAAAAAATTTTGCCACTTCTTAAGATGTTAAATTCGATAATGAAATCAAGGTTCAATGTACTTTCTTTTTTACAACCTAATCATCTACTACAATACTTTTCTCAGGTCTCAGGAAAGTCCTCCCCCATTCAAAGGGGGAATCTAATCTTTGATCAAATTTTAATTCTATTCCTATATCACCTATTTCCATCCAATTCATCCCTGTTAAATACTGATTTGGGATCAGGTCTTGACCCATTCAGCACTGCGTTCACATTTTGAACTGTGGAAACGCACATATTCCGGTAAGTGGTAGCTGTAAGGCTCCCTGTATGAGGTGTAATCAGGGTTTTTGGATGCTTCACGAGAGGATAATCGCTATCCGGTGGCTCAACAGCCAGAACATCAGAAGCAAACCCGGAAATCTTTTCATTATCCAATGCCTTTATTAAAGCCGTTTCATCAATAATCGGTCCCCTTGCCGTATTTATAAGCCAGGCCGTTGGCTTCATCATATTTAGTTGTTCCTCGCCTACCAAATGCTTGGTCTCATCAAGAAGTGGTACATGAATGGTGACTACATCTGCTTGTTTAAGGAGATCCTCCATCGAAATGTTCTCATATTCCGATTGAACCGGGTACTTATCCCAGTAGATCACTTTCATTCCAAAAGCATCGGCCAGTTTTGCAACCCGCTGCCCAATATTTCCCATTCCCAAAATACCGAGTGTTTTTCCTCTCAGTTCATCTCCGCTGTATTGATTCCGCCAGCTCCAGTCCCCGTCTTTAACACGCTCAACAGATTTCCAAACATTCCTGACGCCCATCAGCATCAGTGTTAAAGCATGTTCTGCAACAGTTGACGAGTTAGAACCGGGTGCATTAATGACTTTGATTCCTCGTCTTGAGGCTTCACCCACATCCACATTATCAAGGCCAACGCCACAACGGGCTATAACTTGAAGGTCGGGGCAGGAATCCATCAACTCACGATTTACCTTGCCCTTTCCCCTTGTCACAATCGCATGAACAGCAGCACTTTTGGCAACTTCAATCGGATTCCGGGGATGAATTGCCTCATGTACAACTGTATTTTCACGCAACAGGCTATCTGCCTCTGAGGCTACAGTTTCGAGAAGAAGCACATTTTTTTTCATTGTAAAAACTTAAGTTCGATAATTAAAATTGAATATTGAACTCTTTAACTGATTATCTATTACCGTTGGCTTCAGCCAACGGTAGAAAGATCTGATATCTCAGGATGGCTTTAGCCCCAAAATTGAATGTGGCTAAAGCCATCTTTGGGTGAATCTTTTTCACCGTCAGCTAAAGCAGACGGTAATAGAAAGATAACACTAATAGATAAACCTCAACCTTCTCAAAGAATAAAGTTCAAACCGATTACTTTTTCTTTTTCTTCTCGCCGTGATAGAGGGAAGCATCATCACTTCTGTATCCCCGGTAATCTTCACGGTTCGATTTGTAGAGCCCTTCCTCATAAAATTCATCTTCAAAAATAGACTTATCAATCTCAGCGTCCGGATGGGAGGATAACTCTACAAGATTGCCGGACGGATCACGCACAAACATCTGCATGGCTCCATCTGGTAATTGTCGCACTTTGCCCCAGGGTTTGATGTCAATCGCCTCTAACTCTTTCATTCTGTAAAAGATGGAATTGAAATCATCCACCTGCATACATACGTGACCTCGAAAAGAGGGCGTATCTTCCCACTCGGAAAGATGAAGCTGCTGCTCATCGTTGATATCAAAAAACAGAACCGGGTAATCGAAATTGAAAGCGGGGAGTTTTTCAAGTCCCAGCTCATTTTCATAGAAATCACCTGCTTCTTCCAGGTTTTCTACAATGAGTGTTACATGGTTGATTTTAACTGCACGTGCCATAGGTCAGGTGGTTTAATGTTTAAGGTTTCAGGTCTAATGTTTTTTCTCATTAAAGTCATTCCGGGCTTGACCCGGTATCTCCGAACATTTATTAGGTTGGCAGATTCCAGCTCGCGGGCCGGAATGACTCAGAATTAATTTAAACTTTTTGTGTGTATTTCTTCACAAAATCCCAATTCGGTGTGACGCCCAATCCAGGTGCCACGGGAGCATTTATCTTCCCGTTTTCTGCTTCTATATGTTCGTTAACCAGCTCATACATCATGGGATTGCCTCCCAATGAAAATTCAATAATTGTTGCTGAAGGGCTTGCAAACGCAACTGTAACACCCGCCATAAAAGAAAATGCGGACCCCCAACAGTGAGGGGCAAGTTCCAACTGCCATGCCTGAGCAAGGTGACCCACCCTCATCGCTTCCGAAATTCCGCCAATAATCGCTGCATCCGGCTGCACAACATCAATCGCCCGATGACTGATTAAATCACGTACATCAAAACAAGTGTACTCGCTTTCACCGGCCGCAATGGGAATCGACGTTGAAGAACGCACCTCTGCAGTTCCTTTCGGATTATCAGGGCTTATCGGCTCTTCAAACCAGTATAAATTAGAATCCTCTACACCTCTGCAAAACTGTTTGGCCTCGGGTACACTGTAGGTGCCGTGAGCATCCGCCATAATCTTGATGTCAGGTCCCAGGGCTTCACGGGCTGCTTTTACCCTGGCGATGCTATTTGATACAGTATCGTCCATCACTCCAACCCGCATTTTAACGCCATCAAATCCTTTGGAAAGATACCCGGAAAGTTGTTCGCCAATACCATCAACATCCGCCCAACCACCGCTTGCATATGCAGGCATCTGATCCCGGCAAGGTCCTCCAAGAAGTTCAACCACCGGTACTTTTAGAGCTTTCCCCTTCAAATCCCAAAGGGCCATATCCACACCACTAATCGCTGAGACCGTAAGCCCTCTTCTGCCAAGAATTGGGAATTTTCGTCCTCTAGCCAACGAATAATGATCGCGCGAACCACTGTAGAGCTGTTCCCAAATCCGAGTGATGTTCCGCGCATCCTGGCCAATCAAAGCCGGTTTCAATTCATTTTCTACACAGCTAACAATAGAAGCACATACCCCTGAAGAACCGACTGCCGCTTTTGCCTCGCCAAAACCCTTCAGTCCATCTTCGGTGGTTACAACTACCAGTGTCATATCAAAGTGAGTAAGCAATCCATAATCGGACCGGTGTTGTTTTACTTCCTGGATGGGACATCGAAGCCAAAACGCTTCTACATTTTCTATAATCATGTGGTGGTTCTTAGTTACGTATTGAATATTGAATTTCGAGATTTTGCTCCCCCAAGTTTCGGAACCAATTCTGACTTGAGAGTGAACCAGATTGCGTTTCTTTTAGCAAAGTTATGAGGGGTGTGTTGAGATTTTCACAGTTTCACGTTAGTTAATGAAAGGGACATGACCGAACACCCCTCGCCTGCGCTACACTTCGGCACTTCCGCCAGCCGGCGGAGAGATTTTTGGTCCTCAGATTCTTCCAACAGTTACCCATTGATTAACGGCAAAAGCTTTTCAGCCGATCTGCGGGTCAGTTCCGTATAGAACTCTTCAGAAACAGAGGTACTTCCATGGTCTTCAATAAATTTTTTCTGTTCGGCACTCAGTCCTTCAGGCTTCTCATCAATAGAATTGATATATGGATTTGCGGGAGTGCGGTCAACCGGAGAACAGAATTCCACGGAAATGGCCCCGTCGAAGCCTGCTTCTTTTACAGTATCCACAATTTTTGGCCAGTTTAGTTTCCCCATTCCCGGTGCCATGCGGTTATTATCCGCAACATGAATCCCGTTAATTCTTCCCTTTGCCCGAAGAATCGCGTCATAAGTATCATCTTCTTCAATATTCATATGGAATACATCCAGGCATACACCGCAGTTAGGCCCCACCTCTTTTGCAAGAGCAAGAGCCTGGTCACCCCGATTGATAAAGTAGGTTTCAAATCTATTAATGGGCTCGATGCCAATCAGTATCTCCTGTGATTCCGCATAATCATAAATCTCTTTCATGGATGATACGGCCCATTCCCACTCCTCTTCCGGGCGGCCATCTGGAACCAGTTTTCCAACCGTACCGGGTACAACCGATACCATGGTACCGTTCAACTCTTTGACCATTTTTACAACATCTTTTACATACTGGATGGACATCGCCCGCTGATCTTCATCGGCAGCAAGTAAATTACGTTCTTCCATCATCAGGGTAACCGATCCCCAGCAGCCAATACCGTGGTCTTTTAAAAGTTTGCCGATTTTTTGGGTGTCATACGATCCCGGTTCACCGGCAATTTCCAGTTTATGGTAGCCGAGCCGTGCAATTCGCTCAATTGTGGTTTCAATAGACTCGGCACGCATCCAGTTGTGTATTGCAAGTTCCATATGTAAAGAATTCTTTTAGGATTATGTGTCTGTTTGGTAGTTTACATCAATAATAAACAAGTGTGTCAACACTTCAACTGCTTCATGTCAGTTCGCAGAAAATGTGCAGAATTGCTGATGGTTTGTCAAGCATTTTTATAAAATGGGTCTATTCTCCTCGTAACCAGCTTGTCACTCCGCCGGACAATCTCCTTACCGGACCCAATAGTCTGATAAAAATCCCGGAGAAGTTTTGGAACCGTTCAAGCTGCGAAATATCAATCACTAAATATTTACAGGAAGTTATTTCAAGGTTTTAATGTATTCGATAATGGCATCGATCTGCTGTTCACTCAGCGCACCCGCATAGGATGGCATGCCCGGATTATAGCCTGATGCAATCTTCTCATTGGGACTAAGAATACTCTCTCGGATGTAATTCTCATCAGCCGAAACCGTTTCATCCCCCTGAATTTCCCGCTCAGACATCCACAATCTCTGAAGAGATGGTCCTACAAGACTTGTTCCATCGGTCGTATGACATGTGAAACATGCATTTTCATAAATCTGCCTGCCTTGCTCAACCATGCCAACTCCTTCATCGTTGCCGGCAAGGTCCATATTATGTACTGCACCTGCAAGTATTGCAGCCTGCTGAATCCATTCGCCGGTCATGTTCTCTTCCTGAAGCAATACTTGTGAAATAGCATGCCCCGCCTCTGGACTTGACGGTTGTTCAGTCATAACTACCAGTGTACGAAGCCGTACATTCAGATCGCTATCTTCCAGCAAATCTGCATTCAGGATTGCCTGAACGGATTGATCAGAAGGCGGAAGTACCTGCACGGCATTTGCCCGTACTCCGGCGGAAGGATGTTTTAGGGCTCCAATTGCTGCATCATAAGCTTGCGAGCCGGGCTGATTCAAAGCACCCAGTCCGTGAAGGGTCCAAAGGGCATGAATCGCACCGGCATTGATGCCAACATCATCAACCGAGGCATCTTCTACAAGATCGATCAGGGCCGGAATGGCATCCTCATCTCCGCTTTCCACCAACAACCGCTGTGCATGCTGACGCCAGAGCATATTGGTGTGTGATAAGATCTCGACCAGTTGTTCTGTATTTGCTCCTTCAAGCGACATCGGTTCTGGCTCTTCCGTACCTTCGTAGACAATGCGGTAAATTCTTCCGTGCTGACGATCCCTCAGAGGATTCGCATAAGCGTTGCCGGGTGTTGGTTCCTGGCGGTCGCTCTCAGCATTGTGCTGAAGGATATAGTTGTACCAATCGGCGATCCATACATGCCCGTCCGGCCCTACTTCTGCCATCACCGGGCTGAACCACTCGTCATCGCTGGCAATAAGGTTTCTCGGATAACCGGCGCTGTAACTGTCGCCCTCTTTTTCCAAAGTCATTTCAGCCACCAATTGAACGGTCGGTTCTGTAATAAATGCTCGCTGATTCCAATACTCTGACGGCCACTCGCGTGCTGTGTACAAACCATGCCCCGCTGCAGATGTAAAAGCGCCAACCCAGTCAACCTGGCGAAACAGGTTGGTAAGAGTAATCACCCGTGCCGATTCCGCCAGCCTGTCGGTCACCAAATCATTCAGACCATCCACCTCCTCATAATGCCCCCGGGGAATTGTAAACATCGTACTTGGATTACCATTGGCCGTGGATATAAATGCATTTCCCTGTTCATTAAAACCAAGCCCCCAGGTATTGTTATTGGTTCGCTGGAGAAACTCCAGTTTCGACCCGTCTTCTTTAAAACGGTAAATTCCCATGCGAAACTCGTGCCGCTCTCCGCCAACCGTTCCTTCCATTCCGGCATACCCCAAAACGCCCCAGAGCCAGTTATCCAGTCCATAATGCAGGTTGTTCGGTCCTGCGTGGGTATCCCATTGATTCCAGCCTTCAAACAAAATCTCCCTCACATCGGCCTTATCGTCTCCGTCGGTATCCATTAAAAACAGTGTTTGCGGAGCCTGGTGAACCACTATACCGCCGTTGACAAACTCCAGGCTGGTGGGAATATTCAAACTATCAGCAAACACAGTAAATGTGTCTGCTTTGCCATCTTCATTGGTATCTTCAAGAATTATAATCCGGTCTTTGCCGCCATTATCCGGCCAAAATTCGCGGGGGTACGGATATTCGATCGATTCAATCACCCACAAACGACCTTTTTCATCCCAATCCATGTAGATTGGATTGACGATGTCCGGCTCTGATGCAAACAATTCTACACGGTATCCCGGCTGTACGATCATCCGGTCAATCGCTGTAATCGCATCAAGTGGTTTCTGTTTGCGATAATATCGCGGATTATTTCCCTGGCGGTCCATCGGGCCCACCTCTTCCTCATAGCGCAGCCGTTCCTCATGTGGCGGGGGAAAGGGCACATCCAACACCACGTATTCAAAAGGGTTTTCAATAGTCCGTGATGCCAGTTCTGCCTGAACATCCTGACCGGCTGCCCAACGGATTCCGCGCTCCAGCAGTTCATGAAATCCCGAATTTTGCCAAGTACGCTCATCATGGCCCCACGCTGTATAAAAAACACGCCCGTCTCCCTGGGTACGTATCCAGGTCCAGGGTTCATCCTCACGGTAGCTTAGAACGGTGCGATTTTCTTCGTTATGCTTTTGATGAACATAGGTTTCGTCCCAGCTTTCAAATCCGTTAAACCCTTGCATAATTTCATGGTCGGGTTCAGCAATACGTGTCCGAAACGAATCTACTTCGTGGCTCAAAAATGCTCCTCCAACAAGATTGATATATCGTTCAGAATCCCGAAAATTTCCGGATGCTGAATGTACCGGTATAAACCCGCCACCTTCTTCAACATATGTAATCAGCGCTTCTTCCACATCAGACGGCATCTCCGGGTAAGCCGGTTCGTGGTAATTTGCATAGAGCAGGAGTGCATCATACTTCCTCAGATTTTGCAAATTGATATCCTGGAGATCACTTGTATAAAATAGTTCTATACCTCTATCCATCATCGGCCTAAAAACATCACGAATCCGAACGCTGGGTTCGTGTCCGCCGTCATCGCCTAAAAACAAGACATTCAGGCGGGAATCACCAGCTCGTTCTTCATTTTGTGAACTTCCGGAAGTACAGCCGGTCAGAGCTAGTACAATGCTTGCCAGTACAAGCACACCCCATAGTTTAGATTGTATATTTTTTGACATGGAATAAATGATTACTTGGTCAGTATTTATATTTAAATCCAGTTAAATTACTGATTATATCGTCAGATCTTTAAATGATCTGGCCTGTGCCTCAATTGCCCGTTCGGTTGCTAAACGTTCCACACTGGATGCGCCGAAAAAGCCCGCCACGCCTTCAGTATGTTCAAAAATGTACTGCGCATCTTCGGGTTCTGCAATTGGTCCGCCATGGCAAAGTACAATTACATCCTCACGAATTTCTTTAGCCACATCATGCATCTCCTGGATTCGTTTTGCCGCCTCTTCCAATGTGGGCGCTACATCAGCACTGACCCCGATGGATCCTTTTACAGTGGTGTTCATATGAGTAACCAGAACATCTGCGCCGGCTTCTGTCATTTTAATGGTTTGGTCAACATCAAATACATATGGACAAGTAAGCATCTCTAACTCATGTGCCTGGCGGATCATCTCCACTTCCAGGTCGTAACTCATGCCCGTTTCTTCAAGAATTTGCCGGAAATTTCCATCGATCACTCCAACTGTTGGAAAATTCTGAACACCGTCAAATCCCATCTCTTTGAGTTGTTTGAGAAATACGGGCATCAAACGAAAGGGATCAGTTCCGCAGACTCCAGCCAGAACCGGTGTATCCTGGACCACTGGAAGAACTTCACGCGCCATATCAACTACAATTTCGTTGGCATCGCCATAAGCAAGAATACCGGCCGCACTGCCCCGACCGGCCATCCGATAGCGGCCGGAATTATAAATGATAATAATATCAACACCGCCTTTTTCTGCAAACTTTGCAGAAATTCCTGTACCGGCACCGGCACCAATAAGCGGTTGATTTTTTTTGATTTGATTGTTGAGTCGTTCGAGACATTCCTGGTAGGGTATAAATGGCATGTGTTTTGTATGTGGTTTGTTGTTAGTTGTATTCTTTTCTGTTACTAAAAGACTGGTGTCCTGTTCAATTATGTTTTTAAAAAAAGGACTTCTTATAACATTGATAACAGTTCTTCTGCAATCCTGTCGGCAAATTCAGGATCGTTGATATGGAGGTCTAATTCAACTACATTTACATTCGTGGACACACTCTCCCGCAGTGAATCAAATAATGCCTCATCAGTTTCAGAATCAAAAAATGGCTGTCCATCAGCATCCAGGCTGCTTACTCCTTTTAACGGCAATATTAATGTAACCGGCCCATTCGCCTGATTGAGTTTTCCTGCAATCTTATTCCCGATTTTTCGGCATTCATCTGCAGTGGTGCGCATGAGCGTAACCGTCGGATTATGCTTATATAGGTTTCTACCTTTAAACTGTTGCGGCACTGTTTCCATGGCATGGAAATTCACCATATCTAAAGCCCCGCAGGAAACCACTTGGGGAATGCCTTTTCTTCCTGCCGCTCCAAGACGGTCTTCTCCGGCCGGTAGAACACCGCCAACTACCTGGTCTGCCCACTCAGTCGTGGTAATATCTGCAACAGCGGCAAAAAAACCATCTTCTATCAATCCTTCCATCGCCCGGCCTCCGGTGCCAGTAGCGTGAAACACCAGAAGTTCATAACCCGCCTTTTCAAGCTTTTTTCGTACTTCGCTTACACAAGGTGTGGTTACCCCGAACATGGAGGCTGCAATGAGCGGTTTATCCTCTGCCGCCGGAGCAACCTGCTCCGCCATTCCGCAAACCGCACCCACCGCATTGGCCAATACCTGTCGGGAGAGACGATTCAGCCCGGCAATGTCGGTAACTGAATACATCATTGTAATGTCTTTAACCCCTACATAAGAACTCACATCCGAACTGGCCAGGGTTGATACCATGACTTTGGGAACCCCAACCGGTAACTGCCTCATCCCAGCCGTGGCAATATTTGTTCCGGCCCCTCCGCCTAGACTTAATACGGCATCAAAGCGTTGTTCTGAATAAAGCTGAGGGACAATTTTTTCCACACCAGCAATCATTACATCAATAGCCTGTCCGCGATCTCCTGTTGACCGTAATTTTTGAAGGCTGCTTCCACCAGCTTTAGCTACTTCTGCCGATGAAATATCAGGTTGAAGATTCACCGGATCTTCAAGAACACCTACATCCGTCAATAATACATGGTGACCCCGTCTCACAATAAGATCCCTGGCGTAGACGAATTCCTCCCCCTTTGTATCGAAAGCTCCAATTAATAAGATTTTTTTTGGCAAAAACTCGGATTTTGAGAGTTAGCGGTTTGTTAGCCTGATTAACAATCTCAATTAAATTTCAATACTCCTCATTTCACAAACCTAATAGCTATAGGCTATTACTTTATACTTGCCCACGGTTCTTGATCATCTACATAAACCATCGATCCTTCCAGGTCCGCCGCCGGGCCCAGTATCGCCAGAAAAGACAGTGTTTCATCCGTAGTGTTAAAGGTTGCATGAACCATTTTTTTGGGGACAAAAACAGACTCCCCTGGTTGCAAAAATTTCTTTTCTTGTTGGATCCACTGCTCTGCTTTGCCCGATAAAATATAAATTACTTCATCCATATCCGGGTGGAAATGAAATGGATGCCCCCCGCCAGGCCCAACCTCAACCCGAACCACAATCAAATCCTTACTACCCGTTAAATCCGGCCGGGAAAACCAGTGGTGAATTCCTCGTTCCAGCTTTTCGACCACCATATTTTCCCGGGTAAAAAATTTACCTTCAAGATCACTCATATGCACACTCGGTTTATTTGGTTTCTGTTAGCCATTTAATACTGTTTTGCAACAGGGTAATGTATGCGGGATGTAGATGTGCTTCCCCGTCATGCCCCAAAGTAATTCCTACAATCCGGCCTTGCCCGTATTCTGATGTCCAAACAACCGGGTATTCGGCCCCAGTCTCCTCTTCGAGTCCCGTTGCCAAAACATGAATCTCGTTTCCATCCGGGTCTTCTTCAAAACGGTACAGCTCATCTTTAATGGTAAATTGGCCCGGCACAGCTGCCATCAATGGATGATTAGTTTTGGTTACACTTACTTCAAACTCACCATAGGGAGGGTGGCTGCGGGATCCTCCACCCACCAGGTCTCTGTTATATTCCGGCCAGTCTTCCCAGTTGTACCAAACCGCTGGATGTACAAGCAATAATCCATTCCCCGCTTCAACAAATTCAAAGATGGCATCTCTAAGATCAGGATCAGGGAGCGGCTGATTGTTGCTCAGATAGAGAACATCAAGGCCTGTGAGCTCTGGAAGGATCTCATTCGGCTCATCCGTGTAACTGACGGAAGCACCGGTTTCTGAAATAATTTTTTGATCTTCCTCATTAAACCAACGCTCAAAATCATGGTGCATACCGCCGCCGACTATCAGAACAGAAAGTGAATCACTTTCGGAAGAATGACTAAATGCTTGCAGTTGATTGATTGATAATATCACAGAAATTATCAAAAAGAAAAGTCCAAAAAATATGTTCGAGCACCTTAGCATCTTCTTCATCGTACAAATAAATTTGCCTGGGATTATCTATTTCAGATTTTGATGTATCATTACCTTCGGTTCCTGAGTAAGAATTGCATTCAATTCATGGTCAATTTCAAGATGTATATTAGCAATATTTCATCGTTCCACTAAACCCAAAGAGTAATTATACAGCTGAATATCGGCTGTTTCCCGGTCAGCTCCAATTTCTTTCCATTCCACTACGTGTCGGGGTTCGATCCGGATCGCCCGAGCCATTCATTTTCTGCGGGGATAATTTTGGTATCCATTCTCACTAGACTCTCACTTGCAAATTCCGTAATACAGTGACAAGGTTTATCTGATAGTATATATACATAAGGTGATGCGCAGGGTGAAATCATCCCTTCTATAGTTAAAACAACTAGAATACTAACAACTATTTGGAATATGTCAATGATAAACTATTGGAACACTCAGTTAAAGTCCTCTTCCAACTGTAGAGAAAAGTTTTTATTCCGACTTTTGCCGATGGATGACACTTGACGAGACACGAATAAAGATTAATCCACTCTTTTTAGCATCAGCAAGCGAATATCCGGTCCGCCACTACCCGGCAGATCTAATGCTTTGAGCGTTAATAAACCTCGCCCAGCTTGCAGGCTGATCATGCCCATGCTATGCGGTCGAAAATCTTTTACATAGGACTCCTGCCGGGGGATTCGATCATGTCCCATCCCCTCAACAGGCGGGTCATGAGCCACATCTATCGTATCAGAGAGACTGTTGTCCCCGAAGCTCAATTCAATAACAGATCCCAAATCTTCTTCCGGCAAAGTATAGTACAAATCAATCTCAAATTGTCCGCTTTCCAACACCTCAACATCCCAGGTGATACTGTCTGACCTGCTGCTCCAATTCCGAAAGAAAGAATCATTCGGGAATCGGTTGGATCGTTCAATATTACCATGTGGTACTGCATCCCTGGCCGGCAGTTGAGTATTTCGAAAATCCGGGTGCCCGACCGGAAACGTCCTGTCGTCTGCTTGATCCGATTTCAGATCCGCAAGAACATTTTCTTCCCATCTATTGAGTGAGTCAGAAAGAGAAGCTGCAATTTCAGGAAATTGATCAGACACATTATTTCGCTGGGCACGATCTTGGGTGATATCATACAGGTTCCCTTCATGATCCAGCCTCCACTGCTGAGATCGAACACTTGTTTTGCCATTCCAATGATTAAAGAGAAGGCGATCCTCCCAAGAAACAGGCTCCTGCAAAAGCAATGGTTTCAGAGATACTCCGTCCAAAGGGTGACTCGTTTTATGAGGAATTTCAGCCAGGTCAGCCAATGTAGGCAGCATATCTATTGAAGACGATATCTTATCAATTTTAGTTCCTTGTTCAATCTTTTCCGTCCACTTCACGAAAAGCGGCGAGCGAACCCCACCCTCATGGATACTGCCTTTCCGTCCCTTCATTTCTCCATTCCATCGCCAGCTATTGGGTCCGTTATCACTCATGTAGAGAACAATCGTACTCTCTTCAATCCCCAAATCTTCCAGTTTTTGGTTGATACGACCCACATTCCAGTCAATATTCTCCACCATCGCCAAAGCGGCTGTGGTGAATGTGGTATTTTCCAGATCCGGTTCTCTGTGACGCAACTCTATACCTCGCTCTTCAACCCGCTGCCACCAACTATCCGGAACCTGCATCGGGGAATGAGGAGTATTGTAGGGTATGTAGGCAAAAAACGGCTGGTCTTTGTGGTTCTCAATAAAGGAGATCGCTTCGTTTGTAAAATCATCAATGATAAATCCATCGCCCTGAATCAGTTCACCATTCCTTTCCAGGAAATTGGGACTGAAATAATCTCCCCAGTGGCCGGAGGCAAAACCATAGAACTCATCGAAACCTCTTCCATTTGGATGGTATGGGTATTGCATTCCGTTGTGCCATTTGCCAAAAATACCCGTGGCATACCCAGCTCGTTTGAAAATTTCAGCAATTGTGGTTTCATCCAGGTCCATGCGTTCCCCTCCTGCCGAAGTTCCATATACCCCGCTCCGCGGATGGTACCTGCCCGTTAGAAGTTCTGCGCGAGTGGGAGAGCAGACCGGGCTCACATAAAAATTGGTGAAAGAAGCGCCTTCATAGGCAAGAAAATCGATATTGGGCGTCCGGATATTTTCGTTTCCTTGAATACTCAGATCACCCCAACCTTGATCGTCTGTTACAATGAGTACAATGTTAGGCAGTGTGTCCTCATTGCTCGTATTGTTTCCGCTGCATGCACTGAATAACAGTACCAACAGAGTGATTATAAGTCTGTCGTTTATTACTCTCATTTGTAGTTCATTAATTTTTTATCTGTGCTCAAAATGAGAACTTGGAATATGAGTTTCCCCTCCTTCGTAAGGGGGCCAGGGGTGGTTAAACGTAACCTATTCAAGTCGACAATTTCCTCTTTTCTTACTATAACTTGTCAGGATAATTTGTTTCGTCAATCCTCAAAAAATTTTGCCCGGTGTTCTTCGGCAAAGCGCAGCAGGCGTTCAGCAATTTCAGGGTATTCGTCGATAACATTTACCTTCTCATATGGGTCGTGAACCATATCAAACAGGGCCGTATCGATCTCCGCCTGTTGATAGAGGCCAGGAATACCATCTCTGCCGCCAACGGGGCTTGTCCTGTAGCCGTGGGGAACGTGCAATTTCCATTTTCCATCTCCGCTCATCACTCCCTGAAAATCCTGACCGTTTGTAAACGCATAGTACTCCTGCGGAGATTCAGTACCGTCGTCTCCAAGTATTAAATCCCATACATCTGTACCGTCAATCTCATAATCGGGCAATTGTGATCCCGTAAGTTCAGCCAGGGTGGGCATCAGGTCAATTGAGAAAAATGTGTTTTGGGATACCGTATTTTCTTCAATTTTTTCCGGATAGGAGATAATCAACGGGCTTCGAATGCCTCCATCAAAAGTAGTTCCTTTGCCTTCCCGGAATGGCGTTTTACCGGAGTGATTGGCATAGGAGAGCCACGGGCCGTTATCTGATGAAAACAGGATGATGGTATTCTCACGAACCCCGTTCTCTACCAGTGCATTCACAATTTCACCCACAGACCAGTCGATCTCCATCATGACATCCCCATAAAGGCCCGTACCAGATTTTCCTTCAAATTTATCACTCACAAATAGAGGCACATGCGGCTGTGGGTGCGGTACATAGAGAAAGAATGGACCGTCGCTATTCCTGTTGATAAAATCCACAGATTCTTCGGTAAACCAGGTAGTAAACTCTTTTTGATGATCAGCCGTCACAGAATCGATCATCACCTCCCCGTTTTTCCAGTAGTGCATGGGAAACTGACCCCAGTACTCCGGATTTTCAGGATGATCTGCCCACATATCGTTGGAATACATGATCCCGGCCATTTCATCAAAACCACGATTATGCGGGCGTGTATCCTCCTGGTCTCCAAGGTGCCACTTTCCGAAAAATCCGGTGGTATAGCCGTTCTCTTTCAGCATTTCAGCCATAGTTGTAAACTGCGTATCAAGTCCTCTGGCTTTTGGCGGGTGTGCACCAAAAAGCTGGTTTCGTCCCGGGTAAGTACCGGTCATCAACGCTGCACGGGAGGCAGAACAGATCGCCTGCGGGACATAAAAATTGGTAAACGTTCGGCCCTCTTCTGCAAGGGATTGAATATTCGGTGTTGAATACCGGATTTCCATAAATGGGCTAAAATCGCCGTAAGCGGCATCATCCAGGAAAATCAAAACGATATTGGGAGTATCACTTCCAGGTTCATGAGTGGTTTGATTAGAGTCAGGCGTACAACCCATTATTAAGATGAGAGCCGCGGTTATTAAAAAAAATAGCTGGAGTGATTTCATAGATAACTTGATTGCTTAATTGTTGTTTAGTTCTATAACCTGTTAAACGAAACTTACGAAGTATTCCCAGGCGTCGTTGAAAATTAAATTAATGTACATGAGTTCGACTTAAGAACCCCGATTATCAAGCTCCTCCCGTGCAAGAAGGGACTTTTTCAATATCTTCAGATTTATTTTATATCGAACTCACGCTAGGATAATTTTAATACATTCCAGCTAATCATCCCAGGTATCATCCTCATAATGTTCCTGTAGTTCATCAATTTTATCCTTCAATTCTTGCTGAACCTCGGCGTATTCCGGTTCGTCATAAACACTTTGGATCTGTTCAGGATCAGTTTGGAGGTCAAATAACTCCCACTCATCAAAAGCAGGGTAATGCACGAGAGTGTACCGGTCCGTTCGGACACCGTAATGACGGGCCACTGAATGCCAACCCCCTCCAATATCAGGGCCTTCATAATAGTGATAATAAACGGCGTCCCGCCAGTCTTCCGGACTTTCTCCATTTAACAGGGGTACCATCGATTTGCCCTGCATCCTTTCCGGGATGTTTGCATCGGCCAGATCTAATATCGTGGGTGCCAGGTCCAGGTTTTGTACAAGATCGTTGTTTACCGATCCTGCCTCGATTCCTTCCGGCCAGTGAACAATCAGCGGCATGCGCATCGACTCTTCGTAAATCCAACGTTTGTCAAACCAGCCGTTTTCACCCAAAAAGAATCCCTGGTCGCCTGCATAAATGATAATTGTATTGTCAAGTAAATTCTCTCGTTGCAAGTACGAAATCATATTACCCACCTGGTCATCCACTTCACGGATCACCCGAAGATAATCTTTTACATACCGCTGATAACGCCATCGCGTTCGATCCTCCTCAGACCAGCTTGCATAATTATCATACAGGTACTGATTATCCCTGGCATATGCGTCCTTAATTCGCTGAAGCTGATCCTCGGTCAACCTGTTACCTTCAACCAACGATTCCCAACGTGGATTTGGCTCTCCCGTTTCCGGGTTGAGCGGCACTTTTAAATCCCGTCCCCAATTCATCGATTGAGGACCACCCTTTTCACTTATTTCCATATCCTGCTCGTGAGCAGCGGTAGTTAAACCTGAGTAGTCGTAAAAAAGTGTGGATGGTTCAGGAAGATCCCGGTCTTGATAATCATTCAGAGCCGGTCCGGGCAACCACTCCCGATGAGGTGCCTTGTGATTATAAACCATCATAAAAGGCTTGTCCCCGTCACGTTGTAACCGCAGCCATTCAATCGCTCTCTCCCCGATGATTTCGGTGGTATGGCCGTGCCTGTCCACATCTCCGTTTGAGGTTCTCATGGTTGGATTGTAATAAGGTCCCTGGCCATACAACACTTCGTAGTAATCAAAACCCTGTGGTTCCGTACCCAAATGCCATTTTCCAATCATCGCAGTTTGATACCCATGTTCCTGGAGAATCATGGGAAATGTTTCGAGGTCCATTGAGATCGATTCACCATTTGTCAGAACTCCATTCTTATGGCTGTGCATGCCTGTCAGAAGCACGGCGCGTGAAGGTTTACATATGGAGTTGGTGACAAAAGCATTATCAAAACGCATCCCGCCTTCAGCCAGCCGATCAATATTTGGAGTGGGAGTATGATCCAGTTTCAGCCCGTAATTTAATGCTTCCCGGTAAGCCCCAATGGATTGAGCCGTATGATCATCGGAGTACATGATGATGATGTTGGGATTATCAATAGATTGAGAATCTTCATCATAGACTTCTACATTCATCCCCAATAGTATTAAAGCTGTCAAAACGGAAACTGAAAATCTCACGGTTTTTTTCACTGAATCTCTAAAGTTTTCCGATGTTACATACATATCATCTATTTGCTTTTTGAATGTTTGAATCATTTTAATTCTGTGTAACCTATCTCATTGAGCGACTTAAATGAGAAGTTGTTAATCCCATTGTTGCTCATTTTAATTCATGAATGGATCACTTTTTGGTTGATTTCAGCACCCGGCAAAGAATACCTCAAACCAATTTTAGTCAAGCGATACCGGTAGTTTCACATATCTGACAGTTCGAAGAATGACATCAATTAATCAATTTCACTGATTTTAATATTCCGAAAGTCAACCCTGTCACCATGATTTTGCAAACCAACAAAACCGGATCGTTTCAATAACCCGGGATGATTCGGCACATTATTCATATAGTTAATCAATGTAGTGTTCACGATTAATTCGCCGTTCAATGTTACCTGTATTTCAGGTCCCTCCGCTCGCACCTTCAGTGATTGCCATTCTCCGGCAGGTTTTGTGACTCGTTTTGAAGCCGCTTCTTCAAAATAGATACTACCGGTAAACTGCCAGGGCTTCAGATCGGCGTACTGATCTGCGTAATCATCCAAAATTTGAATTTCCAAACCTTCATAAGCGGGATTTCCTTCGCGTGGCGATCTCAGAAACAGACCACTGTTTCCGCCCTCAGGAACTCGATACTCCAATTCAATGACAAAATTATCGTAACGGTTTTCAGTGGATAACCAACCGCTGCCATCGCCATCGGTAAAGAGTATTCCATCTTCTACACCCCATGTACCCGGGGTACCGATAATCTGCCAGCCTTCAAGATTTATACCGTTAAATAGAGTACCGTATTTTGGCTCTGTATCCGTTTCATCTTCATCTGAATCTTCACTGTCAAGTTCTGCTTTTTCTGAAAGGATCGATTTGATTTTTTCTCTGGAATCCTCATTTAAAACTGCCAGTACTGCCATGGTACCGTCCACCCCCTCAGATTCTTCTTTATAGTGGGGTAATAATAGGTTTGATACGGTTTGATATGCAGCATTACGGATATTCTCATTCCTATTTGTTAAGTAAACGCCCACTGCCTGAAGTGCTAAGAGATCGTCAGCCTGTTCAAATTGTTCCAAGGCTGAAATTTTACTGTCCTCTGATTGTGTACCATTAAATAGTTCATGCAGACGCTGTTCTTTTTGGTTGAGAGTGCCATCCAAATCATTTACTAATTGCACATAGCGCCCGATCACAGCTAATTGTTCCTCACCCGATGTCATAGGAACAGACCCGATCAACAAAGGAAGAGCATCAGCACTATTCCATTCCCTGAGTGATTGTATTGCTGCAAATTGAATTTCACGATTTTCATGATTCAGTCCGCGTCTTAAAATCCCGGCATTGTCAACGCCTTCAATCCTTGTAACCACTTGAATAAGCTGCTTTTTCTGATCTGTAGTACCTTCAGAATAATATTGACCGATCAAATCATTTCTATCAGCGTCCGAAACAGAGCGGTTTACAACAGAAGCAAATGCATCCTGCAAGACACTCAGTTCCTCATCAGAAAAATTTTCTCCCATCTGGTCAAACAGCGTACCGGCATCTTCTTCAACTCCCACACTGCCAAGATATTCATATGCAGCTATTCGAACGTTCTCGTTATTTATATCCAGCTCATTACGAACTTGATCCAGGTATTCATCCGCTAATCGGATAGTGAGCACACGGATAAGAACGGGTTTCGCTTTCAGGCTTGCATCCGGAAGGGCACTTGCAACAGCTTTTACAATATTTTCAGATTCCAGTTGCAGAAGGAGTTCTTCCACCCTCTGAACCCCTTCATCGCTATCAACATCATTTAAAACCGTAACTACAAGCCCCGGATCAATTTCCCCCTCCAATTGGTATAGTGAATAAAGAGCGGCTATTCTGATTTCGCTATTTGTATCACCGGTATGACTTCTAAGTGCGGAGGCTGCTGATTCATCACCACGCTCGCCCAGCGCTTCAATAAAGTAGATTTTGTTTGATTCCGGAGCTGACTTCAGTGCATCAACGATTTGTTCTGTAACCTCAGACTCTTCCAGAGAATTTATCATCGCCAGGGCAGATTTCGCACGAAGTGCTTCTGAAGACTGTGCAGTTTCGAGAAGTTCATCCGATATATCTTCACCATATAGGTGGAAACGGACCTGAAGAGCTGAATTTTTGATATGTTCCGCAAAATCACTCTGTAAAAAGTATTCGGTAATTCTGTTGCTTTCTTCGCTATAACCTTCAACTGCAAGCCTATTTGCATAGTGCAGGTAGTATGAAACAACTTCCGACTCCCTGAAACCTTCATATCCCTGAATTGCTTCTTCGAAATACCGCGACGATCCCGTTTCCCCGATATTTGCAAGTGAATTGAGAGACATACGTTTTATCGGCCATTGATCGGAAGCTGCAAATTCCATCAGCTGCTCTGTAGATGATTTATCCTCAAGCTCACCCAAAGCTTTAATCAATGCGATTTTTTGTTCTCCATCTACAGCCGGGAGAGTATTTCTTACTGCTTCCGCCGCTGATGGTGTATTCAGGGTCAGGAGTACTTTTAGTGCATTATTATAAAGTCTTTCATGAACTAAAAGTGGTTCAAGAACAGGTACCGATCGATCGCTGCCGGTTAATATCAACTGCTCCAATAAAAAATCTTTAACGTCTATTGGACGATCTTTTTTTATTTCAGCCAGTAAAGCCGATTCAAAATTCTGTTTATCAGGTTCGGAACCAAAACCGGCTGTATAATTGGCTAAACTACTCAGAGCATATCTTGCCTTAAGATCGCTGCCCACAGCAGGATCCGTAAGCATCCACGACAACGCCTGAACCGCTTCTGCTCCATAAGCAGTCATCTGCTCATTTACCCATTTCTCTTCCTCTTTTTCTTCTGCAGGCATATTTACAATGAGTCGTGTAATCTCCTCGTAAAATTCTTGCTGATGACCAGGTTCCGCCGTTTGAGCGTTTGCTTCCTCAATAGATTTACCGGAGATCATGAGAAGGGTAAAGATCAACCCCAGATATAAATATTTGCGTAATTTTTTCATGAAATTATTTCTTTTAATAGAATTTCGATGTCTTTGCCCTTTGATTATTAAATATGCCATGGAGAACGCATAGGTTGATGGATCATTCGGTTGGCTGCCTGATCGTTCACAAATGTCTCTGTTTCCGGGTCAAACTCCAGAGACCGGCCCAGACGGACTGCAATAATTCCAAGATTTACAACATTGCATGACCTGTGACCATTTTTTTCATTCAGGGCGAACTTCTGTCGAGTTCTAACGGCTTCGCTAAAATCAGTAACCCGGCTTTCAGGTTCCGGCAGTGTGTCTGCTAATTTCCTGACATTTGGAATATCTGATCGAAATCCTCGATATAGTTTCCCTTTAGGCCCTTCGATAAATGCAGCGTCTTTATCCCGGTTTTCACCATCCAACACAATCTTACACCCATCCTCATAGGTAAACTCAATTCTGCGCCAGGATGATGCTGCATCCGGGTGTTGCTGGGGGGCATCTACATCTACATAAATAGGATTCGTGTCATCTTTATTTAACAAGTATTGAGCCGGATCAATATAGTGCTGACCCATATCACCCAATCCACCGCCGTCGTAATCCCAGTATCCCCGGAAATTGCTGTGAACACGATGTTCATGGTATGGCTTATACGGTGCCGGCCCTAACCACATGTTATAGTCCAGTGATTCCGGTATCCACTGAGGCGACAGATCCGTTTTGCCCCTCCAAATAAACTTCCAGTCAAATCCCGTTGTTTCGCTCAAAGTAATTTTTAGCGGCCAGCCGAAAACATCATTCTCAACTAATTTCTTAATTGGCTTTACGGGAGTTCCCATTCCATAGAAATTGCTTCTGAATCGAAACCAAGTATTCAACCGAAAGATAGTACCATTTCTTTCTACAGCATTAACAACTTCTTGTCCCTCACCGATGGTTCGGGTCATCGGTTTCTCACACCAGATATCTTTACCGGAATTGGCTGCATCCACGGCCATTTTTCCATGCCAGTGCGGAGGTGTTACGATATGCACAATATCCACGTCATCCTGTTCAAGTACTTCCCGATAGTCACTGTATCCTCTTACTCCATCCGGGGTGATCGAAAGAGCTCTATTCAAGTGTGTTTGATCCACATCACATACGGCAACCAACTTTGATCCCGGGTAGTTTAAATGTCCCCTTCCCATCGCACCAACTCCAATTACCGCTTTCGTCAGCTGATCGCTGGGTGCTGTATATCCCGTACCACCAAGTACATGACGCGGAATAATCGTAAACGCTCCAAAAGTAAGTATCGATTTTTTTAAAAAATCCTTTCGGCTGTAGTTATTATTCTTCTGCTTTTTATCAGGCTCCTTCATTTATATTTCCTTGTGTGATTAATTATTTATCCGGTTTTAATTGTTAATATAATCTGAGGTCGTTTCAAAATAATAACTTAAGCATTGAAAAAGTCCCCTCCTTAATCAAGGAGGGGATTTAGGGGTGGTTAGTCCCCCTTTGATGTACACCCCTCCCGCCTAAAGGCGTCCCGACGGTTCGGGACCCTCAAGGGGAGATTGCTACCTCCCCCAACCCCTCCTTACACCCCGACGTATCGAGGGCAGGCATGACGGGAGCACAATAATCAACATACATATGTCGATTTCACGTTAATATAGATTTAAGAAAGTAGAAATCTGAACATTTTAAAGGTCTTGATCAGAATTTGAAAGCTAATATTTTGCTGTTCATAAATTATAGTAAAATTACTTTATGCGAAAAGTTCATGGATGACTTCGCCATGCCCGTCGGGTGTTGTGTAAAACGGACGCCCTTCAATCACATAATTGGTCTCTGGCGGAATTCCCATAGCATGGTAAATGGTTTGATGAATTTCATCGATTCCTACCTGATTCTCAATGGTACTGCAAGGACGCTCATCGGCTGTTTTTCCATAAACAAGACCCTTTTTTATACCGCCGCCGAACATCAGTAATGAACATCCGTTCGTAAAATGCCGGTGCATCCCGTAGTTGGAGATATCCTCCATTTTATCAGGTACTTCGACTTGATCTTTGACTTTTTGTCCGGGGCGCCCTTCAACCATCATATCACGGCTAAATTCACTTGCAAGTACAACAAGAGTTCGGTCTAAACGACCGGACTGATCCAGATCTATTATAAGTTGTGCAATCGGCCTGTCGATCATTTCCTTCATCTTCTCTGCCCGGGTATGCCCGTTCTCGTGAGTATCCCATCCCATAAATGGTTCATACTCAGTTGTAACACTTATAAAACGGGCTCCCGCTTCTGTTAACCGTTTTGCAAGCAGACAGCCTAAACCAAATCTGCTCGTATCATATGCTTGATAGGTTTCATCTGGCTCCTTGCTGAGATCAAACGCCTCAGCTTCAGGTGATTTGAGCAGTGCATAAGATCGCTCCATAGCCCGAAGCATGGACTCTTTCTGGTAACCGCTGCTGCGCTCCCCCACCGGGCTTTGCTCAATCAGGTCGCGATAAAGTTGATGTCTTCGCTCAAATCGTTCTATCGTCATCCCTACCGGTGGGCGAACACTATCCAGCCCCGTTGATGGATCGGGAATGAGAAACGGACCATATTCACTTCCCAGGAAACCTGCGGTGTGATAGGCCTTTAGTTCTTCCGATTCACCCACATCGAAACGCTGACCAATACTAATAAAAGGCGGGATCACCGGGTTTGCAGGTCCGCGCTCCCGTGCAATCCATGCACCGATATGCGGAACGTTCACCGTTTGAGGCGGTTCATAGCAGGTGTGCCAGTGATATTGATGCCTTGAATGTAGAATATGCCCCATATCAGCGGCCCGGTACGACCGGATCACCGTTCCCCTGTCCATAATATCTGCGATGGACTCAAGGCCTTTTGAGAAGTAGAGGTCATCGACAGCTGTAGGAATTTTGGGAAATGTGCTTAGCACACGCTTGCTTTCAAGTCCTTTTTCAAAAGGCGTATAAGCTTTCGGATCGAAAGTCTCGGTATGAGCCATCCCGCCGGCCATCCATAATAAGATTACCGTATCGGCACTCGACTGGATACCGGTATTACAACCGGTTAAAAAAGAGGAAACCGGAAGTGATGCCGCCATTGCAGCCAATGTAGCGGCAGAAGTTTTCTTCAAAAAATCCCGTCGGTTCATACGGTCATTCATAGGACCTCATTTTTATTTTAGTATATCATCTGAAATTCAGGTTTCATAGTCACGGCCCACAGCAAATCCTGCACAGCCTCATTATTTGGCTTCTGTCCAAGCAATTTGCCAATAATCCGGGCTTCCTGACCAGTCGGAGGACGGCTCAGAGCCCGGAGATATATCTGCCGGATCAACTCTTCCGGATCCTCTCCATACTCACGAATCCATCGGTCAGCACCTCTCGAGAGAACATCATTCACCATCTCTCCATTGGTAAGCTCCAGGGCCTGTAATAAGGTAGGCTCGGAATCTCTTTTGGTGATAACGATCTCCCTGGGAGGACGTCCCAGTGCTTTTTGAAAGTCATCATTTTCCACCAGGGAAGCGCGAACAAACTGTAACCTATCCTCTGTGGATTCATGGCTAAAATCGAGCAATCGCCCCCAGTATTTATTATCCAGGCTGCTGCCAAAAGAGCGTACGGAATACCAGTCACTGTCATCGAAGTCGGATAGAGCCCAATCCGGATCAGGGTCCTGATTGTTAATTTTCCAATCCGTATTTGATCTCACCTCACTCTTTGTGCCATCTGAATAGGTGATCTCCATGTTCAATAATACACCGGCAGGTTCCGCAGTTGCACCTCTTTTTTCAGCTTTTACAGCCAGCAGATTTTTTCCGGTTGTTAAATAATCTGTTACATCTACATTCTGAACTTCTCGCCAATCATGGCCACCAACCGTTGACTCTCCATTAATAATGAGTTCAAACCGTTCATCAGCTGAGATGAGTAATCGTGCTTCGTTAATAATTTTATCGTTAGACAGATCGAATGTATGCCGCAGATAATACTGCCCCGGTGGAGCAAATGCCGGGCGTCCATTCTCCCGGGCATCAAACCAGATCCATGATGCTTCTGCAATTCGGGTGTCAAAAGGATCATAAGCTACAGAGCTGTAAACAGGTACAGCCAGACGTGTCAATGCATCGGCAAACTGCTCTGCCGTTAATCGTTTTCTCAATGGACCTTTGAAAACATATTCATCTGAGGGAGCTCTCGCTTCCTCGGCACTAAGTCCCACGGTAGGTAACTGATAAGTTCGGGAGCGTAATATTAATGAGAGTAAATATTTCTGGTTGTAATTGTGGTCAATGAAATCCGCTGCAAGCCAGTCCAAAAGCTCCTGGTTCCATGGTTTCGTATCCATCTCATCTACAGGTTCCACAAGGCCTTTTCCCATAAGTCGCTGCCAATGTCGATTCGTAATCGTACGATAGAGTCTGCCATTTTCCTCCTGAGTAACGATATCCGCCAGTTGTTCCAGCCTGTCATCGGTTGGCAAATTCTTATCCACTTCACCGAGTTCGCTGTATAGAAATCCGGGTTCGGCAAAATCTCCCGTGGGTTCTTCACATCTCTCAATCGCAAGCGATGTATCAGAGAAAACAGCTGCCAATGAGTACGCGTCCTTAAGGGTCCAGTTACTCACAAAGCTGTTGTGACAGGATGCACACTTTAAGTTTACTCCCATCAAACTCTGAGACAAGTTTTGAGCTGCTTGCATCTCTGTGGTCTGGCTGGCATTAACATCTCCCCGCCATTGAATGCCGCGAATGAAACCCTCCGATTTTTCACCGGGAGAGAGAAGCTCACTGACCATCTGGTTATACGGCTTGTTGTTCTCAAGAGCATCATACAACCACTCTGTTATCTGCTTTCTGCCGCCCGTAATAAATCCGGTTCCCGTATAAGCATTTCGAAGCAAATCATTCCAGAAGCTCAGAGAGTGCTGAGCATAATCATGCTCACGATTCAAAAGCGACTCGATCAATTGATCGCGTTTGTTGGCAGATGTATCACTCAAAAATTCCTTCAATTCACCCGGTTCCGGTAACAATCCGATCACATCTAAATAGACCCTCCGAACGAAAAGTGTATCATTAACCGGTTCCTGCCAACTTATACCTTGTTCTTTAAAATAGATGTCCACAAAACGGTCCACAGGATTTTCAAATTCATTTCCGGAATGCGGAAGTTCCGGTTTCGACAGAGCCATTTCAGCCTCACGAAAAGTCAGCACCTCTTCGTCAGACCAGTGTGCACCAAGTTCGATCCAGGTTTGGATTAGCTCGATCTCATCCGGGAATAACGCCCTCCCTTTTTGGGGCATCACATCATCGTGGCCCGCCGGCAGAAGCAGTCGCTTCATGAGTTCACTGCTTTCCGGTTCGCCCGGCGTTATAATGGGTCCACCATCACCCCCTGCCATAACTGCTGCTTCACTATCGAGAGCCAGCCCTCCCTCCATCTCATCGGAGGCGTGACAGCGATAGCAGCTGTTTGCAAAAATACGGCGAACCCCCACATTCAATTCATTCAGATGCTGCGGAGCCACAGAACCCATCTCACTGTGTTCTTTCACTTCAGTGAGCAATTCCGTGAACTCTCCCTCAGACACAACCTCATGATTCCATGGCAGAACATCCGAAATAAATCCTTCTCCGTGAGTGAGGCTTGCCCCGAAGTGTCCGGCAAATGTTAGTAAGAGCACGGTTAAGCCAAGAATACTGCGGTAGATATTCAGATCTTTTTTCCGCCTGCTCAAATCCGCCCGATAAAGAAGACCGGCCGCAGAAAGCGCTGCAACAGCTGTAGCAATGCCGGTCCATCGATGTAAGTTCAACGTTGATTCACTGTAATTCGACCCATAGGCAAGCATAAGCCCAAATAAAACAGCTACCAGGGATGTTCCGGCACCGATATATACAAGCCATCGGATGCCTGCTCTCAATTCAGATCGTTTGTTCCCGAGTGTGAATAGTTCAAGAAAAAAAGCTACAACCAACACCCCGATTGGAAAATGCACAATGATCGGATGCAGCCGCCCCATGAGTTGCCAAACCCATAGTTCTGAAAGGGAATCTATAAACAATAGAGCGATTATTACATTCACAATAGAGATTCTATCGGGATTAAGGTCTAAAGAATATAATCAATGAAGTTGCTGATTCCACTCATCACCAATTAAATGTTTCAAATCTTCAGGACACTTTTAATGTTATTTAAAGTATTGACAACGAGTTTACCGGTTAAAGGACACTTCTTTGGCTTTAATGTTTTTAAAGTATTGACAATGAAATCGCAGTCTACTTCTCTGTGTCACTCAGATTTAATTTGATTGTCATAAAATTCCGGCCTTGTATTTTCATCAATAATTTTTTGAAGCTTTAACAGCACTTTTTTTTGATTCCCTGACAACTGATCCAATGAGATCGGTATGTTTTCTTCTAAAGGATCTTTCGACAAATCATAAAATCTACCGTCTCTGTAATATTTGTATCGGTGGGTTCGTGCAAACTCATCGCCGGGCCCCTCTGGATCGTTATTTCGATACCACCACATATAGAGCCAGTCTGGTAACTTGACGTCTTCCCCGTAAAGAACTGGGGCAAAATTCACTCCATCCAGTTCCAAATCTTCAGGAATTTCAATTCCTGCAACGGCTGCAAGAGTCGGAAAAAAATATGTAAATCCTATGAGATCATTATTAACGAGACCTTCTGGTATAACACTTGGCCAGTTTGCAATTAACGCAACATGAGTGCCTGCTTCATTAGACGACAGTTTCGCACCGATGAATTCTTCGCCATTTATTATCGAGGAGACTCCCCTGGCCGTTCCGTTATCAGAGGTAAAAATGATGAGTGTATTCTCCCGCAGCTCCAGTTCCTCCAGTTTAGAAATAACTTTACCAACTAATTTATCAGCATACTGAACCATATCACCAAAATATTTGGGCTCTGTATGTAATCCAGGTATGACTTTTTCCTCTTCATGATCTCTTCTTAGAGTGGGATCCCAATCAGGCGAATCGGGAGTCGGTTCAAACGGCCAATGTGTTAGATTCATCGGGTAATAAACGAAAAATGGTTCCTCCTCATGGCGGTCAATAAAGTCCAGTACGTGATCATTTATAATGTCTGGCCCATATTCTCCATTTTTAAAATCCACCTCCTCGCCATTGATTTCTAATCCCGGATTAGGGTAACGATTCGGACGACGAGTAAGCTGCCACAAAGCATACTCATCAAACCCAAACTCATACGGAGCATTCAGTCCGCCTCCAAGTTGCCATTTTCCACCGATAAACGTTGCATAACCGGCATCTTGAAACAGATTTCCGAAGGTATATACGTCCGGATCCATTTTTCCAAACTCTGTGTAGTTACGACTATTATACTTTCCACTCATGATGGCCAGCCGTGTTGGAGTACAAACGGGTGTTGCATGTGCCTGATTAAACCGAATACCGGTTGCGGCCATGTTATCAAGAACCGGTGTTTGGTAAGACTCCCCTCCATAAGCCCCGATGGTTTCAAAGCCTTGGTCATCGGTCATGATTAAGATGATGTTGGGTGATCTCTCCTCACTATCGCAAGACACGAGTACGATTAATGCTATTAGTAATAAGAAAGACCATACTCGAGATTTATTCATCTGAAGTACAAGTATTTTATGATTCAATAAATGAATTGATTTCGTTACATCTACAGGGCACTCTTTAAATACTAAATAAATTTGAAATATTTGATAAGGAGTTTTGGTGATGTTAAATCAATTTCAGATATACCGAAATAAGATCATTCACGGTTACCCAGGTGTTCGATGCGCCAGCCGATCTGTCGGGAATCAACGACCGGTTCAATTGACCCAGGATTCACCTCATAGCCTAAATGGTCCCGCAAATAGGTCATTGTATTCAGCGCTAACAACACATCAGATTCATTATTTCTGGTGTTTACTATATCATATAGTATCGACATAGGATCGCCATCACCGATAATCCCTAAAAATTCTGCTGCACGGATTCGCACCACAGGTGACCCGTCATAGATAAGATCTTTGGCAAGACGAATCATCTCCTCTGCCTCCTCTCCAAACACACTACAGGAGATCAGGGCCCAATATCTTTTGAGGGGATCGTCAGCCTCAAGAGCTAGTTTCAAATCACTTTTCACTTGTTCGTAGGGAAGCAGTGTCAAATCTGCAATGTCTGACAATTCTGTGATGCGAGTTGTATTCTTTTGAGCAAATGAAAGTGGATCCTGAACTGCATTTTTCACCAAATAGCTCTCTGGAAAAAGACCCAAGTCCGGCATCGATCTCATGCGCAGGCGAAGACGACTGCGCATCTCTTCCAACACCTCTGCATATTCGGGATCATCGGCAAGATTTTTTGTCTCATGCGGATCTGATGAGATGTCATAAAGGGCTTCCGGTTGTCTCTCCTCAAAAAAATGTCTCTGTACTGAGTTTAATTCACCGTCTTTATAAGCATCTCTCCACTGCCTGTAGGCAAGCTGAATATAGCGGTACCGATTCCAGAGGCCGTCAGGGTAAAATGGATGAAAGTTGCGTATATATTTATAATCACCTTTACGAAGCGCTCGTACCATATCATATTTTTCATCAAACCGATCGGCATAGCTAAATGTCTCATCACGCTCATTAACCTGCTCAGCTGAGACATCCTTACCGAGGAATGGAACTCCGTCCATATGAGCTGGTAAGCCCACTCCTGCCAGGTTGAGTATCGTTGGTCCGAGATCAACAAACTCGACGAATCCTTTTACACGACTGCCGGGTTTAAACGGGGAAAGATGTTTGAACTTCTCCGGAATATAGACAACTAACGGCACGTGCAGCCCCGATTCGTAAACATACCCTTTACTCCTGGGCAGCACACCACCATGATCACCATAGTATATAATGATCGTATTTTCCATGAGGCCGTCTTTTTCCAGCTCAGTAAGCACCTGTCCAACTTTCTTATCGATATCAAGATGACGGTCCAAATAAGTTGCATGAGTATATCTTAACAATTCGGTATCCGGAAAGTAGGGAAAAACCTCAACCTCATCGGGATCATGAACAGTTGATTGTGTGCGAAAGGTCTCTTCATTAAAATGGAGTCTGCTCTCGTGGGTATCGGGTCCCGTTTGTTCCATATAAAAGAATGGAGTGTTTTCATTGGGTCGGCTGTTCCAGTGCGCCTCATTTCCATCTTCATCCCAAACATTTCCCTCCATCATGTTAAAATCTTTTTTCCCATTTACTACTGTGAAATAGCCCTGCTCTCTCAAGTAATGGGGAAACATTTCCCAACCCTCAGGCATGGTAACTTTTTCAATAGCCCGGTGGTGATGTGTCGCAGTTCGAGGAGCATATACACCATTCATTACCGCACTTCTCGCCACAGAGCAAACGGGTGAATTGGAAAAAGCACGGTCGAATGTGATTCCTGCCTCAGCAAGTGTCTCAATATTTGGCGTTTTGGCACCACCGGGGGAAAAATGGACCATATAATGGACGGAGTTGTCTTCAGAGACTAGTAAAACAATGTTTGGTCGATCATGAACCTCTGTTGAACTGTTTGCAATTGAAACAACCGGGATGAGTAAAAGAAGAGTAACAATCCAGTACAAGTGTTTATACTGTATATTTTTTTCAAATTCTACATACATATTTATCATGGACACATTATAAGTCCTGACTAATTAAGGGACCATTTCAATAGATTAAGTGCTAAATGAAATCACAGTTTCTTCTCTGCCTTAATTAACAGTTTAAAATTCACGTAGTAAGATCAAAATAATTAATTAAGGACGACTGCGGCCATTCCTGTCATAATCTTCAAGTATGCCCTGTAAGCGATTAACCACATCCGGATGATCCAACCATAAATTATTCGTTTCATCCAAATCATCCTCAAGGTTATAGAGTTGACCTTCCGGTCCGCCGGCTTCCGGCTCAATAGAAACAGGATCTGTGAAGCCACCTGAACCAAGTGATTCAATCAGCTTCCATTTGCCATCCTGGATGGTTCGAACTCCACGACTTGTTACACTAACAACCGGAGGCCGAATCGACTCTTCTCCAGAATGTTCACCTGCAAGAACTGAATAGAGACTGAAACTGTCCTCTCCTGTACTATCCGGAAGTTCTGTGTCAAGAACATCAGCAAAAGTAGCCATTAAATCCGTGAAAGAGATTGTCTGATGAGATACCGTTCCTTGCTCAACAACTCCGGGCCATCGTACAATAAACGGCATGCGGTGCCCGGCTTCGTAAGCATCACCTTTCATACCGCGCAGCCCCCCCTGGGAATCGTGATCAAATTGCTCTTTGTCTTTATCATACCATACCGGGCCGTTATCACTGGTAAAAATCACAAGGGTTTCATTAGACATACCTTGCTGATCTAATGCAGAAAGAATTTCTCCGATTTTCGAATCAACCATCGCCATAAAGTCTCCATACATACCTACGCCACTGACACCATCAAACTCCTGAGAAGGCAGCCATGGCGTATGTGGAGCCGGATACGCTATATACAGGAATAGCGGCTGGTCGGGATTCGATGAGCTGTGATCTTCAATCACATTGATCGACTCTTCCGTAAACCGGGGAAGAACATCTGCAAGATCGAGGTCCGGAGAAATACCGCCTTCCCGCCAGAACGCCCCCTGGATATCGGTCCAGATGCCACCGCTGTAATTATTACCAATGGAGTCTGATGGCGGATTTACCACACGGTCATCCCGAATATAGAAATAGGGTGGAATATCAGTTGAAGCCCGGATTCCGAAGAAGGAATCGAAACCACGATCTACGGGACCACCTGGCAAAACCTGTCCCTCCTCGTAGGTTCGATAGGCTGCTCGTGTATTATTTCCGGTTTCCTCAGCATTTTCTTGGCTAGCCTGAATGGCTTCCGATTCGTCAAACCCTAAATGCCATTTCCCAACCATTGCCGTATGATAACTTTCAGACTGTAACATGGAGCCAATTGTCATTCGATCTTCCTCTATCACGGGCTGCTCAGGCCAAACATTTGTATTCGTTCGGAATGGGTAACGGCCCGTCAGCAATCCATATCGTGACGGATGACAAACTGCGCCGGGTGCATGAGCATCCGTAAAACGCATTCCTTCAGTTGCAAGCCTATCAAGGTTGGGTGTTGGAATCTTTGATTGCGGATTATAACTTTTGAGATCCCCGTATCCCATGTCATCGACGAGGATGAGCAGAATGTTGGGTTTGCCCTGTTTTTTCTCATTGCTCCCAAATTTTTCTCCACACCCGGTAAGCAGCAGCAATACGGCACAAAACAACACCCTGAGCATATTATTATCTAAATTTACAGTCATCATAGCATAATTATTGATCAATATTATCTGTTAGTCCTCAATGCAGGATACTTGCCATTTCTAGCCTTAATATAACTGTGCATTTCTTTTCTGAGCATTTCTGTTTTATCCGGATATTGTTCTGCAATATTTTTCTGTTCCTCAATATCATTACTCAGATTATATAGCTCAACAGAATTGTCTTCATAAAACTCAATCAATTTCCAGTTACCCTGGCGAATAGCAGATCCCGGCCTCCAGGTGGAACCATGATAATGAGGGTAATGCCACACCAATGTTCTTTCCTTTCGTCTGTCTGAGTTTTTTAGATAAGGAACAATGCTTTCTCCATCCATATGTTGATCTTTTTGCATTGGCAGACCGGCCAATTCCAGAAGAGTGGGATAATAATCCATACTTGTCACCGGCTGACTGGAAATCTCACCTTCCGGCAAATTGGGACCCTTGATGATTAAAGGCACCCTAATTCCACCCTCATAAGCCCATCCTTTCCCGGCTCTGAGTGGACTAACAGCTGTTGGCCCAATATTTTTCAAGGTTGTTAGCCCCCCATTATCCGAAGTAAAAACGATGATGGTTTTTTTCGATAAATGCAGTGATTCCAGCTTGTCCAATATTTTACCCACATTTTTATCCATAGAACGAACCATAGCAGCATACTTATCGTCTGTCTGGTTCAGTCTAGTCTCACCCAGCCCTTCCCTTCGCTTTTGGGATTCTCCCCCGTCCGATAACATTGATTTTTTGTATTTGTAAAATTCATCAAATTCTTTAGCCCCCCTGAATGGGCGTGTGTACCGTATAAAACGACAGAAATAGAAAGAAGGGATCTTCTTCCACACTTTCTAAAAACTGAATTGACTCATCAGCCAATCGATCAGTCAGATATTCGCCCTCCGGCCCATCATTCAAACGCGGGTTTTCATACGGAGAATAATATCCTCCGGGTGGAGAACCTCTGTCATGACCTCCTTTATTGATATCAAAACCCTGATGTTCGGGCCAGTATTCCTCTGTTTCTCCCAAATGCCATTTCCCGGCAAAAAAAGTTTTATATCCATGATCTTTAAGCACTTCGGCTAAAGTTACCTCTTCCAGGGGAAGGTTGTGGATATCTTCCGGTGGTATGAGTTTCGGATTCTCAACCCGATCAATTGGCCGGCCGGGAATCCAATCAGTGATGCCCACCCTAATCGGGTCCTTGCCGGTCATAATAGCTGCTCGAGTGGGGGAACACACCGGATGAGCTGAATAAGCATCTGTAAATCGGATTCCTTTTTTGGCCAAATCATCCAGATTAGGGGTATCATAGAAATCGCTACCATAACTTCCCAGATCCTTCCAGCCTAGATCATCTACAAGTATGAATAAAATATTAGGTCTGTCTGCGGGTACAGAATTCCCTTTGTGACTAGAGTTACTTCCAGTTAAAAGAATAAAACCAAGCAGAATTGATATAAAGGATGATAGGTATTTATCAATTTGTTTATTCATCCCAGGTATCATCCTCATACTGCTCCTGCAGCTCATCAATTCTGTTCTTCAGTTCTTGCTGTATGTCGGCATATTCCGGTTCGCCGTATACACTTTGGATCTGCTCGGGATCAGTCTCAAGATCAAACAGTTCCCATTCGTTGTGATTTGGATAGTGTACAAGTGTGTACCGATCCGTTCTTACACCGTAATGTTTGGCTACTTCATGTACTCTTGGCGGACCTTCGTAATAGTGGTAATAAACCGTATCCCGCCAGTCACTTGGACGTTCACCATTCAACAATGGAACCATCGATTTGCCCTGCATTCTTGAGGGAATTTCAGCATCTGCCAGTTCTAATATGGTTGGTGCCAGGTCCAGGTTTTGTACAAGATCTTTGTTTACCGATCCTGCCTCGATTCCTTCCGGCCAGTGGGCAATCAACGGCATGCGCATCGACTCTTCATATATCCATCGCTTGTCGAACCAACCATTTTCACCCAAAAAGAATCCCTGGTCGCCGGCATAAATAATAATCGTGTTATCCAGTAAATTTTCCCGCTCCAGGTACGAGATCATCTTGCCTACCTGGTCATCCACTTCCCGGATCACCCGCAGATAGTCTTTTATATACCTCTGATATTTCCACCGAAGAAGATCCTCATCAGACATCTGGTCGTAATGATCATACAGGTACTGGTTATTTTCAGCATAGGCGTCCTTAATCCGCTCGAGCTGTTCATCTGTCAGACGATTTCGCTCAACTAAATTCTCCCATCCATCGGTCTGCTCACCGGTTTCAGGATGAATCGGCACTTTCAGATCCCAGGCCCAGCTCATGGTCGTTCCGATCTCCATGTCCTGCTCATGGGCAGGCGTTTCTAACCCGGAATAGTCGTAAAAAAGAGTGGGTGCCTCCGGCAGATCCCGACCCCGATAATCATTCAATGCCGGACCCGGCAGCCAGTTTCGATGCGGAGCTTTGTGATTGTAAACCATCATAAACGGTTTGTCCCTGTCTCGCTGTAATCGCAGCCATTCAATCGCTCTCTCCCCGATGATTTCGGTGGTATGGCCATGCCTGTCCACATCTCCGTTTGAGGTTCTCATCGTAGGGTTATAATAAGGCCCCTGGCCATACAGCACTTCGTAGTAATCAAAACCTTGTGGTTCCGTACCCAAATGCCATTTACCAACCATGGCGGTTTGATACCCATTGTTTTGTAAAATCATTGGAAAGGTTTCGAGATCCAGTGAGATCGATTCTCCGTTGGTCAGTACGCCATTTTTGTGGCTGTGCATGCCTGTCAGAAGCACGGCCCGTGAAGGTTTACAAATAGAATTGGTGACAAAAGCATTGTCAAACCGCATCCCGCCTTCAGCCAGCCGGTCGATATTTGGGGTGGGAGTATGATCCAGTTTCAGCCCATAATTCAACGCTTCCTGGTAAGCCCCAATCGATTGTGCGGTGTGATCATCGGAGTACATGATGATGATGTTGGGGAAGTCTTGATTTTGCGAGAATACGGTTTCACATAAAAAGAAACAAATCAAAATGAATATGTTGATTCTTATTGTCATAGCTTTGGTAATAAGATTATTCTATAAATTCTCGCTTATTATATGCAAAACTATGATTCTTTTTGTAAGCATTTCAGTAAGTGTCCTACTATAGCTGAACAGGATTTTATTATTTTAAAGCTTTTTCTGATTAAAAATAAGATTCACTGCCTCCATTAAGATCCAGATTGTAAAGCCAAGGATAATAGCTCCCAAAAGAAAAAGGAGAAGATCGCCTTCATTTGCTCCGTAACCCGACCATTCAAAGACCACCTGTTGTATCATCGCCCAAAGCGTCATAAACAATAAAAAGATCATCGGTATCAGCGTATAGACAATCGGACGCCCCTTTTTCTTTAACCATATCGTAATCAGCAAAAAACTAATCCCGGCAAGTAGTTGATTCGAGGTACCAAACAGCGGCCAGAGCAGGTAGCCGCCCGAACCAAGTCCTCGCGGACCTTCTGGAAGAAGTACAAGAGCTGCACTCGATATGACCGCTATGGAAGTTGCCACATGAATATTTGTCAGTTGTTTGACTTCATAGACTTCACCAAGTTCGGAGATGATATACCGCATCAAACGCACTGATGAATCTAATGTCGTTGCCGCAAAACTGACTACAATCACGGCAATAATGGTACGAGCAGCTTCTGCCGGAATCCAAAGTCCCGTAGCCAATTGGCCGGCTCCCTGGATAAAAGCATTTAACCCATGTTCTCCTGCGGCAGCAAATGAGGAGTAGGTGGAAGCAAAGGCCTCACTGCCGGAAAAAAATGTTCCTACTGCCAATATAGTAATGATTGCAAGTGCTCCTTCCCCAATAGCCCCTAAATAACCAACAAAACGGGCATCGGTTTCTTTATCAATTTGTTTCGAAGTGGTCCCCGAGGCAACCAACCCGTGGAATCCCGAAACGGCGCCACAGGCAATGGTGATAAATAGCAATGGAAACCAGCTCACATCATCCGCAGCCGGATTATTCATGGGTGCGGTCACTCCCGGCGCCATCACAAGCAAGCCTGCATAGAGAATAAATAGCCCAAGAATAAGCTGCTGTGCATTGATAAAATCTCTGGGTTGAAGCAATTTCCAGACTGGCAACACCGAAGCAATATAAACATAGACCATGAGGATGATAATCCAGGTAAGAAAAGCCATCGATACCCCATTCAATCCAAATAAAACAGTTTGCCCTTCCCCTCCGAACATGTGGACCAGATCTACCTGCAAGGCCGGAACATAGGAGGCAAGAACAGCCGTACCATACATTATAACTAACACCAGAATAGTTGGAATCAACATATTCCCCTGGCGTTTATAGGTGTAATATCCAATCCATACGGCAAGGGGTATTTGAATGAATATCGAGAGTACACTTGCCGGAAAGGAAATAAACAGGTTGGAGATCACCCAAGCGAATACAGCATTGATCATCAACACCAGAATCAGAATGATGAACAAAAACAATATTCTTGCTCTCTTTCCAATTAGCTCGTCTGCAAGGGTGCCAATGGAACGCCCTTTATGGCGAATGGAAAGAACCAGTGCACCAAAATCGTGTACACCAGCAGCGAAAATCGTTCCGAAAGCCACCCACAATATGGCAGGCAACCACCCCCAATAAATGGCAATGGCAGGTCCAACTATCGGTGCCGCACCGGCAACAGATGTAAAGTGATGTCCCAATACAACCCACTTATTGGTCGGAACATAATCCCTGCCGTCTTCAAGTTCATGGGCCGGTGTTTGATAATCCGGATCAAGCTGATAAATACGTTTAGCAATAAAGGAGGAATAAAACCGGTAACCAAAATAAAAGGAACCCATTGCCGCTACGGCAAGCCAAATACTGTTCATATATTTTCTTTACTAAATGTCAGTTGATTTGCTGTTTATTAAAGAACTCCAACTGCCATTTATCAACTCATCTTTTAATTCAGTCTGAATATTCAAGTACTTGACCATCCGCTTCGAGATCATTTCTAAGATCATTATAGTTTACATCTTGCACAGCTTGGCCTTCTCGTATCGCCAAAACAGCAGCAGCAGCAGCACTATGCCCCAAAACCATAAAAACCGGTTCCATCCGAATCGATCCAAAAGCAATATGTGATGCCGACATGGCTACTGGGACCAATAAATTTTGAATCTCATCTTTTTTAGGAATGAGAGAACCATAAGCAATTTCATAAGGCTGGTCGGGGCTCACTCCTATATCTCCTTCATTTTGAACATATCCTTCAGGAGTAATATATCTCTGTACATTATGAGAATCGAGTGTATAAGACCCCATACCTATCGATTTGGGTACCTCACGATTACCTAATACTTCATGCTCGGTCATTACAAAATCACCGATCATTCTACGTGCTTCACGAATATACAATTGATGAGGCCAATTACCATTATCGGTAAATTCATCTTTAGCTAATCCCCACCGTTTTACTTCGTTCTGAATTTCGCGTGGTACACGCGGATCATTTGCTAAAAAGTACATCATACCTTTCTGATAATCCTCATGCTCTTGGATGATCTGCTCACGGCGTTCATACGATGCTTCTGGATAGTCGTAATTCATACCCATGTAATCGGTACTTACCGGTCCATGGTTGTTCGTATCCGTTTTTCGGTTCGGAATTTCATCATATTTGGTGAAGAAGTTATTTCTCTCATGCCAGCCAGACTCAAACAGACGTAATAAAAGAATATATTGAGATGGCTCGTAATTATCCGGTTTTGGGAATGGAACTTTATTATCAGGATGATCACTTAAACACATTCTAAAACAATAGGCTTGTACTCTATGATCACCACTTCCCTTTTCGCCAGGTGGTGCTACCGACACGCCTCCAATAATTCCGCTGGAAGGGTCACCGGGTGATACATATGGATCTATATGAGGACCATCAGGTGGGAAAAAATGATTGTGATGGTATACGCCTGTCTGTACTCCATTCCATTCTTCATCATAGGTATCATTAGACTCCCTACCCACATGATAGCTGACTCCGGCGGCTGCCATAAGATCTCCTTCATAAGTTGCATCAATAAACATTTTACCCTTGAATCTTTTTCCACTTAGAGTTTCAAATGAGACTATACGACCATCTTCGGTCACAACACCATCCTTACGATCCAACCACTCATCTCTTAGAACTGTAATTCCTTCGTCATTTATAAAATCTTCAAATACTTGTTCAGCAATATGGGGTTCAAAAATCCACATCGTTCCAAACTCCTCATCCAAGGCTGTAGTCCCCTGTCCACGATTTCCATACTCCGAACGATCCTGCCATTGCCAGGTCTCATCCTGCTGGTAGTATTCATACACTCGCTGATAAAACTCTCTGGATAGGCCACCAATTACCTCTTTATTACCAGTATCAGTGAATCCAAGGCCACCGGAAGAAAGCCCCCCCAAATGTATATCTGGCGATACCATAATGACCGATTGTCCAGTCCTGGCTACTTTTACTGCCGCAGTAACCGCTGCCGATGTACCACCATAAATGATGACATCCGCTTCAAAATAATTCGAACTGGCAGAACCTCGATCTGTAATATTAATCGATAAAAGTACTGTAGTAAGAAATAAAATAATTTTTGTTTTCATAATGCTTTGTTTGATTGGTTAGCTGTATTCTGGTAAGTGAGGAGGCCATTCGTTAAGATCTACATCTAATCGTTGGTCTTCTTTCAGAAGTTGACTCCTAAGTTCTCTATAGGGCACATCCTGAACAATACCATTTTGATTTATTGCAATATCAGCGGCCACTGCTGATGATTGCCCCAAGATCATGAATACTGGTTCCATTCGAATAGAACCAAATGAAATGTGTGATGCTGAAATCCCGTTGCAGCATACGAGTAAGTTTGTGCACTCCTCCCGTTTTGGAGTTAAGGATCGATAGGAAATCGCATATGGACCGCCGGGTGTATATTCAAGGTTCCCTTCATTTTGCACATATCCGTCCTTTGTAATGTACCTTTGGACATTATGAGAATCCATATTATAGGATCCGAGACCAATCGAATCCTCGACGACACGCATTCTTCTGCAGTCATGCTCTGTCATAACATACTCGCCAATCATTCTGCGAGCTTCACGCACGTAAATCTGTGGAGTCCAATTCCCATTTTCTGGATATTCATCCGCGGCCAGACCCCATTTACTGTACTCTTCCCGGAAATGCTCCGGAACTCTGGGATGATTCGCCATTGCCCACATGTGCCCTTGCTGGTATAGTCTATAATCTTCAAGAATACGATCGCGGGTGTCGTGATCTCCGTCCGGATAGTCATAATTCATCCCGATATTATTGGTAGATACAGCCCACCTATTATTGATATCTGTTTTCCGATTTGGCATTGGAGAGTTTATCCAGGGGAATCTATCATCACCAGCTTCAAAGTTACGAAATAGCAATTCATGCCTTAAGTCTTCATATCCTTCCGGCTTTTCAATGGGTATTTGATTTTCCGGCACATCGGTTAAACACATTCGATAACAGTATGCCTGGACCCTGTGATCACCGGAAAATTCTTCTCCGGGACCTGTAGGGTCAATCCCCGGCAGAACGCCACTATGACTTTGCCCGGGTTCTATATACGGATCTACTTTTTTATTGAAAATATGATTGTGAGATCTTTCTGTCTGAACACCATTTAAATGTTCGTCATATTTGCCATTACTTTCTCTTCCAACAGTATAGCTTACACCTGCCATGGCCATTAAGTCACTTTCATAGGTGGCGTCCATAAAGACTTTCCCCCTGTAAACATTCCCATCTTCAGTTATCATTGCTGAAATTTTATCTCCTCTTTTTTCTACTCCATTACCATTCAATAAAATCCGATCATTTAAAACCACAGGAACACCAGCTTCCTCTAACATCTCTTCGTAGATCATTCTTGCTACTTTTGGTTCAAACCCAAACATTCCTTCGCTATCAGGTTCCAGGCGGTTGGTACGGTTCATATATTCGTCCCAGGTTTGGTATTTCCAGGACTCATCATTTAAATAATATTGGCGTACTTTTTTATAAAAATCTAGAGACATTCCACCAATGGCGCCTCCTTCGCCCTCTACCCCTATATCTGTTTGGCTGAGCCCCCCTGAAGTGAGCCCCCCCAAATGGTTTGAGGGTTCAACAATAATTACTGAACGCCCGCGCTTTGCTGCTGCAACACCGGCTATAATGCCTGCTGAAGTTGCACCATATACTACAACATCAAATTCCTCATCCGAGTTAAATACAGATTTGATTACCCCTGATGGAAGAAATATTCCTGAGCTGAGTAAGAATGAGTTTTTTAAAAAATCACGTCTATTAATAGCCATACTATTTGATTCTATAAGTGAGTGTTATCTTAGTTGAGAAAACTACTATTACAATGTTACCATACATCCATCTTCAATTACTGGTTCGCTGGAATGTCGATCCCTGTGTTCAGGAGGTTCTTCATCAAAAGGAAGTGGAGGATAAGTATCAGTATCCACTTCCAATTTTTGTCCATCCCTGTTTAATTGATCACGTAGTTTTTGGTAGTCCAAATCATGCAGGTCGCTTCCCTCCTTTAAGGATTGAACTGCTGCCGTAGCCGCCGACTGACCTAACATCATAAATACCGGTTCCATACGGATAGAACCGAAAGCAATATGAGAAGAAGAAACTGCGCAACAAGCCAATAGATTTCCACATTCCTGCTTTTTTGGTAGTAACGACCGGTAGGAAATTGCATAAGGACCACCCGGGGATACCTCAATATTCCCCTCATTTTGTACACAGCCATCTTGCGTGATATACCGTTGAACATTGTGTGAATCCATCGAATATGAGCCTAGTCCAATTGGATCATTTGCTATTCGTAAACGTCTGCAATCTTGCTCCGTCATTACATATTCTCCGATCATGCGGCGAGCTTCACGTACGTAGATCTGTGTAGGCCAATTTCCGTTTTCGGTAAACTCATCTGCAGCTAATCCCCATTTATTTACCTCTTCTCGAATATTCATAGGTATCCTTGGATGATTTGCAAGTGTCCACATCAATCCCCGCTGGTAGTGCTGTTGCTCCTGCAAAATTCGTTCGCGAGTCGCATAATCCCCATCCGGATATTCATAGTTCACATTGATGTGATTTGTAGAAAAGCCCCAGCGATTGTTGGTATCTGTTTTTCGATTGGGCATTGCTCCCGGCAGCCATGGGAT
>NZ_JAKLWS010000029.1 GCF_022012475.1 Rhodohalobacter sulfatireducens
CAGAGCAATTAGAGTCCCAGACTGGTTCAAGTTTGCAACTTGGACCATTTATGACCTGGACAATTCACACTCCAAAAAAATCCAAGCTTCAAAATATTGGTGATGAGCAAACAGAAGTACTCTACTCAAACACGCGAATGTAATCCACCACCATCTCTTGAGGGAATTCTGTGGTTTGATCCGGCGGGCCCGGCCAATTACCTCCCACAGCAACGTTCATGATAAAAAAGAAGGGGGCATTAAAAGGGTAGAAATTTACATCAGAAGTTGAAAAGGTTTTAAACCATTGGTTGTCCACATACCATCGTATTTCATCTTTTTCCCAAACCAATGTGTAGACATGAAACTGATCGGAATAAGTTCCTTCAGAAAGGCCCTTCATACTGCTTGAAGAATCATACCCGTCATCGTCATAATGAACGGTTCCATGAACAATACTTGGTTCATGCCCAACCAATTCCATGATATCTATTTCACCGCTCATAGGCCAGCCAACCTGGTCGATATTCGCCCCGAGCATCCAGATAGCCGGCCAGATTCCCTGACCTTTTGGAAGCTTGGCCCGAACGTCTATTCGGCCATATTGGATTTCCACTTTATTCTCCGTTTTAATTCGGGCCGATGTATAGTCGCCGCCCTCTTTCCTGGCAGTTATAGTGAGCATACCATTCTCCACACTTGAGTTCTCTTCACTATCGGTGTAATCTTCAAGTTCATTGTTTCCCCATCCGCAAATTCCCTGGTCGCAGCCATTACCCAGTTCATATGTCCATTCGCCGGTATTTAACTGATCGCCATTGAATTCATCACTCCATTTCAAACTCATGGATGGATATTCCTCCGGAGTATAAAATCCGTCTTCATCCGAGAGGATCTCTGCCATTTCATCATTATCGTTAATGGTAATCGTGAAGTTTGTCGGCTGACCGTTTGCAGTTAACCGAAGAGTGAATGATTCCGAGATTTCAAAATGCTCATCCCCGACTATCTCTACCGGCACCGAGGCTTCCAAATTATCAGGACTGAAGGTAAGCTCTCCACCCGTTGGGTTAAAATCATCGCCGATCGATGCCGTTCTCTCTTCAAATTCGAAGGGAACGGTAACATCTGATACCAGCGAACCCTCCAGGGTAACACGAATTTCTGCAATGGTATTTGAATCTCCCTCTGAAAAGGTTGCTGACTGAACTGTAAATCGATCAATTTCATTTTCTTTGTTGCTCTCTTCACCACAACCGGCGAAAATGAAGAATAGAAAAAACAGGAATAGGTATGGGTACTCTTTAGTGTTGAAGGGGCTCATAGCGCTCTGATCCGTCTAAATAATTCTTGTTTCAAATATCTGTTATATAATTTAACAAAATATGAACGATTGAATTGTATGCAAGTCTTAAAAAAGCTGAACACCGGCTGTAAATCCAACCCAAAAGTCGAAATTTTTATCCCACCTGTTTCCATCAAAAATGGAATACCAACTGTAATCTCGTTGATCCTCTTCATCTTGAACGAGAAGATTCAAGGTTGGGCCTGCATAAATACCAAAACCATTTGAAATTTCTTTACCCAGCAAATATCGAAAGCTATAAAGATTTGTTTCCCAAATGTCCTCCTCCTCTTCTTGAATACTCTGGATAGATATATCCTTCATTCTGAAATAACCGTCGAATCGGTCGTTATTCCAGGCCTCTTCAAGAGGTGTATGCGCACCGATAGTCCAGCCAAAACTCCAGAGTTCTTCAGTGTTCAGGGCAGAATTATACCCCAAAGAGATCATATTGTAGATATCCATTGTACCCAGTTTTAAGCCAACGTTTGTATACCCGCCATCACTCACCCAGAAATCAAAATTTTTACGCCCGTTTCCATAGAGGCTGATCAATCCCACCGGAACCCCTTCAAATTCATCCGCGATATTTACCAGTCCGACTTGAACGCCCCGGGCTTCATCAGCAATATTGGCAATTCCGGCCAGCTGAACTCCCTGCATGGTTTTGCCAACATTCAGGATACCTGCCATTGAAATTCCCTGTGTCTCCTCAGCCACGTTCAAAATACCCGACATCATGATTCCCTGGTTAAATCCTCCGTTGAAATTACCTATCCCTGCCATCATTATTCCCAGTACTTCTTCACTCGCGGCATTAAATATTCCGGCTGCTTGTATTCCCTGGATATCTTCCCCTGCAAGGTTTCCAATTCCTGCAAACTGAAGGCCCTGCATACCCCCTCCACTGATATTCAGAATTCCAGAAAATTGAAGCCCCTGCATAAATTCGCCAGACATATTTCCTATCCCTGCAAAATGCAATCCCTGCATCTCATCTCCCGCAAAGTTTACAAGGCTCGCCAGGCCTAAACCCATCATATGGCCACCGGTACCGTTCACAACACCGAGTTGTAAGCCTTCAGCATAATATCTGTTGATGTTCAAAATGCCGATTTCATATCCATCCAGGGCTCCGTGGTATCCGGCCAGTATATTCAGTGAATATTTTGCTGAATAGTTTGGAGCTTCAACGCCGTTTGTACTTAAACCGGGAAGCAGAGTCACACGAAAGGTTCTATATTTTAAGTCCGGATGCTGTTGAGCACTTGAAATTTGAATACCCGTAAATAAGGTTAGCAATAGCAGAATTGACAGGGTTTTTTTCATCACGTTGACTAGTCTAGTTGAGTTTATCGTCAACAAATCTATACGAATATTTGCTATTTTTGTTTTAGAAAAGAAAGCGTAAAACGAATTTCTCGGAAGCATTTCCCTGTAGATAAGCGGCCGATTCTTCTTAAAAAAGCTGCATGAAAAAACGTATCTTCATGCACAAATAAGAAGAATTATTTATATGAATATTAACATCTCATCAGAAATTGGAGTTTTAAAAGGGGTGATCGTTCACTCACCCGGGCGAGAGGTCTCTTTAGTGAATCCAAATATAAAAGAGGATCTGCTTTTTGATGATATTATTTTTGAAAATGATGCCCGCTTCGAGCATATCGATATGCTGAAAATATTCAGCGCTGCCATGCCGGATGATGGAGAAATTTTCGAAATCATGGATATGGCAGAAGAGGTTTTTCAATCCGAGGATGTCCGGGCTGAATTTATTGAAGTGATGATTAAAGAGCTTCCCTTCGAAAATATTCACATCATAGAAAAAGAACTGATCCGGCTTGAACCGAAAAAACTTGTTCGATTTGTAGCAGAAGGAACATTGGAGGACCAAATATTCAATCTCCACCCGGCTCCCAACCTGCTTTTTACGAGAGATCTGGCAGCCGTGGCCGGTGATAGTGTAATTTTATCTCGCGCCGCGAAAGAAGCTCGTGCAAGGGAATTTTTATTGATGAGAACCATTGTACATTATCATCCTCTTTTTGATTCTGTAAAGAAGAAAGCCATTACCGTTGGCGGACATCAAACCATCGAGGGCGGGGATGTGCTTGTTGTATCGGATGACATTGTATTGATCGGTATGAGTGAACGAACCTCTTTCAGCGGATTGATGGGCGTAGCCGAACAGCTTTTGAATCACGGAGTTGAGCATGTTGTGGCGGTTGACATTCCTAAACAGCGATCCTCCATGCACCTCGATACCATCTTCACCTTTGCGGATGAAAACGAATGCGTGGCATTTCCTCCCTCTATCGAAGAGAAAGAGAATAATGTAGTGGATCTTTTTAAAAATGGGGAGGGCGTTCAGTGCCGGCAATGCAAATCACTAAAACAAACCCTTGAGGAATTAACCGGGAAAGAATTTACGTTCATCAAATGCGGTGGAGAAAACAGAATCGATCAGTTCAGAGAACAGTGGACGGATGGAGCTAACCTCTTCGCCCTGGCTCCGGGGGTTGTTGTGGGATATGGCCGCAACACCAAAACATTTGAAGCGTTAGTGAGCCATGGTTACAAACATATGAATCAGTACGAGTTTATCGAAGAATTTGAAAATAAAGATCTTGATCCTCAAAAGGACCGAAAAATTGCAATCAGCTTTGAAGGCCACGAACTTTGCCGTGGCCGGGGCGGAGCACGCTGTATGACAATGCCCGTCTCAAGAATTGGATAACACAGCTTAATTGAAAACGACTTAACCTGAAGTAATTTGGCATTTCCAGAAGTAGAAACGCAGACGCAGGATTTCCCCAATATCGAAGAGCAACCCAAGAATCAGCCCGGTGCATGGACCATTATCAAACATTTGGCGTTGTTCATTGTCACATTTGCATCGGTAACATTCGTTGGAATGTTTTTTTGGGTCGGGCAGACAGCCGGAGTTGAATCATACTGGGAAATGTTGCCCGAGGGTTTAATTTTCGCATCGCTTCTGCTTGCATTCCTGGCCACCCATGAATTCGGGCATTATTTCGCCGCCGTTTATCATAACGTAAAAGTTACACTGCCTTACTTTATTCCTATTCCACTTGGCATTGGAACCATGGGAGCGGTTATAAAAATTGAAGAACGTATTCAGGATACCAGAAAGTTGTTCGATATTGGCATTGCAGGTCCCATTGCAGGATTTGTAGTCTCTTTAATCGTACTTCTATATGGATTCTCCACGCTACCGGATCCGTCATTTATTGAAAATTTTGCCGGTCACGAGGAAGTAATCAGTCATGTGCAGGAGACCGGGCAATACCCCGAAACGGCTCCCGAAATTGAGGATGCACCGGAAGGCTCAACCATAATGCTTGGCAATACGCTTTTGTATTCCATCTTGGCAAGTTTCTTTGAAAATGTACCACCCATGTACGAGATGTATCATTATCCATTCCTGTTTGCGGGATGGCTTGGGCTCTTCTTTACGGCGTTGAACCTCACTCCCATCGGTCAGCTGGATGGAGGCCATATTTTATATTCGCTGATTGGATACAAAAATCACCAGACTGTAGCCCGAGTCTGCTTTGGATTTATTGCGACTCTGGGCGGTATTGAGGCGATCCCATTTCTCTTTTTGAATATTGATGGATGGCTGCCCGGATACGGATTCTTATCCGTGATGCTTTGGGCAATGGTATTGCTATTTCTATTCAGAAAAGGATTTCACAGTGATCATACCTGGATGGCCCCGGTTTGGGCGGCATCACTGATTTCTGCCGTGGCGTACCTTTATGTTACATCTGGGTTTACTCAATCAGGTTCGCTGATTTGGGTTTTCTGGAGTTTCTTTCTTGTTTATTTTGTGAAGATAGAGCACCCGCCTGTTATCTTTGAGCGGCCACTGTCACTATGGAGAAAACGGCTCGGCTGGATCAGTATGGCAGTATTTATTCTCTGTATAAGCCCAACACCCATTTATTTTGCGAATTGATTTCTAAAAAAAATCTCCCCTTGAGGGCCCCGAAGCGTCGGGACAGATTTATCTGGTGAGGGGTATCATCCCCCGAGCTCCCACGACATTCGTCGTGCTCACATTCCCCCTTCCAAGGGGGATTTTCCTAAACTACATTAACAATTATTAAATGCGACTTCTATCAATTACTTCTCTTTTAACTCTATTTTTAATTATCTCATGCGGTGAGTCCCAACCGGACGTGGTTGATGAAAACGCACCGCTTCCGGAACAGATCGATCAACTGATCCAGGCCAATGAATATAAAACAGCTCTTTCCATGCTTGAAGAGGAAGATCAAACTGATCCAATTATTCAGCAGCTGTTTGAAAAAACGCACCTGAATTATGGGCTTTACAGTATGAACACATTTGACCAAACTGAGATGAGAACACGCATGAACCGGGCTCTCACTCAATTCACGGAGGTTTTACGTATCAACCCGGAAAACCAGGTTGCACGGACAAACATCAATCAAATTTTGTCGATCTATAAAACTATTCCCGAACGCGATCCTGAGCCTGAAGTTTTGGATGGATTGGAAAAAGTTGGGATTGAGTACTGAGCGTCTCTGTCTTGAGTTCATCAAAAATCTGCTTACCTTCAAAATAAGCTGAAATTATTCATTAGTCATTCAGGCTTTGGCAAAAAAAGATCAACAATCACATACTCCTCCTACTATTAAAAACCGCAAAGCGCGGCATGATTTCCACATCGATGAAACGTACGAGGCAGGGATTGCTCTCAAGGGCACTGAAGTAAAATCGATTCGAGATGGAAAAGCCAGCCTCAATGAAGCGTTTGCCTATTTGCGAAATGGTGAAGTGTGGCTGAAAAACATGTATATCAAGCCCTATAAGTTTGGTTCGTATGCCAATCATGATGAGAGAAGGGACCGAAAGCTATTGCTAAAACGAAGGGAGATTCGTGAAATTGACAAGCATATCAACCAGAAAGGTTACACGCTGGTACCTCTTAAACTCTATTTTAAAGGTGGATATGCCAAAGTGCTGATGGGATTAGCCCGTGGTAAAAAGCAGTATGATAAGAGAGAAGATATTAAAGAAAAAGATATACGTCGTGAACTGGATCGTAAGATTAAAGGGAACTACAGTGTGAATTTGTAACAAATAAAAAAGGCCTGATTCGGCTGAATCAAGCCTTTGTTATTGAAATTCGTATTCAATTCAATTATTGCTGACTGCCTTACTGTTGATTCAGCCCCAATTCTTCTTGCACTCGCGACATCAGTTCCTGGTCTTGTTGAGCACCCATAATAATCTGTTGATATCTCTGCATAGTTAAACCATTTTCCTGAACCGTTTCGCTCATCTGCTGACGTGCTTCCGTTTGAATCTGCATCAGTGTTGGTTGAAGAGCCTGGATTTTTGATTTCTCCTCATCTGTAATATTCACTTGCTGGGCCATTTGTGGGTTTTGCATGGCCATCATCATCTGCTGAAACCGCTGAAAACTTAAATCTTCCTCTTCAACAGCAGTTCTCACTTTCTCCTGTGTTTCCATCTGAATAGGCTCAAGTGCTTCAGCCGCGTCTCCAAGCTTTGTGAGTTCTTCATCGCTGACATCAGAAGAGGTCGGTAAATTCTGTTGCTGTGGTGGCATCTGTGGTTGCTGCTGGGCCTGTGCAAATAAAGAACCGGCAGCCAAGAATGAACATAAAAGTGTAAGTACTAATTTTTTTGAAATATGCATTATATAGAATTGATTCGTATTGATTTAGCAGTTTGCTAACTTCTGTGATATGATTTTATTATGATCTGTTTTAACGGTTCATCACTTTCGATGTTCCGACTATAAAAAAGGCTATTCCAAATAAAGAAATAGCCAAAATTTTATAGGTTTTCGATAAGCCGAATTCTGTATCCCGACCGCTGTCGGGATGGCAACCATTTATCTTGTCTTAATGTTGCCATTAAGATCTGTTGCGTTCTACCCGGTTGTATAGCGACGAGTGGCGCACAACCTGCGCGAACTTGCACCCTGTAAGGTTTGCCCTGCCCCCGAACGTCACCGTTGGGGCGGTGAGCTCTTACCTCACCGTTTCACCTTTACCCTCCGAATCCCGAAAGCGTTCGGTAGAAGAAGGTTTTACCCATCCATCCGAAAGGAAGTCTGTTTTCTGTGGCACTGGCTATCCCGTTTTTATCCGGAATCTTCCCGTTAGGAAGTACAGTACTCGTAGGTGTTCGGACTTTCCTTCCACCCGAGATTTCGGGAAGACGATTGCCTGAAAACCTAAGCTAAGATAATGATTCTAAGTTGATTTAAATAACGGTTGGAGCAGCTATTTAATTTCACAGCTTTGCAAATTGGCTCGCTGAGCCGATTTCGGCTATTGCAGCTTATTCACTACAAGACGGAGATCCGCCTTAAGTCAACTATACTTATTTAAATCTCAAGCTGCTTTTTGGCCTCTTCAAAAAAGGAGGGGTCAATGACAATACGGCCGCTGTTCTCGTCGATAATTACTTTGTTTTTGCGACGAACTTCAACCTGGGTTTGTGGTGGAAGCGCCATTCCCAATGCAGCACCTTTTTCCATTGCTACAACGGCAATTCCATTTGTCAGGCCGTTTCGAAGACGATTGTAGCTACGGACATATCGGTTGTCCAGTTCCTCTTCAAGTTCTTCCCGTTTTTCAAGAAGTTTTTCCTCTTCAGATTTTGTGCTTTCGATCACCTTATCGAGATTCTTTTTCTTCTCGTCATGAAGTTTTTTCGTCTCTTCCAGCTTCTCATTCTTTTCGGCTAACTCTTCGTCAAGCTCTTCCTGGCGTTTTTCAATCTCTTCAATCCTTGAAGTTGAATTTTCCACAAACTGTTTTTGAGCCTCAATCTCTTTAGTCAGGGCATCATATTCTCGGTTATTTCGAACCGAAAGCTGCTGCTCTTCATATTTCTCGGTTTTTTCAAGAGCCGATTCAATTTCAAGCTCCAGTTTTTTCTTTTCACCCGTTAGATCATCTTTTTCTTCTTCGAGCTGACCAATTTTAGCCTCATACCGGTTGATATTCGTTTCAATATCAAGAACTTCTTCTGGTAAATCTCCCCGAAGCTGACGGATCTCATCAATCCTGCTGTCGATATATTGAAGATTTGCGAGTTGTTGGAGTACCTCTTGCATGGTATTGATTTAGGAAATTTTAGATGTTTTTATTTTTAAATTCGGTGACGTAAATCTCCATCGGGTTTGTAACGTTTTCTGTGGCATCTACTTGCAGATGTTCAAACGCTTCAGACAATTCTTTACGGATGGCTTCAACAACCGGAAATTCACTTTCATAATGCCCGGCGTCTACCAGTAAAAAGTTAGATCGTTCAATAAAATAATCATGGTATTTGATATCAGCGGTTACAAATGCATCCGCTCCCGATTTAATTGCTTTATCCTTCAGAAAAACACCTGCACCACCACACACGGCAACTTTTTTAATCCGATCAGCACGACCGGAGTATCGCAAAGAGGGTATGTCCAGAGCACGACACACGAGATGTAAAAACTCTTCCATCGCTATACCTTCATCAGGATAGTAGCCAAGTACCCCCATGCCAAAATTGTTTGTGGGTGTAGACATCTCCATCTCCTGGAAACTCCCTTTCTTCAGCAATCCCTCTTTTTCGAGTGCATTTCGAAGCTGCGAGACATAGTGTTGATCAATAATTGCCTCAAAATTTTTCTGCCCGTTTTTTCTGCCATCTACTTCATAAAAATGTGCTTCCTCGGCAGAATAGTAGTTCAAAAGCTTTAATACAGCCTCTGTGTCCTCATAATCGGTAGTGAGGGAAATTTTTCGGCTGATGTTGTATGCTTTATCAAGAAACTGCAGATTGTCCAGGCCCAAATTATTTGCCAGCACAAATGAAACGCCATCTAATGCGGCATCCAAATTGGTGTGAGCAGACAGGAGAGAGATATTATTTCGAATCATTTTATAGATGATCCGTCCTTGCTCATCAGTAGGATTGATGCTGGAAATTTTTTTGAAAATAAGTGGGTGGTGGGAAACAATGAGCTCACACTTTTTACGAAGCGCTTCATTTACGACCTCTTCAGTAACATCGAGACAAACAAGTATTCTGGAAACAGATGCCTTGGGATCGCCAAGTAAAAGACCAACATTATCATAACTCATTTTTATGCCCGGGGGAGCCCACTGGTGCATAAAGTTTGTTATATGACTTACCTGGGTGTTCAAGTTTGTTCTCCTCCCATCAAAAATTGATATGATCGTTCAGCCTTCCGGGATTCGAACCGTGCGGTTGTCCTATGTCTGGATTGTCGCTGGTGTGTCATTGTTTTTTTCACAGACCATAAAAATACGAATGATTTGCTTCCATTGAAAACTGTTTTTCCCAAATTTTTAAATTCTTAAAAATGAAAACCCGGCCTGGTATTTTTCCGGGCCGGGTTTCGAAGGGGAACATAAAATAACTCAGAATCCTTTTCTGGGAGCTCTGGGTGCTATGGAGTCGTCACGACCGGCCCGGCTCTTACCCGCACCCCTGGAAAATTGATAGTTGATTCTGAACCAGAAAGGTACGGCGGACGTGTTGATGATTCCTTCCGAACGGCTTTGAAAATCCGTCGCATTGATTTTGTGGCCTTCATAAGTAAAGCTTCGTGAAAACGGCAAGCCGGTAACGATGCCTGCCTTCAAGCCATTGCTGAATGATTTCTCAACGGAAATGAAGTAGAGTGCATCGCTGAATACTGACCGCTGTATTTCGGCCTGCGGGCTTGAATATTGAAACTGTGCAGAAGCGGTAAATCCATTCCCAAAACCGGTATACGCTGTAAGTCCGGTCTCATAAGCCAAAGCACGATTTGCGCTGACCCTATTTGTAGCAACAAGCTCGCTGGACGATGTATGAACTTCAAATAATCGAAAGAAGGGCTGAAAACCAACCCTGCTGCCAAGATTAACTGATCCGGACAAACGGACACCTTTTTGTTCAACGTTACCCAGATTGTGCCAGTTTAATTCGTAAACACCGCTTGGTCTGAACTCAGCCAAAGGGTGGATCGCATCGGTTTGATGTGAATAAAATAAACCCGCCGACAGAAAACTGTTTCCGAATAAAAGGGAATATTCCAGGTTCAAATCGTTTCGAAACGATGGGTTCAGCCCGGGATTGCCGCTTCTTAAGCTGTAAGGGTCGTCGATGTTTTGAGAAGGATTCAATTGATAAAGATGCGGATACTGTACTGATCGCCGGTATGAGAACCGAACACTTTGAGAGGTTTCCGGGATTCTATACCGAATCGAAGCATTGGGGAATAAGGCCACATGATGATTTTGATCAGACGATTGCAGCCCGTAGGATGAAGATTCAACCCGCATTCCGCTCTGAAGATCAATCTGTGAGGAATTATACGTGAATGATCCATATCCGGCAACGTTTTCATCCCGGTATTCAAAATCGCTGATGATTTCATCAGTCATGCTCATGATTCTGGCCTGCAGGCCGCCTTCAAGCACCAGCCTGTCAGTCAATGGCTGCCTGTAATCCGCTCTGACGCGGTGAATATGCTGGCTTGGCTTCATCAGGTTCTGAATAATATCACCGTTTTGATGACTAATGTATGTAACTGAATTTGTGGCGTTCAATGTTTGGCGGGCTGCATCAAACGATAGCTTTCTGCCGTTCTCTCCACCGGGCTGATAGTTATAAAACACGGAATAAAATTCGCCGCGGTTCGAATCATCGTCAATCTTATCGGATGACCAGAAGCCGGATTGCCCTCCGCGCATTATCGTTTCTGCGGTACCACTGTTTTCCTGAGAGTAGGGATTGAACCATCCGTAGAAACCTAGTTCATGACTGCTGTTTATGGCGTAATCCAGCCCGTAATGAAATTTGTGTGACCAGTACTGCTGCCTTACATTTTGTACGCTACTCCACTCTGTTTCAAAAGCTGATCTTTCCGATTTTTCCATCACATCGAAGTAACTGAATTCACCATTGTAGGATGTATTTAGGTCCAGTCTGCCTCTGCTGTAATTCACACTATATGCGGGAAAGAGATACTTTTCTGAATGAGTTGTTGGTATATCAACATTCAGATGTCCGCTGAGTGAATATTCCGGCTGTTTGTTTAGAACAATGTTGAGGGCTCCTGTTACAGAGGCATCGAAACTGGCAGGCGGCATATTTAAAATATCCACCCTGTGGATTTGTGAAGAGTGAAGCTGGCTCAAAAAACTTCTGTCCCGTTCCTTACCATCTACGAAAATGATGATATCCCGGCTGCCTTCCAGAGAAATGTTTTGCATGATATCAACATCTATACCGGGTATGAATTTCAGCAGATCCGTGCCCGATGATGAGGCGCTCACCAGGTTTTCATTTACATAGTAAGACGTTCTGTCTGCAGAGGGTCTTGCCGTAACTTCACCCATTACCGTTATCGATTCGTGCATAATAAGCGCAAAAGAGAGTGGAATCTCACCTAAATCAATCGTGCCTTCGGCTCGTGCATCAATCTGCTTGTGGTACGACTCATAACCAACGACACTGATCCGGAGGGTATAGTTTCCGGAATCAGAAAATCTCAAACTGAAAATTCCGTCAATGTCGCTCACAGTACCTGCGATCATGTTGGTTTCGGTTGAATCCAGAAGTGCGACGTGTGCGAATGGCAGAGGTACATTTTCTTCGCTGTCTGTTACAACTCCGGTAATTAACATATCATGCTGTGCATGAAGAAAAGGTGCATGGATAGTCAAAAAGAGTAAAAAAAAGAATGCTGCCGAAAGAGTCTGTTTGATTTTATTTTCTGCTTTCATGGTCGTGCTCCGTCACTTATGTTTTTGTGTTGTTTACTGCTTCTGATGAAAGGTCGGAGAGAACGAAAACGGGAACAACAGAGAGGGACAGAGAGCAAGCATTTGCCGTGAATAGCAATCAGAGAGCGGATGATTTGGGATGAACGGCAGGTTTTTGTGATAATCGGTTACAGTGTAACCATCACAATTGCCACGGAAATGCAAAAATCACGGAGTTTCAATGCTTTTTGGTGGTAAGGCATCATAAACCAATGGAATCATTTTTTCATGATTTACCTGAATTGCTTAAAAAGATCTCGAAATTTTCCGGTATGTCTTCTGGAGACAGGAATTTCTCCGGGAATCTTTGGGATTTTGAGGCGAAAACCGAGAGCATTCCCGTTAGCCTCTTCAACTTTTTTCAGGTTTACGATAAATGCCCGGTGCGTTTTCAGCAGAAAAGGAATATCAGACAGCTGATCTTCCAGACTGCTGATAGAACAGCGAATCACTTCTTCCCGGATTTCGCTTTCCCTGTGCAGGTAAAAATTCACATAATTTCCATCCGACTCGGCATACAGAAACTCTGAAGGGTAGAAACTCATCTCTTCTTTTTTGAGCGGAGTATTGATGGTAATAAGTTCTTCACCGACACCATTTTCAGCTGCAATTTCCTGATCTTTTCGGGGGTGTGTCAGTTTCGTTTGAAAAAGCTGATTGATATTGATAACCGTGAACAGATAAAGTGGTATTCCGGCAATCAAGAGTGTACCGATATATGAATCGGCCAGGGTTTCCAGGTTCCATCGGTCTGCAGGCTTTTCAATCAGAAATGCCATAAAATAAACTGCCGTACCCATCGCAAAAATTACGATAAAAATAGAGATTAGTTCTTTTACGAAGTTCCACTCTTCCGGCTTAGAAAAAAAACGGGACATCTTCATCAAATAAATAACCAAAAAAGCAGCTAGTCCCACCCCTGCACAGTACGCGGCCATCGTCATTTCATAGCTTAAAAAAAATCCGGGATGTGTTTGGGCCGGCCGGTAAATCATCACAAATACAAAATTGAACAGAGCGATAACTACCGCCCCTGCAAGCGGTTTTTTCAGAAGAAAATTCTGAGGAAAGGGTTTAGTGAAACGGGTTTGCAGTTTTTTTAACATAACGGCTGGATTTATAATCTAAAAAAACATCAACAGCTATATAATTACTTAAATTACTGAAATCATCAGATCTATCTAATTGCCTGCCGTTATTTGGTTCAAAATGAACCGGAATGCATTGATTTTTATCGGGAATGCTTATCAGCATCAAATATATTCGAATGATTCCTTTCGAAATTTAAGTTAGTTTATAAATATCATAACAGATACCCCAAATGAAACAGATTTAGTTGATATCGCATGAGTTCAGAGATAAAAGAACGGTATAAAAATACTTTAACCCGGATTGATGCTGCGTGCAAAAATGCCGGCCGTGATCCCTCCGAAATTACCCTGGTTGCTGTTAGCAAAACCAAACCGGACGAAGATGTTCTTGCACTGGTAAAAGAGGGGCAGCTGCATTTTGGAGAAAATCGTGCCAAGGCACTTGAAACACGAATGCAAAATATTGAGGACGAATCTGTTCAGTGGCACTTTATTGGCAATCTCCAAACCAATAAAATCAAATATATGGCCCACAGAGTGAATTGGATTCAATCGGTTCACAAAAAGAAAGCGCTTAAAGAGATCGAGAAACGAGCCTCGCGTGAAGGACGTACTATTAACGCTTTAATACAGGTAAACATTAGTGATGAAGATCAGAAAAGCGGGTGCGATCCCAAGGATTTGGAAAAAATTCTGAAGTATGGGCAGGACCTTAAACATACACGTGTTCGAGGATTGATGGGAATGGCTACATTTACGGACGACCACGATATCGTTCGCCCGGAATTTAAGCTACTCAAACAACTTTCGGATGAACATCAGCATTTAAATGATGGAGCTGTAAACTTAGAACACATTTCCATGGGAATGACCAACGACTTTGAGGTAGCTATTGAAGAGGGCTCTACAATGGTTAGAATTGGTACTGCCATTTTTGGCGAGCGCAACTATTGATAGATCTAAACGTTATAAATGCTGCTCTAACTTGCTATTTACACAATTGATGGGTTACATATAATTGTGGGATTATTGTTAATTTGTTAATTATGGAAAAAAGCGGAGCAGGAACGGGTTTATACTTTTCCGAAATTAGACTTCCAATTTGATCCAAAAATTATGTCCGGAACTTTCATTGCGCTGATTATCCTTGCCGCTATTATTGGCGGATACCTGATTGATTACCAAAAAAATAAACTGAAGTGGCAATCAACCAATACTAAGCAAGATGAAGAGGTAGGTGATCTGCGAAAATTAGTTCAGCAATTAAAAAAGAGAATTGAGAACCTGGAAGCTATTGCAGCAGAAAACCCGGATGAATTTAAAGGAAAAGAGCCGAACCCCCGGGATTTTATTGAGATCGATGAAGAGGAAGCCATCAAAAAAGAAAACCAACAAAAAGTAGCTGAACAAGTTAAAACAAAAGGGTAAAGAAGGATGGAGTTTATACAATTTTTAGAGCCGTGGATGATCCCTATTATTATTATGATTTGCGTAACGCTTATCGTAGCCATCTCCGTTATCGGAAGCATTATTACCACATCGATGAAAAAAAAGCAAGGTCAACCATTGGCTGAAAATAAAGAGTTCATAAATGCTCTGCGTGAATTCAAAGAAGATATAGATATGCGTGTACGCAATCTTGAAGAAATTGCATCTGCAGAAAAACCCTCTATACAAAAACTAAAAGAAAGAGAGCCCAAAAAACAGAGCACAATTTCCTTAGAGTTGGATGATTATAATTCACCCGAAAAGGAATTGAATCAACCGTCCAAGCTGAAAAATATGTTAAACAAATAAGATATTATATATGAGTCCTGATGAGGTTGTAGGTATTGCGATTTTTTTTGGAAGTATTGTCTCCATTGTGTTCATCATTATGGTTGGAAGCATTATTAAAACCTGGATGAAAAGAGGATCTGCTGATAAACTATCTGAGAACCAGGAGTTCCTGGAGGCGCTCCGCGAATTTAAAGAAAATATGGAACGGAGAATGTCGAATTTGGAGGAGATTGTTTTGGATGAGAAATCACCATCAGCTTCAAAAGAGTCGGGTAAGAAAAAGAAACAACCCCAGCGAGCAATCGAACTTGAATTGGAAGAGGATTCCCAAAATGAGACAAATTCTAAAGAAGAGAATTCAAAACTTCGTAATATGTTAAAACAGTAAATTGCTTTTATTATGAATGAAGATATCTTTATTGTAGCCATTGTATTCGGGAGTATCGTATCTATCGTTTTTTTAGGCATTATTGGCAGTATCATTAAAGCATGGGTCAAGAAAGGTTCCTCAAAAAATCTATCAGAAAATAAGGAGTTCCTGTTCGCTCTGCGGGAATTCAAAGAGAAAACTGATCAACGATTATCGAACCTGGAGGCTATTGTTACGGATGATAAACCTTCCTCATCAACGAAAAAGAAGACTGATACAAAAGAACTGCCTGAAAAAAACCAAAAAAGCGCCATCGAGATAGAAATTGAAAATGACGACAAGAAAGAGAGCCAAAAAGAAAGCGGAAAGTTGCGCAATATGTTAAATCAATAACTGTTAATTTTGGGGACAGTTTGTATTTAAAGATTTACTCTATTTTATTAATCCATAAATACTTCGTCTTTTTAAATCTTCACAGAATATTCCCCACATGAAATTAACAGCACTCGAGATCAAACAGCAGCAGTTTGAAAAATCTCTCCGCGGATACGACACAGCCGAAGTTCAATCTTACCTGAATCTTATTGCCAGCGAATGGGAGCACATGGTAGGGAAAATTCGCGAGCTTGAAAACCAGGTCGACAAAATGAACAATAAGCTGCAGCACTACGAACGGGTGGAGGAAGCACTGCATGAAACGCTTCAAACCGCAAAGAGCTCGGCCGAGGAAAAATTAAGCGGAGCTAAAAAAGAGGCGAACATCATACGCGAGAAGGCTGAAATGGAAGCAGAGTCCATTGTTAAGGAGGCAAACCAGCAGCGCAGAGAAATTCGCCAAAGCATGATGCAGCTTATTGACAAGCGTGAAGAGATGATTCGCAGCATGAAATCTTATCTTGAAAATTCACAGGAATCACTCGAACAATTTAATAGAGACGATCGGTCTCTTTTCACACTTCCTGAACAACCCGAACCCAAAGCCGCTCCCGAGACTCAACCAAAAAAATCTGAAGAAGAGGTCAGTCAACCATCGAAAGAGCACGGCACTATTCCCGGGGCTGATAAAATTGACGATATTATAGACGAACTTGATTAAACGAATTACCGACTTAAAAAAATGGCATTAGACTCTATAGAACTCTTTAGGGAAAAACGCGACGAAGCTTTAGAATTTATTCAATCACAAACCAATTTGCGTCCCAACTATATGTTAATTTTGGGAACAGGCCTGGGACAGCTTGCCGATGAGATGGATATCGTTGACCAGGTATCATACGACCAAATTCCGCATTTTCCCGTATCAACCGTGGAAAGCCATGCCGGGAAATTGCTGTTCGGTACGTTGGGAGGCAAAGAAGTTGTAGCGATGCAGGGGCGATTCCATTTCTATGAGGGATACACCATGCAGCAAATTGTGTTCCCAATTCGTGTACTGAAAGAAAACGGAGCCGATACTTTATTTGTAAGTAACGCCTGTGGCGGAATGAATCCTCAGTATAGAAGTGGAGAGATTATGTTGATTTCCGACCACATTAATCTGCTGGGAGACAATCCCCTCATTGGGCCAAATGATGATGAACTTGGTCCGCGATTCCCCGATATGAGTGATCCATATACCGAGCGATTACGGGAAATTGCAAAAAATGTAGCCCTGGAGGAATCGATTCCAATGCACCAGGGTGTTTACGTTGCTGTGAGCGGCCCGATGCTTGAAACCAAAGCTGAATATCGTTTTTTGCGATTGATTGGTGCGGATGTAGTCGGTATGAGTACAATTCCTGAAGTCATCTCTGCTGTACACATGGGGATGGATGTTTTGGGCATCTCTGCCATTACGGACGAATGTTTCCCGGATGCACTTGAACCCGTTAATATTGAAGATATTTTAGAAGCGGCCAGTATGGCTGAACCTAAAATGACAAAAGTGATTATTCGTGTTTTAGAAAAATTGTAAAAACGGGTACGGGTAAATACTTAAATTGCATCCTAAACTGTTATTCTATTTGTAAAGATTGTATTTTCCAGTTGGAATTCAACAATTCTTTTTCTTTTATACTTTAACCTTTAATCATATAGCGTCACTGCATGAGCACAGACGGTTTTGATGACGGTTCCGTTTGGAACGAATTCCAATGGGAGTCTCACCTGAATGAAATAGAACGACGCAGCGAACAGTTGCGGCGATTCATCACCTCTGACCCTAAAGGAAAAACCCCCCGGTGGATTACACTCCTCCAGGAAAGCCTGGACGAGCTGGATGCTGTAGAAGCATTTATAGAAGAGGAACTCCTCCTTGATGAAGCCTATTTCCCGGAAGATGAAGATGAGTGGGAAGATGACGAAGATGAGTTTGATGACGACGACTTTTTCTTTAAGGATTCGACCTTTCCATTTTACAATGATGAGGAGGAGGATGAAGAGGATCTCGACTACGGAGAGGATTGGAAAGAACTAAGTGATGATTTTACCCTCTCCGATTATGGATCTATCGAAAATCTTGAGATCTACCAGGATGCAAGAACATATGCCGTTGATGTTCTGAAATGGGCTGAAATGATTCCCCGGCAGATGCAAAACAAACATGTACATGAATACATCACAAATGTGCTGAAGATAACAGCCAAACTTGCAGGTGGTTATTCGTTTGGATTCGAACAGGACGTATTGGGTGGCAATATCGCCTACACGAAAAAAGCTCTTTACAGTGCCAATGCTGCATTGAGCCATATGCACTATATCAAAAAGCAACCCTTCATTAACTCCAGGGAATATTCCATCTTTCACGAGCGCCTCTTTGAGCTGCGAAATGATATTGGAATTTACGTCCAGGAGCTTCGAGATCGTTTTCAGTTAGGCTTTGAGTAACTAAGAGAACTTCTTCTTAGATATTTTTTTGCTCATCTTATGATCTTTCTATTCATATTATAAAGGTTGCCATTATATCTCACTGATTTAGATTCATGAATCTATCACATCCCTTTGTTTCCACTTTCAAAGTAGTCCTCGGCCTAATACTAACATTGACTCTGTACCAAAACTGTTCAGCGCAGACGGAGTTCAAACTGATGACCTACAATATTTATCACGGGGAGAATCCTTCCAAACCGGGCACCAGTAATCTTGAAGATATCGCTGATTTGATTCAAAAGATTCAGCCAGACTTTGTAGCCCTCCAGGAAGTGGACAGCCTGACCGGAAGATCTGCTTCGCTAAATGATGGAGTCCCTCAAAATTTGGTACGGGAATTGGCCGATATGACCGGCATGTATGGATACTTTGGAAAAGCGATCGACTTTGACGGCGGCGGTTATGGTGAAGGAATTCTCTCTCGCGAGCCTGTTCAGGTTCGAAACGTGATGTTGCCCATTCCAAGAGGCGGAGAAGATCGCGCGATGTTAATTGCCGAATCAAAGCTGCCGAATGGCAATAGATTTCTATTTGCCGGCACACATCTTTGTCATCAATTTGATGAAAACAGGGTAGCCCAGGTTGAAAAAATTAATGAAGTTTTTAGTGATACAGGTCAACCATCTGTTCTTGTGGGTGATCTGAATTTTGTACCCGGTTCGGTGCCCTATCAAACACTCGAAAATGATTGGGTTGATATTGCAAAAAGGACCGGATCTGCCGAACCAACCATCTCCTACGAAAATCCCACCCGCCGGATCGATTACATGTTCGCCCTGCGAAAGTCAATCACACAGGTTGAAATTATAGATATCGAGGTACTGAATGTTGGCTACTCCGATCATATGCCGATTGTAGCAACTATTCGAATTCTGCAGTAACGCGTTTACCGGTAATATCTCTATCCCCCGTCACTCTTGGAGGTCCTGCGGACTCTCAAGGAGGCTCAAATCAAACAACCTTCAATAGTACGAAACGGAGCGAAGTTCCTTTCCCAAAGTTAGCCTTCCGGGAAGAGTTGTGAGAGGGCACCTCGGTTATTCACGTTATTGAGTAGTTAAGGGCTCTTATCCCCGCCACTTGAAGGGTCATCACTGGTAAACGCGTAACAGTAGTTTTTGAGCTTCTCCATATACTCAGAATCACCACCCTGAAAAATCTGAATTTACAGCAGATAGATTTCAACTGTTAAACGTGAAGAGACTCAGGCAGAGCCATCATTCGGTTTGATCACTTTTATTTTTTCCTGAATCGTACTCAACAACTCATCCACCTCACGTTGGTGAGTTCGCACGGAGAGTATCGCTACACGAAAAAAGAATCTTCCATCTACTTCCGTCGTTGAGAGAAAGAACCGCCCCTCTTTGAGTAAGGATTTATGAAGCTCCCTGTTTAATACATTCGATTCCCCGCTTTCCGGATTCCATCGAAACATAAAGATGCTCAATTGCGGCTCAGGACCAACTTCAATATCATCCACCGTCTTCATCTTTTCCCAAAGATACCGGGCTAACAACTGCTTTTCCTCCAGTGCATCCCGAAACCGTTTCACTCCGTGAAGCTTTAAAGGAAGCCACATCCTAAGCCCCCGAAAATGTTTACTCAATTCCGGTGATATCTCAGCAGGAGAATAGATTCCCGACTTTACATCTGCATCTTTCATATAGTTGGCACTAAACCGATGAGCTTCGGCCAGTTTCTTCACATCTTTCACAATCAACGCGCCGGTACCATAAGGCAGGAAAAGGCCTTTATGGGGATCCATCACAACCGAGTCTGATTTTTCGATGCCCTTTAACTTTTCCTTTCCGTCATCTGTCAGTATAAAAAAACCACCATACGCTGCATCCACGTGGTACCATAGACCGTTTTCTCTTGCAATGCCGCCAATCTTATCTAAAGGATCAATTGCACCGGTATCGGTTGATCCGGCAGACGCCACAACCACCCACGGTATCAAACCATCATTTCGGTCTTGTTCAATGCTTCTTACAAGTTCCGACGGAATCATCCGAAACCTATCATCCATCGGAATGTACCTGCGCTTAGATTCTTTCATACCCGCGATATTCAACGCCCGGTCCACACAGTGGTGCGTTTGTTGGGTGAGATAAATCACAGCTTTTGAATAGTCCGCTGCTTTTAATTCAGCGCTGTCTCTTGCTGTGACTAAAGCGGTGAGATTGGCATGACTCCCACCGGATGACAAATACCCGCCTGAACCCTCTCCGTAACCCACCAAATCACTCATCCAGTTGATGAGCCTCGTTTCAACCACTACAGCCCCCGGTGATGAAGCATAAACTCCCGCATACCGATTCGTAACAGCAGCTAAAAAATCACCTATTGCCGAAGATGCCAGTCCTCCACCCGGAATATAACCGAAATGCCGGCCCGATACGGTATTGAGTCCCGGCCGAACCACCCCATTTTCGAGCTCCCGGAGAATCACTTCCACCTCACCGGCTTCCTCGTCGATCGGCTCATTTAACAGGTTTTTAACAGATTCGTTAAACTCCCGGTAGGCTTTTTCTTCGGGCTGAGATTCATAAAAACGGTTGGCATACTCAATAGCTGCTTGTTGCAGGTGAGATCTTTCCGTAAGATTTGAGTTCAACTTTGAAGAACTTTGTTCGAGTTCTCTTAGTTTGTCTTGAATCATTTTTTCTAAGTAGACAAGATTAACACTATAATTCATATTACAGTTTTAAAAACAACCTTTCAGCGTCTCCAGGACCTGACAACGATTATTTCGTGAAGAAAGCGACAGGATGCCAAAACCTTTTGCATGTTTTCAAGTTTATTTTGAGCTAAAACCGTACAACAGGTTCATTTAATTACTCAAATATCGTGAAAATTTTTTCCATTGTAGATGAAGATTCGGAACTTATGCTATCAATCCTCAACGAACGAACAGCCTGTAAATGAACAGATCGATTTTACTATGCATCACGAGCATCATTTTACTGCTCACTACCACTCAACTTTTTGGCCAAAGCAGTAATGATGATTATAAGATTGTCGGGTATGTAGCGGGTTGGCATGATTGGTCCACCGACATGATTGATGCTCAAAAACTGACCCATATCAACTATGCCTTCGCCGATATCCAGGATGGCAAGGTTTCTTCATACCTTGAAAATGATGATTACAACTACCAGATGTTGGATTCGCTGAAGGCCGAAAATCCGGATTTGAAGATCCTTGTTTCGGTAGGAGGTTGGTCTCGTTCCACTTACTTTTCTGATGCTGCCCTCACTGAAGAGTCCAGGGAGTTATTCGCTGAAAGTGCGGTTGAATACATGAAAAAATTTAATCTCGACGGCGTTGACCTGGATTGGGAATATCCCGGTTTGTCGGGCGCGGGAAATGTTTACCGCTCTGTAGACAAACAAAATTTCACGCTCATGTTAAAGGTCTTGCGTGAACATCTCGACAGGCAAACAGAGTTAGACCGCAGAGAAGAAAATCCTTACCTGCTGACCATAGCCACCGGTGCCAGTAAAAATTACCTGGAACACACCGAGATGCACAAAGCGCATCAGTACCTGGATTTCATCAACATTATGACCTATGATTTTCATACCGGTGGATCGCCGATTGCCGGCCACCACTCAAATCTCTATCCATCGCAAAGCATCCATTTTACGGGGCCTTCTGCCGATCAATCTGTTCAGTGGCACATTGATGCAGGAATTCCGTCCGGCAAACTTGTGCTTGGCGTTCCGTTTTATGGACGAGCCTGGTCAGATGTTCGAACCGAAAACAACGGCCTTTATCAATGGACAGGCGGTGATGAACGGGGTTCAGCCGGATTCGACAGATTGAGAGACGAAATGATCAACAAAAATGGATTTACCCGATACTGGGATGATGAAGCCCAGGCTCCCTATCTCTGGAATCCCGAAACGAAAACCATCTATGTGTACGACGACGAACAATCACTCCGAATTAAAACGGATTATATCAAGGCCCGGGGGTTGGGCGGTGCGATGTTCTGGGAGTACAGCAGTAATCTTGGCGAGGAGCTTCTCAACACACTTTACAACGGCTTAAACAATTAAGGAATAATTATGGAAGACCTGATTAATCAATCATCAGAATACGTATTTGTGGGTAACGAACTTTGGAGGATTGGCCTTCTTACGTTTATCATCCTGGTATCTTTTCTATTGGGTAAAACCTTGAAGTATGTACTCTCCAAATCCAGCTCTAAGCTGAATGAATCAGGAAGTAATATTTTGTCTGTCGCTGCAATGGCGGCATCCAAGTCGGTAACATTTCTTCTTTTTGCCCTTGGTTTGAGGGTGGGCATCTTTTTTCTTGAGATCCCCGAAGCATTTTCAGGACTGGTTTTCACCTCTGTCGAGGTTTTAATTGTTCTCGCCATTGGCCTTCTCGTTTATCGCCAGATTGAGGTGTTGGATATCTGGCTCAACAAATTTGTAGATGATGATCCCGACACCATCGATGATATGCTGATGCCTTTGGCCGGAAAATCATTGCGTGTTGTCGTTGTAATTTTGGTACTGCTGCAAATAGCTCAAACATTAAGTGATCAACCGATTACCAGCATACTCACCGGTATTGGTATTGGCGGTTTGGCGTTAGGTTTAGCTGCACAGGATACCATCAAAAACTTTTTTGGATCGATACTCATTTTTGCTGACAAACCCTTCAATGTCGGCGAGCTTATTACCCTTGACGGAAAAACCGGTGTTGTTGAAGAAGTGGGGGTTCGCACAACCAAAGTACGCACACTTGACGGCCATCTGCTAACGGCTCCTAATGGAAATCTTGCCAATTCAACTATTCACAATATCACCCGGCGTCCCTACATTCGCCGTGTGTTCAGTGTAACCATTACCTATGATACTACACCCGAAAAAGTTCAGCGGGCTATCGACATCCTGAAAGAAATTCTGGATAATCACGAGGGAATGGATGAAAATTACCCGCCCCGTGTCATCTTCGATGAGATGGCCTCCCACTCTCTGAACATCAAATGCTTCTACTGGTATCACCCGCCGGATTACTGGAAGTACATGGAATTTACAGAATATGTGAATATGGAGATTCTGAAGCGATTCAACGACGAGGGCATTGAATTTGCATTCCCAACACAAACCATTCACCTTGCCGGTGACGACAATCGGCCGTTGAATGTTGGTATTCGGAATGAGGGTGGTGATCTCTCGACATCTTAATGGCTTAAAGGCTTTTCAAAATTTAGGATTTTGATAAAGCGACCTTTCAGAACCAAACGGTGTTGGAGAGCAATTACACCGTTCCCTTCAATGCCAGCAATCTTTCCAGCGGCGTTTATTTGTACAGTTTGCGATCAGGTTCAACTGTCCTAACCCGGAAGCTGACAGTGATTAAATGAGGGCTTTAGAGGACCAACAATTTGTTATTCCCGATATTTGGGATCGTCCCGCCTCATTGCTCTCTGATGTCCTACTGAGCTTTTCGTCAGGCACAAGACAACGAAGCAGAGCAGCCTGTCCTGAACTCTCCTGTCGTGTGGACACATCTTCAAAATCAATCAAATGTACATGATGAAAGTCTTCTTGCTGTATCCTGTCATTATTGGTTATCAATGAGATCTTTCCGTGTATTCTACGCCCGCCGCATCACATCGTCTCACTGGCGCAAGCTTGGAACTTGTGCCATTTACAATCATTCTCTCGGCGCAGGGATCTGCTGAAAACCGTTGGTGATTCAAATCCAAATAAAGACTATAACGATCACTTGTGTCCACGCAACAGGAACCGTCGGGGAAGTCGATCCAGGGTATTTCAAAGACCTCTAAAAAAAGTGCAAATAAAACATGTATGATATTTTATCCCTAATCGTGTATCTATTTTATAATTTATTAGAACAAATTCCATAACAATTCATTTAAAAAAAATCTAACGTTATAATGCTCTAATATAAACGAAACTTAGCCGCATATCTCGCATATTCATTGCTTTAAAATTTAGCTTTCATTTAGAAGCATTCTTGCAAAAAATGGTTTTTGAATATGAATAATCGGCTGTTTTACAACTTTTTTGAAATTAAATCACTTCTATTTTGCCTTGCTCTTCTATTTTCTCCCATACAAATAATAGTTGCCCAAGTCACAATTAACAGTAATACAAATAGTTTGGAGATATGTTCTGTGACTTATGAAATCGGAGGTGAATTTTATACACAGAACAGTTCTGGAGATGATAGTTATCTGCCTAGCTCACCATTTTCGAATCCCGGCACAGACCCTGTAGATATATATAAAATTACATACGATCCAGACAACGCTGCCTGTGATAATTCGATAGATGTTTTTCCTGAGAGAAATGAAGTTGAAATTATTGACTACAATGATATCATTGATGTTGATTTAACCCCTGATGCCAATCAAGTTCGAGTGATTAATAATGATAATACAATCGAATACAAGAGTGATAACACTTCAGGTGCAACATTTAATACAAATTACACGACAGAATTGACAAATGTTGTCTCCGTGCCAGACTTACGATCTTATTGGACAGTCGACGGCAATGCTTTGGATGGAGATACTGATCCTTTTAAATTCTTTTTTGCCTTTAATTTCATCGACGCTGTAGGAGATCCCATCGCTATTGATCCCGATCAATTAATTTTGGTTACGGAAAGGTGGGGCAACAGTGAAATTGCATCACATGCATTAGACATTAATGGAGATATTGTTGGAGATCAGGTTCAAATAACCGGCATCTCAAAACCAGATCTTTATTCTTGGAATACAACTATTACAAGCTCTGAAGATGCAAATGATACTCAAGAACAATGGCTGATTTTGTATGAATCCTCTTTGCATAATACAGGATCAACAGAAATTTTTGGATTTGATGTGGATCTAAAATCCACATACGCAGATGGTTCAATTTTAGGTTTTCGCAATCCAGGCACCCTCTTACTAAACGGCGATTGCTGGCGCATGCTCTCCTCTTCACCATTCCAGGGAACCACCTATTCCGATATTCTCGAACCAATTTGGACGCAGGGTTTAGCTAATTCTGATGCTCCCACTTTAAGTGCAAGTGAATCTAATGTTTTTCTATGGGATAACAGCGAAACAGGGAATTCAACATCCGGTTGGACAACAGATTTCTTTGATGGAAATGAACTTGATTTAAATACCACAGCCCCCCCCGGAACTGGATTTTTAGTAAGTGTATTTGATGATGATAATTTTGATGCACCCGGCGGGACAGGTTTTCCAAAAGAACTTACCGTAGAAGGGATTGAAAATACCGGTCCAATTACAATTACAGATAGTGAATCTAATCCTGAAAATACTGGTGAGCTGAACTCAAATGATGAAGGATGGACATTATTGGGAAACCCTTTTGGAGCTCCACTTATATTCAGCGAATTTACTGGTAATACAGGTACAGATGGCATTCAAAATGTGGCCTATGTTTATGATCGAAATTGGGCAACAAGTGAACCTTCAACCGGTAGTGATTCACCCGGACCTACAAATGGCAATATTGGTGGTTGGAGAACCACTGATGGTACGTATGGAGATATTGAAGATGGAAGAATAGCTCCTTTTCAGGGATTTTTTGTTCAAAACGATGCAACCACTACTAACAGACAAGTTACTTTTGAAGAAGATGATCGTGGTAGTTTAACGTTCGATCCCGATGATGGCACTGAGGATGAATGGTTTTTTTATGGTAAGAATAACAATGTTCAGCAAGAAGATTATATTCGTTTATACGTTGAAGGAGAACAAACATATAACAGTGCCTGGATAACGCTCTCAGATCACGGCAGTACGCAACGCACAAATAGAGATGCTTACGAACTGGAACCGTTTTCCGAGAATTTTTCCATGCTCTCTACCCGAAAAAGTGATGAACTTTTTGATATCGGTCATTTCCCAAATGACGAGCAAACAATCATCCCACTAAATCTTGAAACTACGCTTCCGGGTACATATAAACTTAAAATTACAGAGTCTAACCTGATTGGCAGCGAACTTGTTTTCACGGACACCCAGGAGAATGTAACACTTCCGCTGAATGAAGAGTTTGAATATGAGTTTGAGGTCCGGCAGGCGGCCAAGGTTAACCCCGATCCGTTGCGATGTGGTGCAACCGGGCAGGAACTGGCGGCCAAGTTTAAGCCTAAAAAGGCAAAAGTAACCTCAACAGAAGACCGCTTTATCATTCAGCATGCAAGTGCTGTACAAAATCCGGGGGATGGTGAAACGCCTTCGCAAGTTCAGCTCAACCAAAATTATCCAAACCCGTTCAATCCAACCACACAGATCAGCTATTCTATTCCGCAGCAAAGTGATGTTCTGTTAGAGGTGTACGACCTGACGGGCAAGCTGATCACCACACTGGTGAATGAAACGGTATCCTCAGGTACCCATAGCGTGACCTTTGATGCTGAAAATCTCTCTAGCGGTGTTTATATGTACCGGCTTCAAACAGCGAACCGGGTTCTCTCAAGAAAATTAACTGTAATCAAATAGTACCAATACTTAAACCGATTGACTTCATTTTTTAGCTCTATTAATTAATTCAATCCCTAATTCCAACATTATGAATAACGCTTTTTTGTGGGTCATTTTTATTTCACTAATTATTATCTCTCTCATTATATCAGTAGATGTGGTGTATTCTCAAACTCCACCGCCGCCTCCGTCAAAACCGGCTCAAAATCCTATCGATGGAGGCTTGATATTATTGGCAGGTGCAGGAGGTGCATACGCAATTCATAAGCTTCGTGATAAAAAAGACTGAGTATCGTACACTTTTTAAAACTCTTCCATTTGCCGAGGTGGTTTCGAGCAAAAATCAATTAAGACTTAAAACGGTTGTGGTAATTGACGACCCTTCAATCGTAAAAACCGCTACTCCTTTTTTATCAATCGAATAAAAAGGCTCATTTTCTAAACTTTGGTAGGAGCTGCTCTGGGTAATAGATTTGCCCTCAACCCGGAATCTCACTTCCATTGCACTGTTTGATGGATTTACGGTAATCACGGTTAGTTCACTTCCATCTTCGTTCATGAAGGCTATTTGATCCAGCGAAGTTTCATCTGATGATACTTCAACCCGTATATAACCCTCGTCCACAAATTTTGAATAATGTTTCATCAAATGATAATACTTGGTTAATTCATAATTGCCCTCTTCGTCAACCTGTATCATTGCGTGCTCGTTATTTTCATCCCACATGAGTGCCCAGTATAAATATGCTGATGTATTCGCCTCCCTTAACGTACTGTTGATGAACTGAGCGGACTTCATCCATTCCAACCCATCATACTCAGTCATAAATCGGGGTTTGTCGCTGAAATTTTCACCCAGCTCCCTCAGTGTAGCCCGGATCTCTGTTAATGGGCTGTCATCTCGAAAGTTATAGGGATGATATCCATAGACCCCTAACTTGGGATTGTCCTGCAGTTCTATTGCAAAAGCATCAAATCCTTCAAAACTTAGATTGGCCGATTCAGGGCCTACCATAACCGGTGGATTGGCAAAGGAGCTAAGCTTTTCAGCGACTTTATCAAAAGCGATCTCATAGCTTGGAAAATCTTCTGTTTCGGCGGGCCTCCATTCGCAGGTTTCCCAATCAGCCACCCAGGTGGGTTCATTTTGAATACTCAAATAGTCCGGTACAAATGAGATATGGTTCAGAATATCTTCCCAATAAGTGGCGAACTCGTCGTACATAAATTCACCATCCTGCTTTTTTAATGTACCGCGGAACAAAAAGTCATTACTTTTTAATGTGTTATGCGGACCCCATGAACTGAATAGTATCTTAATATCCGGGTTTCTGCTGGTTATCAAATCATATAACTCGTTTGTGGCATCAAAAAGAGGTTTATGCCATCCGATCACCATCTGGTCAGGTTCTTTATTATCTGGGTAACCGACCGGGTAATACCAGTTTTTTAACCGTATCATATCCACCCCCAGGTCATCCACAATAATATCTATGATCTCATCTCTTTTACTGCTGTTTGTAATTCTAACAGAGTTCCATGTCAATGCTCCACCAAAACCAACCATGGTTTGACCTGTTTGATTGGTATCCACCGAAACGGTAGCGTCTACCTCTACGGGTTCCTCATTGGGCTCTTCAGATTCATCAGACGATGTGGGACTATTCTCGCTGCATGCTGAAAAAATGATTAGAAATACCAGGGTTTTATACAACCATCGGAAATGCATGAACTTCATAATATCTTAGCTTTGAATTCCAATTATCATGACTACTCATTAGTGAGGTGCGTGAATCTTTCCTCTTAATATTTGATACATGCACTATTTGGAATGAAAAGAGCTCACAACAACAGAAGAGAGATTTTCATCCATTTCTTTTTTATCAGAAGATAGATATATCCCTTAACCGATTTAAAAAGAAACATTGAGGAAAAACTACATCCCAATCATTTGCATGATCTCGGCATTGATATCCGGGTTGATGGCAACGGCCAGGATGATCGAAACAATCAGGCCGATCGCTGCATAAAGAATATCTCTTCGCACGAGCTTAAATGTTCTCTTATAAGATTTGCCAAATCCGTCCTGGTCCATCATGCTCATAGCAATTTCGCGTCCTGCCAGGAGGCCAATAAACACCCAGGTGGTACTCATTGGAATGTTGCTGAGTTCTTTAAAAAAGAAGAGAAGTATTGCATAAATAAAGTCGATGATGGTTGCTGAACGGACGTCTGTAGTGTGTGATTTTTCTGTCACAATCTCCTGGATCTTATCACCCCGCAGGTAAAATAAGACACCAAGTCCTGCAAATATAAAGGATACAAACCCCAGGAATTGATAGGTATTTAAACTTCTTGGAAGATAAACGGCTACGTTAGCAATATCCTGCATTACCCAAACCGACCATAAAGTTCCCGAAGTGATCCATTGTATGACGCCCCAATAAGGTTTTGGTTCACCCACAAAATGGGAACTGATCCAGCGGGAAACGAATACCCAAACGATTATACCCACCGTAAAGGCGGTTATATAGCCCAACATACTTTTACCGAGCATATCAATGATACCGGAAAGATCGGCAGAGAAGCAGCTAAGAATCAAAAAGGTGGTAGATACAGGCATTCTCAGCCGCGTGATAATCAACAGGAAAATGGGGGCTGCAATCTGTAAAAAAGTAAAACTGGTTGGTGCCTCGGCGAGAGCATCAGTTGCGAGCCTCTGGTGACTTACATCTCCGCTGTATGTAAACCAGCTATAGGATACGGTTGCCAGGAAAATGCCACCAATGTAGAGCCAAAGTGTATACCATTTTTTATCGGAATTTGAGGAAAGAAAGGTACCGATGGTTTGAATACTGTCATTCGCAATAGCAGAATAAGCTGCAAACATGAACCCTAGCCACATGGCTATTTTTGCATATTCATAAGCGAAACCGGCTGCAAAAAAACTAATTCCAATTACAATCAGGAAAAGACGTTCCTGCTTAATGAGCTCTATGAACTGGTAGTAAGTGGTGAGAAGTGATTTCTTGACTTGCAATTTTGACGGCATATGAATACCCCTTATCTGCAAAAATGAACTACACATTAACGTTATGAAATTGCCGTTACGCTAAGATTAAGGGAATATTAATTTGTTTCATTTCAGCAGCCGAACTATCGTCTCTCAAATACTTTATGGGGCTGCTGAACCAATTGATTTCATATCTGTCCAAACCGTTTTTGAAATCAGAAGACGTAGAGTCTGTCTCAGGCTTTCAGCCTGCTTGCAGGATTCCGCATGTAGACTTGGGGCGTTGCCCCAAGCTACGTTATAACAGGCTTTCAGCCTGAAACATCACAGCCCAGGGCCTCGCCCTGGGTGGAAGAACCAATTCCTGCCGGCAGGCTGAAAGCCTGAGACAGTTCCAGGTTTATTCAAGCAGGGGTTGAATTTAGAAAAAACCGCCAAATCTGATCATACATTCGAAAAACAAAGATTCTTTCCAACTTAAGAAACGTTTTGGACAGCTATGAATTGATTTACTGAGTCATCCGATGAGTGAATTGGCATAACCTTGATTCTACAGAATATACTCATCGAATGACTCTTTTTTATTCAGGGAAATTACAAGAGAAACGGAAAGACAGATCTGCTCAGAAAAAATCTAAATCATCTGAGTAATCTATTCTACAAAACTAACGGCCCACTAACATTTCAGAGTGGGTTTTGAGTTTTTTACCGGCAAGTGCTTCCTGGATGTTAAAGATATGATCTCCGATTTTTTCAAGCCTTGTAATGTAATCGAGGAAAATGACACCCGCCTGTGATGTGTAAATGCCTTGCTCAAGGCGCCGGTAGTGCGCATCTTTCATTTCGTCGCGGGTTTCATTGATCTTATTCTCCAGCTCAATAGCAGCTTCAAGATCTACATTTAACTCGCCGTTTACATTTTCCATGTTTTTGCGCATCAACTTGATCGCTTTCAGAACCGTATCCAGGTAATCACTGACCTCCATAACCGCTTCTTTGGGGAGTGCAACTTCAAGCTCCATCATATCCTCAAATGTTTTTGACATCTGGAAATAGAGATCGCCAATCCGCTCAAGATCGTTAATCATGCTGTGCATCGATCGAATACGGATTGTTGCCTCATCAGAAAGCGTATCGCTGGATATTTTGGTAAGATAATCAGACACCTCGAGCTCAATATTGTCTGTTATCTGTTCGCGTTTCTCGATCTTCTTCAGAAATTTCTCCTGTTTTTTCTGTTTCCTGAAGAACAGACCCGAAAAGCTGTAATGGATTTTTTCAATCAGCTTACCGAACAGTTCAATCTCTTTGTGAGCTTGTGCAATAGAAAGTTCGGGAGACGACATCATTCCGGAAGATATATACTGCAGGCGAAAGGCCATGTCGCTCTTGTCGGCTTTCTGCATTCGCTCAACAAAACTCACTATCTGAGGTACAAACCCAATCAAAAGTATAACATTTACAACATTAAAAACGGTATGAAACAGTGAGAGTCCAAGAGTAGCAGATGCCCGTGCCGCTTGTGAATCACCAAAAATAGATCCTGCAGTTGGATCAAAATATTGCATGGTAAAATCTATTCCATTCAAAAACGGATGAATCAGGAATAGCATCCACACCACCCCGAACGCATTGAAGATGAAGTGGAACCTCGCAGCCCGTTTTGCATGTACATTTCCAACAATAGCAGCGAGATTTGCTGTAACCGTTGTACCGATATTTTCACCTAAAATCATAGCTGCCGCAATCGGGAAGTTGATCCACCCCTCAAAAAGCATTACAAGCGTAATAGCCATCGCCGCGGAAGATGATTGCGTAACAAGCGTTAGTGCAGTACCAATAATGACAAAGAGTACAATGGAGAGAAATCCGAACTCAGTGAACGAATCGAGCATAGCAAACATCTCGGGATTCTCCTGGATGTTCGGCACACCGGACTTTATAAATTCAAGCCCAATAAACAAAATACCGAAGCCTATCATCGCTTCGGCGAGGTTTTGCAGCTTCTTTTTCCCGAAAAACATGAATGGGAAGAATAAACCAATCATGCTTATAGCGACCGGGGTGATACTCATCTTAAAACCAAATATGGATACCATCCAGGCCGTAACTGTAGTCCCGATGTTGGCCCCCATAATCACTCCGGTGGATTCCAACAGGGTAATCAATCCTGCATTTACAAAACTTACCACCATCACTGTGGTTGTAGATGAAGACTGGGTAATAGATGTGACCCCAAAACCGGTTAATAATCCCCTGAAACGACTGGTTGTCATTCCTTTGAGAATGGATCGCAGGCGAGAACCTGCAACTTTTTGCAATCCATCACTAAAGATTTTCATTCCAAAAATGAAAATCCCGAGAGCTCCAATAAGTTGTAGAAAATCAAAAAAGGAATACGTCATCTATCGACTATAACTACGTATATGATAAACAGTTTAGTAAAATGCAGATAATTTTCTGCACTGTAAATTAAATTACTGTTAACAAATTGAGCGCAGATTGCTACTCAGGGGGACTATTGCCACATTCATTCATTTTCCCAGATCATCACTGTGCGGTTTCCGTGCGAATCTATGGATCCACGGAACATCCCAACAGTATTCATCTGCATAGAAATATTCCCTTCATGATCCACACCAATAAACCCTGCATCCCCCGGATTGAGCCTCTCGGTCAACACAAAATCCATCGCTTCTTCGAGTGTTGAGCCGTTGAACTCCATATAGTTAGCAATCGTATTGGCTGATACATTTTTCATGATCTGCTCTCCCCACCCCGTTGCCGAAATTGCGGCAACGTGATTCGCAAATGTCCCCGATCCAATGATCGGTACATCTCCGACGCGGCCGAATCGTTTATTGGTCATGCCACCTGTGGATGTTGCCGCTGCCAATTTACCGTCCTTATCCAGTGCAACCGCCCCGACTGTTCCATATTTATATTCATCGGGAATAACATTTTCTTTTCCAAGGTTTGATTGCTGCTGAGCCCGCTTCCATTGTTCGTATCGACGTTTCGTGTCGTAATAAGAGTTGTCAACCCTTTCGACCCCGGTTTGATCCGCAAACGTCTCAGCGCCGGCTCCTGAAAATAAGACATGACGGGAATCGGTCATTACATTTCGGGCCAGTGATATTGGGTTCTTTACCGTTGTTACACCGGTAATAGCCCCCGCTGCCAGTGTACTTCCATCCATGATGGCTGCATCCAGTTCGTGTGTACCCTCGTTTGTATAGACGGCACCACGTCCGGCATTAAACAGCGGATTATCTTCAAGAGATCTGACTGTCATCTCAACAGCCTCAAGTGCTGAGCCCCCTTCGCTCAATATCTCTTCACCAACAGAAAGTGCCTCTTCTAACCCCTCGTAATAAAGTTGCTTCATTGAATCGGGCAGATCTTTTGAAATTACACCCGCCCCGCCATGCAGCGCCAAAGACCATTTTGACTGTTGAGCATGGACGGTTGAGTTGAGCTCACTTAAAAAAAGAGCTAATGCCGATGTTACAAATAGGATTAATCTCATTTTCTTGATCCGGTTTAAAGAGAAATTTATATCAGAAAATAGGTGTAGTGACCAAAAAAAGAAAAACCCATTTCAAATCTGAAATGGGTTCTATTCCAATTAGCTAAAAAGTAATTTTCACAATGGCGCAAGCGTCACGCTTGAGCCCCCGCGTTACTGCATGTTGAATTATGATAGGCTCAACTACGCTAAAGCTTCGTCGACCAAAGACGTTTGCGCTATCTTAGAGTAAGATCTAAAACCGAGTGGAACCCAACGCAGGCAGGACCTCTCGGTCGCTGCCAGGTTAGTAAAATTTATTTATTCCTTTTTCTTCGGTCGAAAAGACTCAAGAAAGTCCATTGGCAGCGGCAAGAATGCAAAAGTGGCATTTTCTTCGCTGATTTCATTCATTGTTTGAAGGAATCGAAGCTGAAGGGCTGTCGGTGTTTTCTCGATCATTTGACCAGCTTCAACCAGTTTCGTGGCGGCTTCAAATTCACCCTGCGCGTTAATTACTTTCGCACGTCTGTCACGTTCAGACTCGGCCTGTCGTGCCATTGCACGTTTCATGCTTTCGGGCAAAATCACATCACGTACCTCTACAGACACCACTTTAACTCCCCAGGGGTCTGTTTGCTTGTCAATGATATCCTGAATCTTCTTATTGATTTTTTCCCGTTCAGCAAGTATCTCATCCAGTTCAAACTGACCAATTACACTCCTCAATGTTGTTTGTGCCAGCATAGATGTAGCTGCAATATATCGCTCTACCTGGATCACCGCTTTTTCGGCATCGACCACACGGAAGAATGTAATGGCATCTACGTTTACGGTAACATTATCTTTGGTAATCGCTTCCTGTTTGTCCACATTTATGGTAAGAACCCGCAGGTCCACTCTCTCTATTTTATCTATAAATGGAATCAGGATAATGAAACCCGGACCTTTTGTACTTTGATATTTACCGAGCCGAAAGATTACCCCGCGTTCATACTCCCTTAAAATTTTAAACATTTGGGGGAGGAACACCGAGAGGAAAATCACGATGGTTATCACCCAAACTAACATGCTTGTTAGAGATCCTGGATCATTCATAAATTGCTCCTTTGTTTATTTGATTATGTCTGATTAAACTTTTTCTGTTTCGTCAATATTCTGTTGCTCAGTCGGTTTTACAAAAACTCGCAATCCCTGGAATTCTATAATTTCGCAGGTTTCACCTTCTTCCAATTCATGTTCACTTTTGGCTGTCCAATATTCGCCATCAAAAAATACTCTCCCATCCTGATCGGGTTGAATCGTATCCACTACTTCTGCGGTTTTACCAATTGTCGATTCCAATCCCGAGCGTGGTGGGTTGAAAAGTGATTTTACTCCATATGTTACAATCCATGCAAAAAAAGCAACAGTTAAAAGAGTAGCAGGAACCAGCCAGTAAAGCGATATTTGCATCTCATCCGGCAAATCCTGGAAAAGCATCAGTGCTCCCAGGAAGAACGAAACCGCTCCCCCTGTCAACAAAATACCGAATGCAGGTGTAAACGCTTCTGCTACAAACAATATGATTGCCAATCCAATAAGCAGGAAACCGGCCAGGTTTATCGGCATGGCAGCAACGCCATAAAGAAGGAGAATCAGTGCTATCACGCCGGATACTCCCGGGACAATTGCACCGGGATTTGTCACCTCACCAATAATCCCGTAGATGGCAACCAGTGTTAGAATCAGCATCACTTCCGGCCTCAACAAAAAACTAAAGAACTGTTCAGCTAATGTTTCCTCTATCTGGCTGATGGTAGCGTTTTGCGTGTTAAGTACCCGTTCTCCTACCTCCATACCATCCAGTTGAACTAATAAATCATCGATGTCTTCAGCCAGGATATCAATCACATTCAGTTCAAGAGCTTCATCTGATGAAATGGAAGCACCGTCTCGAACGGCCGATCGAGCCCACTCTGCATTTCGGTCCCGTTCATCAGCAATCGACTCGATAAAACTCTCGGAGTAGTTAAAGATCTTCTTCTGAGCAACGGTATCCATCTCTCCACCACCCATTGAAATCGGCGAAGCCGCACCAATGTTGGTAGCCGGTGCCATCGCTGCTACATGAGCGGCTAACGTGATAAAGGTTCCCGCGCTTCCAGCGTTTGCACCGCTTGGCGTTACATAAACCACGGTTGGATGATCCGTCCCGAGCATCTGCTGAACAATATCCTGTGTTGAGTCGAGAAGGCCGCCGGGTGTATCGAGTTCAATGATGAGTGCTTCATCCCCATTTTCAATGGACTGCCGAATACTTCGGGTAATATACTGCGTGACGGTTGGGCCAATGGTTCCCTCTACCCGGATAACACTGACTGATGGTTGTTCACTTAATTCATCAACTGTCAAGGAATCACTCTGCATAGTTGAATCCTGCAAAGCTAAAAGCGTGCCCGACAGGAAAAGAATAGATGCCAATAAGAATTTTTTTGATCTCATATCAGAATAAGTGAAATCTCACTTCCTTGGTTCCATGGTTTAGACAATTCTTTTAACTTCAATATTTATAATATACAATCTTTTCAGCCATATGCGTGATTTCAGGAATGAAAACCCGCGAAGTTTCTTATAATCATTTGCGATACCATTATAACTGGAAATAATAGTGAGTATAAACTTCGCGGGTTTACCTGCCCAATACTTTAAAAAAACATTTGCTTTTTATTTTTCATACGCCGACTTTTCAGCTATGAAATTAAATACACACAAAACTTTTGCAACTCTTCGCCGTCGCCGCCCAATGGGCGTGTGATAACTGTGTGTAGTTCCGACTACTAAAGAACTTATCGCAAGCCCGCTCAAAATGACTGAGCGGGTTTTTTTATGTGCATACGAAAAAATTTTTACTCGGTGCCTCCTCCCTAAGTTCTTCAACCCAAACCATTTACAACCATAACGAACCATAATCATGAAACATTTATTAACCATCGGCGAATTAGATCCTTCTCAAGTACAAGGCATTCTTGATTTGAGTGTCCAGTTGCAGGAGCAATCGCCACAAATACTCCAGGGAAAAAACGTAGCTTTTGTATTTGAAAAGCCATCACTCAGAACCAAGGTTGGGGCCGAGGTAGCCATCAATCATCTCGGCGGAAACATTGTGGATATAGACGGTGACCTGATGTTCTCCAGCAGCAAAGCTGTACCCTTTAGTTTTCGGGAATCTTTATTCGATGCCATGAAGAACGTCTCACAATGGTGCGATGCCATTTTCGCGCGGGTTTTTTCTCACAGCACTCTCGAAAAAATGAAAGAGTACGGAGATATCCCGGTCGTAAATGCACTTTGCGATCTCCACCATCCCATGCAGGCACTGGCCGATATTCTAACCATTCAGCAAAAGTTTGAGAAAGGTCAAAAAGTCTCACTAACATTTGTAGGAGATGCAAACAATGTTGCACATTCACTTACAGAAGTAATGCTCTATTTTGGGCATCACGTAACCTTTTCAGGGCCGGAACAGTACGGCTGGGATGAGGAAAAGATCGAATACTTTTCACAATTATCGACCAAATACGGTGGATCCTTTACGATAAATAATGATCCGAAGGAAGCAGTTGCGAAAGCAGATGTACTCTACACGGATACATTCATTTCGATGGGACAAGAGCATATGTATGAAGATAAAATCAAACACTTTGAAGATTACCAGGTAAATGCAGATCTGTTTTCACTCACGAAAGAGAACGCCGGGTTCATGCACTGTCTTCCTGCTCACAGGGGCATTGAGGTAACTGATGACGTGATTGACCACGAAAACTCCTGGGTCTATCAACAGGCAAAAAATCGAATGATTGTATCGAAGGGGGCTTTTACGGCTCTTCTCTACCCAACACTTCTTACAGGCGAAGATACACTCAACTCGCTTGAAACGAAATTTCAAATGATCACTTAACAAGCAACTTCATTGACTAACGCCCCGAATGCTCGGGGTTTGACAAGGGTTCAAAAATCAAAATTTTTTAAAACTGAATAGAAACAACTCATGGAAAAAGTAACAACCTATAAAAAAGTAGCCTCCCACGAAGCCGAAAAAGGAACCTTTAACACCTGCCTGCTGCTCTACTCGGGTGGATTGGATACAAGCGTAATGCTGAAGTGGATTCAGCAGGAATACGACTGTGATGTAATTGCACTCACCATCAACATCGGACAAACAGCCGATAACCTCGATGCCATCAAAGAAAAAGCCCTGAAACTGGGTGCGAAGGATGTAATTGTTTATGATGCAAAAGAGGAGTTTGCCGAACTCTGCACCGAAGCCGTTAAAGCCAACGCCGATTACCAGGGCGGTTATGCTCTCGGGTGTCCGCTGGGGCGGGTGATGATTTCACAGCTTGCCGTTCAATTTGCGTCTGAATTTGGATGCGAAGTGATCGCTCACGGGTGTACCGGCAAAGGGAATGACCAGGTGCGGTTTGAAAGTTATATCACAACGCTTAACCCTGAACTAAAAATTATTGCACCGGTTCGGGAATGGGGCATGGGACGGGAAGAAGAGATTGCCTATGCAAAAGAGAATGGAATTCCGGTCGATCAGTCCAAAAAATCGCCTTACTCCTACGATGAAAACATGTGGGCCAATACCGGCGAAGGTGGTGAGATTGAAAATCCTGAGTTAATACCGCCTCTCGAAAATATTTTAAAATGGGCCAACACTCCTAAAAATGCTCCCGATGAGGAGGAACTCGTTGAAATTGAATTTAAAAACGGCGAGCCAATCAGTTTAAACGGGATTCAACATGAGACGAAAGACCTTATCCAAACGCTGAATGAGATTGGTGGTAAACATGCCGTTGGTGTTTTTCATTTGATTGAAGATCGAGTGGTTGGCCTGAAGGTTCGGGGCGTCTATGAAAACCCGGCTGCACATATTCTGATCCAGGCTCATAAAAACCTTGAGCAGCTCGTGTCTACCCGGGAAGAAAATGAGCTGAAAACCATGATGGACCAGAAATGGGCCTACCTGGTGTACGGGGCGAAATATTTTGAACCGGTTGTGGATAATATCCGGGCGTATATCAACGAGCAGAACAAAAAAGTAACCGGCAAAGTGACCGTCCGGTTGTACAAAGGAAATTGCGATGTGGTTGCACTTTCATCACCATATTCCTTGTTTGATGAAAACCTGGCGACCTTCAACAAGTCGGCTGCATTTAATCAAAATGCATCTTCCGGGTTTATTGAACTTTGGAATCTGCCGCAAAAAACGGCATATCAATTGAAGAAAACTGTTAAGGATGAGGTTGTTGAATAGGTGAAAAGGCAAATGTGAAAAGTGAAAAGAGTTGTCATTGCGAGGGAATGAAATGACCGCGGCAATCCCAGGCATAGAGTTAGGAGATTGCCGCGTAGTCACTCCGTTCCTCCTCGCAATGACCGACTCAAGATGGCGCAAGCGTCCTCGCTTGTGCCCTGTGCCCTTTTGAGCACGAGCGAGACGCTCGCGCTATTATGCATCAGAATCGGATAATTTCATTTATCTTGAAATTAACTTTGGTAACGAAAAAACAACGAACAACAAACCACGAACTACGAACAAAAGCCAATGCCCAAACTCTGGCAGAAGAGTAACACCGAGACCGAAACCAGCACATCCAAAAAAGCAGAAGCATTTACTGTCGGGAATGACTATATCCTTGACCAGGAACTTGTTCCTTATGATATACAGGGATCCACGGCTCATGCCAAAGCACTTAACAAAATTGGTATTCTGACGGATAAAGAACTCGAAAAACTAACTTCAGCTCTCCACGAGATTCTCGAGGATTGGAAGAATAACGAGTTCGAGATCCGAATAGAGGATGAGGATATGCATACCGCCATTGAACTGTCACTTGTTAAAAAACTTGGAGACCTCGGGAAGAAAATTCATACGGCTCGATCCCGAAATGACCAGGTTTTAACCGCCGTTCGGCTCTATGAAAAAAAGCAGCTCAAAGAGATCAAAAGCTTAACCCGGAAAGTGGCCGGTTCTATTTTAGATTTCGCTGAAGCTCACCAGGGTATCCCGATGCCGGGTTTTACTCATACCCGAAAAGCAATGTTAAGCAGTGTGGGATTGTGGGCCGGTGCCTTTGCAGAGATACTGATTTTACAAGCTGAATCTTCCGGGGGAATAGAAGCATTGGTTGATAAGTCACCACTTGGTTCAGCCGCAGGGTTTGGTACATCGTTTGATATCGACCGGGAACAAGAGGCCGAGGATCTTGGATTTTCTGAACCTCTGATCTGCTCAACAACTGCACAACTTTCCCGTGGGTGGACCGAATTGCAGTTTGTACAATATCTCTCCGGTGTGACATCTGTCTTAAACCGATTTGCTTCCGATGTGATCCAATTCAGTAGTTCAGCCTATCCCTATTTTGATTTAGATACTTCTGTTTGTACGGGTTCGTCCATCATGCCTCAAAAGAAAAATCCCGATGTAGCTGAACTTCTTCGGGGTGGTCATTCGGAATTGGTTGGGTTTGCTTCATCCCTTCAAATACTCACCACAAATCTCGGCAGCGGATATCATAGGGACCTGCAACTCAGTAAAGAACCGGTTCTTAAAGCCGTGAATAAAACCAAACAGCTTCTGGAAGCAGCCGGGTTGCTCATCACAAATATGGAACCGATCAAAGAGAACCTGGCCGAAGCATGCAGTTCTGAAATCTTTGCCGCTGAAGCCGCCTACGATCTCGTTAAAGAGAAAGGCATGACATTCCGCGAAGCTTACCGACATATCGGTGATCACCCTGAAGAAGTTGAGAATATTTCCGCCGAAGAGATTTTGAAGAAGTACACGCATCTGGGCTCACCCGGAAATGCTGGCTTGGAAAAATTGAGGGAGAGGTTGGAAAGGCTGTAGGCAAACAACCTGAGAGTTTGAGCGCTCCGAGTAGTCGGAGCTGTCAGAGTTGTGGTGAGCTTAGCTTCAAACCATAGGTAACTTTAACTAACGCTTGGCAACTCTTGCAGTCCCGACAGTTCGGGCGAAAAGCACGATCCTTCTGCCAGGTTGCACCTAACTTATAATCATATCTGAATCTGTTATATTGTTTCTTTGCAACGAACCACAGTCAAACAACCACCAACAAATCAATGCATTCCTTCTTCCTCCTAATTCTTCTCTTCATCTCAGGCTTCCATGAAACCGATCCGGATATCGTAACTCTAAAATCCGAGATTGAAGAGTACCTCTCTGAACAGGAAGGCACATTCTCGGTTTGGTTTCAGCATCTGCAGGAAGACGAACAACATTTTGCCATAAACGAGGACACGCTTTTTCATGCAGCCAGTACGATGAAAACACCGGTGATGATCGAGATTTTCAAACGAGTTGAACAAGGAGAACTCAGCCTGGATGATTCGATCAAAGTGGAAAACAAGTTTTACAGCATTGTGGATGGTTCTGAATTCCGGATGACACTAAGCCCCGACAGTAATGATCCCATTGAAAAGATGGTTGGGGAGATGGCAACCATTCGGGATCTCAATCATGCGATGATTACATACAGCAGTAACCTGGCAACCAATATTCTAATCAAACTCGTCGGGGCTGAAGAAACAACTCAAACCATGCGCGAACTTGGAGCTGAACGCATCAAAGTATTACGCGGTGTGGAAGACCTGAAAGCGTTTGAAAAGGGTCTTAGCAATCGAACAACAGCCAGGGATCTTGGAATCATCCTGGAGCATCTGGCAAGAGGATCGGCTGTGAACCCGGAGATGGATCAGCAGATGATTGAGGTTTTAAAAGATCAATATTACCGGGATATCGTCCCTGCTAAGTTACCCGATGAAGTGGTTATTGCCAATAAAACCGGGTCTATTACAGGTGTCGAGCACGATTCGGCCATCGTATATCTTCCGGACGGCTCTTCTTATGTTCTGATTTTTCTATCCAAAAATGTACCTGAGAATGTTGAAGGACGAGAGATCGGGTCAAAAGTTTCTAAAATGATTTATGATTATCTGACTTCGGGCTGATCTGTTTCCTAAGAAATCCATTTTGAAACGTCTTTTAACTCAAATCCATTATAATTAATGAATGTGAACAAAAAGATGTACTTATGGCTACAAAAGAAACACCCGTTGAAAATTCACCTTTTAGCGAAGAGGAGTTGGAACACTTCAAGAAAAAACTTTTAGAGGAGAAAGAAGAAGCTGAAAAAAATATCAAGGAAGCAAAAGAGAGTTTAGAAGATATTAACAGCGACTTTGATGATGAAAAGTCTGCCCAGGACCACCACCATGGGGATTTGGCCACTCAAGAAGACACAAAATTGACTTACCTCACGGCGATCGACAAGAACCAGGAAAAACTGGACAAAATTACTGTAGCGCTCGATCGTATCGGGACGGGCAATTATGGAATCTGTGTAGAAACGGGTCAGCCCATACAAAAAGAACGTCTCGAAGCGATGCCCTATGCCATTCGAAGTGTTGGTGTAAAGGAGTAAGAAATCTATTAATTTTTAACCGCTGGGAGCGCAGTGCTTTTTTTTATCGACCTGGATTCATCTATCTGCTACCAACAGCCCCGGCGGTTCAATAAATGAAGCAAAATTTTAAAGCACCTTTTCTTTCACACTGTTACGAACAAGCTGATTTTAGTCATTATCAGAAACTACACAGCGAAAACCGATCGTGTGGTCTTCCAGTTCAGCTAATACACCTACACGCCAATATGTTCGAAGAGTAGCATCTTCGCTGTTGAAACTGCCGCCGCGAATTACGCGCATGGCGCGCTCATCCAACGGATAGTATTCGATTGAATCGGGATTCGTTTCGTAAAACGGGTAATAATCCCCAATATACTCCGATACATTTCCGCTCATGTCATATAATCCCAGATCATTAGGCTTTTTCGTGCCAACAAAGTAGGCGTATGGCCCGCTGTTGTCCAGGTGCCGTGCATATCTGTTGAGGCTGTCTGGGTTGGACGTACCGGCATAAAGCTGATTTAGTCCGCCGGAACGGGCTGCATATTCCCACTCCTGTTCAGTCGGCAGTCGATATCCATAAGCGTTACAAAAAGCTTGTGCATCATACCAATTGACATTCATCACAGCCCTGTTTCCACGGCCTCGGTCATCATCTTCGGGCAGTGGACGTTTAGTAGCTTTGGCAAATGCATCATACTGCTCATAGGTCACTTCGTACGTACCGATGTAAAAATCATCCAGTGTTACTTCGTGCAGTGGTTTTGAGTCATCATTTTCGCGTTCAAACAGGTCTCCCATCAAAAAAGTACCGCCCTCTACTTTGGTCATCTCCACCGGTTTTAGTTGCTCCCGGAGAGGGGTTTGAAGCAGAGTGCAACCCCCCATAATGACGATCAATGAGATCAAGCAAAATCTTCTAAACATACTAAGTTACTAATACTAAAAATATAGTATAATATATGCATGTCTGGTCTTGGTTCAAAGTGAAATGTTTTATCTTTTAAAGTATGTTTAGCTCAAATTATTTAAATCAATTCCGTATTCGGTTTGAAAGATTTGAATCGAATTGGTTACTATAACTGTGTTTAATTAAAGCCTAGAAGAATTCTTTACCCATGAAAAACAGATTCATATCCCTGCTCCTTTTGCTCATTATTCCATTCACCGGTTATTCACAGGCAGACCTGGATTACTACCTTCCTGATGATGTAGAGCTTGACCCGACGATCCCGACCCCGGAGGAAGTGATTGGTCACCAGGTCGGTGAGTGGCATGTAACCCACGATAAACTTGTAAGTTATATGTATGCCATTGCAGAGGCGTCTGATCGTGTGACAATTGAAGAGTATGCAAAGTCATATGAAGACCGGCCTCTTTTGATATTAACAATCACTTCGCCCGGAAATCATGCTCAAATTGACGAGATTAAGGAGAATCAACTGGCATTAACCGAGCCGGATCAATCCGGCGATGTGGACATTGAAAACCAGCCGGTGGTTGTAAATATCGGGAACAGCATTCACGGCAATGAGCCAAGCGGATCGAATTCGTCATTGCTTACTGCATACTATTTTGCCGCCGCCCAGGGGGAAAGAGTTGAAGAGATTCTAGACGATGCGGTACTTTTGCTTGATCCATCATTCAACCCAGACGGCCTGAACAGATTTGCAACATGGGTAAACATGCACAAGAGCATTACAACTACAACCGATCCCGCCGACCGCGAATACAACGAGCGATGGCCAAGCGGTCGAACTAATCACTACTGGTTTGATTTGAACCGTGACTGGATGCCTGTTCAGCACCCTGAAAGCCGCGGGCGAATTGCCAAGTTCCACGAATGGAGGCCCAATATTTTAACGGACCATCACGAAATGGGATCGAACTCCACGTTTTTTTTCCAGCCCGGCATTCCATCACGAACACATCCTCTTACGCCGCAAATCAACCAGGACTTGACCGGGCAGATCGCTGAATTTCATGCTGAAGCGCTGGACGAGATCCAGAGCCTCTACTACTCCGAAGAATCCTTTGATGATTTTTACTATGGAAAAGGATCCACTTACCCCGACCTGTTTGGGACCATCGGGATTTTGTTTGAGCAGGCCAGTTCCCGGGGCCATGCACAGGAAACGAACCACGGAGTTCTGGAATTTCCGTTCACCATCCGCAATCAATTCACCACGGCACTTTCTACAGTGGATGCAGCCGTTGCCCTCCGAACAGACCTGCATGAATATCGAAGAGATTATTACCGTGATGTTCGAGAAGAAGCATCCAGTGCCGATGCCAAAGCATTTGTAATTGGTGATCCGTATGACCGGGGGAGAAACTATCACTTTGCGGATTTGTTGTCGAAACATAACGTAGATATGTACGAACTATCTGAAGATATTGAAGTGAATGGGCAAGAGTTCAGACAGGGTAGTGCCTGGGTGATTCCAACCGATCAGGCCGAATATAAATTCATTGAAGCGATGTTTGAAACCCGCACCGAATTTACAGACAGCCTTTTTTATGATGTATCCACGTGGACACTTCCTTTCGCCTTCAACCTGCCGTACGCCGAGTTGGATGACGGTGATTTTGATAACGACCTGTTAGGAAATCGGGTTGAAAATCCTGAGCTGCCCTCCGGTGAGATTATCGGCGGGGAGAGTAACTATGCTTATATATTCTCCTGGGATGAATACTACGCTCCCCGAACATTGTATCGGCTTCAAGACAAGGGAGTTCGAACAAAAGTGATTCAAAAACCGACCACAGTTGAAACACCGGACGGACCAATGGAGTTTGATTACGGATCTATTGTCGTTGCACTTGGAACACAAGATGTAGATGCCGGTGAGATTTACAGCACACTGCAAACCGCATCCGAGGAAGATGGCGTAACCATCTATAACGTTACCAGCGGCTTGAGTGTAAACGGTGTGGATCTCGGAAGTCCCAGTATTGAAACACTTGAAAAACCTGAGATTGCGATTCTCGTTGGAAGTGGAATAAGCAGTTATGATGTCGGTGAAGCCTGGCATCAATTTGATCAGCGCTACAAAATACCGATCACCATGATTGAGAAAGATGAATTCGGTTCAGCTGATCTTGACCGGTACAATACCATCATTATGTCAGACGGCGGTTATGGAGACCTCTCTGAAAACTCAATTTCCGAATTGAAGGAGTGGATTCGTAACGATGGTGTGCTGATCCTCCAGGAAGGCGCAATCGAATGGGGCATCAACCAGGATCTGGTTAATCTTACTGCAAAACAGGACAGCGGCCGCTTTGAATTCAGTGAAGATTTAAGTTATGCAGATCTGCCAAGTGCCCGTGGTGCACAGTACATTGGTGGAACAATTTTTAACGCTGCACTGGATACAACACATCCATTAGGATATGGATATAATGATGAGGAGATCTATGTTTTCCGAAGCGGAACACAATTTTATGAGCAGCCTGAAAACCATTTTTCCGTCCCCGTTTCCCTGACTGAAGATCCACTCGCCAGTGGATATATTTCTGATTTCAACCTTGAATTGATCAGAAATACGCCATCAATTGTGGTTGACAGCCACGGTGGAGGTCGCATCATCAGCTTTGTAGATAATCCAAACTTCAGGGCGTTCTGGTTTGGACAGAATAAATTGTTTGCAAATGCCATTTTCTTCGGCCGAACGATTTACTGGGCATCAACAAATTAATGTGATTTAAACGGCGGATTATTAAGATTGAAAATTGTGTAGATCTATGAAGACAATTTCCAATCTTTTCTATTGCCATTTGCTTCAGCTGAGGGTAATGAATTGAAATACTGTCAAGATTATATTGATAAAACCAAATCTGTAAAATGTATTCATACTCTTGATGTTGTTAAAAAATCCGATTTAATCTCGCTTTTGAAAGGAGACTTTCAATCTTAACCCATAACCCCACTACAATGGCAAAAGTCACCGGAATTGGAGGAATCTTCTTCAAAAGCAAAAACCCCGAAAAAATCAGAGACTGGTATTCTGAGAAACTTGGTTTAAATACCGACAAGTACGGCACCAACTTTGAGTGGAGAAAATCACAAAATCCTGATCAAAAAGGATTTACGGTTTGGGGGCCTTTCTCTGATACCACTGAATATTTCAAGCCGTCTGAAAAGGAGTATATGATTAACCTTCGGGTTGATAATCTGCGTGAACTGCTTGACCAACTGAAAGATCAGGATGTTGAAATTGTGGGTGAAATTGATGAGTATGAGTACGGTTTATTCGCTCATATCATCGACCCCGAAGGAACCAAAATTGAACTTTGGGAACCATTTGACGAGGAGTACGATAAGATTGTGGAGGCACGGGTAAAGTCTTGATTATAAATGATTTGATTCAGTATGCTTCTTACCCATCTTTAATGACGAGTATTTTTTCGCTGAAAAAGATACTCTTTCCATTTACACTTGGACCCGGATCTATTACCGTTGGCTTCAGCCAACGGTGAGTCCAAGATTATAAATTGGGCTTTAGCCCTCATTTCTCGTGAACCGGATTTACGCTCATTACCCTCATTCATACAATGTGGCTAAAGCCACAACTTTGTTGTTTATTTAGTAGCCGTCAGCTGAAGCAGACGGTAATAAATATACTCACTCATCTTTTCTCCGACTCTGTTGGAAAATCTTTTGCTAAAATATTTATTAAAGTGATTTACAGTTCCACAAATCGCTAAACACGTACAAAACTAATGGTATTAGATACGATTATGATGTCCAGAGACTTTGGATGCCAGCTCGCATCTCACTATAATTATTTCAACAATCGTGTCCAAAAATTGAGAATTATACTCCTATCTTTTAGATCATATTATGATTTCTGCAAGAGCAAAACATTCTCAAAATTCTTTTGAATCGTTGGGAGATTTCGTAAAGATCAAAATATTTGAACCATGAAAATATCAGGAATTCTTGAAACCTGTTTATATGCTGAAGATTTAGAGAAAGCTAAATCGTTTTACTCAGCACTACCGGGTATTGAATTTCTATCGGAAGAGCCGGGCCGACATATTTTTTTCCGTTGTGCCGGAAGTATGCTTTTGATATTCAATCCGAATCACACATCAAAAGAACAAACAGAGGTCGAAGATCAACCTATTCCTCTTCACGGCAGTCACGGGGATGGGCATATCGCATTTTCTATTGATGAAAGTAACCTGGATAAATGGAAACAGTTCCTGATTGACAATCAGATCCCAATCGAATCGGAAGTTACCTGGCCGAATGGCTCAGTTTCGATTTATTTTCGTGATCCTTCCGGGAATAGTTTGGAGTTAGTAAGTCCTAACATTTGGGGTTAAAATATTTGACAGACTGATAGATAAATATTTGGGACTTAACAATTATCAAATTACGAAGTCACTGCTTTATTCTTGAACCTTTATTGAAATAGAACCCAAAACAGACGATGCTTTTCTCAAGTAATTTATATAAAGCCGCAAAAAGTAAAATTCCTCTCTCTGTAAAAGAATATCTGAAAGGGACTTACTATAGATTTAAAATTTTTAATGAAAAGCGAATATTTTGTATCTCTTTTCAAAAAACGGGTACCACTTCGGTCGGAAATTTCTTTGAACATTTTGGATACCCGACGGGTCGATGGCATCATGCGTTAAAGAATCAATGGGAAATAAGTTGGTATGAAGGAGACTTTGAAACTATTTTTTCATCAAAAGACTTCAAAAGAAATCAGATTTTTGAAGATTCACCGTGGTATTATCCTGAATTTTATAAATTTTTGTACCATCGGTTCCCGGGTTCAAAATTTATTCTATTCTATCGAGATGAAGATGACTGGTTTAGGTCAATGGTCGCTCATGGAAAAGGCATGTCTACAAATAGAATTACGAAAATGCATGCAAAAGTATACAGGCGTGAAAATGAATTTTACAAGCGAGCTGATAAAGATCCTGAATTTAACACATTTGAAGTTGATCCGGAACGAATGATGATTATAAAAGATATGGAGGACCATTATAAATCGATATATGTTAGAAGAAATAGGGAGGTCATTGAATTTTTTGAACGTAATGATCGGAACGCTCTTTTTGTCTGCAATTTATATGATGACAGGAAATGGCAAAATCTTGGAGAGTTTATTGGAATTGATGTCCCCGAAGATTTTGATTTACATGTCAATAAAACGCAGAGAACCAAAAATGAGATTCAAGCAGATAATTAAATTAGCCTAACCGAATTTGCGTATTGATAAGAAGATGTTCAAATTTATCGCTCTACTTTTGTTTTAAAAGGGCCGTTCCGTGAATCAAAAGCCCTTTTGTTGTATGTACAAATTTATTGCCGAGAATTGCTTCCAAGTCACTTACTGCATTATCAAAAGCTCTTTTGAGAGTTGGTAACTCATCCTCGCCTTTTTTGCTGAGCGTGATCACTGCCGTTCTTCCAACCTTTTTCTTTTGAATGAGTCCCTTTTTTACGAGCTTATTCACAAATCTGGTAATGGTAGAAGGAGCGAGCTTCATCTCTTCAGCCAGGTCATTTTGCGAAAGCTCATCCTGATCGTATAAAATTAAGAGCAGCTCCACGTACGATGTTGCCAGATCGTACTCTTCAAAATATGAATCGAAATGGCGAGTAATTTCCCGGCTGAATAAATTGGCTGCTGAGTGCATAATGTTCTCCTTTTATTGTATATACAAATTAATTTGTACAAATATTCTTTATGATCAAAACAGAAATCACTTAATGCATTCAAAAAATCACGGAATAAATATCTATGCAGGTTAATATTAATTTTTTTAATACTACCATGGGTAATTAGGATGGACCGGATCGGGTTTTGTTGCAAAAAAATTTCTCTAAAGGTTCAGTTGCAGATTTCATTCAACTGCATTTCATTGAATGAGTTGTCATTTCGTTTTGAGTGTGTGAATTACGATCTTCAGTCTAATCATTTATTATCATGTACAGAGTTCAGTTAAAAAATTTCGAAGGCCCTCTAGATCTGCTCCTCTTTTTTATTAAAAGGGATGAGCTGAATATTTACGATATCCCCATCTCTCACATCACGCATGAATTTCTCGTGTATATTCGGCTAATGGAAGAGCTTGACCTCGATGTTGCCAGTGAATTCATCTACATGGCAAGTATGCTGATGTCGATCAAAGCGCGAATGATGCTTCCGTTTGAAGGCGATGAAGAAGAGGAAATTGATGAAGATGACCCTCGTTACGAACTGGTTCAAAAACTCCTGGAGTATAAGCGCTACAAAGAGATGGCGGAGAAGATGACCATCATCGATGAAGAGACCCAAAAGAAGTATTATCGCGGCTATCCTGAAGCGGATGAGGTTGAAAAACAGGCCACAGGCGAAGCGCTGAAAGACGTCACACTGTTTGACCTGATGGGGGCCTTCCGAAAAGTTCTGGCAGACATTAAAAGACAGAACACCTATCACAAAGTTGAAAGAGTCAGTTATACCGTTGAAGAACAGACTGAATATATTTTGCAAACACTACAGGAAAAGGGACGGCGTTCTTTTCTTGATATCTGTAAAGAACTGAGAAACAAATCTGTTGTTGTGGTAACATTCCTGGCAGTTCTCGAGATGTTAAAAGAACAACAAATAAACTTATTTATAGAAAACGAGGATCCTATCCAGTTTTATATCGACCTGAAACCGGTTGATGAAATTATTGGAACGGGCAGTAATGTTGAACAATCATCATGAAGTATCTATTCCTATCGCTATCCATTCTCATAGCAATCCCAACAATTATAAACGCTCAGAGCTACTCAACAGATTCAGATGAGCTCTATCGGTATTCTGAAACAATCACGGTTGATTTTTTGAAAAAACACCTGAGCTTTTTGGCAAGCGACAGTCTTGGTGGACGCGATACCGGCACACCGGGCCTGAAGAAAGCAGCCGACTATCTTGTGGATTTTTATGAATCAACAGGTCTGCAGCCAAAAGGGGTAGACGGTACGTACTTTCAGCCATTCGGACTAAATGCCACTGTTACAGACAGCCTCGTTTATAAAACGTATCGAACAGAGGGTGCCGATACATTATTGGTAAACCACAGTACGAAATCGACAGGCGGCAATACTGAATTTGTACGGGGCACCGGCGGAGCGGGCCCCATTGCAGGTGATATTGTATTTGGAGGATTCGGAGTGGATGATTCATTAAACAGTGTTAGAAACCTGGAAGGAGATTCGATTGCAGGGAAATGGGTGTTAATCTTTGAGGAGATTCCTCATGTTGTTGATGATGATACTCTTGTGAACCCTAATTACGATTCCAGAGATCGTCTGATCACACTCATTCGGAATTATGGTGCCAGCGGTATTTTGTTGATTCCAGGTCAATCCCAAACCAAATTTCAGGATAGGGCAGAGATGAGTTCGCAAACCATCAGCGTACCCGGTAATCTTTCCCTCGCCTATCGGAGTAATGGCCGGTCCCCTTACACTCCGCCTTATGCCTATACATATATCAGCCCTGATTTTGCGGCCGAAATATTAGATGTCGACGGAGAGCAAGGGTTGGAAGAACTACGCCAAAATACCATTGAAAATTTACAGTATTTTCGATCTCAAAAAACCTCTTACTACCTGGACTACAATCCCTACGAAGGGCAAAAAATAGTTGAAACCAACAATGTGGTGGCTTATTTCGAGGGAGCTGATCCAATTCTGAAGGATGAGGTGGTTGTGATTATGGGGCATTACGATCACGTAGGAATGGGCTCACCCGACGAAACAGGTGATTACATTTATAACGGTGCCGACGACAACGGCAGCGGAACCGCAGGATTGATGGCGATTGCCAATGCATTTCAAAACGCTGCGGAAGATGGATTCAAACCGAAGCGGAGTATCCTCTTTTTGCATGTTTCGGCTGAGGAATCCGGGTTACTGGGGTCGCGATACTATTCCGATCATCCGACAATTCCGATTGAGCAGACGGTTGCCGCACTCAATACAGATATGATCAGCCGAAGTGATCCAGATCATATTGAAGATGGAAATACTGATTACGTATACCTGATTGGAGGTGATCTGATTTCCTCTCAACTGGATAGCCTTGTGATGGATGCAAACAGCAACAGTGTGAACATGACATTAGACCGGGGATATAACGACCTGAATGATCCGACTCAAATATACCGGCGTAGTGATCACTGGAACTTTGGCCGATTACGAGTCCCATTCGTCTTTTTCTTTACAGGTATTCACGAAGATTATCATCAGCCCGGCGATGAAATTCACGATGTTGATTTCGAAAAATACCCAAGGGTGGTTCGATTGATCTACAACTCAGCTGTAAACATTGCCAATTTCGAGGGCCGTCCCCAGGTGGATAACGAAGAGTTTATTGAAATTACGAGCGAACAAGCAAGATAACTCTTTTACTTAGTCAACCGGAACCCAAGCCAGGCCTCCATTTGCGGTTCCGAGCCCCGTATTACCGATTTTTGTAGCACTCCCAGTTTCAGGATTAATACTGAATACTGCGTCTGGGTCACCAATCCGGCCCACCGCAAAAAGCACTCCCAGTTCTGGTACAAATGCTAAACCGGCATCTGCCCACAATCCATCGGTATCCCCAATCTCGCTCCACTCCCATTCATTTTTTGGTAGTTTAGTATCGAGCCGGTAGAGACCTCTTCTGAATTCAGTCTGTTGTTCACTCCCGCGAGCCAAACCATACAACATTTGTGATTCAGGATCATAAGCCAAACCTTCAATATCCGGCTGGTTTGGAGGGCTCAGTATTGTCTCGATCGTTTCACCTGATTCGGGCGATCGAATGCGCAAAAAGCCATTCGAACTGGCATAAAATATTTTTTCTTCAGGATTGTAGGTAAGTCCTTCAGTATAAGCCTGGCCAGATGGATCTCCAATTAATGTAGCTCCGCTCCCGTCTCTCTGAACCTCATACAATGCATATTCACTTGCACCATACAGTGGCTCATTGGCACCTTTTGCCGCCAAGCCGCCGCTATTTCCAACTGGAGTTTCGCCCGCCCCAACTCTGACTGCTTTGCCGGCAGATGGATCCAGTAAATAGAGTCCGTTGGCATCATTACCCAAGCTTAAAAACAATCCATTTGTCTGATCTGTTGTCTCTTCCTGCTCTTCCATTTCTGATGCCGTACTGTTTCCATCTCAACAAGCAGAAAAAAGAAGAAACATCGAACAAAACAAACTAACGGTTCCTGTTATTTTCTTTAACAATTGTCTGAAATTCTTCGGATGAGCTGAATTATTCTGTTGTTTTAGGTTGATCAATTTCATTCGATAGTCCTGTCTATATTGGGAAGAGTTTATTTGAAGTTGGGTGAAAGCCATTAATTTTGCTTTCATTCTGTTATGCAACAGAATTCATTCGAAAAGATCATCCCATCTTGCTAAATTCTTTCCATTTATGAATAAAATTTTAAAGCAACAGTTCATTGTGTAATCAATCTGATAAAGCAATCCCGTTTCCGCTTGATGATGTAAAAATCAACCAGGTTGATCAGATCCCGGAAATTGAAGATCCTCTCTATTCCAACAACTGGATGAGCATCAGTCCAGTTGAATTTTCGATGACGGTGGAAAATGTCGGAAGTTTTTATGCCGGTGGTGGCAATCGAATTGAATATTCTCCAGACAAAAAAGCTGATGAAGCCTCTCTTGAGCTTTATATGAATGGATCAATCTACGGGGCAATACTTCATCAGCGGCAGATTCTACCACTGCATGGCAGTTCCTTTATTTTTAATCACTCCGGGGTGATGTTTTGTGGAGATTCCGGGGCGGGTAAATCATCCCTGACCACCTCTTTTTGTTTAAACGGCGCCGGTTTTTTAACGGATGACGTTACTCCAATTCTGTTCAAAGAAGAGAAACCGCATATCTGGCCGAAGTCGGGAAAAATTAAATTGTGGGACGACAGCCTTCAGCAGCTTAGCAGAGAAAAACAGGATTTGACGAAAATTCGTCCCGAGGATGAAAAATATTACCTGGAGATCGAATCAAACCGAGAAGAAGCATATCCTCTTCATACAATTCTTATTCTGCAGGTTACCGAAGATGATGAGGTTTCTTTTGAGAAGGTTCAAAAAGTGGAAGCTTTCTCCTACCTGCACCAGGAAATTTACCGGAGGGAGTACCTTTTTGCCATGCCGGATGCCGAATCAGACTATCTAAAGAAAATTAGTGCTATCTGTAATGAAATTTCAATTTTCCGGGTTAACAGGCCTATCTCGATTCAGATTGATGAAATGCGAAAAATTGTAAGTAAAAAAGTCATTACTGGTAATTTATGAGCCGCTCGAATAAAAACTTAAAAGTCGTTGTTTTTACCGGCTCAAGTTCGCATTCCCACATGGTCGTCAATTATCTTAATGAAGTAGTTGACCTATTCGATATTCGAATAAAGAATGATTATCAAAACATGAACGAAAACCGTTACAAGAGGTATGGCTTTGTAAAAGCGGTGGGACAAAAACTGTTCATAAAATTTAAAAAATACTTAAAACGTCGTACTCAAGGCCGGATTGATGAAATTATCAACGAATTTAATCTAAATGTTTCGACTACGACTCCGGACTTGTGGATCTCGAATATTCACGATAAAAATCTTCCAAAAATCATCAATTTACAACAGCCCGATATAGTTGTTTTAAATTGTGTAAGTATTATACCACAATATCTGATGGATGCAGTAGATGCTCCTTTCATAAATATGCATGGAGGCATTACGCCATTATATCGAGGTGTTTTCGGTGGCTATTGGGCTTTGCGTGATGGAAACAAGCACCTTATTGGTTCAACCATTCATAAAGTTGATGCAGGTATTGACACAGGGGCTATTTTAAAACATATCTATTTTTCAGTAACTCCAGCTGATAATTTCTGTTCCTATAATGCGTTACATTTGGCTTACGCATTAAAAGGGTTGCAGGAAGTATTTGATTACTACACCGAACATCAACAATTACCGGATCCTATTGAGACAGATATGCCCTCTAAACTCAGAAGCCATCCAACGATTTATGGGTATTTATTTTACAGGGTATTTAAAGGAATTAAGTGAGATAGGACGATAATGGACTCCTATATTTTTGGTGAGAATCCTGATTTTATATATTTTAATCGATAGTCATTAAAATAAAGATCTCTCAAAATGAAAAATCAAGAAAAAAATAAGCCCGTCTGGAAAAAACCAACAATTACTACTTTATCTATCAAAAGCGGTACGGAGCAGATTAAACTGTTCAAAAGTCACGTATCGAAAAGCTAAAGTCTTTTCATTGATATATACTGAGTTACAGTCAGAAAAATGTTCTGATGCTGGATACATATGATCAATCCGTAAAGCCTAACCCAGCAAAATTAAAATAGGATTTACTCCTCCAATTGAGACCAATCCGGGAAATAGGATGAACTTTCGTTGTCAGCCGTAATATTTCTCAAACCGGATCCATCTGCATTGATTACGAACACGTCATAAAAATTCAGATCTTCATCCCTGTTTGAATCAAATACAAGCCGACTGCCATCGGGAGACCAAGCCGGGAAGCGGTGTGTAACCTGGTTATCTTTTAAGTCAGTAAGACAATTCGGGTTTGAACCATCTGCATCAGCCACACAAATCTCCCAGGATATTTCGGATTCAAGGTTACTGCGAAATGCAATTTTACTGCCATCCGGCGACCACGATGGATTCATAAAAGAAACTTCATCATCCTGAAGCAACACCGACCGTCCTGTTCCATCTATACCTATCGTACTGATATATCCTGGAATTCCGGTCTCAAAAACATGAAATGCTATTGTATTGCCATTCGGCGACCAATCCGGCCACCACTCACCTGTTGGAGTATTGGTGACATTGGTTTTTCCGCTTCCGTCCGCATTCATGATAAAAATATCTCCCTCACCCCCTTGAACATATGAATGATAGGCAATTTGAGATCCATCGGGTGACCAACTGGGAAACTCATGAAACCGCTGGGCATCGTTTGTTAAATTCTCGAGGTTTTCTCCGTCTGCATTTACCACCCAAATTTGTGATGTTGTAAACCCACCTCCTTCGGAAACAAACAGAATTTTTGTGCCATCCGGGGAGATCGCAATTTTCCAGTAATCGCCTACCCCAAAATCTGTTATCTGGGTTATGTTCTCTCCATCCGGATCCGATTTATAAAGGTTTGCTGCTCCGTTCTCAAACCTGGTGAATACGATTTTATTCCTGAGAATACCAATGCAGTTAAGTTCAAAAGTAACACTCAGCGTTTCACTTCCGGTAATTTCAACAGATTGCGGATTCTCGCTGCTCATTGTACAGTGATCTGCGATATCTGAAAGCTCAACACTATACATTCCCGGCTCCAGATTATTGAACGTTCCCGTGTCATTGGCGTCCACATTTTTTGCACCGTTGCCCTGCACAGTCACCCTAAATGCAGGTGGATTGTCGTCTCCCCCGGTGGTTACAATTTGTACTTCCACCGAGCCCAAATCCGGGTCAGCATTCGTTGAACTATCACCGCATGAAATCATTAACCCGGCCGGAATCAATATCAATAACGATATTGTAAAATAGTGTTGGATTCTTAGTCTCACACTTGTGCGGAACTTCATTCGATTCATCATAAAGAGTGTATTTGTTTGATATCCTGGTAAGAATTTTTGAGTGTCTCTGTTAATAGATGCAACAACAGATCAGCAATCGGCTCATCTTTCTTAAATTAATTCAGACTTGAAACGGGTTGGTCAAACATAGTCTCAACGAACCTTTGTTACTCATAGGGGTAATCAGAAACTTCACAATACTTCCTGAGGCGAGTTTGCCTTAATGACCGTTTATTGATTTACTTTTACTTCCAGGCTGGTATAATTATTTTTCGATTCTTCCAGTTGATTCATGAAAAAATCGACGGCTTCATTTTTCTCTGATTCATTGACACCGAGATAGTATCGGATAGAGCCGATGCGCACTTGATATTTAAGTTGCCCATCTTCCTTGGCAAGCTCGTCTGGCGTTCTCACTACAGTGTTTCCCCTTGTTCCATCTTCACGAATAACGGTTAATTCATAAGAAGAAGCATCGGATTGTGGACTGAAATATGCCCTGAAGCCTCCATTGGTTACATTATACGTTCCGTCTGCATTCTCAACAACCGGTACGAACTTTTCAAAGCCGACTTCAAACAGTTTATTGTCTCCTGAACCGGAATCACTGGGGCACCCGGGTAAGAAGATCAATAAAAAAATGGAGAGGAATAACTTGGATACTACTTTCATAAGAATCTGATACTTTTTATTAGACGTTGATGATTTTTTCCCGGCTGTGCTGCCAGTCTCTTATTCCATCATGCAACATCTGTCTTCAGAAAAGCTCAGCTCTTTTTAAAAATATTTATCTCTCTCTTGATGTAAGTAGGTGATTCTCTTGTTTCTTTTTTAGAATTACCGCCTGCATTCGGTGGATTCAGCGGTTCACCATTTTGCTTCGTCTATCGGCTTAGGGTACAAACGAGACGCTTGCACCCTCCAAATTGAAGGAAGGAAACGCAGGATGCTTCTTATCCCCATTCAAATACTTTATACATGGCTGAATTTAACTCAGCTCTATTAAGATATATCTGCTGCCTCAGGTACCTCTTGCTCTGTACCACTCTTGATTGAAAGAGTTGAAATTTTGGGTGTTATCCAAGGTTTGATTGATTGATTTTTCTCTTCCATAGTCAATTGATTCTTAAAAAGACGTTTTTGTTGTAGTTTTTTAATTGTGATTTAATCACAAACTATTAGTTATTATATGCATAAGAATAAAAACCTTCTGTTAGAATTTTCTGAAAGTTTTCAACTCATGGAAAATGAGATTTATGTTTCTTAAATGGTCAAAAAACTGTGGTATTTCATGAGGCCTGCTTGTCAAAATTCGGCGGATCTTTCGGGCCGGTTTGGTTTGTGTCCCGGCTGATGGACAGGGTTTTATAGACATTGTATTTTTTGGTGACATCGCGGAATTTTTTTCTTCACGGACAAATCAACCATCTCTGTACTGATTAGCGGTGAGAAAAATACAATGTCTTGCGAGACCAAGAAATGACCTGACAGCCTAACAAAGGATGTTGGTTCCTGTCAGCGTCTTCATGAAAGTCCACGCTGTCAGGACCTGCGGACGCTGACAGGTGGCCTTAGAAAGAAGTTCATTGCCGGCACGAAAAATA
>NZ_JAKLWS010000002.1 GCF_022012475.1 Rhodohalobacter sulfatireducens
TTTAAAGCTATCACTATAGGTAGGTTGGGGTTTCTTCTGTTTATTTTTCATCGGCTGACTCCTTAAATTGTGTCAACCTATTTCAGTTTAAGACCGGGGGACACTCCTTCACAGAATCTTAACTCGTACTCATTTAGTTTAACTTTCGGTTTCTACCGTTTCATCAAAAGGGCTGAGTACATCTTCAACTGTTCGAGCATTTGGAAAAAATTTCAGAATTTCCAGCAACACCTCATCCACAAGCACATCGGGGCAGGAAGCGCCTGATGTGAGAGCAATCCGAAGATTGGGTTGATCCAAAGGTAACCAGTCGTTTGTTGTAAGCATCTCTTTTTCCCACTGGTTGAAGTGTCGAATTTGTTCGGGTGACTCAAACTCACCGGCATCCCGAATGTGATACGTCGGGCAGTATTCTTCCAAGATTTCAACAAGATGCATAGTATTAGAGGAGTTATATCCGCCAACCACTATTGCAAGGTCCGGCTCTGCATTGGCTAAAGCGTATGTAGCAGACTGATTTTCATTGGTAGCGTAGCAAAGTGTGTCCGATGTGTCGGCAAAATGATCGAGAACATTGCTCTCTCCAAACCGCTCGGCGGCAGCTTTTTTCAGGATATCCATCACTTCCTGTGTTTCGGTAGCAAGCATGGTTGTTTGATTGATTACGCCGAAATATTTGAGATCTTCAAGCGGGTTGAAACCATCCGTGCTTTTATGCCCAAAGTGAGATTCAAAATCTTCAAGGGGACGTTTTTCAGTCATGATGTCCGCAAGGATCTGAGCCTCCTCCGGATTTAAAACAACAACTACCGGTGAATGATCAGCACTATGCGAAAATGTTGCTCGTGTCTCCTCATGCCTGTGTTTTCCATGGACCACCAAACTATATCCCTTTTTGCCAAGTTGATTTCCACGGTTCCAAACTTTTTCTACAAAGGGGCAGGTTGTATTGTATTCATATGGATCAATCCCCTTGCTCTTTAATTTATCCTGAATTTCAAGGGTCGTTCCAAATGCCGGAACGATTACAATATCATCCGAATCCAGGGATTCTATCGGAATGTTTTCTGTCCCGTCCGTTTCAAAAAGGAACTTCACACCCCGTTTCTGAAGGTCTTCATTCACTGTTGGGTTGTGAATCATTTCACTAAGCAGATAGATATCCTTATCGGCGTTCTGTTCAACTGTTTTGTACGCGATATCGATAGCATTCTCCACTCCGTAACAGAATCCAAAATGTCTTGGAATCAGGAAAGAAACCGGTCCAAAATTGAGTGTAGTCGGGGTAAGATCCTTTTTACGGGGATCGGTAATTTTGTTCGCCTCCTTCACCTTTCGGATTACGGGAGACTGGTACATTACAGGGATGTCAAACTTCTTTCGTGCCATGAATCAAATCTTTTTCGAATTAACGTGTAAAGATAAGGAATGTTTGGAAGTAACATAGAGAGCAACGGAAAGATTCACTGCCCCGGTTACGAAAATTATTTAGGGTCGGCTGGAGTACATATTTCGGTCAGATAAGTTCAATGCAATGAATGTATTTCCCCTCGATTATGAGAGTATATTTTGGATTTTGGGGGGTAAAACAAATCTCATTGAGTAGTAGTATATCCCGGAAATAAGCGTATCTTTGGTGCTTAATTATTGACGATTCCCCATTAACCTGTCCTTTCGGTTCTATTTTTGCCTCTCTTCAGCAAGTTCACTTCTGAATATTCGTAAAACGCGTTTTGGCCGGGAAAGTATCTCCCTGATTTTTAAAACAAGAATGGAGCGATGCGCGTGGTGAATGCCAAAAAACAAATATTACAGGACAATTATCTATGAAAAATGATTCTTTTTCAAAGCTGGGAATCCAGCCCGAAATACTTAAGGCTATTAATGAAATGGGCTTTGAGGCACCAACAACCATCCAGGAAAAGTGTATTCCGGCAATTCTATCGGGTGCTGATGTAGTGGGACAGGCTCAAACAGGAACAGGGAAAACAGCTGCATTCGCAATTCCGGCAATTCAAATGGCAAATACCGGCTCTAAAATTCCAACAGTTTTGATTTTAACTCCTACACGTGAATTGGCTATCCAGGTAACAGGCGAGCTGATCAAACTTGCTAGATTTACGGACGGGGTCTACACAGTACCAGTTTATGGCGGGCAACCGATTAATCGACAGTTCAAAGCATTGAAAAAAGGTGCACAGATTGTGGTTGGAACACCGGGCCGGATTATAGATCATCTGAAACGCGGAACTCTTAAGCTGAATAACCTGAAATTTGTAGTGCTTGATGAAGCCGACGAAATGCTGAATATGGGTTTTCGGGAGGATCTCGAAAAAATTCTGAGTTACAGCTCGGAAAAATCTCAAACCGTGATGTTTTCAGCGACTGTTCCGAAGGCGATTCGCCAGATTATGAATAAATGGATGCATCAACCCAAAATGGTAAAAGTAGAAGGGAAGGCCGAAACCGCATCGGGTATTGAACAGTATGTGATGGAAGTGCGCGATTCAGTACGGACGGAAGCAGTTACCCGCGTAATGGATATGGGTAACTTTAATCTCGCGTTGATTTTCTGTAATACAAAACGTCTTTGCGATTCACTCGTTCAGGATTTGCAGGCACGCGGATATTCTTCAGATGCCCTTCATGGCGATATGCGTCAACAAGTGCGGGATAAAGTGATGAACAAATTCCGAACCGGCCAAATTGATATGCTGGTGGCTACCGATGTTGCCGCACGCGGACTGGATGTTGAGAATGTAGATGTGGTATTCAATTATGATATTCCCCAGGATCCGGAATATTACGTGCACAGAATTGGGCGCACCGGAAGAATGGGACGCACTGGAATAGCTATTACATTTGCCTCAGGAAATAAAAGAAAACGGATTCGGTACATTGAGAAAATGATACGCACGCAATTGCTGCCGCTTCCAATGCCTTCCACGCATGAAGTCAAGCAATCGCAGATTGGAAATCACCTCGATGAAGTGATTGAAACTCTTCAAGCCGGTGGTTTACGATCTTACATCGAACGTCTTGAATCCATAGCCGAAGGTGAATTTACACCCATTGAAATTGCCGCAGCGTTATTCAAAATGAAAGTGAATAAGAATTGATGGTTCAGTACTGAGATATGAGATTTGAGTAGTGAGACTCTCCTACTAAGATTGATTGAAATTTACAACTCACGACTCAAGTCTCAGAACTCATGACTATCTTCTAATTCCCAACAAAGAAAACCGCATTTGCTATCAACAGTTTGCCGTTTTCCCAGAAACCACGGTATAGAGGATTATCTATAAAATAGATCACCTGTCCGGAACCATGGGGCTGTACTCCAAATGAAAGGGTGTTTTCGAGCTCCTGTTTTGCCTTGTAACCGGCAAATCCACTCATGTTGGCTTCCGAAGACTGAACAGTTCCAACGTTCCATCCTGTATCTAAATATTCATAAGTATCTTCGTCCGTTTTCAAAGAGTAGTAGAATTCTTCGTAGCCGTATGCCAGGGGATGCGAATTATCAACCGAAGTTTTAAAAATGGAACCGGGGACTCGGGAACTGGCCCTGTTTCGGGTTCTGTCCTCATATGGCCGTAGCATCTCTTCATTGGTAGGTTCGTTCTCCTGGTTAACCTTTTGCTGAAGCTGGAATCCATCTCGGCCGGCTAGTATTCGGTTTGTGTTTCCAAAGGTTATGAGTTTTCCGCCGCTGCTTGTCCAGGAGCTGATTTTTTCAATCGCATGGTCCGTAAGAATACCGGAATAATAGCCCGATGGCAGGATTAGAACATTAAAGGAATTGAGATTCGTTGAGATCAGGTTATTTGTGTTAATGAGCGTAGCCGGATAGTTAAGCTGCTGATCAAAAAAGTGCCAGATTTCACCGGCATTCAGAGAGGAGGTTCCTTCGCCAATCAACAACGCAACTTTGGGTTCCTCAATGTATTCAACATTGCCTGATCCGAAATCAGATCCGCTGTCCACATATCCACTCGGTGAACCGTACAGAGATCTGTGATGGTTACGGGCCGCATTTTGAATGATTTCATCGAAGGAATCACCAAGTTCATCATTATTATTTCGCGTGATAACAAGGGATCCTTTTTTAAAGGTCTTCCCGCCGATATCAAAATCAATCTTAGAAAACCTGCTTTTCACACCTTTTTGTGTGATCTCTGCCAGGAACCGGGCATCATCAAGAGAACTCCAGTCCAAAATGTAGGCATATGGTTGATCTGATCCTGTATAGTCGGGTGATCTGAAATCATCGGCTCGGATATCCATTTCAGGGTTGATCCGGTTCTCCAGTGCATAGCCCTCCAGGCCGTACCGGTAGTGAGCATCCCATGCGGTGATGTCGTAAGTCAACGAATCGGAAAGTTCCGGGTTTGGTTCAAATAAAACTCTCACAAAATTACCCTGTGGCTGATAGGCACTTACAATAATATCATCATCAGAAATAGAAACACGTTCGGTTTCTCCTGTGGAATAATCGTAACCATCCAGATTCCGGTCTTCACCTGCCGTTCCATATTCGATCTGGTTGTTATCTAAATCAGAAAGCAGGTCATAAATTTTGTCGGGTTGATTGCCTGCTTTAATGACAAATGTTTTATACTCGCCTGCGGGATTTTCCTCTGCTTCATTGAAGTACCGCTGAAATTCCTCAATCAGGCGATCGGCATGTTGAGAGGAGACCTCCACGGTAGACATGCCCGTGGTGTAATGGTGCATGAGGCGATCTTTTAACGTGAGTGTATCTCCTTCCGCTTTTTGAATGGCGAGCCCGGCGCTGCCACCCCCAGCCTGTTCATAGGTCATGCCGATAGCCCCGTGAAATGTGGGCCATGTATCGCCATAACTTGGGTAGAAGAGGTCAAACCGCTCTTTGGTGAAATAGAGCCAGCCCTCTTCATCAAAATATTGAATGTGATTTTCCCCGATTGTGGTCTGAAATTCGCGCTGCCATTCGGTAATTACTTTATGAAATGGTTCGGCTGCCGGAGCAAAATAGTAGGGACTGTTGTAGCCCTGTTCGTGGTAATCCACATGAATGTGGGGATACCACTGCTTGTAGATATCAAAACGCTGCTGTGTTTCTTTTTGAACCTGCCAGGCCCAATCGCGGTTCAAATCAAAAAGGTAGTGATTGGAGCGGCCACCGGGCCAGGGTTCATCGTGTTCCCGGGCAATAGGGGAAGCATCCGGGCTTTCACCGGCTACCTGCTTGTACCAGTTTACGTATCGATCGCGTCCATCCGGGTTTATCATGGGGTCCATTAACACTACTGTGTTCTCTAGCCAGTTTTTAGCTTCCCGGTTGCCGGGCTGAACTAATTCATACAAGGTTTTTAGTGCAGCTTCGCTGCTGGAAGTTTCATTTCCATGCACGTTATAACTCAACCATACGATCGCTTTTTGGTTTTCTGTAATTTCTCCTTCTTGAAGCCCGATCATTCTCAGGTTGTTCAAGCGAATTTCCTCGATATTTTCATGATTTTCCGGGTTTGTTACGATCAAATAAACAAGTTCGCGATGCTCATAGGTTTCCCCGTATGAATGAATGGTGACTAAGTTTGATTCTTCTGCAACGTGTGAAACATAATCCAGGACATTGTGGTGAGGTGTCCAGCGCTGACCAAGTTCATATCCAAGATAGTCTTCAGGGGATTGAAGTTGAGCAAATATTGGTGAGGCTATTGAAGACAAAAGTAGTAAAAAAGTGATGAGCCAAGCCCTTTTATTCATGATAAAGAGGAAAGTTTATAGTATTAATTCGATGATAGAAGTCGGCATAACTTACTTAAATCGCGGGTTTGCTAAAAGTACCAACTTGCAATATTCAGGAAAGTGATTTAATGGGGAGAATTAAGAAAACCGGATCAATCTATTCTTCAAAATAGGAACAGATGATCCGGTGAAGTGCTGTTTATTTAACGTGAGGTCGATATGAAACCTTTGAATGTGGCAACCAAAAAGGTCCCCCTCCTTACGAAGGAGGAGAGACTCATTTTCCAAATTCTCATCTCAAATTCACGTTATTTAGTTAAGCGTATAATCCAGCGTAATTTCAGCGTTTAGTACTTTCGATACAGGGCATCCTGCTTTTGCACCATTTGCAAGTTTATCGAACTCATCATCCGAAATATCCGGTACGCTGGCATCCAGTTTAAGATTGATAGTTGTTATCGCCCAGCCGTCGTCTACCTGGTCGAGACTCAAAACGGCTTTCGTTTCAATAGAATCGGCAGTGTAACCCGATTCTTCGAGGGCCACACTCAGAGCCATAGCATAGCAACCGGCGTGCGCAGCTGCTATAAGCTCTTCCGGATTTGTGCCTTTGGTTCCGTCTTCATTTTCAAATCGTAATTTCAGGGAGTAGGGCAGGTCTACAAATGCCTTACTGTGAGGCGTTGTTAATTTTCCTGATCCTTCAGTTCCTGATCCATTCCAAACTGCTTCTGCTGTACGTTTCATAATTGTTGGTTAGTTATGATTTTAAGTTATGATTTAGTGTCTCTAAGAAAACCTCAATTTCTGTGTTAAACTTACCCTAAAAATGCTCATGTACAGGTAGTAGACTGCGCTTAATAGGGCTTTACGCTCCTTAACCTTGACGTTTTCTTCGGACACTATGAATTGTCTTACACGTATGATTTAAATTCATTTATCGGAAGATAGTATCAAAAGAGCATTTGCAACATCTCTTTCACCTTTATGATCAAATTGAAAGTTATCACTCGGGTAATTTACAATCCCATTGTCGTTCCTGTTTCTGATCCACATAGAGGTTGAACCTCCTCCATCCAAATTCAAAGCATAATCAGAACCAAGTTGCCTTAAAAAACTTGTCAATTCAGGGATTGTCATTCCATATGCCTGGAACGATCGTCCATCAATTGTAACCAAAAAGAGACGCTTGTCGTTTGATATGGCAACTGCTGTCCTGGGATGGCGGTTTTGATGGAAGGAGTTGTTATTAAACGTTTGAGCCTCAGAATCATAAATCAATAGAGGTCCGGAGGTTAAAATGGTTTTAAATGGCAATGTTTTCCATCCCTCTTCCGGTCTTTTCAAAATTTGTACGGGCTCCTTATCTGACCACCCCACGGCCCCCCGTTCATTAAATGGGTTTCGATTTGTGTGGCCTTCGTGAATTACTTTCCCATCCACCTTCAGGAAAACGACTGAACCACCCTCTTCCCGGTTGAAAAATGAACCATTAATAGCGGCAAGGGCATCATTTGAGGATGCAAATTGACTCGTCTTAAATAAACTGTCTTCATGGAAAGCTACTTTAAGCGGCATATCTACGCTATCTAAATAGACCTCAATCAGGTTAACGTTTTGTTTTGAATCAAAGAAATGTTCACCATTGTAATTTTTCCAATAGATCCCGGTATCGAGCCTTTCTGTGGCCCAAATTAGATCTGATTTCTCAAGCGCGGGAGAAGATTGAGCCTTTAATTCAGGATCTGAAAAAACAAACAGAGCAGCCATGAGATACAATGACCCAATGATAAAATATATTCGGAACGCCTGTTTCAAAATATGTTAAGTCGTTGTTTTTGTTTAAACCCGTGATTTTTTTCTAAAGAACTTAAAAAGGTTCTGCAAGCAGTAATAGCTCCCTATAGTTAATGTAAACAAAAAAGAATCAGTTTGAGATCGAATTCTCAGAAACCTTGCCAAAAAAGAATCGTAATGAAGTTTATATAGAGTTTAAAAATTTAGTTTTGAATCAAAAAAAAGATGGCAAAATGAAAGGAAAAAAACTATGGATCTCACTACTGGTAGTCATTGTATTGGGCAGTGGCACTTTTTACTTTATGCAGGGTAATGCATCATCAGAAGAGGGACAGGAAGATCCATTCGTGGTAGCTGAAACCGGGACTGTAGTGGAAAAAGCCCTGGCAGTCGGTACTATTGAGCCGGAGAATGAAATTGAAATCAAGTCAAAGATATCGGGTGTGGTGAGTCAAATTTATGCTCAGCCCGGTGAGTATGTTTCAGAGGGTCAGCCTCTGATTGAAGTTAAACCCGATCCTACGCCACTTGAGCTTGCAGAAGCAAAGCGAAACCTGGAGCGTACTCAGATTGAAAAGAGGAGTCTTGAAAGTGAAATGCAGCGAATGCAAAAGCTAATGGACCAGGAGCTCGTTTCTGAACAGGAATATGAACAACTGGAGCAGGAATTCGAGGATGTAAAGATTCGCCTTCAAATTAGCCAGGAACGTCTTGATCTCTTGGAATCGGGCAGAGTTTCTATTGGTGATACTGTAATTGAATCCGTGATTCGAGCACCGGTTGACGGCTATATTCTTGAGAAAATGGTAGACATTGGAGAGCCTGTAGTTCCACTGACTTCATACCAGGCCGGGACCGCCCTGATGAGTATTGCAGGAATGGATAAATTGCTATTTGAAGGCACTGTTGATGAAATTGATGTTGGCAAAATGCAGGAGGGCATGGCTGCCGAAATTAAAATTGGTGCACTGCCCGACGCAGTCGTTTATGGAGAAGTATCCAGGATCTCTTTGAAAGCAACACAGGAAGATAATGCAACTGTTTTTCCCGTTGAGATCACGATTACCGATACAAACGGGGTAACGCTCAGAGCCGGGTATTCTGCAAACGCTGATATCATTATTGAGCAGGTAGAAAATGTGATTACGATTCCTGAACGGGTCATTACTATGAAAGATGGGAAGAATATTATTGAGGTACCCGGTGAGGAGGCCGGAAGCCGGGTAGAGAAGGAGGTTGAACTCGGCCTTAGCGATGCCATTACGGTTGCTGTTACAGAGGGTCTTTCCGAGGGTGATAAAGTGTATGAACGTCCCGTGAGAACTCTTACTGTTAGATAATGAACTCGGGGGGATGTCACCTTGATCACGGAAACACCCCTCTTAGATTCTCAAGAACTTTTGAGAATCTCTGTCTCCCCTCAAAGGGAGACTTATTGTAAATCAAATTTGAATCCTGAGTTTCATCATCCATGTCAATACCGAGTCTTTTTACAGATCTCTTCCGAAACCTGAATCAGCAGCGGTTAAGGAGCTTCCTCACCATATTTGGAATCATGTGGGGAACGGCTACTCTGATTCTGCTTCTGGCTTTTGGCGTAGGATTCCGCGATCAAACCGTTTTAAATATGCGCGGTATGGGAGATCAGCTTGCCATCATGTTCCCGGGTCAAACTACCCAGGCGTTTGAAGGATATGGGGTAGGCCGCCCGATTCGTTTCCGTGAAGCGGATGCATGGATGCTCAAGCAGCAAATTCCGGCGATAGATATTGTCCTGCCAGAGTATATGCAAAATCTTCAGATTTCGTTTGGAGAGAAACGAAGGAATTCATCCGTGGGTGGTGTCTATCCGGAATACCAGGGGGTTCGTAATATGTATGAACAACCGGGGGGACGATGGCTGAATGAGGATGATATTGAAGACCAAAGACGGGTGATTTTCCTGGGTAATCGGCTGGCCCAAAATCTGTTTGAAGAAAATGAAGATCCGATTGGGAAAAAAGTTTTTATGCAGGATACTCCTTTCACTGTAATTGGTGTACTTGCCGAGAAGATTCAGAACTCATCGTATTCACAGCAGGACCAGGACCGCGCATTTATTCCGGCCAGCACATTTTCAACCATGATGGGAACCGATATTGTCAACAATATCATCTACACTCCTGAGGATCCGGCTTTGGCGGAGAGCATTCGTACGCAAGTATACGAAGTGATGGGCCGAAAACACCGGTTCGATCCATCCGATACAGATGCCATTGGCCTTTGGGACACGAATGAGTTTTGGTCGTTTATCGATATCATGTTTTTGGGAATCAACGGGTTTTTAGGTTTGATTGGGTTTTTTACACTTGCCGTTGGAGGTATCGGGGTGGCCAATATCATGTTTGTAGTGGTTCAGGAGCGTATGAAGGAGATTGGTATACGGCGATCGGTTGGAGCACGTCGGCACCACATTATGGGTCAGTTTTTCCTTGAAACTTTTTTGATAATTGGACTCGGCGCCGGTGCAGGGTATGTCATAGGATGGCTTTTGGTTCAGGCAACCCAAAATATTCCGATTAAAGAATTTGTAGGTGCTCCTTATTTCTCACCGGAAGTGGGATTGATCGCATTTGGCGTTTTAGGATTTGTAGGATTTGCCGCCGGTATGCTGCCGGCATGGCGAGCTTCACGGTTGGATATTGTAGAGTGTTTGAGGAGGTAATCCCCCTTTGAAGGGGGAAATCAACATAGTTGATTCAGGGGGATGACTAAGGCTTGAATTCAGTCAATGAACACCCCTCGCCCGACTACGCTTAACGCTTCGTCGGGCACTCCCCTCAAGGGGAGATTAATTACAAATAATCAGATTTATGTGGCGAAATTTATTCAGAGAATTCTTTACAGATCTTGGTAAACAGAAACTGAGATCCTTCTTAACACTTTTAGCCATCGCCTGGGGTACATTGTCGGTTGTTCTTTTGTTGGCATTTGGACGCGGTTTGGGAACCAGTATGATGGAGGGAATGCTGGGGGCAGGAAACCAGGTGATTGTTATTTATGGCGGACAAACCAGCATGAACTATGAAGGCCTTGGAATTGGCCGGGCTATACGGTTCACTGTGGATGACGTTGACCTGATTGAACGCGCTGTGCCGGATGTTCAGTATTCGAGCCCGCAATATGGACGATGGGGAGCTACCATCGAATATGGAGATGTTCGCACCAATACCTACATGGAGGGCGTGGATCCCGATTTTGAGATCATGAGGACCATGTATCCGGCGCAAGGTGGACGATTCATCAATGAGAAAGATGTAGATGAGATGCGTCGTGTACTTTTTTTGGGGGATGAAATTGCAAAACAAATATTCCAGGATGAGGATCCGGTTGGAAAAGAGGTGATGTTGAATGATACACCGTTCACAGTTATCGGAACCATGCAGTCCAAAATGCAGACATCCATGAATAATGGCCCCGATGCTGATCGTGCTATCATCCCATATACGACATATAAGAACATTTACGGTGATAGAAATGTCGGCTCCATCTTGATTCGGCCGAATGATCCCAGCAAACAAGAGGATATCAAAGAAGCCGTTACCAATATTTTTTCGGCCAAGTATAAATTCGATCCCGCAGACGAACAGGCGATGCCGATGTGGGATTTTATAGAGATGGAGGAGATGAATCAGAATGTTGCAACAGGCCTGGAGATCTTTTTATTCACGGTTGGATTTTTTACGCTGATGATCGCCGGTGTTGGAGTGGCAAACATCATGTTCGTAATTGTTAAAGAGAGGACAAAAGAGATTGGTATTAAACTGGCAGTGGGAGCTCGAAAAATTCATATCATTATTCAGTTCATTTTTGAATCGTTATTCATCTCTTTGTTAGGTGGATTACTGGGAATGACAGTATCATCGGCAATAGTCTACGGAGTTTTGGCCATGAACATGACAGAAGGAGCGGGTCAATTCCTTGGAAAACCCGAAATCTCTCAGCTTGCCGTTATTATTACAGTGGGCGTACTTGTTATTATTGGATTGATTGCGGGAATATTCCCGGCAATGAAAGCTGCAAAAGTGGATCCCGTGGAGTCTTTGCGGTATGAGTAGTACAAGGAAAAGTGATAACGACTTGGATTGTCAACTCAAAAACAACCAGTCAGCGACCGCAGGATCTGGGTGAGAGTTGGATTTTATACATCAAGACACTGTCAAAACCAACTGGTTCAAGTTTGCAACTTGGACTAGTTACAATAGATAAATCCACTTGTTTCAAATCGATTATTTATTAAATTGATAGAAATTAAACGATTACGAGGTTGGATTGAGGTGGGGAATAAAAATATTATTTCTGATTCTATTGCTTATATGGATCGTTCCCCCCGGGCAGGCTCAAGTACAAAAGCCAGATAGTCTTTACGAAGCCGCCTCCGCCACATCCGATCCAAATGAAAAAGCCCAAATTTTTCTACAACTAAGTCAGCTAACTACTCCCACCGATCTGAACTTAGCATTGGAACAGGTAAACCAGGCAACAGAACTGGCGGATGACGCAGAGTTGCTGGGGGATATTTACGACCAAAAGGGCAGGGTTCATTTTGCGCTTGGTGAACTGGATGGAGCTCTCAGCAGCTTTCGTGAGGCTAAAAGACGTAAAGAGGCAGCCGGAAATGACGCACTGGCCGCACGGGTTAACAATCGTGTAGGAGTGGTACTGGTAAGATTAAAACGTCTTGAGGAAGCCATGGAGGTGTTCCTGGAGAGTGCAGCCTATTTTGAGGAAGCCGGTGATGACGTTAACCTGGCGATGAGCCATAACAACATGGCCGGTATTTTTGCCGATATGGGAGATTACGAAAATGCGGTTCGATATAATGAATTGGCATTACCGGTATTTCAGGAAAATGATATAAAACAATATGAGATCATTACGCTCACAAATTTGGCAGGCCAACACCTTAGGTTAGAAAATTTTGAAAGTGCTATCGAGTATAATCAACTGGCTGAAGTGATAGGCGAAGAGTTACAGGATCAATATGCGTTGGGGATAGTTTACAACAATTTTGGGCAGATCTATTTTGAGCGTGGGGAGATCGAAACTTCACTCGACTATTATGAGAAATCGCTTGCGGCAAAAAAGTCAATTGGCATCAATTCAAACCTTGTACCTACCTACAATAATCTTGGACAATCACTTACAATGTTGAACAGGCCTCGAGAGGCTATTCAGTACTTGATTCAGGGTTTGGAAATTGCACAGGGGGATGAACTTTGGCATGTGACCAGCAACCTGTCTAAAGCCTATTCGTTAGCAGGTGAACCGGATTCATCCACGTATTATCTCGATCTGACGCTGGCACATCGCGACAGTATATTTACCATGGAACGCCAACTTGTGATTGACGAACTTCGAACGCAATATGAATCTGAACAGCAAGAGATGGAAATTGTGCAACTGGAAGAGAGCCAGAGGCAAAACAGGAATCTCTTAGTTCTTATCTCAGGGTTGTTCGGAGCTACGCTGGTTATTGCTTTCCTGGTGATTAAAAATAACCGGAAGAGAAGGGTCATAGCGCAACAAAATGAAAAAATAGAGAAGCAACATGTTGAGAAGTTATTGAAAGAGCAGGAGTTGATTGGTATCAATGCTATGCTTGAGGGACAGGAAAAAGAGAGAGAAAAAATTGCCGAGGAGTTACATGATACAATCGGTAGTTCATTAGCCACCCTTAAACTTTATATTGAAAGTTTGGATGAAGTGAAAGGAAACGGGGATTACCATAAGCTCCATCAGAAAGCAAGCCATTTGTTGGAAGAAACGTATGATGATGTACGAAAAATTGCTCACAGTAATAGCGTGGGTGTGCTTATCAAAAAAGGGTTGGTGCCGGCTGTCAAGTCGATGGCATTGAAGATTTCAGAGGCGCAGAGAATTGATATCCAGGTGATTGGAACCGGGTTGGAAGACAGGTTGGAAAATAGTGTTGAAATTGGAGTCTTCAGAACTATCCAGGAACTACTTTCTAACGCAGTGAAACACTCAGGCGCATCCGAGGTTGTGGTTCAGATCACCCAGCATGATGATATATTAAATATCATTGTAGAAGATGACGGATTGGGTTTTGACCCGAATAATACTCAGTGGGGTATGGGCTACACAACCATCCAGAATCGAATGGATAATCTGAACGGAGAATTAACAATCGACTCCTCCACGGGAAATGGAACAACCGTAATTTTAAATGTGCCGGTCGATTGAGCCTGTAATATCTCTGCTTACTTATCTTGGTAAAAAAATACCTATGAGTAGGTATTTCTTATGAGCCTTCCTGTCAGTTCATTACAGTAGGAACAGAGGTTTGGGTACAAACTCTAAAATTTACTGCAATGAAAAAAGAGATCATTGCCATACTGCTCATATGTTGTCTGCCAACATCAGTTCTTTTCGCACAACAGACGGAGTTAAGGGAGATCCAGGAAGAGATCATCACTGTTCGCCAAGAAATCCAGAAAAGTACTGCTTCATTTTTACTGATTTCAAAGCAACTCACCCAAGGTGAACAATCGGTACAATCCACTGAGGATTATGTTCAAATAATCGATCAGAGAGTGATTGTTCGAGAATTGGATTTGGAAACATCTCCGGTGCTTTCAGAGGTTCTAGAAGGAGATGAATATATACTGATCGAACAGAGAAATGATTGGTTGAAAATTGAGCTTGACGATGGACGAGAGGGGTGGGTTCGGCGCGAAAATGTTCAGATCATCGAGAGAGGAGGTCATAGCGAACGACCCGTTTCTGGGGATCCTCGAATCAGGCAGATGACAGAACAACTTTATTTAAATATTCAGAGCCAATACGACCGGGCTGAACAACTTTTTGAGGAATTTGAAGAGATATATGAAGATCTCTCATCATCCGAAAAAACTGAAGTTTCAGGTGTTTATTCAGGCTACCTGGAAGAAAAAGAGAAGATTCAAACCTACAGGGCGTATGCGAATCATTATCATGGAAAAATTGGGATCTTTCCATCTGGACAAATGGCAACGACAGCGGGTGGGCAGAGAGAAATTGGGTTCCGGGGAACGGCATCACTCAGGCTGGGAACTTCTTCATATGAAGCGGCGACAAAACAATCCACAACATCGAGGAATGTAAATTTGAATGGGGCTGTAATTTTTAGTCCGCAATCGAGATTGAATGTAAATATCAACCACAACAACGATGTAGTCCAAACTCCCTATACTTCGAACGATCTGAACCTCAGCTATCAACATCAAACAGAAGGGGGGACCCGATTGCGTGGTTCGGTTTTATACAATTCTTACAATGATGAGGCTTTAGATCGGAATAACTTTCAAAATGTGGGTATAGGTGCAAATGTCGATCATCCAATAAGCAACAGAACAAGGGTTTTCGGGGATATTAATGCGAATTCTAAAAGTTTTGATGTTGAAGATGGAAATGGATTTGAAGGTGCAGCGTTTAACTCCGGATTAAACTACAATGGGGCAAAAACGCAGGCAAATGTAGGAGTCAGGGGGCGTGTTCAAAACAGCGACGTTAGCTTCCTGGATTTCATGAGAGTGATTCCAAACGCTGCTGTCCGCTGGTTGACGGGCAGCGGTAGTTTTGGGATCAGGGCGGAAGCGGAACAGTTAACCTATGATACTGAAGCTGAAGGAAATAATTTCAATCGAGGGCGGGTTGATCTGCAGTGGTCGGGCAGAACAAATTCAAGTTCTCTGATCTTGATTGCCAAACAGTATCCAAACAACGAGGCTTTTGATAATTACAGGCTGAGGCTGCAAAATCAATGGAATAAAGCGAAAAGTATCGGTTCTGCCAGAACGGCGTTATCACTTCAATATGTCTATCATCCGCAGGAAGAAACCCAGCTTACAAACTATATTGATCTTCGATTCGACAGAAACAGCAGTGGCCAGAGAGCCTATTTTGACTTGAATCTTTTTGGCCGTTATTGGGAGGATACAGACAGATATCACAGGGTTGATTTATTCAGTCGGTTTGGGTTTAAATTCAATCAATTTCAGATTGGCCCGGCCATTGGTGCTCAATTACTATTAAATCAGAATGATATTCAAGTTGAACAAAGCGGGAATAGTTTTAGGCTTGGTGTAGACGCCCGTGCTAATGCAGCCATAGAAACAGTAACAGTGTATGGAAGCCTGCGATACCAAAAATCGCTTGTTTACAACAGTGAAATATCAATCAACACAAGTACGGGAACAGTCACACAGGGAGATCTTCAATCAAGAATGCCCACAACTATTCAGTTTAGTGCGGGAGTCCAGGTACCCATTATGGATGCTTTAGATTTTAAAATTGATGCCAGTTACTACAATGTGGACCTGGATATTTCAGATGAGATTAGTATCAACCCTGTTCAGACACGAACCGGACTGCGGGTACTCGGGGGAATCAGTTATAGATTTCAGAAATGAAGGATAACAGAGGATGGAAAAAATGAAAACGCACACTTATTTGGAAAAAATTTTCAGCAAGGTTGTCCTTTTGATGTTTATCGCTTTAACGATCATCCAACCCCCTGCGTTATTGATGGCTCAAAATCAGGAGTTTGAGGAAGCCAACCAAATTATGCAGGGAATGAATGAGAGTCTTAAAGAGGTGAATGCAGATATTGAACAAGTACAATCGTACTACCAACAATTGAAGGATTGTTTAAGTGGTGCCGGTGAAACGGGTACGGAATGTCAGCAGTACATTGATTTATTATACAACATGGAGGGAGGTGGAATAGAGCTGCAAGACCAGGTGATGACGGTAAAAGAGTTGGGGAACCAGATTATTCAACGTTTCGAAGAAACCAATGCTTTCCAGATGTTAAATGATGCCGCTGAAAGGTTTGGCTCAATCGGAACAATGGTTGATAATTCAGCGAATGCAATGGCATTTGCACAAAAATTTAATCCGGAAGGTGCCAGGGAAGACCCAACACGTGCACTGCGAATGATTGGTGAAGCGATTGGTGGAGCAGCGGGTAGTTTGCCTTACCCGATGGATAAAATCTTTGAGGGTTATGCAAATTCCGTAACCGTAATTATTGGCCGTCTAAATCAGCTTCAAAATAAAATTGAAGAAGCCAGGCAGGGAAGTTTGGGAGCCAGTTACAGTGGGTATGCAGCTGCGCAGGAATTTTTTGATACCAATTTTGCCAGTAATTCCAGGTTAAGTATCGAATTTTTTGATGTCACATCTCAGTTTCGATTGCTCGGTGGAGATGTTCAGGTATTCCAAAACCTGGGCAGCCTCACAAGTGAATACTATGTTTATAAAGGAGATACAAATCGCGGATGGATCGCCCCAACAGTTTTCAGTGAAATCTATAACTATTTTGAGGCTGTGCCGTCATCCGATAAAAGTGAAGTAACCGTGGGTTACAGGGCGGAGCTAATTGTTTCCCAGGCAATTTCGAATCCAAGAGCTGAGATAAATGAGGCAAAAGAACATTATAACACCTTCAGAGAGATTGACACTCAATTCTATGTTCGAAGAATTTTGGAGGAGATGCAGTTACTAAATTCAATGAATTCTTTAGTTGAAGCCGGTGAAGATGCATTTATCGGTTATTGGTTACTGATTGCTTCAAAGCACAGAGAAATTCGGAATATTGTTGAAGTAATTACAGGGTATGTCTATTCCGAAGGAAAAGTGTTGAAGGAAACAGAATCTGGTAGAGAACCAGCACCTGGGGAATTGGTTACTTTAACTGTAAGCGGCGGGGGAACAGGACAGGTTAGTTCTGAAGAAAATGGTGATTATTTTGTATACACAAGAGGTAGAGAAGGATCCGATTTTACAATAACAGCCGGACAGGGTGAAGAGAGATTTGAAGAGTCGGGCAATTTTTACCAGCAGGGATTTGATGGGTTTAATTTGATTTTAAAAAGTGTAGAGGAGATTCCGGTTAGCCTCACAATTTCGCCAGCGGAAGCAAGCCTCGAGATTGACGGTTCAGTTAGTTTTACCGTTTTTGCAGTTTTTGATGATGAATCGACGAGAAACGTTACAGAGTTAGCTACCTGGAATACGGGTAGTAGTAGTTTTACAGCTACCGAAGCTGGTGAAACAACAGTAACTGCTACATATCTGGGGCTTTCAGCAAGTGCAGTAGTTATCGTGGAGGAAGCAGCTCCTCAATGTAACGAACCCAGTGAAGTGTTGGATGAAGAAACAGGAAATTGCGTATGCAACACTGCCGAAGGATATGAGATGAATGAGGAACTTGGAAAATGTATCAACATTGATGAAGCATTGGAGGAAGTGACCGAGGAGGGAGATGCACTATGTGATGAGCAATCACTCATTGCCAGCCTGGCCAGGCTCGATGAAATTGTGGCTTCAGGAAATCGTTTGGCAGCTAATTTTCGTGCTACGGTCAACAAATTTATGAAAGAAGTAAACGATCAAAATTCAGACATCTGCGAGAATACAATCATTGCCGCGGCGTTTGCCGGAGCAAAGGATCAACAGGCTGAATACCAGGTTTTGGTAGATGAAGCGACCCGTTTAAGCACCGATCTGATTTTGGAGAGTAGCCTGTGTCCGCTCGAGGACGTTGAAATTGATATCAATAGTATCCTTCAGAAAATATCTCAGTTGGGGCCCATTCAAGGAGAGATGGAAGATGGATTGGCCATGATGGAAGATCAGCTGCAACAGCAGTCTTGTGATACCCAGGAAGTGGAAGACCAGGGAGATACCATCGCAGAACGCGATGACCCCGAAGTGATTCAGGCAGGTGGAACCGGTGCCACAGAGATCTGCGGTGATGGAATTGATAATGACGGAAATGGTTTGATTGATGATGGCTGTGCGGGAGCAAGTAATTTCAACGTAACAATCAGCCTGTACGATTCAGGGAATTTAGCTGATGATGTATTTGGACTATCCGTTTCCGGCCAGGGGAACCTTGGAAATACGCCGGAGGGCGGGTTGAGAGTGTATCCATTGCGCTTATCTCCCGGTTCGTATGTTGCAACCATTACAGTAATCAAGGCACCGGACAACCAGGGAACGTATACCATTAGCATCATGGAAGGTTCGCAGGTTCTGAATTCCAGTACGGGTTCACCGCCCCAGGGATCCGTGATTGACGTACCATTTTCTGTAGGTGGTAATTCAGATGCAACGGCTGAAACTGAATCAATGCTGCCTATGCTGATGAACTCTATGAGGCAAATCGATCAAACTGAAGGAAGTAATTAACAGTAAGATTCGCGTTTTTAAAGAATCTGAGATAGATTGAAATATGATAAGGGTAGCAATAGCAGACGATCACCAGATGTTTATTGATGGCATTCGATCCATCCTGGATAATGTGAGTTATATTACCATAGTGGCCGAAGCCAAAGATGGTCTTGAATTGATCAAAGCCGTTGAAAAAGAAAACCCTGATATTGTACTGACAGATATCCGGATGCCTGGAATGGATGGTATCGCGGCCGTTAAATATCTGACTGAGAACTACTCACATATCCCGGTGCTGGCTCTAAGTATGTTCGACCAGGAAGAGGAGGTTATTGATATGCTCAAAGCGGGAGCGGCCGGTTATATCATCAAAAAAGCGGGAAAGGATGAGTTGGTTACGGCCATTCAGAAATTGGTCAATCGAGGCCACTATTATAGTGATTCCATTTCAGCCAATGTCCACAAATGGTTAGAAAATCCGGAGATGGTTGAAGAGTTGACTCCACTTACAAAAAGGGAACGCCAAATCCTGAAACTGATTGCCGACGGAAAAACCTCACAACAGATTGCAAGATTCCTTAAAATCAGCAAATACACCGTAGATACTCACCGAAAAAACATCCACAAAAAACTGGATATCAAAACCAACACCGGTCTTGTGAAATATGTGTTGGAGAATATGCAGTAATTAATCAGACTACCATTTTAGGTATTATCCCAATTATAAAAAGTAAGTCTTGCTTCGGTCGGATCAAGATTAAAAAAGATGACTCTCTCCGAGCCCCATGAACCATTTCGAGCAAAGGTAAACCGCTTCGTTTCTCTGGTAATTTCCTGTATTTGCCCTTCTTCATCAATATATTCAACAATAACCTCGAAGATATCCCCTTCATGAATTACGATATCTTCAGGAGTAAATCGGGTGATATCAGTTGCAAACTCATCATATTTTATTTCAAAAATGTAACTCTGATCATGGATATTTATGACAATATTGTAAACTTCATCACTAAATATCCGTCCATGGTCTAAGGCGATATAAATATTATACGCGCTCAGATCAATTCCGGGCAACTTACACCCCGGTTTAGCCTTGTTACTGAAAGTACACGTCTCTGCCATGACCCCTACAGCTGAGTCGAAATGATCGCAATCTTCCCGAATTTGGTCCCATGCTTTTTGCATGGTATTGGGATTACAACCTTGGGCATCAATTTTATCGTACATATGGTCGATAGAGCTCTGGCATTTATCACATTCATCTTCGCATTCAACTGCCATTAAAAACATAGATGTAAAAATTACAAGTATAGAAAAAGCCTTGAAGTGTCCCATTTTTTCTGAAATGTAGTTGGAGATTTATTGGGTTTATTTTTCAGAAAAAAAGGCGCTTCTTCAATACCTATCGCTAGGTATTTATTTTTGATAGGGATACTGTGTTGTTGAATTGACTTAAAGTGCGTTAGTTTGAACGAATTGCTATCTATTTGATCAATATCATTTTACGGGTTCGGACAAAGTCGGATGTTTTTAAGCGATACATATAAACTCCGCTGGCAAGATTCCTTCCATCAAATTCAACATCATGATAACCGGCTTCCACATTTCCGGCCTGTAACGTAACCACTCGAGTGCCGGAAAGATCAAATATATCGAGAGTTACATCAGATTCTTGAGCCAGGTAATAGCGAATTGTAGTAACTGGATTGAAGGGATTCGGATAGTTCTGGGCCAAGTCTGTATCCTTATCCACTTCATTTAAAATGGGTGAATCCGGATCTTTCAAAAGTGAAATCAAAAACTGTTCTTCAGCTTGTTTCATTAAAGTTTTGGTAGATGCAATGACTGTCCATTTAATGGCGAATTCACTTTCGATGGTAATATTAGACCTTTGCAGGATATTCGTCAACTCCCGGTAGGTCATTGTATACTCTTTGGACTCTGCAATAGTGATCTCAGCCAATGGATCAGAAAAATCACTAGCCGGTCTGTCAATGAGCAATGTATACTCAATATCGAGCTCTGTTTCCCGAATATCCCATTCAAACGTTATCGTGCTGTCGGGGTCAATGTCTATTTGAATAGTTGTCTGATCAGTGGGATTCTTAAGATGAAAGTTTTGAATGTAATCATTCGTGAATTCAGCCTCACCGAATGCTACATTAGAATAGGCCGATAATCCATTCGAATCTTTGGCACGAACCCTGTATTGATACAGCTTCTCGCCTATATTATTATCAGAGTACATAGAGTCACTCTTCTGTATGGTAGCGATTCTTTGGAAATTTTCACCGTCACCAGGTGATCGCTCAATAATAAATTCAGTTTCCTTGATAGAGGAGTGGTTCCAGTTCAATTCCAGTTGATTCTTCTCATTATTTGAGACAGTTAACAATACCGGTGCATCAGGTGGAACTCCATTGGCAAGCCGTTCATTAAGTTGGGCTTTATACAGTGATGCAGGGATGGCATCTGTATTCGATCCTTCAATATATCCCGTCGGGTGATCATAGATTCCTTCTCCGGAAACGGACCCTTTATTACCAATACCATAATTTTGAGCAGTTGGTGGTTTTTGAATGAAGATATACTGACCACCCGCATCTACATTCCATGCAACAGAATGAACGGCTCCCCATCCATGCGAAGATCCAAAATCTCCCCGGTTGTATAGCCCTAAGACAAAATAGGTTTGAGGATTTTCGAAGGTTACATTGTCGTATAACAAACCTTGACTCCACTTCTGGTGTCCCTCAGAAGAGTTGAGAGCTCCCCGGGAGTGAGCGTTCAGAAATACAATTCCCGAAGAAACACTTGTTCCGTTTGATACAAATGAACGCCGCCCATTGGTGGAATTTACATTTTCGAAAAGTATATTATTCGAAAAGAATTGCGAATTGAAGTTGTAACGTTTCTCACCGGTCAGTGGTGAATGCGGCTCAAATGCACCCGAATTTGCTATGGTGATATTTCGCGAATTTGCGGTTCCGAAGCCTGTGGAGCTGAAGTGAAAAATGTTTATATACCGTGCCCAACCATTTTCAACACCATGAAAGATGACCCCGTTTTCGGCATGGTTTTCTGAACGTTCTCCACTGCTCTGAATCTCAATTCGCAGGTATTCCACTCCGGATTTCTCAACAAGTTTTTTTCGATCCACTACATAAACTCTTGTTTCAGCCAAAGAACGGTCAAGATGGTTAAAAATCGGTGCATCAACAGAAATGGTGCTGTCTTTGATTCCCGTAATTGTACGGTTGTAGTAAATCTCGATATACCCCTCTTCCCAGGGTGGATCGGTTGCCGTGCCCCCACCATTAATGGCATCGAGCCATTTTTGGCTGCTCCTGTGGCGCAGGATGATGTTATCTCCAACCTCAAAAAAACTAATATCCCCGACTTCAAAATTTCTTGATCCAACAGGAACAAATGGTGTTGTAACTATCGTTCTGGGATCCCTGTAATTCCAATACCAATCGTATTCCCCGGTACCGATTTGTACGACTGTGCCCCGGAATGATCTTGAAACCTGCAGAATAGTTGCATCTGTAGGATCAGGGCCGCTGCCGGCACCACGTAACACTACTCCCGAAGTTTCGATTTTCAGTTGATCTGATACCTGGTAAATTCCAGGTTCAAGAAGCACCGCTCCACGTACTCCGTTTTCGTCAACAGGCAGTCCCTCAACGTAAGAGATCGCTCCTTTTATTCTGTTGGTGTCGTCCCCGGGTTGTGGTCCTACTGTAATTTTTACAGGATAGTAGGGAAGTTCAGCTTCTCCACTCATGTACCCGGCATGACTAAAATCGGGGATCCTGTTTCCTTCCTGATCTGAGAAATAGGTTAGTCGCTCGCCGCTTTTTTGAAGGGCAGAAGAGGTATGCTGAGCATACCCGGGTAAAGCTATAAGAGATAGCAGGATGAGGTAGATAAAACGATCCAATATTTTATGGTCATTCCTCATGATTACTCCCTTTAAACCAACAATCCTCCATAAGTTTTAAAAGTTTGAAAATAGGGTATCAACGTACTGCCGATGTTTAAAAATCTGACTGAAGGTTTTTTCCAGTTTGATGAATATTCAATCAAGCCTGCTTCTCGCAATACATTATCATCTTAAACCATTATTGGGCAACCTATGGGTTGATACAAAGAGATAATATGCACGGTTTTTCCTTTAGAATATTGATATCAGATTGTCTTTGATCTATTGATTGAAGGTTAATATAGTTTAATTAAAAAAAAACAGAAAAGGTATAAGTCTAAAATTAATATGCACAAGGCTAAAATATTGGAGTGAACGGGGCTTTTGTTCCAGTGGAACAACGGGTGGGTAACATGCCGGACGCATGAATGAAGAAGCGTCCCGTTGGAGTACGCCTGGTGTTGGCAGGGTTGCCAGTCGTTCCGATGGAACGAGTATAATTGGTTTGTCCCTGTAGAAGTTACCAACCACTCCTTGCTGACGGAAGGTATCGATCATACTGAAAGTGAAGGAAGATGGTGCAACCCTTCCAGGGTTTGAAACCCAGGAAGGGTTCGTACATCTTCACTTACCGATACAAAACCGCGAAAAGATCGAATCGAGTAGGTCTTCGGTTGTAATCTCTCCTGTAATCGTGCCAAGCTCTTTTAAAGCGGCTCGCAGGTCAATGGCTAAAAGGTCCCCGGTCATGCCGCTGTCCAGTGCGTGGATGGCTCGCTGAACGTTTTCTCGTGCTTTCTGAAGGCTGTCGCGGTGGCGGGAAGAGGTGACCAGCAAGCTTGAGGTATCGTAATCTTTATTTTCGAGGGCTCGCTGTTTCATCATTTTTTTCAATCGCTCGATATTTTCTCCATCAAGAGCTGAAATTTTCAGATCGTAATGGATTCGCTCTTCCTGGCTGTTCTGTTCCACATCTAACTTGTTGCCCACTAATAGAAACGGCGTTTTAGAAGCCCGTTTTTGAAAGGATGCGATCTCTTCTCTTTCGTCGGAATCGATCGGCCGCGAGAGGTCTTTCAGGTAAACAACAATATCGGCCTGTTCAAACGCTTTTTGGGATCGTTTGACGCCTTCCGCTTCTATCACATCTTCCGTTTCACGAAGTCCGGCGGTGTCAATCAATTTGAAGAGGAGACCGTCGTAGCTCCAGTCAGCATCAATGGTATCACGGGTTGTTCCGGCAATGTCCGTTACAATGGCTCGTTCGGTCCCCACAAGCGTATTCAGAAGCGTGGATTTCCCGGCATTGGGTCGCCCGATAAATACGGTTTTGACACCATCTTTCACAAGCCGCCCGGTTTCATAGGTATCCAGCAAACTGCCGATCTCATCATCCACTTCAACCAAGAGTTCTCTCAACTGATCTTTGTTGGCGAACTCTACATCCTCTTCGCTGAAATCGAGCTCAAGTTCCACCATTGCGGTGGCATCAATAATTTGTTGTCGGAATTTCTTGATGTGTTTTCCAAGCTGCCCCTCTAACTGCTGATGTGCCGCATCCACCGCTTTGATGCTTTTGGCGTGAATCAGATCGGCCACGGCTTCGGCCTGGCTCAATTCCAGTTTTCCATTCAGAAAAGCCCGCTGGGTAAACTCACCCGGTTCAGCGGGTCGAACACCTTGCGTAAGAACTGTTTCTAAGACCGCTTGCGTAACCAACACTCCACCATGACAAGAGATCTCCACCGTATCTTCGCCGGTATATGATTTGGGGGCACGGAAAACGGTTGCTAAAACTTCATCAACAACATTTCCCTTTTTGTTAATGATTTTTCCAAAATGGACAGTATGTGAATCCACTTCCAAGAGGTTTTTTCCTTTGAAGCATTGGCTCACTTTCTCAATCGCACTCTTGCCGGAGACACGAATGACAGCAATCCCACCCTCTCCAACCGGAGTGGCTATTGCGGCGATTGGATGTTCTTGTGTTACTTCTTCAGTCATTCTATTATCGATTTAATTCACATCTAAATATAACTGTTAATCAAGAGGATGAATAGTGTAATCAGGGACCTAAATTTAGTTTTAGTTCTTTCATATACTTTTTACCGATAAACCGATAAACCGATAAACCGATAAACCGATAAACCGATAAACCGATCCACTACCCACTTTTAGTAATTATTGTTATATATGCTTCCGTATAAATCATTAAAAGCCAAAACATCCATGAAATACTCCATTATTTTACTCGTGTGCTTGATCGTTCAACCGGTTGCAGCACAAGAGACCATCGACAATGAATACAAACAAACTGTCATCGAATCGATTGAAAACCAGGCTTCAAACCTTACGGAACTAAGTGATGAAATCTGGGAGCATGCTGAAATTGCATTCAAAGAAAACCAATCATCGGAAGCGTTGGTAGCCTACGCAAAAGCTCAAGGTTTTCGTGTAACTCGCGGCGTGGGAGAAATCCCAACAGCATTTACCGCGGAGTTTGGAAGTGGGGAGCCGGTGATCGGAATTTTGGGTGAATTCGATGCACTCCCCGGATTATCTCAAAAAACAGTACCAAACAAAGAGCCTCTCATTGAAGGTGAACCGGGTCACGGCTGCGGACATAACCTGTTTGGTGTTGCATCTCTTGGTGCAGCCACAAGCATCAAAGAGCTGATTGAAAATGGTGAATTTGAGGGCACCATTCGGTTTTACGGCACTCCGGCCGAGGAGAAATTTTTCGGTAAACTTTGGATGATCCGAGCCGGGCTGTTTGATGATGTGGATGTGGTGATGGACTGGCATCCCAGTGATGAAACCGAGGCCAATGTTCAGAGCAGTTTAGCGCTGGTGGATTTTTTGGTTGAGTATTATGGCCAGGCGGCTCATGCTTCCGGTGATCCCTGGAACGGACGAAGCGCCTCCGATGCGCTTGAGTTGTACACCGACGGGATCAATATGTATCGAGAGCATATCAAACCAACGGTGCGGATTCATTACCACATCCAGGATGCCGGAAAAGTTGTGAATGTAGTTCCTGATTACTCCAAAATCTGGACACGCGTTCGGGATACCCGGCGCGAAGGAATGCAGGAAGTGTGGGATCAGGTTGAAAAAATTGCAGAAGGCGCTGCGATGATGGCTGACGTGGATTACAAAATTACATTGATTTCCGGCATTCATGAAGTACTCCCAAATCGAACCGGTGGCGCCGCCCTACAAAAGAATTTGGAGGCTCTCGGAACGATCGATTACACAGAGCAGGAGAAAGAGTTCGCCAAACAGATTCAGCTGGCAACGGATAGTGATACAGTGGGAATTGATATGCAGATTAATCCAATGAAAGAAACGGCTGAACACCCGATGGGCGGCTCGACAGATGTAGGGGATGTGAGTTTTGTGGCCCCCACGATTCGGCTTGGAGTTACAACTGCACCAAAAGGAACACCATGGCATTCATGGGCGGTGGTTGCAACCGGCGGGATGTCGATTGGCCACAAAGGAATGGTTTACGCATCCAAAGCACTGGCGATGACGATGGTTGATCTGTTTGAGAATCCCGATTTGATTAACGAAGTAAAAGCCGAGTTCCATGAGCGAAAAGGGGATTATGTGTACGAAGGAATGGTACCACCCGGTCCGCCGCCACTGGATTTTGAGCAGTAAGAAAATATGTAAAGGGGTTGTTCGCTTTATAAAATCTATATTTGAAGCATATTAAGTGATTAGAGCAACTACTTAATTGCTTCTTATTGCTGGCTTGTACCATTATTAATAATACCATTCAGGTAAGATATCATGACTTTGAAACGTCATGATTATAAAAGAATCCGTTTTCATTTTTGAACGGAAAGGTGGACCATGCAATCTGAAAAAAAATATTCTGTTATATTTTTACTCCTGATCCTGATCATTGGAAGCTGTGATACTGTAAACGAACGGCTCAGTAGTGAAGATCAAAATTTCCGGCAGCCTTCATTTTCCGAAGATTGGATTATTCCCAAAGGCGATATCATTCACGCTACAGGATTAGATGGGATCGCTTCAATTGACGAACCAGATTTTGCACCTGTCAGCGACATCGATTTTGTAGATGACAAACGGCTTATTGAAGGTGTTAAGATTGAAGGCAGATTAAGAGCGTACCCCCACCAGGTATTGGATTGGCATGAGATTGTGAATGATCATATAGGCGATACCTCCCTGGCAATGACTTATTGCCCACTTACCGGTACCGGTATTGCCTGGAATCGGAAGAACATGGAATTTGGAATTTCCGGGCTATTGTATCATGGTAACATGGTTCCCTATGATCGCCAGACCTTCAGCAGATATTCACAGATGCAGTTACGGGCGGTCAATGGACCGATGGCAGGTACCAGGCTGGAAACCTATCCGGTACTTCAAACCACATGGGAAACCTGGAAGGCAATGTACCCGAAATCGGATGTACTAACCAGGAATACAAGACACTCGTATAACTACAAGGGATTTGCCTATGGGGATGAGTATCTTGAAGAAAATTCGGCAACCAATTTTCCAATCAGAAATCCGGACGACCGATTGCCCAAGAAAAAAAGAGTTCATGGAGTTATCGGCGGCGCAATGGTTGATGAGAATGCAGAAGTTCGGGTATATGTTATTGACCGGATGAAACCCGGAATTGAGGTTATTCAGGATGTTTTTTTGGGGAATGAAATTGTTGTTGTCGGCAGCAGAGAGAAGAGTTTTGCCATTTCTTATCAAAGGACCCTGCCGGGAGGACCATTGTTGCAATTCGAAGCGGTACAAGACGCACTTCCGGTTATTATGAAAGACCAGGAAGGAAATTTCTGGGATGTTTTCGGATATGCGGTTGAAGGACCGCGCGTCGGAAGCCAGTTAACCCCGACCAAATCGTATACGGGATACTGGTTTGCATGGGCTGATTTTTTCCCCGGGCTCGAAATTTATGGCGAAGAGGACTAAATCATATGAAATCAACAACATGTATCCTCTTGGCAGGAATAAGTGACTGCTGGCATGTAGTCCAGTCTTTAAGTTGGAATATCTTGGCATTCGTGGCGGTAGTAGCAACCGGCGTGATGTCGTTTGGCAACAAAGAATGGTGTATGCATCCGAAGAGCTGGCAAAGACAATGGTGGATCTTTTGTGAATCCGGAGTTGATCAATGAAGGAAAAGCAGAATTCAACGAGCGAAAAGGTGATTATGTGTACGAAGGGATGATTCCATTTGACCTTCCGCCACTGGATTTTGAGTAGTAAGAAAATATGTAAACTTATTATTCGTTTTATATATTCTATATATATTTATATAATCAACCAATTGAGTCATGGCACTAAGTATTAAAAATTCTGAAGTCGACAGATTAGCCCGGGAACTCTCTGATATTACAGGCGAAACCATTACCGAAGCTATTGCTAAGGCATTAAAAGAGCGATTAGAGAGAGAAACCGGGAAACCAAAAGGGAAGCAGCTTCGAGAGGAGATTGAAAGAATCCAGAATCGTATTCATCGATTAACTTGCTTGGATGAACGATCTGATGAAGAAATTTTAGGATACGATAAACACGGTTTACCGACTTAAAATGATCTTAGATACATCTGCAATCATTGCTATTCTTCAAAGTGAGCCAGAAGCTGATCAGTTAATATTAGCAATACAGAATGCAAGAACTCTTCGTGTATCTGCAGCATCAGTTGTTGAAGCAGGTATTGTTATGTACACCAGATATGGAGATGCCGGTGAGCTGGAGGTTGATCAGTTTATTCATCGACTAAAGATCTCGATTGTACCGGTAAATGCAGAACAAGCTGAGTTGGCTAGATCTGCATATAGAAAATACGGTAAAGGAATACATCAAGCTGGATTGAATTACGGCGACTGCTTTTCTTACGCGTTGGCAATTTCTCTCCAAGAAAAACTCTTGTTTGTTGGTGAAGATTTTTCGAAAACTGATGTACAAAAAACATAAACCGATCCACGGAAATTCAGTGATATTCGGAACCTACCTGCCAATCAAAATCAAGGAGAAAGTCTCTTGATCACCCACTCCTCTTCCTCAAGCGAATAACAGATTCGGTCATGAAGTCGGTTCAAACGTCCCTGCCAAAATTCAATCCGATGCGGTACAATCCGAAAACCTCCCCAATGCGGCGGTCGCGGTATATCATCGACAAATTTCTTTTCATACTCTTTCATTTTTTCCTTTAGAACAGATCTGGATTCAACTTCTTCGCTTTGACTCGAGGCCCATGCACCCAACTGACTGGCAACAGGCCGTGATTTAAAATATTCATCGGACTGGGTCTCAGGTACTTTTTGTGCGTTTCCCTCAACATGAATTTGTCGCATCAATTCGGGCCAAAACAAAGTCATGGATACTCTCGAGTTATTTTGGATATGATGCCCTTTTCGGCTTCTGTAATTGGTGTAAAAAACAAATCCGCTCTCATCAAACTCTTTCAGTAAAACGGTTCTTGTAGCGGGTTGTCCATCTTCACTTACGGTTGAAAGAGTCATAGCGTTGGCATCAAGTGATACATCCCGGACAGCTTTTTCGAACCACGCTGAAAATTGTTTGAATGGATTGGGGTCAACTGATTTCTTATCAAGCGGTATCCCCTCATATTCACGACGGATCATGGCAATAGCTTGCTTGGTATCTTTCAATTCTTCCCTTGCGGGAGTCCATCTTTTTATGAATCTGGAAATTTTTCCCATGTTAGAGTTATAAAATTGTACCAGCCATCGGTTGAGTAATCTGAGTAGAAGTAATTATGGTAGCTGCATCACTCATTCGATGACTCTATGGATATTTCGTTAGAAATTAACGGATTTTCCGCAAACTGATAATCGCGGACTGGCTTGCCGCCGATCAAGTGTTCTTGAATGATTCGCTCCAGTACATCGGGCGAACAGGAGTGATACCACACGCCTTCAGGATAAACAACTGCAATCGGTCCGCGTTTGCAAACCCTTAAACAGTTAGCTTTGGTTCGATAAACACCACCCTGTTTGTGAAGGTTCAGCTCCTTGAGACGTTGTTTTAGGAATTTCCATGATTTTAAACCAATCTCTTTTTTGCAGCATTTCGGTTTGGTTTGATCTGCACACAAAAAAATATGTCGTTTGATGGTAGGGATATGAAGCTTCTCAGCTTCTTTTCGGGCCTTTTTGTTCATCTTTAAGAATAATTTGAGGATACAAATTTCAAACCAAAAGATAGGATGATTTTTTATCAATTACGGGGTGTCTTCAGGAAGAATCTTAAATGCAATTATGAAGGACTGTCTCCCCTTTGGGGCTAACACTGAATGGTGTCAAATATTATTCCATAGCGCTTTGTACTATGATTTAAATCAATGGAGTAAAAAAGGATAAGCCCCGATGTGGGCGGAAGCCCCGACACCCCGACACCCTTTGGTTAGGAATGTTGAGAAATATCAAATTAAAAGCGTTTTCAGTCCGAAAAGTTGTGTTCAGCACTAAAATAAGAGTAATCAATTCTGTAATTTGGGCGAAGAGAAACAGATTTGAATGAAAAGAGAGTTGAATAATGTCGAAGGTAAAATGGGCGGGTTTAATTTTGGGACTGATTGGTTTTTGCCTGCCCCTGTTTGTGAGCTTTCCGGGACTATCATTGGCTGGCCATTTTGCGATGAGTATTTTTTTGTTGGCTGCTGTTTTTTGGATGTTTGAAACTATTCCCATCTATTCTACATCTATTCTTGTGATTTTGGCCGAGGTAATCCTTCTCAGTTCACAAGGATTTATTGATTACAGCAGTACATCATATAGTCCATTATCGTACACCGAGTTTCTGTCAACGCTGGCAGATCCCATCATCATTCTCTTTTTGGGAGGATTTATTCTGGCTGATGCATCCGTGAAATACGATTTCGATAAAAGTATGACGCGATACCTCCTCCGGCCTTTTGGTTCGCGGACTAGTATGATGATGCTCGGCCTGATGCTTGTGACCGGTTTTCTGTCAGCATTTATGAGCAATACCGCTACAACTGCAATGATGATTACAGTGATCCTGCCAATCGTAGCCAAAATGGACCCCGGTGACCCGGCAAGAATCGGAATGGCGCTCAGTGTTCCTTTTGCGGCTAATATCGGGGGGATGGCCACTCCAATTGGTACGCCACCCAATGCGGTAGTTATAGCAGCCCTCAATCAACAGGGGATGGAAGTGGAGTTCAGCAGTTGGATGATCTATGCGGCACCCCTTGCCATTGTAATGCTTCTCATTGCCTGGCAGATATTGATTCGATTATATCCGCCGGCCATGGAGGCAATCTCCCTAAACCTGGAAGGAAAATTGAAAACGTCGCCCGGGGCCTTGATACTTTACGCCACATTCGCAGTAACTGTATTACTTTGGGTAACGGAAAGCCTTCACGGGATTAAGAGTGCGATTGTTGCCCTATTACCGGTTGCCGTTTTAACACTGACATCAACTTTTCAAAAAGAAGATATACGAAAACTACCGTGGGAAGTGCTTTGGCTGATTGCAGGTGGAATTTCACTTGGCATTGCGATGAAAGAAACCGGACTTGCCGAATGGATGGTCGGTGCAATTTCATGGGATCAATTTGGTTACCTGGCGCTGCTTGCGGTTTTTGCAACAGTGGCTTTGACGATGTCGAACTTCCTTTCAAATACAGTGACGGCTTCGCTGCTGATACCTCTTGCCATAACGCTGGTAACTTCCGGTATATTACAGGGAACCGCCGGTATGATGATGATTGGATTGGTGATTGCACTCGGCTCCAGTTTTGCCATGATCCTGCCCATATCCACACCTCCGAATGCCATCGCTGTTAGTACAGGCATGCTGAAAACTAAAAATATGATCACGGCAGGGTTGATTATCGGGTTGATAGGGCTTGGATTTATCCTGCTTCTATCGATGATTTATTGGCCTTATTTGATTTAATTAAAGAACACTATGGAAACAAAAATCTACATTTTGGTGGTTGAAGATGAACCTGAAGTACTGGATGCTATTGTTCGGGACATCTCAACATTTGAATCGCATTTTGTTATTGAGATGGCCGATACGGCTGAGGAAGCACGTGAGATTATCCAGTCAATTTTTGATGATGGAAATGAGGTCGGGTTGATTTTATGCGATCACGTATTGCCGGGCGATAATGGCGTTGAACTGCTGGTGGAGATGCAGCATGACCCTCAAACTGAATCAACACAAAAAGTTTTAATTACCGGACAGGCCGGGCTGGATGAAACGGTTCGGGCGGTGAATGAAGCAGATCTGAAGCACTACATCGCCAAACCCTGGGAGAAGGAGAAGCTGGTTGAAATCGTCAAAGATCAGTTGACAGAATATGTGCTGGAACATGTTTCGAACCCGATGCAGTTTATGGCTGTTTTGGACGGTGAGAGAATTGCGGAACAGATCAGAAAAGGAAAAAGTGTAACGGATAATTAGATCTTCTTATGAGTTTTAAATTCAGTAAACGGTGGATCGAAGATAAAGAGCTTGTTACTCAACTTATCAAAAGGGTGTTTGATGAAACAGGCAAGTCGGAAAAATTTGTTCATAAAATAGATAAAGACGTTACTCTTTTCAGGGAGGGAGATGTTCTGAATGATATCTACATTCTCCTGGAGGGCGTTGTTGTACTGCATAAAAAGAAACCGAAGACAGATATCGATTACCCGGTTATACGCCTGGAGCATGGGTCACTAATCGGAATTATTGCGTTCACAACCGGGAAACCTTCACTCACCACAGCCATCACAACGGAGCCCTCAACTGTACTTAAAATTCCGGATCTGGAAATTCGATCTCTGCTGGAACGCGATGATAGAATGAAGGAGTATATTGATGAAATTATCCTGGCAAATCTTTCGGATCGATTTAAAACGAACATCAGCTTGCAGATGAAGCTGGATTCGGTCAATAATAAATTACGAAAAGAGAGGAACGAACTTAAAAAGGCATACCAGGATCTGAAGGAAGCCCAGGATCGTTTGATATACCAGGAAAAAATGGCCACACTGGGTCAGTTGGTAGCCGGATTTGCTCATGAGGTTAACAATCCAACAGCTTCACTGCTGAGATCTACGGAAACACTCGAAAATCGCATCTCTGAACTGATGAAACAAGATGACCGGGAGCCGGATAAACAGTCGTTCGTTCGAAGCCTTTATGAATCCGGCAAAAAATCAGGGTATCCAGATACGGCTACGCTCCGAAAACGGTCGTCTGAGTTACGTAAACAATTTGAAGGAGCCAAAGCTTCACAGATTCGTTTATTAGCCCAGATACCCGGGGAACTTCTTTCCAACTTCAAATCTATGACAAATAATCCCGAGGAGCTGGATATTTATCTCCAGTATTTTGAACTGGGCAAAATGTTTCAAAATATCGAATCGGCCGGTAACCGAATTTCCGGTTTAGTGAAAAGCTTGAAGAGCTACAGCCGCACCGATACCGACAAAGAGTGGGAGTTGATTGATATTCGTGAAGGAATCCACGATACGCTTCAACTGACAAGCAACCGGATAAAATATTACGACATCCAGATTAACCTGGAGGAAGTTCCCAAAATTCGCGCAAATCCGGCAGCACTGAACCAGGTTTGGACGAACATCATTCTGAATGCTGCGGATGCAATGGGGAAAAATGGCTCATTAGATATCTACTGCACTGCCGAGGATGATCATATCAGAGTAAGGATTAAAGATTTAGGCCCCGGTATCCCTGAAGAGATTATTTATAATATTTTTGATTCCAACTTCTCAACTAAAAAATCTGATGTGAAATTTGGTCTCGGCCTTGGCCTTTCCATTTCAAGAGATATTATAAAGCAGCACGGCGGAACCATTTCTGCAAGGAATGATCCCGATGGTGGAGCGGTATTTACGGTTACGCTTCCGATCAGGAATTAGGTATTGAGAGGGAGTAAAAGCCCGCTGCAATCTCAGGCAACATTCACCAGGCTAAGTTCAGGCTTAGATTACGATATTTATCAACCCAAAATTGTTCAGCAAGCATAGGAGGAAACTTCTATTTGATGTAGATGTATATAGGTAGGTAAGAGTTCTTGCGTGTATTACAAACAGACACTATAAAAAAGTGACGGATAATCACTTTCATGCTCAATTCGTTATACATGCAAATTAAATAACCATCAACATGAGTACTATAAGATCAATCATTTTGATATTCCCAACATTTTTCTTGGCATTGCTTTTAGCCACCTGTCAATCAGACGTTACCGGCCCGGGTGAAATTCATGGCGAACTTCCAAGAGAGCTCACTGCATCAGAAAAGCAGCTCGTTGAAGCCGATCAGTCGTTTAGTTATGATATTTTTCGGCAAACAGTTTCTTACGACAATGAGGAAGAGAACTTGTTTATCTCGCCATTGAGTATCTCCACCGCTCTGGCTATGACGCTAAACGGAGCTGAAGGAGAAACACTTGAGCAGATGAAAGAAGCACTACATTTAAACGGAATGGACACTGGAGAGATTAACGAGGCATTTCAATCACTGATCGAGCTTTTGGTATCGCTGGACCCCAAAGTGACCATGAAAATTGCGAACTCCGTTTGGCATGAGCAATCACTCGTTGTGGAAGACGATTTCCTTCAACGACTGGAGGATTTTTATGATGCGGAAGTTGCCGGGCTGGATTTCAGGAATTCGGGATCGGTGGATACGATCAACAGCTGGGTTAATGAAAATACAGAGGGTAAAATTGAAAAGATTATTGACCGAATTCCGCCTGAGATGGTAATGTACCTGATCAATGCGATCTACTTCAAAGGAGATTGGCTCAGCAAGTTTGATAAAGATGAGACCCGCAAAGCCGATTTTCATCTTGAAAGCGGTGAAACGGTTCAGGTTGACATGATGAGTCAAAAAGAGAGATATGCGGTCAATTTTTCTGAGGAGGTTAGGATGATTGAGCTTCCTTACGGGGACAGCCTATTCACTATGAGCGTTCTGATGCCGGGTGATCCAGAAATGCCGCTCAATCAATTTATTGAAGAAGAGGTAACCAAGGAAAACCTGGTACAATGGAGATCGAACCTTCGGGTTTCAGAGGTTCCACTTGAACTTCCAAAATTTGAGATGGAATATGAGATCACCTACAACGATATCCTCAAATCGATGGGTATGGAAAAAGCGTTTGATGAGGGAGCGGCTGATTTCTCCGGTATAGCGGATGTTTCTCCACAGAGTCTCTATATCAGTGAAGTAAAGCACAAAACATTTGTAAGTGTGGATGAAGAGGGCACGGAAGCTGCAGCCGTAACCTCGGTGGGTGTAGGGGTTACATCTTTGCCACCTTCCATGATTGTTAATCGTCCGTTTGTATTTATTATCCATGAGAGAGAAAGTGGCACAAACCTCTTTATGGGCAAAGTGAAAGATCCGTCCGTGTTGTAAAGCTATTAAAGACCCACTGGTATGATTTATTTAAACTAAGTATAAACTGATCCTTAGAGTATGATATTTGACAAAAATTGCCGTTTATAGATGTGTAAATACTGAATAAAATGGAGGATCAATTATGGATAAACCAACGACATGTCCACAATGTGGAGCAACGGCAGTTGATAAATGCCAAATGGAAGAGCAAAAGCAGGATGACTGCATCCGAGATTAATCGATGAAATAGTTCGAATGAAAAGCCGTCTCAATTTTCGGGGTGGCTTTTTCTTTTTGATGAGTATTCTGCATCATATCATTTCAAGAAAAAACCACTGTCTTGCTAAAAAAGAGAAATATCTTTAGCGCCAGTTGTAAATGCCCGGGACGTTTAGGGTAATCACATCGCAGAAAGTTCTTCGAGGCCAATTCTTCCCTCATAGTATGCCTTCCCGACAACCACTCCGTAGATGTTAAGTGAGATAAGCTCTTCAAGGTCATCAATTTTTGATACCCCACCTGAAGCAATCCAATTCAATTCCGGAAATTCATGTTGCAGGTTTTGATACATCTGAACATTGGGTCCGCTAAGCATCCCATCTCTTGAAATATCAGTACTTAGAACTGTTTGGAGTCCGGCATTCATCATTGGTTTTAGAAACTCGGCTATCGATTGGTCTGAGGTTTCCAGCCATCCACCATAAGCCATTTTTCCATCTTTAAGGTCTAATCCAAGTATCATCTGTTCGGGATAATTGTTGATAGCCTGGATCCATTCTTTAGGCTTTTTTACTGCCATAGAGGAGCAAATGATACCGCTCAATCCAGCTTCCAGAAGCAGCTCTACGTCTGCTTTAGATCGAACGCCACCGCCGGTTTGAACAGAAAGTCCTGTTGTATCAATAATTTTTTGGATGAGGGGTAGGTTTTCAAACTTGCCACTTTTAGCCCCATTCAGATCCACTACATGAATATGATTGAATCCGGCTTCTTTAAATTTCGATGCTTCTTGAACCGGGTTATCGTTGTATACAGTCTTTTTTTGATAATCTCCTTTCTGAAGTCGAACAACCTGGCCGTCGAGCAGGTCAATGGCGGGAATAATTTTCATAGATGACTCTAAAATTTAACTTAATTTAAGATCCGCGAAGTTTTGAAAACTTCACGAGTCTAAACTCAAAATCAGGAACTATTCACCATATCCAAAAAATTCTGCAGCAAGAGCGAGCCAACTTGTCCCGATTTTTCAGGGTGAAATTGAACACCGATGAAATTGTCTTTGTTGGTTACAGCTGTAAATTTTTCAATGTAGTCGCATGTGGCAAGAGTGTGCTCGCTTTGTGGAGCATAATAACCGTGTACATAATAGAGAAAGTGTTTGTTCTCAATTCCTCTGAGAATTGGATGTTTTTTTACCGATTCGAACTTATTCCAGCCCATATGAGGGACCTTAGCTTTTGAAGAATCAAACCGTTTCAGTCTTCCGGGGATAATTCCCAAAGCCTTACAATCCCCCTCTTCAGATGACTCATAGAATAACTGCATGCCCAGACAGATTCCAAGTACTGGTTTTTTGGTATTCTTCAGCCAAACATCCAGATCTTTAGATCGCAGATCGTCCATCGCTGCTGCTGCATGACCCACACCCGGGAAAATGATTGCATCCACCTTTTCCAGTTCCTCTAGATTGTCTGATACTATATAATCGGCATGAAGTCTGTCTAATGCGTTCGAAACAGACGCTAAATTACCCGCCTGGTATTTTATTATTCCTATCATTGTGATGAGTGAAAAGGCAAACGTGAAAAGTAAGAAGTGGGTTTCGAGGATAGTATATAGTCAATCTGAAGTTGATTCAGACTCCTCTTTTGTGTTAAAGCCAAGAAATCCTGAATAAAGTTCAGGATGACAGCAAAGAGACTTTTAACTTTTGCGTTTTGCTTTCTCACTAAATCTAAATTGTTCCTTTGGTTGTGGGTAAAATTCCTTTGATTCGCTCGTTGCGGCTGACAGAAAATCTCAGTGCTTTGGCGAATCCTTTAAAAATGGCTTCAATAATGTGATGCTCATTTTTTCCATCTGCTGAAACATGCAGGGTGGCGCGTGCGTTCATTGCAAGCGAATAAAAAAAGTGCTCCAGCATCTCTGTTGGAAAATCACCAACATATTCACGGCTCAGCTGCACATTCCACTGAAGGTAGGGACGATCAGAGAGATCGATGGCAACGTTGGCTTGTGCCTCATCCATCGGCAGGGCAAACCCATAACGCTGGATACCTGCTTTGTTGTCAGAAATTGCTTCGCGAATAGCCTGTCCTAACGCGATGGCGGTATCCTCAATAGAGTGGTGTTCATCCACTTCCAGGTCTCCGTCGCATCTTATTTCGAGGTCCACCAATCCGTGACGTGCGATCTGCTCTAGCATGTGATCAAAGAAGTTCAGTCCGGTATTGATTGAACTCTGCCCCGTGCCATCCAGGTTTATTGAAACACAAATATCCGTCTCTTTTGTATTTCGTTCGATCAGAGCTTTTCGGCTTGGAAATAAAATTTTATGGCTTATTTTTGTCCAGTCATCCGCTTCTTCAATAATTGTTTCATTGGTGATAAACTGGAAGGATTGCTTTTTCTGTATCCATCCATCTGCTTGTTCAGAATCAAAATCACCCGCATGGATCTCTTCATTTTTGATCAGTTCGATTTGTTGATCTGAGAGAGAGTCAGAATCAAAAGATAGTTCAGCATCATTTTCCTGCAGATATCTCATCGCAAAGAGTGTACCGGATGGAAGCAACGAATCAGAATTGCTGTTTAAAGCTGTATCATCAATCCAGATTTTCATACAAGGACCTCCTTCAAAGTTTTGAGGAAACGCACATTTTCATCCGGCATGCCGATGGTGACACGCAGGCAGTCTTCGCAAAGTGGTTCATTGCCCCGATACCGAACAATTACACCTCGATTTGCTAATTTTTTATAGATCTCTTTTGCGTTTTGAATCTTAAAGAGAAGAAAATTCGCATCGGATGGATATACTTTTTCAACTTCTTCAGCGTGACCTAATTGCTCCGCTACATACTCTTTCTCTTCGATAATTTTTTGGATGTTGAACTTCACCAACTCGATGTTGTCAAACGCATCAAGGGCTGTTTTGGCGGTCAGTTTATTGATGTTGTAGGGAGCCTTCACCTTCAACATATAATTAATGATTTGAGGATTTGAGATCGCGATGCCCAACCGGATTCCCGCCAGTCCATAGGATTTTGAAAATGTCTGAAGCACCACCAAATTCGGATACTGTTGGACTAATCCCGCCATCGATTCCTGGCTGCTGAAATCGATATATGCTTCATCAATAACGATGATTCCCGGAAACTGAGACACCAATTTCAGCAGGTCTGTCTGCTTCATGGAGTTTGCAGTGGGGTTGTTGGGTGAGCATAAAAACAGAGCTTTGGTTCGCTCATCAGCTGCTTCAAGAATTTTCTTTGGCTGTAGCTGAAACGACTCTGTCAGAAGAACCTCCTTCACATCAATATTATTGATATTCGCCGAAACTTTGTACATACCATAGGTTGGAGGAGTGGTGATGATCGAATCCTTACCCGGCTCACAAAAGATACGCATAATCAGGTCGATCGCCTCATCACTACCGACGCCAAGGAAAATGTTTTCAAAATCAACCTGTCTCCATTCGGCGATCTTTTTTCGAAGCGCGTCCTGAGTAGGGGTGGGATACCGATGCAGCTCAAGATCATTTCGCACCGGTGAACCGAGGCTGTTTTCGTTGGCATCCAGCAAAAGACCTTTGTCAAAGTCATCGCGGGCACTTCGGTACGGTTTTAAATTTCTGATGTTCGGTCGAACAAGGCTTTCTATATCGATTGTTTTAGGCATTTTTTGATTTATGATTTCGATTTTCTTCCCCTCTTGGGAGGGGACAGATAACGGAGCGTTCAGCGGAGTTTTCAGGGGTGGGTTCCCGTGACGAACACACCCCTAAATCCCCTCTCGAGAGGGGACTTCTTTTCTACTTCTCAGACAACTTCTTCAACCTCAAACTCACAGCTTGTTTATGTGCATCCAGGCCTTCCAGTTTTGCTAAGGTTTCAACAGTTGGCCCCAAATCTTTCAATCCCTTTTCGGAGATTTTCTGCATCGTGATAAACTTCTGAAAACTGCTGAGAGAAACACCGCTGTACATTCGTGCATATCCATATGTAGGAAGCGTGTGATTCGTACCGGAGGCGTAGTCTCCCATACTTTCCGGGGTCCACGGCCCGATAAATACGGAGCCGGCATTTGTAACTTTATCAGCCAGGTAATCCGCATCTTTTGTATTTATAATTAAATGCTCCGGTGCATATCGGTTTGAAAACTGTATTGCTTTCCTTGAATGATCCACCACTACAATAAAACTGTTTTCAATAGCTTTAGAAGCAAACTCCTTTCGAGGTAGATTCGCTAACTGTTTTTCAAGTGCTTCAGATATAGCTGGGATGTCTGTCTCTTTGGTTGCGACCAAAATTGCTTGGCTGTCAGCTCCGTGTTCGGCTTGAGAAAGCAGGTCAATCGCAACAAACTCCGGATCGGCGGTTTCATCGGCAATGACCAATACTTCTGAGGGACCCGCCGGCATATCGATCGAAATCATCGCTTCGCTGTTTTGCAGCATCATTTTAGCGGCAGTGACATACTGGTTCCCGGGGCCGAAAATTTTGTCCACTTTTGGGATCGACTCTGTTCCGAGTGCCATTCCTGCGATTGCCTGGGCACCACCGGCTTTCACAATTTTTGAGACCCCGGTTTTTTGAGCCACATATGCAACAGATTCAGGTATCGCCCCATCTTTACCGGGAGGAGTTGCAAGCACGATGGTCTTGCAGCCGGCAATCATTGCCGGAATACAGAGCATCATCGCTGTGGAGGGTAGTGGAGCCGTTCCGCCCGGAACATAAACTCCTACCTTTTCAATCGGTTTTGACACACGCCGGCAATCAACTCCGGTTTGGGTCTCCACCTCGATATCATCCGAAATCTGTCGTTGATGGAACTTCGAGATATTATGCATCGCCCGGTCGAGTGCAGAAATGATCTCATCAGACAAATTGATTAGAATATCATTCGGATCAACCACTAACGGATCAGGATCGACACCGTCAAACTTTTGGGTAAATTCCCGAATCGCCTGATCACCGTTGGATTCAATGTCATCTAAAATCGGTTGCACCTGTCCAAAAACAGACCCGAAATCCATTTTCGGTCGCCGGCAAAGGGATTCTATTTCAGAATCAGAAAGTTGGTTGTAGGTATATGTTTTCATGGTGATTAGTATTGAGTATCGAGTAGCAAGTACTGAGTAAAAATCTTGATACTCAATACTTCATACTTACTACTTATCATGCGATCATACTTTCAATGGGCAGCATTACAATTCCGGTGGCTCCGGCTTCTTTCAGGCGTTCCATCACATCCCAAAAGGTGGACAATGGAACAACCGTGTGGATGGCTACCATTCCATTATCGGCCAGCGGCATCACCGTAGGGCTTTTTAAAGATGGAATAATTTCTTTGATCCGTTCGACAGATTCTTGTGGCGCATTCATCATAATATACCGGCTTTTGCCCGCTTTTTGATATCCTTCAATTCGTTGAAGAATCTTTTCAATCAACTGTTGTTTGCCTTCAGAAAGCGGCTTGTTGGTTTTGATCAACTGGGTTTCCGAATCAAAAATATTGATCAGTTCATCCAGTCCGTTAGCTTTCAGCGTGTTCCCGGTCGAGACCAGGTCACAGATTGCATCGGCAATTTCAAGCCGCGGTGCAATCTCAACGGATCCGGAAAGGGTAATCACTTTTACATCAATTCCTTTCTTTTCAAAATATCTTTTCGTGATTCCGGGATAACTGGTTGCAATTTTCTTCCCGGCAAAATCTTCCGGTTTTTTGATGTCGCCATCCTTAGGTACTGCAAGTGACAACCGGCAAACGCCGTAGTTCAGGCCGCGAAGAATCTCTACGTCCATCTGGTCTTCCTCAACAACATTCGCCCCGACAAATCCGAGATCGCAGACACCGTCTTGCACATATTCCGGGATGTCATCGTCGCGAATGAGGAGAAGTTCCACATCAAAGTTGAGGCATTTTACAAGCAGGCTTCGTTTGTAATCATCAAACTTAAGTCCAATGCCCTCTAATAGGTTTAAAGTTTTATCGGTGAGCCGTCCGCTTTTTTGAACGGCAATTCGTAGTGATGTAGTAGAATCGAGAGTTCTCATAGATTAAATATGGTATATAAACTGAATAAAATTAAAATTTAAAAGGGTAAAAAAGATTGCGATGCGAAGAAGAGAAAATTTAATGCACAGCATGCTCTTGGCTACCATGATGATGGTGGCCGAAATGGTAAGTGGTATGTAATGTTTTTGTCAGCACAACATGAAATTATGCATTTCGTGAATAGAATTCCAATTCAATACAGAATAAGCTGACTGTTTGAAAATGAATAATCAGAAATGAGATAAAAAAAGCAGAGTATCAACTCTAAACAGTATTCTGTTTCTATGATACTCTGCTTATTAACTAAAAATAAATTTCTTGATCTACTCCACTTCTTCTAGAGTGATCAATCCAAGGTTGGTTGTATCCGGAGCGGTAACGTCTACGTTATTAATATTTTCATCAGAATATTCGTCGTCTGGGGAATCGATCGCAACCTGGTATGAGCCTGACAACAAGCCAATGAGTCTGAACTCACCCTCGGCATTTGCGCGTGTACCTGCTACGGTATCGACTCCTGCAATGGCATAGACCCATGGAAGAGATTCAGCCGGTTCGATATCACCTTCAATGGCACCGGTTTCTGCAAATGAAACAGCTCGTATAACCGGTTTGAGCAGGTACTTCCCTGAATTTCCGGCTTCCACAATGGAACGAGAGGCATCAAAATCAAGCAGCAGTGTATAAATCTGTCCTCCCTCAATCTCTGCATTTACATTCAATTTTAAACCAGATTGTTGAGCACTGGGAGTATCAAGGGTATGAGTTATACCATTTTTGACGAGCTCATTATCGTCTCCCAGAATGAGCCTGACCTGGCTGTACATTCCTTCTTCAAGCTCCGTCTCTCCAAGTGCTTCAAGTTCGCCGTTCGTTAACTCCAGTAAGTTAACTTTCATTGGGTCATCACTGATGGTAATCCAACCTTCGTCATCTTCATCAATATCCTCCTCTTCATTAACGTGAATTCGCACCTCTTGGATGTCAATCCAGACAGCTTCATAGTTTGCGGGGGCATCGGTCAGGTATACCTGGAGTGTTCCGGTGGCGGTATTTGAACTTCCATCATCAGAAACATCGCAGGAGCTGAGCAGAAATAAAACTGCAAGTAGTGTTGTAGCAATTCGTGAAAACATAAATTTTTCAGATTTAATTATTTGATTCATCTGTTTAATTAAATGGATGAACCACTACAATGTTCCACGATCAGTTTTAATATGAGTATTTGCTGCCTATTTAGTTTTGTTGATATGAAAATGCCGATCTGCAAAATTCAGAAACTGAACCCAATCATAGATTTTCAGGTCATGTTCGCCATCCCGAATGTGGTATGCAGCATAGGAATTGTCAGTAGGATTGTTGATGGCAGGCATTCGAACACTTAACGGAATGGATATCCCATAGATACTCTCATAAACCTCTGATGCATGGAGTAAGGATTCGTACATTCCTTTTGGATCGGCCCACTCATCATCCTCAGCCGCAGTGATGTAGACACCTCGCGGTGCAATTGTAGCGAGAAGCATATGCTGATCAAACGGCATTTCCGATTCATTCTGATTAAACGCTTCAAAATTAGGTGTGAACCAGTATGGAAATCCGTTATTGATGATTTCAACTGTCTCCCCAAATTTTCGCTTTGAAAGAGCCGCCCCAACTGCCCCGGACTCATTAGCAACGATGATACCCCAACGCTCGTCATTTGCTCCGGTCCAAAGCGCTGATTTTCCTCCCCTGGAGTGCCCGACCAACATCGATTTTTGTTGATCAATATCATCATCCGTTTCAAAATAATCCATGATTCGCATCGCACCCCAACCCCAGGCAGAGAGTGCCATCATTCCATCATCTTGTCCAATTTGTTCAGGATAGAGCGTTTCGAGGATATCTTCTGTATACGTATCGGGATCATCATCGGCAACATCTCCAACACTGTAAACGGCAGCTGCATATCCGCGTTGAAGAATTGTCTCAGCCGGCCAGAAATCTTCTTTTGATTCGAGTGTGATATCCATATACTCAGGTCCGCGATGATTCATTAATAGGGTAACCGGAACAGGTTTTTCGGCATCATTTGGAATCAAAAGATTAAGCCGAATTGGGAGAGAATTTCCATTTCGGGTGATGGTAATATCTATCTCTTTGGCTGTGGCTGTACCATTTAAGGCTGATCCGTTTTCACTGACAACAATAAATTCGATAGAATCGAAATGCTGTGGCATTTGACCATACACCTGCTCAGCGAAAATGCCCACAATTTCAGGCCGCCTCTCATATCGCCACTCATTGAATGTTGATACCGGATCACCCTCAGATGTCTCAAGGATATTGGGCAGTTCATAATCCGGAACTTTGGATTCATCATAATGGGCCTCTTCCTGGGCATTTATTTGATGAGAAAAAAGAAATAAAATAAAAAGCGATAAGACGGCGATTTTCATGTCTGATTGATCAATTTTTGGTTAAAAGTTATGGTACTTTTCGAGCTGTTTTCAGTTTATTCAATTTAACACTCAATATATGAACTGCAAGTTTTTAAAAAGGCTATGAAAAGTTGTGTATTGTTTTGCGAAGCCAGTATTTTCAACCATACTAAGGATCAACCAGAATAATTAATTGACAAATGAAAACAGTAGCACAATTAACCTACATCCCGCTCTACACCGATCATCCAAAAGAAAAAGTTCAAGACTTGATTGAATTTGTAGCTCAACACGATGTGGAGGTCGATATAAATTATCTGTCCACAAGCGTAAAGGGAGATACAGATGTAGTGTTCGACCTGATTAGGGAGATCTATGATACTATGATACTTGAGGATGACGCCTTTCGATTTCATGTGGAGCTTTTAAGTCCTACGGAAGACTAATTCTTTTTTAAAATGATTACAGGTGAATGCCCCTTCGGTGAGCCTATTGAACAGCTAATATCGAAAGGGAAATAACGAACTGTATTGGACAGGTATAAGCAGCTTTTTCCCGCCTTATTAAACGGAGTTAAGGACTTTCAGAAAAAACTTCAAAAAAAGGGATACCCAAAATAATCGATATACTTTTGAAGTCTGTTCTGGATATATTCGAGGTTCTCATCTGACATCTCCTCCGTAAAATAATTCATTTTTTCTGATGATATACGCACATCACGAGAAAATTTATCGGGATTAATTCCCAGCCAATCGGATAATAATTTAACTTCATTCCAATCTGAAAGGTCCTCTAGTTTCACAAATTTATATTGTATATGAGAATTTCTGCCGGCTAATTTATGAGAGAAAATGCTTCTTTCATATAAGTTCTCGAGCAGGTCGCACACTTGTTTTAAAGTATAAGGTGCCCAAGGTACCTTAAGCATTGAATTGGCAACACCCGCCGGATGACGCATAACATGCACAAAATATGCATCCTCAAAAATCTTACTAAGAAAGTTCATATTGTAGATGTTTGCGGGAGTATCTTCGCACCAGGACATTGTTTCATCTCCTAATATGCTACCAAATATACTGTCTGTATAGTTTCGCAATATCGTTTTAAGTTCGTCATCGTCAGGAAAATATTTGGGAATGTAAATATTTTCTATGGGCAGAATACCTTTGTATCCTAACTGGCTTAATTGATATCTTTTTTTAAACACACGACGCGTTGTTCCCGAAATAAAGTAGTTCAAAGAATCTAGTTTATCTCTGAGAAATGGAGTCGTTATAGACTTATCTATACTGTGGCAATCTGTCCCGTTAAAAGCTCCTTCCGATATGTTTGAAATAAGATGTTTTGTTGCCGCTATAACTTCATCTTTATACTTATAAAGAGGATGACCTAAATAGGGAGATTGATTCTTTTCACATATAGTTTTTGTCATCATCTCCTCAAAATTTCTAATAGCAATTCTTCCCTGGTCATAACTATAGTTTTCTGTCAGTGATGAATAGAGATTTACTAAACCATGATTATCAATGATGAACCTACTCTCAAATGGTATTTTTGAAATCGTATTATGACTCCCTATTAATAAAGATAAAATCCTGGTTCCACTACGCCCTGTACCACCGACAAATATTCGTTTCTTCATATATTTCTAAGGTTAGTGAATACGGTTACAAATTAGGCGTGTGCTCAGAGAAATTAAGAATTATTTCCTGCTAGCCAACAGTTTAAATTCCTGACATTTTATACCTGTAAGTAGAAATTATAGATCAAATTTAAGCATTTAAGGATAATTTGGTAGGCTCTGGGATTAAGATGCTTCTTTAGTATTAATCACTCTAATTGTTAGCTGTTGTCGTTGTGATAGATACGGCCTTTGGTCCAAAAAATAATTGCACATTTATTTATTGAGATTCACTTATAGCTTTTTCTAAAGCGAAAACAAATAACATTTCGCTGTAATGACCGTTTCGAATTTGTATATTTAGGGCTTGAATAATTTTAGTCTGTCTCCTATTTGAATGAAGAATATTCGGAACTTTTGCATTATTGCGCACATCGATCATGGCAAGTCTACACTCGCCGACCGTTTGCTTGAGCGCACAGGCACCATCAGCGAACGAGAAATGCAGGAACAGGTCCTGGATGATATGGACTTGGAGCGCGAGCGTGGAATCACCATTAAGAGCCATGCGATCCGGATGGATTACAACCGGCCGAATGGAGAAGTTGTAACTTTTAACCTGATCGATACGCCGGGTCACGTTGACTTTTCTTATGAGGTGTCTCGGGCACTCAAAGCTTGCGAAGGAGCACTGCTGGTAGTGGATGCCGCACAGGGGATTGAAGCTCAAACTATTTCGAATCTTTACCAGGCGATTGACCAGGAACTGGAGATCATTCCCGTGCTCAATAAAATTGATCTTCCCGGGGCCGATCCCGACGGCGTTGGACAGCAGATTGTTGATCTGATCGGAGGTACAAAAGAGGAAATTCTGCAAGTATCCGGTAAGACCGGCGAGGGAGTTGAGGATTTGCTGGAAGCAATTGTTGAACGAATTCCAAGTCCCAAGCAAGAAGTAGACAAGCCACTTAAAGCCCTCATTTTTGATTCAATTTTTAATTCCTATCGCGGGTCGATCTGCTATGTTCGCGTGATGGAAGGTGTTCTCAAGAAAGGAGACGGCATCACTTTTATGGCCACTAAAAAGGAGTATGATGCGGAAGAGATCGGTTATCTGAAATTGAAGAAAGAAAAAACCGATCAGCTTGAAGCGGGTGAAGTAGGTTACGTTATCGGCAGCGTGAAATCCCTGCAGGATGCAAAAGTGGGTGATACAATTACGAGTACAAAGAATAAAGCGGATACACCTATTCCCGGTTATAAAGAAGTGAAGCCGATGGTATTCAGCGGGATCTTTCCGACCAATTCCGAAGATTTTGAAGATCTGCGAGGAGCTCTCGAAAAACTGCAATTGAATGATGCATCACTTTCCTATCAACCCGAAACTTCCAAAGCACTTGGGTTTGGATTTCGTGCCGGATTTCTTGGATTGCTTCATATGGAAATTATCCAAGAGCGGTTGGACCGCGAGTTCGACATGGACATCATCACAACCGTACCCAATGTTCGGTATGAGATTGATCTTGAGGATGGTGAGCGAATCAAAGTTGATAATCCAAGCGAGATGCCGGAAGTTGGTAAAATTGCAGACGTGTGGGAACCTTATATAAAAGCAAGTATTCTCACGCCGGCGGATTATATTGGCCCGATTATGACTCTTTGCGAGGAACGGCGCGGAAAATATGTGAATCAACACTTTATGCAGAACAACCGCGTTGAGATAACGTACGAATTGCCGATGGCAGAAGTTGTTTTCGATTTTTATGATCGGCTGAAGAGCGGAACACGCGGATATGCATCGCTCGATTACGAATTTCTGGAATACCGAAAAGGTGATTTGGTTCGTTTAGATATCCTGTTAAATGGCGACCAGGTAGATGCGTTGTCCAGCATTACTCACAGAGACAAAGCCTATTACCTGGGACGCAAAATCTGTGGAAAGCTGAAGGAACTTATTCCGCGACAACAGTTTGAAGTAGCCGTACAGGCAGCTATAGGATCCCGGGTTATTGCCCGCGATACCATTCGAGCACTCAAAAAAGATGTAACAGCAAAATGTTACGGCGGCGATATCTCACGAAAACGGAAATTGATTGAAAAACAGAAAGAAGGTAAAAAGCGGATGAAACAGGTGGGTTCTGTAGAAATCCCACAGGAAGCGTTTTTAGCCGTACTTTCGATGGATGAAGAAGATTAGAAATCATTTACAAACAGTATGAAACGAAAATTATTATTATTTGTACTCATTGCATTGAGTACCGTCTCAATTGCATATGCTCAGTTTGAAGAGCCGGAAATTGAAAAAGTTGAATCCTCTGAAAGAGCCCAGTTCGAAAGCAGATTCGGGGATATAAAATGGACCGGCCAGGGGTTGTATAATCCTACCACAATCGATCGAATTCCAACAATTGAACTTCGTTCGCGCCTGCAGGCCGTTTTTGGTGAACCTACACAGACCATCGGGGATCTTATTAACGAGCAAAACTTCCGTCCCGGAAAAGCAATTCAGTTTGAGTACTGGTTTGTGATTGACGGTCAAATGCCACTGATGATTTTGGACCTCGACGGGCCGTTTGAAAATGGCCTTGTGTATGTTGGAGCCAGCCGGTTTATAGATATGATGCCCCAGGTAAAACGAACGTTAACCAGGATGCTGATGAGTGATGAGGGCGACCCACAGGAGTTCGATGATTATTTCTACTCTCCTGAACGACAGCAGTGGTATCTTGTACAATACAAAGACGGTGAATTCCAACGGGATATGATCGACCGTCCAACATTTAACTAACTAATTTTTAGACATTGAAAAACGATAAAAGCTCTTCGGGGAAACGGTCAGCCAGATCGGAACGGAGAAAATCTGAGGAAACGAAAGCAAAACATTGGGCAAAAGAGTGGCTGGATGCGTTGATTTGGGCCGGTATTGCCGCAATCATTTTGCGTACATTCTTCTTTGGAGCCTACCGAATTCCCACACCGAGTATGGAGAAAACCCTGCTCACGGGTGATTTCCTGATCGTCACAAAACTGGCTTACGGTCCCCGGACACCTATGACGCTCTCCGTTCCATTTACTGATATCTACATGCCCGGTGTAAATCTGCCTTGGGTGCGAATTCCCGGCTACTCCGATATCAAACGAAATGATATTGTTGTTTTCAATTACCCGATTGACGTAGCCCCGATCTCCGTAAAAACCAACTATATAAAAAGGGCTGTTGGTATGCCGGGTGACGAGTTACGAATTGACGAAAAAGTGCTTTACGTAAATGGCGAAGAAGCTGAAACGTTTGATACATACATGTACAATTACCGGGTGGATATCCGGGATCGAATCCGATTGAGTCCATCGAAAGTGCGTGAAGCCGGAGCTGAACTTGTTCAGAGTGGAAACGGGTTTCATATCATAAATATGACGGAGCAAACTGCTGAAGAATTGAGTGAATGGCCGGAAGTTGAAAACGTAAATAAATTTGTACTACCCGATGATTACGACGGATTCAGCCGACGCGGCTTCAACTTCTCCGATGGATTTGCCAACCACGATAATATGAAAGCGTTTACCGTTCCCGCGGAGGGAATGGAGGTTGAGCTCACACCGGAGAACTGGCATGTCTACGAAGATGTACTTCTAAGGTATGAACGAAATTTGGTGGAGCGAAACGGAGACCAGTTTATCATCAACGGTGTAGAAACAAATAGCTACACCTTTCAGCAGGATTATTACTTTATGATGGGAGACAACCGTGACGATAGTGAAGACAGCCGCTATTGGGGATTCGTCCCGCAAGATCACGTGATTGGTAAGGCCGGAATTATCTATTTTTCATGGGATGGCGAAAACTGGCTTCCGCGATTTAACAGAATTTTTGATCTGATTCATTCATAATTTTCAAATAATTTTTTTAAAGCTGTGAGTGATGAACCGTTTACTGCCGAGTCATTAAATGATGAAATTGCTCTAAATACTCAATGGAGTCCCCTCAAGCCGGGTGGGACGAATACAACAGATTTTAAATTCAGCAAAATTTCATCAAGGCGCGTCGAATTTAAAGCTAGTCCTAAGCTGTATATAGCTGCTGTTGTCTTCATAATTTTGGGAAGTGCAGCTATCATTAAATTTTCAATGGAGCCTTCCGGTTCCTTGTTGTTTTATGGAGGTGTAGGTCTTGGGATTATTTTAATTCTCAATGGGATTTATAAGTTTTTTGATATTGGGAACCCCCCTGTTTTTGATCTTGATGAAGGTTATTTCTGGAAAGATCAAAAGAAACCGGATAAGGATAAAAAAGTATCTGCCACTCAGTGTAGAATTGATAATATCCATGCCATTCAACTGATACAGGAACGAATTCAAAGCGGGGGTTCAAGTGGAAGTTCTTCGTATTACAGTTTTGAGATGAATCTTGTGCTTGAGAATGGGAATCGCCTTAACGTAGTTGACCACGGTACTTTGTCTCGTATCCGAAAAAACGCTGATCAGCTTTCAAATTTCTTGGATGTACCGGTCTGGGATGCCATAAACCGTAAATCTTAAAACTTTTAAACAGTAAACAGATGAACGAGAAAATCCGCTGCAAATGGGCTGAAGGCCAGTTTGACGATTACATCAGATACCACGATGAAGAGTGGGGCGTGCCGGTTCATGATGACCAAACGCATTTCGAATTTTTGATTTTGGAGGGAGCACAGGCGGGGTTAAGCTGGTCAACCATTCTAAAAAGGAGAGAGGGCTATCGGCAATCCTTCGCTAATTTTGATCCCGAAAAAGTTGCCAAATTTGATGAAGAGAAGATCCAGACACTGCTTCAGTTTGAGGGGATCATTCGAAACAAGCTGAAAGTTCGGTCAGCCGTAACCAATGCTCAAAAATTTCTTGAAATACAGAACGAGTTCGGCAGTTTCGACCCGTACATCTGGCAGTTTGTTGACGGTGAACCAATCGTCAATTATTGGAAAAGTTTGGAGGATGTTCCGGCCACAACCAAAGAATCCGACGCCCTCAGTAAAGATCTAAAAAAGCGCGGTTTTAAATTCACGGGAAGCACCATCATGTACGCTCACATGCAGGCCTGCGGACTGGTAAACGACCATACAGTGGATTGCTTCCGGTTCAAAGAACTTTTAGGATTTTTCTAATTAACATTAAGGCAAGATTATAATTTGTAAAAAGAGTTTCCCCTCCTTTGAAAGGAGGGGCCGGGGGTGGTTAAGAATTCATTAATCAGGCCTACAAATTCAACAATTGCCTGGTTACTTTTCTCAATCCAAAAACTAAATTGTAGTCAATCAGTAAACGCGTCATGCAAAAACGGTGATGCTGCTATGTGAAATCCCGAATTTAGATCGTCTACTGCACCCAATGCCGATGGCTCCCGGATCAAATTAATCCCGAACATGATTTGGGGCACAGCATCGGTGATAAATGATCGCTAGCCGGCAGACCACTTGGCTTGTCCTTCAAAGCATTGGCGTCGTAGGGAGCGTTCAGACGGCTATCACAAAACTATTCACTCCATGGAGGTGTAATTCCGTTTACCCTGGCATAAGCAATTGCCTGGCCTACATGCTCGCTTTTGTGTGTAACGAGCTGCATCAGAACTGCCTGTCCGTTTACTGTTCTACCGTACATCTCAGTTTCAGCCTGAATTTTTGAATCCGGCATCTCTCCAATATGTTCTTGAACATGCTCAATTGAGTGATTAAGTATGTCCACAACTTCCTCTTTGCCGGTAATCGACTCCATATTCTCAACATCCACATCTTCCGGTGCCGGGATTCCAAGTGATTCTTCCAGGTAATAGTAGTTGTAGCGAGCGATGTGGCTGAAAACCTCCTCCACGGAAAAGACACCCTCCCCGGGACGCCACGAATAGAGATCGGCCGGCATCGCTTCGGCTAAGGCAAGAACACGAGACGCCCGATCGAAATGCTGGAGAAACTGATTTTTGAACTGATTCGAATCCTGAGCCTGTATCGTTTGCGCAGAGAATGCCAAAATCAAAAATAATGATAGAACTAACCTTGCAAAATATTTCATAAATACCTGATTGGTTTTGAGTTAAGGTGACACTTAAAATATAATCTCTATCGAAATAAAGGTAAGGACGAGGGATCTATTTTTTGAAATTCATCTGTCAGATTACAAAAAACTTTAAAATTTGCCTACTGCCTACTGCCTACTGCCTACTGCCTACTGCCTACTGCCTACTGCTCCTCATATTCATTCTCAACAAATTCAATTCTCCCGGCAACCTCCTCCCATTTGTGCATCAGTTCTGCCAGCTCTGTTTTGATCAACTCATATTCCAGTGAGATCTCTTTTACTTCGTCTGAATTATCGTAGAAATCGGGTTTAGCCATCATCTCCTCTATCTCATCTTTCCTCACTTCTTTGGTTTCCACTTCATTCTCAATTTTACCGAGTCGTTTTTTGAGTGGGTTGAGTTTTTTAGAAAGGGCCTGCCGTTTTTGAGCTTCAATTCGCCGCTCCTCTTTTCTGCTGAGCTTTTTCGATTCTCCTGAATCATTGTCTTGCTCTAAATCAACCGAGTCATCAAATGCTTTTTTGTCGAGATAATAGCTGATGTTTCCAAGCCAGGTTTTAATATGCCCCGGCTGTATCTCAAGTGTTTTATTTACGATGGGATCGAGGAAGTCACGGTCGTGGGAAACGATCATCAGTGTGCCTTCAAACTGATCTAACGCCTGTTGCAGGATATTTTTTGAGCGCATATCCAGGTGGTTGGTCGGCTCATCAAAGATCAGGAAGTTTCCGGAGTTCAACAGCATTTTTGCCAGAGCAAGCCTGCTTTTCTCCCCGCCGGACAACACCCTCACTTTTTTAAATACATCATCTCCTTCAAAAAGAAAGCAACCTAAAATAGTCCGCAGTCGGGTTTCTGATTCTCTCGATCCGGCCAGCTTCATCTCATCAAGAGCCGTATTTTTGGGATTTAATTCTTCGGCTTGGTGCTGGGCGAAATATCCCGGTGTAACATTGTAGCCGAGTTCCCGCTTCCCTGATGTGACCGGTTCAAGTCCGGCAAGGATTCGAATAAGTGTTGATTTTCCGGCACCATTTGGGCCCACAACTGCAATCTTATCCCCGCGCTCTACTTCATAATCAATGCCATCGAATACGGTATTGTCTCCATATTTTTTTACGAGATCCCTAAGCTGTATGACCACCTGACCGGCCCGTTCCGGAGCCGGAAACTGGAATGCGATTTCAGACTGTTCATCTTCCAGTTCAATCTTCTCCATCTTTTCAAGCTGTTTGATTCGGCTCTGAACTTGTTTCGCTTTGGAGGCTTTATACCGAAATCGGTCAATAAACTCTTGTGTTTGTTTGATCTCTTTCTGCTGATTTTCATACCTTTTTTTCAGCAACTCGAGTTCTTCTTCATACTTTTTTTGATAAAATGAGTAGTTGCCGGCATAATCCTTGAGTCCTCCGTGCTGAAACGCCAGTGTTCGATTCGTAACACTATTCAAAAAAGCTTTATCGTGTGAAACTAGAATTACGGCTCCTTCATAGTTCTTCAGAAAATTCTCAATCCATCGGAGTGATTCAATATCAAGATGATTTGTCGGCTCATCTAACAGTAGATATGAGGGTTGTTTTAGAAGCAGTTTTGCCAGGGCGATTCTCATCAGCCATCCACCGCTGAACTCGGTAGTGGGACGTGTAAAATCTTCTTCGTGAAAACCAAGTCCTTTCAGTACCCGCTTGATATCGGCACCCAGAGAATAGGCGTCTGCATTTTCAAGTTGATGCTGAATAGATCCGAACTCTTCGAGAGCTTTCTCGTGGTCATCCGAATCGGCCGAAAGAGTACTCATTTTTTGCTGTAACTCGATCTGCCTGTCTTTAAGTGATAAAATCTCTTCAAAAACCTGTTCAACTTCTTTAAAAACTGTAAGGTTCGGATCGGGTTCAACGCCATCCTGGGGCAGGTATCCCACAGTATCGGCATTACCCATTTTTACATAACCGTCATCGGCTTTCTGTTCGCCCGCTATAATTTTCAAAAGCGTGGATTTTCCGGCACCATTCGGCCCAACAAGACCTATACGCTCGCCCTTATTGATCGTGACGGAAAGATCCTCAAACAGAGTACGCTCGCCGAAATGCAGTGATAAGTTATCGAGTTGTAGCATTTAGTTAATAAAATGTTCAAAGCACAATGGGCGTAAAAATAACAATCAAATCGGAAGGGAAATAGATAAAATGAATTTCTTTTCGTTGTATTTATCCGAACAAAGTTAGCATATCCGGCGGGAGTGGAGTATTTTCAATCTTCGATGATGTTTCTGATAAGTTAAAATGCAGATTTGTTGATGTATAAAAAAGCCATTCTATCTCTTTTTGTTGTTGTTTTTGCAATCTCATGCGAGGAACAACCCCTGCAGCGTCCGCTTATGGAATATGTGATGAATAATCCGACGCTGGAAGGTTCGCGATACCCCAATTTTTATGAAGACGATACCGGACAATTGTATATGAGCTGGGTGTCAAAAATTGAAGAGGAGATTCATGCCCTTCAATACTCTGCTTATGTGAACGGTCGGTGGACGCAACCTAAAACCGTGAAGGTTGACATGAATTTTTTTGTGAACTGGGCTGATTTTCCATCAGTAGTCGGAATCGATGGAACTGAACTTGCCGCCCATCGCCTCAGGAAGGTTGAGGGAGGTCCCTATGCTTACAATGTGGAAGTATCTTTTTTTGATTCGGCCAACAGCGGTAGCTGGATTGATCCGATTACTGTTCACCAGGATACAACCGCAACGGAACATGGATTTGTTTCGATGGAGCCTATCAACAGCGAAAAGGTTTTAGCCGTCTGGCTTGATGGAAGAGAAACGGCAGGACGTGCCGATGATGAATATGCCGACACCAGTCAATCGATGACGTTTCGCTCGGCTGAGATATCTGCTTCCGGAGAAATCACAAACAGACAAATTATTGACTCAACGGTTTGTGATTGCTGTTCTACGGATCTGACTAAAACGGAGGATGGATATGTTGCCGTTTACCGGGGACGAACTGCGGATGAAGTCAGAGATATAAAAATTGCACACTACGACCCGGAAGAAGGAAGCTGGAGCCAACCGGTAACTGTTCATGACGATAACTGGCAGATTATGGCATGTCCTGTGAACGGTCCGGCTGTGGCAGCCAATGGGAATGAGGTGGCAGTGGCCTGGTATACTGCTGAAAATGACAATCCACGGGTTTTATTCGCGAAGTCTTCGGATGGAGGCCAGACGTTTGGGGATCCGATCCGGATAAATGAAACAACCTACAGGGTTTTGGGCCGAACCGATCTGACGATATCAGACGATGGCCGTACATATGTAAGCTGGATGCAGGAATCAGAAGGAATGGGATATGTAATGATGCGTGAAGTGGTATCTGCCGATTCTTTGTCCAACCCTCAAACAGTGGGTATCACAGACTCATCACGAAACAGCGGTTTCCCAAAAATTGCACTGATCGACAATTCTCTCATTTTTGCATGGACTCAAACCGAACCAATCCTCAGAGTCCGAACTGCAAAAGTTGATTTAAATCAATAGATTAAGCCTTTTTAAAGATCAGCATTTGTCTGAGGTTGTGTATTGAATTGTCAATCACCTGATATCCACTAGTGATCAACATCAGGCACAGACTAGATGCTAAACGCGTTCAAAAAATTTTATCAATACATCACAAAGCAGATCCAACATGTACTCATTGTTTAAAAAAATCAGTTTTAGTCTTCTCATCTCTGCAATTTTTATTACCGGTTCAGTCTACTCTCAGGACAGGGAGGAATACCGTGATGAGGCGATAGAGATCCTGGAAAGCGTACCTCTTTTTGATGGTCATAATGATGCCCCGTACCAGTACAGGTACAGGGTCGGGTATAAATTTTCGGAACTCGATTTTTATGATACCACTCAGCTCGAGAATCCTATGCAAACCGATATTCCGAGGCTAAAAGAGGGGAGGGTTGGAGTCCAGTGGTGGTCGGTTTTTGTGAGTGCCAATATCCCGGAAAACGAAGCGGTGGTTCAAACAATGGAGCAGATCGATTTTGTAAAGAGAATGGCAAAGAAGTACCCGGAAGTATTTGAAATGGCCTATACCGCGGATGATGTTGAACGAATTTTTGAAAATGGGAAAATTGCTTCTTTAGTGGGAATGGAAGGCGGACATTCTATTGCAAATTCTTTGGGTGTGTTGAGACAGTTTTACGATTTGGGAGCACGGTATATGACTATTACTCACAGCCGGACTCTCGATTGGGCTGATGCATCTACGGATGCCCCCGAACACGACGGATTGAGTGAGTTTGGAGAAGAAGTCATTCGGGAAATGAACCGGTTGGGAATGTTGGTTGATCTGTCTCATGTAGCAAAGACAACCATGCGCGATGCCATTGAAATTTCGGAAGCCCCGGTGATGTTTTCTCACTCTTCGGCACGGGCGGTTTGCGGTCACGTACGAAATGTACCGGATGAAATTCTGCCACTCGTGAAAGAAAACGGCGGAATTATTATGGTCACATATGTCGGGTCATACGTATCCGAAGAGCTGAGGCAGTATATTGCAGATCGTGAAGCATATGAACGAAGATTGGAATACCTGTACCAGGGAGAGGTGGATCTGATTGCCGAAAAGATGGAGGAGTGGAGAGAAGAGCATGAAGCCCCAACTTCAACGTTGAATCAACTTGCCGATCATATCGATCATCTTCGGGATGAAATGGGTGTCGATTACATTGGAATCGGTGGCGATTACGATGGCACATCCATTCTTCCTGAAGGTCTCGAAGATGTATCCACCTACCCTGATCTATTTGCCGAATTACTCAAGAGAGGATATTCGGAAGAAGACTTAAGAAAAATCGCAGGGCTTAATATGCTCCGAGTGATGAGAGGAGCTGAAGAAACTGCTGAAAGATTACAAAATGAGCGAGAGCCCTCGGAAGTGTTAATTTCAGATTTTGAATAACTTACACCGGCAGCTTGCCCGGCATTTTAAGTTTACACCTGGTTAATTTTGACAATAGCCACGAAAACACCTTAGCACAAAATTTTCTCTTTTCGTGATTCTGAGTTTCAAAAGAGGTAAGACTAAATCACATTTTCCCAAACTGGCGCAAGTGTTAAATCCGGTACTTCAAAGCATAAATTGGAATAATGTTAGATCATGTCTTTCTGGAAAAAATTTATCTACAATCCGTAAATCAAGGATGTCACTTGTGCCTTTTTTTAATGAAAAGGGCACAAGTGACGCTTCGCTGAACACTTGCGCCAGATGGGGATTCTGAGTTTCAAAGGAGGTAAGACTAAATCACATTTTCAGCATAAAGTAAAGAATAGTACCAGGCAAGCTGCCCGGTGTAAATTTAATCCGTAACAGCTTTCTCCACCAACTCATCTGAGTAATAAGCTTTCACTTGTTTCCTCAGGTTGAAACCGCTGCTCATCACTTCACCGTAGGCCCCGGCGCTTCGAATAGCAAGAAGATCACCGCGCTGAACCTCCGGTAGTGAAATTCCGCGTCTGAATGTATCGGATGATTCACAAATCGGACCGACAACATCATAGGTAATCGGTTCTTTATCACTCGTGAGAATATTAATTGAATGCTCAGCCTGGTAGAGGGCAGGCCTTATCAACTCAGTCATGCCTGCATCAATCACTGCAAAATGTGTGGAGACACCTTCTTTAATAAACAACACTTTTGAGATCAAACTCCCACACTGACCTACAATACTTCGTCCAAGTTCAAAGTGAACTTCCTGGTCCGGTTTTACATCCAGGTAATTATCAAAAAGCTCAAAAAAGGATTTGAAATTCGGCATCGCCTCTTCTTCAGGTTTTTTGTAATTGATACCCAAACCGCCTCCTAAATTGATATGCTGAAGATTATATCCTTTTCCTTCAAAAATATTTTGAAACTCATTTACCCGCTCACAAAGTTGTCGATATGATTCTAGATCAGTTACTTGCGAGCCGATATGAAAATGGATGCCTGTTAGTTTGATTGCAGCCAGCTTTGGTAATAGCTCGAAGAGATCAGAAAATCGATCAGGATGGATGCCAAATTTGTTTTCGTGAAGGCCGGTGGTGATATATTTATGTGTTTTTGCCGATACATTCGGGTTCAGGCGAAGCGCAACTTTTGCCACTTTTTCTGATTGTGATGCTAAATCATTTAATACTTCCAGTTCCTGGAGCGATTCGCAATTGAATGAAAAGATATCATGATCCAGCCCAATCTGAATCTCCTCATCCGTTTTACCAACACCGGCAAATGCAATTTGGTCGGGGCTGAAGCCGGCTTCAATCGAACGTTCAATTTCAGGACCGCTAACACAGTCAATTCCAAACCCTGCCTCCAGCATTTTCTCTAAAATCCGGAAGTTGTAATTGGCTTTAATTGCAAAATGGATGTGATATCCTTTTGACTGGCCGTGTAGTTTTACTTGCTCAATCGTTTTGTCGAGCAGATCCATATCATAAAAGTAAAACGGCGTTTTTAGCGATTTAAACGTTTCTATTTGGCTTTTTTTGAACATCAGATTGATTTGTTTAGCAGGATGCTAAGAATAAGAATTTTAGGAATGAAATGTGTATACGTACAACGGGCAGCTTGCCAGTTACTGACCAACATAAAATAAAGATGAACAGAAAACAGGGTGCCCTTCAGCCATTAAAGAATCTTTACAATAAACAAGGGTCCAGGTGCCGTACAAGCTGTCCGGCGTACAAGGAGAGCCATCACCATTAATTTATTCCATTATTCCATAAAGTTGAATTCCTTCATCCTCATACTCATCTCCCGGACTCCAGAAAGGTGCGTCGGCAGCATTGGCAATTTGTTGAGCCGAAAGAATATACGCCCTTGCATAGTCGGTTATGTAATCAAAGTTAATTGTGTCTGATTCATCCGTTGGCTGATGGTAGTAGTACTGGATATCTTCATCAAATGCCGTAAAACCGAGGCTGAAAGTTGGGGCCGGAATTCCTTTTCGGGCAAAATGGACGTTATCTGATCGATTGAAAAGTCCCAATTCAGGTACAGGGCTTGGGATGGCTTCGAGTCCAAATGCTTGAACCGATGATTCAAAAATTGATTCTGCATCGGTTCGCTCTAACCCGACAACTGTTACTTTTGTAGTGTCGTTATAACCGGCTCCGTCGATATTCAGGTTGTAAACAATTTGATCTAACGGCACAACGGGATTTTCAGCAAAATATCCGCTTCCGATCAGGCCAAGCTCTTCTGCACCCCAAAGTGCAAATATCACAGATCTTTTTGGCGGGTGTTCTGTAAAATACTTCCCGGCAGCCATCACGGTTGCCACACCAACCGCATTATCGCGGGCACCGTTGTAGATAGAATCGCCTTCTGCGGTTGCTGGCCCCACGCCAACATGATCATAATGAGCGGCAAGTAAGACGTATTCGTCACGCAGAGCAGGATCTGAACCTTCGATCAACCCGATTACATTTTTGCTTTTAACTATCGACGAATCTCTCATTGTAACATCAAATTCCTGGAAATAAGAATCGTAGCCCGGAGCTGTCGAAACATCGTAAGCCGTAAACCAGTCAGCTATATATTTTGCGGAAATATCGATTTCAGGTGTTCCGGTTGCACGTCCTCGTAGTTCATCCGACGATAAAAAGTGGATATTTAGTTCAAGGTCATCCTGGGAAACCCTTGCTTCAATTTGGTTAACAGAATTCTGTGCCTGGCTGCAGGAGAAAAGCCATGGAGACAGGAAAGCAAACATGAAAGTGTACATCAATCTTTTCATCAGATATATATTAAGCTTAGTTGTTTGTGATCAGATTACGAATCAGACCGAAAAATGTTTTTTGCTAATGGGATCATAAAAAGGGCAAAGATAACAAATGAGAGGAGAAGAATTGCAGTAGGAGAGATCCATTCAGAATTGGTCACCCGAAATGAAGCCCGAAATAGATTAGTCAAACCAATCAGCACTGTTAGATAGACAACGACGGCGGTCACGAGATTGTAGATTGAGCTGTTTTGATGCTCTTTTTTGATGATACCGGAATTGTTGATCATCAAAAAGAGAATGATAGCAATGACAGGCAGGATGATTCCATTGAGTGCCTGGGCCAGGATAATTACCGGAACGGGTTGAAAGTTCAGGAACCCGAAAATAATTCCAATAAGCAATACAATTAACCAAACCGAGCGGAAGCGCAGAGTTTGTTCACCCCATTTTTGATTAGGTCCGGGTTTGGATAGAAGTGATTGAGCTGTAATGGAAGCCGCCAGTGCAGCTGTAAGGGTAGAACTGATTCCGGCGCCAAACAGACCAACTCCCAAAAGTGCATACGCCCAGTTCCCAAGGCGCTCAGAAAGTGCCAGGGCGAGTGCTTCAAATGTAAATTGCCCCGAGATGGCCGTACCGGTTAACAGAATAGTGATGGAGATAAATCCTCCCAGCCCGATTGCAACAAATATACTCATCTTCATTTCAGACAAATTTTGGGTATGTTTTAAACCAGAGCCCAGGAAAATATTATAGGGCACAACGGTCGTTCCAATCAAACCTAAAACAAGTAATTCTGAACCGGTGGGGATGGTTGGAGTCAGCCCGTCTGCTAAAAGTTGAAGAATATCATGGGGTATCAGGAAAGCAGTAATTAAAAAGCAGAATCCCATTACGGCCACAACAATTCCAAGGAGTGTAGCAATCTGCTGAACAGTTCCCCGCCACAGTAAAACTCCCGCAATGGTGCCAATACCTCCGACAGTGATCCATTGTGGAATGGAAGCAAATAAGAGTGAAATTCCCGATGCGGCGCCAACAATGTTTCCTGCTTCGAATGCGGCACAACCGGTTAGAATAGAGATCAAAACCAGGCCTGTAATAATCTTACCCCACTTGGATTCTGAGTATTCTCTCTGGATTGCTTCACCGAGATTCATTCCTGAAACTGCATATATACGAGCTGCACTCTCTTGCAATACATAGCAAGCGATAATGGAAAAAATGAGTGCCCAGATCAGTTTATAGCCAAATTCAGCTCCTGCTGATGCAGCCGTTGTCACAGTTCCGGGACCGATAAACGCCGCAGAAAGGATCGACCAAAAGAGTATATTCAGGAATCGTTTTTTCATTCAGCAAGTGCAGACACTGTTTTACCTTCTTGTGAATTTTAGTACAATAAGAGCAGTTATATTAATTGAGTGCTAATATGTAGAAAAAGATTCAGGAAGCAAATCACCTTTTTTACAATTGTTCGGTAGAAATATGTTGAAGATTCTTTCTGATTTAATTGGAGTGAGAGGACTCTCCAATATTTTGATCTTCTGTTGCGTTCATAAATAAAATTTACCATGGAAAAACTTGTCAGATTTACCAGCTGTTGGAAAGCATTTTTTTTGGTGTTATTTGCATTTTTGATGAGCTGTTCGGGAACCAGAGAGGTGGCCAGTGGTCCAAATGACAGAGGTTACTATAAGAATCACTTGCAGTCTCAGGAGGTGAGAGATGATATAAAAAAAGGTTTTCGTTCGGTGGTTCGAATTCAAAATAATGTCATCTATCGCACTTACCAGTTTTACATAGATGATCTGCCGCGCCGATCGGAACTGGAAGGTGTAGCCTTAGAGAGTGTTGCTGCTCAAACATACCTTGAAGATCAATCCACTGCAGGTACTGCTATTGTTTTGAGTGAGTTCCGAGGTAAATTTGCGATGCTGACGGCCGCTCATACTGTTTTCTATCCTGATACTGTGTGGCATTATCATTCCAGTTCAAATAACCAGCAAGGTCGACTCGTAGAGGCGGTATCAGTGAGGGAATCAGTGAATTATATATTACTGAATGATAAAGGTGTGATTAAGCTGGATCTTGTAACGTATGATTCGAATCGGGATTTGGCTGTTATGACCAATGTTGAAGCGCGTGAAGACTTGATGACGCCACTCTCGTTATCTATTGGCGAGTCTGATGAACTTGAATGGGGGGATATTGTGTATGCACTGGGTTATCCCAAAGGTGCACAAATGGTAACAATGGGTACGGCAAGCCGCAGTGACCACCCCACTAGGAGCATTCTGATAGATGCATCCTTTAATCGTGGATTTAGCGGAGGTGCACTGTTTGCTGTTCGAAATGATGGCTCCGGACTTGAATTTATAGGCGTGGTAACCTCTGCTCTTGGTGAGAGTGAGACCTACCTTGCACCGGTGGCATCGCGCCGAGAAGCCTACGATCCGGATGTACCCTACACAGGTGAAATTTTTGTTAAAACTGCTCCTCGAATCAATTACGGAATCACGAATGCGGTTGATTCTAAAGAAGTGAAAGAGTTTTTGAGAGAAAATGAAGAACAATTAAATAATTACGGCGTGGTTCTTCCCAGGCGGTAGATTCAGCAGTTCGGTTAGTCCCGAGGTTTCCCATATCCACCCCCGCCGGGAGTTTTTAAAACAAAGGCGTCTCCGGCCATAAGATCAGCGCCATCTCGCCAGGATAATTCTCTTTTTGATCCATCTTTTTGATTCACGACCTGGCTGCCTTTTTTTCCTTTTTTTCCACTTTTTAAACCGTATGGAGCAACTGTTCTGTGCTGTGTTAACACTGAAAGGGTGACCGGTTCGGTAAATTTCATCACTCTGATAATTCCATCCCCGCCTTTCCATCGTCCGGCCCCGCCTGAGCCTTCCCGAATTTGATATCGGCTCAAAAGAACAGGGTAACGGTGTTCAAGAATTTCAGGATCAGTGGCGCGTGTATTAGTCATATGTTGATGAACAGCATCTGCACCATTGAAGCCATTTCCGGCCCCGGTTCCGCCGGCAACCGTTTCGTAATATCCGAATGAATCGTTTCCAAAAAGCACGTTATTCATGGTTCCATAGCTGCAGGCAGCCAAATTAAAAGCTTTGAGAAGAGTATCCGTCAGCCGCTGACTCGTCTCGATATTTCCGCCAACTACAGCCGGGCATTTTGTTGGATCATCCGGAAAGTCGGGGTTCAGCATACCTATAGGAATATTGATTTCAACCGGCTCTAGGAGTCCGTCATTCAGGGGGAGAGGTTCGTCAATCAGTAACCGCAGTACATAAATAATTACACTTTTTACGATAGACGGATTGGCATTCAAATTTCCGGGGTGAACATCAGAGGTTCCCTTAAAATCGATTGAAAGTGAAGAACCAGAAATTATACATTTTACGTGAAGTTGAGAGCCGTCATCCAGCTTTTCGGTAGCTTCATAAATCCCATCTTCAATATTTTTCAGGGTTGATCTCATCCGCTCCGACGCATACGATTTCAAGCGTTGCATATATTTTATCACCTCATCCCGACCGTAGTTTTCAACCAGTTTTTTAAGCTCTTCCGCTCCACGATAGTTGGCTGCAACTGCGGCTCGGATATCCGCCATATTCTCATCGAAAGATCGCGTAGGATAGATGTTTTCTTTGAGCAGTTGTTCAAGCGGTTTCCAATTAAACTCCCCGGCTTTTGCGATAAAAGTTGGTGGAATCACAACTCCCTCTTCGGCCAGGTTGTCTGCATCAGGTGGCATGGAACCCGGGCGCTTGCCGCCAATTTCTGCATGATGAGCGCGGCTGGCTGTAAATCCTATTTGTTCACCATTTACAAAAACGGGTGTTATAACCGTTACATCCGGCAGGTGTGAACCGCCAAATCCGGGGTGATTCGTAATAATCACATCTCCATCCTTTAGACCTTCAAAATTTCCAAAACTTTGGAGGTCTTTAATCAACGTTCTAACACAAGTTCCCATCGCGCCCAAATGAACCGGAATATGAGGGGCATTCACTACGAGGTATCCATCAGCATCCAGGAGGGCGCAGGAGAAATCCAGTCGTTCCTTCACATTTACAGAGATCGCCGTTCGTCGAAGCATTTCACCCATCTGGTCGGCAACCGAGGTAAACCGATTCGTGTACAACTGCAGATTGATGCTCTCGGATTTTTCGTAATCACCGGTAGAGCCGGCAGTTGAGATTTGTTCAAATTGCCAGGTTCCATCTGATTGATAAACGCCCTTCCAATTTGGTTCAATCACCGTGGTGCTGTGTGGGTCCAAAATGAGTGCGGGTCCCTTCAGATTCATTCCGTGTTTGAGAGAGTCTCTCATATACAGATCTGTATGCTGAGCCTCTCCATTGCAAATCATGATTGATTTTTTTGAGGGTGATCCATCTGCCTGATTTTTTTCAGTAGCTGATATATCTTTCTCGAAATCGTTAGATCTTTTTTCCGAGCCGATCACCCGTATGGCTTCCAGCTCTATTTCCCGGTTTTCCACCCAGTGCCCATATTGCTCTTTGTATCTGTTTTGAAATCGTACTCTCAAATCATCAAGATTCGATCCATCAATTTCCAGTGATGTATCCTGGCCTTGAAGACGCATGAACAGAATCTGTCGGCCGATCACAATTTTATCTTCCGAAAGTCCCTGATCTTTTAGGTTTTCTGTGGCTTTTCGAGTTAATTCTTCAAACCAATCAGAAAGAGAATCAGAAACGTCATCAAGAGGTTTTAAAACCTGTTTGGATGTGATCTCTTCAAGTCTCGCTTGTTGTAATCCATACGCGCTCAGTAAACCCGCATCAGAGGGGACTAATACTTTTTTGATGTTCAATTTGGCCGCTACAGATAGTGCGTGCTGGGCACCGGCACCTCCAAATGCAACCATCGCATAATCAGCCGGATCAAACCCTTTTTGAATCGAAATTTTATGAATCGCCTGGGCCATTCGTTCATTGGCGATATCCAGGAATCCTTCGAGGATTTGGTTATGGTCAATCTCTTTTGAAGCATCAGATTTGATCATTTTATCGATCAACTTCTCGAACGCTTTTTCTGAGGCTTCAGGATCAATCGTAATGTGGAAATTGGATGGGTCAAGTCGGCCGGTCAGTAAATTCACATCAGTTATAGTAAGAGGACCTCCCTGGCCATAGCATGCAGGCCCGGGATCAGCTCCGGCACTTTCAGGTCCAACGGTCAGGCTTTTTCCGTCAAAGTCACAAATAGATCCACCACCGGCCGCAACGGTTTCAATCTCAATGGCCGGAGACGATAATGTGGCATCACCTACAGTGTGTTCAAAAATGTAATCCATCCGCTGGTCATATCGGGAGACATCTGTACTGGTGCCGCCCATATCAAATGAGATGATTTTAGAAAATCCGTTTCGCTCACCAATAGCAGCTGCACCGATCACTCCGCCGGCCGGTCCGCTCAGCAGTCCGTCTTTGGGTTTGTAGTGATCCACGTCAATCAAGCTGCCGGCGCTGCCCATTACACGCAAAGATGTATCCTTTACAACGGAAGAAATTCGATCCAGGTAATTCTGCATGACCGGCGTTAGGTAACTGTTGATATCGGTTGTAACAGCCCTTGGTATAATCTTAATTGTGGAACTTAAATTAGAAGAGCAGGAGATGAATTTGAATCCCAATTCCCGCAGAAGTTCAGCTACTTTGTTCTCATGCTCGGGGTTCAGGTAACTGTGCATCAGGCAGATTCCTGCGGCTTCAAATCGGTCAGAAACCGACTCTAACCGTTTTTCCAGTTTTTCAAGATCTAACTCCTTTATAATATTGCCATTTGCATCCAGGCGTTCCGGAACTTCTATAATTGACCCGGCATAGGGTTCCGGTTTTTGAATATTCAGAGAAAACAGATCCGGCCGCTGCTGATTTTTTATCCGAAGCAGATCTTTGAATCCCTCCGTAATCAAAAAGAGGGTAGATGCGCCCTGGCGCTCTAAAAGTGCATTGGTTCCTTTTGTAGTCGACAATCGCAGTTGAAGTGCCGGCAGAGCTTGCTTCAAGGGTGTATTTGTGATGAGTCGTGCAGCTAAAACGGGGGCTTCCTCCGGGCTTTGAATTTCAATGGGAATAGATCTGTCTGTTTTCAGTTTATCAGGCAGATCCGGCTCGAGTGTTACATGATTTCCTGTTGAACTGATGATTTCAAATGATTGATCAGCAGTACCCGTCATCCGAAGTTTATACCCCTCAAAAAAATGATCGTAAGGATTGACATTTTCATTCAGATAAATTTCGAGAGAGGAACGGTCTGTTCGTTTTCCAAAACCCCGCAATGCACTGTTGCTCAGCACTTTTACACGATCGATAATCTTTCCGGATGTGTCCGCAGCAATGGTATCGGTAAATGTACCTCCCGTATCAATAAACAGATGGGTGGCCGCATTGTTCGAAGTTATGGTCATACTTAAACAGAAAGGAATTAAGATGTTAGGTTACCGGATCCGTTGGTTATTTTCGATCGAATATATATCAATTTATCACCTTTCGTGGGATTATTAGGGTAGTCGATCGTAAAAGGATGCAATTCATCATTCGACGTAATATGAAAGAGTGGAATTTTTCTTCCATCTTCATCATCTGCATTTTTAAAATCTTCAAATGTATAATCAGCTGTTAGTTCAACGGTCTGCAGATCATCTTCAGAACGGATTCGATTGGATAAATATTGGTAATTGAAGTCACGGTTGAAAAGAATTCGGCCGCTCAGATGGTCAGATACTTCTTCCTCATCTTCGTTGTGTTTATTGTTACCCGGAATTTGAAAAACATTAGATCGCCCCAGAATATCACTAAATCGAAGTGTAGCCAGTGAGTTGACTTCATCATTTGGAGTGAATGCCACCATTTTGCCGATACCGTCCAGGTTGATATCATCCAACACAAATTCAGATAAAACATTCCCGTGAAATGCATCTAAACCTTTGGATTTTGCCTGGGATGCATTGTTTCGGTTAGAATCGGCCATCAAAACTTTGATCCCTTCATCTTTCAGTTTTTTTGCGATTGAAATCGACCAATCCTTCGCGCCGAGAATAAGAAGCCCGTTGGGTACGGGTTTGGCAACACCCAATTTTCGCGCAACCCAGGCGGCCGGAAGTCCATAAATTGCCACGGTACAAATTATGACAATAAATACGATAGGTACCAATTGGTTTGCCTGTTCAAACCCACTTTGGGTCAGGCTGATGGCAAAAATTGAGGAGATTGATGCCGCGACAACTCCTCTCGGTGCCATCCATGAGAGAAACAGTTTCTCTTTCCAGTTGATATTTGAAAACAAGCTTGATGCATAAACGGATAATGGGCGGGCGACCAAAATGATAATCCCCAGGAAAGCCAGAACCTTCCAGTTGAGGTTAGCCATCAATTCAGACAATTCAACCCGGGCGGCTAAAAGGATAAACAGCGCGGACAGCAAAAGCACTCTCAGGTTCTCTTTGAATTCAATGATGTGATGAATGTAAGCAGCTTTCTGATTGGCAAGTACAATCCCCATCAGTGTGGTAGCCCACAAACCTGATTCATGTTGAAACTCGTTTGAAACAGTAAATACCAACACGACAATCATCAGGCTGACCGGGTTTTGCAGAAAATCGGGCAGCATATGTTTCTTCAGGATAATATAGATAATTCCCGCCCCTGCAAGACCACATAGTGTTCCGAGAAAAATGGTTTTCACCACACTCATTAAAATGGCACTGGTGGCTGCAGTTACACCGGTTGTTAAGATTACTTCAAAAACAAGTACAGCGAGCATGGCACCGATGGGATCAATCACAATTCCTTCCCATTTTAAAATCGACCCGACCTGTCCAGAAGGCCGAACCTGTCTTAACAATGGAATGATGACTGTGGGGCCTGTAACAACCAGGATTGCACCCAGCAGAATAGAGAGTTCCACACCGAAATCTAATATCAGGTAGGATGAGAGTGATATCACAACCCAGGTGATGAGCACCCCGATACTGACAAGATTTCCAATGACTCCGCCGGAATCTTTAAGTTCAGAAAATCGAAGGCTCAGGCCACCCTCAAAAAGAATAATGGCAACGGATACAGATATGAAAGGAGTGAACAGATCACCCATCAATGCATCCGGATTAAGCAGGCCAAACACAGGCCCGGCAAGAATTCCAGCTATAAGCAGAAGGAGAATAGCAGGAAGTTTAAATCGCCAGGCGATCCATTGTGCACCAATTCCAAAAACAAAAATACTTGTTATGGAAATAAGAAAATGTTCAGCCATAGGTGCTCTTAAAAGATTACTCTCTCATGGAGAGTTCAGCTCAATAAATAAAAATAAGAATGATAAGATGGGTAACCTACCTCTAATTCCCAAAGTGATAAATATCAGGCAGCAGTAAGGAACCAAAGACGTTTGACATATATTTATTATTATAAAGAAGCTGAATTTGGCTGAAATCAAAAGTTCTATGGAAAAACGACTTCGAAGTACCGTGATTACTGAGTCTTTGTGGCTGCTCGGACTTTTAGTGTTAGCCGCAGTTGTTGAATATAGTATCATTGAAATTTTTGATCTTCATCCAGTGTTGAATGTAAAAATTCAGGGATTTATAGGACTTCTGCTTATTGGATATTCAATTAGGATGGCCGCCAGGCTTTGGAAGTCATTTAAAGCGCAGGAACTTGACAATACCGATAAATGAATGTGATGAGATGAAGGGAATAAATCTAAACCAATCTTTTTAAAAACCGTCGTTTTCAAGTCTTGTTAAAACGTAACAAGACATCAATTCTCTATTAGCAAAGCAACTACTTTAACATATTTACCTGTGCCGGAAAAATCCAAGAAGTTACATAAACAGCTCGGAGCATTCGACGTTTTTTCAATTGCAACCGGTGCTATGTTTAGCTCTGGTCTCTTTTTGCTGCCCGGTATTGCTGCGGGAGAGACGGGCCCTTCAGTATTTCTCGCCTACCTGGTGTCTGGTTTATTAGTGATACCAACCATGCTCAGCAAAGCTGAACTGGCTACTGCTTTCCCGCGGGCAGGTGGTACTTATTATATCATCGACCGTGCTCTTGGCCCGATGATGGGCAGTATCGGTGGTTTCGGCTCCTGGTTCTCACTGGTCTTCAAAAGTGCATTTGCGTTAATTGGAATGGGTGCCTACATCTCTATCTTTTTTGATGTACCAATCACACCCATTGCTATAATTCTAACGCTAACGTTTGGGGCACTGAATATTTTTGGTGCAAAAGAAACCAGCAGGCTGCAAAATATTTTGGTGATTATATTGCTTGCCATTATGGCATTTTACCTGGTTCAGGGATTCTCACATCTGTTTTCAATAGGTATTCTCGATGTGCATCGCGAACAATTTACACCCTTCTTCACAAATGGATTTCAGGGCTTTTTTGGGACGGTGGGGATGGTGTTTGTCTCGTACGCGGGACTTACTAAAGTGGTTAGCATGGCCGAGGAGGTTGAGGAACCCGACCGCAATATTCCACGCGGAATGTTCATATCTATTTTTGTGGCCATTTTTGTGTACGTATCGGGCGTTTATTTGATGACAAGCGTACTTGATCCCACGGCATTCCGGGAAGATTTGACACCGGTTGCAACTGCGGGTGATGTATTTCTCACCTGGCTTCCCGGTGATAGCGGTTTGATATTAGTAGTTATTGCAGCCATCTCTGCATTTGCTTCCACAGGAAATGCGGGAATCATGTCGGCTTCGAGGTTTCCGCTGGCAATGTCTCGCGATAAACTGGTTCACCCGATCTTTTCAAAAATAGGAAGATTTAGCACTCCAACCATTTCTGTTATTGTAACAACCGGCATGATGTTGTTGTTACTGCTCGTATTTAATGTTGATGAGGTTGCAAAGCTTGCCAGTTCATTCAAACTGTTGCTATTCGGGCTGTTAAATCTCGCAGTAATTGTGATGCGCGAGAGCAAAATCCAGGAATATGATCCGGGATATCAATCCTCATTCTATCCCTGGATGCAGATTCTGGGCATGCTCACCTCGGGAGTCCTGATTTTCGAAATGGGTACGGTTTCTATTGTTTTTACGGTAGTAGTGACGGTTCTGTCCGTAATTTGGTACTACTATTATGCCTACGGAAAAATTGATCGGCAGGGAGCTATCTATCATGTGCATGAACGGCTCGGCCAACACAAAGATGGCGGATTGGAACGGGAGATGCGCAGAATTCTGCAGGAAAAAGGACTGAAGGAAGAAGATCCCTATGAGTTGGTGATAAGCCGTGCCGATATCTGGGATCTGGAAGACCGGGATACTGGGTACTCAGAAATTTTAGACAAAGCCTGCCAAAATTTATCATCTAAACTGGCGGTAAGCCGTGAAGATCTTTTTGAAGCGTTTAACAAAATGGATGAGTTCGGCATGATACCGATCGGAAATGGGGCTTCACTGAATCACACCCGACTGGATATGGACATCAACCCGGAGATGTTTATTGTGAGAATCAGGGAGGGACTACAGCCTCAATCCGGCCAATCTTTCTCTGATGAAGATGGCGGCGGACAGGATCTGCATGCTTTCTTTTTCTTGGTGAGTTCTGAGAAGAAAGCCACGCAACACCTTCGTTTCCTGGCCCATATTGCTGAAATGATCGATAAGGAGGATTTTCTTGAAAAATGGATTAATGCAAGAGACGAAGGTGAACTTCGAAAATTACTCTTGCGTGATGAGCGTTTTATTACAGTCAGAGTCCGTTCCGGGAACAGGTCCTCTCAATTGATCGGAAAGAAAATATCAGAAATTGACCTGCCCGGTGAAAGCCTGATTACCATTATCAAACGACGCGGTGGAATCGTTATTCCCCGTGGCTATACAGAGATCATGGAGAACGATGAGCTGTTTATCATCGGTGAGATAAAAGATATCGAGGGACTAAAGGAATTGAAGAATTAAACCCGGAAACAATGTAAACAAACCGGTTGCTATTCAACCGGTATTCAAGCTTCTGTAGATTAATTAAAATCTAAAAGATTGGAACTGTTTCCGTTGTTAATTAATTTTTTAGGATTCGCAGTGCAGGTAGTTGATCATAAAACTGTCTCATTATTTTCGCTAAATCACGTTGTATAAATTCAGTCGTGAGATAATGTAGATCACAAAGTAATTCATTTTGATGGAACTGAAGGAAACGGACTCAACTAAACACAAGAATCCTTTTGCTTAGGATTTAATAAGTCGTATTCTTAATTGTAAATCCAACAAGTTAGTCATTCATCTTGAGGTTAAATTTTTTGAAATCCCGGGGGATTGTCAAAATTATCAATGGTTCAATTCTGAAGACCGTTTTTAAAAATTTAGGGACCAGAGCACATTTGGAACATGAATGAAACACTAAATTTTACACTTCCTTTTTCAAATCCGGTGATGATTTTTGCATTGGTAATGCTGATCATCCTTTTGGCACCCATTTTAGTAAGAAAAATCAAAGTTCCCGGACTGGTAGGTATTATTTTAGCGGGTACTATCGTGGGGCCAAGTATCCTCGGTTTGCTGGAAAGAGACAGCACCATTGAACTCTTAGGTACTGTTGGGTTGCTCTACCTGATGTTTATGGCCGGCCTTTCGATTGATCTTAACCGGTTTGAAAAGTTGAGAAATCAAAGTATCGGGTTTGGTACTATTTCTTACATTTTTCCGGCTGTTGGTGCTTATTTCGCCGGTATTCATCTTCTGAATTACTCCGTTGAAAGCTCGTTGCTGCTGGGTGCTATTGTAGGTTCACATACTCTGCTTGCATACCCGATTATTGAACGGCTGGGTATTACTAAGAATACGGCTGTTACCATGTCGATGGGTGGGACGCTGGTTACGGATACGCTCTCTTTAGGGATTTTAGCTGTGATTGCCGGTACAGTTGGGGAGAACCAGGGGGCGGGTTACTGGACCGCTTTTGCAATTTCAATAGGTGTTTTTCTTACTGCTGCTATTATAATATTACCACGCCTTGGCCGATGGTTCTTCAGAAATATGAAGCATGATACCTATGTAGATTTTGTATTTATGATGGCAGTTCTATTCTCCACGGCATTTCTTGCCGAACTGGCAGGTTTAGCGTCTATTATCGGGGCATTCATTGCCGGGCTGCTTTTGAACCGGCTGGTGCCTATGAGTGGTACGCTGATGAACCGCATCCAGTTTGTGGGGAATTCCATGTTCATTCCCTTCTTCCTTATTTCTGTAGGTATGCTGGTAGATGTGCAGGTACTGGCAAGTCTTGAAGTTTGGTTGATTGCAATTTTATTTACCGCGTTAGTTTTTGTTGGAAAAGGAGTTTCTTCATTAATTGTAAAGTTGATTAAGGGATTTTCGAATGCAGAAGGATATGTGATATTCGGTTTAACCACACCCCAATCTGCAGCTACTTTGGCAGTTACACTTTTGGGATTTGACCTCGGATTTTTTAATCATACTGCCGTAAACGCTGTAGTCATTTTAATTCTTATCACTTGTTTGGTTGGGCCGTGGCTGGTGGAAAAATATGGCCGTGATGTTGCCATCCAGGAGGAAAAGAAACCGTATGAACCGTCAGAGTCTCCACAGCGAATTTTGGTTCCACTTGCCAACCCCGAAACATCAGATACGTTGATGGATATTGCATTTATGATACGTGATGAAAAATCGGCTCAGCCCGTATTTCCACTTACGGTGGCCAGGGATGGAAAAGATGTTGAGGCACAAGTTGCGAAAGGAGAAAAAATGTTGAGCCATGCCGTTATTCATGCTGCTGCTGCCGAAGTACCGGTAAATCCCGTTACCACGGTAGATTATAACATTGCAAATGGCATTGCCAGGGCGGTGAGTGAGAATCTTGGATCTGTAGTCATTATCGGATGGAATGGAACAACCTCGACCAAAAGCCGGATATTTGGCAGTATTCTGGATCAACTCCTGCTGGAGATCGATGAAATGGTAATGGTTTCCAGGATATCAAAACCGATAAGCACGCATACTCGAATACTAATTGCTGTTCCTCCATTTGCCTCAACTGAAAGTGGATTTTCAGGGGCAATTCGGTCTTTAAAACTGATGGCCGAACAAACGGGTGATCAACTTGTATTTGTGATGACCAGCGAACGAAAAGAGTACGTTCAGAAAAGAATTGAAAAAGTAAAACCTAACTTGGAAACAGAGTTTCAAACCATTGAAAAATGGTCGGATCTGCCGTCTTGGCTGGACAAGACCGTCCACGATGATGATATATTCGTTTTAATAAGTGCAAGGGAGGGTTCACTCTCCTGGCGTCCGGCACTGGACCGCTTACCGCGTGTTGTAGCTCAGATATATCCCGAACTGAGCTTTATTACGGTTTATCCATCTGAAGCTGAAACAGATTCCGGCGGACTCAGTCAGGGTATGAATCTGAAACTGCTCGATCAGGACAGAATCTACCTGACCGATACCGGTGAGAATATTGAGCAAGTGCTTATTGAAATGCTGAAAACAGAAGTGAGTGTCGATAAAAAAGATATTGAACAGCTTGTTTTTAAACTGTTAAATAGCTCGAGAGATTATTCGCCAGAATTAATGTCGGGGGTTGTACTATATGACGCACATACTTCATTAGTGAGTAAACAAATGTTGATAAAGGGAATTGTAAGAAACGGATTTCAAGTACCCAAAACAGCCAGTAAAGCACATGTTGTTTTACTGCTTCTGAGTCCGAAAGAAATGAGAGTCCGCGATCATCTAAAAGGGGTTAATACAGTTGCACGGCTAATTCGTCCCGGGGAGAGCCTTGAAAGACTGAAAAATGTCGATACAAAAGATGAGATTTACAGTATCTTATTTAAACAATAGCAATGCGGCCCGCCTGAGATAGACGATCAACGTATCAAATATGTATGAGTTAATTCTAATCCGGATTCTATCGGAAAAACAAATTTTTAATGAATGAGGATATTGAAGATATTGTTGATTCCTTTTTACAGCACCCGATTATTTATTCATCCTGTATGCTAGCATATGTATAGAATGAATTTTGTTCTAACAAAACAGACGATATGTTAGTGTTTTTGATTTGCACTAAATAGTAATAAGAACAAGAATTAACTACATTCGAAGAAGAACAACTACTCAATGAAGCATAAGAAGCTTAAGAAAGAACTGGGTCTGTGGGATGTTTTTTCGATTAGTACCGGAGCCATGTTTAGTTCTGGATTCTTTCTTCTTCCGGGTATTGCAGCTGCCGAAACAGGCCCCTCTGTATTCCTTGCATATCTATTTGCAGGTATTTTAGTACTCCCGACCATGTTTAGTGTTTCGGAACTTGCAACTGCAATGCCCAAATCTGGAGGAACTTATTACTTTATAGATCGCAGCCTCGGGCCCATGATGGGAACTATCGGCGGGATAGGTTCATGGTTTGCCCTTGTATTAAAGAGTGCTTTTGCCCTGATAGGTATGGGCGCTTATATTGGCATTTTTTATGATCTGCCAATCACGTTTGTTGCCATAGTATTAACGATTTTGTTCGGAATCATAAATGTGATTGGTGCAAAAGAGACCACTTTTTTGCAAAAAATTTTAGTAGCCTCTTTACTGGTAATTATGTTTTTCTACATTCTTCAAGGGGTTTTTGCAATCGCCTCTCTCGACTTTTTTGAGATAACCAAAACACAGTTTCAGCCCTTTTTTATCGGGGGAGTAAATGGTATGCTCGCAACGATCGGTATGGTTTTTGTTTCATATGCTGGCTTAACGAAGGTTACAAGTGTAGCAGAGGAAGTTAAAAATCCAGACAGAAATATCCCCCTGGCAATGATATTATCTCTAATCGTTGCCGTATTTGTCTATGTAGTTGGAGTATACATTATGGTTACGTTATCGGATCCGGTTCAATTTCGCTCCGACCTAACTCCAGTGGCTACAGTCGGTCAAATTTTCATGAATTGGCTACCCGGTTCTACTGGATTGGTATTGATAGTTATTGCAGCAATTGCAGCGTTTGCATCTACCGGTAATGCGGGAATTATGTCTGCCTCACGTTATCCGATGGCGATGGCTCGAGACAAATTGATAGATAAGAACTATTCAGCAGTTCATGCAAGATTCGGCACTCCCACAGTCTCGATAATGGTAACTGTGTTAATGATGATTTTTATACTCCTGGTATTTGATGTGGAGTCGGTTGCTAAACTTGCCAGTGCTTTTCAGTTACTTCTTTTTGGACTCTTAAATCTTGCCGTTATTGTTATGCGGGAAAGTAAGATCGAGGGGTACGATCCCGGTTTCAAATCGCCCTTTTATCCTTGGTTTCATATAGCGGGCATGATTATTTCGACTCTTTTGATTCTTGAGATGGGTCTGATTTCTATTCTATTTACCAGCCTGATCGCTATTTTCAGTATAGGTTGGTATTTCTATTATGCCTATAACAAAGTGGAGAGAGAAGGAGCTATTTATCATGTACATGCACGGTTAGGTGAACGCAGATATCACGGCCTGGAACATGAAATGAGAACCATTCTGAGGGAGAAAGGCTTACGCGAAGAAGATCCGTACGAGAAGGTGATTGGACGAGCGGTAGTCTTTGATTTTAGTCAAAGAATGCGATTTGAAGAAGTAACAGATATGGTTACCCAAGAACTCTCAGACAGGGTTAACTTCTCTAAGGAAGAATTGAGTAAAAGGTTTTTAAAAAACCTTGAAGAAGGCATTATTACTGTATCTCAGACAGCTGCTCTCAAACACATTAGGGTGGATAAGGACATTGAAACCGAGATAGCATTGGTAAGGTGTAAAGAAGGGTTCCAAATTGACAAATCGTATCTGGAAGACAATGAATCTGTTGAGGGGAATAAAATTTATTGCCTTATCTATTTAATCAGTTCTACGAAGAATTCGGGCCAACATCTGCGAATACTTGCCCACCTTGCTGAAATGATTGATAACACAAATTTCACTGAAAGATTTCTTAACGCACAAGATATATCTGATATTCGGGAGATCCTTCTGCGTGACGAACACTTCATAAACATAACTTTAAAACAAGATTCCGAATCTAAAAGGATTATTGGAAAACAAATAAAAGAACTGGAAGATTTTCTCCCCGGAAAGAGCCTTATTACAATGGTAAAACGAAACGATGAGCTCATTTTCCCACATGGTGATACGGTGCTCCAGGAGAATGATATTCTTTCAATAATCGGTGAGAAAGGAGATATCGAGGAGTTAAAATCATTTCTTTAATTAAACTGTGAAATTGACCGGAAAAAATCCCGCCTTTAATTTTCACTCTGATTCCCTTAAAGCTTTTGATAGCTTAAATTTATTAACAGTTAGAGACTTAAAATCTTCCATTATTTCAGTCCCCGGGAAGATCAACAACAGATTACAAACTCATTGATGTGGCAGTGATGCCGATTTATCAATGAATAATTTAAAAATTGAATTAACTACATATTTGTGCCTGAACCACTCAATAAACTAGATAAACAACTCGGTGCTTTTGACGTATTTTCGATAGCAACTGGTGCAATGTTCAGTTCCGGCTTCTTCCTTTTACCTGGACTGGCAGCAGCCCAAACGGGCCCCTCAGTAATTCTGGCTTATTTTGCAGCCGGGATTTTAATATTGCCTGCCATGTTTAGCGTAGCTGAACTATCTACGGCAATGCCCAGGGCAGGAGGTGCGTATTATTTCATTGATAGAAGTTTAGGCCCATTGTTTGGGACGGTAGGAGGAATTGGGTCATGGTTAGCACTCATTTTTAAAAGTGCATTTGCACTAATCGGAATGGGAGCATACATAGGTATTTTTATTGATCTGCCCATTACGCCAGTTGCGATAGTTCTTACAATAGTATTTGGTTTCACCAACATCGTGGGTGCTAAGGAAAGTAGTTGGCTTCAAAATGTGTTAGTATCAGTTCTTATAAGTATCCTTCTATTCTATGTATTTCAGGGGAGTTTTGCGGTTTTTAACCTGGATTTTTTTGAAATTATTCGGAGTGAATTTAGTCCATTTTTTCAGTTTGGTGCGCAGGGATTTTTTGCAACGATTGGTTTTGTATTTGTATCGTATGCAGGTTTGACGAAAGTAGCAAGTGTATCAGAGGAAGTGCGGGACCCAGACCGAAATATCCCGTTAGGCATGATGCTTTCTTTGGCAACTGCAACATTTATCTATGTTGTTGGAGTGTTTATTATGGTAATGCTGCTGGATCCTGAAGCCCTTCACTCAGATTTGACACCCGTGGCTACTGCCGGTGAAGTGTTTATGAACTGGTTGCCAGGAGAGCTTGGATTGATACTTATCGTTGTGGCAGCGATTGCAGCATTTGCATCTACTGCGAATGCAGGAATTATGTCGGCTGCAAGATATCCGTTGGCGATGGCGCGAGATCAACTTATTCCAAAATATTTTTCTGAACTGGGTCGTTTCGGTACACCCACCCTTGCAACATTGGCAACAGTCGGTGCTATGATTGTGCTCATACTACTATTCAATGTAGAATCGGTTGCAAAGCTTGCCAGTGCATTTCAACTTCTACTTTTCGGGATTTTGAATGTATCTGTAATTGTCATGAGGGAGAGCGAAATTGAAGGGTATGACCCCGGTTTTAAATCCCCCTGGTATCCATATATGCAGGTTGCAGGAATTTTCGTTTCCGGGTTCCTGATTGCAGAAATGGGGTTTTTATCTATCTTATTTACGCTTGTTATAGCCACTATTAGTGTGATATGGTACTTCAGTTACGCACAGGAGAAAGTGAAACGGCAGGGGGCCATATATCACGTTCATGCGCGGCTTGGACAGTATCAATATGAAGGGCTTGAGAGAGAAATGCGGGGTATCATGCGTGAAAAAGGGTTGCGGAAAGAGGATCCGTATGAAAAAGCCATCAGCCGGTCTCTTGTGTTTGATATTGAAGATGAGGTAGTGCTCGAATCCGTTACAGATATGGTTTGTGCAATGATGGCTGAGAGAGCAAATACTAAAAAAGCACACCTGGTTAAGATGTTTTCAAAGGATCCAAGTGAAAATGTTATATCTGTAGGCCATTCAACCGCTCTAAAGCATGTACGGATTGAGAACGATATGGATACTGAGGTTGCTCTCGTCCGTCTAAAAAATGGTTTAAAAACAACTTCAAATTCCGGCGATGAAGAGAAGTTCCATTGTTTGATTTATCTTGCAAGTTCGATTAACAAATCGGGTCAGCATCTACGAATCCTTGCTCACCTAGCAGAGATGATAGATAATATTGACTTTGAGGAGCGCTGGTTAAATGCGAGCGATATTGCCGAACTTCGGGAAATCCTTCTCCGGGATGAACGATTTATCAGCATCACGGTGAAGAAAGGTTCTAAAACTGAAGAGATTATCGGGAAACAGATAAAGGAGTTGGATGAGATGCTTCCAGGAGAAAGCTTGATAACAATGGTGAAAAGGGAAGGTGATCTAATATTTCCTCATGGAGATACAATACTCCAGGCTGGTGATGAACTTTCAATCATTGGCGAAAAGAAAGATATAGATGAGGTTAAAAAGCGCAGTGAATAAAAATAAACCTGGAACTGCTAAGGCGTAGAGAAAGTAATTGTAAAGAGTTTCTTCATCATCAGAAATGTTTTACCCAAAACTCCTCACTTGAAAGAGTATCTCCCTTCTTGTGGTCTTTTATTCCCTTTTCAAGAGATTTTTTTTTAGCATCAGATAAATTATCTATCCAATCTTTGGAAATTGAATGTTACTTAATGAGCCTCAGAGTTTCCAATAGGTCTTCATTTTCAGGCTTTGAAATCCATTCGACAATATCTTGCTTTACTTTGTCTTCCTTAGGTATGAGTGTTTTGATTGCTAAACTTAACATGAGAAAAAAAATTAAAAATTTTTAAATCACAACGGCACAAATAATGCACAGAATTCAGGGCAAGAAATACGTAATTTTATTTTCATAGCGGAGTCTTTCAAAGTGTTCGACTCGAAAAATTTTGTATGGCTGTGGTTTCTTCGGCCCGAGATTTATCCGTTTAAGTTATTTTGCCAGTAAATGTTTAAAAATCTCATCCATCGAAAGAGCTTCCTCTTCGCTTTCCTTCATATCTCTGAATGTAAACTTACCGCTCTCCAACTCATGATCTCCCACGATGATGGCATACCTGGAATTTTCACGATCTGCATCTTTCATCTGGCTCTTCATGGATCGGCCTTTGTAATCCATTGTGGCAGAAAGTCCTTGGGCTCGAAGTTTTGGAAGGTGGTTGAGTCCCCATTTCCGGGCGGCATCACCTAACGTAACGATGTACACATCCACCGATTTTTTGGTGCCAAGCTCAATTCCTAACTCTTCGCAAGCAATAAACAACCGTTCCATTCCGGCCGCAAATCCGACGGCTGGAGTTTTAGGGCCGCCGATCTCTTCAACCAGAAGGTCATACCGTCCGCCACCGGCAAGTGCATCTTGTGCACCTAAATCAGGACTGATCAGTTCAAAGGCGGTTTTTGTGTAGTAATCCATTCCTCGAACCAGGTGTGGATCTTCCTCAAACGGAATCTCCAAATCATTTAAATATTCCTTCACTTTTTCATAATGACTCAGCGAAGATTCATTCAAATACTCCGTAATCACGGGAGCGGATTCAATAAACTGCTGATCCTCCTCCTCTTTTGAATCAAGAATCCGCAATGGATTTTTCTCAAACCGCTTTTTTGATACGTCACTCAGCTTCTCATAATTCGGCTTAAGATGATCTTTCAATGCTTGTTTATAAGCATCCCGACTTTCAGGATCGCCGATAGAATTTAATTTCAGAGATGTATTTGTGATCCCGACTTTCTTGTAGATATGAACCATAAAGGCGATAATTTCCACATCTGCAACGGGATCATCACTTCCTAAAACTTCCAACCCAAATTGATGAAATTGTCGCTGGCGCCCCTTTTGAGGACGCTCGGCACGAAACATTGGCCCGATATAGTACAGTTTTTGTGAACCTCCACGCTGTTCCAGGTGATGTTCCACAAATGACCGTACGACCGGCGCTGTCAATTCCGGACGAAGAACATAGTTATCTTCACCACGGCTAAATGAAAAAATTTCTTTTGATACGATATCTGTCAACTGACCCACACCACGAACAATCAACTCCGTCTGCTCCATGATGGGCGTTCGAATTTCTTCGAAGTTGAATTTCTCCGCCTCCTCGCGAATCAGGTTTTCAAGGTATTGCCATTTGCGAACGTCATCGGGCAGAATATCCACCATACCGAGGTGGGTTGTATATTTTGGCTGAGCCATAAATCAGTGAACAGTATCAGAATTTCAGTTACCAGTTAAGTGGCGCAAGATAAGGGGGATAAGGGAAAGAATCTGCTTTTAGTCTTGAGCCTTGAGTCCAGAGTCATGAGATCGTGGCTGCCGAATTTGTCTGCTTGCGAATATTCAGGTAACTGGGGTCAACCGATGAATATTGGTGCCGGTAATAAAATTAAGCTATTTCACTCATCGGATAACTGTTCTCTTTCCATATTTGCCATTTGACTTTTCAACCCTAAATAATGCATGCGAAATTTTCTTATTTTGGATGCGTCCTAAATCCTTAAAGTCCATCTCATGCTTTCACGAATTTCACTCTTTTTTCTTTTACTTACGTTGTCGTTCCAACCGGCTCACTCTCAGCAAGTGATGTACGATTCGGGGGGTGATTTAACCCAAGAGCTTGCAGCGTACAATGTGAGTTTCTACGATTTGAATCTGAAAGTCAATCCGGCAGACAGCACGGTTTCCGGGTTTGTGGATATCCATTTTGATGTGGTTCAACCTACCAATGAAATCGCAGTTGCTCTGGATCCGCGATTGGATATTTCATCGGTAGATAAAATCAACTCAGACAGTTCAACATCAAATCTGAAAATAACAAGGAGTGATGAAAGCCGAACTTTTTATGTCAATTATCCAGCAACACTTCAGCCGGGAGAAACAGAGCAACTTCGAATTTCATACGGTGGAAAACCTCGTATAGCTCCAAATCCGCCATGGGATGGAGGAATGGTTTGGGATACAACCTCAACCGGGCAACCATGGGTGGCCGTGACGGTTCAGTCTGACGGTGCCTGGATCTGGTGGCCGAATAAAGATCATCCATCTGATAAAGCGGATTCAGTAGCGGTCAATTTCACGATGCCCGATCATTTGGTGGTTGCATCCAACGGACATCTGCGCGGAGAAACCAATACAGAAGATGGCTGGAAAACATGGAACTGGTTCGTTTCCACACCTATCAACAACTATAATGTTACAGTGAATGCGGCTCCGTATGAGATCATCGAAGAAACCTACACAAGTACAAGTGGTGATGAATTTCCGGTAAAGTTCTGGGTGTTGCCGGAAAACCTGGAGGAGGGAAAAGAGCTATTTCCACAGTTTATCGAACAGCTTCGATTCTTTGAGGAGATGTTAGGCCCCTATCCGTTTCGGGCGGATAAATATGGTGTTGTTCACAGTCCGCATTTGGGAATGGAGCATCAGACGCTGATTGCATACGGAGCGGGTTTTCAGGATGGAGTTTTATCCAATGGGATCGCTCAGTTTGATGATCTCCATCACCATGAACTGGCTCATGAGTGGTGGGGAAATTTGGTGAGTGCATATAACTGGCGGGATTTCTGGGTACACGAGGGAATCGGTACATATATGCAGCCGCTCTATTCCGAGCAGCTGGGCGGTAAAGAGGCGTACAATCGTTCGATGGAATATCTGCGATTACGAATGGCGGATGATCCAAAAATGGCTGTGGCTCCGCGTGAGTCTATGAGTACGTACGAAATTACACAGGGAACCCGCGGAGGAGACGTCTATTTTAAAGGAGCCTGGGTTTTGCACACCCTTCGATATGTTGTGGGGGACGACGCTTTCTTTACAACCCTGAGGCGATTCGCCTATCCAACAAAGGAGATGGAATCGACCACCGATGGGAGCCAGGTACGGTTCGCCACCACGGATGACCTGCTCTATTTAGCTGAAGATATCTCCGGCCAGGATTTAGACTGGTTGTTTGAAGTGTATCTTCGTCAGCCAAAATTGCCTGTCTTAAATGCCAGCCGAAATGGGAATATGGTTACCCTGCGATGGGAGGTTCCGGAAGGATTAGATTTTCCAATGCCCATTGAAGTTAAAATTGATGGTGAGGTCGTTACACTGAGTCCGGATAACAAGCGAATCTCTTTTGAAGTGGCTGCTAATGTAGAAGTTGAAGCAGACCCGGAAAATAAGATTCTGAAAGAGTTTAATTTAGTTGGAGCTGAATAAAAACAACCTGACAGGTCTCTCTCAAAACGGAATCGAAACCGCCACGCTTGTCCCTGTAAACTGAACATGGCTCACAAATTCCATCAACTGACTACTTTCGGATCGGTTCAAAAAATAGAGAACCGTATCAAATGCAAACAGGAACCCACCCTGCAGGATTAGGGATTGACCATAGCCGGTCAGGCGATTGTTCTCTTTTCTCAATCCGCGTTCCCACAAGAAAGCGCCAAGTGCCATATAGCCTACATCAAGGCCGGCATTGAATAGAAGTATTTTTTCAAAGTTGTGAAATTCAGTGAGGGTTTCGGAAAGGGACATCTCAGCCGACTGATTTCTCAATCCATAATACCCGAAGCCGGCAATTGCCAGGTTTACGGTATTCCAGGCCGCATTCATCTGGTGAAAATATTTTGTCGTCCCATTTGTTCTTGCCATCCCAATACCGCCCACAATCATGTTACTGACCGCCCAACCGCCCAATACCAGCATGCCGTTGCTGTTCAAACCAATACGGTTTTGGTTGATGGCTTCCAGATCCGGTTCTGATGTCTGAGCAATAAGAAGTCCGCTAAACAGAAATTGAAGAATCAGGAGTACAAAAATTTTTCGTTTCGCTGAAATCATAGTCAATCGGTTAGGTTCACTCCTATCAAGAGAATAAATGTTCAAATCGTTTGCAAGATCGACCTGTTTTTCGTGATATTGGTGCTCAACCTAACAGCGTCCAAAGATCCTGTCAGCGTTATGCATTGAGACTCAAGTAAAATACGTGACGCTGTCAGGAGCTGTCGCGCGCTGACAGGTCACTTAATTAATCGGCCTAATAACTCCCATGAAAGCACCTATATTTTTATTTACCCGGCTATTTGTCGCATTTTTAATCTTTGGGTTTCTAAGCGAATCCATTATCGCACAATCTGTTGAAGATCCCGATCCGCTACGATTTGAGGAGGAGATCAACCGGTTTGAAGAGTTCGACAGCAAAAACAGTTTTCCCGAAGATGCTATTTTATTCGTTGGAAGTTCCAGTATCCGGCTTTGGAAAACGGCGGAAGCTTTTCCGGGAATGCCGGTGATCAACCGGGGATTTGGCGGATCCCACTTTTCCGATCTCCACTATTATTATGATGAGTTGGTACTGCCGCATGATCCGTCCGTTGTGGTATTGTATGAGGGGGATAACGATGTAGCCTCCGGCAAATCAAACGACCGGGTTTTTGAAGATTATATTGAATTTGCCGACCGTTTGACGAGTGATTTTCCTGATGCAAGACTTGTTTTTGTCCCTATCAAACCAAGCAGCAGCCGATGGGAGTTGTGGCCTCAAATGAAAGAAGCCAATCAGCGAATCAATGAGCACATGAGTGAAAATGATCAGTTTTACTATGTAGATCTGGCCACACCACTGTTAGGTTCAGACGGCACACCAGATGACTCGCTTTTTCTGGATGACCAACTTCACTTGAGTGAAGACGGCTACGCGAAATGGAATGCAGCGATACGGCCTACTCTCGAAAAGTTGATGAGCGAATAAAAAGTTTGTCATTCTGAGCAGAGCGAAGAATCTCGTTGTTCAAGTCATTACCCGCAACAAATAGATCCTTCCTCGCTGATCCGAAAAGAACGGCTCTCCTCGTCTGGATGACATTGCCTTACAATTCAACAATTGATCCATCCACAACTGCAAAAACCTGCTCACCATCATCCGGTTTGATAGTATGCAAACCCGTAAACTCCCCAAACGCTGGTAACAAAATTCTTTCATCCGAAAAAAGAAAACAGGGAAATCGAAGCGACTGACGTCCTTTTCCTTTGATAGAAATTCCGGGGTGAATATGGCCGGCGACCACGGTACGGTTTGGGGCAGATTCAAATGAATCATTCGGGTCATGAACAAAGAGAAACTCATCCATCTCAAGTGTTTCATGCACCTTAATGTTAGCCGATTCATAAAAAGATTGATGAAGCAGATCGTGGTTACCGGTCACAAGTTGAATGTCTAAGGCATCAATGTTTTCCCGCCACTCTTCAAACTCCAGCCATTCACGATTGGCTTTGCTGTGAAAAAGGTCTCCCAGAATTAACAGTTTCGAGGGCTGATATTTTCGAATCAGCCTACCGAGCCGTTCAAGGTTCTTTGCATTGATGGTTGAAGGTGCTGCAATCCCTGATTTTCGAAAATGTCCCGATTTCCCGATATGCAGGTCAGTGATGATTAACGTTTCTCTTTCATCCCAGTAGATCGCTTTTTCGGGCAGTAGTTTCCATGTTTGGGTGTGAACAGTTTTGGTGAATGTAGATGACATCTGATAAAACGAGTAATTTTAATTCGAAAAAATCTCCTTAACCGGGAAATGTAACAACCAATTTAGCTCAATGAAGTGATAAAGTTTATGCTGTTGATTTGAATAAAATTTGAATGAACTAAATACAATGATTGAACCAGAATAGTTTAATTGCACCAAAATAAAACAGACTAAATTATCCTATTTCCCAGCAGATGCCTGATCAAAATCTTTGCTCTCTTTCTGATCCGTGTATAAAGAGTCTTTTTTTTAAGAAAAAATAAGCTCTTCAAAATCATCACCATCAGGTAGTTGTTAAAAAGCATTATTTTTCCTGATCTGTCGGTAAGATATTTTTTCGTAAGCGCTGTTCGGCTTTTTTCCGAGGGATATTTTATTAAGCAATCTAAATCGGGATCATATACACCCTCAGCCCAACGGGTGGGCGTGGATTCTTTCCTTACCGAAAACATCATATATGGAATATATCTGACCTTATGAGCGATATTTAAACTTTTTAAGTGGAACAGGATATACTGCTCAAGGTTCCAGATTGGGTACGGATTATATTCCAACATCTCTTTGATGAGTTGATCAGTATTATGCAAAATCGGGTCAATTAAGTTTAGGTAAGCATTTAGATGCTCGCTACTAATGATGACATGCCTGTCGGTAAGGCCGCCATAAAACTCTCCGTATGGAAACCAAAGATACCTTGGATTTAATCTTTCAACTTTCGGATGTGGAATTTCCCAAATAAAGTCCGAACGTGTAATTACAAATCTTTGATAGGAGGAGATTATATCTTCTTTCACCAAAAAATCATATAGCTTAGCTCTGAAGTAGATCAGCAGCCCGCCGCTTCCCGGATGTTCTTCTTCGGCCTTTATCCCTCCAAGCCACTGATTCTGAACCTGTAAAATTTTTCGCCAATGAGTAATTTTTCCGTACCTGTCTTTTTGCAGCTGATCAAACCCATCACCAAAATCATCATATTCAGGGACCTCCCATCTAAATTTTGCATTCGCCCAAAAAAGATTGGAGTTATCGTTAGTCGATGATTTTCCCACACAGAGAGCAAGATCTGCATCCAATTCTTCCAGAACATTTTTTTTAAATGACGACCAGCAAAGTTTATCAGCACGTGCCTGTCCCAATATTATAACCAGGGTTTTCTGTTTCATTTTGAAGGGGTTTAACGGCTGAAGTTACACGTTCAAAAATAGATTGAGAGATCTAAATCAGTCTGTATAGCAGAGGATAATAAATATTTACCGGTTTATCCCGAGATCTCTTAATGCCCGCATTTTATTCGATAGTATGCCTGCTCATCTATTAGAGTTGGTATAAAATAAATGTTGTGAGTTTCTCAGCTGAATTATGAAACGATATACGAGGAAAAATCCTCTGCAGATAAATCCGATACTCCACTCAAGAGGCTGTGAGAAAATAGTTTTACAAGCATTGCAAACACTCACTCTGTGTTGCCACGAAGGCACGAAAACACAAAGTTTTTACGAAGGTTATTGCATTGATTTTTATTAACTTCGCACACCTTCGAGACTTTGTGTCTTCATGGTAAAAAACAAATCACTGATCTACTTGGCTATATATTTCCTCACAATCTCTCAAGGGGAGATTTCAATCCTCTTCCAACTGCTTCTGCATTTTTTTGACACGGTCAATTAGTTTTTCTGAAGATAACTTTTCCCTGAGGCGATCTACAAATATGGGGAATGCGAATGGCGAAAATCTGTCTACATGTTTCAGGACGACTTCCTGTTTATGAATTCGCTGCAATGCTTGTCGGAGTCGGGCTTCATCTAATTGATATTGGAGAACTTCATCATGTGCTTGCTGAAGTAGTAAATTGTCTGGCTCGTGTTCGGAAAAAACATCAAAAAAGAGTCCGGAAGACATCTGCAGATGACGACTTTTCTTTTGATTTCCCGGATAGCCCGGAAACACTAAACCGGCTATTTGGCTGATTCCACGAAATCGTCGTTTCGCAAGCTCTGTACTATTGAGGCTTCCGCGAATATCACGAACCAAATTCTTCTCAGAAAACAGATCATGTTTTAATGCTTCTTCGATGGGGATGTCTTGATCAGAGAGAAGCTCAAATCCATAATCATTCATCGCGATGGAAAAAGTGATCGGCATTAATTTCGAGATTCGGTGTGCAACCAACGCCGACATCCCTTCATGTACATATCGCCCCTCAAAAGGAAAAAAGAAACAATGACAACCCTCTTTCGAGTAGGATTTTTCAATCAGGAATTGATCGTTACCCGGCAGAATGGATCGTTTTCGCTGGATATCAAAAATCGGTTCTATCGTTCTAAGATCGATACTGTCGTGTGTATTATTGACGGCATCCTGTAATTTTTTTCGCAACAGGTCAGACATATTTGAGGAGAGCGACATGCGCCCTCCTAACCAAGCCGGGACCTTGCTGCTGGCACCTTTCGTCTTTCGGACATATGCGGTCAGATCTTTCACACGAACCAACTCCAGGTTTCGGCCGGCAAACCAGAAAGCATCTCCAACATTCAATTGTGAAATGAACCACTCTTCAATTCGCCCAAGTGTTGATCCCTTCATATACTTGACTCGCATCATTGAGGCACTCTCAATCGTACCGATACTCATTCTGTGACGCCGTGAAATTCGCCGGTCAAAGACCTTCATCAACCCATTTTCATCAGGCTCCACTTTTGAAAACTCATCGTACCTGGACAGGGATTTTCCGCCATATTGTATGAAGTTCAGAATCCAGTCCCACTCCTCTTCTCGTAATGTTTGAAAGGCGAAGGTTTGTCTGACCTCTTTATAAATTTGATCGGGAACAAATCCTTCCGAAACAGCCAGGGTTACGAGATATTGAACCAACACATCTATCGGTTTTAAAATGGGATCTCTGGATTCAACCTTTTCATCCTGAACGGCTTCTTTGAGTGCGGCAGCTTCAATCAGCTCAAGTGCATGTGTGGGCACAAACCAGATGGTGCTTATCGAATTGGGCTGGTGCCCACTTCGCCCGGCGCGCTGAATAAATCGTGCAACACCTTTCGGGCTGCCAACCTGGATGACTGTATCCACCGGCGTGAAATCTACTCCGAGATCAAGACTGGATGTGCAAACTACGGTTTTTAGATCTCCGGAATGCAAAGCCTGTTCAATATAATTTCGAACATTTCGATCCAGTGACCCGTGATGAATTCCAATTTCACCGGCCAAATTGGGATTCGCCTCCAATAGTTTCTGAAACCAAATTTCGCATTGTGAGCGGACATTGGTGAAGATCAAGGTCGATCCGCTTTTATCCAATATCGGCAAAACTTTATGAAGCAGGTTGGTGCCGAGATGACCCGACCAGGGGAATTTCTCCACATCATCGGGTAAAACCGTTTTTACGTCAATATTTTTTTGAACATTCGCTTTGATGATGACTGCATCATCTGGTGAAGGAATTCCTAAAAGTACATCAAAGGCTTCGTCAAAATTGCCAATGGTTGCCGAAATTCCCCATGTCTGAAGATCTTTATTCATTCCTCTCAGCCGTGATAAACCCAATTCGGTTTGAGTTCCTCTTTTCGAGCCGAGTAGTTCATGCCATTCATCAACCACGACAGATTTCAGTGATTTGAATCGTTTTGGATACCCTTTTTGAGCCAGAAGCACATGCAAACTTTCCGGTGTGATGATCAGCACTTCCGGCATCTGCGTTTTTTGCTTCTGCTTGATAGATGAGGAGACATCACCCGTTCGCCGTTGAATACTCCACGGAATTCCGAGATCATCCACAACTTCCTGCATGATCTCTTCCAGGTTTCGAGCCAGTGCGCGCAGAGGAGTTACCCACAACAATTGAAGTCCGTTCTTTTCTTTGGATTGATAATTATCAGGATGCGCTTCAATCCAACTCATGAGGGTCGGCATAAAAAGTGCGAATGTTTTCCCGCTGCCGGTTGGCGCGTTTAGCAGGCCTGATTTTCTCTCAATAAACGCATGCCAGACCTCCCGCTGCCAATCAAACGGAGACCATTCCTTTGACTCGAACCAGTTTTCAATGATGGATTGTGCTTGCTGCATTATCTATTTGATGGACATTTAGATACAAACGAAGCCGTCTTTCCGCTTTGAGCGGTCTGACGGCAAACGGCTATAAACCACTCGAATATACTCATCCGAAGACCTTTCTAAATGGTACTTAACGAAGAATTCCACCTGAATCGTTTTCATCAAAAATCTTATGATTTTGTAAGAGCTTAAAAAAAAGAGAAATAGATTCATTTTTTTCTTGAAAATGGGTGTAAAAAACGTCAACATAGAAGCGCTTACGTTATTAAAAACCATAACATAGAAATAAAGAAGAATTACTGAATATGTGGCTCAATATTAAATCTTTTGAAGAATACAAAGACGTTTACAGGCAAAGTGAAGAAGACAGGAAAAAGTTTTGGGAGCATGAAGCAGGTACGTTTTATTGGAGAGAAAGCTGGGATAAAGTACACTCCGGAGGTTTTGAGAACGGAGATATCAAGTGGTTTGAAGGCGGGAAGCTCAATATCACTGAGAATGCACTGGACAGGCACCTGAATACAATCGGCCATAAAACGGCATTTATATTTGAGCCCAATCACCCCGACAGTTTTCGCAGAACGATTACGTATCGACAGTTATATGAAGATGTATGCCGGTTCGCCAATGTGCTTGAAAGTAAAGGAGTTGAGAAAGGAGATCGCGTTTGTATTTACATGGCGATGACACCCGAGTTGATTATCTCGGCATTGGCTTGTGCAAGAATTGGAGCCGTTCACTCTATCGTATTTGCCGGATTTTCTGCACAATCGCTGGCGGAACGCATCCAGGATTGTGATGCCAAAATGTTGATTACAAATGATGGCCTTCGTCGTGGAGATAAACATGTACCGCTCAAGGATATTTCTGATGAAGCGCTTGAAGAATGCCCAACTGTTAAGAATGTAATTGTTTGTCAGCGTACCAATCGTGATATCGACTGGGTAGAGGGACGCGATGAATGGTGGCACATGCTGATTCGAAATGCATCCAAAAAACATACGGCAGTTGAGATGGATGCCGAAGATCCGCTCTTTATTCTGTATACGTCCGGCTCAACCGGCAAACCGAAAGGTGTACTGCACACTTGTGGCGGGTACATGGTTTATACAAGCTATACATTCAGAAATGTGTTCCAGGTATCTGAGGAGGATATTTACTGGTGTACGGCTGATGCGGGGTGGATAACGGGACACTCCTATATTATTTATGGGCCGCTCTTCAACGGAGCTACAGGAATTATTTTTGAAGGGGTTCCCACCTATCCAGATGCCGGACGATTCTGGGAAGTTGTTGAGAAGTATGAAGTAACTCACTTCTATACAGCTCCTACAGCCATTCGTGCTTTGATGAGTTATGATCTGGATTTTGTTAAAAAATATGATTTGAGCTCTTTGAAAGTTCTCGGAAGTGTAGGTGAACCGATTAATGAGGAGGCCTGGCATTGGTACCACGACCATGTGGGCGGCGGAAAATGTCCAATCGTGGATACATGGTGGCAGACGGAAACAGGTGGCATCATGATTTCACCGCTGGCAGGAATTACACCTACCAAACCGGGTTTTGCAACTCTGCCTCTGCCTGGAATTACTCCGGTATTGATGGACGAAAATGGTAAGGAGATCGGTGGAAATGGTGTGAGCGGAAATCTCTGTATCAAACACCCATGGCCGGGTATTGCCAGAACGGTTTGGGGAGATCATGAAAGATATCTGCAAACCTACATGAGCAGTTATAAAGGTTACTACTTCACAGGTGATGGCTGCCGCCGCGATGAGGAGGGGTACTATCGAATCACCGGTCGAGTAGATGATGTTCTGAACGTTTCCGGTCACAGGCTTGGAACAGCCGAAATTGAAAATGCGATTGATGAACATCCAAATGTGGTAGAAACCGCGATTGTTGGTTACCCGCATGATATAAAAGGCGAGAGTATTTTTGCTTTTATTATCTGTGAAGATCAACCGAAGAACAAAGAGGATTTCAAAAAAGAGATTCACAAACTCGTAACGAAGATTATCGGTCCGATTGCCAAACCTGAAAAAATTCAGATTGTAGCCGGACTGCCAAAGACGCGTTCAGGCAAAATTATGCGACGTGTTCTGAGAAAGATCGCTGCCAACGATCTGGAAAATCTTGGGGATACGTCTACTCTCTTAGATCCGTCCGTAGTTGATGAGATTAAGGAGGGCGAAGCTTTCTAAAATCCATCTTTGAAGTGGGAATGATCTACCGCAAGAATTTATGGCAGATCGAGGGGGATGTTCAGCGTGCACAGCGTGGACACCCCTCTCTTCCGATTCTGGAATCGGAACTGTATACCCTCAAAGGGAGACTTTGCAGATCCGACCATAATTTAGATCGGGTTATTTATGTAGAAGAATCCAATACAATAAAGCCGGACAGTCGATGATAGTCCGGTTTTTTTTATGTAAAAATGAATCCTATCAAAAGTATAAACATACTCAAAAAGAAGAGGGAAAGACGGAAGCGGGTACTTATTATAATATTATGAAAGAGTAATCCGTAGGTAAGTGGGCGTTCTTTCAGCCAGGCATAATAATGCTGCCGGTGTGAGGCCCCAAGGGCCATCGTCACATGTCCGTGGAGGATAGTGAGCATAAAAGGTAAGCCAAAAATAATTGAACCGGGGAAAGAGATCGCTTTGTAGATGTGAAAAATCTCACACAGAAAATAGAATGGCCAGGAGAAAATCAATAAGAGTGGGACCGATAAGGCCCAGTTGATATAAGCGATCCGTCGATAATTACTTTCACTTAATTCGGAGGTAGACATTTTTGCTGTTAATTAAAATCTGCAACTTAAATAAATTCTATTAACTATAACGTTATTCGCCGGTTGTTAGTTGTTAGTTGCTGGTGGTTGGTGGTCAAAAAAAATCCTACAAATAGCCACAAAGAATAAACAACAGGCCACTTTTGCCTTTTTACGTTTCACTTCTCACTTATTCTAAATCTGACTTGCAATTAAAGCCTCTATATCACGAAATGGCATTTCAAACTGATCGGAGAGGGCTTTTTTAGTGAGATATTTCTTGTAGGTGTAAACACCATTTCGCAAAGCTGTATTCCTGTAAAGGCAGTCGTGAATTCCACCGGCATCCCCAAGTTCAATCAGGTATGGGACGATGACATTATTAAGAGCGTAAGTAGCCGTTCTTGCAACATTAGAAGGAATATTCGGGACGCAGAAATGAATCACATCATGTTTTTTAAAAACAGGATTGGAATGAGTAGTTGGTTCGCTGGTTGAAACACATCCGCCCTGGTCAATAACTGTATCTACAATTACACTACCCGGTTTCATTGCTCTGACCATGGGATCGGTGACCCAACAGGGAGCCCGCTCTCCTTCAGTCATAGCCGCACCAATTACAACATCGGCAAATCCAAGCGCTGTTGACAAATATTGATGATTTGCAGTTGCTGTGATAATTCGCCGGTCCAGAGCATTTTCAAGATGACGCAGCATGGCCAGATCGTTATCCATCACAAATACCTGGGCACCATATCCGAGTGCTGTTCGTGCGGCATACTCACCGGTAATTCCGGCTCCTAAAATAGCCACTGTTGCCGGGGGAATCCCGGAGATTCCACCGAGCATGATTCCCTGCCCGTCGCTGCTGTTTTCCAGGTAGTGAGCAGCAATTTGCACTGACATCGAACCGGTAATTTCATGCATCATTCGGACGATGGGAAATTCTCCGTCTTCTGCCTTTAAAAATTCATAGCCGATTGCGCATACACCCTTTTCAACAAGTGTATCCATGAATTCATGAGTGGTATGCCCAAGATGCAAAGCTGATAACAAAATTTGATTTGGCTGCATCCAGTTCAGCTCGGTTTTTGTAGGAGGGGCCACTTTTACAATCATCTCTGAATTACTAAACAGTTCTTCCGCACTGTATGAAATTTCTGCACCTGCTTCCTGGTATTCATGATCGGAGAAATGAGCGTCGATCCCGGCATTTTTTTCAACGAAAACTTCGTGCCCGTTTGCTGTCAAAATAGAAACTCCGCCGGGGGTCAGGGAAAGTCGGCGTTCATCATTGGAGGTTTCTTTCGGCAAACCGATTTTGAGAGATTTTTTGGATTTTGACTTCATCAAACTCTTTTCCAGAGTTTTGATACCAATTTGTTCCGAATCGAAAGGACTTAGCTCCATAGTGAAATTTCAAATTACTGATGAGTATAACGCAAGAAATCAATCACTTATAAAGTGATGAAATTCAGGTATATTGTGAACATAAATTAAGATTAAAAAACGTTATTTAATAGAATTTGGAATCGTTAAGGATTTACGTTCTTATTGAGCATTCAGTTATCAGTTGTCAGTGAAACCTGATAGCTGAAGACTAGCAGCCGATAGCTTCACAAAGTAACAAACTTTCATGTCAAAATATCCCAGAACAAAGAAAAGTCTAGGTCAACATTTTTTAAAAGATGGAAATATCATACGAAAAATTGTGGAGGCACTTCCGGCAAAGGAAGATGATCTTGTTATTGAAATTGGCCCCGGCTCGGGAGCGGTGACCGAAATACTTCTCGAAAAATTCAGTCACGTAAAAGCGATTGAACTGGATCAGCGAATGATTGAGTATCTTTCTGAAGAGTATCCCAACCTGGAAGTTATACATAAAGATATTTTGAAATATGATTGGAGCGCCCACGAAGACGAAGAGCGTGACATTCATGTGATAGGGAACTTACCTTATTATATAACAAGTCAGATTATGTTCGGTCTGTTTGAGTATCGATCGATTCTTTCAAGCGCAACTCTGATGATGCAGAAAGAAGTGGCGGAACGAATTGTGGCAGAACCGCGATCCAAACAGTATGGTATTTTAAGCGTGCAATCTCAACTGATGAGTTCACCGGAGATTTTGTTTGATGTATCTCCTCATGTTTTTTCCCCTCCGCCAAATGTTCACAGTTCCGTTATTCAATTCAAGTTCGATAAAGATGATCTTGCCTGTACAGATACGCATCTGAAGAAAGTAGTTCGGATGGCATTTAACCAGCGAAGAAAGAAATTGAGCAACGCATTGAAGAGACTTGATACTGAATTACCGGTCGATGAATTCAATTTTGATCTTCGAGCTGAAGCACTCAACCCTTCCATGTATGAAAAGTTGACAGCAAGGCTGGAACAACTTGGCACCTTTCATTAAAAAACCGACAAAAAGTTTAGTCGAAAGGATTGAAAATAGGATTAGAGGACTATTCGAGAGTTTCTTTTGGCATTCCTTATACTTTGGTACGGAAGTTGCTTCAACTATACACAGCCAGCGTCAATGGTTTGACGCAAAAAAATTTAAACAACTAACAATAAACAAAAACAATAAATAATTAGGAGTCATCATATGGCCACCATAAAACCTTTAAGCGATCGTGTATTGGTTCGTCCGGTCGAAGCTGAAGAAAAAACAAGTTCAGGAATTATTATTCCGGACACTGCAAAGGAAAAACCACAAAAAGGAACCGTTGTAGCAGCAGGTCCCGGCAAAGTGGAAAACGGAACCAAAATAGACATGTCCGTTTCTGAAGGAGATGAAATCCTTTATGGTAAGTATTCAGGTACTGAAGTAACTCTTGACGGAGTTGAATACCTGATTATGAGAGAATCCGATATCCTCGGTATTGTATCATAACATCGATCTAAACAAATATTTTAATTACTAACTAAATCAAAAAAGAATTATGTCAGCAAAATTAGTTCATTACGATGCGGATGCACGCGACGCACTAAAACGCGGTGTGGATAAGCTTGCAAACGCTGTTAAAGTTACTTTAGGTCCTCGTGGAAGAAACGTTGTGATTGAAAAGTCTTTCGGTGCACCTACAGTAACTAAAGACGGCGTAACCGTTGCTAAAGAGATTGAACTCTCTAACAAAGTAGAAAATATGGGTGCACAGATGGTTCGTGAAGTTGCATCCAAAACCAGCGATAATGCAGGTGACGGTACAACCACTGCTACTGTATTGGCTCAGTCTATCATTCAAACCGGCCTGAAAAACGTAACTGCCGGTGCCAATCCAATGGAACTGAAGCGAGGTATCGAAAAAGCAGTTGTTGAAGTTGTTAAGGAGCTACGCAACCAAAGTAAACCAGTTGGTGACAGTCTCGACAGTATTCGCCAGGTAGGAACCATTTCTGCGAACGGAGATGAAGAGATTGGCGGATTCATTGCTCAAGCAATGGAAAAAGTTGGAAAAGACGGTGTAATCACTGTTGAGGAAGCCAAAGGAACAGAAACATACCTCGATACAGTAGAAGGTATGCAGTTCGACAGAGGATACCTCTCTCCATACTTTGTAACAAACAGTGAAACGATGACCACTGAGATGGAAGAGCCTTATATCCTGATCTTCGACAAGAAGATTTCCAATATGAAAGATCTGCTTCCTATTCTTGAAAAAGTGATTCAAACCAACAAGCCTCTCTTGATTATTGCTGAGGACGTTGAAGGTGAAGCTCTCGCAACATTAGTTGTGAATAAACTTCGAGGATCACTCAAGATTGCTGCCGTGAAAGCTCCGGGTTTTGGAGACAGAAGAAAAGCAATGCTCGAAGATATTGCGATTCTTACCGGCGGTACAGTTATCAGTGAAGAGCGTGGATACAAGCTTGAAAATGCTACACTTGATTTCCTCGGACAAGCTGACCGCGTAAACATCACCAAAGATGACACCACACTTGTGGGTGGAAAAGGCAAAGATGAAGACATCAAAGCGCGAGTAAACCAGATTAAATCTCAAATCGAGACAACCACTTCTGATTACGACCGTGAGAAATTGCAAGAGCGACTTGCTAAATTAGCAGGCGGAGTTGCAGTTCTTTATATCGGTGCTGCTTCTGAAGTTGAAATGAAAGAGAAAAAAGCACGAGTGGAAGATGCTCTGCACGCAACACGAGCTGCCGTAGAAGAAGGTATTGTACCGGGGGGTGGAGTTGCATTCCTCAGAGCACTCAAAGTGTTCGAAAATCTCGAAGCTGATACAAACGATCAGAAAGTTGGTTTCGATATTGTAAAACGTGCACTTGAAGCACCTCTGCGTGCAATTGCTAATAACGCAGGTGTTGAAGGTTCAATCGTTGTCCAGAAAGTTCTTGAAGGTAAAGATGCTTTCGGATACAATGCACGAACCGAAGTGTATGAAGACCTCATTAAAGCAGGAGTTATTGATCCTACGAAAGTAGCCAGAACTGCTCTTGAAAATGCAGCTTCTGTAGCCGGTCTCATGCTTACCACCGAAGCCGTAGTAGTTGACAAACCATCTAAGAATGGTGATGATGATGACGACGGACCAGGAGGAGGCGGTATGCCGGGCGGTATGCCGGGCGGCATGGGCGGAATGGGCGGCATGATGTAAAATCAACCAATAATTCCATAACCGCTTAACGCGTTTTAAGCCTCGTTCCTTTGTTGGAGCGAGGCTTTTTTTATTGTTAAATCTTTTCCGATTTGATTTTTTTTCTTTATCGATGAGATTAAATTCAAAAAAATAAAGAAAAGAATAGTTGATCTGTTCAGTTTCTTTATTTTATATACATGAGTTAAACATCATCGAAACCAAAACAAAAAAGATTAAGGCATGTCTAATCAGATGGACCGTGGAGATTTCATAAAAATAACCGGAGCTGCAAGTTTGGGATTATATACCCTTGGGGCACCGGCAATACTTAAAGGTCAGTCGCAAAATAGCAAGATTACAGTAGCGGTGATCGGAACAAATAATCGCGGAAATGCTCATGCGAGCGGATTTGCAAGGCATCCCAATGCGGAGGTAACCTATATTTGTGATGTGGATGAAGAGGCCATTAAAAAAGGATTGAACTCAGTAAAAGAGGGGGGGCAAGAAAATGAGCCGGAAGGGCTTATCGATTTTCGAAATGCGCTGGATGATCCGGATTTAGATGCAGTTGCTCTGGCTATGCCAATCCACTGGCATACTCCGGCGGCTATTCTCGCACTAAAAGCCGGAAAGCATGTCTATATTGAAAAACCGTGCAGCCATACTCCCGAGGAGGGGAAGCTTTTGGTTGAAGCAGCTGATAAATACAACCGCATTGTTCAGATGGGTAATCAGCGCCGTTCGTGGCCATATGTGATGGAGGCGATGGCATTGCTTAAAGATGATATTATCGGTCGTCCCTATTTTGCGCGTTGCTGGTATGCCAATCGAAGGCAGTCAATCGGATTTGGGAAACCGGCTCCTGTTCCATCTAATCTCGATTACGAACTGTGGCAGGGACCATCCACCCGAAAAGAGTACAAAGACAACCTGATTCATTATAACTGGTGGTGGCACTGGCATTGGGGAGCCGGCGAGATTCTCAATAATGGCGTACACTATTTGGATATGGCCCGATGGGGATTGGGTGTCGATTATCCTGCGAAAGTTACATCCACTGGAGGGCGTTACCACTGGAAAGACGACCAGGAAACTCCCGACACCCTGGTCACAACTTATGAATTCCCGAATGATATAACTGTAGCCTGGGAAGGCCGGAGTTGTAACCCGAGGGGAATTGAAGGATCCTCGGTTGGCATTTCATTCCATGGGGAAAACGGCACGCTTGTGATTGGCAGCGGGAATGAATATGTGGTGTACGACAACGATAACAATGTGATTGAACGTGCGGAAAGCGGCAGCGCTGATCCAACCGATACTTCCGGACCCGGTTTTGACCTGGACAGAGATCATCACGATCATTTTATAAAGTGTATACAGAATGGTCAACGATCCAGAACTGCAATCGCGGATGCCAATATTAGTGTCCATAACTGCCACCTGGGGAACATTGCATACCAAACGGGCAGAGCTATTCATTGCGATCCTCATGATGGTAACATTATTGGTGATAACGAAGCGATGAACTATTGGACGAAAGAATATGAGCCCGGCTGGAAGCCAACGGTTTAGGAGGTAGTCCCCCTTCGAAGGGGGAAAGTGAACACGACAAATGTTGTGTGAGCTCGGGGGATGACACTCCTCCCGGCTAAAGCGAGCCCGTCAGATAGTTGGTTATGTCGTCAGCTGGATACCATTTCCTCAAAATGTTTACCCGTCTGACCGCAAAAACAGCGTTCGGACGGGATAGTGTAATCAAACTCTCTTAGGAAAAAGAAAAATAAAATAATGTCAGAATACAACAGAAGATCATTTTTAAAGTCTATGGCCGCAGCCGGAGTTGGATTAGCAACCGCGGGCAGCCCGTTTCTATCAAAAGCTAAAAGTACACAGTCGCCGACACCGGTTGGAATGATTGGATTGGATACATCACACAGCCCGGCATTTACAGACATCATTAACAACTCACCAGAGATTACTGACTTCCAAGTGGTTGCAGCTTATCCCCACGGAAGCCGGACAATAGAATCGAGTTACAGTCGAATTCCGGAATACACCGAACAGGTAAAAGAGATGGGGGTAGAGATTGTCGATTCAATTGATGAACTGTTAAACAGAGTAGAAGTTGTTCTTTTAGAAACGAATGATGGCCATCCTCACCTCGAACAGTCACTTCCTGTGTTAGAAGCCGGGAAACGGCTTTTTATTGATAAGCCGATTGCCGGCAGCCTGGAGGATACAATTGCCATAATGGATGCCTCAGAAGAGTACAACACACCCATTTTTTCATCATCCTCACTTCGATATATCGAGAAAGCTCAAGCCGTTCGCCATGAGAATTTAATTGGTGATGTGTTGGGAGCCGATACCTACAGTCCCGCAAGCCTGGAGGAGAGTCACCCCGACCTGTTCTGGTACGGGATTCATGGAGTGGAGATTTTATACACCGTGATGGGAACCGGCTGCGAGACGGTTAGAAGAGTTCATACCGACGATTATGACATCGTGACGGGAACCTGGGGAGACGGACGGCTTGGTAATTTTCGCGGTACCCGAAAAGGGCGGCACGGCTACGGAGGAAGAGCTTTCGGATCAGAAGAGATTTTAGATCTGGGTACGTATGAAGGTTATAAGCCACTTCTTTTAAAAGTGCTCGATTTCTTTAGAACAGGAGAATCCCCGGTAAGTATGGAAGAAACCCTGGAGATATATGCATTTATGGAAGCAGCTGATGAAAGTAAACGTCGGGATGGTGAAGCAGTGACCATCGAAGAGGTTCTATCAAAAGCCCGGGCGTAAGAATGCAGCAACTTGATTGGATAGTACTCGGCCTGTTTTTTCTCGTGATGGTCGTTATCGGGTTTTGGTCATTCAATAAAGTGGGTGATTCCGGTGATTTTTTCGTGGCGGGGGGAAAGCTGCCATGGTGGTTGTCCGGGATATCTCATCATATCTCTGGATACAGCGGAGCCGTTTTTGTAGCCTATGCAGGATTGGCGTACACCCACGGATTTGCAATCTATGTTTGGTGGGCGTTTACAATTTCAGTGACCACAATTTTCGGCGCTTTTTTCATTGCTCCGCGATGGTCACGGCTTCGGAATAAACTGAATATCGAATCACCGACCGAGTACCTGAAAACTCGTTATAATCTTCCCACCCAGCAGTTAATGGCATGGAGCGGTGCTCTACTCAAACTTTTTGACGTAGGAGCCAAATGGGCGGCCATTGCCGTATTGTTGAATGTGTTTACGGGGACATCATTACTTTTTGGAATTCTGTTGGCCGGGGGCATCTCGTTAATCTATATAACCGTTGGTGGATTATGGGCAGATGTCTGGACCGATTTTGCTCAGTTCATAGTGCAGATTACAGCCGGATTTGTGATGTTTTTTATCACCCTGGATATTCTTGGAGGGTTTAATTCAATCTTTACGATTTGGGATCAGCTTCCCTCCGATCATGGACAACTGTTTAATGATCCGTATACGCCCGGATTTGCACTCGCATTCCTGTTTATCAACTTTATGAGTTACAACGGCGGGACCTGGAATCTGGCAACCCGGTATATTTCGTCCCCAATGGGTTCAGATGCTCGAAAAGCCGCCATTTTCTCCGGAATTTTGTACCTGGTTTGGCCGCTGATCCTGTTCTTTCCGATGTGGGCCGCCCCGATACTCCTGCCCGGGTTAGAAGATCCCACAGAATCCTATGCACTCTTGACCCAGGAACTACTTCCTCCGGGTTTAGTCGGTTTAGTGCTGGCGTCCATGTTTGCGAATACCATGTCGATGACCTCATCCGATGCCAATACTATTTCAGCCGTGATTACCAGGGATATTCTGCCGAATCTGTCCGAGAAATTCCAGGACATGAAAAAGGAGCACTCCCTTAAACTGGCTCGAATTTCAACGTTTGTCTTTACGGCATTGACACTTGTTATTGCAATTAACGCGGAATCGTTTGGTGGAGTTTTAGGTTTGCTTATTTCTTGGTTTGCAGCCATTGTCGGTCCGATTTCCATCCCCATGATTTTGGGTTTATTACCGCAATTTCGTCACTGCGATTCAAGGGCTGCCATAGTTTCCATCACCGGCGGATTGATGAGTTTTATTATAGTAAAGTATCTGATCATATCGGTCCAGGTGGTTCAAATTGCGACTCCTTTTATCGTGTCATTTATTTTGTTTCTTTTGATTGGATGGCTGAACAGAAATAAGAAGGTATCAGAAGAAGTGGAGATGTTGCTGGACCAATTAAAACTTGATGAAATTTCACCTTTGCAGCGTCCGGAAACGTCGGGGAAGGAGGACTGAAGGGGCAATTGCAAAAGTACAGTGAATCGGTGAAGTTCGGTTTATGATGATTAAAAAGAAGCAGAGCTTCGGAAAGTGTGGTACGAAAGAGGACTTTTACAACAAGTAAAATTTCACCATTATATTAATAAATCGATAATATGAACATTCAAATTTTTGATACGAAAAAAGAATTAGGAAAACATTCAGCAACTGATGCAGCTGAAAAAATAAGGTCTGCCATTCAGGAGAAATCAGAAGCTAATATTATCCTGGCGACCGGCGCGAGTCAGTTTGAAACATTGGGAAATCTTGTTGAGGAGCCTGATATCGACTGGTCGAAGGTAACCATGTTCCACCTGGATGAGTATGTGGATCTTCCGGAAACACATCCCGCAAGTTTCAGGAAATACCTGAGAGAACGGTTCGAACAAAAAGTGCCGCCATTGAAAGCCACACACTATATTGACGGAGATAGCGGAGATCCCGAAGAGGAATGCCGGCGTTTGAATGGTATTATATCAAGAATAGATATTGATGTGGCTTTGGTCGGAATCGGCGAAAACGGACACCTGGCGTTTAACGATCCACCCGCAGATTTTGAAACTGAAAAACCGTACATCGTTGTGGAACTGGATGAAGCTTGCAGACGGCAGCAGATGGGCGAAGGTTGGTTTGAATCGATTGAAGATGTCCCAAAACAGGCGATTAGTATGTCGATCAAACAGATTATGAAATCAAAAAATATCATCTGTTCGGTACCGGACAAAAGAAAAGCAGAGGCTGTGAGAAACTGTATGGAGGGTGAGATCACAAATCTACATCCGGCATCTATCCTGCAGGCTCATCAGCATTGTGATGTTTATTTGGACCAGGAATCAGCTTCTATGTTAACCCTCGACTACAAATAGATCACCCCTGCAATGGAAATCCCGGGATATGTTGACCTCCAGGTAAACGGATATAAAGGAGTTGATTTTTCAAGTTCTGAGTTAACCGAAGAACGATTCCTGTATGCTTGTCGGGAGCTTATTAAAAGCGGTACAATTGTTTTTCTTCCGACGATCATCACATCATCTAAGGAGATATATGAGAGAAATCTCCAAATGATCTCAAAAGCTATACAGCGAGATGATCTGAAAGATCACATACCGGGTATTCATCTGGAAGGTCCATTTATCTCTGATGTGGATGGAGCAAGGGGAGCCCACAATCCAGAATGGGTTCTGCAACCGGATCTTGTTTTTTTTGATCAGTTAGTTGAGTGGTCGGATGGTAAAGTGAAGCTTCTTACCATTGCTGCAGAACTTGAACAGTCTGATGTGCTATGTCGCCATGCTGTAGATAAGGGAGTTACAGTTTCATTGGGGCATCAATTGGCGAGCGAAACTGATCTTCAAAGACTTTCCGATTCCGGCGCAAGCTTGCTGACGCATTTGGGAAATGGTATCCCACAAATGATCGATCGCCACAATAATCCCATTTGGGCTGGCTTAGCAAATGACGATCTTAGAGCGATGATTATAACTGACGGTCACCATCTGCCGCCTTCATTGATTAAGATAATTTTGAAGATTAAAGGTGCTTCAAATACAATTATCGTCAGTGATGCTTCACCCATAGCAGGACTCTCCCCCGGGAACTATTCAACACTTGGAAATGATGTGATTCTTGAGGAATCCGGCCGCCTGTTTAATCCAGAAACAGGATATTTAGTTGGCTCTTCCTCCACCATGAGGGAGTGTATAAGTTACATGAGGTCACTCAATTTTATCGATGAGCAAGATCTATCATCTGTTGGATTTTATAACTCTTTAGAGATTTTAGATATTAATCCGCAATCGATCATCGACCGCTTAGGTTAACTCGGTAAAATAATTACTCAAGCTGCTTTTAGCTTCCGATTCATCATCATTGAGTATTGAAATCAGATGAGTCTTTTTAAGCAAGTTTTGGAATAGGGACGGTGGGTTTTACGCCACTTTAGATTTTTAAAAAAGAGAATTTTTCTATAATTGATATCTCTTACAACTGCATGTGTTTGTGATGTAAATTCGCATCATATGATAGACGGGTTTTTATAGTGAGAGGGATCAGAAGAATGTTTTATTTTTTTTGATGATTCAATTTTTTACATTTTCTTCCAAAGAAAAGAATTCGAAACTAATCTTATTTTAATCTGATTTCTATTTTTATGCTTTATCTACCAACTAAAATAACCTGTATATGAGATCAACCGTTGAGCGAAGAGACAGTATCATCCAAATTATTCAAAAAAATGGCAAAGTTCGGGTCGATGCATTAAGTGAAAAATTTGACGTTTCAAGTGTTACCATTCGAAATGATTTAGATTTTTTAGAGAAGAAAGGAATCGTTCACAGGACACATGGCGGTGCACTTCTTCGCAAAAGCGTTTATGAGGATCCCAGTCTCGAGGAAAAACAACAACTCTATCGAAAAGAAAAGCAAAGAATTGGTGAGAAAGCCGTTGAACTTATCAAAGACGGGGATTCCATTCTACTTGATTCCGGGACAACAGCAATGGAGATCGCTCAGCGATTGAACGGCAAAAAGAATCTCACCGTCATGACGAATGCGATTAATCTCGCTTTAAAACTCGGGAACCTGGAAAGTATGAGCGTGATGTTGACCGGTGGACTCCTCAGGAAAGAATCCTTTTCTCTGGTTGGGCCCGAAGCTGAAGCTACAATTAGCAACTATTATTTTGATAAGCTCTTTCTGGGGGTTGATGGACTTGATATTAACTTTGGACTGACAACACCCAACCCCATGGAAGCTCAGTTAAACAGAATTATGGTAGAGCGTGCACAGCAGGTCATTGCCATTACGGATTCCAGTAAGTTTGGACGTCACAGCTTTTCCTACATTTGCGATGTGGATGTCATAAGTACCTTAATAACCGATACCAATATTTCAGTTGAGTTTGAACGAGAGTTGTTAAGGAGAAATATTGATGTCATTAAAGTATAGATGTTATTTCGGTCGTTTCGTAAGTACAGGAGTTTTGAGCCTGTCTATCTTTTTTCTCTGTTTTTCACTTTTGAAAGCGCAGGCTCAGGATCGGCCGAACATTCTCTTTGCCATTAGTGATGATCAATCATTTCCGCATGCCTCCGCGTATGGCACCGATTGGGTACAGACACCAGCTTTTGATCGCGTTGCCGATCAGGGAATTCTATTCACACGTGCTTATGTGCCGAATCCAAAATGTGCTCCCTCCCGCTCGATTATTCTAACCGGCCGGAATTCCTGGCAATTGGAGGAAGCGGCAAATCACTGGCCTGATTTCCCTGAGAAGTTTAAAGTCTTCACAGAAGTATTGGAAGAGGAGGGGTATTTTGTCGGCAGCACCGGGAAGGGATGGGCTCCGGGAATCGCACAAACCACGGATGGTTCACCCAGACACTTGGCGGGAACACCCTATAATGAAATGACGATGCAACCGCCCACTTCCGCAATCAATTCCAATGATTATGCTGCGAACTTTGAATTCTTTTTAGAATCTCGTGAAAATAAAGATCAACCGTTCTCTTTCTGGTATGGAGGGCACGAGCCACATCGTAGATATGTGTACAGTTCCGGAGTTCAAATTGGCGGAAAGGAGATCAATCAAATTAAGGAGATACCGTCATTCTGGCCTGATACGGATTCAATCCGAGTAGATATGCTGGATTACGCGATGGAGATCGAATATTTCGATGAGCATCTCGGGAGAATGCTTGCACACCTTGAGGAGATCGGTGAACTTGATAATACGGTCGTCGTAGTAACCGCTGATAACGGTATGCCTTTTCCCAGAATTAAGGGACAACTGTATGAACAATCAGCTCATCTGCCGTTAGCAATTATGTGGCCGAACGGAATTGAATCACCCGGACGGGTTGTGGACGATTTTGTGAGTTTTGCAGATTTTGCGCCGACATTTATTGAGCTCGCCGGTCTTGAATGGAAGGATACAGGAATGCATCCAACAGTTGGGAAGAGCCTTACAGATATTTTGTTTTCTGATAGGGAAGGACAGGTGAATGAGGAAAGAGATCACGTAATCTTAGGTAAAGAGCGACATGATGTCGGCAGACCGTACGATTGGGGATATCCTGTTCGTGGAATTGTGAAAGGTGATTTCCTCTATTTGCGTAATTTTGAAGAGGATCGATGGCCTGTGGGAAATCCGGAAACGGGTTACCTGAATACAGACGGTAGTCCTACGAAGAGTTTTATTTTAGATCATCGTACCACTGCAGGGATGTATCATTACTGGCAATGGAATTTCGGAAAACGTCCATTTGAAGAGCTTTACAACATTTCAGAGGATCCAAACTGTCTCCATAACCTGGCGGATGATCCGGCTTATAGCGATCAAAAAAACCATTTGGCAGAAGAGCTTTACCGAAAGCTGAAAGAACAAAATGATCCAAGAGTAATGGGCAGAGGCTATATATTCGAGGTGTTCCCGTACATGGACAGCGGGACTCAAAACTTCTACCAGCGTTTTATGAACGGTGAAGAGATGAACACAGGTTGGGTGAACGACTCAGATTTTGAGACTGAGCCACTGCCTGAACAGAGTCAATAAGTAACCTGAGTTCTGGTTAATAAGGTTGAGAATGAAATCCCCTCCTATGATTAGGAGGGGCAAGGGGAGGTAGAAAGGAGGTAAAATCTTAAAATTGAAACAAAATACTGTTTCAACTAAACATAACTTCCAAAACTTTTTTGTAGGCTGCCTAAATTCCTCATAAGAAAAGACCCTGTCCTGAATGCTTCTGCGAAGGGAGACTTTTTATATTAACTCTTAGTATTCTAATTCCAAGTTCAAATTAAATAAGAATGGATTTAGTCTCCCGATTCTGAAATCTCAGGAGTGATTTGAACAAGCTTTTTCCACTCTCGAATTAAAAGCCAGGCAGAAGCAGCAACAATAACGGTTAAGAATACAGCCGGCCCAATATTTCCGTAGATCCAATAGCCGGTAGCGATTAGAATTCCGTAGACCACAACACAGCCCAGAACCATACATAAAATGCCCTTCGGAACTCTCCAGGCTTCATCTTCAAGTTCAGCTTTGGAGAGGCCTTTTTCCGTTCCAAGCTCTGTAATCTTTTTCCACCCGGGTCCGCCCGGCCGAATCAGCCTGCAGAAGTCAATAAGAGTTTTTTCTGATGTAGGGCGAGTTAGATAGGTAGCTAATAACCAGGATATAGTCGTCACAATCACTCCGATGATAAGTTCCTCCCAGCTTTCCAAAACGGAAAATCCAACCTGAGTGTGTACAAACCGAAAATAGAGTGCTACCACAAAGGAGACAATCATCGCTACAATTTCACTCCAGGCATTGATACGCCACCAAAACCATCGAAGAATAAAAATGAGGCCGGTACCGGCACCGATTTGAAGAATAATCTGGAAGTTATTCAGTGCGGATTGCATCATAAGGGCAAGTCCACCTGCAAGAATCATTAAGAATACAGTTGTAATTCGCCCCACATTTACCAATTCTTTTTCAGAACTTTCCGGCTTTAAGAATCGTTTGTAAACATCGTTCACAAGGTAGGATGACCCCCAATTTAGATGCGTAGAGATTGTGGACATATAAGCTGCAATCAAAGCGGCGATGACAAGCCCCATCCAGCCGACGGGTAAAAATGTAAGCATGGCAGGGTATCCCATATCGTGATCTACAACATTGGCTGCCTGTGGAAACGCCTGCCGAATGGAATCCAAGTCCGGAAATACAATGATTGAGGCAAGGCCTACAATAATCCATGGCCACGGCCTTAAAGCATAATGGAGGGCGTTAAAAAGAAAAACTGCACCGATTGAGTGATTTTCATCTTTTGCAGCAAACATTCGCTGGGCTACATACCCGCCGCCTCCGGGTTCAGCACCCGGGTAATAAACACTCCACCATTGCACCGCCAATGGAATAATCAGTAGTGAAACGAGTTGAGAGTTATCAGAAAAGTCAGGAAGAATATTCAGTTTAGGAAAAACATCTTCATGGCTGAACAAACCGCTCATTCCACCCACATCAGGATGCTGTAATGCAACATAGGCCGCTACAAGTCCACCCAGAATCGATAGGAAAAACTGGAAAAAGTCGGTAATCAAAACACCCCGCAATCCGCCGAGAGCACTGTATATAACGGTCACAACCCCGGCTATCAGAATCGTTTGAAGCGGCGTAATACCCATCAATACACTTCCGATTTTGATAGCAGCCAGGGAAACTGTTGCCATGATAATTACATTAAAAATCAATCCAAGATAGACCGCCCGAAAACCTCTCAAGAAAGCGGCTGATCTCCCGCTATAACGCAATTCATAAAACTCCACATCCGTAAGTATCCCGGATCTTCTCCATAGATTTGCATAAACAAAAACGGTTAGCATTCCCGTCAATAGAAATGCCCACCAGGTCCAGTTTCCGGCAACACCGTTTTGGCGAACGATATCTGTCACCAAATTCGGAGTATCCGTGGAAAAGGTTGTGGCAACCATGGAAATTCCCAACAACCACCAGGGCATATTCTTTCCGGCTGCAAAAAATTCGGTTGAGTCCTTTCCGGACTGTTTCATAACCCATAATCCCACAACCAATGAGAAGATCATGTATAACGCAATTATAAGCCAATCAACGGTGGATAATAACATAGGGTTGAGGTATTTATAATGTAGATATGCGGTGCCTAATTACACAGCAGCATTAAATAAAACGATTAGTTAGAATTCTGAATACGTGGATAATACTTCAAAGCATTCTTATAAAAAACCTTCTTAAGAATATCTTTTGAAAGTCCCAGTCCTTTAAACGGCTGAGCCACATTCCAGGCTGATTGTACATCCCCGGATGCAAAGAAGTTGAACTCGCTGGTCCATTTACTTCGAATCAATTTTTGAATCTCTTCAGCTTTCATTTTCCCGTCGTCTATCTGGTCTGATCCGTAAATAATTCGGTCTTGATAAGCCTCAACAAACTCTTTCACTTTATTATGATTGTTGATGGCTTGATACTGAAGGTGACACACCCGTTCGGCGAGATCCACGGCGGTGTTTGGAAAATTATTAAGCCAATTAGCTACTTTTTCCACACTCCATTCGTGACTTGCCAAATGAAGCCCGATGAAGTTTAATTTTGGGTGTTTGTTGAGAATATTATCGCGTGCTACCAGATGCTCATGATACGACGGAACGTTATCATGCTGAAACATATGATACTCCGGGTGTTTCGAAAAGTAATCCCGATCGCTTTCTACTGTCATTTTATCCAACGGGAGCCAGCAGTTTTTGGGTTCGCCCTGGTGTGCAGCGAGAGGAACTCCCTCATCAGCCAGGAATTCATAGATCGGATCGAAGGAGGGATGATCAGACATCAGGTAATCCCCGTCTTCATCTTTCAACTCCATCCCAATATTCTTCCAGATTTTTACGGCAATCCCACCTTTTTCAAGCCCTTTTTTGATCTGTTCGATGGCATCATCCTGCCAATCGGATTTCCCCCAATTCTTAGTATTAAAAGTTGTGATAAAGTTCAGGGTTTCCGGATCATCAATATTTTCATTCAACTCACAAATTACATCCCGCTGTTCGGTGATGCCCGGAAAATCTGGGACTTCGGTGTTAATACTCACCAGTTGAAATCCATCTTTCTCAGCTATATCTAAAATAGCCGTACGCTTTACATTTTGATGGATGTGTGCATCGAATTTCGGAATCTCGTTGTATAAATCTTCACTTAATGATGTCATGTTTCTTATTCCGCTAAGACTTCGTCAACTTTTTCATCAATTTCTTCGACCTGTTCCGTACTCTCTTCAACAATGGCAAGCAGGAAGGTGGCTACGATGGCAACAACCATCCCGATCAACGTTACTGTGTGTGGAAAAACAGCATAGAGTACGAGAGATATCACAATCGTGATTACAGGGGCTATAGCATTTGTAAGTGGAGAAACGACAATTGCTTTCCCGTATCTGTAAGCAAAAACAAGACACAAGGCACCAATTGAATTCAATATTTGAATTAAAAATGCAAGATAGGGCCCTTTAAATCCCCAGTTAATATCTTGTGAAAAATCGGTCATCATAATGGCGATGGGCGAGAGAAGTACTCCCGTCAAGGCCATGTAGAAAAAGATACTTTCTGCACTCATTGTCTCGTTAGCAAATTTCATAAAAAATCCCTGGATTCCCCAAGCAAAAAAGACCCCGAGAGCCAAGACCAACCACCAGTAACCTTCTACAGCTGTATTATCCGGGGGTTGATAGGAGAGAAGCGGAATCGCTATTAAAGCCAGCACAATTCCTATCCAACCTGTGGCATTGGTCTTCTCTTTGAGAATTAAAATAGAGAGAAGTACAGTAATAACCGGTGAAAGTGCAATAATCGGGAAAATGATGTAAGCAGGACCAATACTGACCCCGTGAAACAGGATAAGTTGTCCCCCGGCACCAAGAAATCCGATGGCAGCTCCCAAAAGTATAGAACGTTTATCATATTCTATTTCCCAGTCTACAAGTTTCAATACAAACAGGGCGGGAGGGATCATGGTGAGGGACCAAACCACGTATCCAAGTGTAGCCGGGAATCCGGCTTGTTCTGTAATTTCAATAAAAGCTCCCCATACACCCCAGAAGATTGTCGTAACAAGGGCAAATATCAGCCAAATTTTGGATTTCATAGTTTCGGTTTGTTTTTAGTTTTTATTGAATTCTTGCTAAGGTTTTTTCAAGACTTCGGTTGATTAATCATGTGTAGTTTTGCCTGAACCAATTTATTGACTTGTTCAATAGCTGAAGGAAAGACCTTTCTCAAATCGATCTCGTCATTGTCTTTCAGATCCTTCTGCAAGGTGTTCATAAACTTATTTTTAATCTCTGTGGCAAGGTTAATTTTTCTGATACCGAGCTGAATGCTTTTCTGTATTTGTTTTTCAGGAATACCGGATCCGCCATGTAGCACGAGAGCGGCGGATGTGGCTTCGTCGATTTTGGCCAATCGGTCCAGGTCGAGATTGGGTTCTGCTTTATAGAAACCATGTGCCGACCCGATGGCCACAGCCAGCGCGTCGACACCGGTTAGGTCAACAAATTTTTTTGCATCATCAGGATCTGTGAAACCGGATTCTTTTTCCTGTACCTGGCCTAATTTTGCAACGTAACCAAGCTCTGCTTCTACATTTGCACCATACTTCTTTGCCAGTTCGGTAATCTGTGATGTTATATCTACATTTTCAGAAAACGATTTTTCGCTTGCGTCGATCATCACTGAATCATACCCGGCATCAAGGCATTCTTTAATTAAACTGTAGGAATGGGCATGATCGAGATGAAGCCAGCCCTCTACATTGTGTTTTTTCAGTGCTGATCTCGCGAGTGCTGCAGCAACATCAATTCCGAGGTAATCAATAGTACTTGGGCTGGTCTGCAAAATAATCGGGAAACCGGTGCTTTGAGCCGCTTTAAGGACACCTGTAAGAGTCTCGTAGTTATAAAAGTTTGTGGCCAGTAAGGCCTTCCCTTCAATCTCAAGCTCTTTAAATTTGTCCTGTAAAGTCATGTGGAAGAAAGCTCCATCGTCTTTCCTTTTTCAATTACATAATCAAAGCTTGTAATTGCCGTCGTTCCCCCGGCAGCAGTCGTCGATACCGCCGCCGCCATATTACCAATTTCCAGGCATTCATCGTGGTTCTTTCCTTTCAGAAACGATGAAATAAACCCTGCATCAAAACTGTCGCCTGCCCCAATTGCATCAACATAATCTGTAATTTTATAGGCGGGAATGGAACGCGTTTTTCCATTTCGGAACATGGTTGCGCCTTTCTCTCCTTGTTTTACAATCACGGTGGTGTCAAAACCGGAGATTTTATCTAAGGCTTCCTGCAGAGATGAGCTTTCCGTAAGGGCTATCAATTCATCTTCGTTGGGTAGAAAGAAGTCGAGCACCGGAAGAATTTTTTCGATATCAATATCCCACTCTTCTTCTGGATCCCATTGTGTATCCATCGATGTGGTAAGGCCAAGTTTCTTGGCTCTTGAAAATAGTTTAACAAGGTCTTTTTTAATTCCTGGCTGAAAAAAGATAGCTGATGTATGCAGGTGCCGGCTTTTTCTCATCACCTCTTCAGGTACTTCGTTAACAGTCATGTGCTCCATCGCACCGGGATGAGTTACCATCATCCGATCATCATCATAATTGAAGATCACGGTAGCACCGGTTTTCAGATTTTTTTCAACAATAACACTATCTGCACTTACATTTTTTTCAGCGAGCGACTGCATCACAAAATTTCCAAAACTGTCATCACCTACTTTTCCGCAAAAGGTTACTTTTGAACCAAGGCTTGAGCAGTTAGAAGCAAAAATGGCTGAGGAGCTACCAAGTGTCAAGGTCATTTGATCAGCCCGCTGCTCTTTTCCAAATTCAGGTGGCTTATTTAGTTGATTTAAAATCAGGTCAACATTCAGCTCGCCGACAACAAGAATATCATTCGTTTTACTATCGTTACTCATAAATCAGAACTTTCAGGTCTTAGAGCGTTTAGGATAAGAATTCGGAATGTTCAGATGAGAAGTTAATCAAGTTGAAATTATGATAGTACTTCATAATCGACTTCTTCAGGTGCCAGATTACAAATGCATCGGCGTCTCTGAAACCATCCAGGTTTTTATATAGCTGTTTGCGGCTTTCTACAACCTGATCTGCAGTCCAAATGTATCGGCTGCAAGTTCGCATCAGCCAAAGCTGACGTTTATCCGTAAGGTCATCAAAATCTTTTCCTTTCTCCTCTTTGGAGAGCCATTTTTGCCACCTGTTACTGTCAATAACAGCATTTTTTAAAGCATCTTGTAAGCCAGAATCTTTACCGATTTTCTTTTCAAGTTTTACGAGTTCCATCAGAGCGATAAACTCTTCTTCGGTAAATTCAGGCCCCACATTTGCGCCACCCATTCCACTCAGAGGATAGTCTTCCGGGTTATCTACATAATCCGAGTAGTGTCCTTTAATAAGAGCGCCGTATGGCTTTACGTTTGATGTTAAATTCTTTGCCACTTCCGGGTCAAATAAACTTGTATGAAGGTCTGTTCCAACTTTGCCAACCACAAAACATGGCCAGGCATCTTCCAGTCCTTTTTCTTTTAACCCTTCATCCAGACCGGTCAAGAACTGCTCGAAACTTTCCATATTGGCAAGTCCGCCGTGTACCTCTTCGGTACCCACTTCGTAGCTGATTGGGGGATAGCTATTTTCTTTTCTATAAATCTCTGAGTGCTCAATCATATCAAGCGTACGCTCTACGACGAGGTCTATGGGAATCGGTTCTTCATTGCCAAGTCGGATATCAACCGTGGGATCGATGTGAAGAAGCGCATATCCGGCATCTATACATGCTTCAAGAGTTGTTTTTACCTCTGCCATGGTTTCTTCATAGCTGAGTTTTTCTGTTGTGTGCTTGTCTTTTAACCAGGGCCCACCATGATCGAGACAGGTATATACTGGAGAGGTGAGTCCGATTCTTTCGGTTTGCTCCTCAATAAAAGCAGTCAGCTCTTTTGGTGTCCACCCGGTGTAGCCTCCGTCGCGGTCTACCTGGTTTAAGGTTGCTGCAAATAACATGGGTGCATTCGCTTCTTTTGATGCAAGAAGTGCAGCCCGGGTTACAGACTCGGAATTTGGACAGACGGCCAATAGAGTTTTGTTTACATTTTCTTTTGTAATAAGATTTGAAATAATATTTCTTAAAGCTGGAATCGACATTCTATTGATTCAAATTCAAATTTTTGATGAAAATCAGTTGTAAATTTTTACTCCTTTTACAACTCGATTAATAACATTGTTATGGGAGGGAGCATCGGGGTCTAAACCCAGGTCAAGAGATTTATAATATCCAAGTAATTGAGCCGGTAAAACATATAAAACAGAATTACAAGCAGACCCTTTCGATGAATTGTCTAGATCGAAAATAATTTTCTGGTCCAGGTCCATATCGATTGCTTGTTTTTCATCACAAAATACACCGATACTGTGCATTGCTATGCCATCCTGAAGTATTTCATTCACAAGATCTTTCTCGTACCTGAACACTTTTTCATCTGTAGAGAATAAAAATACGACAACGGTATTGTTGTTTACGACTGCTTTTGGGCCATGTCTGAATCCAAGAAAAGAATCAAACTTACCGACAACTACTCCGTCGGTTAACTCCTGTACCTTTAAATGCGATTCTTTAGCAATTCCCTGCAGAGGTCCGGATCCAAGAAATACAATTCTGTTGAACGCTTTAAACGATAGATTTTTTAATTCTGCAGAACAACGATCGATAACTTTTTTTGCGTTGCTGGAAATATTTTTAATGATCTCCGCATGTCCGTCTGAATTTTCAGAATTGGCAATATAGAGAGCTGTTAAAATCATTGAAGTAAAACTGCCGGTCATTGCCAATCCCTTATCTTCTGACTCCGGGGGCAAAATAATAGTCAGGCCGTTATTTAAATGATTCACAGTTTGAGCAAGTTTCCCTTTAGCATTACAGGTTATCGCTATGTGATGTACTTCTTTACTGAAGCGTTCTGCGATATCAACAACTGCATTACTTTCGGGACTATTTCCGGATCGTCCAAATGAAATCAAGAGAAGTGGTGTCTCACAATCTATAAGACTTTTGAAATGAGTGACCAGAGTTGTAGTTGAAATTGCCCTGGCATTTACTCCGGGCATAAATCTAAAATAGGTTTCAACGGTCTCACCGATAAACGATGAACTACCTGCCCCGGTCAGAACTACATTTAACTTTTCTTTTTTGTAAAGGGGTTTTAAAAAGTCTTCAATTCTCTTGTCATTAATGGTCTGTTCGAAAGTTTCCATCCAAAGATCCGGCTGCCCTTCGATTTCTTTCCTTGTATGAATGGTATTCGTTTTTTCTATAGCCATAATAATAATTGAATTAGTAGACAAAGAGGGTAACAACACTCAGATTAACAAAAAAAATGAAGCCACGCTCATCATTACCAGTATAATTTAAAATTCCGTTTAATCTAAAAAAACACTAAACGAAATTAAAACGCAATTAAATAATAAGAATAAAAAAAATAATAAATGTAATTTCTTTAACATTTCTTTTAGGTTTTTCCACCGACATAATCAAAATTTCATATAGTTATTAATGAATATTAATAAGGAGTTAACTAGAGTAAAACGGCATTAGATACGATAGTTTTATTTGGTATTTAGATACAACATTTATTATGGAAGGAAATGAGAGCTCTGATACAATAAACTGACTTGAGCTGACACTTTTATGTTTTTACGAATATAACACTAATGTCGTTTAAAATTTCCTACATAAAGGGAAAAATAAATTTTCAGTATTTTTTTTATTTACTATTTTTATTAAAAAGTTTCGTTGTATTTCTTATTCTTTAAATATATTCTTGTTACAGAATCAATTATTTAAGCTGGAGAACTTAAGAAAACAGATTTAAATAAAACAAACCTGTACGATTTGTTCTATATAATTCATAAAGCTCAGAAATCATGGACAGAAGAAAATTCATTAAAACAAGTTCAGCCGCAGGCCTCGGTCTATCTGTAATGCCGTTCAATATTATGAAAGGTCAGGATGATCGTAAAGCAAGAATTGGTTTTATCGGTGTTGGATCCAGGGGGGGTGGACACCTGAGAGGTATTGCAAGTCGGGCAGATACCGAGATTCCGGCAATCTGTGATATTGACTTAGAAAATGCTCAGCGAGCGCAGCAACGAGTTATTGATGCGGGCAAAGGAACTCCTGAACTTTATACAAACGGTCCCGAAGATTATCTGAATATGTTGGAACGAGATGATCTGGATGGTATCGTGATTAGTACACCCTGGGAATATCATGTAGAGCAGAGTGTTGCTGCAATGAAAGCCGGAAAATATGTAGCAGTTGAGATACCTGCCGCGATTTCAATTGAGGGTTGCTGGGATCTGGTAGACACATCTGAAGAAACAGGAATGCCATTAATGCCTTTGCAAAACACAACCTATCAGCGAGATGTGATGGCTGTATTGAATATGGTTCGGCAGGGCTTGTTTGGGGAATTGGTTCATTGCCAGGGTGGTTATCAACACAATTTATATGGAGTGCTATTTAGAGATAATGCCCGGTTCGGACCGGGTCCGGAAAGAAATGATACGCCTGACTGGAGAACGCATCACAATATGGTACGAAATGCACTGCTATATCCCGACCATGGAACAGGTGCGATTGGCCACTGGCTGGATATCTATCGCGGAAACCGTTATCTCACACTGTCCGCCTTTGCCAGTAAATCTCGCGGACTTGAAAAATATATCGATGAAAACGGAGGGCCGGATCATCCATACCAGGATACAGATTTCAAAAAAGGTGATATCGTCACCGCTACTCTAACCACAGCAAATGGCGAAACCGTTTATGTGATTCATGACACTACATTGCCACGCGGCGATAATAATAAGGCTTTTAGAGTTCAGGGAACCAACGGTCTCTGGCAGGTTGAAGCAGACCGAATTTATATTCAAGGACGAAGTCCGAACCATTCCTGGGAAGATTTTGAGCCATATCAAGATGAATTTGACTCTTCAATCTGGAAAAAACATGAAGCCGAGGCCGAAGGAGCCGGGCATGGAGGGAAAGATTGGTTTATCAGAAACGCATTTGTGCAATCGATTAAGAGACAGGTAACACCCCCTCTTGATGTATATTCGGCAGTTGCAAGTGCTGCGATTGTGGCACTCTCTGAAGAATCAATTGCAAAAGGCGGCGAGCCGGTTGACTTCCCTGACTTTACGCGCGGAAAATGGATGACAAACAAACCGATATTTCTGCCGGAAGAGCTCGGTTACTAATCTAAATAAGTTGGTTAGTTACCATATGCATAAATGTAGTCGTACTAACCGGCTTTCTACTTTATAATTTTATGTCTGTCGGGAAACCCAAACCGTGGTTATTTTACGCCCTATCTGTAACCGTTTTGTGGGGAACGTGGGGCGCATTCATTGAAATTCCTGAACAAGCGGGATTTCCAGCCACATTATCTTACATGGCATGGTCCATGGTTTTAATTCCTGTTTCAATTTATGCGCTCTACAGGAATAATTGGGAACTCGACTCCGATGGAAAATCTATATTTTATGGTATGTTGGCCGGATTACTAGGATGTGGCGGTCAGCTTATTTTGTTTCAAGCTCTGATAAGTTCGCCAGCATATCTGTTTTTCCCAATCATTTCACTGAATCCGGCTATTACCATTTTGCTGTCTGTTCTAATTATTAGGGAAAGAGCCAGCAGATTAGCATGGATCGGAATTTTCCTTGCTCTCTTTGCGATTCTAATGCTTTCATATCAAGAACCGGATGCCATTGGAAATACAAATTACAGCTGGCTATTGATAGCACTGCTTATTTCTGCAATGTGGGGTGCCCAGGCCTTCATCATTAAATATGCAAGCAGTGTTAGTGAAGCTGGGAGCATGAAAGCAGAAAGTATTGTTTTCTATTGCATGGTTAGTTCCATTGTATTGTTGCCCATTGCCTATTTGATGACAGACTTATCGCAGAATATAAACTGGGGTCTATCAGGAATGTATTCTGCTTTTGTGATCCAAAGCTTGAATGCGGTTGGATTTCTTTTCTTTGCACTCGCTTTGCGGTATGGAAAAGCGATTATCGTTGTGCCTTTAATGAATGCATCGGCCCCTGTAGTTACAGTTATTCTATCACTGATTATCTATGCGTTAATTCCTCATCCTATAATAATGACAGGAATGTTTGTTGCTTTTATCGCCATCTACTTAATGACGAGAGAAGAAGCTGCGATGGAGGAGTCTCAATAATAATAATTCAGCAATATAGTTCGCTGTAATTGAGAAAAGCAGGGAATCTATATATCAAAAATCTTCTCAAATCCTATAACCGGAGGATTTTAATGAGTCAATTATCAAAAAAAAGTTTATATGAATGGTGCAAGGTTCCATACGATAACCTGGAATCACATCCTCACAAAAAGATTCCTTTTAGATTGACCTCGGATTCAGTAAGTATGGGTCAACTGATGGCCAGTGAGTTGTTAGATGTAATTGAGTTTAATAACAGTGAGGGGAAAGAGACGAGAGCTATTATTCCCTGCGGACCGAGTTGCTGGTATGAGCCGTTCACGAATTTAGTTAACAAAGAGAAAGTGAATCTCGAGAATGTAACTGTTTTCCATATGGATGAATGCCTTGATTGGGAGGGACATGAATTGCCAAAATCTCATCCATATAATTTTCGTAGCGAAATGGAGAAAAAATTTTACGATCCTGTGGATCCCAGTTTATCTGTGCCTGAAGAAAAAAGAGTATGGCTGACGGCAAATAACATAGAGGAAGTGAAGCAGAGAATTGAGGTACAACCCATTGATATAACCTATGGAGGATGGGGGCAAGATGGCCATGTTGCTTATAATCAGGCGAGAAGGCAACCTTTTAGTGCGATCACTGTGGAGCAATTAAAAAACTCTTCAATTCGAATCCAGGAAAATAATGCAGATACTATGATTGCACTCGCCCAGAGAACCTTTGGAACTGCTTATCAATTTGTGCCCCCCATGTCTGTGACCTTAGGAATGAAGGAGTGTTTGAGCGCAAAAAAAATCCGCTTGTTTAGCGATACAGGAGCGTGGAAACAGACGGCATTGAGAGTTGCATTATTTAGCGAATTAACACCGGAGTACCCGATCACTTTACTTCAAGAGCATCAGGATGCTTTGCTGACAGCCACGGCTGAAACGGCAAAACACCCGGTGAGTCTTCATCCTGAATGGGATTTGGGATTTTAAGCACATTAGAAATTAAGCATGAAATTTATTGGACACCCTTCACCTACATATCAACAGCAAAAGATTTCGTGTTCTTATTGGAACAGGTGGCATAGGCTCAGGTTCATTTTTTCGGTTGAATGAAAATCATACGCTTGGAAGAGAAGAGAGCCGAAGCGGCGTGTTCCTGGATCAAAAAGATTATTGTAAACTTCACATCATCACCCATTACATTAAATCTTTTTTGGAGGAATCAATAGATCTTTTTCCAGTAGGCAGAATAGGAGATGATTCTGTCGGAAATCAACTTCTAAAAGAAATGCGAACCGTGGGGATGTCCACCGATTATGTGCGGGTTGAGAAGGGGGAAGATACCCTGTTTTCATTCTGTTATTTATACCCAGATGGAAGTGGTGGCAATTTAACAACAAGCAATTCGGCATGTTCAAAAACAAGGCCGGACGATATTACAAAAACTAAGTATTTGTTTTCTGAGAATGTTAAAAAAGGAATAGCACTTGCTGTTCCGGAAGTACCCCTTGAGACTCGTTTTGAACTACTTCAGCTGGCAACAGAATATAAATTTTTCCGTGCAGCATCATTCACTACGGAAGAAATGCTTTCCGTACTTGACTCAAATATTCTGAATAAGGTTGACTACCTGGCAATTAATATAGATGAGGCAGCAGCTTTAATTGGTTCGGTCAACAAGCTAAAATCGTCAAGCGAAGTTGTTGAAAAGGTTGTTCTCTATTCAAAAGAAAATTATCCTGGATTATATTTGTCGGTGACTGATGGCAGCAATGGAAGTTGGGCTTGGGACGGCCATTCTTTAGAGTATTTTAATGCATTTCAACCAAAAAAAGTATTCAATACAGCCGGGGCTGGTGATGCATATTTTGCAGGAGTTTTAACAGGAATATCAACAGGGTCAACATTTCATGAAGCCCAACGTATCGGGGCTCTACTCGCTGCATATTCTGTAACCTCAAATCATACCATTCATCATGAGGTTAGCAGGAGAACTCTTATAAAATTTGCCCAAACTCAAAAAATAAGTCTTAGAATACAAGAATAGTTAACGTAATGGAGCATAAATAAATGGCAATTAGAATGCGGATTATTCAACGGTTTGATGTAACAAAAGAACGGCAATTCCTGCAATTAGAAAAGCTCTTTGCTCATCTTGAGGATTCCAGGCCAGACTATCCTAATGGGAAACGACTTCTGCCAATTTCAGGAAGTGAACCTTGCAATTCAATTATCTGGGAGTGCGATTTTCCGGACATAGAAACAGCTTATAAAACCCTGGATTTTTTCTCCGGAGATGCTGAACACGAGATGCTGTTCAAAAAGCAGTCTCCATTTTTTGAACAGGTGAAGATCGAATTTTACAAAGTATTTGAATAAACGTTATTAAGTAACTGCATTACTTAAATACCCGGATAAGCTTTTTCAGCGTTCACCCTGTAAATTTTATCAACAACTTCTTTTGGCAGTTTTAAACCCCGAAAAGATCTATCATTTACCTCTGTGTTTACCATTTCGTTATCTGTAACAAAGTATTCCCAGTCTTGTCTCCACGTGTTATTTGCTAGTTCACGAACGGCATCAGGATCAGAATTAGCGTGATGCTGTAAGTCCGTTGAGTAAACAAAACGATCCTGGTACTTGATAAAGAAGTTTCGAACAGCTTCCCGGTCTTTTTGAGTTAAGTGTTGAAGAAGTGTAATTCTGTGAGCCATATCAAAAACCATGCTGGAATACTTGTCCAAATGTTCGCTCATCATGTCAAGGCTCCAGGCCATACTTCCTAAATGGGCGCCAACGAAACTCAAGTTGAGGTGCTTGTCGAGCATATTATTCCGCGATTCAATAATCTCTTCATAAGACGGATTCTCGGCATGTAGGTACATATGATATTGGGGATTATTTTCGTAATAATTCCTGATGAATCTAACTTCCATCTCCTCAAGTGGCAGCCAGCAGCTGTAAGGTTCACCAATATGCCCCAGTAATGGTTTATTCTGATCCTGAATATAATTGATGAGAGGATCGAACTGAGGATTATCAATCATCATAAATTCACCATCATCATTTTTAAACTCCATCCCTATGTTCTTCCAAACTTTTACACCAAGAGCTCCATACTGGAAAGATTCATCCAGGTACGATGTAGCATTATTTTGCCAAATTGCAGAGTTATTCCAATCCTCCATTGGAATGGTGGTTAAATATTCTACTCTTTCCGGGAATTGACGTTTCAGATTACGGGCAATTTCCTGCTGTTCACGTATGGGTGGATAGCTTGGTGAGCCCACGTTAACCGTAATAATTCTAAAGCTATTCTTCTCAGCTTCTTCCGGCAATGCGGAATGATTGGTATTGATATGAACATGTGTATCAATCTTATCAATACTTTCAAAATCAGCGAGTGTGTAAAACTGACCTTCTGGATCACTACACCCTAAAAGCAGAAATATGATTATAAACTGGATGCAGAGTATGGTAAATTTGCTTTGAGCCATCATAGGGAGAGTAAGATTATAGTGTTAGAGCAGATAAAAGAAAAAAGAACAAGTAAGCATACTTTTCTTTCGTATAACTTTTCTAATCTATTTATTTCCGAGTATTATTGAAAAATAAATTTTCGTTTTTTAACTATTCACTTGCTTTTACTGGTCGAATTATTTAGAATAATCAGGAATTAAGATAACTATGTCATACCAAAAGGTATCTGAAGTAATAGTATTTTCATTTTCACTCTTTTGATTATGGTACCTGAAGAAGTAAATGAAAAATCATAGAATGTATTATCGATCCTCAATACGCATTCCAGATGTAAGAAAGACTTATGAGTGAAAATGGCAACCGAAGAGATTTTATTGAGAAGGCAGGGATCGCCGGCTTGGGATTTTTTGGGATAGGAGTTTCATCGTTTGAGGATGAATTTGCTATTCAAAAACCATTTCAAACAGACTACGAACAAGTATTTAATATGTCTGGTTATGCTGCCCCTCCCATCGAAACGGTTCGTGTCGGGATTGTTGGACTTGGTGGAAGAGGTACCGGAACTACTGCGCGTTTAACCCGAATTGAAGGGGTTGAAATTAAAGCTCTATGTGACCTGCAACAAGAAGCAGCGCAGTCAGCTTTAGAGCGAATCAACAGTGAATCTCCTTTATCTCATTCACCGGAAATTTATGCCGGAACCGAAGATATTTGGATGGAGCTGTGCGAGCGAGATGATATTGACTTGGTTATTGTAAATACTCCCTGGGATCTGCATGCACCCATGGCCATTTATGCTATGGAACAGGGTAAACATGTTGTTACTGAGGTACCGATTGCTACAACCATAGACGATTGTTGGGAATTAGTAAAAACCTCAGAGCGAACCCGCCAACATTGCATGATGCTTTCGAATCCCTGTTACCGGGATTTTGATATGATGGCATTAGGCATGGCTAGAGATGGATATTTCGGTGAGATTATTCACGCAGAAGGGGCTTACATACATGATCTGAGACACCTGAATTTTTCCAAGACTCAATATCATGATATGTGGCGATTGCGGCAAAATGCTTCGCGCAATGGAAATTTATATCCGACCCATGGATTGGGGACTATTTGTAATATCATGGATATCAATTGTGGAGACCAGATGAGTTATTTGGTTTCGGTATCAAGTAATGATTTTATGATGGGTGAGAGGGCCAAAGAACTTGCGGCTGAAGATCCATTTTTTGAACAGTTTGTCGATAAAGAGTTTCGCGGAAATATAAACTCCACCATTATTCGAACCCACATGGGGCGAACGATTTTACTTCAGCATGATGTAACATCCCCACGCCCCGGAATATGTTTTAATTTGGTAAGTGGTACCGATGGAGTAGCCCAGGCGAGGCCACCCCGTGTAGCCAAAAACCACGATGGCTGGCTTCCGGATGAAGAATTTTCAGACCTGCAGGAACAGTACACCCCTGAGATCAGCAAGCAGGTTGGAGATCTTGCAAGGCAGGTGGGCGGCCATGGCGGAATGGATACCATGATGCTTTGGAGATTGATCGATTGCTTACACAACGGAATTCCACTGGATATGTCTGTTTACGATGGTGTTTTGTGGAGTGCTATGGCACCTCTTAGTGAATGGTCTGTAACCAATGGTTCAAAACCCGTAGCGATTCCGGATTTTACATCAGGATCCTGGAATACAAATGAACGAGGAATGGATATTGAGCTTCGGCGAGGGGCAACGACAAACATCATTTAGTAGTGAATATTTTAAAAATATTTAAAAGTAACCTCAATTAAACAAATATTGACGATATGAGCTTCAATCGTAGAGATTTTCTCAAAAAAAGCGGACTTGCAACACTCGGGCTAACCGGTTTGAGTGCTTTTGGAAATGGCAAGGAAAAAGGACCTAATCAATTTAAGAAAGATCATGAACAGGTCTTTAATATGAACAACTACGCAGCACCTCCAATCGATTTGGTTCGAATTGGTTTTATTGGTGTTGGAAGCCGAGGAAGAGGGCATGTCAGGAGGCTTCGAAGTATTGAAGGAACTGAGATAAGGGCTATTTGCGATGTTGACGAAGGCGCATTAAATCGGATGCTCGAAGATTTTGATGAACCTGTAGACACCTACACAGGAAGTGATGATGCGTGGAAAGAGCTCTGCGAACGAGATGATATTGATTTAGTCGTGAATGCCACACCCTGGCATTTACATGCCCCGATCTGTATCTATGCCATGGAAAATGGAAAGCATACGGCCACAGAAATTCCAGCAGCTCAGAGTTTGGAAGAATGCTGGAAAATGGTAGAAACCTCTGAACGTACTAAAAAGCATTGCGTAATTTTAGAGAATGTCTGCTATGGTGAGTTCGAATTGACCACCCTTAACATGGCAAGACAGGGCTACTTTGGTGAACTGATTCACGGTGAAGGTGCTTATATCCATCAATTGATGAGTCACAATTTTACAAGAGATGGATACCATGAAATGTGGCGATTCCGTGAAAATGCAACCCGTAATGGGAACCTGTACCCAATGCATGGACTGGGCAGTATCGCGCAAAGTATGGGAATCAACTATGGTGACCAGATGAAGTACATGGTCTCCGTTTCCAGCGATGATTTTATGATGAAGAAAAGAACCCGTGAACTCGCTGAATCGGACTCATTCTTTGAGGATTATGTTGATAATGAATTTCGTGGAAATATGAACACGAGCATCATTAAAACTTTCAATGGACGGACCATCATGCTGCAGCACGATGTAACTTCACCTCGACCCTACTCACGAATTCATTTACTGAGTGGAACGGAAGGAATTGCCAGAGGATATCCTGAAGAAAAAATAGCAAATAGTCACGATGGTTGGCTTGAACAGGAAGAGTTCGATGCTGTTATGGAAGAATATAAGCCTGAAATTATTAAAACGGCAGGTGAAATGGCCAGACGCATGGGGGGGCACGGTGGAATGGATTCGCTCATGACATGGCGCCTGATTGACTGCCTGCGAAATGGAATTCCTGTGGAGATGGATGTTTACGATGCCGCTTCATGGAGCTCCGTAATAATGCTCAGCGAATGGTCGGTTGCTAATGAAGCAACACCGATTCATTTTCCGGATTTTACTTCAGGTTCCTGGAGAACGAATAAGCCAATTATGGATATTGAGTTGGAAAGAGGCGGCACTACTCAATTTGTTTAGGGTAAATCTATATGTACGGACAACATATATAAATCCCAAAAGTGAGGCCACATTCAAGGAAGTGTGTGGCCTCATTTTCTTTTATACCTATTCTACTCTTTTTCAATTCGTTTGATTTCGTTCGATAGACAGATGAATCAGGTTAGTGCAATAAGAAAATCTTTTAAATAAGCCTAAAAACATGTCACAAACAAAAATCGGGTTTATAGTTTATGGTGTTCACAAAGATGGCCTGAAAGACCCAATGGGTCAACCGTTTATAGACGAAGAACTGATTAACCGGTCAAAAGCTAAGCTCAAAAATGCCGGATTGGAATTGATTGAATACGATCTTGTCGTCGCCTCGAAAACAGAGGCTATTGAATGTTTTTCTGATTTTAAGAAAAGAGATGATATTGATGCCCTTGTTCTCTTTTCCGGCACATGGGTTTGGGCTGCACATATGATTGGCCCCATCCGGGATTTTTCTGCTTCCGGAAAAGGTATTGTTGTCTGGACACACCCCGGCTCACAGGGATGGCGTCCGGTTGGTGGATTTGTGATCCAGGGGGCATTGAAAGAGGTAGGCATTAAACACCGTTTTGTGTATGGTAGTCATGAGGACCCAAAAGAGATTGATCGTATTGTGTCCTATTGCAGGGCAAGTCATATAAAAAACAGGTTGAATCTGAATACGGCCGGGGTTTTTGGTGGGCGTGGAATGGGCCAAACGTGCGGGGTGGCAGATCCTTCGCAGTGGATGCGAAAATTCGGCATCGATATCGATTCCCGTGATACGACGGAACTACTGGATATTGCAAAAGAGATTAATGATGATGAGGTAAATCGAGCTCGTGAGGCCATTCAAACCTATTTTTCTGAACCGATTCCGGACGACGAAGTGTCTTCACGATCCATTCGACTGTATATTGCCTTGAAAAAGATGAAGGAAAAAGAAAATTGGGATATGTATACCATCCAATCATTTCCCGGGCTTGGTGATGATTACAGCGCTACGTGTTTTGCCCAAAGTATGATGTTGAATGACCGTGTAGCCACTTCAACCCTCAGTGATTTTAATACACTACTTACGGTTCGCCTGCTCAATGATTTGAGTGAAGATCCGATCTACTATGGAGACCTTCAGCATATCGATAAATCAAACAATGAAATAAAAATTATCGGTGATGGAGCCTGTCCACCGTCGCTGGCGGGAGAAGCTGGACCCGCAGGTTTTGCTGAGCATGGAATTCCAACCGAAGGAGAGGCAGGCGGACTTTCCGTTAAACTCGTGTGTAAACCCGGTGAAGGTGTGATTGCAAGACTTGGGAGGAATAAAGGCAAATTTGAGATGGTTATTACAAAATGTTCTGTATTTGAACCATCTAAAGAAGAGATTGAAGAGCGGAAAAGTGAATCAGGTATTCCATTTTGGCCGCATGCATTCGCTACTGCCCATTGTGATATTGATCAGCTTTTGCAGTCCTGGAACAATGAGTATGCCGTGTTGGGATATGGAGAACAACTATATGAAGAGTTAATTGCATTTTGCGATCTGACTGATATTAAAGCGATTGCTCTCTGAATGATAAACAGGTAATTACCCCTGGTAACCTGTAACTCAAATCGACTGAATGGATGAAAGAATTTTTTGAAAGTGGACATTGGTTGGTTGAGTACGACCTTGAGGATGGTGCGAGATTAAGCAGGTTGTGTTATCAGGGATCTGATCTACTCACAACGAAGCCAAGAGAGTTCACTCCCCCTTCTGAAGATTATGGTGAGTATGAAACTCGTCCCGTCTATGGATATGATGATTGTTTCCCGTCTGTGGAAGTCAGCAACTATCCGGGATTGGATTGGACCATTCCTGATCACGGTGAATTGTGTTGGTTGAAGTGGAAAGCGGATATAGAATCAGACAAAATTATATTTTCTGTTGATAGTGAAGTTCTTCCCATTCACTTTCAGAGAACTCTTCATTTCCGGGAATCGCAGCTAACCTGGAGTTTCAATTTGCAAAACAAGGGGGAGGAACTCTTGCCGTTCCAACATATTATTCATCCGCTCATCAAATTGACTGAAATAAAGACTCTGCAGTTTCCAGATTTTGCTTCACTTTACAGTGAGTCTGGAGAAGAACTTGATCTTACAACATCAAATGAACTCAGTGTTTTTCTTCTTTCAAGAAAAAAAGGAGAAACATATATGCTGTATTTGCATAGTCCGGAAGAGAGTTCAATTCATTGGACGTATATAAATGGTCTGAGAGTCCAGATGAAATACCCTAATGATCTATTCACTTCTATCGGAATTTGGTGGAATCACCTTGGGTATCCCGATGAAGATGGATGCAGGAGAGATGAATGTGCTTTTGAACCGATTCCCGGGTCATCAAGCAAACTGGAAGAGGCAGTGGAGGAAGGGCGTTCCCAATGGGTTGAACCGGGGGATATGAAATCCTGGGATATTGTCTGGTCGCTGGATTTCGAGTAATAGGTCGCCAATATAAAGGAGGTATATGCCACTAATTTTAGATCGGGCAGACGTACTGGATGTTTATGATTACACCAGGCAGAAAAAATGGGTTTTACCGACCTTCAACTCGGAAAATTTAACAACTACCGAAGCAATTTTGAGTGCGGTTTCTGAGTATGGGGAATTTATTGGTATTAACAATCTCCCGATTATTGTTGGAATCACAAATACTTATAAGGATCGCCCACAAGCTGTTTACTACACGCATACAAAGCGTTGGGATATTGGATTAAAGCTATTCTTACAAGATCTGAAAGTCCTGACAGATAAAGGGTCTGCTTTTGAACACCTTCGCGTGATGGTTCACCTCGATCATATCATCTGGGATGAAGACAGAGATCTGCTTGGATGGGATATGAGCCAGTTTTCCTCCATCATGTATGATGCATCCACACTGCCGTTTGAGGAAAACATAAGAAAAACAGCCGCTTTTGTTGAGCAGTTTGGGCAAGAAATTGTGATTGAAGGAGCATGTGACGAAATACAGAAAAGTGGGGGAATGAATGATCCGTTAGGGCTTACAACTCCAGAGGTGGCAGTGAGATATCAAAATGAAACCGGTATTGATATTCTTGTACCAAATCTGGGGACTGAACACAGGTCGAAAAAATCGACTTTGAAATATCATGGTGAGTCGGCAAGACAGATATCAAATCAAATTGGAAAAGTTCTCTGTTTACACGGCTCTTCATCTGTATCAAAAAAGCATTTGGCTAATCTTTATGAGGATGGTATCTGTAAAGTTAACATGTGGACGGCTTTGGAGAGGGAAAGTACAAAGGCATTATTTGAAGAGATGGTTAAAAATTCAGCAAAAGTAGTTGGACCTGAAATGACAAAGACATTAATAGCCGATAAAATTTTAGCAGAACCTGTTGACTTCCAGGACACGCAGTCCATTAAATACTTTACAACCCTATATAGACAGGAGATCATATTTAGAAAAATGAAAGAAATAATAACTCACTATTTAAAACTTTGGTATAGATAACAAAAGCCGTTTTTAAAAAAAGAAAAGTTAGCCAACCATGAATTTTCTTGGAATAGACATAGGGACAAGTGGATGCAAAGCAGCCGTATATAATGAAAAGGGAGAACTCATGGCTGAATCAAGAAGGCCTTACGAGGTTGTCTTTTCAAAGGGGGGAGCGGCAGAGTTAAATTCTGGTGAAGTTATAAAAAAATGCTTCGAATCGATTCGTGAATGTACTGATCTAATTGAAAAGGGATCAGTTAAGGCATTGAGTATTAGCAGCCAGGGGGAAGCGTTCACAGCGGTCGGCTCAAACAGAGAAATTTTAAGTAATGCAATGATTTCGTCAGACACCAGGTCGGCACCCTATATCGAACCTTTAGTGGATGAGATTGGAGAACAGAGACTTTATGAGATAACTGGCCATACCGCTCAACCCATTTTCACCCTGTTTAAGTTGCTTTGGTTTAAATCGAATAAGCCGAAGATATGGGAGAAAGCACGATATTTTCTCTGTTTTGAGGATTTATTGCAACTATTTCTGGGGGTAGAACCAACTATAAGCTGGTCATTAGCAGGCCGAACCATGATGTTCGATGTACAAAAGCATAACTGGAGTCATGAAATTTTGGAGAAAATAGAATTAGAACCTGGAAAATTAGCAACTCCACAACAATCAGGCTCAATCGCAGGGTATGTTTCAGCGGAAGTGGCCAGTAAGATAGGACTATCCAATGATACAATAATTGTAAGTGGAGGCCATGACCAGGGATGTAATGCGCTTGGTGCGGGAGTTACAAAAGAGGGAGTTGCCATGTTGGCAACTGGTACGGTAGAATGCATAACAGCAGCATTTAATAAACCGATTTTTAATGAGAAGCTTATGCTCAATAATCTATGTACATATGACTACGTACTCCCGGACAGCTACTCGAGTATTGCATACCATTTAACCGGCGGGAATATTCTACATTGGTTCGCCCGGGAATTTGGTCAGCAAGAAAAAGAAAAAGCAAAAACAAATGAAAAGGATTATTATACCCTTCTGCTAAATCAAATTGATCTTACACCAACCGATCTGCTGGTCCTGCCCTATTTCACAACATCCGGCACACCGCACTTCGACAGGAAAACGAAAGGAACTATTTATGGATTAAGGCTAAGAACGAAAAGATCTGAAATACTGCAAGCATTACTTGAGGGAGTCATGTATGAGATGAAGGTAAACCTTGAGATCTTAGAAAATGCCGGATACAAAATTAAAAGATTTCGAGCAGTAGGAGGAGGGGCAAAGTCGTTGAAGTGGGTCCAGCTAAAAGCCAATATAATAGGGAGAGATATAGAGGTTTTAAGTGTCAGAGAAACAGGTTGTTATGGTTCAGCAATGCTTGCTTATTCTGCTTTTGAAAGCACTGCTCTGTTTGACATTGCGAAAGAGTGGGTAAAACCCAGAAAAACGATTATTCCCAATAAAAAATATGAAGAAGAATACCAGTCGAAATTCTCCTCTTATAAAAGACTGTATTTTTCTTTGAAAGAGATGATTTCTACTTAATGATAAGTATTCGTTAAGTATTTGAAAATTTTACTATAAAAGCCCTTCCATTACTTACATTTCTTTCTCCGAATTTATGAAAGCTAATTTATTTAGGCTTTTAGATAAAAAAATAAATAAAAATAACATTGATATTTTGCTTTTTACATTATTTGTATTTTTATTCCTTATATAAATTACGAGCAGATTTCATTTGCTTAAAATTTCTTACTTAATCTTTAAAAGGTGTAAATATGGGAAAACAAATACATTCCTTACTGCTAAGGTGGGGGCTCAGTTCGGTTTTGTTGGTGCTGTTGTTAGCAACGACAACTCATGCTCAGTTAGTTACTGTTACGGGAACTGTGACATCAACGCAAACAGGTGAAACCTTACCAGGTGTAAACGTTTCTGTTGTAGGGCAAACGCAAGGGACTGTGACAAATTTGGATGGAGTTTATGAAATAGAAGTGGAAGGAGATGCAACACTTCGTTTTTCGTACATCGGATTTGTAACACAGAATATACCGGTAAATGACAGAGAAGTCATTGACGTGGTACTCGCTGAAAGTGTTCAGAATTTAGATGAACTGGTTGTAATGGGTTACACAGTTGTGTCCAAACGTGAAGTATCCAGCTCAGTCGTACAGGTTAGCGAAGCAGACCTCCAGGCAATTACAACTAACGATCCAACCGAAGCGTTAGAAGGTCAGATGGCTGGTGTAGTTGTTGAGCAATCCAGTGGACGGCCCGGTCAAAATTCAAATATTTTGATTCGAGGTACCGGTTCGATATCTGCAAGTTCTTCTCCTTTATATGTTATTGACGGAGTTATTGCAGGTGCCGGTGAAAGAGATGCTGTAGCTCCTACAGATATTGAATCGATCAGTGTATTGAAAGATGCAGCCGCAACTGCTCTTTACGGTTCACGAGCATCGAATGGTGTAGTGGTTATTACAACAAAGAAAGGTCGTGCCGGTGATACTCGGATAACACTTCGTTCTTCCCGAGGATATAGTACAACTCTTGAAGGAAATGAAGAATGGATGAATTCGCAGGAATTGTACGATTTTCACCAAAATATGGTTAGTGCCGAGGTTGGTCCTTTCTATAATCGTTCTGAGGTTACTCAATACAATACCAACTGGCGGGATGTAGGATTTGATACAGGAATCACCCAAATGTACGATGCATCCGTTTCGGGTGGTGATGAATCGACTACATTTTTTATATCCGGTAATTTTTTCGAGGAAGAAGGAACAAACATCGGAACGAATTATGAAAGAATTTCAGGTCGTGTGAATGTAACACACAACTTTAATGAAGATCTACGGGTGGATGCACGAGTGGCCGGTAATTACGGTGTGCGCGATAATGTTGTGACAGGTAATCCTTATACCATCTTAACATTTTCACGTAGAGCTCTTCCTTGGGATACTCCGTATAATGAAGATGGAACCGTACGAACAGGTACTGAATCGGACTGGTATTCGCGGGATTCAGAAAATCCACTTCATGGAATGCAGTGGAATACTGATATCGACAAAGTTTCATTTTATTCAGCTGATCTACGTCTCGAATATAATCTTACGAATTGGGCCAGCATAAGTAGTTCGAATCGTTACTCTCAACGAGATGGGCGCCAGGAGATCTTTCTTGATGCTCGATCAGCAGCCGGTGGTGGCCGAAATGGTTCTGTTGAAAACGAAACCGATCGGTCTACATCAGTTCTTACATCCAACTTATTGAGTATGAACAAAGGTTGGGCAAACAGTTCATTGAGTGGATTGGTTGGTTTTGAGTATCAGGAAAACCGATTTGAATTCACCAATTTTCTGGGTGGCGGGTTGGCGCCGGGCTTAACCATTGCCGACGCTGCTGCAGTACCTTTTGATGTAGGCGGAGACATTGGCGAAAGTGCTTTTCAATCCTATTTAGCTCAGGCTGAGTATGAGTATATGGAAAAATATATTGCCACGGTATCATTCCGCAGAGACGGATCTTCGCGATTCGGTTCTGAAAATAGGTATGGTAATTTCTATTCTGTAGGTGCTTCTTGGGTACTTAGCCGGGAAGAATTTCTTGCTGATATAGATGCAATCGATCAATTAGCACTTCGTGCCAGTTATGGTACAACGGGGAATGCAAGTATTGGTAATTACGAGGCCCAGGGTCTATACTCGTTTACGAGTAATTACATCGGTACTCCGGCAAGTTTTCCATCGCGTGTTCCCAATTCAAACCTTACATGGGAGGTTGCGAAAACCTATAACCTTGGAGTTGATGTGGCTCTTTATAACAGGGTAAACATGTCTATTGATGTTTATCAGCGAACCAATGAAGATCTTCTCCAGAATGTAACACTACCAGGAACCAGCGGTATCGACGACCGGATTTTAAATGTTGGTTCTGTTGAAAACAAAGGGATCGAGTTAGCTATCAATACACAAAATATCCAGAGTAGAGATTTCAGCTGGACAACTTCGTTTACACTTTCAGCCAACAAAAACAGGGTAAAAGAACTTTATGACGGTCAGCCAATTGATAACGGCGATTTCCGAATTGAAGAAGGTTTTGATATAAATACCTTTTATCTGAGAAAATGGTATGGAGTTAATTCGCAAACAGGGGCTCCTCAGTGGGTCAATGCCGATGGATCGATTACAGAGGATTATGGTGCCGCAGCTCCGCAGCTGGCGAGTGCTACAACTCCTGATTTCCGTGGTGGACTCCGTAACAGATTCCAGTACAAAAACTTTAGTTTGGACACCTTCTTTACATACGTGTCTGGATCCAAAGGATATTATGATACAGGTATAGATTTTGGGGCTTACCTTACCACGAACTACCGTAAGTTGAGACCGGGTGAAAGTTACTGGCAACAACCAGGTGACGAATCTCACTTCCCTGCAAATGTTGTAGGTGGAAATAACAGTGGTCACCTTGAATCATCGCTCTTCATTTATGATCGATCTTATATTCGATTAAGGAGTGCACGATTAAGCTACACCTTGCCTCAGGATCTCTCATTTATGAATGCTGTAGGTTTACGCAATGCACTTCTATATGTGAATGGTGAGAACCTTGTGACATTTACTGACTGGCCGGGAAGAGATCCAGCAGCTTCGGACGACAGTTCGTATCCACTTGCCCGTACCTTCCTATTCGGAATTGAACTCGGCTTTTAAATGAATCTTAATATCAAAACAGAAAACAAAAAACTATGAGACAATTAAAAATAGTTTTAACAACAGCAGTGCTGTCATTGATACTGTTCTTCAGTAGCTGTGATATTGCGCGCTCTCCGTATGACGGTATCCCGGTAGATCAGGCGCTTAGTTCTGTGCAGGGAATCGAAGATGTAACCAGGGGTAACTACGCTTATCTCAAAGATGAGACACGTAGTACGTATGGCCTGGTAATGATGCTTTATCAGCCGGGTGATTACCGATCAGACGATCTGATGATCAGCGGTACCACATCCAACAGAATGATGCTTACTTACAATTATCTGCATAATCCCAACATGCCGAATACATCTAACATGTGGAGGCGGGGATACAGGTTAATTTATAATGCAAACACTGTAATTGAAGCAATTACTCCGGGCGAATCACCTGATTTGGATCAGTTGCGAGGTGAAAATCAATTTCTTCGTTCATTGATGACACTGCATCTTGTTACAGCTTTTGGCCGGCCCTATAGCCACGGTCGAGATAATCTCGGAGTTCCTATTATGCGAGAGCCTGATCTTGAAGCTCAGCCAGCTCGGGCTACTGTGGGTGAAGTGTACGATTTCCTGGTTCAAGATTTGACAGAAGCGGCAAACCTTATGGGTTCTGAAAAATCAAGTGCTTTCGGTACAAAAGAAGCTGCTTTGGCTCTCTTATCTCGAGTATATCTTTATATGGAAGAGAACCAGAATGCCATTTCAGCTGCCGACCAGGTTATCAGTTCAGGCCGATATGAATTGGTGGATGGAGAAACACTACCAAATTACTTCACATTCAGCCCGGTAGCTGATGCAAGATCTGAATCCATTTTTGCCATCCGTCACGTTATGCCGGCGGATGATCATGGTAGAAGTCACGGTGTTGGATCAATGATCTATCGATCACCATCCGGCTCTGGTTGGGGCGAAAACTATGCCTCTAAAACATATCGCGATCTGATCAACAAGTGGCCATCTGATGTTCGACGCCAATTCGTTGAACCACAATATCAAATTGTAAACGGTGATACACTAAGACGAGATGACGGATTATACCAATATGTTGAAAGAAATGGTTTTCCACGTTTTTATGTCACAAAGTTCTGTTGCCAGGAAGGCACGGAGATGGGTAACTCACCCGAGTTAATTCGATATTCGGAAGTCTACTTAAATAAAGCAGAAGCATTGGCAAAACTGGGACAAGATCAGGCTGCACTCGATATTGTAAATATGTTGCGGGAGCGAGCTCAAATCCCTCAAGCCGGTATGTACTCATTGAGTAATTTGGGAGATCATGACACTGTTCTAGATGTTGTTCTGGAGGAGCGACGCTTAGAACTCTTTATGGAAGGTCATCGGGCCCACGATCTATTTCGTAATAAACGGGATCTATTCAGAGATTATCCCGGAACTCACTTGGCTCCCGGAAACCCCGGTGTTGATTTGAGCCGAGGACCGGTTGATCCATATACAGGTATACAAGGTATACAGCATATTCCGTGGGATCATAACAGAATTATATTCCAAATTCCTGAAGAGGAGATTGCGCTGAATCCGAACTTGCAGCAAAATCCAATTTAATAGGTAGCGGATCAGAAAAGGAGCATTCCAATAAAAGGGATGCTCCTTTTTGTTTATCAAACAGTTTTTAAAAAATACAATTACTTTATTTGATCTTTACAGAAAGATCAGGTATCGCCAAGAAATAAGAGAGCTTTCTATTATGAATATCACCGAAATAGATATTCTCAGGGTTAATAATCTCACCAAAAAAAGCACGAATATGATTAAAGGAGTTTCTCCCCTGTTGCTATTTCTGATTTGTGGATGCAGTTTACTTCGATCCTATAATGAACGAACGTTCAGATTTAATTACGATGGTGATGATTACGAAATTGTGAGTAAAGTACAGGGAGAAGAGGTTTTGGAGAATGTGCTGCTGAGGCACAGTGATAGCGGAGAAGTTGTTTTAGAAGCAATTGACGAAAATTCAGATGGAGAACTAGATGAATTACGTCTTGGGGGGGTAACACTAACTGAAGCTAATAGAATATACTACATTGGAATTGAGCAGGCATTGGAGAGTGGTAATCTCGATTCCAAAAACGATTTAAGATTATTTGAGTTTAGTGACTCAAATCAAACCTATAAAATTGAAACGGTAGGTTACAATGATTATACATCTCGAAGAAGAATGGTATACGGTTATTTGAAGGAAGTAGTTGTCTTTAATCGATTCACAATCATTCAAAATGAAGATGGTACTGAAATAGTAATGAGAGATATGGATGCAAACGGAATCCTGGACACTATCATAGCCCCTGAAAACCTAGATCTTTCGGATTACTATGACATCTACAGAGATATTCTCGACAAGGGATTGAGTAGCGATAAAATAATTATAAGAGAACAGATGTATATCGTTTTGCCTGTTGAACGTATTTAAGGAGAAGGGATATATAGAGAGTTAATCATCCTTTTGATAAGGCAAAAATTGAGTGATTAAAAATGAATCGAAAGAGCTTAAGCACACCTAATCCTTGCTATTGCATATTGATTTAAGGTTAAAGCAAATTTATTCCAAATATTCAGATAAAAAGCTTTGAAAAAGAAGATTGTTTGTAAAAAATAAAAATATGAAACATTATACCCTTTTTTTATTTGGATTTTTAAATTTTTGTACTTTCATTACTTAATGAAACAATGTATTACAACAAATTTATTAAAAAGTTAAATGCTGAAGAGGAATTCGGAGGAAGAAGGAGTGGCGGTCAATGAAAAATGAATAGTTGCGCCCAAAAGCCATCCGGGTTTTGTGATATGGTAGAATCCGGATGGCTAATTTTTACTACGGCTCCATAAAGTCTTTTAGCGGATTTGATAACAATAGGTCTTTAAGATTTTCGGGTATTCAATGATTAATCAAAACATTACAAATTAAATTAAAAGGTAATCGCATGAGCAATCAATTCGACAGAAAGGATTTTCTGAAAATTTCATCGGCAGCAATGGGAGGTGCAATGCTAACTTCTATGGGTTTATCACAAATCTCCTTTGCAAAGAAAAAAAATGTTTTGAACCAGGATAGTCCCGTTCGTCTTGGCTTTGTTGGTATAGGCGGACGCGGCCAATGGCATCTAAGTTCGGCTCTTGGAATTCCGGGTGTCCAGGTTCCGGCGATATGCGAAATCAAACCAGAGCGGTTATATACAGCTAAGCGATGGGTTGAAGAATCCGGTCAGCCAACTCCAACATTGTATGGAGCGGATGAAGATGAAACTGCTTTCAAGAAAATGTGCGAGGAAGAAGATCTTGATGCTATTATCTGCTCAACATCATGGAAATGGCACGCCCCGATTGTTCTTGCGGCTATGAATAACGATAAACATGCCGCCTGTGAAGTGCCGCTGATGCTTACTCTGGATGAAGCCTGGGAAATTATTGAAACCCACGAAAGTACGGGTAATTGGGCGAGTACTGTATTAGGTGGCTTTCCGGATGTAACTCTTTTAAATATGATTCGCCGGGGATTGCTGGGTGATATGATTCATGCTGAAGGTGGTTACATTCACGATCTTCGATTTGTGAAGCATGCCCCGGATGAGGAACCATGGAGATTATGGCATTCCATCTACAGAAACGGGAATCTCTATCCGGACCATCCGATGAGAACGATCATGCCGGCCCTGGATATTAATCATGGTGATCGAATTGACTACCTGATCTCTATGAGTTCTAAAGCTGTAATGTTGAATGACTATGCGGCCGATCAATATGGAAAAGAACATCCATATGCTACTAAAGAGATGAAGCAGGGAGATTACAATGCTTCACTGATTCGAACGGTTGACGGCAAGATGATCACCCTGAATTTCGATACGAATACTCCACACCCGAGAGGAAACTATCGCTTCCAGGGTACCAAAGGCGTCTACCTGAGAGATCGTGGTACCAATCGAATTTATGTTGAAGGACAAAGTCCGGAATCACATGAATGGGAACCGGCTGAGAAATACAGGGATGAGTATGAATCACCAATCCTGAAAAATTATGATCCACCGGAACGAGTCGTTGAAATTCGAGGCCACGGAGGCTCAAACCGACAGACTTCCATCAACTGGACAAACCTGGTTGAAGCGATCCGAAACGATACCTCACCATATATAGACACCTATGATTCCGTTACAAGTAGTGCCGTTTCAGCAGTCACGGAACAGTCGATAGCAGAAGGTTGCCGTCCGGTAGATTTTCCTGATTTTACTCGTGGAAAATGGCAAAACAGAACACCAATTCTTGCAACAGCATAGTTAAGGAGGATGATTAAATGAGTAACAGAAGAAATTTTCTAAAAAAAACAGGATTGGCAGGATTAGGACTCACCGGTTTAGGGTTTCTTGGGTCAAGTTCAACCCAGGCTAAATCAACGAAACTGACCGAAGAACAGGTTACGGGTGATCTTAGGTTGCTGGATTGGGAACCCATACCACAGCTTGTTGTGGAAGAGACGATTATCAAAAAACCGAAATTCCCGGTTATTGATATCCATAACCATTTGCGAAACCTGGACAGAACCCAGGAGTATCTCGACGTAATGGATGAAGTAGGAGTTTGGAAAGTTGTGAGTTTGGATGGAAGATCTGAAGACGGCTTTTACAAAGAGCACCTGGAAGTCTCAAACAGTGTGGGCGAAGATCGATTCATCATATTCTACCGGGTAGATTACAGTAGAATTGATGAACCTAATTATGGTGAGGATGAAGCAGACAGGCTTGAGCAAGCAGTTGAAGCGGGACTTCGGGGAATTAAGGTGTCTAAATCACTTGGATTACGCTACAGGGACGCGAGCGGAGAATTGATTCGAGTGGATGACGAACGTCTTGATCCTGTTTGGGCGAGGGCCGGTGAATTAGGTATTCCTGTTTTGATGCACATCTCAGATCCAAAAGCATTTTTCACCCCGATTGACCGGTACAACGAGCGTTACGATGAATTGGGTGCACATCCGGACTGGGGATTTTCAGGGCCTGAATTTCCCGGGAAAGAAGAGCTGCTTCGGCAACGAAATCGTGTTTTTGAACGCCATCCGGATACAACATTCATAGCCACTCATATGGCAAACTTGCCGGAAGAGTTGGGCAGAGTATCCATGTGGTTAGAAAAATATCCGAATATGTATGTAGATATAGATGCCCGAATCAGTGAGTTGGGACGTCAGCCGTATACAGCCCGTAAGTTTATGATCAAACACCAGGACAGGGTGCTTTTTGGAACTGATACTGCTCCGAATGTTGAGGCTTACAGGGTTTATTATCGATTCCTGGAAACGGATGACGAATATATCAATGCAGATCCAAGCCACCATCGACAAGGCCGCTGGAGAATTTACGGTTTATACCTTCCGGATGATGTGTTAGAAAAAATCTACAACAAAAATGCTCTAAAAATATTCGCAGAATTCAAAGGCTAAGTCGATTTAAAAAATTCAATTAATAAATGGGATATTACTATGAGTAAAAAATTAGACAGGAAAGGTTTTTTGAAAATGTCCACTGCCGGATTGAGTACATCTGTTCTGGCCGGGATGGCCTTATCCAAACCGGTTGTTGCAAAAAATAGAACAAATCAAGGGCGGCCAATTCGTCTTGGATTTGTTGGAATCGGCGGACGTGGAACGTGGCACCTGAGTGCTGCACTTGGAATTGAGGGAGTTGAAGTACCCGCAATTTGTGAAATTCGAGCGGATCGATTGGAAAATGCAAAAAATATGGTTGAGGCGTCCGGAAGGCCTTCCCCAACTTTGTACGGGGAAGGCCCGATGGGCGAAACAGACTTTGAACGGCTTTGTGCTGAAGAGGATCTGGATGCAGTGATTTGCTCTACCTCCTGGAAATGGCACGCCCCGATAGTCCTGGCCGCCATGAACAATGATAAGCATGCAGCCTGCGAAGTACCTCTGATGCTGACCCTTGACGAAGCCTGGAGAATTGTTGAGACATATGAGAAAACGGGAAAATGGGCGAGTACTGTTTTAGGTGGTTTCCCTGATGTTACCCTTTTGAATATGATTCGTCACGGAGTTTTTGGGGAAGTTCTGCATATTGAAGACGGATACGTACATGATCTTCGATTTGTAAAAAATAATATAGAAAGAGAACCATGGAGACTCCAACATTCTATCGATCGAAACGGGAATTTGTATCCCGATCACCCCATGAGAACGATTATGCCGGCGATGGATATCAATCATGGCGACCGAATCGACTTTTTGGTTTCCATGAGCTCGAAAGCAGTGATGCTGAACCGGTATGCTGCTGAACAATTTGGAACAGACCATCCCGATGCCACCCGTACAATGAATCAAGGAGATTATAACGCTTCCCTGATTCGAACGGTGAACGGAAAAATGATTACACTCAATTTCGATACAAATACACCTCACCCGAGAGAAAGTTTCCGGCTCCAGGGAACAAAAGGTGTTTATGAAGATGGAGCAGATGTTGAAACGATCTATCTCGAAGGGCCGAGCCCGGAATCTCACGAGTGGGAATCTGCTGAGCCCTATCTCGAAGAATACGAACATCCGATGCTCAAAAATTATAATCCTCCACCTCGTGTAGGTGGTGCTATTGAAGGACACGGCCGGCGAATGGATCAAACGCCTATTAACTGGCATAATCTGATTATGGCGATTACAGAAGGCACTCAGCCCTATATCGACACCTACGATTCTGTAACAAGCAGCGCCGTCTCTGCTGTTACTGAGGCATCTGTTGCAAACAATGGGCGACCTGTAGATTTCCCTGATTTTACGAAAGGAAAATGGAAAGAAAGGACTCCAATATTTATGGAGGCCTGATTAACGTAACCCTCAACAACTAAAATGATTAAAATAGTAGATGAAAAGTAATAGAAGAGATTTTTTAAAAACGGCCGGTTTAGGTTCTCTCGGAGTATTTGGAACCGGAATTTTGGCAGGTTGTACCACACAGGAAGAGGTTGAATCCAGGCTCAGCCAGGTGAAAGAACAGGCTTCGCGCCAATATACTCAACAATTTAATATGCATGGGTATGCAGCACCGGCTCTGGATGTTGTTAGAGTGGGCATGACCGGGGTTGGAAATCGCGGATCAGGTACGGTTCGCAGGCTTGCCAGTATTGAAGGAGTGGAGATTGTTGCCGTCAATGACCTTGAAGAGGACCGCGTAAATGAGGCGATTGAATCGATCTCAGAAACCCACAGTCCAGAGGGCTATTACGACGGTGAGGATGACTGGAGACGAATGTGCGAACGGGATGATATTGATCTCATTGCAATAGCGACACCCTGGCATCTGCATACCGATCAGGCTGTATATGCCATGGAAAATGGAAAACATGTTTATACCGAACTTCCGGCTGCTCAAACCATTGAAGACTGCTGGCGATTGGTAGAAACGTCAGAACGAACACGACGACACTGTGTTCAAATGTCAGGATCCTGCCACTCGGGTGATGCAGCTTATGTATTGAATATGGTTCGAAATGGTGTTCTCGGCGAGATCGTCCACGGCGAAGGCGGGTACATCCACGATTTGATGAACCGTTACAATTTCTCCAAAACCATGTACCACAACCTGTGGCGACTGAAAGAGAATATTGATCGTCATGGAAACTTGTATCCGCAGCATGCATTGACTCCCATGGCTCAAATGATGGACCTGAATTACGGTGATCAGATGAGTTACCTGGTGTCCATGCAATCAAATGATTTTAATATGGCTCAGCGTGCCAGGGAATTGGCTGAAGAAGATGAATTTTGGGAACCGTATGTAGGGCGTGATTATCGCGGAAATATGAATTCAACCCTAATCCGTACTCATAAAGGTCGAACCATACTGATTCAACACGACGTTACAACGCCTCGTCCCGGAATTCGATTTAATTTAATCGTTGGATCTGTTGGAACATATCATGCTCGGCCCGGTCGTCTTGGATTTAGTTATGATGATGGTTGGATTCCCCAAGAGGAGTATGAAGCCCTGATGGAAGAATACACTCCCGAAATCGTAAGAAGATTTAATGAGATGCGAGAACAAGCCGTGGAAACAGGCCGCGCAGAACGCTCTTATGCAAGAGTCAATGCTACAGACTGGAGGTTAATCGACAGTTTAAGAAATGGCCTGCCGGTGGAAATGGATGTATATGATGCGGCTCTCACAAGCTCAGTAATTCCTTTAAGCGAATGGTCGGTTGCAAATAAATCCGCATCAATCGATGTACCCGATTTTACTGCCGGAGCATGGGAAACGAATGAGCGCGGAATGCGTGTGAACCTGGAATCAGGTGGCGGTACAACACGTATCCGATAGGAAAATGACGTGTTCGAGGGCATCCATATTTTTTAGAAATAATGAAAATGTGGATGCCTGTTTAATTTGAATAATATTTTTAAGGAGAAGGATATGAGCTATTCTAAATCAATACATTTGTCAACAATACTATTGCTAAGTATCACAGTACTGTTCATTCATAGTTGTTCACAAAATCAAAACCAGGATTCATACTACAGTCAAAGCGATGATTCAGGCCTGCTGGACACACTTTTATTGAAAGACTGGATGCCTGAATCGGTTCATAATGTGCCAAAAACTGAAATAACAACAGCACAATACCCGATTATTGATATGCATGCCCATGATTATGCAAAGACAGAAGAAGAATTGGAAAAACGCATTGAAATAATGGATGCTACCGGTATCGAACGGTCTTTAGTACTAACCAAAAAAACTGGTGCTGCTTTTGAATCTGTTTATGCCTTGTATTCAAAATATCCGGATAGGTTCGATGTATATTGTGGAATTGATTATACAGGGTATGAAGAGGAAGGTTGGAGCCAAAAAGCTGTCGAGCAAATTAGACGTGATGTCGAAGCTGGTTGCGAAGGTTTTGGAGAACTGCATGATAAAGGCGAGGGAATGACATCTGCTCCCGGAATGCACCCGGATGATCCAAGAATGGACTTAATATGGCAGACTGCTGCAGAAATGAATTTGCCGGTTAACCTTCATGTGGCCGAACCCATTTGGATGTACGAGCCTATGGATTCAACCAATGACGGGCTTACTCGGGCATATACATGGAGAGTTCAGAATCAGGATCAAATTGTTGGGCATGACGGGATGATTGAAATCTTAGACAGAACATTAGAGCGCCATCCCAATACAACATTTGTAGCAGCCCACCTTGCGAATACCAGTAACGATTTTTCTCTTTTAGCTAATCTTTTTGATAAGCATGAAAACTTTTATGCCGACATCTCGGCTCGATTTGCAGAGTTTTCTACGATTCCAAGGACAACAGCTGCTTTTTTTGAAAAATACCAGGATAGGATTGTGTACGGAACTGATTATGGTTTCGAGACTTTTCCGGATGATCCCTCAAAACCCTATGGCAATAACACCACTACGGAAGAAATGTTGAGGATGACATTCCGCGTTCTTGAAACTGCGGATGAACATTTCTATATGACAGATCTTGTTGGATACAAATGGCCAATGTACGGATTGGATTTAAGTGACGAGGCGTTGCAAAAAATCTATCGTGACAATGCCCTGAAGATATTGAGTAATTAACTGTATGAACTGATTGCTTCATGGATAACATAAATGAATAGCAGCAGAAGAGATTTTTTAAAAAAAGCAGGTTTAGGTTCTTTGGGTGTGGTAGGATACGGTCTTTTGGCAGGATGCAATTCACCGGAAGATGCTGAATCCACTCTTCAAAATATCCACGAGCAGGCAAACAGGCAGTATTCTCAGCAATTCAATATGCACGGATTTGCAGCACCACCACTTGAACGAATTCGGGTAGGTGCTGTAGGCCTGGGAAGCCGTGGAACCGGAAATATGAGACGATTTGCGCGAATGGAAGGGGTAGAGATAAGAGCCCTTTGTGATTTGGTGCCAGAACACGCTGAACGAGCTGCCTCCTCCATCAGCGAATATCCGTATAAGCCGGAACTATACTCAGGAAGTGAAGACGCCTGGAAAGATCTTTGTGAACGCGATGATTTGGATTTGGTTATCATTGGAACTCCCTGGAGGCTGCATACACCCATTTCGATTTATGCCATGGAAAATGGAAAACATGCTGCCTCAGAAGTGCCAATATCAGTTACTGTGGAAGAAAGCTGGCAATTAATTGAAACTGCGGAGCGAACTCAGAAACATTGCATGATGCTTTCGAACCCAAACTACGGCGATTTCCAGATGATGACTCTTGCAATGGCCAGGGAAGGATTTCTGGGCGAGATAATACATGGAGAAGGTGCATACATCCATGACCTGATGCGCTCTCACCTTTTTACTACTGATGCCTATCACAATTTATGGCGGCTCAAAGAAAATGCCAGCCGGAACGGAAATCTGTACCCTACCCACGGCCTGGGTACGATCTGCCAGGTGATGGATATTAACAACGGTGACAAGATGGATTTTCTGGTATCCGTTTCGACGAAGGATTTTATGATGAGCGAAACGGCCCAAGAGATGGCTGAGGAAAACCCCGTTTTTGAACCATTTGTTGATGCAGATTTTCGCGGAAATATGAACACTAGTATTATAAGAACTGAACAAGGCAGAACCATTGTGTTGCAACATGATGTAACATCACCGCGACCGGGTGTTCGATATGATTTGATCAGCGGTACCAAAGGAATTGCACAGGCACGCCCCGAACGATTTGCATACGATCACGATGGATGGGTCCCGGATGAAGAATACAGGGAACTCCAAGAGCGATTCAGGCCGGAAATCAGCAAACGGGTTGGAGAAATAGCCAAAGAGATGGGAGGCCACGGGGGCATCGACACTCTAATGACCTGGCGGCTTGTGGATTGCCTCAGAAATGGGATTTCCCTGGATATGTCTATTTATGATGGCGTTTTATGGAGTGTGATAGCCCCGCTGAGTGAATGGTCTGTAGCCCATAACGGCATGCCGATTAAAGTACCGGATTTCACAGCTGGTTCATGGCAGACAAATGAACCGCTAATGGATATAGAGCTCGAACTAGGTGGCAACACTCAAATTTTATAGATCTTAAATCTTATGGTTGGAATAAAGATGAATTACAATACGATGATGTACAATAAATCTCATTTTATTTTTGCGCCAATATTCTTGTTGGCTTTAGGAATCTTTTCCGGATGTGTTGAAAAAGGTGTGCAGGATGAAGTGCAATATTACACCCAAGAGGATTACGATTTAGTGAATAAATTCAATTCTCATGTTCACCTCTATACACCAGACAACACCTATATTAATAAAGCGGTTGACGATAATTTTAAATTACTCTCTTTTCTTTCATCATCACCGGGCACAACCGGCAGGATTTCAGTACCCGAACAGGAGGAAGTTGTGATGGATCAGATCGAGAATTATCCTGAGAACCTGTTTTACGCAACAACTATTTTAGATCCCTACAGTTTTAATGAGCCTGACTGGGTGGAAAACACGATTGAACATCTGAGACAGTCGTTTGAGAATGGAGCGGTTGCAGTAAAAATCAGGAAAAGTATTGGGATGGAAGTCAGAAAGCCCAATGGTGAATTTGTTACAATCGACGATCCGAAGTTTGACCCGGTCATCGATTTCATAGCTGAAAATGATAAGACATTGATTGGTCACATTGGTGAACCTAAGAATTGCTGGCTTCCTCTGGATGAAATGACCGTTGGAGGGGATCGGCAGTATTACAGTGAAAATCCTCAGTATCACATGTATCTGCATCCTGAATATCTGTCGCATGAGGAGCATATAGAGAAAGTAGAAAATATGCTGAGAAAACACCCTGATGTGCGATATGTTGGAGCCCACCTTGCCAGCCTGGAATACGATGTGGATGAACTTGCCAAAAGACTCGATATGTTTCCTAATATGGCCGTAGATATGGCTGAACGGATTTCACACTTTCAGTACCAGGCCGCAGACGACTGGGAGAAGGTTCGGAATTTTATGATCAAATATCAGGATCGGCTTATTTATGCAACGGACGATGGCATGTACGGGCCAAAACCACATTTTGGAGCCGAACTTACCGATGAATCGCAACGAACAGTTGATCAGATCAGGCAAGCTACAGAGGAAAACTACCGGCGCCACTGGAAATTTTTTACAGATGAAGGTGCTATGACAGCGCCAAAACTTCCTGAAAGAGAATTCAAAGCATTGAGGTTACCCAAAGAAGTAGTTGATAAAATTTACATAAAAAATGCTGAAAAGTGGTTTCCCGATATTCTTTGATATACTTTTACAGTCGAATAACAGTTTAATTACTACCCTCTAAAATGAATTAGAAGTAAAATCTACAGCTCTTAATGGAATATATTGGCAAGTCTCAGGATGAACGAACGTACGATGCAATTGTAATTGGTTCAGGGATGAGTGGCGGTTACGCCGCTAAAGAGCTCTGTGATAACGGTGTAAATACCTTGGTGCTTGAAAGGGGTCGACCGGTTAAACATGGAGAGTATCCAACCGCAACGAAAGATCCCTGGGAGATTGATAACGCGGGACGGCTGCCGCAGGAGATGCTTGAAAAAAATCCGATCATCGCCAAGTGCTATGCTTACGACAAAACCACCGAGCACTTTTTTGTGAAAGATGAGGAACAGCCGTACATCCAGGAAAAACCGTTCGACTGGATTCGAAGTTACCAGGAAGGTGGTAAATCCCTGGTGTGGGCTCGAGGCTGCCAGCGATGGAGTAAATACGATTTTGAAGCACCCGGCAGAGATGGATATGGAATCGAGTGGCCGATTACGTATGATGATTTAGCCCCCTGGTACTCAAAAGTTGAAAAGTTTGCCGGGTGGAGTGGAAATAAAGATGGGCTCGAACATTTTCCGGATGGTGAATTTTTACCTCCTTTTGAATTCAACTGTGTGGAAGAGCATATGAAGGAGAAGATCGAATCTGCCTTTAAAGATCGATATTTCATCCAGGGGCGTTGTGCACACCTTACAGAACTTAAAGATGTACACAGGGAACAAGGGCGAGGACAGTGCATGGCAAGGAATCTGTGTCAGCGCGGTTGTCCATACGGAGCGTATTTCAGTTCCAACTCTACGACACTACCCTGGGCAATGAAAACCGGGAACCTGACGATTCGTACACATTCAGTCGTGCATTCGATTATCTATGATAAAGACAAAAAGAAAGCGGTTGGGGTAAGAGTTGTTGATGCAAATACAAAGGAGATGTCGGAATATTATGCACGCATCATTTTTGTGAATGCAGCATGCCTTAACTCGAATATGATTTTACTGAACAGCAAATCAGAGCGATTTCCAAACGGGCTTGGCAACGACAGCGGAGTTTTGGGCCACTACATTGGCTTCCATAATTACCGTGGCAGAATGAGCGGTACTATCGATGGATTTGAAGACAAGTATTACTACGGAAGAAGGCCAACCGGTCCGTTGATTCCACCCTTCAGAAATGTTTTTGAACAAGAAAGTGATGCGGATTTCCAGGGTCGATATCATATCTCTATTGGTGCGGGGCGCTCAGGCTGGACTCGTGGAATGAGGTCTGATAAGATCGGAACTGATCTCAAGAAAGAACTCCAGGAACCCGGTGGCTGGAGAGTTGGCGGACGAATGTCCGGCGAGGTGATTCCAAGGTACGAAAATCACATACGCCTCAGTGAAACAGAGACAGATGAATGGGGTTTCCCTCAGCTGGTCTTCTCTATCGATTATGGAGAAAATGATGTGAAAATGATGGAAGATTACCTCGAAAAGGGATTGGAAATCATGGAAGCAGTGGGTGTAAAAAATATTAGGACGAGTGATAACAATCAGAATCCTGGCCTGGATATCCACGAGATGGGAGGGGTTCGAATGGGTAAAGATCCAAAGACATCAATCCTGAACAAATGGAACCAGGTTCATTCCTGCGAAAATGTATTTGTAACAGACGGTGCGTGTATGACAACTGTATCTACTCAAAATCCCTCGCTTACCTTTATGGCAATTACAGCAAGAGCAGCAAATTATGCAGTAGAGGAGATGAGTAAGGGTAACTTGTAATAAACCTCAGTTCGGGATAACAATGAATAAACTGTCGTTATTTAGGTTCTTATTTTGAATTCACGTTAATTAAGTATCGACAAAATAGCGTTTTGCTTTTAAAGGTAAGCTTATCAATTCAGCTAAAGCTCAAGAAAGAGTTATATTCGGGAGCTTATTTATAGGTAGTAACTTTGATTTATAAGAGTGGAGAGAGCTGAATAGCCAATTGTAAAATTATCATAATTCGTCACCTATCTATACAAATTCAATCCTGAAAAGATAGTAATTTCATACTTTAGTGTAAGATTATCTTAATAAGGCTTTCGGCATGGAATTTAAGAAAAAATACCTGTATCCAATTGGTTTACTGTTGGCTATGTTCATCATCTGGCTAACAATAGGCTCTGAATCATCTGATGAGAATGTAATCTATACAGAACCGATCGTAGGCTATTTTGAAGTAACGATAACATCAAGCGGCGAGCTCCAGGCTCAAAATTCAACGAGTATTAGTGCCCCGGAAAATATGAGGCAGTTTCGGATCAACAATGTTCCGATTCTTAATTTAGTGCCGGAAGGTACAGTTGTAGAAAAGGGAGAATTTGTTGCGGAACTGGACCGTTCAAGTCTCTCCAACACACTTCAAGATGCCCAGTTGAGTTTGGAAGAGGAGGAAACACAGCTTGAGCAGGCTAAACTTGATTCAACACTTACCCTTTCCGCAGCGAGAAATAATATAGTAGATCTTGAATATTCAGCCGAACAGGCCAAGCTCGTGGTTGAGCAATCTCAATATGAATCCCCGGCAGTACAGCGCCAGGCTCAAATTGAATATGAACAGTCAGAACGCCGATTACAACAGGCACGGGAGAACTATCAAACACAGGTAAAGCAGGCTGAAGCCAATGTAAGAGGAAGAGAGACCGAAGTTCAGGAAGAGAGAAATGATGTGCAGCGAATCCAGGAGATTATGAATCAATTTACCATCTATGCTCCCGAAAATGGGATGGTGATTTATAAGCGAAATCGTGACGGCTCAAAAGTAAAAGTGGGGAGTTCTATCAGTGCTTGGGATCCTACAGTGGCAGAATTGCCCGATTTCAGTATTATGGAGTCGTTGACATACATCAACGAGGTTGATATACAGAAAGTGAGAACAGGTCAGCGAGTAGATCTTGGCTTGGACGCCATGCCTGAAAAACAGTTGACAGGCCAGGTGACAAGTGTGGCAAATATTGGGGAGCAGCGGCCAAACTCAAACTCAAAAGTGTTCCAGGTGACGATTCGCGTAAATGAAGCCGACAGTACACTTCGTCCGTCAATGACCACAAGCAACACCATTCATATTAGTTCAGTTGACAGCGCTCTTTACGTCCCCCTGGAAACCATTCATGCATATAATGATATGGATGTTGTTTTTAAGAGAGAGGGGCAAAGTACAGTGATGCAGCAAATTGTAATGGGGATTATGAATGAAAATGATGTGGTTATTCACGAGGGGGTTGACTTGTCCGATCAGCTTTATCTTTCGCTTCCGGTTGATACAACAGGTATTGAGCGCAGATATCTGCCATCGGAGATTTTATTAGAGTACGAGACTCCTGAAGAGATTGCACAGCAAGAGTAAACAGGTATTCTCTTTTGAATATTTTGACACGAAACTTCAAAACGGATTCTTTTGCTTAAAAAGTTAATCTACAACTTTGATATAGCCCTTGAGGCCATCAAGCAGAATACCATGAGATCTTTTCTGACCTCGTTGGGTATAATTTTTGGGGTGGCTTCGGTAATCGCAATGTTGGCCATCGGACGAGGAGCCCAGCAGGAAGTGCTGCAACAGATGCAACTATTGGGCACAAATAATGTGATTGTTGAACCGGTTGTTCGGCAGGTTGAGGGAGAAGTGCAACAGGTTGATGGTGTTGCTCAGGAAGAGAACCGTTACTCGCCCGGCCTAACTCTCGAAGATATGCAGAGTATCGTGCAGAATATTTCAAATATTGAATCGGTGAGCCCCGAGATTGTATTTGATACAGAGTTTATTCGCAACGGAAGACTTCGATCCGGCAAGCTGATTGGTGTTAGCCAGGAGTATTTTGACATCAACAGCTTTACGTTTGCTGCAGGTGGTACATTTTCTGATATTCAGGTGAGGGATTCGGAACCGGTTTGCATTATTGGATCTGATATTGAGAACCGGTTTTTTGCCGGTGAGAAAGCGCTGGGGCAAAAGATTAAGGCCGGCGATATTTGGTTTACGGTTGTTGGCGTGCTGGAAAAGAGAGAGATCAGTACAGAGAATATCGAGAACCTCGGCATACGTAACTACAATCTGGATATTTATACTCCGGCTACAACGGTTCTCCTCAGGTACAAGAACAGGGGGATGTTAACAGGGCAGGATATTCAATCGGCAGCTGCAAACAATGGGGCGGAGAATACAACAACCATAGGCCAGAACTATCACCAGTTAGACAAGTTGATAGTAAGGGTGAGTGACAATCGTTACAGTGTGCCCATTTCAGATATTATTCGCCGTATGCTCACGCGCAGGCACAACGGTGTGATTGATTTTGAAGTGATTGTACCCGAATTATTACTTCAACAGGAGCGGCGAACCCAGAGTATTTTCAATATCGTGCTGTCTTCTATTGCATCCATTTCGTTGATTGTGGGCGGGATTGGAATCATGAATATTATGCTGGCATCTGTGGTTGAAAGGATTCGGGAGATTGGCGTTCGAAGAGCGGTCGGTGCGCTTAAGCAGGATATAAAATTCCAGTTTCTAACAGAGGCACTGGCGATCTCTATTACGGGTGGAATTATTGGAATCATATTGGGGATCGCTTTCAGTTACCTGATAGAAATAACGGCAGGTATTCAGACCATTGTTACGATTTTATCCATTTTCATCTCATTTGGCGTAGCCATGAGCATTGGCGTGATATTCGGTTATTTCCCTGCGAAACGGGCGGCAGAGCAAGATCCGGTTAAATCTCTTCATCATGAATAACTCTTTTCAAATCATCCTGATATTATTATTGATTACCATTCTCCTGCCTGCAGGAGTAGCGGCCCAGGAGTTCGACCTTGGTACGTTGACACTTCAGGAGTCCATCGAACTTGCACAGGAAAACAGCCCGGTTGCCAGGGCTAACAGGTATTCACTCATTTCCAGCCGATGGGCGTTTGAATCGTTCAAGGCAGATCTTTATCCAAGTCTTTCACTCAGTGGGGATGCTCCGAATTTTAACAAGAGTATTTTTACAAATCGTTTGGATGATGGTACTCTTACTTTTGCTTCACAGCGCCAGTCGGATGCTTCAACATCTGTTAGTATCGATCAAAACATTTTACCATCGGGTGGTCGCCTCTCCCTTTCATCAGGCATTACCCGCCTTGGAATTTTTGCAGGAGAAAACACCTACAGATGGCAGAGTACACCGCTTGTTGTCGGGCTTCAACAGCCGATATTTCAGTTCAATAATTTAAAATGGAGAAACCGCCTCGAGCCGCTTCGTTACGAGATTGCCCAAAAGGAGTTTGTCCAGGAAATGGAATCCCTGGCAGTTCAGGTTACCGATGGTTTCTTTGATATATTCCTGGCAAGAATAAATGTGGAAAACGCAGAGTTTAACGTAGCGCGAAACGATTCAATTTACACCATTTCACAGGGACGATACCAGGTTGGGAATATAGCTGAAAACGATCTTCTTCAGACCGAATTAGCTCTGAGAAATGCAGAATCTTCACTGACCAGATCCCGGATTGAATACCAGCGAGCTCTGAACAATTTTAAGATTTTACTGGGTTATACAACAGACGTAAGCCTGAGTCTGGAAGCGCCAAATGAACTGCCGGATGTCGACGTAGATATTGAACTGGCAAAGCAGTTGGCGTACGATAATAACAGCGAAGCCCTTACCTATCGCTTTAATGAAATTATAGCGGATCGGGATTTTGCGGAGGCAAAAAATGAGGCCGGATTTTCTGCAACTCTTCTGGCTAATTATGGCTTAAATCAAACTTCTACAGATTTTAAAGACCTGTACAGCAATCCTCAAAACAGGCAATTTATTACAGTTGGTTTTAATATCCCGATATTCAATTGGGGGAAAGCGCGGGCGGAAGTCAATGCTGCCCGAAATCAACAGCGGCAGGTGGCAAACAGCATTGAGTACCAGCGGAACCAGTTTCTTCAGGAAGTGGAATACCAGGTGAGTCAATTTATTCAGCTCAAAGACCAGGTCTTGTTAGCCGCTCAATCAGATACTATTGCACAGCGGAGATATGAAGTCGCACAAAACCGGTATCTCATCGGCAGGATTGATATCACAAATCTCTTTATCGCCCAAAACGAAAAAGACGCAGCTCGGCGGGCTTACATTCAAACATTAGGTGACTATTGGATGGGGTGGTATGCACTGCGTCAGCTTACCTTGTACAACTTTCGCGAAGATGAGATGATCGCGTATTAGTGTGAGTAAAACAGAATTTGAAGAAGACTAATTACATTCTGCCAATTTGATCAAGATACGCGAAATATTTTTCAAATCCTTTTCGTACATGATCAGGTGATGATTGAACCAGGTGAACCATGTTATCAGGAAGAGGAAGAACTTCCGGTTGATTATCAAAAAAGATTCCGGCTGCCTGTATAGTAACAGCTTGATCAAATCTGCCAAGTTTCTCTACTAATATTTCAAGAGATCCTTCGGATAACTCAACCAAATCTTTTGCATAGTCATAAGCTGAATTCTTTTCTCCATTCCCGTCTTCATCAAGCCAAACAGCACCGGTGGCCCCAATCACAGAAGGATTCCAATCAATAGTGTCAGGTTGATAGGGACGAGCAATCGGCCAATACGCGCTTTTTATTCCGGGGCCCCTGGCAATGGCTACCAGGAAAGAATCATGTTCATAGTTTTCGAGTGTCCAGGAACCTTCCCATTTTGTACCAGCCAAATTATTTGAGTCGATTTTTTCTGATCTGACAATTTCACCATTCCTGTATAACTCAATCACATTAGCATCAACCCAATCGGGGCCTTGTACTTTTACATGTACATTGATTGAATCATTGACAGGGGCAAGATTTCCAGGGCCATATGCTCCATTAACTGTTATTTCCGTAAAGAGTCCCATCCCAACAGATATATTTCCCTGAACTATCTTTTCTGTAATTTCTTCGATATTTATGCTCGAAGGGTCTTCATCCGGATATTGAATGAACGTTCTGGCCTGGCCCACGATATATCGATTCACATCATGAGCATCACTGCTACCCACCGGAGTTACATGATAGCCCCGGTTTGTCATCGAAAACCAATCCCTAAAAAGCTGCATCATATCCGATTGGTGCGCTCCGGAGTTGACCACTTCCATCGCGTTAAATTGAGGATATAGTCCCTCTCGGAAATTACCCGTTAGCGCATTGAAATGTTCTTGATTCAGAGGTGTAAATCCGCCATGATTATCGCGCCCGTGGTTTAAAATCACAACCGATACATCAGGGGTATCATAGATATCAGTGAATAACGAGTTCCAATCTTCAATTTGAGATTCGGGTGGAGTCGCTCCTTTTTCAATAGGAAAAACATTAAAATGTCCTACAGGAGTTGTTACTTCATTTCCAGTAACTGTTGTGAAATAGTCCGTCATTCTCAAGTTCGATGCAACTCCTGAATAATCAACGTGTTGATTATGCTCAGTTGCTATTGCCAGTTCAATTCCCTCGCCAGCAATGGTCAACATTCGCTCATCAGCAGTTGCATCACCATGACCGGAGTGAGTAAGGGTATGAATATGAGTATCACTGCTGATATATCCTTTTGTATCAATCTCACGCCGGATGGATAGTGTTTTGTGAAATGATTGATTGTTCTCAGTAATCGAAACCTTCGTTGAATCTAACCCATATTCCATTCCTCTACCTGCGTATATCGTATAGTTGCCCGCCGGAAGTCTAAACGTTGCAGTTCCGTTTCCGGTGTAGATCACTCCCGGTCGAACAGCAAGTGTATTATTTGATGATGCGCCGACCGTTTGGAGTGAATTGGTATTACTAACAATGGTAATTCTTGAGGGGATGAGACGTTCCGAATCTTCGTCATTGACATCTATTCTAATACTTCCCGCATTTAGAGTTCTACTCAAAGGTTGTTGATATATATTGATGTTGCCAACCAAGATATCATCAGGTACCCGGTTTGCCTGATGGATGACAAGCTCATTTTCACCATTTTTTAGAGTTCCGGCAGGAATTGGGAAATAAACGGTTAGATCATTTTCGTTCAGGTGCAAATTGCTCAAATGAGAATTGTTCAGGTCAATTTGCCAGTTTTGTTTTACATTCAGCTGCCGAACCTGAAGTGTAAATTCTGTTTGATTCTTTTCTGCACTGAATTGAATTTGAAGCTCCTCTTGATCTGCATTTGGTGGGAATTCACTCCATTCACGAGTGTCGGTTGTTCGCAGATGATGCAGATCCGAATCTAATTGAATTACATTTTTTTGAGCAACGAGAGTTGGAACCATTAAGATGAGAGAAATCAAGCTCAAAATCAGAGTTTCCAGAAAGAGAGAATTGACAGATGGGCTGTTTTTAAATAAAGGTCGGATTCTCAAAAACTGGATAATGTTCTGCATGTCGTAAACTAATGTTTAATAGAATATTTTCTTCTTATTGAATAAGCAAGTGATGTTTCTGATCAGACCAATAGCGTATGAAGCCATCATATTCACCATTACATGCTTATTATGAATCAAAAAAACCAATGAGTCACAAATCGGCGGTACTCTAATGCAGAAGAATTCTTCATGGGACAATTGATAAAAAATTCTACATAAAAGAAAGATGGCAGTTCAAATAAAATAAATAAAAAAAGGAATATAACTTTGTTTTTTTCATTATTTGTGATTTAATTCATTTTTAGTAGACACTTGAAGATACAGGTTAAGTGCTATAAAAAGCGGGTCAGAGGTGTTCAATGCAACTGCTAATGTTTTGAGTTGAGTTTAAAGTTCGATCAATATGGATAGGAAACAGTTTATTAAACAGAGATCCTTAGCCGGTGTTGGCTTGTCGGTTATGCCATTCTCTGTAAAGCGATCAGAGTTCAAAGAAAGGTAAAATCCAAGAGTAAAAAAGAAAGTAATCGTAACCGGTGCAGGGATTACGGGTTATATTGTGCCTGTGAACTTATGAAGCTCGGACACGAAGTTGTTGTTTTAGAGGCATCGGGGCGTTATGGTGGTACTGCTCTTTCTGTACATGATGGTTCTTGGGCATTGAGTTATCATGAGTACTTTGCTTGGAATTTTAAACCTAACGTGAGGGAATATGAAAACCTATACAGTATTAACAATTCTGGTATTACTACTGAATGTTGCTTGCATAACAGAACAAGAGCCAACTATTGAAAGTGGTGGTTTTGCACTGATTTTTAATAATCAGCTTTACACTAATATAGATTATAAAAGTGCTGAAGAACCTCTAATAGAAGGTTTTCAGCCATCTGAAATTTTAAAAATCAATGGAGAAATAGTAAGTGATTTTGAAAAAACAGAGAATAGGAGGGAATCCATCAATGATGAGATTGGCACAGGAAGTCGCTTAATCATAAGTGGTGAAATAAATCAAAATTTATATAATTTCAGAAAAACCGTAACTGCTACCGCTTACGATAATATTCCTGACCTGATCATTACCCAGGTGGAATATGAAAATCTTGGAGATGAACCTGTTGAAATCCAGGGATGGGAAAACAATCGGTATATCGTTAGTGAAATTCCTCAAGATGGTTCCGAAACAAATTTCTGGTCCTTTCAGAGTGGTTCCTACCCAACAAGACAAGATTGGGTGTTACCAGTTGGTGATGATTTCTATCAAAAAAATTACCAGGGAATGAACTCATCGGATTATGGAGGCGGGATCCCTTTGGTTGACCTTTGGCGTTCGGATGCAGGTTTAGCCGTTGGGCATAGTGATCTTGAACCGCAACTGGTTTCATTACCGGTACATTCGAAAAATCATGAATCGGGTGTTCAGATTTCTGTTGCATTTGATGCAGATAGTGTATCAAACCAAAAAATGAAAAAGAATTTAGCTCCGGGTGAACGTTTTTTCACACTGGAAACCTTTGTTGCGGCACACAATGGTGATTTTTTCTCTTCTATCGAAAAATACAGGGCACTACTGCAAAGAAAAGGTGTACACTTTTCCGAAGCACCGGATACCGCATATGAACCGATTTGGTGCGCATGGGGATATGAGCGAAATTTTACAGTTGATCAGGTTGTCAACACACTTCCAAAAGTAAAGGAGCTGGGTTTTGAATGGGCTGTTCTGGACGATGGTTGGCAGATAGCTGAGGGGGATTGGCGAACCAATCAGAAGTTTGCTGATGTAACGATGAAAGAGTTCGTTGATCAAATACATGATCAGGGCTTGAAAGCTAAACTATGGTGGGCTCCGTTAGCGGCAGATCCGGGTTCAGATATTCATGAAAATGAACCTCAAATGCTGCTGGTAAACAAAGGAGGAGATTATCAGCGGATAACCTGGTGGAATAGCCATTATTTAAATCCGGCGCTGAATTCAACCAAGGAGTATCATAAACAACTGGTTGAAAAATTTATCAATGAATGGGGATATGACGGATTAAAAATTGACGGACAGCATCTGAATCAAGTGCCCCCGGATTACGGGCATGAGAACAGCCAGAATTATCCTGAGAAATCTGTTGAAGAACTCCCTGATTTATACAAAGTAATTTATGAAACGGCACTCAGTATTAAGCCCGATGCGGTTGTTGAGATATGTCCCTGCGGAACTTCAATTTCATCGTTTATAACTCCGTTTATGAATCAGTCCGTTTCATCTGATCCTCTGAATTCCTGGCAAATTCGGCTGAAGGGAAAAACCTATAAAGCATTGATGGGAAGAGATGCTGCGTATTATGGAGATCATGTGGAGTTAAGTGATAATCGAAGTGATTTCGCATCAACCGTGGGAATAGGCGGTGTTATCGGAACCAAATTTACATGGCCGGAAGGTGCAGATCCTGAGGGTAAACACGTACTTACAGCAGAAAAGGAAGCCTTGGTTTCTAAATGGATGAATATTTATAAAATGTACATGCTGCCAAAAGGAAATTATCGTGGAGAGCTGTATGATATTGGTTTTGATTACCCTGAAGCACACGCAATAGAAAAGGACGGAAGCATGTATTACGCTTTTTATTCGGATGCTTTTAATGGATCTGTTGATTTAAGAGGGCTCAATGAGCAGTTAATTTATGAATTAATTAACTATGAGACGGGTGAAATCATTGGAAATATTGAGAAATCAGAAACCCATATCATTCAGGCACAAATAGATGATCATTTACTCATTAAAGCTCAGCCAATATCATCGATATAAGTAAGGGGTTATCAAATGACCAAATATTTGCTCAATGTAAATTGGGTAGATTATCACAAATTAATGGGAATTATTACTATAGAAAGACACTATGAAAAGATCTGAGATTAATGCAGCCATAGAAAAGGCTACAAGATGTTTCAGCGAACATCACTGGAATTTGCCTCCAAACCCAAAATGGGATGTAACTGATTTTGGATTAGGTGATTTTAAAAGTGCAGGATTAGTACTGATCAATTTGTGTGAGGAAGATGAGTATTGTGAAAAGTTGATGTATGCCGAGAAAGATCAAGTAACTCCTGCACATACTCACAAGATAAAAAAGGAAGATATCATTTGTAGAAATGGGGAGTTAATTGTCCAGGTATGGGCAGGTCAACCGGGAGAGTGGAATTCCTCTTTCAAGATGAAAGTAAACGGAGAGTATACCTCAATTACTTCCGGGGATGAAATCAAGCTTTCAAGAGGGGAGCGAATCACACTCGTGCCGGGTGTTTATCATAAATTTTTCCCTACTTCTGACGAGTGCATCATAGGAGAGGTGTCTACGGCAAATGATGACCTGAATGATAATTTCTTTTCAGATCCGGAAATTGGCAGATTCTCGTCAATAATAGAAGATGAAGATCCGATCGTAAAACTGGTTAACGAATAGAATACTGAGTACGAGAATATTAAATAGAGATGAAAATCTTTCTCTTGTATAGGAAATAGGTGATATACCACATCAACCCAAGTACAATGGAGGCTGTAATTACATTGATCCACGCTCCCGGAATTGAGACGATTCCCAAAATATCACTCGTGAATACGTCAACGAAATCGTAAAGCCAGTCCACTGCGCCAAATTCACTGAACAGGTAGATGAAAAGTGGGTTCATCCCTACAATTGCAAAAAACCGACCCGTACTGATATATTTCTTTTTCACATCGAAAAGATAGAATGATCCGGCTAATGCCAAAAGGCACCATCCACCGCTAACGATTGTAAATGAGGACGTGGAAATTCGTTTGATGATTGGAGTGACAAACGGATCCATCAAATAACCCAGGAGTGTCAAACCCACGCCAAATAGAAGTAGTTTTTTTAGTTTTTCTGAAACTTCAAATTTGTTGGTGATTAAGAGCTGACCGGCAATAACGCCCCAAATTGTGTGAGCCGCTGTGGGAAGTGCGTTGATTGCAACCCAGTGTCCGCCGCTAAGTTGCCCCATCAAGATAAGGTCCATCCAGGCGCCGAAATTTTTGTCGGGCGTAAATGGTTGGGTGAAGCCATCAACCCAGAAAAACCTGTAAAGAAGCTCGGTTAGCAATATAAGTCCTATCGAAAAACTGATCTGGAATTTCCAGCTCTTTCTCATGATCAAAAATGCAACCAAATAGGTGAAAGAAAGCTGTGCCAGAACATTCCAAAAATGGAAAGAGATTCTTCCGGCATATGTGCTTTGAATCATTACGCCAAGTAGGAGGAGCATAAACGACCGGAAAAGTACGTGTTTGAAAGTCTTATTCCATGAATCCCCTCGAGCCCACCTTTTCCCTAACGAGATTGGCATCGCTACGCCGACAATAAACATGAAAAAGGGTTGGACAAGGTCCCAGAACCGGAGTCCATTCCACGGGTGATGATGAAACTGTTGACCTATAACGCTGATTATGCTTCCTTCAAAGTAGGAAACGTTGATTGCGTACCAAAGGGCGGCTCCCTCAGCAATCAACAGGAACATGGTTAAGCCTCTGTAAAAGTCGAGAGATAACAAGCGGCCGTAATCGTCAAGTAAGGATTTATCGATTTTAGCCATGATGTTGCCGTTTTTGACTTCGTTTCATTTCATGTAAAACTGGTGATCAGAGTCCGAGATTTGGAATCCGGGTTCTCGCATTTTCATGATAGAGTTTGTCAACAACTTCTTTCGGCAGTTTTAGCCCCTGGAAACTTCCTTCAACCTGCCAAACTTCAAGTGTGTTATCCGTTACAAAAAATTCCCAGTCGCTTCTCCAGGTATCTGCTGCGAGTTGTCGTACATCTTCGGGATCAGATGAATCATAAAGCTGTAAATCCGTTGAGTAAAGGAATCGATCCTGGTATTTGATAAAGAAGTCCCGAAGAGCTTCGCGATCTTGCTGAGCCAAATACTGCAGATGTGGAATTCTGTGAGCCATGCCTAAAATCATATTTGGATACTTATCCAGGTGTTCACTCATCATCTCTAAGCTCCACTCCATACTTCCGAGGTGAGCGCCGAAAAAGGTCAAACCCTGGTTTTTGTCAAGCATAGCGTTGCGGGAAGCAATGATCTCTTCGTAAGAGGGATACTCCGGGTGTTGATACATATGATACTGTGGATTGTTTTCGAAGTAATCGCGGTCGTTTGCTACGGTCATTTCTTCAAGAGGCAGCCAACAGTTTCTAGGTTCACCGATATGTCCAAAAAGTGGGATATTCTGGTCATTGAGATATTGAAAAATCGGATCAAATTGTGGATCGTCGATCATCACGAAATCGCCGTTTTCATCTCTCAACTCCATACCGATATTTTTCCAAACCTTTACGCCGATTGCACCATTTTCAAAAGACTGCTCTAAATAATCCAATGTGTTTTGTTGCCAGTTCTCAGAATCATTAAATCCTTCAAGTGAAAAAGCGGAAGTATAGGCGAGACGTCCTGCATATTCATTTTGTAAATTCAGTGCTACTTCCTGTTGAACAGCTACCGGGTCTCTTCCACTTGCAACATTCAGTGTGACCATCTTTACGTTATCCTCAATGCCCTGCTCAATAACAATGGGATTTGCCACATTCAGATGAACATGGGCATCAATTTTCTCCACAGTCTTGAAATCTTCAACGGTGTAAAAATTGTCTTCTGCACTTTCAGTCTGTTCATTTTGACAGGCAGAAAAAAATAATATTGTGATGAAAATTGTCAGAGAGTAGTAAATACTTGTAAGACTCATTGAAAATTTTGTGGATTGGAGAATACCTAGTAAAATTTTATTCATTGGTCAATGGTTGGGTTAATAAGTACAAGACTGTAAAACGTAAGTTATTAAATGAGCTCTATTCAAAAACGAGTGTTCCGTAATTGTAGATATCATGGAAATTGGTTGTAACAGGCTGCCATGTCCAGCTGGTTGATCCATGATCATAATCAACCCGATACATGTTAGCCCGCCACGTTGTACCGGATTTGGGGATTCTGTTTTTTAATGGAATCAGCAATTCGAAAGGGATAAAGAATTCGGCTCTCCACTCATCAATTATCTCTCCGCTTGCAATCATTCCGCCAGTGGCAGATGTTTTGTGAATTGCTTTTCTGGAGTCACCATCGCTATAGCTGTATTGAAAAGGTACCCAGTGGGATTGGCCTGTATCGGTTTTGGATACTAGAAGGGGCAGTTCATAGTTTAAAGGTGACAGTTCATATTCAAAGTACAGTTCTTCACTTTCACTTGGCCAAAGAAAAACTTCCACAACATCCTCTCTCCATATCTCTTCAAAATGAGAGGTAATTGTTGCAGAGACCAGGTCATCATCACATCGAAATAGAAAGTAAATTCCTGTGTCTGAATAAAGAACCTTAACGAATGTTGTCCTTTCGTTATCATTTTCGTGATTTGCCCGTTGTGTAAGTTCAATCCAATTGGTTTCCGACCAGTTATGGGATGATCCATCGCCAGTTACTGAAAAATCATCAGTCTTCTGAACCTGTACTGTAGAAAGAGCCTGTGCAATCAAGGGGTGGGTATTAAATAAAGCTATAAAAATTAAAAATGGAATAATCAGCACTTTATATAAAAATGAACCCTTAGACCTTACAGTGGAAGTTCTGAAGGTGAGATTTTTAAATACCATAGTTTTTAGTTGATAAAGTTCAATAAAAATATATGAAATATGCTTAAATACATAGTTAAAATAAAAACATACGTAAATATTAATACCCAAAGAAAGAAAAAATAATTAATACTAAATAATTATCTTTTACTATTTGTATATAATTTTTCGATTACTTACTTTATTTGGCACAGTAGCTTTGTTCACTAAAGATCGATATTCAAGTATGCTCTATATACTTGTTGAGACGATCATTCATACCATCTAACCCCAGTTACGTAGCTGTAATTGGGGTTTTTTTATTTTATGAATATGAAATATTAACCAGTGATTAAAGGAAGGGTACCATATAGATGTTATTCATAATCAGAATCATCCTGTGATTACTGATCTTTTTGCGCTAATTTCTAATCGGGATTTCAAGAGTCGATTACTTTCTTTCTTTATTGAGCATCGGAAATAGTCTTCCTATTTCATCGTCGGTGGGTTGGTGGCCGTATTCTGCAATTTCAAATGCCTCAATCTTGCTAAATGAAAGCCGGTTGATCTTCTCTTCATTACCATACCATTTTCTCAATGAATTCATAAACTCAGAGGGTATCTGATTATCTTGTCCCAACCAATTGTTAAGCCATTCAGCAAGCCATCTTTTTTTGTCATCAGAATCATCGGGCACATGTTCTAATAACCCTTGAGTCCATGGCAGCCACTCGTAAAATTGAGATTTGTGGGCATCCATAGCGTCAATCTTTTTAGAAAAAGTCTTGGTAATGTCGATTGTGATATCAGGATTGAATGGATTCGGTTTTTGAAAAGGATCTTGCATGTAGAGAAAAACTGGATTTTTCTTCAGAGGCTCTTCATCAGGAACTACATTCGGAACGATCACTAAATAGGCTGCATCCATGACTAAAATGCCGGCATATCGGTGGTCCGGGTGATAATCGTTGGGCCTAAGGCCAATTACCAGGTCGGCCTTCCAATCTCTGATCTCTCTTATTACTTGGTGTCGAATATGTAATTTTGGAAGTAGTTCAGCATCATGATTATTTAGAATCGAATACTCATCAATTCCTAACCTATTCTTAGCTTCTTGTGCTTCTTTATGGCGGATTTTAGCTAATTCGCCACCTCCTTTTTCATGATGTCCCGCATCACCATTTGTTAACGATACAAATTTTACCGAATGGCCCATTTCAGACCAGAGAGCAGCAGTTCCTCCCATCTTAACTTCAGCATCATCCGGATGAGCAAATATTGCAATAATTCTGAGTTTATCTTCCGACATATCTATTGATATTATTAATGAGTCAAATTCAGTTGTTATTATCGGTTACTGCTTTTTGCAAACCTGCTAATACATACTCCATATATTGTTTTGTATGGATTGCCATCAAATCGATCTCCTCGGCAGTATTTGGCATGCCGAGATAGGATGGGAATATATTTTCGTACGTCAGTGTAATCGTTTTTCCTGTGAATGCTACGGGCGAGAAAAGCTGGTAGTGATCAATTTCACCAAAACCCGGTGCAGAAGTTGTTTTTGTAGGGAAGTTACGACAGTCTTTTAAGCAAAAACCGGAAATGAGATCAGCACATGTTGCTATGTCTTGAACTGGATCCACTGACTGGTACCACATAACGTTGCCGGCATCGTAGCTCATATGAATATTGGGATGATTTAGCTCTCGAATAATCTCTGAAAGAGCTTCCCCGGTCCCGGTTGTTTCTCCTCCGTGCTGTTTTAGTAGAAAAGTAACTCCATAGTCTGCTGCGATTGGTGCAAGTTCTTGAAATCTTGGTACCCATAATTCCGGATCGCCTCCATCTGTAGGGCCAAATACAAGAACATATTTTAATTCAGCTGCTGATGCTTGCTTAATTCTGTTGGTTAATAATTCGACAGCATCATCTTGGTCAGGATAAATAGTCGAAAACATCTGGACCGGTTCAAGTCCCATATCCCTGCATCTATTTGCTAGTTCTTCTGCCTCGTCAGGAGTTGCGGTTTCTGCCAGTACTGGTTGATTTTCGCCATTCTCGTTTCTGTGACGGGTCCCCCAAGCAACATAATTATAACCGGCTTTCTTTATTCCCTGCAATGCTCGTTCAAGTGGGAAATTTCTATACGCTAAAGTCATGCATGCATGAATAAACTGTGTAGGTTCTTTATCTATCTGGAGGTTCAGACTGTGATTCAATGAATTTACAGAATTGGCCAGGGCGGCACTTTCGTTGAAAAGTGAACTTGCAACTGTACCTGTAGTTAGTGCTGTTAGTCCAACAAAACTTTTCTTAATAAAAGATCTGCGACTAGATAAAGATTCTTTTTTGTTTTTTTGATTCATATCCCGGGTTGTAGATTAATATCTGTTTAATTTATGGGTACAATCTTTTTAGTTCGTACGGATTCATCACATGCCAAAACGATTTTTAATGTCTGTACAGCGACTTTTAAGTGCTCTGATAGGTCAATATCTTCCTGTATCGTTTTCAGGAAATATTTTTGCTCATAATAGCACAATTCATCGTGACCCGGCTCATTCTCTATATCAACAATTTCATCATCGTTGATCAGTTTTCCATGTTGATCTGTTTCTGATGAGTGAAGGTGAAGCTGCCTTACTATACCATGTTCTTCTATATCTGCTGATTTCCCGCGGGGTTGATCAAAAGTGTTTTTCCTGATACTAACACTTCCTTTTGGGCCGAAAACGTCTTTAACAAAATATGCATATTCACTTACCATAGGTCCCCAGCCTGATTCATACCATCCTACCGATCCGTCTTCAAATACAACCTGAAGCTGACCGTAATTATACATATCCTCGTTTATCTCTTCAGATAAACGAGCTCCTATGGCATGAACCTGAACGGGATCCGATTGAGTCATCTGGCACATCATATCAACATAATGAACACCACAATCTACTATGGGCGACATGACATCCATTAAATTCTTGTGAACTTGCCACTCAGATCCAGTGCTCTGCTGATTTAAATTCATTCTCATTACGAGAGGCTTTCCGAGCTTTTTCCCTTCTTCAACAAACTTTATCCAACCGGGATGATGTCTTGCAATGTAACCGACTAAAACTTTTTTGTTAGCTTTTTCAGCTGCTTCGACTACTTTTTCTGCATCTTCCACTGTCTCAGCAAGTGGTTTTTCTACAAAAACATGTGCACCGCTTTCAAGTGCTTTAATTGAGTACTGAGCATGTGTGCTTGCATAGGTATTAATAGAAACAGCATCCGGTTTGGTTTCTTTAAGAGCTGTTTCAAAATCACTGAAAGTTGGAATATTACCACCCAACTCATTTGATAACCTTTTTCTGCTTTCGGGGCCTCGGCTGACGAGCCCAACGATATTAAAACCATCCAATCGGTTATAAGCACGAGCATGGGATGTTCCCATATTCCCGCAACCAACGACTAATATATTGTAGACTTTATTACTCATTCTTTTTTTCTTTTGGTTTAAAATTGAGGTGATGAATGAATGAGAGAAAGGCTGTTTATTAAATTTCAATCAGCCTTATCTTTCAGTCAGATATTTATATCCGCTGTTGATGTAGACTTATCCACAACCCTTTCTTTGAAAAATATTATGAAGATCGTTAGCACTACAGCGGCTAAAACGGCTGGTAGAATCCAAAATGATTCCCAGTTGCTTAATGTCATTGATGTGGCATCTCCAAGCAGATTGTTATAACTAATTCCTGCTAACTGTGCACCAATAAGCATACCTATGCCATATGTAAGGAGTACTAATAAACCTTGAGCCTGCCCTCTTATTTTATCGTTTGATTTCATGTCTACATAAATATGACCTGTTACATAGAAGAAATCATAGCAAATACCGTGTAAAGCGATTCCGGATAGAATCATCCATGTAACCTGGTCAGTAGCACCGGCAGCAAATAGTGCATATCTGACAACCCAGGCAAACATTCCAACACCTAACATCCATTTAACTCCAAGCCGAATAAAAAAGAATGGCATGAGAAGCATGAATATGATTTCAGAAAACTGGCCAATCGTTTGTACGGCAGCAAGATTTGTAAAGCCAGTATCATTCAGGAAAACTTGAGTAAAGTTAAAATATGCAGCTAAAGGGATCGAGATAAGGAGTGAACACATCAGGAAAATGTAAAAAGAACGACTACCCAACTGTTTGAAGGCATCAATTCCAAAGATACTTTTCAATGAAACGGGAGTGTTGGAGCCTTTAGGAGGAGTATGAGGAAGGGTAAATGCATAAACACCCAAAAGTAGACTAAAAAGAGCTGAGAGGAATATTGGCAGTGATGTTTGCTCCGGTTTCAGCCCATTTGAAACAAATATCCCCAATCCAAAGCTAACGACCAGGCCGGCAATGATCCAACCCATAGTGCCAAAAACCCTGATTACGGGAAATTCAGATTGTTGGTCATTAATATGGTGAAAAGTGATGGAGTTAGATAAGCTCAAGGTGGGCATGTAACACAAGCAATGCCCAAATATCAAAAGAATAAAGAGAAGAGGGTAATCAGAAGCAAATGGAGCAGAAAACATAAAAATGGCGCCAATGATGTGAAGAATCCCAAGGACCTTTTCTGTAGCAAAGTATCTGTCAGCTATTAAACCTACTATAAAAGGTGCAATGATTGCGCTTATAGGGTTCACAGTGTATGGCCAATGGGTCAAATTCCCCATCCCTTCATTACCCATATAGATAGCAATAGATGTGTACCATGCCCCCCAAATAAAAAATTGGAAAAACATCATAATGCAGAATCGGGCAATGGTGGTTTTTTTCATTTTATGTATTTAGATATTACTCTTTTTTAAGCATTACATAGTTAAAAAAGAAAGTAAAAATAAGTTTGAACGCAACATAAAAATAAATTTAACGTCTATTTGCATTAGAAGGAGATTAAAAATTTTATTTGAGAATTTATTTAACTAAAAATTTTAATTTATTCTTGTTTTTTAATAAAAAAATGAAGTAAAATTCAAAGATGAGAAGTAAAAATTATTTATAGTCAGATATCACTTTTTTTATTGACTTATAACTTTTTTTTAGTTTTGTTATTAGTGTAGATCAGAAAATATATGTATAAAAAAAAATTCTGATTTCAGTAATCAAAAACCTTAACCCAAACAAGACCATCTAATCAAAAAGAACTGAAAGGATTGTGAGGACTTAATTATGAAGAATAAATTACTATTAACATTAATATTAACATTTGCTTTTGTAGGCTTAGCCTTTGCGCAAGACGTATCCGTTGAGGGTACTGTTACAGATGCTGTATCCGGTCAGGAATTGCCGGGAGTGAATGTAGTCATCCAAGGTACATCCACCGGTACAACTACTGGAATGGATGGATCATTTTCTTTAAATGTTGACGGCCCCGGGACGGTTTTAGTTTTCTCCTATATAGGCTATGAAGCTCAAACTATATCAATTACCTCTTCACACATTAGTGAAGGCCTTGATGTTGAACTTCAAGAAGATGTAGCACTACTTGAAGAATTGATTGTGGTAGGGTTTGGAACTCAGGAGAGGGCCGACGTTACGGGTGCTGTTAGCTCAATTCAGGGAGCAGAAGTTGAAGGGAGGCCGTTAACCAACCCTGCGTTAGCGCTGCAAGGTATAACACCTGGTTTACAAATCCAATACGGAGGTGGTCAACCGGGAGAGGAGAATACAATAGCCCGGATTCGAGGTACCGGTACATTGAATAATGCAAATCCACTTGTATTAATTGATGGTGTGGAGCAATCCTTATCAACCGTTGAGCCAAGTGCAATTCAATCAATTTCAGTTCTAAAAGACGCTGCATCAGCCTCGATTTATGGGTCAAGAGCTGCGAACGGAGTTATTTTGATTGAGACGAAACGAGGTCAATCGTCGGGTATGTCTGTAACTTATAACAATCACATCGGTGTGCAGAACTTACTGGGTTGGCCAGATAGTGCGGGCAAAGAAGACTGGATGAGGTTGGAGAATGAGGCCCAGGTAAATGCGGGTGGACAACCTACGTATAGTGAAGATTACATTCAGAATGTTGTTGCCGGTACAAACCCGCTTCAATATCCTTGGGCCGAATGGGAAGAAGGTGTCTTTCAAGATAACGCATTTGAGCAAAATCACGCCTTGTCAATCTCAACAGGAAGCGATATTGGCAGAATCTATGCTTCGATGAACTATACAGACACTGATGGAGTGATCCAGAATTTTAATAACAAACGGGCAAGTCTTCGTTTAAACACGGATTTTTATCTCAGAGATGATCTTACTCTGACTACAAACCTGCTTTATCGAAATAGAAATGTAACCGGGCCGGGTTTTAGACCCCAAAGAATAACTCAGGGAATTCTGCATATTAACCGGAATGCAATTATGAGTTTTCCGGATGGGCAAGATGCAACAGGAGACCTGTTATTCGGAAGCTGGAATCCATTTATAATGGCTAATTCCGGTGAGACTCAACGATTGAGTAATGATATTCTCGGTAAAGTAGGCCTCAGATATCAATTAACCGATTATTTAAATATCGAGGGTGATTTTACCGCAAATCTTATCAATACGGATGAAACTATTTTCCGTGAATCAAGATCCGGAATGATTCATCCGGTTACCGGACAAACTGTAGCTGCAAGTGGTTGGTTTGGAACCAATACATTGCAAGAAGCAAACTACAGCAAGGAAGAGTTAAGCCAGAGATTGTATTTAAATTATGACCAAGATTTTGGCATCCATGATATAAGTGGATTAATTGGTTATGAAGAAATTTATAATAGCTCTGAAGTGACTTCTGCAGGACGTGCAAATTTCTTCAATAACGAGTTGCGAGATCTTAGTGCAGGGGATGCCGGTGATCAGCGCACATGTAGGTCGTACAACGATCCGGGTGAATTTGCTGGAAGCTGTTATAATAATGAATGGAGATTACGATCATTCTTTGGACGTGTGAATTACTCCTATGATGATCGATATTCGGTTCAAGCCAATCTTAGATATGATGGTTCGTCAAGATTTGGTGATGGAAATCGATGGGGACTCTTCCCTTCTTTCTCTGCCGGTTGGAGAATTTCCAGTGAAAGTTTTATGGATGAAGTTGACCTGTTTAGCAATCTCCGTTTGAGAGCTTCATGGGGACAGCTTGGTAACCAAGAAATTGGATTGTACCAATTCATGAACATCTACAACCTGAATCAGCCCTATCAGTTTAATGGCAGTGTTACACCCGGAGCGGCTGTAACAAGTGCAGGAAACCCAAATATTACCTGGGAAACCACAACCATGAGTAATATTGGTTTGGATTTAGGGTTTGCAGATGACCGAATTGAGGTTATTGGTGAATATTTTTGGAATTACACCGAAGATATTTTGTTAGACCTTCCAATTCCGGCGACTATCGGTGTAAGCCCGCCTACGCAAAATGCAGCTGAAGTATCGAATGTAGGTTGGGAATTGCAAGTGAATTACAATAGTCAACCCCGAATGGATCAAGGGTTCCAGTATACTGTTGGTGTAAGCTTTTCAGATGTTGTGAATACAATTGAAAGTCTGAGCGGTGAGGGACCATTCTTCCCGGATAAATTTACAGTATGGGCTGAAGGACATTCCATCAACTCATTGAGAGGTCTTCGATCTCCGGGACTCTATCGAAGTCAGGCAGATCTGGAACAATATCCAGCTACTGTGAATCCAAACGTTGGAGTTGGCGACATTATCTATGAAGATCTGAATGGTGATGGTCAAATCTCCCAGTCATTCGGTGAAAATGGAGACCAGTATATCATGGGTAATGAAGATCCCAGGTATGAGTTCGGAATTAACTTTGGTGCTTCTTTCAAAGGGTTCGATTTCTCTATGTTCTGGCAGGGTGTTTTACAGCAGAAACATACACTCGATGGAGCGCTGATGGAAGGACCAAACTGGCAAAACTATATTCCGGCAGTTATGGCTGAAGAAACATACCACCCAGAAAGGAATCCGGAAGGTACGTGGCCTATTGTAACGGCAGGTAATACCTGGAACTTACAGGAATCAGATTTTTGGATTCAGGATACGAAGTATCTGAGATTGAAAAACTTTCAGCTTGGTTACACAGTCAATCAGTCGTACTTAAGAAATCTTAGAGTCTTTGTTACCGGTGAAAACCTCATAACATTTACTCCGACTGACCTGTTTGATCCAGAAACACCCAGAGGGCGAAGTCAATTCTTCCCTCACACCAAGAAAGTTGCCATGGGCGTTAACGTAACATTTTAAAAAATTTTAAAAGATATAATTATGAATAAGTATCTAGTATTCACACTCTTAATTGTAGTCGCATTTTTTACTGCTTGCGACGATGGATTAGATATGTTGCCAACAGGTTCTGTGTCAGAGGACATTTATTGGCAAAGGGAAAGCGATGCCGTTACTGCGGTAAATGCAGCCTATGGTGAGCTTGATGATCAGACAATGATTAAACAGCTTGATGCCGTAACCGATATTGGTTTCAGGGCTGCTTCCGGTCCCGGAACCCTTCACGATGTGGGTGCCGGTAATATCGACCCTTCCAACAGTGCCATCGAAAGCATTTGGAATCGGTATTACAGAGGTATAAGAAAAGCTAATGACGTGATAGCCAATATCGATCAGATCGAAGTTGGAAATCAGGATGTTTTGAACCGTGTCGAAGCAGAAGCCAGGTTTCTGAGAGCCTATTTTTATACTCAGTTATCAAGCCTGTGGGGAGGAGTTCCTTTAATTACAGAACCCATCAATATCGACGAGCGAGTGGGCAGAAGTGATAAACAGCAAATCGTAGACTTTGTGGTCTCTGAGTTGGATAATATTATCAGCAATAACTCACTTCCTATAGCTTACAGTGGCGATAATATTGGAAGAGCAACCATTGGTGCTGCACATGCACTTAAAGCAAGAATTGCTATTCGAAATAACAATTGGACAATGGCAAGAGATGCTGCAAAAGCCGTGATGGATCTCGGTATCTACAGCTTATATCCAAGCTACAGCGGACTCTTCCAGTATGAAGGTCAAAATTCATCTGAAATTATTTTTGACCGACAATATGCACAGGGCGGCGATGTCTATGGTGCGTTTGGATATTCTGCTGCCTCTATAGGTGGAAGTTCGGTTGTAGAACCTGTTCATAAGTTGTATGAACTGATGGAATTTAACGGGCCGCAAAATCCGGACGATCCTTATGAAAATATTGATCCAAGATGGGACGCCACGGTATACTATACCGGTGCTCCTATTGGTAATTCCATCTATGATTCTACCCCCGATAGCCCTACAGCTGACAGAATTCTGGTTAGTGAAGGTGCAACGGATCACGGGTACAACCTGAAAAAATGGGTTGACTGGGAAAATGACAATGCCAACCCGGGTAATGGTTCAATAAATTTAATTCATATCAGATACGGTGATGTCTTACTCATGTATGCTGAAGCAAAAATTGAGTTGGATGAAATCGACCAGTCTGTCTACGATGCTATTAATGCAATACGTCAGCGTCCGACTGTTGAAATGCCGGCTATCACATCCGGTAAGACTCAAGCTGAAATGAGAGAAATTGTTCGCAATGAACGGGCAGTTGAACTCGCTTTTGAAGGGCTCAGGTTATTTGACATTAACCGTTGGGGTATTGCCAGTGAGAAAGAAGGTTTAGTGCGAGGGGCGTATTTCAGAAATGATGCTGGTGAATGGTACCTTCATGATACCGGTTTTACACGCAGCTTCAATTCTAGCAGAGATACACTTTGGCCAATACCAATTGATGAAATGAATAGTAACTCGGCGATTACTACCAATAATCCCGGTTATTAATAAATTCAAAAATACCCGTGGCAGTTACAAAGTCACGGGTTTTTTAATATGAATAATATCTAAAGCTTTTCTGAATTATGGAGAAAAATAAACAATCCCGAAAAGATTTTTTATCAACACTTGCTTTAGGTTCTGTAGGTGTGATAAGTGCTTCTTCTTTTTTAACAAGCTGCGGGAGTACCAATACTATCAGTGAACCTTTTGTGTCAATGTCCGAACAAGCTCCGGATGGAGAGACCTTAAGAGCGGGTCTTGTTGGTTGTGGAGGCAGAGGTACAGGTGCGGCCGTCAATTTTCTGGATGCCGGACCCAATCTTGAAATCGTAGCATTGGCTGATGCATTTCAGGATCAATTAGATAAATGTAGAACAAATTTACAGCGCGCAAGAGGGGTTGAAATTGCGGATGAGAACTGTTTTGTAGGTTTTGATGCCTATCAAAAAGTAATTGATTCGGGAGTTGACCTGGTCTTGTTTGCTACACCACCATATTTTCGTCCGGAGCACGTAAAAGCGGCTATTGATGCCGGAAAACATGTTTTCCAGGAGAAACCGGTTGCGGTAGATCCGGTTGGTGCCAGGTTAATGGAGGAAACAGCAGCCAGAGCACGAGAAAAAAATCTGTGCATGGTAAGTGGCACAATACGTCGTTATCAAAAAGATTATGTAGAGACACAGAGACGTGTTCGTGAAGGTTTTATTGGAGAGGTTGTTGGTGCTGATATTAAGAGAAATGGAGGTGCACTCTGGTGGGTTGAGAGAAAACCGGGTTGGTCGGATATGGAATATATGCTTCGCAATTGGGGAAATTTCGCTTGGTTGTCGGGTGATCACATTGTAGAAATGTTTATTCATGAATTAGACGTAATGAGCTGGCATGTGGGAAGTCAACCGGTTAAAGCCTTTGGATATGGAGGCAGACAACAGCGAATATCCGGAGATCAATTCGACCAATTTAGTATAGTGTACGAATATGAAAACGGTAAAAAAGTACACTGTGCCACTCGCCAAATAAATGATTGTGATAATGGAAGAGAACAAGTAATTACAGGTACAAAAGGGTATGCTGATGCAAGTGGTACTCTTTATGATCATGACGGAAATGTAATTTGGGAGTATCCACATCCTGATGAAGGCACTGAGTCCATCTGGACGGTTCCTAACCCGTCTGTTCAAGAACATGTTGAGTTAATTACCGGGATTAGAACCGGCAATTATATCAATGATTCAGATGAACAAATTAAGTCTACTCGAATTGCAATCATGGGCAGAATGGCTGCTTATACAGGCAGAGAAATCACATGGGATGAAATTCTTACCTCCGATTTAAGATTAGGTCCAAGCAGTGTTGAATTTGGGCGATCTTATGAGATTCCGAATGAACCTCCTAAAGTTGGAACTGCACCTGCACCGGCCAACAGGTACAGCTGATTACTTCAAACTTAGTAACTACCGATATTCTATAACATGAAAGATAGCAAACAGGGTAGAAGAGAATTTTTAAACACATTTGCAAAAGGAACTCTCGGAGCATTTGGAGCAACGGGTTTACTTTTCAAAGGTTCAAATGCCACAAGCAGTAAAAACCATTATCTACCAAAAGCCCCAATGATTCAAAGTCAGGCTCCTGACGGGGAATTAATAAGGGCAGGTTTAGTTGGATGTGGTGGCAGAGGAACCGGGGCGGCCATTAATTTTCTTGATGCGGGTCCTAATTTGGAAATTGTTGCCTTAGGCGATGTTTTTCAAGATCAACTAGACAAATGTCGAGATAACTTGAAAAGGGGCCGTGGAGTGGAAGTTGCGGATGAAAACTGCTTTATAGGTTTTGACGCCTATCAAAAAGTAATAGATTCAGATGTAGATGTCGTCTTATTTGCTACTCCGCCTCATTTTAGACCACAACATGTAAAAGCAGCTATTGAAGCCGGCAAACATGTGTTCCAGGAAAAACCGGTTGCCGTAGATCCGGTTGGGGCTCGTATAATGATGGAAACCACTCAAAAAGCCATAGATAAAAAACTAAATATGGTAAGTGGTACAGCCTTACGCTACAGTAAAGATTATATCGAAACTCACAAGCGAGTTTCTGAAGGTATGATTGGAGAAATTATTGGTGGACAGGCAGTACGTAATGGGGGTGCATTGTGGTGGGTTGAACGTAAACCTGAATGGACTGATTTAGAATATATGCTTCGTAATTGGGGCAATTTTACGTGGCTATCCGGAGACCATATTACTGAGCAGCATATCCATCATCTTGATCTGATTAACTGGCACATTGGAAAAAATCCCGTGCGGGCATACGGATACGGAGGAAGACAGCAGAGAATATCAGGTGACCAATTCGATTACTTTAGTATTGTGTATGAATATGAGAATGGCATAAAAGTGCACGGAGCCACTCGTCAGATTAATAACGCTGAATCAGGTCGGATTGAGATGATAAAGGGAACCAAAGGTTATGCAGATTGCGGAGGTACCATATACGATTATAATGGTAATATACTTTGGGAATATCCCTACCCGGATGCTAATGAAACTAATTCCGAGTGGGAAGTTACAGACCCGTTTGTTCAGGAACACGTAGAACTGATCACCGGTATTAGAACCGATAAGTACGTTAACGATTCTGAGTTACAGGTGAATTCAACTCGTATGGCAATTATGGGACGTATGGCTGCTTATACAGGGGATGAGATTACGTGGGATGAAATCCTGAATTCGGATATGCGCCTTGGGCCTGAAACATATGAATTTGGCAACGTTTCGAGTATCACAGAAAAACCCCCGGTGCAGGGAAGTTCACCAGCCCCCGCTAACCGGTATTCATAAAGCAAAATTTCACATCTTTTTAAAATTCTTAGACAAAGCATCATGGCTCATGAATCGTAGAAAATTTGCTAAAAATCTCCTGTTTGGATCGCTTTCGTTTGGAGGTGCAAATGCCTTAACGAATTTGGGCAACAGAGCCCGGGATGAGGAAACAGATGCCTTCAAATTCAAAAAATTGTTCAATGGAAAAAACTTGGACGGTTTTGTTGATGTAAACACGTCTGCAGATACCTGGTACGTGGAGAATAGCATATTGAAATGTACTGGCGATCCCATCGGTGTCATTCGTACTGAAAAACAATACGAGAATTTTGTTCTTGATATAGAATGGAGACATATGGAGCCGGGGGGGAATTCCGGCGTTTTTATTCTTGCGGATGGAGAACCATATGAAGAAAGACCTTTTCCAACAGGTTTAGAAGTTCAAATGGTTGACCCGGGAATTGCAGAAATTCGAGATATCGTTGAGGATTATGCACATGGCCAATTGTTTCCGGTCAGTGGTTTAACAGGTACTACACCGGATCATCCATTTGAAATAAGTCCGTCGAGAAGTAATCCTCTTGAATTCAGGGTAAATGGCGCAGGAGAGTGGAATAGATATTTACTGACGTGTGTAGATGGTGTAATTAAACTTTCAGTAAATGGGAAGTTTATTAATGGAATGCGATCTGAAAAGCGCAAAAAGGGTTATATATGCCCGGAATCAGAAGGGTTTGAAGTGCACTTTAGAAAAATTGATATCATGGAGCTTCCCGGAGGTATATTGGGTGCAGATCAATCGGCCCCGATTGTAGAATAAATATGAATTGAATGTTTTCCATCTTTAAATCTCAGTCTATTTGTTTAATTACCCTTATATCATTTCTATGAATCAATATAAACTATCTTTCTCGCTATTGGTATTACTCACAATTCTCTGTTTTATGGGATGTGTTGGAGAGAAGGGAGAAAATGATTTCAGAACATCGATGGAGCTTGAAAATGATGGTTACGTTGCATTGCTGGGAAATAATCTCAATGCATGGAAAGGCCAGATAGCTGAAGATCCGAGAGAGATACCGGAATTAACGGAGGGCATGAATGAAACCGAGTTACAGCAGCTGCTATCACAAGTAAATGAGGAGACATTTACCCACTGGTACATGCAAGACGGGATGCTATTATACGACGGTACTCGTGATATAGGTAACATTGAGACCATTGAGGAATATGCAGATTTCGAATTGGTAATGGATTGGAAAATCGGCCCTAAAGGAGATAGTGGTATTTTTTTGAGAAATATGCCGCAAGTGCAAATTTGGGATCCTCACCATCAAGGGGTTGGTTCCGGAGGGCTTTATAATAATGATCCGAATGTTGAACCCATAGTTACTGCCGATAAGCCGGTGGGTGAATGGAATAGAATGGTTATAAGAATGGTTTCCGATTCTGTTTGGGTACAGCTTAATGGGGAGATGGTAGTGGACGGTGCTATACAAGAAAATTATTGGGCAAATTATGAAAGGCCGGCTCCCGCAGAAGGTCAAATAGTATTACAAAGTCATGGTACTCCTTTATGGTTTAAAAATTTATACATCAAAGAACTTAACTAACAGGTCATTATGAACAGAAGAGAATTTACAAAGCGTGTCTTAAAATCAACTACAGCAATTACAACATCTTATTTGGGTGCTAACGCACTTTTTTCAGACAATAGTAATGCTGCTGAATATCAAAATGGTGATTTACAATTCAAACCTTTATTCAATGGTAAAAACCTGGACGGTTTTGTTGATATGAATACCTCTCCCGATACATGGTGGGTTGAAGACGGATTGTTGAAGTGTACCGGCGAACCGATTGGTGTTATGAGAACAGAGAAACAGTATGAAAATTTTATACTGGATATCGAGTGGAGGCACATGAAACCCGGAGGAAATTCAGGCTTTTTTGTATGGGCGAATGGCACACCACATGCAGACACACCGTTCCCAACTGGAATGGAAGTTCAAATGCTGGATCCTCAATGGGCAGAAATTAATAATCGATCAGATGAATATGTTCATGGGCACCTATTCCCGGTGATGGAACTGGAAGGAACAACTCCGGATAACCCATCCGAAATTGCAAGGGGTAGAAGCTATTCACTGGAAAAAAGGGTAAATGGAACAGGAGAGTGGAATCGATATATCGTGGTTTGTGTCGATGGGACGTTAAAACTTTCTGTAAATGGTAAATTTGTAAATGGAATACGCTCACCGGAAAGAAAAAAAGGGTATATATGTCCTGAATCTGAGGGTTCAGAGATCCATTTTAAGAAAATTGATATTATGGAATTACCGGGTGGTGTTATCTCTGAAGATCAAATTGCACCGGTTGTAGGCTGAAAATCATCAAATCATATTCTAATTAGCTAAATCATGCGGATACTCTGTTTAACAATCATTTATTTATTGGTTAGTTGTGGTAGTATTATGTCTCAAGACGATACCGACAAACTGAGAATCATTGCATTTGGTGCCCACCCGGATGATTGTGAAATTTCAGCAGGTGGAGTTGGAGCATTATGGGCAGAAGCGGGACACGCTTTTAAATGTGTTTCAATGACAAATGGAGATATAGGACATTTTGGAATGTCAGGGGGAGAACTAGCCATTAGGAGGATGAAAGAAGTCGAAGCTGCTGCTGAGATTTTAGGAATAGAAACCGAAGTAATGGATGTTCACGACGGTGAATTGATGCCCACACTAGAAAACCGAAAAAAAGTTACAAGGCTCATTCGTGATTGGCAGGCAGATATAGTGATGGTACATAGAAGATATACATATCATGCCGATCATCGATATAGCGGTATTTTGGTGGATGATTCCATAATACTTGTAGAAGCAAAATTCTTTACTCCCGACACACCTCCACTACCCCGAAGTCCTGTAGTTCTCTATTACAGTGATAATTTTCAAAGGCCATTGCCATTTGAACCAGATTTGGTCGTTGGTATAGATGATGTTATTGACAAAAAAAGAGAGGCGTTAGAACAGATGCCTTCACAGTTTTCTGACATTGATTCATGGACATATGGACGAGCTGATAATCCGCCTGAAGACGAATCTACCCGTTTGCGATTGAGGATTGATAATTTGATGAATCGAAGTGTAGATGTCGCAGATAAGTACAGGGCTATGCTCATCGAATTATATGGTGAAAATGATGGGAATAGAATTAAACACGCTGAAGCATTTCAAGTTTCTGAATACGGACGAGCTGCGACAACTGAAGAACTCAAAGCTCTATTTCCAACCTTCTAAAAAGTTCAACATGCTGTAATTGAATAAAAGTTACAGCATGTTGAACTGCTTTATCATTCTGTTCATCAAAAAATACTTTTAAAGAAGTTTTCTCTTTTCATGGTACAAAGTATTCGTAATGAATCTGTTAATAGATCGATCGTAAAATTTTCAATCCTCACATCCTTAATTACTTTACTTTTTACCCATTTTCTGCACGCTCAAAGTTCATTTGTTCCGTATAACGTTGATATCAACGCTCCTATTCAAATGGTTCCAATAGAAGGCGGCACATTTGTTATGGGAGATGAGAATGAAAATTCACAACAAGTAGATGTTGAAGTCAATTCTTTTTGGATGGGTTCATATGAAATTACCTGGGAGCAATACTATCAGTTCTCAACTGAGGTAATGAGCAATTTACAGGAAGAGAGTTTGCCGGGTGCCGATATAGGTGTAAATGCTGATGTAATTTCATTACCGACCCCTCCATATGTTGACATGAGTTTCGGAATGGGGACGGATGGATACCCGGCAATTAGTATGACTCATTATACAGCATCAATGTTCACAAAATGGTTGACTGCAAAAACGGGAAAATTTTATAGACTCCCCACCGAAGCTGAGTGGGAGTATGCTTGTAAAGCGAATGATGAAACCATAGATCTAAATCTTAAAGAACAAGTTTGGTACAGGGAGAATAGCAACCAAACTTATCAGAAAGTTGGTACAAAAAAGCCAAATCAATTTGGGCTTTATGATATGCCCGGAAATATAGCAGAGTGGACAACTGATCAATTTTACCAAGACTATATCCATAAAATCGAAAATATGGGTTCAGAACCAGTCAAAAATCCATGGTTTAAACCTACAGAGTTATACCCGAGAGCTGTGAGAGGGGCGTCGTGGATGGATGCTGAATCGGAGGTTTCTTGTAACAAGAGGAGAGCTTCAAACTCTGACTGGAAAAGGTTGGATCCGCAAATACCCAAGAGTTTGTGGTGGCATACAAGTGCACAATTCTTAGGGTTTAGGATCGTAAGGCCATTAAATGAGCCAACACCGGAAGAGATGAAGAAATATTGGCCTGAAGAAATAGATGACTTTGGAAGATAATATTTCAATTAAATATCGGGGCTTTAATGATGATTAAGTTGTCGTTCGAATATAAAGCCTGGATTCTAAACGTGAAGGGTCAGTAAACATGAATTTATTATTCTAGCCTAAGCATTTACGCCCTTTATATGCTATTATAGATGCAACTTTATTGCTAAAGGGTAAATTAAGATTGTTTATGTATAAGTCGATTAGCTTTATTTCTCATCTAATTTTAATACTATCATTTACAGTTGGTTGTGCACAAAAACCTCCCAAAGATGAAATACAAAAACCAAACATCATCTATATCCTTGCTGATGATTTGGGGTATGGTGATTTAGGGAGTTACGGCCAGGAAAACATCAAAACACCCAATTTGGATCGTATGGCCGAAGAGGGAATGCGATTTACTCAGCATTATTCGGGGAGTACGGTATGTGCCCCTGCACGGTCGATTTTGATGACAGGCCTGCATTCGGGACACGCTCCCATAAGGGGAAATAATGAGGTGTTGCCGATTGGGCAATACCCATTACAGTATGGTACTCAAACGATACCAAAAGTTTTGAAGGATGCAGGTTACGCAACCGGTGCATTCGGAAAATGGGGGCTTGGATATCCAGGATCAGAGGGGATGCCGTCATTGCAGGGTTTTGATACGTTCTTTGGATACTTAGGTCAGCGCCGAGCTCATTATTACTATCCCGAGTTTTTGTTTTTGGACCAGAAAGGAAGTGAATTGCAACGTGTACCCCTTGAAGGAAACCAAGTAAATGATGATCCCGATCGACATCCGGGATCAGGGCCGCCAATCGTGGCTGAAACCTATGCCCCCGATGTGATCCAGGAACGGGTAATTACATTTATTGAAGAAAATTCCGATCAACCCTTCTTTATATATCATCCTTCACCCATTCCGCATGCTTCGCTTGAGGTGCCGGATGAATATCTGGAGATGTATCTCGATGAAAATGGGGAGAGCATTTTTGAAGAAGAGCCTACGCCACAATCGCACTATGTGAATTCAGAGATGCCAAAAGCAACATACGCCGCGATGGTCACCTATCTCGATGCCAGGGTAGGTGAAATTTTGGACAAACTTGAGGAGCAGGGTATTAGCGAAAACACATTGGTAATATTCTCAAGCGACAACGGCTCCTATTCTGAAGGAGGTTACCATTATTCCATGCACAATTCTAATGGGGAATTGCGCGGAGGGAAGCGGGATTTGTACGAGGGCGGAATACGAGTTCCTGTGATTGCTTGGTGGCCGGGGCAAATCGAAAGAAATCAAACCAGCGATCATATTTCGGGTTTCCAGGATATGATGCCGACATTCACAGAGTTGGCAGGAATCAATGCCCCGGTTGGAATTGACGGCATTTCAATGGTACCGACACTTTTGGGAACCGGCGACCAGGAATCTCACGAATATTTATACTGGGAATTTCATGAGCAGGGTGGAAAGCAGGCCATCCGTAAAGGCGATTGGAAAGCTGTGAGGTTGGGAGTTCGGGAGAACAGAGATGCTCCGATTGAGCTTTACAATCTCTCGGAAGACTTGTCTGAGGAGAATAATGTAGCCGAGCAGTATCCGGACATTGTTTCAGAGATGGACAGTATTTTTGAAGCGGCGCATATTCCGTCTGAAACGTTTCAGCTTTTTGAAGAGTAAATCCAAAAAATGACTGAGATTGAAATCTCAGGAAGAGATATGTTCATCAATACGTTTAGCAAAAGCTTTGAGATCATGCAGACCTTTATGGCTTATATGAAAAACTATGTCCCAATTAATTTCCCTGTAAGCATGAACAGCGATATTTCTAAATCCAACAGCTTTTTTCATTTGGTTCGCAATTTTTGAATCCAGGATTTCCATTTCTTCAAGGATCTCAAAGGTTTCACCTAAACTGGTTGGTGCCTGGAACTCTGAATTGGCAATGATGTGAGTTCCAATATCAACACATAATTGAACGGCTCTCTCTATATTGACAGATAAAATATCTTGCAGATCAAAATTATCTTGTAATTCTTCGGCAGATTCGGGTCTTTTTTCTTCAATCCTCCTGTAACATCTGCGAAGTGATTCTAGTTTTTCTTTTATGACTCGTTGATCCATTTTTCTCGTCTTTCTTTTAAGATTCGATCATGGTAAGGCATCATGTCGACTTGATTATATAGCATTTTTTTTATGAGCTCTGCGTAAAGATTACGATCCGTGCAATAAATTAACTGGCCTTTGGTAATTATTTGGTGCAGCAATGTTCCATTAGTTTCTTTGAGATCAACAATATCAATCGGCCTGTTAAGGTCTTTAGCTAAAATTTCAACGATGTTGATCAGGATATCTTTCGGAAGTGATTTTCTCCCGGAAATTGCAAGATCAATATCACTGTCCATTTTTATTTTACCTGTAACAGCAGAACCATAAAGAATTCCCATAGATACATCTGGAAATTGCTCCAGGTTCTTTTTAATGATTGAGTCTAATGATCTATTCTCCATATATGTTAGATATTGTGCCGCATAATCCAATTGAAATGTAACCTGAATTTTACATAATGGCGAAAAATATAGTTGAAGTAGATATTTCCATAGGAGCAGGTTCGATTTTGAAGATTTATCTTAGAAATCAAACAAATTAAAACAGCTTTTTACACGTTCAGCCTGAATTTTATCTGCATTTCTATGATATTGTGTGATTCCAACAGATAAACAATTCCAACATTTTTTATGCTCAGATACATCAAATCTATTGCTCTTCTCTCAATTCTTTGTCTCAGCTTATTTGTACAAGCAGATGCCCAGGATCGTCTTTCCGGTGAACTATTTACAACCCGGTCGGAAGTGATTGCACGGCATGGGATGGCAGCTACAAATCACCCATTAGCGAGCCAGATTGCCATTGATATCCTAAAGCAGGGTGGTTCTGCCGCTGATGCAGCGATTGCAGCAAACGCATTCCTGGGATTTGCTGATCCTGCTATGAATGGAATTGGTGGTGATATGTTCGTGATTATCTGGAGTGAGGAAGATCAAAAATTATATGGCCTGAACGCCAGCGGAAAATCGCCGGTGAATTTAACACTACAGGATTTGAAAGATCAGGGATTGAGTAGTATACCCGCATCAAGCCCGCATTCAGTTACCGTTCCGGGTACGGTCGATGGCTGGTTTGAGCTCCAGGAACGATTCGGAAAACTGGATATGGAATCCGTTCTCCGCCCCACTATTGATTATGCTCGCGAGGGAATTGCCGTTACATCAACTATAGCCGAAATGTATGATTACCTGGAGCGGGATTTGATTCGAGGCTACACCCTGCCGGATGATTTTGACTGGGAGCAAGATCTTCCCAATTTCAGCGAACTGTATCGACCGGGTGGTGAATTTCATAATAAAGGAGATGTAAGAATTAACCGTGAGCTGGCGGCAACGTACGAGATGATCGCTGATGAAGGACGCAGCGCATTCTATGAAGGCGAGATCGCTGAAGAGATTGTTGAGCACGTGCGTGAAAAAGGAGGTTATCTGACGATGGAGGACTTTGAAAATCACTCGTCGAAATGGGTTGATCCGGTTTCGGTGAATTACCGGGGGTATGATGTATGGGAAATTCCGCCAAATGCACAGGGGATGTCGGTCCTGCAGATCTTGAATATTCTGGAAGGTTATGATTTGTCTGAATACGGTTTTGGCAGCCCGCAGCATGTTCACTACTATACAGAAGCGAAAAAACTGGCTTATGCAGATATGAGCAAATATTACGGCGATCCGGATTTCAGTGAACTCCCAATTGATACGCTTTTGTCGAAAGAATATGCCGATTTGCGTAGAGAGGAAATCCGTGATGACTGGGTTCAGGATTACGGCCCCGGCTTGGAAGAAAATAATCACACAATCTACCTGACCGTCGCCGATAATGAAGGAAATATGGTTTCACTCATCCAAAGTAATTCCTGGATGTTTGGCTCACTGATCACTCCGCCGGATTTGGGATTTGCTCTCCAAAATCGTGGAACAGGGTTTACGCTTGAGGAAAATCATGTAAACACTTATGCATCCGGAAAGCGTCCATTTCACACAATTATTCCCGCTTTCTTGACAAAAGAAGGAGAACCCTACATCAGTTTCGGACTGACCGGTGGCTCTATGCAGCCTCAGGGTCACGTACAAATTTTGCTCAATGTGATTGACTTCGGAATGAACCTGCAAGAAGCAAGTGATGCTCCGCGAATCCGGCATTCAGGCAGCGGAACCGGATCAACGGAATTGGAATCAGGGTTTAGTTATGAAACGGTAAGAAGCCTCTTAAAAATGGGCCATGATGTGAAATATGGTTTTGAAAGATTTGGCGGATTCCAGGGGATCATGTTTGACGGCACGTTTTACTACGGCGCATCCGAATCCAGGAAAGATGGCCAGGCGATTGGATATTAAACCAAAACGGATGCAAGAGAATAGAATTAAGATTTTTTAATTACTCTCTTCTTATATTCGACTGTCGATAAATATAAATGGTAAAACAAATTTTTTATATAAAGTAGATGTATAGGTTTTCTGTTTTTGAAAAGGAATTCAGTTTTCTGGATATCCCGAGCTGCTCAACTTTTAGTTTAATTTTTTTCATTGCGTGTACACTTTCTGCATGTTCTGCATCTCAGCAAACTTCCGGGGATTCGAATTACGATATCACCAGGCCGGAGAGTACAGATTCAAATCAACGTCTTGAAGAGCTCTACTGGTCTCGAATTGATAGCTCCAAAATGGAGTTTACTCAGGCGGATGTAGATTTTATGGTCGGTATGATTTCACATCATGCACAAGCGCTGATTATGTCTGACCTGGCTCCCAAAAATAATGCGAGTCCGGCAATTCAAAGACTTGCATCAAGAATCATCAATGCTCAAAAAGATGAAATTCAATCGATGCAGAAGTGGTTGGGCGACCGAAATCAACCGGTACCGGCCGTTCAAATTGACGGCTTGATATTAAACATCGTGATGGAGCCAGCAGAAGAAGCAGCATCTTCTCATCAACAAATGTCTCATTCCCATTCGGGCCATTCGGCTATGGATCACTCCGGGATGCCGGGGATGCTTACCCAAGAGGAGCTCAATGATTTATCTGAACAGGAAGGGAAAGACTTTGATCGCGCGTTCCTGGAATATATGATTGCGCATCATGAAGGAGCCGTGGTTATGGTTGAAAATCTTTTCACCGTAGATGGTGCTGCCCAGGATCAGCAGATATTTCGGTTAGCTTCGGATATCCAGGCGGATCAAACTACAGAAATTGAACGAATGGAGCTGATGCTCAGGGAAATGAACGAATAATTCATCTTTAAACAACTAAAAACCAATAAGATAAGCACCTTCAATGAAAACGAAGAACCATCTTTTAAGCTTTTATTCAAAAGTTCACAGTAATCCATATCTCAAAATTCTCACCGTATTTATCATATTCGCAGGATTGATCAGTTGCTCAACTTCCGGCACTTTTCAAGATGGCGGGCAATCTTCGATTCCTCAATTTTCAGAGGCTAACCGGCCAGACCCTGACCCCAGGGTTGGTTTAGAACCGGGGGTTTTTGATGCAGAGGAAACCATCTGGAACTTGCAAAAACTCTCATCAACTCCCCCTCCAATCGATTTTATTGGCGGAGTAAACTCTGATTTAGCTTTCAAAGGAAATTATGTGATCCAGGGAAATTTCAACGGGTTTATGGTTTGGGATATTTCCAATCCGGAATCTCCTGAGCTGGTGGTCGATTATCTATGCCCCGCCTCTCAGAGTGATGTGTCCGTTTATGAAGACCTTCTCTTTGTTTCAGGGGAGGGCCTCGAAGGAAGGCTTGACTGTGGTTCACAAGGAGTTGAAGAGACAGTAAGTGAGGAGCGCCTCCGGGGAATTCGAATTTTCGATATTTCTGATATCAGGAATCCGGAATATATCTCGAATGTACAAACATGCCGCGGTTCTCATACCCATTCTGTACTGAAAGATCCGGACGATAATGAAAATGTGTATGTATATGTTTCGGGATCAGCTATGGTTCGGCCGGAAGAAGAGTTGCCGGGCTGCTCAAACTTGATGCCCGATGAGGATCCGAACAGCGCGCTTTTTAGGATAGAGGTCATCCAGGTTCCACTCGACAGTCCCGAGGAGGCGGCAATTGTAAATTCACCCAGAATATTTGAAAACCTTGAAGAAGCCCCAACCCACGGACTTTCACAAGCAGATATTATGGAGGCAGAAAACAGTGGAAAGTATATAGGTGTTGTAGATGGTGAAAAAAGAATTGTATCTGATCGATATGTAGAACAGTTTTTAAATAATATTGTAGAAGAACGAGGAGGCATGGGAGAGCCAACAGCAGCAGACAGTTCCGAATTGCGAGGCCGAATTTCGGAAATGCTTCAGGACGTGGTGGCTGAGCGAGATGATGAAACGGATGGCAGAGGTCCAAATCAGTGTCACGACATTACGCTTTACCCTGAAATTGGATTGGCCGGCGGAGCATGCGAGGGTTATGGTCTATTGCTTGATATTTCTGATCCTGTAAAACCTGTTCGGATTGATGCCGTTGCTGATTCTAATTTTGCATACTGGCATTCGGCAACATTTAATAATGACGGCAGTAAAGTTCTCTTTACTGACGAATGGGGTGGAGGAACACAGCCAAAATGCCGGGTATCCGATCCGATGGAGTGGGGTGCAAATGCAATTTTTACTGTTGAGCAGGATTCCATGGCGTTCAAAAGTTATTTCAAGATACCGGCCCCGCAAACTTCACAGGAGAATTGTGTAGCTCACAACGGGTCACTCATCCCTATTCCCGGTCGGGATATTATGGTTCAGTCGTGGTACCAGGGAGGTATCAATATTTTTGATTGGACCGATCCTGAAAACCCCATTGAGATCGCATTTCATGATCGCGGGCCGCTTCATCCGGAGCGATCTGAACTTGGAGGAAGCTGGTCAGTCTACTGGTATAACGGAAAGATCGTTAACTCTGAAATTGCCCGCGGGTTAGATATTTTTGAGCTCGTACCAAGTGATTTTCTGACTGAAAACGAGATTGAAGCAGCAAATACAGTGGAGCTCAGTTATTTGAATGCACAGGGTCAACCGAGGTATGAATGGCCTCCAACATTTGTATTGATGCATGCCTACCTGGATCAACTTGAGCGAAACCGCGAATATGATATGGAATTTATTAACTCTATCAGACAAGGATTGATGGAGGCTGAGCAGGCTGATGATGTGGACAAGGTATACCTTTTGAATCAACTTGCGAGAAAGTTAGAGATTGAAGCTAACGGTTCAACTAAAAATGGAAAAGCCCGTACCCTGGCTAAAACCATGAAAAGTATGAGCTCCAGCATCTAAAACAATCATTATATTACTAGCCGACTCTGAATAACAGGGTCGGCTTTTTTTTATGGATAGCTTACACGGTTTTTATGGCAATGTTTTATGGTTGAGCTTTTAATAATAGCGGATGATTTAACCGGGGCCATTGAAACCGGGGTACAGTTAGCGAAACAAGGGATTTCTGCAAGAGTTATTCACAATCCAGGTACGGATCTGCATCAATCCTTACAAAAAATAGATTCTACTGTTGTAGTTTATAACACAGAAAGCAGGCATATAGAGCAAAGGTTGGCTGCTCGAAGAGTAGGACAAGTTGTAAAAATCTCAAGAGAACGAGGAATTAAGCATTTTTATAAGAAAACAGATTCAACGATGCGTGGAAATATTGGTGCCGAACTCCAGGCATTTCAGGAGGAAACGGGTCAGAACTCCATTCCATTTATACCTGCTCATCCTAAATTAAAACGCTTCACGAAAGAGGGTTATCACTATATAGGAGAACAACTTTTACATCAAACAGAGTTTGGTAATGATCCTCTGGAACCAATAGAAATCAGTTTTTTACCCGACTTGCTTCAAAAGCAGACAAATCTAAAGATCTCTTTGATTTATAAGGCTGGGTATGATTCGCTCCCAAAAATTAATGGAATCCTGGTTTTTGATTGTCAATCAGTAAAAGATTTGGAAAAAATTGCTACAGATTTAATAAAAAATAATCTGCATAAATCTATTGCTGGTTCTGCAGCTATGTGTGAATTGACACCGGTTCTTTTCAATCTAAAATCTAAACGATTGAAACTTCCAGAACTCAATAAACCCACTCTTTTGGTGAATGGAAGTTTGAATAAAATTTCTTTAAATCAGGTGAAATTCGCCCATGAAAAAGGAATAAAAATCATCACCTTGCCGGAGCATCTGCTTTCGAGTAAAAATTATAAAAAGGATCCTGATTTCAGGCAAATACTCACTGACATTCATGAGGAGATACAAGCAGGCAGAAACGTAATTTTGAGTTCATCAGATATCCGGGCTGAACCAAATAATAAGAATAATGATAAAGTTGAATACGAGGTAGTATCAAAACAGATTGGCTCTATAATCGCAGAAATTTTCAACGAACTGCATATATCATCACTATTTGTAATTGGAGGTGATACGTTGATGGGAATAATGGATAGGATGAATTGTGATGCTATTGCACCGTTAACTGAAATTTTACCCGGGGTTGGCCTTTCGATGGCTTCTGTTAAAAATCAGAGTATTCAAATTCTAACGAAACCCGGTGGATATGGAAATAAGGATGTTATCGTACAAACATTCAATGTTATTAAAGAATCAAATCAATGATCGGTATTTCAATTGGCGATGCAAATGGCGTAGGGCCTGAAATTTTATTGAAAGCTTTTATGAATGAAAAGCTTGGCGGAGATTTTATCGCACTTGGGGACTACTCTGTTTTGAGCTATTGTAATTCACATTTAAAACTGAATGTGAAATTGCACAGAATAAAAGATATTCGAGATTACAAACCCGGCTATCTCAATGTGTATGATGTTGGGCTGTTGAGTGAAGGTGACATCTCAATAGGTCAAATTTCAAAGAAAACCGGGAATGCTTCAATAAAATATGTTGAGTTGGGGACGAAACTTGCACTTGATGGAAAAATTGATGCCTTGGTTACCTTGCCAATCAATAAAGAAGCAATTCGGCAGACAATTGACGGCTTTTCGGGACATACAGGATTTCTGGCGGATCTGTGCAGCACATCAAATTACACGATGATGCTCGTATCTGAAAAACTGATTGTAACTCATACATCGACACATCTATCACTGCGTGAAGCGATATCGAAAGTTAAAAAAAAGCGAATTATTGACGTCGCCAAACTTACTGATGCCGCACTCAAAAAGATGGGTAGATCTGCAAAGATTGCAATTGCCGGTCTCAATCCGCACGCTGGAGAGAATAATTCCTTTGGAAGAGAAGATTCTGAAGAGATTGTACCTGCAGTAAAAAAATTAAAAGAAGAAGGCTTGGACGTGACCGGACCCATCGCCGCAGACACTGTTTTTTACAGTGCAACAAAAGGCCAATATGATGCTGTTGTCTGCATGTATCATGATCAGGGCCATATTCCAATTAAGCTTTTGGATTTTGAAGCGGCGGTTAATGTTACTTTAGGTTTGCCGATGGTAAGAACTTCTGTCGATCACGGAACCGCATTCGACATTGCATACAAGGGCATTGCATCGACCAAAAGTTTGTGTAATGCATATGATTTAGCCAAGAAACTAATTTAATCACCTGCTCAATATGAAAATTAAAGGAATGATCGAAAAGGTTCCCGGCGGCATGATGGTCATTCCCCTGATATTAGGTACTGTTATAAATAGCTTTTTCCCCGGTCTTTTAAATATTGGTGGATTCACTACTGCTTTGTTCAAAGATGGCGCCACAGCATTGATTGGAGCTTTTTTATTCTGCATGGGGGCTGGAATAAAGTTGAAAGCCGCACCCAAAGTTCTTAAAAAGGGAGTTTCGATTACCTTATCCAAATTTATTGTGGCAATCGGTATTGGTTTAGCCGTGGAAAGTTTATTTGGAGAAAATGGTTTTTTGGGTTTGTCTGCTCTTGCAATCATTTCTGCTATGAGTAATACAAATGGGGGATTATATGCAGCGCTTGCAGGAGAATATGGTGATGAAACAGATGTCGGGGCAATTGCGGTTATATCCATCAATGATGGGCCGTTTTTAACGATGGTAGCCCTTGGTGCAGCCGGGTTGGCAAGTATCCCATACCTTGCACTTATTGCAGTGATTGCTCCAATACTCATAGGTATGATACTGGGAAACCTGGATGAGGAGTTGCGCAAATTCCTGGTAACAGGCGGGCCTGTTTTGATACCTTTCTTTGCTTTTGCACTGGGCACCGGACTTGAATTGAACTCATTGATTGATGCAGGAATCCCCGGAATTATATTAGGTATCATAACAACGTTTGTAGGAGGGTTCTTTAATGTATTATCTGATAAAGCCGTGGGGGGATCAGGTGTTGCCGGTGCAGCTGCTTCAAGTACAGCAGGAAATGCTGTAGCTACACCTCACGCTTTGGTCTTAGCTGATCCATCAATGGCTGCATTAGCTGCTATTGCCACACCACTTGTAGCTGCTTCTACGATGACGACAGCTATTTTAACGCCTCTGTTAACTTGGATGGTCAGTAAAAAATCAGGAAAATTAACTTTGAAATGAAACCAATATGCAATATTCAATACAGGCTCCATTTTTCATTCCCGGAGATATGGAAGCTTTTTCGATTTTAGAAGCAGAATAAATTTAGTTTTATCCAATTATTTAAATGAGATTCTTTAAATTTTAGAAAATAGAATTGTTGATATAAGCTCAAATACCATGAAAGACCATAACCGAAGAGAATTTATAAAACTAACATCATTAGCAGTTGCAGGGAGTATGCTACCGTTAAGTGCGTGCAGAACACAGGGCGAAATGGCTGCAGCAGGAACCGTTGCAGGAGTAGATCCGGAATACAAGCTTAAACTTGGATTAATTGGAGCAGGCGGGCGGGGTACCGGTGCTGCAAACCAGGCATTAAATGCAGACCCAAATGTGGAACTAATAGCTGTGGGAGATATCTTTGATGACAAAATGAGCCAATCACTGGAAATTCTAAACCAGATTCATGCGGATAAAGTGAATGTGCCGGAGGAGAGACGTTTTATTGGTTTTGATGCATATCAAAAAGTGTTAGACTCCGGAATTGATGTAGTGATTCTTGCTACTCCGCCAACATTTCGCCCCCTTCATTTAGAAGCTTCGGTGGATGCAGGTGTTCATATTTTTTGTGAAAAACCGGTTGCCGTAGATGCACGCGGGTATCACCGGGTAATAGATGCTGCCAAAATTGCCGAGCAAAAAAACCTGAATCTTGTATCAGGTTTTTGCTGGAGATATCATAATGCGAAGAAGGCATTATTTAATAGAGTATTGAATGGTGAGGTTGGTGATATTACATCCATATATACCACGTATAATACCGGTGAACTATGGTCATTTGATCGAAAGCCCGAATGGTCAGATGCTGAATATCAGCTTCGAAACTGGATCTACTATACCTGGATTTCAGGTGATCACATCGTTGAGCAGGCAATTCACAGCGTTGATTTTATGATGTGGGCAATGAATGATGCAACACCGGTGAGCGCGATGGGAACCGGTGGACGACAGGTTCGAACAGATAAAAAGTATGGAAATGTTTATGACCATTTCGGAATAACCTATGAATTTGAGGGCGGAGTAAAAGGATTCCATTTTTGCCGACAGCAGCAAAATTGTGAAAACAGTTACCATGCAGAAGTTTTCGGTACAAATGGACGTGGGGTAGCTGATGTAACACGAGGTGAGCATTTCATTGAAGGTGATAACAATTGGATTTTTAACGGTGAAGAAAATGACATGTACCAAGCTGAACATGATGCTCTATTTTCCGCAATCAGGTCCGGGAATATTATTAACCAGGGAGAACAACTTGCCAATAGTACAATGGCAGGTATTCTTGGCAGAATGGCTGCTTACACCGGCAAACGAATAACATGGAATGAGGCGGTTAACTCCGGTCAGCAGTTATCGCATGATATCGAAAGCTGGAATCACTTTCCCGAGATTAATGGAGTAGCTATGCCGGGTAAGACATCTATAGTTTAAATTTCCTGTATAAAATAAATCAGTATCTATGAAAAGAATAGAATTTTTAAAAATGGGGACTGCCGGACTAGTTGCATTAGGATCCGGTTCTGCTTTCAATACCCTTTCAACTCAGCCACAAAAAGTAAAGAATATATCTATGAACGCACCTCTTAAAAAAGCATACATGCTTGATACATTTCCTTCAGGCGATGACTACACCGTTTTTGAAAAGTTTCAGATGCTGAAAACTGCTGGATTTCATGGCGTTGAGCCGCCCAGCGGAATGGATCGGTCCGAAGTGCTTGATGCAAAAGAGGAAACAGGTCTTGAAATTCCGAGTGTGGTTGTTTCTACCCATTGGAATCATCCACTTTCCAGTCCGGATCAATCCGTTAGAAAAGCCGGGTTGGATGGTTTGGAAACTGCTTTATACGACGCCAATGAATTTGGTGCATCGACCATTCTTTTGGTGCCCGGAGTAGTTAATGATAACGTCTCTTACCGGGATGTTTACCAGAGATCACAGAGAGAAATTAAAAAAATGCTGCCTCTTGCGGAGGAGTTGGAGATCGTGATAGCGATTGAAAATGTATGGAACCAGTTTTTGTTGAGCCCATTGGAAGCAGCCCGATACGTCGACGAATTTGAGTCGCACTGGGTAGGCTGGTATTTCGATATCGGGAACATCATGAACTACGGCTGGCCTAGCCAATGGATAGAGGTGTTGGGAGATCGAATTGAGATGATCCATATCAAAGAGTTCAGTCGGCAAAAGAGAGACGATGAGGGATTATGGAATGGATTCCAAGTCAACTATTTAGAAGGGGATAACGACTGGCCAAAAATCATGAAAACGCTTCAGAATATTGGATACAGCGGTTACGCTATTGCTGAGCCGGCATATCGGCCGGATGATATTGCACCGGATGAGTTTCTGCGTGATTATGTCTCCACCAGAATGGACAAGATGATCGGGTATTTACAGTAATTTTTTATCTGATTATTATTTTCCCTCATTGAGCTACGCACAAGTATGAAGATATTCTAGTCTATTCTATTGGCTATACTGGTTTGTTTTTTTGTGGTCACCGGATAGCTTTTCTGATGAAAGCGCTTTTTTAATCGATGAAGATCGGTTTAATTCATTGGCTAACAATGCGAATCAAAATTCTCAGAACTGTTTCGATGTTGGATATAATTTGTTATTGTATCACTTGATAAACGCAAACAAATTTTAAACCGCTACCAGAAATGTTATTAAATATTTCATGTTGTTGTTGCGCATGTAAGAAATGCAATCACTGATGATCTGGTAGTGGGATATCAAATATTTTATTGACAAAGCATGTTGAACCCGCTGCCTTAAAGCAAGTGGGTTTTTTTATGCCCTGAATATTTGATTTGGATGAAAATTTTATCTGAAAAAGGATGAAAACAGAAACGAAAGAGGTTCTTTTAAAAGATTCAGTTGATGTAAAGACTGACGATCTGCCCGCCTTGAACAACCGGTTCGAACATCAATTACTGGATGATCTGTTGATATGGGCGTTTGAGCAATTTGGCAATGAATTAGTATTGGGCACTGGATTTGGCCCATCAGGTGTGGTTTTGATTCATAAAATCACTCAGCTCAATTTACCGGTCAAAGTATTTTGTTTGGATACAAATCTTCTATTCGATGAAACCTATTCTTTGTGGGATAAAATTGAGAAGAGATTTAATATTACCATAGAGTCTGTTTCACCAATTCTTACCCTGGAAGGGCAAGCCACTCTCCACGAAGAAGAGATGTGGAAATCTAATCCTGACCGATGCTGTTACCTCCGGAAAGTACTCCCGTTACAAAAATATCTTAGTAATAAAAAAGGGTGGATTACCGGTTTACGCCGTTCACAATCGGATATGAGAAAGGGTATTGACAAAATCGAGTGGGATTCTTCCAACAAAGTATTTAAGCTGAATCCACTTGCTGATTGGAGCCAGGGGAAAATCTGGGACCATATCGATGAACATAACTTACCATATAATCCTCTGCATGATGAGGGCTATCCAAGTATAGGCTGTATTCCATGTACGGAACCTTCCAAGAACCAGGATGAACGATCCGGTCGTTGGAAAAACATGGAAAAAACGGAATGTGGGATTCATCTTCCAAATCTTCAAAATAAAAAGTAGTCTAACTTTTCTTTCCAATAGATAAATCGGGCGACCTCCTGGCCTGCGTTAACCTGTAAAATACCGGAGCCCAAAAAGATGAAAAATTTAATTTTTAGCTTTGGCTAAATATTCGATACATTTAGAAAGTTGTTGATTTTGAAATTGTAATTCTTTGGATTGAAATATGGAATTTGAAGCAATAAAAACTTGGTTTTTTGAATTAAGCCCTGTGATGCAGGCACTGATGGGGGGATTATTTACATGGACACTTACTGCGCTTGGTGCCGGATTGGTTTTCTTTACAAAAAATGTGGGTTATAAATTACTCGATTCTATGTTGGGTTTTGCAGCAGGAGTGATGATTGCCGCAAGTGTCTGGTCGCTCATTATTCCTTCTATTGATATGGCCGAAGGCCAGGGATATATCCCATGGATTCCCGCTGTCATAGGATTTATTTCCGGGGCTGTTTTCTTGCGCATTTGTGATGCATATTTACCACACCTTCATTTGGGACAACCAAAACAGGAAGCCGAGGGTGTTGTAACGACCTGGAGGCGCACCACGCTTTTGGTTCTTGCAATTACACTACACAATATCCCGGAAGGTTTGGCTGTCGGTGTTCTTTTTGGTGCAGCTGCTGGTGGTATCGACCCAACAGGAACGGCAACTGTTGCAGGTGCAATTGCACTGGCTTTGGGAATTGGAATTCAAAATTTTCCCGAGGGAGTTGCGGTATCTGTGCCTCTCAGAAGAGAAGGTGTAAGCATGGGCAAGAGTTTTAACTATGGTCAACTTTCAGGTGTAGTCGAGCCGATCTCGGCTGTAATTGGTGCTGCCGCTGTTTTGATGGTGCAGCCAATATTACCTTATGCGCTGGCGTTTGCAGCAGGCGCAATGATGTTCGTAGTTGTAGAGGAGTTGATTCCCGAATCGCAGCAACACGGGCATACCGATTTGGCTACACTTGGTACAATGATTGGTTTTTGTGTGATGATGGTTTTGGATGTGGCTTTGGGGTAAATCAGGAGATAAAGATTTCGTATCTGCATCTTGAAAATAATGGATATTCGTACTTGTAAAAAAAAGGGCATGATTAAAGGAAATCATCCTAAACCATGCCCTAAACTAAGTTAACAATTTTGGTTTATACGTTAGGTCCTGCTTCTATAATTTCAGGACTACTTTCCTCTTGGTACTTTTTGAAGTTATCATTAAACAATCCGCCAAGTTTAACGGCTTGTTTGTCGTATGCTTCCGGATCTTTCCATGTATTTCTTGGAAGAAGAATCTCAGAATCAACGTTTGGACATTCGGTTGGTATTTCAAATCCGAATACTTCGTCTGTTTGCGTTGGTACATCATCGAGCTTTCCGCCATGGATAGCATTGATGATAGCCCGTGTACTTTTCAGATCCATACGGTTTCCTTCACCATAAGGTCCACCGGTTATTCCGGTATTTACTAACCATGCTTTGGCATCATGCTTACGCATCTTATCAGCCAGTAGCTCAGCATACTTAGCAGGTGGCCAGGCCAGGAATGCAGCTCCAAAACAAGCAGAGAATGCCGCTTTAGGCTCAGTAACTCCAACCTCAGTCCCAGCAACTTTGGCTGTATACCCACTAATAAAGTGATACATGGCTTGTTCCGGTGTGAGTTTACTTACCGGGGGCAGAACACCAAAAGCATCATAGGTCAGAAATATAACATTTCTGGGATGACCGGCTTCGCATGGGATTTTTGCATTGGAAATATAATCAATCGGATAAGAAGCTCTTGTGTTAACGGTGATTGATGTATCCTCATAATCTACTTCTCTTGTATCCGGATCGTATACTACGTTTTCCAGCACCGTACCGAATTTTATAGCGTTGTAGATTTCAGGTTCTTTCTCTTCAGAAAGGTCAATGGTTTTTGCATAGCATCCACCTTCTATATTAAAGACTCCTTTGTCACTCCAGCAGTGTTCGTCATCTCCAATCAGTTTTCGGCTGCTGTCTGCAGAAAGGGTTGTTTTCCCGGTTCCTGATAGGCCAAAAAAGAGTGCCACATCCTCCGGTGAATCTCCTTCGTTTGCAGAGCAGTGCATCGAGAGGACATTTTGTTTGGGCATCAGGTAGTTCATAACTGTAAAAATGCCTTTTTTCATTTCCCCGGCATACTCTGATCCTAAAATTACCATTTCTTTACGATCGAAGTTAACATCAACACTGGCATCGGATGTCATACCTTCGGTAAATCTGTTAGCAGGGAATTTCCCAGCGTTGTATATGACAAAATCGGGTTCACCGAAATTTTCTAATTGTTCCTTCGTAGGACGAATCAGCATATTTTGCATAAATAAACCATGGTACGGCCTTTCGGCAATGATGCGAACTTTAAGCTGATATTCAGGATCCCAACCGGCGAAACCATCCAAGACATAGAGCCGTTCTCTTGTATTCAGGTAGTCAGTTGCTCGTTGATGATTGATCTCGAATGTATGTTCATCCAGCGGGATATTGATATCTCCCCACCAAATATCCTCTTTGATTCCCTCTGTTGTAATGACTCGTTTATCGGCAGGGCTCCTTCCTGTCCTTTCACCTGACCGTACAACTAAAGCCCCTTTATTGGTAATGGCTGAACCGGGATCGTGTTTAATAGCCTCTTCATAAAATCGTGATGGAGAAGGATTCCTGATAATGTTTTTGACATTGATATCATGTTTTGAAAGATCCATATCTTGACTTTTTTTGATGAAATATTTTTTGTTATGATTTCACCTCTGGCCAAAGAAAATGAACAGAGGTGAGAATATTTGAATTTGTATTATTCAATAGGTTCAAATTACCTATTTGCTATAGATAAATGATAGAAGAGCACTGGTTAAATTTGTATAGGGCTATCCCTGATAAGCCCCAAAACACCAAATAGAAGCGCTTTTAATTTTAATTTAGATTTATTCTACATAAACCTTGTGTGATTTCTCTCTGCTCCTTACCTTAGAATTAGTCTAAATAAAACAGTTAACCTTACTCTATTCCAAAGAAGAAAATGCAGAATAAATTACTACTGTTCGCAGTTCTTTTATCAATAACTTTTATCTCTTGTTCTACTGACAGTAATAACGACCCTACCATCGACGAACCCGCAACTTATGAATTTACGCGTAATGGTGAATCCACTGTTTCATTTACCGGGCAAACCACTCGGTTGCAGATGGGGGCTGAACTCTTTGGTGCGATGACAGATTTTGACAACACAACAGAAAATCTGCTCTACCAAATGTATCGAAATCAAACAGCAGACGGCGGTGATGCCGATCCCTATGCCAGTGCCGAACTGAACGATGCCACAAAGAACATTAAAAGCAAAGTAGCGGCGTCTGAAGATTATTTCTCATCAAATACCACTTTAAGTGCTGAAATTAAAGATCAATTTGAAGAATGGATGAAAGCTCAAGTCGATGAAGTGTTTCCAAATCAAAATACATTGGCTGAGCCCGGAGTTCCCGGACAGATTGCTGACGGATCATCTACTCGGTATGTAAACGCTCAGGGTCTGGAGTATGATCAGCTTGTAAACAAATCATTGATCGGAGCCTTAACTGCAGACCAAATGCTAAACAATTACTTAAGTGTTTCTGTACTTGATGCCGGAACAAACAGGCAAGATAATACAGACGGAGTACTTGCAGAGGGAGCCAACTATACAAATATGGAACATAAATGGGATGAAGCATACGGTTACCTTTTTGGAAATTCGCCAAATAAAGCAAATCCTCTCAATACCATTGGTGATGATGATATTTTTCTGAATAAATATTTTGGCCGTGTTGAAGGCGATGAAGATTTTGCCGGAATAAGCGAGAAAGTATTTAATGCATTTAAACTGGGCAGGGCCGCCATCGTTGCCGGAGATTATGAAGTTCGAGACGAACAAGCAGAAATCATTCGGGAAGAAGTTTCTAAAATTATTGGTATTCGGGCGGTTTATTACCTGCAAACGGCTAAAGCAGCAATTGATCAAGAAACACCGGATTATGGAGGAGCATTTCATGATCTCTCTGAAGGCTATGGTTTTATATACAGCCTGATGTTTACAAGGATACCAAATACCGACTCCCCGTATTTTACGAAAGCGGAAGTCGAGGGATTTTTAAATCAATTACTGGGTGATGGTCCGAATGGACTTTGGGATGTAACACCTGAAACACTCGATGCCCTCTCTAATGATATTGCCGAGGCATTTGATTTCACCCTGGAGCAGGCTGCAAGCTAAACTTTGTTCACCATCTAAAACTGGCAGCTCGAAAGGGTTGTCGGTTTTTCTAATTCATAAACACTACCTAAACCATGAGGAAATTCAGTTTTGTTTTCATATTGGGTTTGATTCTATTGTGGGGATGTACGGATGATAATCCCTCAGGCCCGGATGCGGATGATTTCGACCGCGAAGAAATTCTTGTAAATTGGGCTGATAATATTATTCTACCTGCTTTCGAATCTTTTTCAACAACTACTGGCGAACTTAAGACCGCCGGTGAAAACTTCACAACCAATCCAAATCAACAAACACTTCAGGAACTCCGTGATGCCTGGAAAACAAGCTACCTGGCATGGCAGCATGTCTCAATGTTCGAGATGGGCAAAGCAATGGATGTCCGGTTCCGGGACTATCTGAATACGTACCCTGTGAGTGCTAACGAGAGTAGCCCGAATGCTGATCAAACGATTCAAAAAAATATTCAAACTGGCACATACAACCTGGAGCTTCCATCTTTGAGAGATACTCAGGGATTTCCAGCATTGGATTATTTGCTAAACGGGCTGGGTGATTCAGATGATGCAATTCTTGAATATTACACCACACATCAAGACGCTGTAGAGTACAAAAAGTATATCAATGATCTGGTTACACGCATGGACCAACTGACGGTTGAAGTGCTGGATCACTGGGAGTCAGGATATAGAGATCAGTTTGTGAGCAACTCAGGGAATGGCGCGAATGGATCCCTTGATATGATGGTAAACGACTACATTTTTTATTACGAAAAATATTTACGGGCTGGAAAAATTGGCATCCCAGCCGGAGTTTCTGCTATATCATCTGGTACTCCATCTCCAGTACGTGTGGAAGCTTATTATAGCGAAGGATTATCTAAAGCACTATTTATGGAAGCCTTGAACGCCACTCAAAACTTTTTTAACGGAAAACATTATGGTACCCAGGAGATGGGTGAAAGTCTTGCTTCTTACCTCGATTACCTGAACACAATGAAAGAAGGTGCGGATCTGACACAGTTGATTAACAACCAATTTGAATCTGCAAGAAATCAGGCAGAGAATTTGAATTCAGACTTTGTAACTCAAATAGAAACCGACAATTCCGAAATGTTGGCTACGTATGATGAACTCCAAAAAAATGTAGTTTTCCTGAAAGTGGATATGCTTCAGGCGCTAAATATTAACGTAGATTACGTAGACGCCGACGGTGATTAAGTTTTGAGCATAGAATCCACCCTTCAAGAGTATTTAAGAAAGACAGCGAATGCGGCGCCACTGGCTGTCTTTCGTATTTTTTTCGGGATTTTAATGCTCATCAGTATCATACGGTTTGCCGCAAATGGATGGATCTATAAACTATACATCGAGCCGGATTTCTTTTTCTCATACTATGGTTTTGAATGGGTCCAGCCGATTGGCGAATGGACATATTTGATTTTCATCATTTGCGGTCTCTCAACCATTTTCGTTTCCATCGGGTATAAATACCGGGCAGCAATCATTGTTTTCTTCCTCAGTTTTACCTACATCGAACTGATGGACAAAACCACCTATCTGAATCATTACTACTTCATCAGTATTCTCAGTTTTCTGATGATTTTTCTTCCTGCCCACGCATATTACTCGGTTGATGCCTGGAAAAATGAATCGCTTCGGGCTCAAAAAGTCCCTGCGTGGACCATTGATTCTATCAAATTACTTTTGGGAATAGTCTACTTTTATGCCGGTTTAGCGAAACTGAATTCAGACTGGTTGCTTCGAGCGATGCCTCTTCAAATCTGGCTTCCGGCAAACTATTCACTTCCAATTTTGGGTGATCTTCTCCAACAAACATGGGTTCATTATGCATTTTCATGGGCCGGAGCTCTCTACGATCTGACGATTCCGTTTCTATTACTGATGAAACGAACCCGCTTGTTTGCATTCGTCCTTGTGATCGTCTTTCATGCTCTGACAAGAGTTCTGTTTCCGATCGGCATGTTCCCGTACATCATGATAGTGAGTGCGCTGATCTTTTTTGAGCCGAAACTTCACAATACCATCCTGAGTCGGATCTCAAGATTCTTTAAAATCCAAAAAGATCGGTTTGATAATGCGAGATCTTATCTCTTCTCCAGCACTATAACCAGGAAAGCAAGTATTGGTTTACTCTCACTATTTTTTATTGTCCAACTATTAATTCCGTTTCGATATCTGCTCTATCCCGGTGAGCTATTTTGGACAGAGGAGGGGTTCCGGTTTTCATGGCGGGTGATGCTTATGGAGAAAGCCGGTTATGCCAATTTTAAAGTTGTAGATTCTGAATCGGATCAGAGTTTCTACGTTGATAACACCGAATTTCTCACTCGATTCCAGGAAAAACAGATGGCAGCTCAGCCCGATTTCATCCTCGAGTATGCGCATCACCTCGAAGATTATTACCAACAAAAAGGGATTGAAGATCCCGGAATTTATGTAGAGAGTTTCGTAGCGCTAAATGGCAGAAGAAGCCGTCCGTATGTGGACCCAAATGCAGATCTGACTGAAATCGAACCATCACTGAAACACCGAACCTGGATACTTCCATTTGATGATGAGATTAAAGGACTTTAGTCTTTTTATAATTCTATTTATTTGCCCAATTGTTGCCTTCTCTCAACACTCTATTTCGGGAACCATCACAGATCAGAATTCCGGCGAACCGTTGGCCGGTGTTGATATCTACGACAATGCTGCTGGTAAATCATACCAGTCGAATAGAGATGGAGAATTCGTCATCGAAAATCTCCCGAATGGAGAATACAATTTCTACTTCTTTTTTCTGGGTTATGAAATTCTGAACAAAACGGTTGCTGTGGATGGGGAAAATGTCAATTTAGATATTGAGCTTGAAAAGCTGGCCCGGGAGATGTCGGAAGTAGCCGTAATTGATCAGCGGGATCAGATTTTTGCAATCAAACGATTGCGTGAAGTGGAGGGTACATCGATTTTTGCCGGCAAGAAAACCGAGGTGATTTCAGTCAATCAGGTAGTTGGGAATACGGCAGCGAATAATGCACGCCAGATCTATTCACAAATATCCGGCCTCAATATTTATGAGTCGAATGACGCCGGGTTACAGTTGAATGTGGGTGGGAGAGGGCTTGACCCAAATCGCTCGTCGAACTTTAATGTACGACAGAATGGATATGATATCAGTGCCGATGTTTTGGGCTACCCGGAGAGTTATTACACCCCTCCGGCTGAGGCGCTTCAAGAGATCCAGGTGATTCGCGGGGCCGCTTCCCTTCAATATGGCACGCAGTTTGGCGGGTTGATCAATTTCCAGATGAGAAAACCCGATCCCGCAAAAAATATTGAATGGCGATCCCGGCAATCGGTCGGCTCAAATAGTCTGCTCACCAGTTTCAATAGCCTTGGAGGAACCGTGGGGAAGGTAGGCTATTACGGGTACTTCAACTACAAAGATGGCGAAGGCTTCAGGCCAAATTCAGGTTTCGAATCAAGTAATTTCTATCTCTATAAAGATGTAGAACTGGCTGAAAAAACCACGGTCAGTTTCGATTTTACCTACCTCTATTACCTGGCTCAACAACCGGGCGGTTTGACGGATGCCCAGTTTTACGAGGATCCAACCTTCAGCAACAGAACAAGAAACTGGTTTGAAGTAGACTGGAAACTGGCATCGGTAAAGTTAGATCACCGGTTTTCATATCAATCCAGGTTGAGTGTAACGGTGTTTGGTTTGGATGCTTCCCGAAAATCTGTGGGATTTCGTACGAACCGTGTTTCCCAGGAGGATGATTTGGACGCTCCTCGTGACCTGATTCTCGGAAACTTTAAGAATTGGGGAGTGGAAACCCGGTTCCTCCAGCGCTATAAGTTAGGAGATAAAAACGCTGTATTCCTGATCGGATCAAAATATTATCAATCCAAGAACACATCCGTTCAGGGACCCGGAACAGCGGGAGCTGAGGCTAATTTTTCTTTGGCTGATGATGCATTTCCAAACTACCCGAATCAATCGAACTTTACGTTTCCCAACCGGAATGCAGCGGTATTTGGTGAGAACATTTTTTACTTGAAAGATAACTTTTCGATTACACCCGGATTTCGTTTTGAATACATCAAAACAGAGAGTGAGGGATCGTATAAACGCGTCAACTTTGACCTGGCCGGAAACCCCATCCAAAATCAAACGTTTGAGGATAACCGAGTATTCGATCGCTCATTTGTATTGTTGGGTCTTGGTGTGAGCTATCTTCCGAAACCGGGTATTGAACTCTATGGAAATTTTTCGCAGAACTACCGGTCTGTCACATTTAACGATATTCGAGTCGTAAATCCGACATTCCAGGTTGATCCCGATATCTCAGATGAAAGTGGATTTACAACAGATTTTGGGGTTCGGGGAAATATCAATGATGTTCTTTCCTTTGATGTGGGAGGATTCGGACTGATGTACGACGATCGCCTCGGGGAAGTACTTCGGGCAGAAACACGGGTTAATGCAGATGGTGAGCTTGAGGAAACCGGACGGGTAGTGCGATTTCGAGGAAATATCGGACAGGCGTTTATGTATGGCCTCGAAACCTTGGTGGATCTGAACCTGCTTCCGATACTTGATTTTGATGCCCGAAATGCTCGTTTGAACTTATATGCCAACACGGCCATCACAAAATCAGAATACCTCGATTCGGATATTCCGGGAGTTGAGGGTAATGAGGTGGAATTTATACCATTGATAAATCTCAAAACGGGGATCCGGTTTGGATATAAAAATCTGTTGGGCAGCCTTCAATACACCTATCTATCCAAGCAGTTCACGGATGCGTCCAACGCACTCCAAAATGTGAATGACAATCAGAGTGGGATAAAAGGGGAGATTCCAGCTTACGATATTCTGGATTTGTCGCTTTCCTGGTCATACAAAATGTTTAAGGTTGAAACGGGGATCAACAATCTGTTGGATAAGAGTTACTTTACCAGACGAGCGACCGGTTACCCCGGTCCCGGAATTATTCCATCCCCGCCACGTACCTATTATGTGACGTTGCAGTTTATGCTGGATTCGTGAATATAAATAGAGATGGCGCGAGCGTCTCGCTCGTGCCTGTTGAAGTGAACTCGGGGGATGTTCCTTCGCCATGAGAACACCTCTCTGAGTTTTCCAAGAACAATTGAAAAACTCTGTATCTGCTGAAGGAGAGATTTTACAAAAACTTACTCGCCAAATTTGCCAGTTCCGAACGCTCTCCTTTTTCGAGGTTGATATGCGCATAGACATCATTATTGTTCATGCGGTCCACAAGGTAGGAGAGGCCGTTGCTTTGTGTGTCAAGATACGGTGTGTCGATCTGGAAAATGTCACCCGTAAATACAATCTTCGTATTTTCCCCGGCGCGCGTGATAATCGTTTTTACTTCATGCGGCGTTAGGTTTTGAGCTTCATCAATAATAAATATCACATTATTCAGACTTCGTCCGCGGATATATGCGAGCGGTACAATTGAGAGTTTCTCATTCTGGACCATCTCATCAATCTTCTTGTACTGCTTGCTGCTCTCTTTATACTGATTTTTGATGATGTTCAGATTGTCCCACAATGGTTGCATGTAAGGGTCAATTTTTGATTTAACATCGCCGGGAAGGTATCCCAAATCGCGATTACTTAGCGGCACAATCGGTCGTGCCAAATAGATCTGTCGATATTCGCGTCGCTGCTCAAGGGCACATGCCAGTGCGAGCAGTGTTTTTCCTGTTCCTGCCGCTCCTGTAATGGTAGCTAGCAGAACCTCCGGATTCATCAGTGCGTGCATCGCAAAGGTTTGTTCGGCATTTTTCGGTGTGATACCGTAAGCGTTTTTCGGATTGACCAACTCTACTTTCTCACTCGCCGGATTATAATAACCAAGCGCCGAACTGGAGTGATTTTTCAGAATATAGTAATGGTTGCTGACAGGCTTCGTTTGATCAATCTCTTCATAATCAATCTGCCCTTTTTTATACAGATCGTTGATATGACTGTTGTCTTCAAATTTCAGATCAGTCTTGCCGCGGTAGAGATGATTGATATCCTTGATGCGAATCGTCTCATAATCCTCGGCATCCAGGCTCAATGCTCTGGCCTTTAAACGAAGATTAATATCTTTCGAAACCAGCGTGACTTTCTTGTCTGGTTCTTCCTCTCGAAGCTTAAGGGCTGAATTCAGAATGCGGTGATCATTTTTTTGAGACCCGAATACCTCAGCGGCATCCACTTTGCTTCCTTCGTTGCTGATCACCCTGATTTTTCCATGTGATTTGCCATTCAGTGGAATCCATTTCTGGATCATATTGGCATCGGTAATTTTGTCGAGGTAGCGGATAAATTCTCTTGCATGAAGATTCGTGACCGTATTTCCTTTTTTAAAAGAGTCCAACTCTTCCAACACGGTTATGGGAATAGCAATGTCGTGCTTTTCAAAGTTCTTTACAGCTTCAGAATCATATAAAAGAACGGATGTGTCGAGTACGAAAATCTTCTTCGCTTTCTTTTGTCTGGGCATAGGCCATACAAATTTGTGTGAGAGATGTGTGTCTGTAGTGATGTATTAAAACAACAATAATCAAACAAACTCACAGAATCAATTCCCTGTAAAAATTTTACGAAGAGTTTATTTGACTTTTCTGATTTGGTTTAAATCTATAAAGGATTGTTTTGAGCAATTTATACAGCATTCATTTCAAGAGATTTGATTTCTTCCAAGTCTTTCTTCTTGCTTTCTGCTTCTTCCTCAAGATCATAATCATCCTGCAAGCCTAACCAGAATTTAGCACTGGTTCCAAAATATTTGGAAAGCCGAAGAGCAGTATCAGCGGTAATACTTCGCTTTTTATGGATAATTTGACTAATCCGGGTTTGTGGCATAAACGTCTCTTTTGCCAGCCGATAAGCGGAGATGCCGAGAGGATCTAAAAACTCTTCTTTCAACACTTCACCAGGATGTATGTTCGGTAACTTTTCCATTGCACTTGGGTTTTTAATGATAATCTATAATCTCAACTTGATACGCATCATCGTTCTTCCATTGGAAAATGATACGCCATTGTTGATTGATACGGATGCTGAAATAATCCTTTAAATCACCTTTTAGCTTTTCCAATCGATTTGCTGGAGGAATACTAAGATCATTTATACTTTGAGCATTATTTATCATCCTTAATTTTCGACGGGATTTTGATTGAATATCTGGCGGCAGTTTTGTAGATCTTATGCCATTCCAAATTAACTCCGTCTCCTTATCGTTAAAGCTTTTAATCATTTTACTTATGTTATACGATACTAACGCGAAAAATAAGTAAAAAATTTTAGATATGTGTCAAAAATTTAGAAAAGAGTCTTAGAACGTCGATGAGTTACTTGAAAACTTATAAAGAGCAATCGAACAAGCAATCGCCGCATTCAAACTCTCCACCTGATTCGGTTTTCCATCAATTTTGATCGAATGTCGGCCATCTCTGAATAACTCATCAGAAATTCCATTTCCTTCATTTCCCACAACCAGAATACTTTTCTCTGATTTCGGTCTCTCTTCAAGATTTTTTGATCCTTCACCTGCATCAAGCAGGAAAGTCGTCCAATTTTCTTTTTCGAAGGATGTTAACAGATCATTCAGATTCCCAGAGATATATGGTAACACACCGGTCGCGCCTGCCGTACTCCGAACCACTTTAGGATGAAAGGAATCCACAGTTCCGGTTCCAAATATGATTCCTGTCACGTCAAACCAGCTAGCCGTTCGGATGATTGTCCCCAAATTTCCCGGGTCCTGGATAGCGTCGATAGCGAGTATTACTCCTGATTTTTGGCTTAGATTTTCCACACTCGATTCTTGCGGAATTTTACAGACAGCAACAATTCCCTGGGGGTTATCGGTATCCGAAACAGTTTCAAAATCAGAAGACTCCAATTCAAAAAACGAAAGATCTCTTTTGATTGATAGCTGCTCAGGATTCCAGCCTTTTTGAATGATCAACTCTTCTACCTCTATTTTACCATTCTCAAGAATTTGCTCCACACACCGAACACCCTCGGCCAGGAATTGACCACTCCTCTTGCGATATTTTCCCATCAGAAGTTTTTTCCAGTTCTTCAGTTGATTGTTCGATGCGGGTTTAATCATAAGTGTGAAGTAAAAAAAGTGAAAACGCAAAAGTGAAAATACTAAAGATAGCGCAAGCGTCTCGCTTGTTCTTCGGTGTCGTGTGGGGCACAAGCGAGACGCTTGCGCCAGCCTGAAGTCCTACTTACTTAATAAGTCCATTGATTATATAAAAAGATTTAGATTTTTCTTACCAGAAACCAGAAACCAGAAACCAGAAACCAGAAACCAGAAACCAGAAACCAGAAACCAGAAACCAGAAACCAGAAACCACAAACCAGAAACCAGAAACCAGAAACCAGAAACCAGATCTGCCTTTTCACTTAACTACTTTCCCTATATCTTACTAGAAATATTCAAATAAAAGCCATTCAAGACATGAAAGATTTTTTGAGCAAGCTCGGTATTAAACATGAGAATTCAGGCACATCAACCGGACAAGAATTTTTGAAGGATGTAACTTCGGAAAAAATTACAAGTTATACACCTTCCGACGGATCAGAGATTGCCACAGTTTATGAAACGACAAAAAGTGAGTATGAAGAAGTCGTACAAAAATCACAAGAGGCGTTCAAAGAGTGGCGAATGATGCCGGCGCCGCAGAGAGGAGAGATTGTTCGGCAGATTGGTGAAGAGCTTCGAAAATACAAAGAACCGCTGGGGAAATTGGTCAGTTACGAGATGGGCAAAGTCTACCAGGAAGGATTGGGTGAAGTCCAGGAGATGATCGACATCTGTGATTTTGCCGTGGGTCAGTCGCGAATGCTGTATGGCAAAACGATGCACTCCGAAAGACCTCAACACAGAATGTATGAGCAGTGGCATCCGTTGGGTCCCGTTGGTGTGATTTCCGCATTTAATTTTCCGGTTGCAGTCTACAGTTGGAATGCCATGATTGCAGCCATTTGCGGCGATACTATCATATGGAAGGGATCCGAAAAAACGCCACTTTGCGGAGTTGCGGTTCAAAATATCATCGGAAATGTTCTGAAAGCAAATGATGTGCCGGAAGGCGTTTTTAGTTTGATAACAGGCGGCCGAGAGGTCGGCGAATGGATGACAACCGACGAACGAATTCCGTTGATTTCTGCAACCGGATCAATCCGAATGGGTAAACAGGTTGCGCAGACCGTTGGAGCCCGCCTCGGTAAAACGATCCTGGAACTGGGTGGCAATAACGCAATTATCATCAGTAAAGATGCGGATTTGGAAATGGCGGTCCGTGCGGTTGTCTTTGGAGCGGTGGGAACGGCTGGCCAGCGTTGTACATCCACCCGGCGACTCATCATTCACGAATCTGTTTTTGATGAATTGAAAGATCGGTTGGTCTCGATTTATCAAAGTATTAAAATCGGGGACCCGCTGGATGAGGATACATTGGTCGGTCCGCTGATTGATCAGGATGCAGTGCAGGCGATGCAAAATGCACTCAAACAGATCAAAGAAGAAGGGGGAAAGGTTATCACCGGTGGGGAAGTGCTTGAAAATATGGAAGGTCATTATGTGAAGCCCGCCATTTGTGAAGTAAAAAATCATTACGAAATCGTTCAGGAAGAGACGTTTGCCCCGATTTTATATCTCATCAAATATTCATCATTGAAGGAAGCGATGGAATATCACAATGGTGTAAAGCAGGGATTAAGTTCAGCCATGTTTACGCTGAATATGCGTGAAGCTGAGACATTTTTGAGCCATCGGGGATCGGATTGCGGCATTGCCAACATTAATATCGGGACGAGTGGCGCAGAAATTGGCGGAGCATTTGGTGGTGAAAAAGAGACCGGCGGCGGACGCGAATCCGGCTCGGATGCCTGGAAAGCGTATATGCGTCGGCAGACGAATACCATCAATTGGGGCGATGAACTGCCTCTTGCACAGGGCATTGAGTTTGATGTGTAGAGGTTTCACCAAGACATTGTATTTTTTTCAATTGGCAAATAATTTTCAAACTCTAAAAAGCGCGTACTAGTATTGGCGTTTTTGAATGGTAAGAAAAATACAATGTCTAAAACTTGTTGCGTTACTTGTACATGGTATTGAATTTGATACGTAAACAGCATTTTTCTTTCCCGATTTCTAAACTTTGAAAATGAGATTTCGTACACCACGGGTGCATAAAATATGAATCCCTCAAAAGAATAAGATGAACAAATTTACATCAAGAATAACCGGATTACTTCTATGTCTAATTCTGTTGCAACCACAGCTTTCAGAAGCCCAGCACACTTTTGATCAACAAAAACTAAATACATATCTAACCACACTTGAAGAAAGTGACAAATTTATGGGATCGGTTGCTATTCTTGAGGATGATAATGTACTATTTCAAAATGCTTACGGAATGGCGAGCCGGGGACAGCCGTCTGATATAAATACCATTTACAGAATAGGTTCCATTACGAAGACGTACACGTCAACCATGTTAATGCAACTAGTGGAGCAGGGAGAGATCAGCCTTTCAGATCATCTAAGTGAATTTTTTCCTGAGATACCCAATGCCGATAAAATTACAATAGAGCATCTTTTACATCACAGATCTGGTTTGGTGAGCATAACAAGCGTTGAGGAATACATGGACTATTACACCGAAGGCTCAACCCGCCAAGAGATGATCGACCGGATGATTGAGTATGGAACTAATTTCGAGCCGGGTGAAAAAATGGAATATAGTAATTCCGGCTACTTGATTTTGGGATATGTTATCGAGGATGTAACAGGGATGGATTATGCAGACGCTCTTCAAAATATGATTGTAGAACCGCTTGGGCTTGAAAAAACGTACAATGGGATGGATATATCTTCAGACCGTGGGGAAGCTCAGTCATTCAGCTTTACCGAAGATGAATGGGAAGAAAGTCCCGAAACAGATATGTCAGTTCCGCACGGTGCCGGTGCCATTGTTTCTACGCCAACCGATGTTGGATTATTCTTAAACGCTTTATTTGATGGCGAGTTGGTTTCGATGGAGTCACTTGAAAAGATGAAAAACCTCAAAGATGGTTATGGATTAGGCATTTTTCGGATACCGTTTAATAAAAGATTTGCCTGGGGGCATAATGGTGGAATTGACGGTTTCCAATCCACATCTGGCCACTTTCCGGAAGAGGATCTCACGTTCGTTCTTCTTGGAAACGGCGTGAACTATTCTCTGAATGACATAGCTATCGGAACCCTGAGTATCCTGTTTAATAACGATTTTGAGATTCCGGATTTCTCGAATGAACCTGAACCTGTTGAGTTATCAGAAAATGAACTTCAGGCATACACCGGTTATTATACGTCCGATGATATTCCTCTTGAGATTGAAGTATTTATTGAGGAGGGAGTTTTGAAAGCGAAAGCAACGGGTCAGGGAGCTTTTCCGCTTTCAGCTTTTGAGGGTGGAGTAATGAAGTTTAATCCCGCTGGAATTACGATGATTTTCAACAGCCTTATCGATGGAAATTATGAAGGTTTTGAACTTCAGCAGGGTGGTCAAAGTTATCAATTCACTCAGAAATAAGTATAGTCTAAATATTGCTTGCGAACTGAAGTGAAAGTAAGACATGGTATTTTTTAGAGCTGGCCCCGAGTTCTGAAATAGTTAAAAATATTAAATCACTATCAAAATCCGAGACATTACGGAAAAATACCATGTCTAAAACTTATTGAAACTAACAAGATTTAAAATTAATTTATGTACATATATTTTTGTACATAAATTAAAGTTATGAAAAAAGTTCAGGTAAATGAGGTTCGAGAAAAGCTTGCGAAATATCTTTCCGAGGCAGAGAGAGGAGAGGAGATTATTATCACCAAACACTCCAAGCCGATTGCACGATTATTGCCGGTGGAAAGTAAAACCTCAGAATTTCCGGATTTATCTGAATTCAGAGAGAAAATAACCGTCAAGGGAAAGTCAATGTCTGAAGAAGTCAGTGAAATGAGAAGAGAAGAACGTTATTGATGTACGTTGATACAAGTTGTCTCGTAGCTTACTACTTACCTGAACCAAAAAGCGAACTTGTTCAGTATAAGTTTCAGGAAGCTGACCAGGTATTTATTAGCTGGATAACTGATGTCGAAATACTTTCAGCTGTTAAAAAGAAAGAAAGGATGAATGAGATCAGCTCAAGGGATGTGGATAATGCATTCCAATTATTTAAAAATCATCGGGAGAATGGTCTTTTCAATGTAATTGAGTTAACGCCAGCCATTTTTAAAAGTGCTGAGTTTGTTCTTCAAACCTCATCCACGGCACTCAGAACACTTGATTCAATCCATTTGGGGATTACAAACGAATTGAAGCTGGAGTTATTTACCTTTGATCAAGTTTTGTTGAAGAGTGCTGAAAAGTTGAATGTTCGTCTTACAAAGATGTAAAACGAAGACATGGTTTTTTTTTCGTTTAGTAAATCTGTGGAAATATAGAAAGTGATATCTGAATCAACATTTTGAGGTGGTTTGAAAAATCCAATGTCTAATCCGGTCTAATTTCTCGGCTCGGCGAGCCGAGTTACAAGTCGTCAACCACTCGAAAACTCTCCGGGCCGTACTGAAATAGCAGATCCAGCAGACAGCAATCGGGTTCGAATCCATCAAAATGTTGCCTGTATTCCGGGTGTTTAAACTTTATTGTTGATTTGTTCTTGCCCTGACGCTGATAATGACGAGCACCCGGTTCCTGGAAATACTGGTCAGCATTCAAATTTTTGGCAAGTTGATCGGGGTCAGAATTATAATCATTTAAATTGGATGCAAGGACAAATCCAGGGAGATTTTCCGCTTCAAGAAATCTGAAGATTCTGTTTCGCAGATAGAGATTGAAATTCAATAAAAGATCGAATGCAGTGGCAGATTCAAAATCCGAACGAATCTCCGGCTCATAAAAATCGAAATAAACGCTGTTTCGATAGTTGAATTCCACGGATCGCAGGAGTGGTTCAATCCAATCTTCAGAATGGTCGATTCGAACTTGGTGAATAGGTTTGTCGCGATCTTCAGTTACCACCGGAATATTGAGATATTGTGTTCCTTCCGGAGTTCGAATCTTTGCCCGGTGTACCCGGCTTTTACGCGACCACTTTTCTGTATCCTGTAAAACCACCTGATCTGAATGGAGAATAATTGCCAAATCATGAAGATTGGGTATCATGGTTGGTTGTAGGAATGCAAGTATCATTTCTTGTATTTCAAATTCAGAAATTCATTTTAGGACGAATCAAGTAATTCCAAAAACAAATTACCGATTTAATACCCGTTTAAAAATGCACGTTGAAATTCGTTTCACAAGGGTAGATGCCTTATTTTAATATGTAACTGTATATAAAAACTGTTTTTCTTTTTTATGGGGAATTATTCCAATCGAAAACATAAACAAAGACGTAATGCTCTTGCCGATAAACTTGAAAAGCGGGGGATTGAAGACCAGAATGTGTTGGCTGCAATCCGGGAAATTCCAAGACATGAGTTTGTAGATACTGCTTTGGAAGATCGAGCTTATGAAGATACAGCACTGCCTATCGGGGCGGGACAAACTATTTCACAGCCTTATACGGTTGCAGTCCAAACAGAACTTTTACAGGTAAAGAAGGGAGAGAAAATTCTTGAGATTGGGACCGGGTCCGGATACCAGGCGGCAATTTTATGCGAGATGGGTGCGGATGTATACAGCGTTGAACGCCAGGAAAAACTCTATCATACAGCAAAAGAAAAACTTCATCGGCTCGGATACAGGCCTCAGTTAAAATTGGGTGACGGAACTTTGGGATGGAGTGCATATGCTCCCTATGATGGTATTGTTGTAACGGCCGGTGCACCCGTTGTTCCGGAAGACCTGGTTGAACAACTTAATATTGGGGGAAGACTGATTGTACCCGTCGGCAATCAGAATAGCCAGGTGATGGTTCGGATTACACGCGTCTCGGAAAATGAGTACGATGAGGAACGACTTCAACATTTCAAGTTTGTACCATTGATTGGAGAGAAGGGTTGGGATTAATCACTGGATCAACAACAAATTTATACCCGTCACGCACAAAATTCTGCTCATCTTCATAATTATTTCTTCAAAATATATTTTTTTGGAAGAATCATTAAGCCACTATTCAATTCTATCACAACAATTTAGGAGTGATTTATCCATTGCTTTAAATTTTTTAAAGAGCGGGAATTCAAGGTATAGGGCAGATGTTATTCCTGCAGTTCTCGAGAGCATCTAATTATATCAATCATTCTTAAACCCCAATTCAATGAAACTTTTAAAAATAATAACTGTTGCAATTTCGGTGATGCTGTTTATTGCCGCAACACCTCTATCTACTGATACTGAAAAGTCAGATGCCAGCCATCATGATATTGTAAGTATAGCGAGTGATGCAGATAACCTATCAACACTTGTCACAGCTGTTCAGGCTGCAGGACTTGTTGAAACCCTTCAATCCGAAGGCCCTTTTACGGTCTTTGCCCCTACGAATGAAGCTTTTGCAGCTCTGCCTGATGGAACACTTGAATCACTTCTTTTGGAAGAGAACAGAGATAAGTTAATCCAAATCTTAACCTATCATGTAGTGCCCGGAAAGGTGATGTCGACCGATCTGGAAGATGGTATGATGGCTGAGACAGTTGAAGGTTCCAGTATTACAGTTGATCTGGACGGAGGCGTTTCTATCGATAATGCCAACGTGGTTACGGCTGATATTGAAGCCGATAATGGTGTGGTACACATTATTGATGCTGTAATAATGCCAAGCGAAGAAGAAAGCTCTTCATACTAAAATTATCAGCTCCATTTGCAAACATAGCCATCTGCATTTATATGTAGATGGCTTATTTTTTTAAAAAGTAGAATAGTGTTTATCCCCTTAATTATTTTTCAAGTACGTAAGTTTGAGTGTAACAATCGAAGCAATTCTCGCATAAAATAAGTGTATCAAACAACTCTAAAATAATCGACTGTAATTCCGCTGAATCATACTGGATACAAATTTCTTAGTCGCGTCATATCCATCAGTATTTTTTAATAGTGACATTTTTATAGATTCTGCTATCTCTTGTTCTTAAGTAGTTGTGGTTTTTTAAAAAATCATCCTCTGGTCATATTTTCCGTCTCATGGGTAAGTTTATGACACATAAAATCACCCCGGAGAAAGATCCATTTCCAGGAAGCTTAGAGATTACTTTCACAATATCCCGGAATTAGTTCACAGCCGAAAAAACAGAAGTTTTAAACCTTCTTTGGTGTTCTAATCGCCCAAGTACTAGTCAAAGATTATTAAAAAAATGCGCAGCCCTCACTAACTGAAAGAAGGGCTCAGGACTGCGCATGATTGGGGTAAAATTTAAAATCGAACCTGCATCTCTAAAGCAGGCACACGTTCACTTCTTTGTAGGAAACCTGGCTCAAGTTGCGTCACTCCAAATGACGATGAAGATGATTTTTCTCTTGGATCTGTTCTTTTAATAAGGTGATAACCGGCCCTCAAAACCGTAACCAATCCCACTCCCATATTTGCGATGGATAGGACTCTCCGGGTGTCATTTTTTACAGTCACTTTACGCATTGCCGGACAATTAAATCCCAAGCATGCTCCTTCACTTCCAATTGTTTCTGTAAAAGACCGTTTGTTATCAAAATTTAAAGCACCTATTAAAATCGATCCGCTGCCTGCCGCAAGTCCAAACCAATGTTTAGACGATCTCTCGTTGAATAGCCAGGGTTCGTTTGGATTGTTTGTGTGATACAGAATATTTGCAGCCGTTAAGACAGATGATCCAATACCATAGGATAGATCGATATTGTTTTCATTCCGCTCCACCTCTTCTATGATGGAAGGACCGTACATAGGTTGAATCATTCCCAATTCGCGAATCGTAAATCCGGAGGATTTCACCCATTCTTTGAAAACCGGGGCATCAATATCTGTGATGTAAGCGTACTTATATTTTTGATTAATCTTTTCCACGATTTCTCGTCCTAACGATTTCTCAATCAAATATCCCACTGCACAGATATCACCATCATTGCTGATAAAGGTTGGGCGTCTTGAATCGGGGTGGCCATCATTGTGAGGAAATTCTCCCGCCAGGTAATATTCGCGAAGATGATTCAGGTGCGTGAACCGATTTCGTTGCTGCTCTTCAGTAAGATGATCCACCGCCCGATTTCGAAGAATGCTCTCCACATACTGCAAATGTGTTTTAATGCGGACCTGTTCAGGAACTTCATCGGTAGGCTGTTTTCCAAAAACATGCAAAAAACTCTTATTGCCAATAACAGCATTTACCGCTTTTTGATTTTTCGTGTTTTCCGCTCCCTTGTTGTAATGAAGGAAAAAAAGTACAGACAATGTAAAGATCAACGGAAGCACAAGAAGAAACGAATATTGGCGATACATGATGATAAAATCTGTATAGTTAATAAGGTTTCATTCTTAGTACACATCAATTCCAACCAGTACCTACCCTGATTTGAAGTTGTTTATTGGAAGCGGAGCTTCGGCTTGGGAGGATGTCCAAAAAAGGTGTCATTCTGAACTTGATTCAGAATCTCAAGCCGTTCATCAGGCTTGGAGATACCGGATCGGGGTCCGGCATGACGAAATTAAGTTTTCCAGCTCATCTCACACCCTTTTTGGACAGCCTCAGAAAAAGTAATCAAGGAAAATCCTAAAAATCCCATGAATCAAGGTCAAAACTCCACCTGCAAACTTATTGTTGGATGAAACCCCGGCAGGCTCCTGTGCCGAACTCGGTAAATTGTTTCTTCTCCATTTTGAACCGGCTGTAGATATTTTTCGAGCGTGTTTTCCCGGTTCAGGATGTTTAATAGTTCCAGCCGAACTTCCAGGTTTGCACTACCAAGAGTGGGTTGATAGATGAAAGAAAGATCAACCTGTTGGAAGGAACTCATTTTATCATTTTCCGGGGTATTGAATGAAAAATTTGTTGGCATTTCAAACTGACGGTATCGAAGAAAATCGTAATAAGATTTTCTGAAAGCCCATTTTCTCCCCCAGATTCCCTGCCATTTTGCAGTAACGGCCAGGTCGGGCATCATCCGCCATAAAATCCTGAGTTGAGTACGATGTGGTTCATTCCAGGGGGCCGGCATCATTCGTCCAAATTGCGATTCCATATCAATCCGGGAGTAACTGTAATCGTAACCGGTTTTCAATTTTAGATTTGAGTCTGCAAAGCTTTGGTTCACTTTAATCCCGCCTCCCCACGCTTTCATCTCAGTTGTTTCTGCAAAAGCCCGAATGCCGCTAACCTGAACATTTTGGACCGACAGATTCTCCTGTGAACTCAAATTCGAGTATGAGGTTATATTTGTAACCGGCTGCCACTTGTAGTATAGCTCTAACTTAATCGATCTATTTGATGAGGGTTCTATCAAAGCTGATCCATTCAAATGCCATGCTTTGGGTATGTTATCCTCATTAGCCAATGACCAGATTGCAAAGGAAGGAACCAGAGATGTGGGGCCCGAATTGGTAACCTGAAATTCATTGATAAACTGCCTGTAGAGTCCACCGGAGAGTTTGGCGCTCCAATATCCAATATTCGATTCGGGTTGATCGAACTGAACGGTAAAACGGGGCTCTGCATATACTTGATTTGAGAGAGCAGCGTATGTAAAGCGCGATCCCCATTCAACATTCCAGTAACTGCCGAAAGTATGTTTGGTATTCAGGTAACTGCTAAGCAGGGTTGCAGACTGGTCGATCCGGGCCGGGAAATAACTCAGATTAGAGATATCTATTCCGGATGTCACGCGATCAAGTTGTACACCACCCTCAATTAAAAGGTGTGGAGAAATGCTGTATGAGCCATCGGCTTTAAGGATGAAATGCTGAATTTCGTTTCCGTCAAACTGAGTTGGAAGAGGTGTTGAATTTTCAGAAAAAGCACTATCTAAATTAAAATTACGGCCGGAACTGCCAACCGAAATCGGGTAATCCGCCGTACCCATTCTGTTTTGATGTTCAAACTGGTTGATACTGTAGCTGGCTTGGGTGGAAACATCAAACCTGGGAGTCAGTATTTCATTCCATGAAATTTGTGCTGTAAGGTTATTCCACTGGTAGCCATCACTCGCGTAGAGATAGGGGGCCGCAGACAACCCGGTATTACTTCTATGCTGGTTTAGCAGCCTGGTTTCTACTTCGTTTTCAGCAAGATAAAGTGAAGCAGAAATGGAACTGAAATTGTCAATTTTATAAGATGTAGCCAGGTGATAATCAAAAAATTTAATGTCTGAATTGTGGCGAATGGGTTCGTATGCAGCAGCATCATACTCAATATCTCCCACAGCATTGGTGATCAGGGGATCAATAGTATTCCAATCTTGGAGTGTATTCTCTAAAGTTGGGTTTTTGTAGATATCCCAAAAATTGGTTCTCAGGGCAGTCATAATTTGAAGTGAGGACTCTTCGCCTGTGGTAAACGACAGATCACCTCTGAGATTCGTGCTGAGCGGATCTCCCTGCAGAACAATACTTTTATTTCCGGTTGCAGGTAGATCATGTGAGAGATTAATCAACCCGGCAATTTGGCTGCCCGCCTGAACACCATACCCGGTTTTGTGCACCCTTACATTTCCAATAGCATAGGGGCTAAAGGAACTGAACATCTGACCAAAACTATATGGATTATACACCGGAACACCGTCCAGCAAAATTCTGTGTTCACTCTGTTGCCCGCCCTGCAAGTGGAGATCAGTTAACGGCAGGCCGTATTGAATTCCCGACATCAGGTTTAGATTCCGGATCGCATCTCTCATCACCCCTACAGTGTTTAACTCTGAACTCACAGGCATTGTTGGATTTTGATGATGAGGAATTTTTGCCCTGTGTGCCTCTACAACTACCGGCAATACATCTACTGGTTTTCGTTCTAGTGAGATTCGCTCCGTCAACTCGTTGTCGGGGCGGATCTGAATAGTTTTCGAAACAGGTTCATAACCTACATAACTAAAAGTAATTCGATGCGTGCCGCTCAGTAATTTATTAATTGAAAAGTTACCTGAGTGATTCGTACTCGTTCCGCCCGATGCATCTGCAAGCATGACTGTAGCCCCGGGAAGAGGTTCACCCGTTTCACTGTCCACGACTTTACCGGCAAAGGTTCCATAGAAAGGTCCTCCGCGTGAGGACTTTACAATTACGTAGGTTCCGGATGAAAGGATGATGTAATCAAGTTCGTGATCTTCAAGAAGTTGTGTTAGAAGTTCGTCGGTATTTTTTGGGTTGATGCGCTCGTAGATGTGAATACCTTCCGTAATTTTAGGATCGTACACAAGATCGATTTCCGTTCTTTTGATAATCTGATCGAGCGCTTCGCTCAGGGATTCTCCGCTAAACTCGAACGAAACGAACTCTTTCTTTGAATCCTGGCCAACAGATACAGAGTTCAAGCCCAAACAAAGAAGAACGGTAAGAGTAATTGCAATCCCTGAACGAATCATGCCGGATTATTTAAAAATTCTATAACCGCTTGTAGTTTTTGTAAAACGCAGTCCCTTCACCGTACATATATCTTCCAGGATTGTTTCGACATTTGCAGGCTGGTTATAATATGCTGTGAGCGTTTCATACTCCATATCTTCAACGTCTAACTCTATCTCAACATCAAAACTGCGTTCAAGATCGTGTAAAATTACAATCAGCGGTGATTGCTGAAAGACCAATCTATTATCTCTCCATGCCAGATGTTCTTCAGAAGAGGCAGTTGGTTGAGCTGGTGAACCCATTTCGATATTCAGCCTGCTGGTTTGTCCTGCCTGAAGTGAGACTATTTTTGAACTGTTATCAACCGGATAGAATTGGACGCTTCCTTCGGTTACGGTTATCGTTGTTTCAACTGCCGGATCATCCGCCCAGGAACGAACATTAAATTCTGTACCCGTTACTTCCGTCGCCGAGCCGTTAGCTTCCACGATAAAGGGATCCTCGCCCTCTTCGACCGAGAAGTACGCTTCTCCATTCAGTGTGATATCGCGATTCGTGAAGGCAAATAGCCGGTTGTACTGCAGGGTTGATCCGCTGTTTAGCTCAACAGAAGACCCATCCGGTAGCTTTATCTCAGCTATTTCAGCATTTGGAACCGTTACTGTCTTTGGTACAAATAAAAATCCAAACCCGAGGATAATAAGAGCCACAGCTGCTACAAGATATCGTGCGTTTGAAAGAATAAATCCTGATATGCTCGAACCTTGATTACGGGATCGTTTTTCCTGTTCTATGCGGAAGTGAACATTTTCTAAAGCCTCATCTACCTCCTTTTCAGAAACGATATCTTCTCGGCGGGCGGCTTTTTTACTCTTCTGCCAGATATCTTTTGCACCGGCCCGTTCTTCGTCTGCAAACTGACTCAGAACATCTTCAAGATCTGCTTCATTATGATTGTGTTTATTTTGATTTTTCATGATTCAAGTATGACTGCTTTTCCCTGAGTATTCTTCATACAAGCTCCGAAGTTGTTTCAAAGCCGCTACAATGTGATTATTCACAGTTTTCGGCGATACGTCCATTACCGATGCAATTTCTTCGTGATTCAATCCCTCGAACCGGCTCAGTTCAAATGCCTCTTGCTGGCGCTCGGGCAGTTGTTCAATCCACTCACTAAATTTTTCAGACAACTCATCGGCTTTTTCATTTGAGTTGACCTCTTCGGCCGTTTGCAATCTTTCTTCCACAATAATGTCAGACTGTGCAATTTCAGACGACCGGTTACGCAAATAATTCAACGATCTGTTGCGAACAATTCGGTACAAATAAGCTTTCAAAGATTGCCCGGGATCGATCGATGTTCTGTTTTGCCAGAGTGAGATAAAAGAATCCTGTACAATATCGGCGGCTGAAGATTTTTCATGAGTATATGTAGCAGCAAAATTTACAAGTTGCGAATACATAGATCGAAACAGGCTGTCGAACGCGCGCCTGTCCGACTGCCAGATCTTCTCCGCCCAATGTTCAAATTGTTCCTTTTCTGGTCGATTCATGAATTCACTCTACCCTTAATACACAAGTGAATGGGATGATACCTAATAATAACAGAATTAATTTTCAGCTTTATAAAAGAGACTTATCAATCATAAAAAATTGAGCTAATTGTAAGTCAAGTAGCTTAAAGAAGTGTACTATTAAATACTCATTCTAATTCTTTAGAATCGATCAGGTGAGATCTTATTCAATTTCTAATGAAATGAGATCGGAATATTTTTCTTTTGTTATATTTTTTTACGTATTTATAAAAAATAGCAAACAAAAGAAGATTAAAGTGTTTGATTTGGTAAAAAAATAAATAAATAAAAGTAACATGTTGAATGCGGAGTTTATTTATTCATGAATAATAAGAAAAAAAATAAGGCCGGGAGATGTATGGGGACAAGTCGTAAGGATTTTTTAAAAATAACAGGTGTTGCGGGGTTGAGTGCAGCCGGGTTGGGAATTGTTACCGTCGGTTGTAGCCAAAAAAGTGAAACTGTAGAAGGAATACCTGAAAAAGACTGGCATTCCGATCCGGAGTGGCAGAGAATTAAGTATGGCGACTGGGGAGGGCCGGGGGTGCCATCCGGACCGGGGCCTATGGATCATGTTCTGCTGAAAGATCATGCACCGAAATCTTCAGTAATTGCACAAGAGACATTTATTGAACAAGCGAAGTTTCCCGTTATTGATGTGCATATCCACAATTATGCTGAATCTGCTAATGAGATATCGCCCGAAGTAGCCCTGGCTAACTGGGTTGATGATATGGATGAAGTAGGTGTTGAGTTGTCAGTTGTTCATACCGGGGAGGTGGGTGAAGATTTTGACAGGGTTGTTGATTTCTTTTTGACGGATTACCCGGATCGATTTCAACTTTACTGTGGAATATTGTCAGATGGAATTGATCAACCGGATTACCCGGAACGCGCAGTAAGTGAACTCGAACGTTGCTATGAAATGGGAGCGCGTGGACTTGGTGAAATTACGGATAAAGGATTTGGAATCACGCGAGATCCGGATCTGGCACCTGACGAGCGTTTACACCCCAACGATGATCGCCTGGTTCCGCTTTGGTCGAAAGCTGCCGAGTTGAATATGCCGGTTAACCTTCATATCGCCGATCATCCGTCGGCATGGCAGGCACCGGATGTGTTCCAGGAGAGGACACCGATCTATCAGCAATTTAATCAACACGAAAGTGATGGGCTTCATTATGGTGAGCTTTTGGATTTACTGCCGCTAACTCTTCAAAAAAATCCGGAAACGACTTTTATAGCCTGCCATTTAGCAAATTTAGGAAATGATTTGGGCAGGTTGTCTGATTTGCTCGATCAGCATTCAAACCTTTTTGTGGACATCTCGGCCCGGGACTATGAGATAGGCCGAACACCGAGAGCAGCAAAGGAATTTTTTACGGCTTATAAAGAACGTGTGCTTTTTGGTACTGATATGGGTATGCAAAAAAGTATGTATCAAGCATGGTGGCGGTTGCTGGAAAGTGCGGACGAGCACATGCCCGGACGAGTTTGGTGGAGATATTACGGCACAGACTTGACGGATGAAGTACTCGAACCGCTTTACAGGGGAAATGCCCTGCGACTCATGAATTGGGAGCCTGTTTAAGGAAATATGCTTTCAACCGACTTCAGAATTTAAAATTATCAATCAAACGAATACAAAAGAATGAATAGCAATCGAAGGGATTTCTTAAAGACAGCGGGTTTGGCAGGTGCCGGGATGCTGATTGGCGCCTCAAAAACTGCACAGAGCGAACAACCGTTCAAGCAAAATGAATCACAACATTTTAACATGCACGGTTATGCGGCTCCAAAGTTGGATCGGGTACGCATCGGTTTTGTGGGTGTGGGCAGCAGGGGATCGGGTACAGTTGAACGAATGGCCGTGATTGAAGGTGTAGAGATTACTGGTTTATGTGATCTTTATACTGACAGGTTAGAGAATACCATCCAATCTCTCCGAGATTTTTCAGATCATGATCCGGAACAATATTCCGGGAGTGATGACGCATGGAAAGAGATGTGCAGCAGAAATGATATTGACCTCATCTATATCGCAACACCTTGGGATCTGCATGCAGAAATTGCCGTTTTTTCAATGGAGCATGGAAAACATGTTTTTACAGAACTTCCTGTAGGAGTAACGATGGACGAATGCTGGAAGGTTGTTGAGACCTCCGAACGAACCCGAAAGCACTGTTTCATGGAGAGTAGCGATTGCCACGGCGGAATATCGTCAGTACTGTTGAATATGGTTCGCGATGGTTTCTTTGGTGAGTTAATTCACGCCGAAGGTCATTATATCCACGATAGGGTTTCTGATGATGGCAGATGGGTAAGAGATGAAGACAACCACCAATGGTTTGGCTACCGGCCATGGCGACTCAAAGAAAACATCAACAGGAATGGAAATCTTTATCCCGGTCACGGGTTGGCGCCTTTGTCACAAATGATGGATCTGAACTATGGCGATCAAATGGATTACCTGGTTTCCATCTCCAGCAACGATTTTACGATGGCAGACAGGATGGAAGAGCTGGCAGAGAGGGATGATTATTATGAAGCATTTGTTGGTCTGGAGTTCCGGGGGAATATGAATACAACCGTCATTCGGACAAAGAAGGGGCGAACCATTATGCTGCAACATGATATCAGTTCCCCGCGGCCCGGCAGAAGATTTCACCTAATTAGCGGAGATAAAGGTATCTACGAAGCAGAACCGTCGAGAATTGCGATGAGTCATGACGGCTGGGTTCCCGAAGAGGAATTTGAAGCGTTGATGGAACAGTATACGCCTGAAATAACAAAGAAATTTAACGAGAAAGTACAGCAGGCCGGTGGTCGAAGAGGCGACCGTTCGTATGCCAGGGTAACTGCAAGTGACTGGCGATTAATCGATTGTTTGCGAAATGGGCTGCCTTTAGAAAAAGATGTGTATGATGCTGCTCTTTACAGTGCAGTTACTCCCTTAAGTGAATGGTCGGTAGCCCGTCAGGGAGCAACGGTGAAAGTTCCGGATTTTACGGTCGGAGCCTGGAAGACCAATTCAAGAGGACTCGATATTTCGATTCAAAATGGAGGAACAACGAACCTTTTATGAGACAGAATTGGAAAATAGCCCGGTTTGATCTCCTTAGGAGAGTTGGCAAGGCACTGGTTTTGGTGCTACCCATGTTTCTATTCTTGAGTGAACATGCATTTGCTCAAGATGAACTGAATGTCTTACGCGGAGAATCTTCGAATAACAGGTGGCTGCATTATAGTGATGTAGAAAACGCTTTATACCATCACTTAGCAGATGAGGCATACCAACATCTTAACAGTCGAAAAGAACATCTGTCTGAATTGGAATCTCTTTCCGATTGGCAAAAAAGGCAGGGAGAAATTCGAGAGGCGTTACAAAGCATTGTTGGACCCTTTCCGGAAAAGACATCATTAAATGCCAGGATACAACGAACTATCCAAAAGGATACATACAAAGTTGAACACATTGTGTTTGAATCCCAGCCTGATTTTTTTGTCACATCTTCTCTCTTTATTCCAAACGGACTTACTGAAAAAGCACCGGTAGTGATCTATGTAAGCGGTCATACGGCAGAAGGGTATCGAAGTGAAATCTATCAGCATAAAATCCTGAATCTTGTTGATAAAAATTTCATCGTATTTGCGTTTGATCCGGTTGGCCAGGGAGAGCGTCTTGAGTATAATTTTGGTAACGAAAGAGTACCATCATCATTTGGAAGTCCGGCCGGTGGACATTCTTACTCCGGCTTACAAGGTTATATCACGGGAAATACCCAAGCTCAAATCATGATTTGGGATGGAATACGGGCTGTTGATTATTTGCTAACCAGGGATGAGATAGATCCGGAAAGAATTGGAATTACAGGAAGATCGGGCGGCGGAACGCAATCGTCCTATATTGCCGCCTTTGATGATCGAATTTATGCGGCAGCCCCGGAATCCTATATCACAAATTTTACGCGTCTTTTGCAATCTATTGGTCCGCAGGACGCTGAACAGGTCTTTGCAGGGGGAATTGCAAATGGGATCGATCATGCAGATTTGTTGGCGGTTCGGGCACCGAAGCCGACATTAATGATTGCAACTACGGAAGATTATTTTAGTATTCAGGGTGCGCGCGAAACTGCGAATGAAGTTTTAAAAATCTACTCAGCGTATAATGAAGAAAACCATTTTGAAATGGTTGAGGATTTCGGGGAGCATGGATCCACTGAAAAAAACAGGGAAGCGATGTACAGTTTTTTCCAGGATGTTCTCGACAACCCGGGCAATTCTGAAGATGTTGATGTTGAGATTTTATCGGATGAAGATAACCAGGTTACAGAAACCGGACAGGTTTTTACATCATTGAGTGGAAAAACAATTTCAGACTTAAACCGCGAAAAAGCAGAATTACAGTTTTCCCAACTAAAGAATGATCGAGAAAATCTTGATCAGCATTTATCAGAAATTGTAGAGTCTGCCAAAAATTTATCTGGGTACAGGGAAACGGAATCAATTAAAGAGCCTGTTTTTACGGGGCGAATACAGAGAGAGGGTTATGTTATTGAAAAGTATTTTTTAGAAGGGGAAGGTAAGTATCCCATTCCATACCTGTTGATAGTTCCTGAAAATTCAAATGACAAAGCGGTTCTCTACCTGCATCCGAACGGAAAAATGGCAGAAGCTTCTGAATCGGGCCAAATAGAATGGTTTGTTCAAAAAGGATTTACAGTATTGGCGCCCGATCTGATCGGTACTGGAGAAACGTCACCGGGAGGATCGGGGAATTTATTAAAAGAGTGGCATGCATCTGTTTTAATTGACAGAAGCATCACTGGAATTCGTGCCGGAGATATCAACCGGCTGACTCAACTCTTAAAGCAGAAGAATTCATTTTCTGATATTTACAGCGTAGCCGTACAAGAGATGTCACAAGGTTTACTGCATTCTGCTGCTATTTCAAACTCCTTTAGCCGGGTGGCTCTGATTGATCCGTTGATCTCATATCGGTCATTGGTATCAACAAAATATTACGATCCTGGTTTTACGGCCGGTGCTGTTCTTGGCTCTATGCAATCTTACGACCTTCCCGGTTTGGCGGCCAGCCTGGCTCCGGGAAAACTGTTGATGATCAACCCGGTGAATGGAGCTAACGGCCCGGCAGATGAAGAAGACATTGATAAAGATACACGGGTTATTCACGCAACATATGATCAAGCGAATCTCCCAGAAAATTTTAGAATAACCGGCCCTCAAACCGAAGATGAGATATTTGAGAGTTTAGAAGAATGGATCAACAATTAACTGAAAATAGATAGTAAGATGAAAAACAACAGAAGGGATTTTATCAAAAAAGCAGGGTTGGCAGGATTGAGCTTTGCCGGTGGTAGCTTATTCGGAAATATGGCTTTGGCAAAGAATACGGATCAAAAAGACAAAAGAAATTCGCTGTCTATGAATGTAAATATGGATAATGGAGATGAAACTTTGATCGGTGCTTATGGTGATTGGGCGGCTTCTATGATAGAGGGAAAAATCCCTTCTCACTCACTCAGGGGGGATCAGTGGAGTGATGTAGATGAATGGAAAAAAGCTGCCAGGGAACGATATGCCGATCGAATTGCAGTGCCAGATATTGGACCTACACCGGCTGTATCTGTGGATAAACAACACAGCTATGATGGATTGCACATTGAAGAGATAAGCTGGCAGCTGCCTTATGGCCCCCGAAGCGAAGGGATTTTATTGAAACCGGAGGGTTCCACAGGTCAGCTTCCGGGTGTCCTGGCATTTCATGACCATGGAGGGAATAAATACTTTGGCAAGCGAAAAATCACACGCACAAGTGATAGCAGGCATCCCTTAATTGAAGAGCACCAGGCACACTATTATGAGGATGTTGCATGGGCCAATGAACTTGCCAAGCGAGGATACGTGGTTTTGGTGCCGGATGCATTTCCCTTTGCAAGCCGACGAGTTCTATTGAAAGATGTGCCCGAGCATTTGAGAGATGGTCTTACGGATGATAATCCTGAAAATCCCGAGAATATTGAAGCTTATAACGATTGGGCTGGATCGCATGAGAGTGTGATGGCGCGGTCGCTTTTCAGTGCGGGAACCACTTGGCCGGGTGTGTTTTTTGCCGAAGATCAACAGGCGTTGAATATTCTTGCCGGGAGGGATGATGTGGATGAAAACCGGCTTGGCTGTGGCGGACTTTCCGGTGGAGGAATGCGAACGGTTTTTATGGCCGGGATGGATTCACGAATTAAATCGTCGGTCTGTATGGGTTTTATGACTACCTGGAAAGATTTGGTTGTTGCAAAATCGTTTACTCATACATGGATGACCTACGCGCCTATTCTGCCGAATGAACTTGATTTTCCGGAAATCCTGGGACTTAACCTGCCGAATGCAACATTTGTTCAAAACTGCAATGAAGACGGTTTGTTCACGCTATCGGAAATGCATGTTGCTGATGACATCCTGCGGGAAGTTTATGACAAAGCCGGTGTTTCTGATAAGTATAAGTGTTCGTTTTATCCCGGCGGGCACAAATTCGACAAACTGATGCAGAAGGATGCATATGCCTGGTTTGACGATACCTTAAAGGGATGAAATTTTTTACTCATTACCCAAAAATTACATCTAACCTGCTTAATCTGTTGCCATGTCTGACAATGTCATAAAAAAAATTCTTATTGCCGTAAGCGCCGTTGGACCGGGGCTGTTCCTGATTGGTTACAATATTGGTACAGGAAGTATTACAACGATGGGGATGGCCGGCGCTCAATATGGCATGACCTTACTTTGGGCATTAATACTTTCAGGTTTGTTTACATACATCCTGATGGTAGCATTTGGTCATCTTACATTGGTTACGGGGCAAACAGCTCTCCATAATTTTAAGAATGAAATTCCAGGGATTGGAAAAATTCTTGCTATCTATATCATGATCGCTTTAATCATGGGTGAATTACTGGCATTGATGGGAATTATGGGAATTGTGTCGGAATTAGTCCAGGAGGGGATACGGCTTGTTTCAACCGGCCAAAACCTTTTTGTTGATACGTTTTGGATTATTCTCGTTATCAGTGTTTTGATATTTATACTCCTCTGGAAAGGACAATACAAACTGTTCGAAAAAATCCTGACTGTCTTTGTCATATTGATGGTTTTTTGTTTTGTAGCTGTGCTCTTTATGGTTGTCCCGTCTTTTTCTGCAATTGCTGAGGGAATGGTTCCGGGAATTCCGGATACGCAGGGAGCAAATCGATTGGTTGCTGCAATGGCCGGCACAACTTGTTCAGCTGCAGTATTCATAATTCGTAGTACAGTTGTTGCAGAAAAAGGTTGGGGAATTCAGCACTTGAAACATGAAAAAAAAGACGCTCTTGTTTCCGCCTCGGTTATGGTTTTATTAAGTGCGGTGGTGATGGCAGTTGGAGCCGGTACGCTGCATGTAATGGGGTTAACGATGGAAACGACCCTGGAAATGATTCGCCTTTTGGAACCGATTGGTGGGGATTTTGCTGCCTTTCTTTTAATTATTGGAATTGCCGGAGCCGGACTTTCCACCATTTTTCCGATTGTTTTAATCGCTCCCTGGTTGGTAGCTGATTACATGGGGTGGGAGAGAGATATCCAATCCCCTATGTTTAGGACGTTGATTATTGCAGGTTTAGTTTTTGCATTCGGATCTGTATTTCTCGAACAAACGCCACCTGTCTTGATGGTCATCTCACAGGCGTTCCAAGCTACAATTCTGCCTGCGGTTGCCATCCCAGCTTTTTATCTTCTGAATAAATCAAGTTTGATCGGCAAAGAGCATCTGCCTTCTAAATTTAGAAATACTGGATTAATAGCTGTGATTCTATTTTCACTCATAACGACTTATTTTGCCATTCTTGGATTTCTGTAAGATTATCGTTTCAATAATTAGCTGCATCGTTTAGGCTTTCGTTTTCAAAAAAACCCACATGATGGAATGATTTTCTACATCTTGAATGTATGTTAAAAGATCAATCTGTAATTTGGAACCGGTTTCATGAGATGATAACATGGCATCTGGCCTGAATTCGTATATTTTATATGAAATCAAATAACGTAAGAGCTTAGTTTAGAATGACTTCCAGAAGAAAGTTTTTAAAAAATGCAATTCTATCATCAACATTAATGATACCCGGAGCGGTTAAAAGCGAGGCTAATTTTTTGTCATCCAGAAAGAAAAACTTTGCCCAAAAACCACTTTTTCTTTCAACATGGAATCACGGTCAGGCTGCAAATGAAAAAGCGTGGGAGATTCTGCAAAATTCAGGTTCTATTCTTGATGCGGTGGAAGAAGGCGTGAAAGTGACTGAGGCAGATATCAGAAGTCGGTCAGTAGGTCTCACAGGCTTTCCGGACCGGGATGGTCACGTGACACTGGATGCTTCCATTATGAACAGCGACGGCAACTGCGGATCCGTTTGTTTTGTAGAACGCATAAAACACCCGATCACACTGGCTCGAAAAGTGATGGAAGAAACGCCCCATGTGATGCTTGCCGGAGATGGAGCTCAGCAGTTTGCCGTATCACAGGGAATGCCTTTAGAAGATGTTGAGCTGCCTGACGATGTAGTAAGAGAATACGAAGAATGGAAGGAGACGTCTGAATATAATCCCGCAGCCAATTCCGAAAATCACGATACGATCGGGATGGTTGGAATTGATGGCGATGGAAATTTAGCCGGATCATGCACAACAAGCGGCCTTAAATTTAAGATGCACGGGCGGGTTGGCGACAGTCCTATTATTGGTGCCGGGCTGTATGTTGATAATGAAGTCGGCGCTGCCACGGCAACAGGAATGGGTGAAACAATCATTAAAGTCTGCGGAAGTTTTCTGATCGTTGAGTTAATGCGCCAGGGTCGAACTCCCCAGGAAGCGTGTGAAGAAGCAATTGATCGTTTACTGCAGAAAACCCCTTTCGAAACAGATAGTGAGCTCCAGGTTGGATTTTTAGCGATCGACAAAAATGGGGATCACGGGGCCTATGCAGTTCAATCGGGTTTTACCTATGCGATTCATCACCAGGAAGGAAATAGTATTGAGAATTCTGATTGTCGGTACGAAACTATGGTTGAATAGGAATAGAGTTTAGTTATTATTAATTTTTGAACTATTATAAATTTATTTTTGCAAGATTTTATCTTTCTAAAGGTTAATGAAGAGAATTAAGTCACCAAATCATGATAAAACCAAGTGAAGTAAAAAATTTATCTGTTGAAGAGAAACTTCTATTAATGGAAGCTCTGTGGAATGATCTATCAGAAAAGGTAGGGTCAATGGAGATTCCTGAAAGTCATAAAGCAATTTTAGACGAGAGAGAGAAGAAGATTCAGGTCGGAGAAGCCAAATTTGTCGATTGGGAGAAAGCAAAAAAACAGATCAATAAAGCAGTTCAATGAAACTCCAGATTCTGGATGCTGCAAAGAATGATTTGATCGAAGGATTTCATTTCTACGAAGAACAGCAACAAGGCTTAGGAGATTATTTTCTTGTCAATCTTTATGCAGATATTGAATCACTGAAAGTTTTTGGGGGAATTCATCAAAAAGTTTATAAAGATCTTCAAAGAGCCTTATCAAAAAAATTTCCATATGCTATTTACTACTCGATTGATGAGGATATCGTGAAAGTTAGAGCCATCATTGATTACAGGCGAAGTTCTTACTGGATTGAAAAGCACTTGAAGAATGCCTGACAAATTAATTCTCGAATCCCCGGTATTTGATGTCGATTCAGCATTAAAAGCGGCAAAATATGGTGTTGATCGTCTTGAGCTCTGCTCCTCCTTTTCTGATGGCGGACTTACTCCCGGACCCGGCCTTTTATCTTTTCTCAAATCAAATATAGAGATTCCTATTTTTGTGATGATTCGTCCACGGGCGGGTGATTTTGTATCCTCGAGTGAAGAAGTAGTGGTAATGAAAGAGGAGATTAAGATATTTGACTCATTAGGAGCCGATGGATTTGTATTTGGGGTTTTAAATGAAGATGGATCTGTGAATCAAACGGCTTGTAAACAACTAATTGAACAAGCTGATGGAAAACCATGTACATTTCACAGGGCGTTTGACGTTTCATCAAACTTGAATCGGGCTCTTGAAGAGAGTATTGATTGTGGGTTCCAGAGAATTCTAACCTCCGGTGGAAAGAAGAATGTAGAAACCGGACTTTCAACAATAAAAGAGCTGATGGAAAAGGCAGGAGACCGAATCATCATCATGCCGGGTGGAGGCACGAAGCCCGAATTCATTCCATTATTGCGAAAAACCGGGTATTTAAAAGAGGTCCATGCAAGTTGCAAAAAAGTTGAGAAAGCCCGGGTGCGTTATATTCACGATGATCTGCAATTTACTATTGATGGACTCGAACCCGACGAATTTTTATCTGTGGATGAGAAAAAAGTCCGAAATTTTAAACGTATTTTCTGAAACTAATTTTGATTTGGTCGAAAAGATATTAATAATTGAGCGCCAACTTGTTGAATGAAAATAAGGCTATGCCTGTTTATTAATTTGAAACTAAAAACCAAAACACAAATAAATACGATGAGATATATTTCAGTAAGCTTATTAACCATTTTTCTCCTGGCATCATGCAGCCAGGCCGATATGTCTGATGCAGAATCAGAAGCGGGAATGGAAGAAACCGTTGAATCGGCACCCGAAATTACAAAAGCAACAGCAGTATTGAGCCCTACGGATGGGAGTCAAACAGCCGGTGTTGTAACACTCACCCAAACAGATGAAGGCGTTCGAATAGAGGCAACGGTTTCCGGTTTAGATGCTGAAGCAAGACACGGATTTCATATTCACCAATTTGGTGATTGCAGAGCTCCCGATGGTACATCTGCGGGTGGACATTTTAATCCCGAAGATGTCGAACACGGTGCACCCACTGATGATATTCGACACGTAGGAGATCTTGGAAATCTGCCGACAAATGCACAAGGTACCGCTGAAGTGGACTTTCTTGATACACATGTAGAGTTGAATGGCCCGAATTCTGTGCTCGGCCGGGGTGTTATTGTGCATGCAGGTACTGATGATTTTGAAACACAGCCGACGGGCGCTGCCGGCTCAAGATTGGCATGTGGCGTAATTGGTGTTGCAAATCCTGATGTAGTCGTTGAGTAGATATCATGGATCGAATTAATTGCAATACTCTCTTTTAAATTTTTAAAACCCGGAATTTAAATCCGGGTTTTTTTATATCCAAAGGAATTGGTTTACTGCACAAATAAATTGTGTAATGGTTTGGATAATGGTATGATGAAATGATATTTTTAGTTGTTCATTCAATACTGCTCAGTTCTTTTCTATGTACCAAGCTTTTTTAAAAACACTCTCCCTGCTACTAATATTGATACCTGTCCCACTCCAGGGTCAGGACATTTCTGATATGGAAGGAAACTGGTCCGGTTATATCGAAATTGATAATCGGGAGATGGGGATTCAGATAACCTTTTCTTACAGTGATCAAATACTTGATGGTACGATCGACATTCCAAACCGGGGTACTTTTACTATTCCCGTTGAGGTGATTGATACAAATAACAACCAGCTTGTATTCCAATATGAAACAGGACGGGGTCCTGCAGTTTTTTATGGGAGTGTGAACACAAATGGCGATAAGATTTCAGGTGATTTTGAAGAATCCGGAAATGTTTTTCCCTTTATACTCAATAAAACCTCCGATCCAGGTGGTTTCTATGCCGATATTCCCGAATCAGATATCACCATTTCTACAGGAAATGCCAACATTGGTGGAAGCCTGATATTAAGGAATGAACGTTCACCCCTTGTATTACTCGTATCAGGTTCGGGTGGAGAAGATCGTAACCAGGAGATTGGAGGTTTTCAAACTTTCAGGAAATTGTCTTCAAGACTCTATGAACAGGGATACTCATCTTTTCGCTATGATGATCCCGGAATTGGAGAATCAACGGGGAATCCGGATGTTACTCTACAGGAACTATCAGCAGATCTGGTTGACATCATTCAACATTTAAGAACAGAATACTCGGAAAGTATTTCGGGTATCGTATTACTTGGATATAACCAGGGGGGAATCGTATCAGCGATGGCGGCTGCAGAAATTGAAACCGACGGAGTAATACTTGCAGCAACACCTTTTGTATCCGGTGAAGAGAACATTGAGCAACAGATACGAAAAATTTCCAGTGTACAAGACGTATCTAAAGAGATCGTAGATCAAAACCTGGCATTCCAGGAAAAGATCTATAAAGTAGTTCGGGAAGATGGCGACTGGATGCCAATTGAAGAACAACTTGAGATGCGGCTGCGCAGTCAAATTGAGGAACTTCCACTTGAACATCAAAATGCTTTGGGAGAAATGAATGCATTCATTCAAAGCCAAATCGACCGTCAGTTGGAAACAGCAAAGAGCCGTTGGTTTAAATCCTGGATAGAGACAGATCCGGTAAGTGTTTTCAAGCAAACAGAAGCTCCTATATTGGCTCTTTTTGGAGCGAAAGACAGCCAGGTCCTGCCTCAGTCAAATTTAACAATAGCGGATTCTCTCGCCTCATCCGGTGACCTGTATCTGGAAACCGCATTGGTGGATGAAGCTAATCATCTATTCCAGGACGCAAATACCGGCATGCCGACCGAATACAGTATGCTTGATAAAGAGTTCGCGGATGGGTTTATATCCCGCATCGATCAATTTATAGATTCTATTCAATTTCGGGCGCCAAACTAAATCACTAATTCAGGTAAATGAGAAGACCGGCACTTCTTTTACTCTTTTTGTCAATCTCAGCTTTTGTATCTGCTCAACCATCACTGAACGGAACATGGGAGGGGGCAATTTCTATACAAGGACAAGATCTTGGCATCATTTTTAATATCGAGGGAGAAGCCGGTAACTATTCCGGGACCTTGGATATACCCGCCCAGGGAGCTGCTGACCTGCCCCTGATTTATATTATCATGCGTGGCGATTCAATGTCTACGGCATTTAATACCGGAACAGGAATGGGAGAATTTAAGGGACAACTCGTAAATGAAAACAATATTGAAGGTACATATATACAATCCGGTTCATCTTTTCCTTTTCGGCTAGTTCGGCAGGATCCGTCCTCTGTAAATGTTGTTGATCCCGGAGCAGGTGAAGAATTTATCATTACCAATGAAGAGGTGAAAATTGCAGGAACTCTTGTTGTTCCGGATGGTGTGAATCAACCATCGGTGGTTATTTTATTGTCCGGGAGTGGTGCTCAAAACCGAGATTCGGAAATCGTTGGATTCAGACCTTTTGCCGATATCGCCGAGCATTTAAAAAATCAGGATATCGCAAGTTTTCGGTTTGATGACCGACAGGTTGGCCAATCAACCGGCAATTTTATGGAAGCCGGTCTATCCACTCTCGCTTCGGATGTAAACAGCATTATTCAGTTTTTACAGGATTCGGTTGATACTCAACTTGGAGAGATCATTCTTTTGGGGCATAGCCAGGGAGGAATTGTGGCAGGCGAGGTAGCTCGATCAAATCCAGACGTTGATAAGTTAATTCTGATAGCATCACCCGCAGTAAGTATGATGAGAATTTTACGATACCAGGTTCGCCAAGCCTACGAGGAGATAAATTTACCTGAAGAAGCTATCCAAAATGAAATTGATGCACGCGAAGATTTAATGAAAGCAATATCAAGCAATGATGGGGTTAATACTGCTGTAGAACTTTATGAGCATGCTTACAGGGAAGTCTTGAATTCACTTTCAGAAGAGCAGTTACAAGCTGTTCCTGAAGACTGGGAGAGTTTTATCGAAAGGCAGACCAATCAGCTGATATCTTATTATGGCACAACTCAAATGGAATCTTTTCTTTTTCATAATCCGGCCGGAGACCTTTCAGAATTGAGTGTTCCGGTACTTGTGCTGTATGGTGGAAAAGATAGCCAGGTTTCAGATGAGCTAAATGCACTGGCAGCTCGGGATGCGCTGAATGAGGCGGGTACAGAATTTGAGATTCGTGTGCTTGAGAATGCAAATCACCTGTTTCAAGAAGCAGAAACAGGTGCAGTAACGGAATATTCCACTCTTGATAAGGAATTTATTGATGGATTTTTATCAACTATTTCTGATTGGATTTTGACTCATTGATTAGTCCTTGTCAGCTTTTTTAAGCAAAGTAAGAAAGAGCAAAAGTCTCATTTTGTTTGAAAAAATCCTTAGATAAAATAGATCAAGCGTCTTGCTTATTTTTTTGCCCCGCGAGCACGAGCGGGGTGATTGCGATATAAGGGTGTAACTAAATATTAATCGTTAGGGAAAACTTCTTTCACTTTGAGCTACAATCTCAGGTATGATAAAACAAATCTCGATTTCGGGAGTACGCCAACTGTACAGGTATTGATAATGATTTAAAAATAATTCATCGGATGAGGGATCGAGTCAGTTCAGAGACATATTTTTGTATACTCACCCGATGAATCCATAAGTTAAACGCTTCAAGAAAGCTCAAATGCTAAAAGAGCTTAATCTTCAGGCGACCAATTTTTCATTTTATCCCTTACGAAATCCCCGACTTTGGCTGCAGGAATTCGGTCCTGGGTCATATCATCGCGGTAACGGATCGTCACTGTATCCTCGCCATCCGATTCCACACCATCAAAATCAACGGTTACACAGAAAGGAGTTCCCGCTTCATCCTGCCTGCGATATCTTTTTCCAATTGAACCGGACTCATCATACAGAACGTTGAATTCGTCGCGCAGATCTGCTTCGATCTTTTTGGCGAGATTTTGCAGTTTGTCTTTTTTGATGAGTGGAAAGATTCCAATTTTGGTGGGTGCCAATTTAGGATTCATTTTCAGAACCGTTCGAGTGTCACCGTCCACCTCTTCTTCCCGGTAGGCATCGCAGAGAATCATAAGCGTTGTTCGGTCAAGTCCAACCGAGGTTTCAATCACATAAGGAATGTAACGTTCCTGTTTCTGTTGATCGTAATATTCCATCTTCTTACCGGAGTATTCCTGGTGCCGGGAGAGGTCGAAATCGGTCCGGTTATGGATACCTTCTACCTCCTGCCACCCAATTGGGTATTTATACTGGATGTCTGCCGCAGCACGTGCATAGTGTGCTAATTTATCCGGCGGGTGAGGAGATGTTCGCAGATTACTTTCACGCACCCCCATTTTTTTATGCCAGTTGAGTCGGGCTTCAAGCCATTTCTCATACTCATCTTGATCGGTACCCGGTTCAACAAAATATTGCATCTCCATCTGTTCAAACTCTCTCATCCGAAATACGAACTGCCGGGCTACTACTTCATTTCTGAATGCTTTCCCGATCTGTGCAATTCCAAATGGAACCTGTACTCGTGCGGTATCCATCACATTTTTATAGTTCACAAAAATTCCCTGGGCAGTTTCGGGCCGAAGGTAGATCGCATCGTCTTCTCCGCTCGAAGTGGCCCCGTAATGAGTCTTGAACATCAGGTTAAATTGGCGAACTTCGGTCCAGTCGAATGCACCGGATTCCGGGGCTCGAATCTCCTCATCCATTATAATCTCATACAGATCCTCACAGATTCCTTTCCGGGTGCCGGTGGTATCCAACAGGTGCTGGATTTCATCGGCCTTATCTTTTTTGCCCTTCTCTCTCAATTTGAGGATATGTTGTTCAATAAGCATATCCGCACGATATCGTTTGTTAGACTGCTTATCGTCAATCATCGGGTCGTTAAATCCCTCAACATGTCCGCTGGCCTCCCAGGTTCTCGGATGCATGAAAATGGCGGCGTCCAAACCAACAATATTGTCATGTAGCTGGGTCATGGATTTCCACCACTCCTGCTGGATATTTCGTTTCAACTCTGCACCAAGCGGGCCATAATCATATACGGCACCGAGTCCGCCATAAATATCTGAAGATTGAAATATGAATCCCCGTGCCTTGGAGAGAGATACGATTTTATCGAGGTTGTCTAAATGAGTGACTGACATCTGTTGAGAATAAATGTTAATTAAAATTGTTCTAAATGTTGTAGTCCTCTGATGAGTCTCATCGCTGCTTTTTCTGATTCAGCGAATAACACTCGTTCGATGACTAACGAAAACCTGATTAGAAGTGGCAAAAGATAGTAATTTTCTTTCCTTTGATGAATCGTTTGTCCGAATCATTTACTATTTTTATGCTCTTTCGGAATTTAACAAAAACAAAAGGGTTTAATCAGCCCTTAAAAAACACAATTATTACAGATTAACATGTATAAAGCAGGAATTCTAGGAGCAACCGGAGCCGTTGGCCAGAAATTTATTCGACTTTTGGAGAATCACGATTGGTTTAAAATTCAGGCACTTGGGGCCTCAGAACGGTCGGCAGGAAAACCTTACAAGGAAGCTGCCAACTGGATTGAGAGCACACCTATGCCTAAAAAGATTGCGGATCTGGAAGTTCGAAACTGTGTTTCATCAGATTTTGATGATGTTGATTTTGTTTTTTCCGGGCTTGACTCGTCTGTAGCCTCAGAAGTTGAGAGAGATTTTGCAGAAGCTGGAATTCCGGTGATCAGTAATGCAAAAAATTACAGAACGGACCCAAGTGTTCCTCTGCTGATACCGGAAGTTAATCCCGATCACATCGATTTGATAAAAACCCAGACCTTTACCGAAGACGGTAGTGGATGGATCGTTACGAATCCCAATTGTGTAGCAGTGCCGCTAGCCATGAGCCTTCGTCCGTTATATGATAACTTCGGACTCAAAAGTGTTATTGTTACATCCATGCAGGCAATTTCCGGCGCAGGCTATCCCGGTGTTCCTAGCCTTGATATTCTTGGCAACGTGGTTCCGTTTATTGGCGGAGAAGAATCAAAAATTGTTGAGGAGCCCTTGAAGCTGCTTGGAAAGTTTAAGGAGGGAGCGATTGAACACGCTAGTTTCCCGGTTCAGGCTACGGCAACACGTGTGCCTGTTCTGAACGGACATTTACTGTCTGTTACTGCTGAATTAGAAAAAGATGCCGATGAACAAGAGGTAAAAAAAGCATTAAAAGAATGGAAGAGCCCAATTGCTAATTTCAGGCTTCCGACAGCGCCGAATTATCCGTTGCATCTGTATGACAACGATTACTATCCGCAGCCACGACTTCACGCGGACAGCGAAAGTGGTATGCAGACAGCTATCGGACGTGTTCGGAAATCAAATGTGTTGAGCATTTCATACGTTGCGATGGCCCACAACACGATTCGTGGGGCTGCCGGCGGAGCGATTTTGAATGCTGAACTGCTTGTGAAGAAAAACTATATCTACAAGTAAGAAAACTTTTAAGCATTCAATGGTCCTAAAAGCGTTTTGAAATTTTTTATGATCTCCGAATAAGGTGCAAGCGTTTCGTTTGTGCCTTCATGTACGAGCACGAACAAGATGCCCGCGATATATTATGCTTGTTTAAATGATAATCAACCTTTGCCTGCAGGGTTCATTTAAGCTGCCGAATTTAATGGATGAAGATCGAGAGATTCGGCAGGCTAAAGAGACAATCGTCAGCCGAGAAATTGTCTCAAATCTCACCTCTTATGGCTCAAGACTGAACTTAAATTCCTCGTCTTAAACCCCGTACGGTAAACCGCCAATCCGGAATATCAGCATTAATTTCTCGTTCCTGCCAGGTTAGTTCAGTCTTTCGATCTTCTCTTAAATCGTACATTGTCATTTTCTGCGGACTCCACAGCACATCCGTAATCTGTTCGAAATTTTCTGCTTCCAGGCGTTTTATCATCTCTTCTGAACTGTTGAAATATCGCACTGTTTCAAGAGCGTAGTTATCTTTTTGAATTTCGAATTCAACAAATGCATATTGATCGGAATCGGGTTTAGTAGCCCGAACAGTGTGATGAGTCTCACCGGTTTCCAGCCACTGAAACTCATAATCATCGGGATCTTGATCACCGAGGTCTTCATATGTAAAATCGCTGCCCATAAATTGGTCGCCCTGTTCGGCTGCACTGATTACCTGAATTCGTCCAAGCGAGGGGAGATAGAGTCGCTGAGTTTCATCTCCATCTTCATTGACGGATAAAAATCCGGTACCGCGTACAGTAGCCGGTTCAGAAAAAATAATCAGGTTGTCTGTATTTTCATCACTGTTTCGGGTCCAGGATTGCATCACTCTGGTTCGGGTTCGGCCCCGGGAATCGGTGATGATCATTTCCAAAACAGAAAATTCGGTGTCAATAGAGCCGCGTCGCTCTTCTACTTCATCGAATACGGCCCTTGCTTCATCCTCGTCTGTGATGCGTTCTTGAGCCAGGAGAGTTGTGGCCGCAAGTAGAGTGATCAAAAAAGTAAGTATGTATCGTATCATAATTATCGGTTTTGCAAAATAACATTGGAGAACTGCTAACCGTTCGTGATTTAATAACAATAAATGAATCTTACCTGAACAGATTCACAAACCAATTTACTTTTTGATCGATCCATTTTAGGAAGGAGACCGTCTCTTTAACTTTTGGATGTTGGATGGGGGATGCTAAAATAAGTCGTGCTAAAACAGCGGCTTGATCGTCTAAGGATCTTTGAAGAATTGCTCTTTCCAAATTGGTTTGAGCCGAGGTTAATGCAATTGACATCGACCACGAATGTTCCCTGGCCTTGGGAATGCTGAATGCGGTGATCTCGTCATCAATAGTACCCAACCCACGATCCAGCCGCTTTAAGATCGGGGCATATTTTTCAGCAACACTTCGTTTTAATCCGTCTGTAGCTTTTTCAAGGATAAGATTGATGTCGGTGTGATCCTGGTACTTTTCCTCGCGGTTTGGATCGATAGAGACCTGGTGTAAGGCCAGTGCTAGATCGTGATTAATATGAGCGTTTACTCCAAGTAACAGGTGTTGAATAATATACCCATCACCATTCTTTGCCAGGTTAAACGCAATTTCCCAGGATTTGGGTACCTCACTTAAATTGCCTTGTTCGTAGTTTAGAATAGCTTCTCGATAGAGATTGGCAAAACAGATCAGGTATTGTTGGCTCCAAGAGTTATTTTGAAAAGTCTTTTCTTCAATGGCCGCCCCAATAGATTGCGTGATGTGAAGATAGGCTGTGACAAAAACTCCCCTGAGGTCATTGTGATTCAGAAAATAGTTTTCGAGCCATTTAAAATTTTCTATCACCTCCGAAACGGATTGATATTGCTTCTGAAGGTTTGATATCAATTCCGTTTGACTCACTCCGTTTCTATTTTTTCCAATTCACCTTCTTCCAGAGAATCCATATACCAATCAGAACAAGTGGAATACTTAAAAGTTGTCCCATATCAAGAAATGCACCTTCAAGAAAATCAGCCAGTGTTTGCTTAGTAAATTCAAGGAAAAAACGACCCCCGAAAAGTGCAATCAGAAAGGTTGCAAACAGGGATCCTTCCGGTGGTTTACTATCGTATTTCTTGTAAATCCAAACCAATAAGATTAACACAAACAAGCAAAGAATGGCCTCATAAAGCATAGAGGGATGTCGGGGAAGCATATCCACTTTTGTAAAGACAACTGCCCATGGTACTTCGGTGGGAACTCCAATAATTTCTGAATTGAAAAAATTTCCGATACGAATAAACATACCCCCAATGGCTACTCCGGGAACAACTCGATCAGCAACCCAAAGAAAATTTAACCCATGAGTTTTATTTGCAAAGAGATACATTGCAATGATAATTCCAATCGCTGCTCCATGACTGGCTAGACCCCCTGTCCATACCTGTGGAATCAGGTGAACGTTCCGTAGGTAGAAGTCTGCTTCGTAGAAGAACACATGCCCCAGCCGTGCTCCAATAATGGTACCTACAAGCACATACATTAAGAGCCGATCGAGCTCTTCAACGGTTCTGCCGGCGTCCCTGAACATTTTAAGGCCTATCATATACCCTGATACAAATGCAGCAACCCACATCAATCCATACCACCGGGGTTGGATAGGGCCAATGGAACTAATTGTGGGTGAAGAAATAATAAGAAAAGGAAGTTGACTTAGAACAAGAGACCCGAGGATGATTCCCCAAACTTTCCAGCCTTCTGGTTCTTCTTTGCTTGATTTGGGTTTGATCTGTTGAAAACCAAAATAGATCAAGATGAAACCCAGAATAATACCGTATATCGATAACGGGAAAGGGAGATTAAATTCGGGAATTGTAAAGATCACCGGATCCAGTTCCCATGTAAAATGATCAGAGTTATTCATGGAAACAGTTCGTAAAATTCAAAGTGCAACAAATATGAAATGCAGTAAGTTTTAACTCAAGAAACATAATTTCCTGCTTCGCGGGAATTCCATTATACAAACTCAACTATATTCGCTCGCCGGATTTTCTTGAATAGAGTGTGCTTAAATAGTCCGAAATTTCGCTGATTGTCATTTCAATATATCCACGGGATGCGAACCTATTCTTTTCAGAATCTTTTGTGGCTTCCATTTGGGATTCTTGATTTGAACTAAAGTCAGATTTATTTGAGTCTGATTTGGATTTTTTTGATTTCGGATCTACAGTAATTGAATGCTCAGGAATAGCCTCAGAAGATTTTGGTCCGGTGTCGGTTTGTCCAGTATTTTTCTTGGTACTGGCTTTTGAATCGGATTGTTTTCTTTTGATCGTTCGTGAGTGTTCAGGAACAGGATATGATGGGCTGACCTCATCCGGAGATTTGGAACCAGTTGAGCCGCCATCAGGTGTGTCAGAAGTTGGTGAAGGTGATCCTCCTCCTTTATTATTATCACTGCCACTTCCTCCAGATTGATTATTGTCATCCTTGCTGGAAAATATTTTACTAACGAAGTAGACAATTGCTGCAACAACTAATGCAAGTAAGGTATAGATTAACCATGATAAGCTTCTGCCTTCTTCGTCTGTGTCGGCTTCTTCAGCAGTTTCAGAATCTGTAGGTTCATCAACTTCAGATTCAGGTTCAAGCTCAGTGATGCTCTCCTCTTCCTCTATTACACTATCATCTTCCTCAATAGCATCTGAATCCGTAATCGTATCGTCTGAGGTATCATCAGGATCTTTGGATGCGATGTCAGGTTCTTCTGTTGCATCGGGTGTATCATCTACGGATGCATCTTCATCGGCCCCCTCAGGTGATTCTGTTGTTTGTTGTTCTTCAGTAGCAAGTGTATCTGCAATTTCGGTAGAGGAATCAACATCTTTTCTGCCGACTGTTTCAGGTTCAGTGTCTTCATCATCTCTACGTTCAATAGGTGTGGTAGAAGCATCATCTTCTTCTTCTGATGGATCTGTTTCTGATTCGACATCAGCTGCTTCATCTATGGCTTGTCCAATTTGTTCACCACCCTCAACACGGTTTAACTCATTTACTAAAGAATCAATACGGGCTTGAAGATCAGCAATATTATTTTCATACAATTGCTCTTGTTCTCTTCGTGCTGCCTGTTCAGCAGATAATTGGGTTTGAAGAGAATCCAGTTGAGTTGTTAACTCATCCAGTTTTTGTAAATTTAGTTCCGCCTTTTCTCTCTCATTTGCAATCTCTTTCTCAAGACTTTCAATTCGGGTAATAAGTGTATTTAATGTGTCAGAATTTATCTCTACAGTTCTACTTTCTAATTGTTGCTGAGATTCCAACTCTTCTTCGAGTGATTCTATCTGATTTGTAAGGCTCTCAATCTGCGCCAGTTGTTCTTCTTGTTGGGCAAGCAATCGATTTTCAAGCTCTTCAAATACATCATCCCCAGCATAAGGGGGCTGATCTGAAGGAAGCAGTGGTGTCGGCCAATCGGCGTCTACATCACTTGATCCAAATTTAAACTGAATGCCAACCGAAATTACACTCCAAGTGTTAGAAGTTTTGGCTGAACCACTCAGATCATACAATTCACCTAAATAATCTCCGTCAACAATGTCTCGATTAGCAACATTGAATTCATATTGTGCAAAAGAATCAATTCGGGGACCGAGATTAAATCTTATTCCACCCCCGATAGACGTAAAGAATGTTTGCCCGGGGTGGTCTGCTGAAGTTGCATTTGGAATATTATTGTTGGCTCCGTCAGATTCAACAGAAATGTTGTTGAACATCAGCCCTGTCCCAATACTGCCGTATATATTAAAATTTTGAGAATTCCCCCCGAATAATCGCAGCAAACTAAGTTGTGTAGAAAGGGATGAAGTCCAATATTGATTTTCTAGCGATAAAAAACTCTGTTGGTTTTCAAATTCACTCAATAATGTGAATTTACCATATCCTATATTCGCTTGAAGGGCAACTTCAGGGGTTGCCACGTATCGAATATTAAAACCTATTGTATTATTGAACTGCTCTTTAAATTCAAAATTAGCATTTACAGCCGATTGAAATGTAGAACCCACATTTAGATGGCCTTTCGTAAGCGTGCCAAATACACCTATGCTTAATCGATTGGGTGTTTCATCCTGATTTTGAGCATTAGAATGACCAAAGAGGAGCAAAAATGACAAGGTTAGTAAAGAGGTGAATTTCCCCAATTTCATCATTAATTAGTCTTTTAAAAATTAATCTAGTAGAAAAAAATCAAGATGCTAACTAAAAAAACATCTATTGTGGTCTGTTGTACCAAAAATATTCGTATCAGCAATACAGCTGTAAATACTTATTTCTAATTTGGATATTCGTGCTTCATTTTTGAGCCAAAAAAATGCCTGGCTCCCCTTCAAGAAACACAAATTATTCGAATCAAAATTTAAACTAACAATATGTGAATCGATTAAAAAACACAAGTATTAAATAAAGTATGCGTTCATTTTTAATTTCAATTAAAAGCTAAATAAAAGTCCTGCATAAAAATTTAATGTCAAGGACATAAAAAGAGAACTTAATATTATTCACTGATTGAAACACAAGTATGAGCATTACCAATATCCAATCCGATACTTTTCGTATCAGTTGAATTACTTTTCTTTGCCGAATGCAAACAGTACCCTTTGCTTGCCATTGTGAGAGGGTCATCTGGAATTTCAATATTTAAAAACCCCTTGAATTCATCATAGAAGCAATCAACCAGTTCAGGGTAGCTTGCTCCACCTCCAACTAATACCATTGTACTGGCCTTATTAAAATCATCATCATTCCATGTATTTTTAATTAATGGTGAAATGACATTTGCATAATATTGGTTCAGTACTTTTTTCCTTAGATCCGTTAAGTCGATGCGTTGTCTATTAACGGTGATATGCCCATTTTTCAGAGCGTTATCGAATTGGTGTTCGGTTCTTAAACTCAAATAGTGAGAGTTCGACAATTCTTTCATAGCGGAGTCAATTGCGTAACGCAAGCCACTTCCACTGTTTAACGTTCGTTGTACAAATCCATTTTCTGTACAGAGTCCAAATTCAAGTGTGCCATACCCGATACTCACAACAAACATGCTGCCCCTGATTTGCATTTCACCTTCGCGGGCAGCAACAATGGATCCAAATAACTCTGGTATAATGCTTATTCTCTCAATGTTTACACTTGCTTCAGACATACCACTACCGCCAAAAGGCATAGAGTCGTATTGAATAGTATCGATGTTGCTGATAAGTTCGGAGGCTGCTTCTTTATTTAAATTAAATGTTGCGTGAGGAAAACCAGTAGTAATGGAAACAGGATTTTGACCAACATAATCTGATGCGATGAATAAGCCTGATTTTAATAATAGGTTATAATCGAGGTCATCCGGGGAACTGTTAATTCCTTTATGTGGTGATTTACCTTCTAATAGAGCTAAATTTCCAATTACATAATTTTCACCTTCATGATGAATTTTTATTCCATTAATTTTTTCGGTAGTTACGTTTATTAGTGTGGAATTGTACCCTTCTAAAACGCTTGGAATAATAAAAGTTTTCATGTGAGATTAGTTAAATTTTGAATTTAAAAATGGTCGGAAAAACCTGGTATCTATATTGATAAGAATTATAAAATGTCGTTATCCCCAATAAAATAATAGTAACAGCTATAAAAAAAGATTTTTACAGTTATGCAGTAATTTATACATAGTTACAGAAAATATATAATGTAAAATGAGTGGTTTTGATCTAAGGAAATTAGTACCTCAATAGTTGCAATAAACGATCACAATTTATGTAAACTTATTAAACAAACTTCCAAGATCAGAGAGCAAATATTACTTCTTATCGAGAAAAGTAGTTGAATGAGATTATAAACAAATACTGCATTATTATGAAATAAGGCCTCCTATTTTATTGAAAAAACTGAGAATCGATGGAGTACTCTTAAATCATATGAACACATTAAATCATTTCTTAAATAGAGGTGGCTTGTACACAACGTTTCAAGTTGAAAGTAACTTTGCTTTCAAATAAACTTTCGCAGTGTAATATTCCTGAACGTGTTTATGCTTATCTATAGCGGGGTTTTTGCAGAAGCACTTAATTTTCTAATAAATTTTTAAGTGTATTCTTTGCACTATCACGAATGTATTCCTTGACAATTGTATCTATAGTAGATGTATCCGGCCCAACTTTCGGAGATGCCGTTGTTCCCGTTATCTGTATCGGGACAGCTATTCTGCCATCTTCAAGTTGAAGGGCATCCGCCGCTCTGCCTGAGATGATTGTTGCAATTCCATTTTTGAACCGTTCAGGTAATAGCAGGGTGGCTTGATAATTTATGTTATCGCTCACCATGTTTAGGTTGCCATTCAGTTCAAGCCCGAGATTTCCGCTGGTCAGGTTCAAATTTTCAAGCGTCATGATTGATTCATCCATCGTAAAATTTGCATTCCAGCGATCGAGCGTAAGTGATGAGAGTTCCGGGGTTTTCAGAAATTCAGCAATTTTGGCTTGTATGGGGTGATTAGCCAGCCTCACTTTACTCATCCCGAAAGTTCCGTTAGCTTCTGCAGTTGTGATATCGGGAGAGAGATTCGGCTGAAGTTGCGCTGTGTAATCCACATCGGCACTGAAGGTTCCGTTAATATATTGATGAATGGTGCTTTTTGGGCCGAGGAATCCTGTATCTCTGAAGAATGATTTGGCCTGAAGGCTATCGAGATTTCCTGAAAATGAGATGCTGGTATTGAGTGGTTCTGTGATGGTCCATTCCATTTCCCCCGTCGCTTCTCCTTCAAAGAGTTGAGCAGTGGCATTGGAAACACCTATGACATTTTCCTCCATTCGCCCGGTACCGGTCAGATTTGTAATGTTGAGTCCAAAAATTTGGAGGCGGTCAATCCCTGCCTGAACAGATGCTTTAAGTTCAGGAAGTTCAATGGGAATCGGTTCTTCATCGGCTTCCTCTTCCCAGTCGATCATTTCGTCAATATTTAAATAACTGCTTGTGTAGGTTCCATTGACAATGGGTTTTGAAGTCGATTCAGCATCCAGGAAACTCATGTAATTTTGAAGCGTTCCTGCAAGCTGAATATCTGATTCACCCAAGTTCATCGAAAATTGTTCGAGGCTCATTTGGTTTGGACTCACGCTCATGCGGCCGGAAAGTTGAGTAATTGGAAGCGGTAGTGAATCACCTCTCGCGCTGACATTATCTACTTCTAATGAACCATCCAGGGCGATATTCTGCATATTTCCAACCGGCCCGCGTACATTAAGATTTAAAACTGCATTTCCGGTTAATTCCTGGATCATCGGTTCCAGTGAGTAATAGGAGGTAATGCTGCTGAAAACGGCATTCCCGTCGAACGTAAGATTGATGTTTGGTTCATCGCTGAGATAATCTGTTACAGATCCGGTCATTGCGAGAGCATTATCTCCGCTGGTAAATCTCCCTTCAGAAATGGTTAATTGCCGTCCCTGGGCTCGAGCTCGAAATGTGAAATCTTCGATAGGATTTGTCAAAGATTTATGCGAGATATACCCGTTCGTCAGATCGATGGTTCCGCGTTGTAATACTGTCTCAATTTGGTCGGGATCTAATTGACCTTTCAGCGCCACTTCTGCAATTAATGTACCACGCATTTGAAGTGTATCCTCATCAATTGGGTAGAAGTTTCTGATGGTTGCAAGGTCGAAGTTGACGTTTGAAACAACATCTACCGTTCGTTGATCTTCATCCAGTGGATTTAAAATGGTGCCTGAAAGCTTGAATTCATTTGTCTCCGCAGTAAAACCGGATTCGGCAATATCTATTCGATTTTGATCGGCTCTGATCTGAGCATTAATCGCTTCTATGGCGTTGGGCACATCAGCATATTTCAGGTTTCCATCAGCCAGGATAAACTCACCTGAGAACTGGGCATTTTCGAGATCATCCATGCGTCCGTTTGCAGTGGCATCAAGATTCAATTGTCCACTAAGACTTTCGATTCCCATATCCTCAATTGGATAAAAGCTGCTGACTGTTGCCAGGTTGATATCTCCGGTGGCGTCCAGTGTGAAAGATCCATTGTCTTCAAGCGGTTGTTCGATTCGACCCGATCCCTCAAGGTGATTTTCTCCAGCCTCGGCGCTGAACTGTTCGATAGTTGCCAATTCATTATTTACTATTGCCGATATATTGATATTCTGAATGGCTTCCGGTAGTTCAGGATCTTGGAGATATCCGTCAGCAACCTCTACAGTGAAATTAAAATTAGGCAAAGATTCTTCCTCGAAAACTCCATTTATACTTCCCTCTAATACCAGTGAACCGCGTGTATCTAAACCGGTAAGTTGTTCCTCGTACTCAGGCGGAGCCAGTCTGAGGAGCTCTCCGAAGTTATCTGAATTTGAGTTAAAGTTGAGGGACACTTCCGGTGCTTCACTACTCCATTTTGATACAGAACCGGTGAGATTTAGAGCCAATCCGCGAATCGAAAAAGTGCCCTCAGAAAATGTCAATACTTCATTTTCCATATCAAGTGTGGAAGTCTGTTCCATACTGAGAGCCAGATTTTCAACATAACTGGTTTCATCCATGGAGTAGGAGAGAGAGGCTAATTCCGCATCAATTGTGCTTTCGATGATATCAGAAAAAGTTAGTGCAATGCTTGCATCTAAATCTTCAAGATGAGCCTCTGAGTTTGCGGTTTGGTCTATGTAGTGAATGGATCCATCTGTAAGTTCAAAACCGGAAATGGAGATGCTGGCAGATTCCTCTGTTGTTGCAGTAGTGTCGCTTTCAAACGCTTCAAAAAGAAAATCGACATTGGTAGTAGAATCAGGCCGGATCGTGTAGTAAACAACAGGACGTCGAATATCTAAATTTGAGATGGATATTTGGTCCCCAAAGAGGCTGTATAAATCCAGTGAAAGCAATAGTTCATCAACTGTAGCGACGGGTTCCCCATCCTGATCAGGTACCCGGATACTGTCGAGTTGAACTCCGAAACTTGGGAATGTTCTGAAAAAAGTGATAGACATATTCTCAACCTGCACCTCACTCCCGGTGGCCTCCTGAACCTTAGGCAGAACCATATTCTTGAGCCTTTCATCTGTGAAATAGAAGTTGAGCCCGATCCCGGTAAGAATCAGAAAGATGAGAATACCGGCAATAATCTTTAAAAGTGTCTTCATGAAAGTAATTGGTTGATTTACTTGTTAAAACAAAGCTGAGTTTGCATTGTTCCATAAATCAAAGAGTAACAGGCAGGTAGATATTTAAATCTAACCTTTTCTTGAGTATCAAAACAGAGCTTCGATAACTATTTGAAAATTTCTTGGCGGGGCAAAAATGGCAGGTCTCTCCACGTAGTAATAATCAAATAGGTTGTTTATCAGGAAAGAAGCATTCACATCCAGACCTTCGTACACATGGGGCACCTGAAATTTAAATCGAATATCTGTGATGTATTGAGTGGGAAATACTTCTGCATCAGGAACAAAAAGCGAAAAATCAGTATCCACACGTTCAGGCGGACTCGCTGCCCGGAAATCAATTCCTGCTTCCATCCAGTCCGTTATTACTGAATTGGCAGACCCGTTCAGCAAGTGCTTTGAACGATAAAGCAGGGGTTGATTCAACTCTCGATCGGTTGTATTCAGGTAAGTATAGCCAAGTTTTATTTGATGATTTTGATCCAATGTAGAAACGGAAAAAGAGGCTTCTGCTCCGCGTATCCTTGCCCGGGTTACATTTACAAACTGAAATGCAGCAAGTTCATTGACAAAGGTCGGCTCCACCAATCGCCGATACTCATTCCAAAAGCTGGTCAGTTCTGCTTTTAAACTAAAAGCGTCAAGAATAGGACTGATGTACGTGACCCCGGCCTCATATCCTGTACTGGTCTCAGGTTTCAGAGTGATATTAGATTCAAGTGGAAAAAAATCGTTATTGTTTACAAATCGTTCAGCTACACTGGGCACTCGAAATCCTCGTCCAAAAGAAGCACGGGCTGTCAGACTTTCATTGATCGAATAAGATGCACTAAACTTTGGACTGAACTGAGTGGCTGTACTTCGGGTGTGTACCTGGTAAGCGTCGTATCGAACGCCTGCGGTAGTTGTAAGCTGATCATTCCAGGTGTACTCAGATTGCAGGAATAGAGCGCCTTCGGGTTGATTGCGAACGGTTAGCGAATCCTCGCCTACAAACACATCTGAGTTGATCACATTTTCATCAAAAGAGAGTCCGCCGCTAATGATCATTTCATCAGTGGCCTGTATGGTTGATTCTGCTTCCAAGCCGTAGCGAAGGCCTTTATTATGTCGTTTCGGCGGACTGATATGGCCATTATCTTTAAGAGGCCGAAATGCTACTCCAAAAAGCCGTCCTTTTAACGTGTATTGAATATTTGGGTTGATGGAGTGCTGAAAAACGGGAAGAATTGTGAGGCGATCAGAAAGTCCGTCGTTGGCTCCGCTGGCTTCGTTTCCGGTCAGATTGATCGACCCGGGGCTTAAAACATCATCCAGTCCATCCCAGTAGAGAAATTGCTCATTATTGTTTCGGCGAAGGCCGGTGTACATAGAGAGATTCATAACTTCTGAAATATCCCAGCCAAACTTGGCATATGTTTCAAAGCCTTTTCGGGTGCTGTTTTGCAGGTAACCGGAGTTGTTGTGGATTTTGCCACTGAACCAATACCCAAATGAATCAGTAACCTGGTGAGATCGTCCGAAAATAATACCGCCCCGGGGACGAAAATCAGACCCGCCGCCCCATCCGGCTCTCCACGTTTCAAATCGAACCGGTTCATAACCACCTCCATAGAGGCGAACAGTATTTTCAGGCTCATCAGAAAAATCTTTTGTGATGATATTAACGACTCCGCCCAAAGCTCCTCCTCCATAGAGGGCTGAGCCGGGACTTTTCAGAATCTCAATTTGCCTGGTTTGAATGAGGGGGAGGCCGTCAAAATCCATACCGCCATCGTCCGGCCCCATCAATGGAACGCCATCCACCAATAGCAAAACACGGCTGCCTACACCATACGAAAATCCGGAGGATCCGCGAATATTCACCGAGTTGCCGTGTACCTGAACTCCGGGTACGTATTCCAAGGCTTGGTCGAGTGACGTGATATTTCTGGAGGTCAACTCTTCCGGTGAGATCGTATTCATACTCACCGATACTTTTCCAATGAGCTGACTTCGCCGAGAGGCGGTAACAACAAGTTCATCCGACTGAAAAACCAGCGGTGATAATTCAATATCAAGGGTAATAGTTTGTCCACTTGCAACCGAAATGCTATCTGTTTTCTCCTCAAACCCAACCATCGAGATTCGCAGAAGGTAGGTCCCCGGAGATGCGATTGTCAGTCGAAACTGACCATTTGCATTTGTAACGGTTCCGAGCTCTAAATCGGGAATTGAAATGTGAACACCGGGCAGAGATTCTCCCGATGAATTTTGAACCGTTCCCTCAATGGTTCCGGAATTTTCCTGGGAATAAGCCGAAGGATGGATCAATAGAAAAACCAATAGGCTCAAAAGCAATATTTTGGTATTTCCTTGAAGCATAATCATCTATTCGGGTGGAAAAGGTGGGAGGTTCTCAAAATCCACATGAATGCTAATGGTAGTGGTGTCGCCTTTAACGATTATTATTCCGTCGTTTTGATCATAGAGCCCCACCGGTTTCCAATCACCAAATATATTATTCCCAAATTGCTGGGCAACGGTATTGTAAACATAAAAGCCATTCGGAACTTCGTTTACGATAAAAGTATCCTTTTCAACAAAAAAATCGAGGGGCTCGCTGAATACCAGGTTTTCTATATCAGAAAAAATGTCCTGAGCTGTTTGAGGTGGAGACTTCAAAGGAACAAATCGCAGGTCAACCAATGAGTCTTCCGTAGGCCATTCTCCTGAGTAGGTGATTGATCCGGTAATCACACCTGTGGGATTTGGTTCCTCTATCGGTGGTTCAAGCCCGCCTTCACAGCTTGCGAACAAAAAAGAAGCGATGAGGAGAAGAGCAATTGGTATGAACAAAGAGTGCTTCAAGAGCTTTATCCGTAATATGATCAACGGGAAGGATGCAATCAAGAGGGTAATATTAAGAAAAAAGAAGTCTTGTAATAGCGCGGGTTTACTCGTTCGTACATGTTACTTAGACACAAACGAGTGTTTTTTATAAAAAATACCTCTTTGGAAAAAGGGAAACCGCTGAAGAGGAAAATTATTTTTTTACAATCCAGAATACCCGTCAGACCGCTTGGAGCGGTCTGACGGGTGAAATGCTATCCCAACTTTTCAAGTGCTGTATCAATCCGCCGGGTCACTGCTTCTTTACCAAGAAGTTCCATCGAAGCGAACAGGTCGGGACCAAATCCCTGGCCTGTGATGGCAATTCGAAGTGGCATCATCAGCTTTCCAAAGCCAACATCTTTTGCATTAATGACGGATTCAAGAGATGATTTTAAATTGCCTGCTTCAAAATCAGATAGTTCTTCAATTTCTGTTTTGTAAAGGCCGACAAGTTCAGCGCTCTCGTCTTTCCATTTTTTGAGAGCTTTTTCATCATACTCCTTGGGATCTTCAAAAAAGAAACGTCCCATCTCAAGGATCTCTTCTATCTTGCTGATCCGTTCTTTCAGCAATCCCACAGCACTTTTTAGGTATTCGTCGTTTACGTTATCGATCAAACCGTCATCAGAGATTACTTTCAATCGATCGGCGATCTGTGAATCCGGTTGCTCACGCAGGTAGTGCTCGTTATACCATAATAGTTTTTTATGGTTGAAAACTGCTCCGCCTTTGCTCACTCGATCCATCGTAAAAAGTTCGATTAGCTCATCAAGTGAATGGATTTCGCTGTCATCACCGGGGCTCCAGCCGAGGTAGGCGAGGAAATTGACTAACGCCTCAGGCTCGTAATTCTGATCGATATAATCTTTCGTGTTAATCGGAATTCCTTCAGACTCCGCTTTACGCTTGGAAAGTTTTCCGCCGCTGGGCGACATGATGAGCGGAAGGTGAGCCATTTGTGGAATTTCCCAACCAAATGCATTGTATAAAAGCACGTGTTTGGGTGTACTGCTGAGCCACTCTTCACCGCGAATTACGTGAGAAATTTGCATCTCATGATCATCCACAACATTCGCCAAGTGATAGGTCGGCATACCATCTGATTTCAACAGAACCTGGTCGTCAAGTCCTTTGGTTTCAAAGGAAACATGGCCTCGTATCAGGTCTTCAAAACGAACAGTTTCACGTCGTGGAACTTTTAAGCGAACCACATATTCATCTCCTCGCTCCAGTCTTTTTTCGACTTCTTCCTGGGGAAGAGTGAGACTGTTTTTCATCGACTGACGCGTAATGGCATCATACTTGGGCGATGGATTTCCTGATTTCTTTAGCCGTTCCCGCATCTGATCAAGCTCGTCAGTTGTATCAAAGGCATAATAAGCCTGGCCTTTTTCGATGAGTTGTTCGGCGAATGTATGATACATCTCTTTCCGTTCGCTCTGCCGATAGGGTCCAAACTCGCCGGGTGTTTCGGGGCCTTCGTCAATATCAATTCCGCTCCATTTCAGGGAATTAATTATATCTTGCTCAGCTTCTTCCACATAGCGGCTCTGATCGGTGTCTTCAATTCTCAGGATAAATTTACCGTCGTGGTGTTTGGTGAAAAGGTAATTGTAGAGTGCCGTTCTGAGTCCCCCGATATGCAAATAACCGGTAGGTGAGGGGGCAAATCGAACTCGAACAGTGTTAGTCATAGATCGTCAATACTTTATTCAGATTTTTTCTCAGTTCAAAAATACGGTGAATTTGAACCGATGGCTAATAAATTCAGAAGGATGAGTAAGATCCGCGAAGTTTTCAAAACTTCACGCATCTATCTTTATCTCTAATGAAATTTCTACTCTCAATTTTATACATTGAGTTATAATCCTTACTTAAATTGGCTTCTATGCTTTACTCTCGAATTTTGTTTTACCTGTCTTTACTTGCAGTACTCGTTTTCATTGCATCGGGTTATGGTTACAACTGGGAGATATGGTCTCTCGGAATGGCATTTACACTCCTAACCTACAGTGCATATGCTACGATTGCCCTTGCACTGATTGGATTAATTTCGATATGGTTTTTAAGAAAAGGCCGGGCGAAAGCCATTGTTTTTGCCGTGTTGGCATTATTACTGACAGGTTCTGTTTCCATAACAGCTTTATACTGGCAGCAACGAGCTCAATCCGTTCCTCCCATTCACGATATAACAACAGATATCGAGAATCCACCGGAATTTTCTGCGATGCTGAGGCTTCGGGCCGATGCTCCTAATCCGCCGGAATATGCCGGGCCGGAAACTGCCGAGGCACAACGAGAAGCTTATCCCGAAATTCAGCCTATTATTTTACCTGAGAATCTGCAAGACGTCATGGATGCTGCCGTGATGTTGATCACCGATCGTGAATGGAAACTTGTGGCGATCAATCGGAACCAGGGTCGAATAGAAGCAACAGAGAAACTGGCCTGGTTTGGATTTAAGGATGATGTTGTTCTTCGGTTCACAGAAACTGCAGAAGGAACCCTTGTAGATATGCGTTCGAAATCCAGGATTGGCCGGGGCGATGTAGGCGTAAATGCTCAAAGGATTGAAGAATTTTTGGAAGATTTAGAGGATAGTGTTGATTAAAGATTCACTCAGTTGGATGTATGCAAAAAATTGAGAAATTTAGATTGAGGACTGGGCAGTGTTCATTTTGACTTTCACTTCAAATATTCCAGAACCTTTTTTGGCACAACCCACAACCCACAACCCACAACCCACAACCCAATTTTATGAGCATACCTCGTTTCCATCTCGCTTTTCCCGTTAAAGAACTCGAAAAAACGCTTGCCTTTTATCGAGATATACTTGGGTGTAAAACCGGTCGCAGTTCCGATAAATGGATCGATTTTGATTTTTGGGGCCACCAGGTGGTGGCGCACGTCAGCCCGGAGGATGCCGGGAAATCAGCTTCGAATGAGGTTGATGGCCACAAAGTTCCGGCAAAACATTTTGGGGTAATCTTGGAGTGGGATGAATTTTTTGAACTGGCCGAACGCCTGGAAGAGCACGATCTGGATTTTATTATTGAGCCATACATTCGGTTCAAAGGAAAACCCGGAGAACAAGCCACCATGTTTTTCCTTGATCCGAGCGGAAATGCACTTGAGTTTAAGGCGTTTCGGGATGAGTCGCAGATTTTTGCGAAGTAACCCATCCCCTCAATCCCCTTCCCTATCCCGAAAAACACGGAACAAGGAAGGGGAGGTAAATTCATGGCCAAACAAAAGCCCCTCCTTGTTTCAACAGTGCTTTTCTGTTGAAATAGGGAGGGGTTTGGGGTGGGTCAAAATCGCAAAGATTTAAGAAGAGCTCACCTTGGCTTCCTCAACAAACGGAATAACGGTTTCCCGCAGGAAATCAAAAATTCGATCCTGATAGCGTCGGGATCCGCTGCTTCGACCGAGATCGGAAGTGATAGAGATAACAGCTTCAAGTTCCGGTAAGATCATGATGTACTGCCCGCCATTTCCCCATGCAAAGAAGAGCTGGTATTTGCCAACAGGCCTTCTCCACCACATATACCCGTAATTGTAAGGATTGTAATTGCTGCGTGTGTACACCTGAACGGATTCCAAAATCCAATCTTTTGAAACTATTCTTTGACCGTTATACTCCCCTACATCCATCATCATCGTGCCGATTTTCAACAAGTCTAGCGGGGCTACGGCAAGGTTGTTGCCACCCATATAATATCCCTGCGGGTCGCGATCCCAGCCTCCAATTTGAATATCCATCGGTTCAAACAGATGCTCATTGGCAAAAGCCCGTGTGGACATCCCTGTGGCTTTGGTTAGAATCACAGAGAGCAGATGCGACGTCCCTGTGCTGTACACCATCTCCCCGCCCGGCTCCTCAACGAAGGGCTGGTCGAGGGTAAACTCAACCCAATTATTACTCATTACCCAGCGTCCGTAGTTCCGGAAGCTGGTGGTTTCGAGCCCGCTTCGCATCGTCAAAAGATCTTGTAGCGTGATGGCAGCTTTTGCCGAATCAGGATTTTGCTCAAAATAGTCCGGGAAAAAATCACTTAGCGGTTGATCGACCCCCTTAATGAATCCCTTATCTATAGCAATTCCAATCAATAATGAGACGATACTTTTGGATGCCGATTTAATATTCGTGGGATCATTTCCACCTATCGAGCCGTTGTACTCTTCGTGGATAATTTCTCCATCTTTCTGGATGATAAGACTTTGAATGGTTCCGATATCAAAAACGTCATTCAGCGTTTCCTGTTGGAAAGCAAAACCCCGGGTAATTGACAGTAAACAGATGATAAAAGGAAGAATAAATTTCATGGCTCTAGATACAACAGCAGAAAATTAATATCAATGGTTGCAGAGTTAACGCTTATGAGATTTACAACGTTTAAAACTTTTAGAAGAAACTGTTTTTATAAACACGTTTGAGCGTCCATCTCCATGTTGTATATTTGAGAAAAGCAAAACGAGTATGACTGACACTATTCAACTATCCATCATCTTAACGACTCACGCCAGGGAAAAGCATTTCAGCTCGCTGTTGAATGATATTCTTGAATTTGAGCACGGAAAGTTTGAGCTGATTGTTATTGATGATGCGTCTGACCCTGTTACATCGCAAGCGATTCAAAAAAAGATTGCTGCCAGCGGTAATGACCGGGTATACCTGTTTGAACACGATGAATCTAAAGGCAGGGGAGCATGCCTGAATGAGGCACTGGTTCAAGCATCCGGAACGATGATTTGGGCTCCATTGAGAGCCGATCGGCTGAATGAATCATTATTGAAGGAAGCGATCCGGAAATTCAAAGCCGATCCTGCCGCATTTTGGGTACTCGATTATAAACTCCCTGAAGAACCGGTGGATTGGGTTGATGCCGCCGAGGAGGGAGACTTACCGGATGACAGTTGCATGATTTGGAACCGTAATGTAATTCATCCCGAGCAGCTTTTTTTTAACCCGTTTTTAGAGCACCTACACGGAGCCGAATTGGCATTTCGCCTGGTAGACAGTAATGTTTGGTATACGACCGACCCATTTTTTGTGGTAGCTGATGATCAATCCGTCCATCCTACGCACCTGGATATCCAGGAGTTCTTGTATACCGCCCTGAGATTGAACAATGAAAGTGAGGTCCGAAAAGCTTTACTCGATGAGCTTCTGGATTCCGAATCAAGGCTTAAAAAACAAACTTCGGATGACGAATTCCTGATTCAATCCCGTCGCTTAATTCAACAGGGAGATGCAAAACGGGCGCTCGAGATAATCGACAAATTTTTAAAGCGGAACCCCGAACATCATGAAGGGAGCCGAATTAAAATTTCAGCACTTGAAAAATTACGCCGGCATGTAGAGGCCGCTGAGTTGAAGCACTCACTTCAGCGAAAACCGAAAGACCCGGAAGAACAAGCTGAGCTTTCACTGATTTCAGAGGAGGAGGAAACTGAAGCGCAGCTTGAGAGTTCAAATCAAGCAGATATCGAGGTTTCAGTTGTGATACCTACAACCGGGCATGGGAAAGAACCATTGGAGGTAGCCCTGTTACATCTTGAAAAAGCAGTCGATCCCAAAACCACGGAGTTGATCGTGATAGATAATGCGAGTATTGATGATACGTTTGACTACCTGGAACAACTCCAACAAGAGAGTTTTTTGAATATCACTGTGATAACCCACTCCTCCAACGAAGGTTTTGCGAAGTCTGTAAACCGTGGGATCGACTCTGCAAAAGGTGAGTTTGTCTTAATCATGCACAATGATGTGCAAGTGTCTAAAAACAGTGTGGACCTTTTGAAAAGGGGTTTTAAAAAATCGAACAAAGCGGCACTCACTGCACCGGTCTTAAATACCACCAAAATTGAGGCTCAAAGAAAGGAGCTCAATGTAGATGAGCCGTGGTTGATTTCCGAACGTGTAGACAGTTGCTGCTTTATGATCAGGAAAGACCTGCCGGTTCGTTTCGATGAAGAGTACCAGTTATGCTATTTCGAGATGGATGATTTTTGCAGGCAGATTACTGAAAGCGAGATGGAACTGGTTGTGGTTCGAAATTCAGTTGTTGAGCATCAAAGAGGCACCACAATTAAATTGATGGGCCTGGAATTGAATCCGGAATTGAAATGGATGAATCGTGAGCGGTTTTTTAAAAAATGGGGATCTGATCGTCCGATTGAGCTGCCCAACCAGGGAACTCATCCCGAGCGATTCCAAAAACTAGGTGCCCCGGATAACCCGATGAATCCCAGTTCTGAATGGGTGGAAACCGTTCAAAACTACCTGACGAATGAAGTTCGCACTGAAATTCTTCGTCAGGAATGGACAGACGATGAATTTTTCACCATTATACTTACACTCTTGATTGCTGATGAACGAGAGTTGCTCCGAACCCTGGAGGAAGAGATCGATGAGATGAAACCGGATACATCGCTTTTAGTTCTTTTTATCCACTATTATTTCAAGAAAAATATCTACTCCCGCTGTAAACACTACATGAGTCTGGCAGAGAAGAATCACCCGATTTTTGATCTATATCGTCTCAAGATTTTTGTTGCCGATAAGGAGTTCGATAAAGCGATTCCTCTTCTGAATGAGATGCTTGGTGAATATCCGTCGAGCCCCGAACTTTTCTACCTGGCCGGAGATATGTACGAGAAGAATAATGAACAGGGGGAAGCAAAGTCGTTTTTTGCGATGGCGTCTCAACTCGATCCCTATCGCTTTAAAGCCGAAGATTCATCGTTTGAGCTGAAGTTTTGAGTTGGATGGTGCGAGCATCCCGCTCGTGCCCATCGTAACAAGCACAAGCGAGACGCTTGCGCTATCTCATAATGAGATCTGATCATAAGTAGATACTCCTCTGCTTGTAAATCGGCTCGCTGAGCCGATCTAATCCCCGGCTCAGCGAGCCGGGTTACATTTAACTAACCTCTCAATCAGTTCATCCACGAACTCCTCGTGCTCTTCTTTCATAAAAACACTTCGGAGAAGGGTGGCATAATCTGCATCTACTTTATACTCAGGGAATTTCTTAGAAAATATGCCCGAAGGAATTTTGAAGAGACTCAGGTGATACCCTTTCTTGTCTAATTCCATCCCCTTATCAAATACTTCTTGATTTATCGAATTCAAATTACTGATAGATTTATCAGCAGGAACTTTGAAGTAAGCTGCGATATCGAGATCCGGTTCTTGATAAAGTTTCCAGCCTGTCAATTCTTTCATATGCGACGAAAACTTTTCAGCTGCCCTGATCGTGGAGGATAGAATGCTTCCAAGTCCCGATTTGGTAAGTGGCATCAGTTCCAGTGTTGCCCAGAAAGCTGCGGCGGATGCTCCTGCCCGGGAACACTCGAGGCTGATTTCACCGAGATGCAGATCATCTGATGTAAAGTAGGTATAGGGAGAATCATGTTTGAAGTATTTTCCGACAGCAGCGTCTTTGTAAAGAACACTGCCGCAACCATAGGGCTGTAAGCCATGCTTGTGGGGATCAATCACAATACTTTCGCATTCAAAAAGATGCTGCCAGTGTATATTTGAAGATAACTCATCAGAAATGAGTTTGAAGAACCCTCCGTAGGCGGCATCGGCATGAACCCGGATATCGTTCTCTTCGGCTACTTTTAAAATCTCTTCAAGAGGTTCAACGATTCCGAGTCCCGTTGTGCCCATTGTTACAACGAGAGTGCCGATTTTAGTAGAATTTTTTTTAACAAAATCCAGATCCGGGATTCCACGGTGGTTCACCGGAATCTTAATAAATTCACAATTGAGTACACGGCACATTCTTTGGTGAGTGTAGTGTGCATTTTCAGATGCTGCAATTGCTTTACCCGGATGAATTTCACGGGCGATAAACAGAGCCTCAAGATTGGCAATTGTCCCACCTGAAGTCAGATGTCCGAGAGAATTCGAATCATATCCAACCATGGAGGTCATTTTTTGGATCACCTCTTTCTCCATCTCTGAAGTTGGCGGCCCGCCGTCCAATGCGTGGTTGTTCGGGTTGATGGTCATCGCCAAGGCATATGAAAGCCAGGCGATGGGATGGGGAGGCTTCAGCATCTGCCCGGCATAACTGGGGTGGTGGAAGGGATAGTTACCTTCCAGCCGGGAAGCGAGCTGATCTGCAATCTCCCGAATTTTGTCAAGTTGACCAGCTGATGAGCCAGTTTCAGACAGCGAACCGTATGAATCTCGCCAGGTATCCAGCTTTCTTAGAGCATTTTTAAGGATCGGCAAGTATGGTTCAAAATTGTTCAAATCAGCTTAACGAATTGAGTAAGAGATTCCCAGTGAAAGAATTTGTGCAACCTGGATTTCTTTTGAAAAGTCGTCGTCATACACCAAATCGAGGCTCAAATTCGTATTGATGTAACTATTTATGCGGCCAATCAGTTTATTCGAGAATAAAACATCAGTGCTATTGACGCCGGTAGTAAAATTTGTGAATGTCTGAATGCTGGATGAAAACTGCACATTTTCCATCAGATCTGTTTCCAGGCTGGCACCGATGGTTAAACCCGCTTCAGATCGAAACTGATCCCCCTCATCAAGTCCATAGGTTTCGGAAAGAGACTCATCACTAACATATGTTTGCTTTAAACCAATACCCGCTTCAACAGAAAATATATCACTGGGGACATAAGCCAATCCAATGTTTTCATTAAAATAGGCAGGAGCCATAAATTTAGAAATCAGGATATTGCCGCCATCTTCAGCTGCACCGTAATCATATCCCTTATCAAATTGTGTTCGAAAAACAAGATTAGTAAAGAGTTTTAGCTCCGGATTTTCTTCATTGAGAGTGTACAAAAACCGGTTCAGAAAATAGAGCCGATCCGAAATTTTTCGTGTCCCTTCGTTTTCGATTCGGGTTTTTCCGTACCTGGTATCCAGAAGAAGCCCATATGCAAATTTTTGTTTCTTATAAAGAGTTGTAATTGTGGACGTACCCGTTGCAGCAATATTATTTGTACCGCCCTGTGCCCAGTTGGAGTACGATGCTTGCGATCCGTTTAAACCAACAGTCCAGGAGGTATTACTTCCCTGTAGAGTATCTGGGATAGAGATTGAATCCTGAGCGGATGCAAATGGGACATATAAAATGATGAATGAGAATAAAAGAAAGGTATGCTTCATAGTTTGATAAATAATTATTTTTCAATCAGTACAACTTCGTTTGGCGCTCCATCTTTCAGGCGGAGTTCAACTTGTTCATTGAGCTTAGTGGGTGCATCCACACCAACAATACTTGCAAGTATAGGATACTTTCGATGTCCTCGATCCACCAGCACCACTACGAAAACTTTTTCAAATGCAGAAAGTTCCTTTATTTTTCGGATGGATTTGAACATCGTACCACCACTGAAAATAACATCATCGATGATAAAGAGAGCGCTGTTTTGAACCTCATCATAACTTAATTCAAGAGTTGAATCATCTTCTGAATTGAGCTGTTTGAGAAATAAATAGCGTCCCGTGGCTTTATCCAGGTTTCCTTTGATCTTCCGTGCTATGCTGAATCCCCTCTCATTAAGGCCAATCAACGATATTTTTTGATTTCCCGCCTCTTCCAAAATTTGATAGGAGATTCGTTTGATAGTACGCTGAATACGTTTTTTGTCAAGAAGGATCATATACTTCAAAAGACTTTGTTAATTCGTTAAATTATTCAATTTATACAGGGAATAAAACAGAAACATTTTGAGAGCGTTATCAGGAACAAGAAAAATTAAATCATTAAGGAGCAACTATGAAGATCGCAAAAAAGATGTTATTACTCAGTAGTGGATTTGCAGGAGGTTTTCTTGCAGGTTACATGATTTCATCCGTTCAGACTTCCGACCAATTTCGATCACAAAGAAAACGTGTAGAAACAGCAATCTCAAGATTTAACCGGGTCTTGAGTGAGAGCCAGCAAAGGCTTTCAGAAGTAAACATTCGTTTAAAGAGAGAGTTCAGGCATCCAATTCCCGATCTCTACAGGGCCACCGAGTCGTTATCTCTCGATGAAAACGAATTGATTTATGACTAACCGGAATCCATACAGGGAGGAGCTTTTCCAGTGGATTTGGCAAGAGATTGAATTTGACTGTTCGAATTTAAAAACAATTTCCGGTAAACCGTTAAAAATCATTGATACAGGTTCACGGAATGTTGGAGCCGGCCCTGATTTTTTGGGAGCTCATGTAAGAATCGGCCATCGTGATTGGTATGGCAGTGTTGAGATTCACAAGAAAGCGGTGGAGTGGAACCAGCATGAACATCACAAAGACACAGAGTTTAATAGTGTAATTCTTCATGTAATTTATAGCGCAGATACTTCCACCGGTGTGAGAACTGAGGATGGACATGAACCGTTTACATTAGAATTGAAACCCTACCTCACGAAGAAAATCCATCAACTCCTCGATCAGAAACAGCGGAGCGGTATTGCCTGTTCGGGCAATGTTTCTTTTATCAACCAGGAAGCGTTTGAGAAACAGGTAGAGGTTGCGCACCGGGAATACCTTGAATATAAAGTGGAAGAACTGCTGGCTTTTTATGATCCGTCACTTCCAATTTCAAATGCCTGGCAGCAATCTATAATTACAGGAGTTTATCAGGCATTGGGAATTCCCTCCAACAAGTCCTCGATGAAAAACCTCGCACAAGAACTGTTTGGTGAATCTCTTCAGACAGAAGATTTTGCGGACTTTTCTGCCCAGATCGAACAGTTCGCTTTCAACTCAGAGAGAGATTTTCAATGGAAACAACATGGAATGCGACCGGCGAGCCGTCCCAAACCCAGGGTTAAGCAAGCAGCGGCTATTCATTTTGCAATTCAAAAAGTACCGTTTCAAATATTTTTTAAAAACAGTCCGGGTAAAACATGGAGGGAACTGATGGTTCACATTTATCCGGCAGTGCGGCCCGGAAAATCACGTCTTAGCCTTATAAAGCAGATTGTTTATTTGCCGGGAATCTATCTTCTCGGAGATCTTTTACATTCAACTCGCTTAAAGCAGACTGCCTTCGATGCGTGGACTTCATCTACCCAATACGTGCCGCCCGAGATGAAAACTCCTTTCAAAAAAGCCGGATTTTCGATTAATTCCTCAACAAAAAAGATTGGATTGGCCCACCAATACAAGAGATATTGCAGGGAAAAGAATTGTCATCGATGTGAAGTGTTTAAAAAAGCAATTCGTTCTTGATTGATATTTTTTGACTCTCTATCTTTGGGGTCTGTCGATAATACGATTGCCCGGTCGTCTAATGGCAGGACAGCTGGTTTTGGTCCAGTCAGTGGGGGTTCGAATCCTCCCCGGGCAACTCAGATAAAAGGATGCCAGACGGTACTCCTTTTTCTTTTATAGGAACCATGATAAAAACGATTTCTTGGATACGCCATTAGCCATATTTGCAGGGAGAAGCAACCTGGCACTTTCTCGTGCTATTGCTGAGAATTATGGCACAGAATTGGGAGAGGTAACGATCAAATCCTTTTCTGATGGTGAGCTCTATGTGAAGTATGAGCAGAGTATTCGTGGTGAGGATATTTTTGTAATACAATCCACACCACCTCCCGGCGACAATATTATTGAATTACTGTTATTATTGGATGCCGCAAAACGTGCCTCGGTAAAACGGGTTACAGCGGTTATTCCCTATTTTGGGTATGCACGGCAGGATCGGAAAGATCAGCCAAGGGTGTCAATCGCCTCCAAATTGATGGCGAATGTACTTGTGGAAGCCGGTGCGGACAGAATTCTGACCATGGATCTGCACGCATCTCAGATACAGGGTTTTTTCGATATTCCGCTTGATCACCTGTATGCGAGCCGCATTTTTATCGATTATTTTTCGAGAAATCCAATCGATAACCTTGTGGTTGTAGCACCGGACGTTGGTAGTTTGAAAATGTCTCGTGCCTACTCGAAAAAGCTGGGGTCGAGCCTTGCATTTATTGATAAGAGGCGGCCTAAGCAGAATGTAGCCGAGGTAATGAATATTATCGGTGAGGTGAGCGGCAAGAATGTTTTAATTGTGGATGATCTGATTGACACTGCAGGAACCATTACTAACGCAGCTGTGGCTTTAAAAGAACGCGGTGCGTTAAGTGTGATGGCAACATGTACCCACCCGATTTTATCCGGGCCGGCGTATCAGCGAATAGAAGATTCTCCAATTGATGAGCTATTGGTTACAGATACTGTACCGCTCCGAAAACCATCCGATAAAATAAAGGTTTTAAGTGTGGCCGGTATTTTTGCTGAAGCTATTGAGCGTATCCACACAAATGATACGATAAGTGCACTTTTTGATGATTAATCGATAACTGAAAAACAATGAATCAACCAGAATTATACCAACTCGAAGGCGAAAAAAGAGAGCTGGGAAGTAAAGTCTCTGAGTCTCTGAGAGAAAATTTACGAATTCCCGCGGTTCTTTACGGGCCCAAAGTAGAAGAGAATGTTCATTTTTCCATTAGTGAAGTTGAACTTGAGAAAATACTGTCGGTCAGCCAAACCAAGCTGCAAACACTTACGGTAGATGGAGAAGAGTACAAAACTCTCTTAAAGAATGTTGAATTCGATCCCGTTACAGATCGGGCATTACATGCCGATTTTTATGTACTGGACGATGAAACTCCGGTGAAATTGAATGTTCCAATTCGGCTCAATGGAGTTGCAATTGGTGTTCGGGACGGTGGTGGCCGCGTGTTCCAGCCAATGAGAATTGTTCGAATTAAAGTGATGCCGGATAAAATCCCAGCTATGTTTGAGCTCGATATTTCTGACCTTGAAATTGGTGACTCGCTCCATGTTAGCGAATTGGATATGGAAGGAATCGATCCGTTGGACGACCCGAGACGAACAATCGTAACGATTGCGCCTCCAAAATCCGAATCTCTGTTTACGACTTCACTTGTTTCTGAAGAAGAAGAGCTTGCTGAAGGTGAAGAACCAGAAGAGGGCGAAGAACTTGCTGAAGGCGAAGAAGTAGTAGAAGGTGAAGCTCAAGAAGGCGCTGACCAGAGCGAAGACAAAGAATAATAAATGAATCGGTTCGGCTGTTTATGGCACTGATTGTTGGCCTGGGAAATCCCGGACAGGAATACAAAGGTACGCGCCATAATGTAGGCTTTGAACTAATCGACAAACTCTCTGAGAAACTGACCATTACTCTTAAACCGGGTAATGGTCTTTTCTTTTTGGGAAAAGGAAAGTTTAAGGGAAAAAACGTAACCCTTCTGAAACCAACTACCTATATGAACAGGAGTGGAAAGGCTGTTTCAAAAGCTCTTGCAATTACAGGGAATTCACCCGCAGATTGTATGGTTTGTTACGATGATATACACCTGGAAATTGGCAGGATTAAATTAAAACCATCCGGGAGTGCAGGTGGACATAACGGCATGAGTGATATTATCGAGCGGTTGCAAACCAGGGATTTTCCGCGCCTCAGAATTGGTATTGGCAATGATTTTAAACGCGGGAGACAATCTGAATATGTTTTGTCTCCTTTTTCACGATCACAAAGGAAATTGGTCAACGAGACGCTGGAAGTTGCTTCCGATGCAATTATCACGTTTCTTCGTGTTGGAATTGAACGAACTATGAACGAGTATAACTAATTTTTCATAACAGATATCGCTAACTATAACCCAAACGAATAACATGGTTAATACAATATTATATCTAATTCCGGTGGCGGGGGTTCTTGCACTTTTGTACACCTTTTTTAAGACCTCCTGGGTATCAAAACAGGAAGTGGGAACCGAAAGAATGGAGAGAATCAGTAATAGTATTTCAGCGGGAGCAATGGCTTTTCTAAAAGCTGAATACAAGGTTTTGTCTATCTTTGTATTAGTGGTTGCTCTACTGTTGGCATTTAGTGCAGATCCAGCAATTTCAAGCTGGATGATATCGATCTCATTTATTATCGGAGCTTTGTGTTCAGGCCTTGCCGGATTCATTGGTATGAAAGTAGCAACAAAAGCAAATGTTCGAACAACACAAGCAGCACGAACAAGTCTTGGTAAAGGACTTGAAGTAGCTTTTGCCGGTGGGTCCGTAATGGGACTTGGGGTAGTAGGACTTGGAGTACTTGGATTGAGCTTACTTTTTATCCTGTTCGGTCAGCTTTTTGGACTTGAAGGTGCAGATGCCGTTAACAAAGTGCTGGCTGTAGTAACAGGCTTCTCATTTGGAGCTTCATCTATTGCATTATTTGCTCGTGTTGGAGGTGGAATTTATACTAAAGCAGCCGATGTGGGTGCCGACCTTGTCGGTAAAGTTGAAGCCGGAATCCCGGAAGACCATCCATTGAACCCGGCTACAATTGCAGATAATGTGGGTGATAATGTTGGTGATGTTGCCGGTATGGGTGCCGACCTTTTTGAATCTTATGTTGGATCTATTATTAGTACAATGGTTCTCGGGGCAGCATTTATGGCAATTCCGGGTTGGAGTGATAACTTTAACGGGTTGTCAGCAGTTCTTTTACCCCTGGTACTCGCCGGAACAGGTATTTTAACGTCGATTATGGGTACGTTTTTTGTACGTGTAAAAGAAGGTGGAAACCCTCAGAAAGCCCTGAATATTGGTGAGTTTGCTTCTGCTTTTGTAATGCTTATCGCTTCTTTTTTCATCATTCAATGGATGCTGCCTGCAGAATGGACATTCAATGGCCAAACACTCACTTCAATGGGTGTTTTCTGGGCTACAATTTTTGGATTAGCAGCAGGCCTGTTAATCGGTTTGGTAACGGAGCACTACACAGGTACAGGTACCAAACCTGTTTGGTCGATTGTTAAACAATCTGTAACCGGATCGGCTACTAATATTATTGCCGGTGTGGGTGTAGGAATGATCTCTACAGCTATTCCAATTTTGATTATTGCAACAGCCATTATTGGCGCATTTCATTTTGCAGGCTTATACGGAATTGCGATTGCAGCAGTGGGTATGCTTGCAAATACGGGAATTCAGTTAGCAGTGGATGCTTACGGACCGATCTCTGACAATGCCGGTGGTATTGCAGAAATGTCTGAACTGCCCAGTGAAGTACGTGAACGAACGGATAAGTTGGATGCGGTAGGAAACACAACTGCAGCGATTGGGAAAGGTTTTGCAATTGGCTCAGCAGCGCTGACCGCACTTGCACTGTTTGCTGCCTTTATAACTGCTTATGAAACAGTGAACCCCGGTGTTACAGTTTCAATCAATATTACAAGTCCATTTGTGATGGCTGCATTATTTGTGGGAGCCATGCTTCCGTTTCTGTTCTCTGCACTTTCCATGAATGCAGTTGGTCGGGCGGCCATGAGCATGATTGAAGAAGTAAGGCGACAGTTCAAGGATATACCCGAACTATCCAAAGCACTTGCTGCGATGAACAGAAATGAAGGAAAAATACTGAAAGACTGGTCTGATGAAGACCGCAAAATTTTTGAAGCAGCTGATGGAAAAGCTGAGTATGAAAAATGTGTTGAAATATCCACTACTGCATCTATTCGGGAAATGGTAGTGCCTGGTTTACTGGCTGTGATTGTGCCGGTACTTTTTGGATTTCTCGGCGGCCCCGAAATGCTTGGAGGCCTTCTTGCAGGAGTTACTTCAGCAGGTGTGTTGATGGCGCTCTTTCAATCGAATGCAGGGGGTGCCTGGGATAACGCAAAGAAAATGATTGAAGAGGGTGTAACCATTGATGGAGTTGAATATGGAAAAGGCTCCGAGCCTCACAAAGCTGGCGTTGTTGGTGATACCGTCGGCGATCCCTTTAAAGACACATCCGGACCTTCACTCAATATCCTGATCAAGTTGATGTCAGTTGTAGCGCTTGTAATTGCTACGATGATCTAAACTGATCATAAATTAGATATTCTAAGCCTCTTCCAATCAAACGGTTGAGGCTTTTTTTTATATCTTTTTTCTCTGCAAAAGAAGCAATGTTGCATCATCTTCAAGTTGTTCCGGGTATTTCAAGAGACTATTCTGTAAGAAATGAAGTTGCTTCGTCGTATCCGACTCTTCAGCGATTAAATCTAGAATGAGTTTCTCAAAATCTCCAAAATCACTTCTTTTATTTTCTTTTGTCATCCGCTCAACCAAGCCATCACTATATAGAATTAGAAGATCATTTGCTTTAAAAGAGACTTCCTCAATTTCAAATTCTGCATTCTTGGAAATACCCAATCCAACTCCACTTGGGTTACTTTTTATCAATTGGTTATTCCTGGCGATTAAAACCGATGGATGCCCGGCGCTTACTACCTTAAAAAGATGAGATTTCAAATCAACCTCAACTAAAGTAAAAGTAGCGAACATCCGGGCATCGGAGTATTCAAAAATAATCTGATTCAGATTTTTGGTTAATGCTGCAATATCATGTTCGTGAAGCGCATGGGATATCAGTGCGCTTTTCAACATCGCCATTAACAGACCGGCTCCAAAATTATGCCCCGAAACATCTCCAACTGCAAGTAAATACTTTGAATCTGATATTTTAAGGACATCAAAAAAATCGCCGCCGAGTTCGTTTGGAACTAGAGTCTTGCCTAATACATGGATCTGTTCATTATCAATCTCAATTTCCGGTAAAAGATCTTCTTGTACTTTCTTAGCGAATAATATTTCAGATTCTTTTTTTGATTTCTGGCGATAGATTGCATTTGCAGTTCGAAATGAATACTTAAGGCCGGTAATGGCAAATCCCATACTGAGCCCCCAAAGAGCGATAAAGTACAGTTTTGACCGTTCAGATTGCCAACTAAAATTTTGGATATAAATCTCAATATCCTGCCCGAAATAAAACCCAAAAAAACCTCCCCCGATCACCATACCTATAAACAGCATAATGTATAATCTCCTGTAAAATCTTTTGCGTTCCTTAAATAGATAGGAGAAAAGTTCTATTATGCCACCGAGAACTGACCCCAGTGTTAATATTATAATGCCCGATTTCGCAAAAGTTGAATTAAATAAATGTGTACCCACTATGGCCACGATTACAGGCAGGGAAAGAATCAGAAGAGCCGACAGCACGACATCTTTTCGATCTTTAGGTTTTAAATCTGCAAAACTTTCGTATTGTTTTTTCTGTTTTTGCAGTAATTCCGTCAAAAAATTGTTCGCAGGTCTATTGATGAAGCCGATGATCTTGTTCATTTCAATTTATTTTAAAATGTATTGGATAGGGTTATTTTGTGAGTGATAATTCTATACATTTGCTGCAAAGCTTGGGGTCTGAACATAAATCAAACTATTTTTTTAAACCAATTAATTCATTCGTTTTAGTTGATGGACATTTTTAAACTCATTTTTGAACACGATCTTCGATTGGATGAACTGCGTGAGCGTCATTTAGACCGAAGTAGCCAAGAGGTTTCTGCGAGTATCGAAGATTTTATGAAACCCGATCCTACCTACTCAAAGTTTTATATATCCGGGACGGTGTTAAACAGGAAAACGTTTGGTTTAGACAGGATCAAACATTTTCCTCAAGTGATGGACTCACTCTCAAAAGCATTAAATGGATTCAATATTTTCCTGGATGATACTCCCGTAGAACTTCAAAATGCTGTAAAAGAAGCAGAAATTGGCTGGCCAATACTCCTTTCAGAAAATAATGAGATTGAATGGGATCCGGAGATGCTTGTTATAGATGATGAGAGTAATGTGGGGCATAAAAAATCCGAACTTGCGCAGGTTTTGAAATCGGGAGACCTTGTTTTGTACAAGGAAAAAGCACACCAGGGATTTGACCTGCACCTGTTTTCGCAGGATAATATTTATCCAAAATTGTTTTACCCGCTTCGTGAACTTGTAAATGAAGAGTTTCGGTTCTTCAGCATTAACGGGAAGCGAATACGATCCGAACGGCAGTTCTATTTTGAAACCTGGGCGCTTCATCAACCACCTCACGGAGTGGAAGAAGTTTATACTGATACTGAGATTTAAACCTGTGTTTAGCTCCAGCATTCAGGATGTAAGATTTGCACTGATTTTTTGGATTTGCTGTGTTACAGTGGTCTGCTTTTGCTCGGGTTTTTGCTCATTTTTCGCCATTCAGTCACGAATATGACGCAAAGTTCTCAAATTCCTAAAGCTTTCTTGCAACCATCAATAAGCGCGGGCTCTCTTCTTTCTCAAAATCAGCTCCTTCATAAGATCCGTAACACCGTTCAAGTTGAAAACCGTTTCTGTTAAAGGTTTTTTCAAACCAATCCAGCTCATAGAGTTTAACCCTTTCCTGGTATTGAATAGGTTGTTCTAGCTTATCGCCCGTAAAACGGATCTTTTTATAAACCATGTTACGCTTAATTTTACGTTCAATATGAACTGTCATATCCCTAAATAATTCTTCCTCTTCAGCTACCAGGTCTCTTCTGACTTTATATGCATTCAGGTAATCCAGGATGAAGATACCGTTTACATGAAGCATTGAATTCACACTTCTAATCACTTTTGCATTTTCCTCATCTTTCAAAAAGTAGCCAAACGTTGTAAAAAGATTTACAACAGCATCAAAGGTTTTGTCTAAGGGACGACGCATATCACCCACCTGGAATTGAAGGTTTGGGAGATCCTTCTCCCCGGCGATCTGTCCAGCTTTGGCAATTACCTCTTTCGAGAGATCGATTCCAAGTACGTTATATCCCCGTTCGGCAAGAGTAATGGAATGTCGTCCGCGTCCACATCCCAGATCGAGTACATTCCGGTATTTCGACGCAGGAATTTCTCGTTCAATGAGTTCCGCCAGTTTATTTGCTTCATTTTTATTACGGTAGGCATAGAGTTTTTCGTACAGCGGACTGTCGAACCATTCTTTAAACCAACTCATAATCAAGCCCTATGTTTTTGATAAATATATGTATCGTACTCATGAACGCCTTATCTTATACTTTTAAATTTGATCTTGCAAAAAACATGAACACAATTCTATGACATTTACTGAGAAGTTGAGAAGAGCAGTCTCCGGCTCCAACTCTGTACTATGTGTTGGCCTCGATCCTGTTCCTGGATTAATTCCCAAACCCCTCGCCGATAAGTTCTCAAACTCACCGGATTTGGTTTTGGAATTTTGTACACGCGTCATAGAAGCGACTAAAAATCATGTATGTGCTTTCAAGCCAAACACAGCTTTCTTCGAGGCACTTGGCAGCCGGGGATGGGAAATTCTGGATCAAACCGTTCAACAAATTCCAAAGGAAAAAATTGTTATTGCCGATGCAAAACGAGGCGATATCGGAAATACTGCTGCTCAATATAAAAAAGCTTTTTTTGATGATCTGAATGCCGATGCCATTACTCTGAATGCATTGATGGGAATGGATACCCTGGATCCGTTTATTGATGATGATGCAAAAGCGGCATATATACTTACCATGACTTCCAACCGCGGATCAGCAGATTTTTTACAGCGACGCTTCGAGGGGCGAATGTCTCTTGGAGAATACATAGCCGAGGAGCTTGAGAAGAAGCAAGATAAAAGCAAAACTCACCTGGGAATGGTAGTTGGAGCTACACAAATTGAATCGATCGGGCCTGTTATAAACGTCAATCCTGAAGCACATTTGTTAATTCCCGGAATTGGAAAACAGGGCGGTTCTGTGGAGGCCTTACAAATGGTGCTGGAAGGTCATATCGGAATACCGGTTATTAACTCCTCACGCTCGATTCTATATGCCGGATCGGACCATGAGGATTGGGAAGAGATTATAGAGCAAAAAGCATCAGAAATGAAAATGTCATTACAAGAACTTACAAAACGATATGTCTGATTCTCTGCCAGAAGTAATTCTTTATACCGATGGAGCCTGCAGCGGAAATCCGGGACCGGGAGGTTGGGGTGCACTTTTGCTGTGGAAAGGAAAAGAGAAAGAGATAACCGGTGGTGCACCGGATAGTACCAATAACCGTATGGAGATGAAGGCGGTTATCGAAGGCCTGAAAGCCCTTAATAAACCGTGTCACGTAAAAATTCACAGCGATTCAGCTCTCATTGTAAACACATTCAAGCAGGGATGGATAAAGAATTGGCAGAAAAAGGGTTGGAAAAAATCCAACAAGAAGCCTGTAGAAAACCGTGACCTTTGGGAAGAGATGTTAAAAGCGATGGAACCTCATAAAATTGATTGGATCAAAGTGAAAGGGCATGCCGATAACCAGCTCAACAACAGGGTTGATGAACTGGCTGTCCGGGCATCACAAAAATTTAAATGATTGACAGGGGTCAATCTTTAAAGATCGATTTTAAGAATTTTGTGTATTTCTCTTTGTTCTTTTGAATGAGTAAAGGAATACCAAATGCATATCCTACCATCTTATCGGTAAAATCATGACGGATTAAATTGGGCAGTTTTTTAATTTTTGATCCCACGATAATCATATCACTCTGTTGACTGATGGATTGCTCGTAGACAATATCAGCCAGTCGTCCCTGCTTTCGCTGTGACAGAATAAAATTCACATCGCCGGGGATTTCGTATTTTTCAATAAATGTGTCTTTTTTCTCCGAGATTTCTTGATCAATTTGCTGCTTTTCCTCTTCAGAAAGCATATAGGGAAAGAATTGAGCCCGGTACTCATAAATATGCTGTGCGGTAATGGTTCCGCTCTGTACAAGTTCCCGTGCTGTATCCAACCCTTTGGCCGATTGTTCTGAAAAATCGACGGGAACAAGAACATTTTCGAGATTGTACCGGCAGTTTTCGGGAATGAAAAGCAGTGAGGTAGGTACATATTTTAAAATCCGTTTTGGAATGACTCCTTCTCCCGCATATCCAACTTTTTTTCCCATAAGAAGCAAATCGGGTTCCAGGGATTCCACTACCTTGATAATCTGATCAGTCGGTTTTCCTTCCTTGATAATCAATCTCGTTTCGATGGAGGAATCACTGAAATGTTCATCGATCTTTTCATTCAATTCATTACGGATAATCTCTTCGAACTCCTCTTTCGTCTCAATTTCCGGAAACTGATCGATGATATCCATCGCTGTTGGCCCGGATTCAATGACGTGCAAAAAAGTGATCGTTTTTGGCTCTTTAACGGATGACAAAAAGGAACTATACCCAACAAGAATCTCATCCATTTTTGATAAGTCAAGGCATGCAAGCCAGTGGTTGAATTTTATCATAATCTCCTCTGATTTCTATTTTTTTTGTTTTTTAATGGCGTTCGCTACAAGGTCTTTGTACGATTCGCGCTCTTTCGCTTTCGATTTGTCAACAATGTCTTGGTGTTCGCGGTGAAGTCCTTGCTGCAGGCTGTAGCACATTATCAGCAATACAATCGTAAATGGTAAACCCGTACTGATTGCCCCTGCCTGGAGTGCTCCCAAGCCGCCACCAATCAGTAATATTGCAGCAACAGCCCCCTCGGTAGTAGCCCAGAACACTCGCTGCCCAACGGGAGCATGAAGTTTGCCGCCGCTGGTCAAACCATCAATAACAAGTGAACCGGAGTCGGAAGAGGTAACAAAGAAACTCAATACAAGAACAATAGCCAGGAAAGAGGTGATCATGGAAAGCGGAAACTGATCCAGCAATATAAACAGTGATGTTGTTTGATCTGCCTGTACTGCACTTGCTATATCAGCGATACCGTTCGTTTCAAGAAAGAGAGCACTGCCGCCAAAGCCGCTCATCCAAAGAAAGGTAACAAGGGTTGGGATGATCAATACTCCCAGTACAAACTCCTTTACAGTTCGCCCCTTCGAGATACGTGCAATAAACATACCCACATAAGGAGACCATGATATCCACCACGCCCAGTAAAATACCGTCCATGTGTTTAGAAATTCGCCCTCTTCGTAAGATTGCGTCCATGTTGAAAAACTGGCAAAATTCTGAACATAATGCCCGATATTTTGTATAAAGGATGAAAGAATATAGAGTGTAGGCCCAACGACTAAAATAAAAAGAAGGAAAAGCCCGGCAATTCTAATATTGAATTCACTCAAAACTTTTACGCCTTTGTCAATTCCCAAAACAACTGAAATTGTAGCGATTGCCGTTACACCGATAATAATCATCACCTGGAGATTTACGGTATTGGAGAGCCCGAACACATATTCAATTCCTGCACCGGCTTGTGCGGCTCCAAGCCCCAGTGATGTTGCAAGACCGAAAAGTGTAGCCAGTACAGCAAGCACATCAATCACATCTCCAATCCAGCCGTCGATTCTATCACCCAGCAAGGGATAAAAAACAGAACGAAAGGAGAGAGGTAGTTTTCGATTGAATGCAAAAAAAGCAAGAGCAAGTGCAACGATTGCATAAACAGCCCAGGCGTGTAAGCCCCAATGGAGAAAGGTAATTCCCATAGCATCCCGAATGGCATCCGTTGTTCCCGTTTCTGCATGTGGCGGACTTATTAGGTGCCACATCGGTTCGGCAACGGAATAGAACATCAGCCCGATTCCCATACCCGCACTAAATAGCATTGCAAACCACGCCATGGTACTGAATTCCGGTTCTGCGTCTTGGCCTCCAAGACGGATCTTCCCATACCTGCTGAAAGCAAAATAGAGCGAAAAACCGATAAAAATGTTGACAGCAGCTACAAAAAGCCAGTTAGCAGAATCGGTTATAAATACACGCGCAGAATTAAATACCTGTTCTGCAGATTCGCCGGCAATCAGTGTTCCGATGATCAGTGATGCGATTAAAAATACAGAAGGCCAAAATACCGGTCCGTGTATATCGAAATACTTTTTGGAACCGGATTTTTTGGATGATTGTTTTTTCTCTTGTTCTGAGTTGCTCATGGATCAAAAAAATGATTCGTTAAAAATTTAGAATCGAATACTCTGTTAAAAGTAAAAGCCGATATTGATGTTGAACCGCAAATTGAATTCTGTTTCTCCCATTTCGAGATCTTCAAACCCGGGACCTACGCCCATCCCAAAGCTGTCTGTGAGCCAGGGGTGATTAACGCCCTGGGCAATATCAAAATAGGTGTAAACAGGTCCGGCCGTTACAAGAATACCGGTAATGTTTTGAATGGTTGGCTGGAAATTATCATCCAGGTTCAGCATAGAACCGGAGGCAGTTGTTGTGCTTCCACTGCCAATTGTGTTCTTCATATAGCTGAAATCGTTGTAAAAATTCAGGTTGGTGACGGGTCCCCATTCAACATCATATGAGTATGAAATTCCCAATGTAGCAATCCAGGCTTCGGCAGAAACCTCGTAGGGAATGGCATAAGCCCCCATTACAACTGTACTGATATCTTCGCCGGTGTCGTTTTTGGCATTCACTCCATAATAGAGAATCTGTGGCAGAACATTAAAATTTCCTGCATTGATATCGGCATGAAGCGCAAGTGCATATTGACTGTCAAATTCATCTCGAACGCTATTATAAAGCTGACCATATTGGACAGATCCGCCGATCTCACTCTCGCCCAATTTGTAAGCACCTCGAACATTAAACTGATTTCGTTCGGTTAGAGAGGCTTCCTGCCCCGGAATGATATCATAGGAGTACCGTCCGGGCCCGCCACTTCCAAAAGCAGCTGGTGGGCCTTCCGGTTCAGCCTGGAAGAAATAGGCAAAATCCCAACGGAAATTGTCGGAATGATGCGTGATTTTAAGCCCCATGTCGTGGTCATCCTCAAGTCCTACATAATAGGGAAGACTAAACCACCAGTTGTGGGAGTTGTACTGAATATTTCCAAATGGAACCTGCGTAACTCCAAGCTGACCCTGGGTTGACTCCGTAAAATTATATTCCAGCCATCCCTGCTTTATGAAGTGGGTGCCAAACGTGGGATAAAATCGGTACTCGAAATTCAGCCCAATGCCGCCGGGGTTGTCATAAAGTACATTGATTCGCCAGGTATCCATTGTAAAGGATGAACTCGTGGCATCGATCTTATTCTCATAGTTTTGCAGAATCATGTTGAACCGAAGTGCTCCGCCAACGTGAAGTGAAGATTCATCATCGTCGGATTGAGCAATTGTTTTCAGCGGTAAAAAAGAGAGGAAAAAAAATGAAAAGACAAAAACTGGTATAGCTACAGAATAGAATATTTTCTTAAAAAAGAATCGATTTTCGAAAAAGATATTTCTTTGGCTTTTGTTTTAAAGTTAACGGTTAAATAGTTGATAAATATGAGCTTTAGATTGGTTATATCCAAGGGAAGTCTTGGTAAACAAAGGTATTAAGGTTAAAGTGGAATAAACTTATATAAATATTATCCATATATAAAATTGATTAAAATTTATATATAAATATTCATTTTTAAGTAAAATATTTAATACACGATTTGGTGTTTTTTGTTTCATAGTCGAAAAAAGAGCAGTACTAATAGAGGGCTTTGAAAACCCTTTTGGTCATCCTGAATTTTGTTCAGGATCTCCATTTTTGGGTTCTCAGCAGGATTTGGAGATTCCGGATCAATGCCTGTCCCGACTACTGTCGGGGCAGGCGGAGTGCACGGGGTTTTGCAAAACCTTCTGATATGAAGAGGTAGAATTAAAAAAGCCCTCAAAAAGAGGGCTTAAACAATGGTAGAGGAGCGGGTGCTTTTATTCTTCACCCATATATGGATATCTCCAGTCTTTTGGTGGTACACGGGTTTCTTTCATAGATCGCATAGACAACCATCGCAGAAGGTTTACTTTGCTGCCTGCTTTATCATTAGTGCCCGATTTTCTTGCTCCGCCAAACGGTTGTTGGTTTACGATAGCTGCGGTCGGCTTATCGTTAATGTAGAAGTTTCCGGCAGATTGACGGAAAGCTTTCGACATTTTTTTCAGGGCATATCGGTCCTGTGCGAAAATAGCCCCTGTTAAAGCGTAGGGTGAGGTATCGTCGCAAAGTTCAATGGTTTTGTCGAAATCTTCGTCCTTGTAAACGTAAATGGTCAAAACAGGCCCGAAGATCTCCTCTTCCATCGTTTTGAATTTCGGATTGGATGTTACGATTACCGTGGGATCGATAAAATAACCTTTTGAATCGTCGTATGTACCGCCGGCAATAATTTCAGCGTCATCCGCTTCTTTTGCATAATCGATATATCCGGTAATGTCATCAAATGCCTTTTGGCTTATCACGGCTCCCATAAATGTTGTAAAGTCTTCAACATCACCGACTTTAATTTTATTGACTTCATCTACGAATTTATCACGAAAATCATCCCAGATCGATTCCGGAATGTACATCCGTGATGCCGCTGAGCATTTTTGGCCCTGATACTCGTAAGCGCCACGGAGTGCAGCAACAACCATTGCATCCACATCTGCACTGTTATGGGCAAAGATAAAGTCTTTTCCACCTGTTTCGCCTACCACTCTTGGATAGGTCTTATAGGTATCAATATTATCGCCAATGGTTTTCCAAAGGTTGTTAAAGGTGCCAACTGAACCGGTGAAATGAAGGCCGGAAAAATGGTGACTGGCAAAAACGGGATCACCAACGGATCGCCCTTTGCCTGGAACAAAATTAATCACGCCGTCCGGCATTCCGGCTTCCTTCAACACTTTCATGAAAAAATAGTTTGAATAGATTGAGTCTGAAGACGGCTTCCACAGCACTACGTTTCCACACATGGCGGGAGCCGTTGGCAGGTTTCCCCCAATAGCCGTAAAGTTGAAAGGGGTAACTGCAAACACAAACCCTTCGAGCGGACGATATTCCACCCGGTTCCACATTCCATTGGGGGAATGTGGTTGATCCGACATGATTTGAGAGAGGTACCAGGGATTGAACCGGAGAAAATCAGCAAGTTCACCGACTGCTTCAATCTCTGACTGATGCGGTGTTTTTGACTGCCCCAGCATAGTAGTTGCATTCATTGTATGTCTCCAGGGGCCGGTAATCAAATCAGCGGCTTTCTGAAAGATTGAAATACGCTCTTCCCACGGCATTTCTGCCCATTCTTTGCGTGCCTCCATAGCGGCCTCAATCGCCATATTTACCTCATTTTCACCACACCGGTGAACCGTTGCGAGTTTATGCTCATGATTATGAGGCATTGAAATATCAATAGTGTCGCCGGATTTTACCTCTTTCCCGCCAATAATTGCAGGAATCTCAATGACTTCTTCCTGTAACTCTTTTAGTTTCTTTTTGAGCTCTTTCTTCTCTGGTGAGCCCGGTTCAAAAGAGTTGTATGGTTCGTTTTTCGGTTCCTGTATTTTAAAGTAGGCGTTTGGCATTGTACTCTATTTTTAGCTTAAAGTGTTTGTTTTTTCTGTCTGAAAGATAACGGATTCCCATCGATTTTTAAGGATAAACCTTGCCGCCATCACTTGTATTTCTTAAAACAAGAGTGGTATGATTGTCATTCGATCATTGCATTTTGAAGTCATCGGAAGAGTATTCTTGATCAGAGCAGTAATATTGCTCGTTCACTCAACCGATGGACTGAAAACACCCTTTTTGTGGAGAGGGGCATTGGGCTGAGGCATCAAAACCGGTGGGTGTAGGAAACTTTTACGGCACCGCTGCGATTCAATGTACGAAATCGATCAAATTGTTCATTCTCAAGCCAATTATGATTGTATACAAGATAAAGGTCTGAACCGGGTGTGATAATCCATCTCAGGCGATTATTGGTTCCCAGCAGTTTGCTAAGGTTATCGAACTGAACATTTGTGGTAAAGAATAGTGAATTTGTAAAGTCGATATTGGCTTCAAAGCGAAAAAGATCGGTTGAAAAATCTCCTTCAGCAAGATCAACATTGGTTCGTATATATTCCGGGTTTAATTCGAGCCCGGGAAAAGGCCGAAGGCTCACATCAAATCCGATTTGAGTTTGTGTGCCCGACCAAAATCCTCCTGTTTCAATTTCTAAACCGGCGGAAACCTTCCTGTAAGAAGCAGTCTGGACTTCAACAGCTGCCGTCCACATTCTGTATTCATCCACAGGAATGATGATAGATTCATCGCGTCGGATATCAAACGGGAATTCAAGCCGCTCGTAATTCCTGGCGATGTCAACCTCAATAACATCACCTGTCATAAAGGTAATATCAAAAAGAGTAAGCCGAACTTCTTGTGTGAGAAGCTCAAAGTCGAGATCGGTGAGGTGCTCAAACCTCAGCTCCCAGTCAATTTGTTGAACGAGGTCGCTTCCCGGAAATTGAGGGGAATATTCAAACGATGGCTGAAATCGGCGGAATGCGTTACGTGGTGCAAAACCTACTGCGGGGTCATAGGCATTACCAAACTCACGATATGAGACATGCCCGGCCCATGGGTCATTCGGATAGTTGAGTCGGATTCCGCGGGAGGTTCGATCCCAAAACTCAGTCGTGCTTTCTTCAATCGGTGCATTGTGATAGACAAAAAATGCCTGGAATTGAAGGTTTTTATCTCCCAAAAATGTTGAGGTACCCAGCTCAAGGTCTGTTCCGAATGTGTGGCGATCCTGAAACTGAAATTCTGAGTTTTCATTACCCTCAGTTGCCCGTCGGGTATATACAACGCCGATGGTACTCTCACGGCCAATATTTCTCTTTACCCGTGCTACTGAAAAATTTTCCGGGTTGATGTCACCAAGTTCCCCCGTTCGGACGTGCAATAGAGCAAGGTTATAGGGTCCGGTATTGCCAAGCAGACGTGCGCCATAGGTGATTGGAATCGGCCGTCCGCCACGCAATCCAATCCTTCTGCTGAAATATGGATTTACCCGGCTGGCTGGGGCAAATTCATAGATGTTAGATCCCTCCAGGAAAAAATCACGCTGCTCGGGAAATTGAACGGCAAATCGTGTTAAGTTGACGATTCGCTGATCGACCTCTGCCTCGGCAAAATCGGTATTGAATGTAAGAGAGGCTTTCAGGCTGGGAGTGATGCTATAGTTGATATCAAGGCCGCCGTCGATATCGGTATCTGTTTCATTTCCACCTGTGAGTTTTTGTTCGCTCCCCGTCAATATTCCAAATGGAACGACCTCTAATCCAAGGCCCTGCGACATTCCGGTAAGGCCAGTCAAAAGCCCGCCATCCTGCGGACGTTCAATCCCCTGGTTTCGTTGGTAACCGGTCCAGAGCACAGTCTCACTTTTTCGCCGGATCACTCTCATGAAATTCACTCCCCATGTGTCGCTGTCAGGATCAAAATTAAAGGTTCGGAATGGAATTTTGATCTCTGTGGTCCAGCCTATGTCGCTAATTTCCGCTTTTGCATCCCAAATTCCATCCCAGTTCAGGTTAATCGTTTGTCCCTGTCCTGTTGTGATCAACCCATCTGTTCGAAGTGCATTGGGATTTACCTCCATAAAATAGGCGCTTCGTTGATCGTTAAACGTATCAAAAAACCAGGTGAATCGTTCATCGGCAGTAATTCGTGCATCTCTTCGCTTTTGGGTCGCTTTAATTCCGGACGGATCGCTGTCATAGAGAATTGCCGAGAGGTACAGGTATTCGTCATCATAGGCAATCCGAACTTCCGTCTTCTCGGTAGCGACCGCCCCTTCATTCGGTTCCTGCTGTCGAAAATTTGTAGCCACAGGTACCCTATCCCAAAATTCTTCTGTTACCCGGCCATCAAAAAGAAACTGATCAGAATCTTGAAGACGGTATGCCTGTACCTCATTTTTGGTACGATCCTGTGAAAAGAGTTGCATAGGTGTCAATACTGTCAATATCAATAACCCGGCCAGGCATAATTGGGTCTTTTTGATTGCAAATGAGATCTGTTTATGCTTCGCACGCCTGTTTGTGAGCATCCAAAAAAATATATGTTTCAAGTTACTATATAGATTTTTTGAAATTCAATAATTACCTGTGCTGTAAAATTAAGGATTTACAGGAGTATATGGGGTAAATAAGAGTAAAACTTGTAATTCTAGACAAAGTGCACTTAAAAATATAAAAACGAGAGTTTTTCAAGAGGTAATGGATTTGAGTACTTTACAGGTCATTTATTTTTTCAATTAATGCAGTTAAAATGTACTCATCCATCTTCATTCTTCTTATTCTGTTTATCCAATCTCCACAGTTAACTGACCATGAACAGCTTCGGGTACTTTTTGATGATTACTGGGAATACAGCCTGCAATCCAGCCCGGTCTTTGCGACAAGCCAGGGTGATGATCGTTTCAATGATCAGCTTGCAGAAACCGGACTGGATGCGATGAAGCAGAGCTATGAAAAATCAAAGGGGTTTCTGGATCGATTATATGAGATTTCGCGTGATGAGTTATCGGATCAAAACCAGGTCAATTACGATATTATTGAGAACCAGCTTGAAGGATCGCTTCGGGCCTATGAATTGAATCACCATCTGCTGCCATTGAATGGATGGTGGGACTATCACGCCTCGTTTGCAACGCTCGGGGATGATGTTCCTTTGGATACGGTGGAGGATTATGATAACTACCTGAGCAGGCTGAGAGGATTCCCAGAATATAACGCCGGTTATATCGAACGGATGAGAAAAGGGGTTGAGCTGGGGGTAATGCGTCCAAGAATTGTTTTTGATGATTATGTGGCATCCATTGAAGCGTTGATCACTGAAAAACCGGAGGAGCATCGGTTGTTTGAGCCGTTTGAGAGTTATCCTGACAATTTTAGTGATGACGAGAAGGAACGACTTACAAGTCAGGCAAAAGAAGTGATGGGTGAGACTGTGATTCCCGAATTTCAGCGTCTGCGTAATTTTTTGGTTGATGTATATATTCCAAATACAACCGAAACGATTGGTATCACGGAAATTCCGGGCGGGGAGGAGTACTACAATTATTTGATACAAGATCATACCACCATCGATATTACAGCTGATGAGGTTTATCAAATCGGGTTGGAGGAGGTTCAACGAATTCGCGCGGAGATGATGCAGATCGTAAAATCTGAAGGTTATGGAGATGACTTTGATGGATTTGTGGAATTTTTGCGTACTGATGATCAATTCTACGCCGAAACTGCCGATGAATTACTGAAAGAGACAGCATTCGTGCTAAAATCAATTGATGGCAAACTACCGGAGTTGTTTAAAACGCTGCCGAGGCTTCCTTACGGAATAGAACCGATTCCGGATTACCTGGCACCGCGAACAACAACAGCTTATTACAGCCGTGGAAATGCTGATGGAACCGAAGCCGGAACTTACGCCGTAAACACTTACGACCTGGACAGCCGGCCGCTATATGAAATTCCGGCGCTCTCACTTCACGAAGCTGTGCCGGGGCACCATTTGCAGATCGCTTTGCAGCAGGAGTTGAACGATCTGCCGAAATTCAGGACCAATACCGGCTTTTCCGCTTTTACCGAAGGGTGGGCACTCTATGCCGAACGCCTCGGAGAAGAGATCGATATGTACGAGACGCCCTACAATAAATTTGGCCAGTTGAGTTACGAGATGTGGCGTGCTCTTCGTCTCGTGGTCGACACCGGGATGCATGCTAAAGGCTGGAGCCGCGATGAGGCCATTCAGTATATGGCCGACAATTCTGCTCTTTCACTGCACAACATCCGCTCCGAAGTAAACCGCTATATCTTCTGGCCGGGACAGGCACTGGGCTACAAAATGGGAGAGATCAAAATCCGGGAGTTACGCGCGATGGCTGAAGAAAAACTGGGAGAAAATTTCAATCTTCGCGAATTTCACGATGTGGTTCTGCTGAGCGGTAGTATTCCGTTGAGTGTATTGGAGGGGAATGTTTTACAATGGATAAGATCAGTTGGAGGGTAGTAGTAGGCAGTTGTCAGTTGTCAGTTGGCAATTAACCATTAAATTCATACAAATTTTACCCTGAGTTTAGTTCAGAAATCTCCAAATAGAAAAATTTGTGGATAACTTCCGAGATTTATGGAAAAATATGTGATTTTGTTCTTGAGCTTTTGCAACCTCACCCGGTGAAATGGAGTCCATACTGTAGCGTCTTCGTTGAAGTACTCTTTTTACAAATTGGCTCCGCCATAAAAAACCCCGTCACAATACAATGGACGGGGTTGAATACGAAATCAAATCTGCAGGCTAATCGGAGTGTGTAATTTCGGTTCCGAGAACTTTTAGAAATTCAGCCAGCCATTTTTGATGTCCGGGCCAGGCCGGTGAAGTAACAAGGTTTCCATCAACCACAGCTTCTGTTGGCGGGACCTCTTTATAGTTGGCTCCGGTTAGCTTCATCTCGGGTCCGCAGGCGGGGTAAGCAGTCAGCGTTTTTCCTTCAATACCTCCGACAGCGGCTAAAATTTGCAACCCGTGGCAGATGGCAGCAATTGGTTTGTCTTCTTCCACGAAATGGCGCACCATTTTAATCACACCCTCATTCAGCCTCAGGTACTCCGGCGCGCGTCCGCCGGGCAATACCAGTGCATCATAATCTTCCGGTTTCACATCATCAAAAGTAAAATTCAACGTAAAATTGTGTCCGGGTGTCTCCTTGTAGGTCTGATCGCCCACGAAATCGTGTACAGCAGTCGGGCACTGGTCTCCCTCTTTCTTATCCGGGCAAACAGCATGAACCGTATGGCCCACCATCTGCAGCGCCTGGAACGGTACCATGGTTTCGAGGTCTTCGCCATAATCTCCTGCGATCATCAAAATATTTTTAGCTCCCATAATGATAACTCCTTTTTATTGAATTGATCTTATTGTGTCTTAAAAAAACACTGTGATTAGTAAATACATTCGTTTTGTGGAGGATAACAATCGGATTGTAGAAACCGAAGGAAGAGAATCTTGATGAATTCATAAAGTGTTTCGGGAGCGCAGAGTTGAGAATGATCGGTGATGATAAATTGCCGATCCATCCATATAAAAAAATAACAATTCATAATTTCCGTTTTTAATGCGCATACATTAATTTAAGTATGCGCATTTAAATCATTCCGGCATTATGAGTAAAAAAACACTTAATCTTACCATTGAAGAAAGTATAAAAGAACGGGCCAAGCGTATCGCGAAGAACCGGGGAATTAGTGTCTCGCAGCTTTTTGAGGAGGCGATTGCGCGCGAAGAGGATTCAGAAGAGTTTGCACCAAAACCAGGAAGTGCTGCCTACAAACTTATGAATTTGATCCCCGAATCGGAAAAATTAGAAAATTACGATTACAAAAAACTGAAAATGGAAGCACTCAAAGAGAAATATGGTTTATAAGAATGTTCTATTAGACACCAAGATCTGTTTGGATGTGATTCTTGATCGAAAGCCATTTGCTGTGATATCAGGGGAAATTATTAACAAGGCCGAATTGGGTGTGTTTTCCGCTTTTGTCGCTGCACATAGTTTTGATACTCTGTTTTACATTTTAGAGAATAAAATTGGAAGAAAACAAGCTTACGTGGGCATTGAAATTTTACGAAATGTATGTTTGGTGGCAGATGTAAGCAAATTAGTAATTGATAATGCATTAAAAGAAAAATGGCCCGATTTTGAAGATGCCATCCACTATCAAGCTGCCCTTAACTCAGGATGCGACGCTATAGTGACACGAAATCCAAGTGATTTTAAAAAAGCAAGTCTGCCGGTTCTTTCACCTCAACAGTTTTTAGCGAAAGTCAGTTAAGAGGAATATTGAATATTTTTCGGTGATTTTTCTCAGAATAAAATTTATTCTCCACGAATGTTTTTATAAATATGCGTTTCTGAAAAGAGAGATTATTCGATCAAAATAAACTAATCTTTTTTGACCTAACTCTCCCCCTCCCTTCGTATTCGTAGGTTGTATGTACCTGTTGCATAATTACTACAGCAGAAAAACATGCACCCTATGCCGGTAAATTTTGGGATCGAGCTCAGCTAAACTGTGTTACCGTCTGATCGATAGATTGCAAAATCATAAAGCTGTCATTTTGGGAATCAGATTACCCGGGATTTATTTGGCCTATAAACAAGAATCAAAAACTTTAAAAATAGATCAACTAATTCATGAAGTACGTTTATCTGAATCTATTCGAGTCATCTACAATAAAATCATTTATCATTCTAATAGCTTTTGGGCTAATCACATCCATGTTTTCAGGGTGCAGCTCCTCAACATCTGCAAACGATGAGGATGGTGATCCGGAAAATGAAACCCGAACGTTCGAGTTGGTGCTTTCGTCCGACGGCTCAACAAACGTAGGAACCGCAACTACTGAAATCATCACCCCTGATAGCGATGCCTATATCGATGAGGGGTTCTTTATAACACTCGATATCTCAGCGGGAGATTTTGAAGCCCCTTTTGATGTCAGCATGAGAGGAGGCCAGTGCGGTACCTGGGATGTACAAGTTGACGAAAAAGCCGAAATGCCCTGCGATTACGATGAGTTCCTGGCTGATCCATCCGATTTGAAGGTTACTTCCGAAGACGGAAGCGGTGTTGAAGCGTATGCTGAAGGATCGTAGATGGTTTAAACGTGGAAGATTGATATATGTTGGCAGGAACCGGAAGTCCGCTGGATTCCTGCCAAATTTATACAATAGATTTGATAGAACAGCACTTAATCCAAAGGACTGAAGAGCCAAAAATCTTCAAATTTCCACTCTCCATCTGCCGGAGTACCCACTGCAACAGCAAACTTATTTTCAGGGCGCATTTCATACGATATTCTCACATCCTCTCCTTGTTTTTGAAAAAGCGCTCGACCATTGCTGCTCTCCAGAAAGGTATAATGATCAAATTCATCCTTTTCTTCTACACCAATAAGTCCGGGTCTGAAATGCTTTACTTTTACTTCAAGACCGGTGTCTGTCATTTCAATGGCAAAAATTTCATATAGAACAGCCCGTCCATCACCGATTATTCGAACTACACCAACGATATTATCGCCCTCCGGCTCAGTCCAAAATGCCTCAACCAGATTTCCATTTCTTGTGGCCTCCCAGTGTCCGGATAAGAATTCTATATCAGAAAGTGTACCATTATTTTGAGCCTTGACATCAATGAAAAAGACGGTTAAAAAAAACAGAAAAAGGAATAATTTATTTTTCATAATATTTCTTTTTTTAAATTTTAAACAAGAATCAAAAACATATGAAAAAAATTATTTAAGATGTGATTAATATTTTCAGCTGAATAGTTCTATGAAAAGACAAAAGGTTACTTAACCGGGTAAGCTGCGATTAAAGATCGGGCTGAGCGAAGCTAGGAGGGAGAGTGATTGAAAAAACTGCACAGAAAAAACATCGTGTAAATCAATATTTGAAAATTGACAGATACTGATATAAAAAGAACCATCTACTCATTTTATACGCTTTGCCTAGACAGTTCGAAATTCGTTCAATGGTAGAATCTCGGAAAACAAGCATTCAGGCGTTCTGTTATCTTGAGCTTTGTATTAGAGCGGAACCAAAAAGAAATCAAGAGGATAGCAGAGTCAACGTTTTGGAAAATTATTGATACTTGTTGTAAGCAATTAAATGTTCAAACAATTGCACATAAATATTTTTTTCATTATTTAGTTCGAATAATCGAATATATAATTGTTTATTTATTGTAATTTTTATTAGTTCTTCAGTTATTTTTTTCTATTATCACATGGAATCCAATCATCTTCAATGAAACCTGTCTCAGTTCATACAAATAACAGAAATTCCAGTTTTGGTGTGATTCTGTTTCTTTTGGTGATGATTTTATTCTCCTCAGCTTGTAATTCTGAGAACGAGCAATTTGCAGGGGATCCGATTCCTGAGGAGATTGATTTCAATTTTGATGTAAAGCCAATCCTGTCCGACCGCTGTTTTGCCTGCCACGGACCGGATGAGGCAGCTGTTGAAGCGAATTTGCAACTTACAACAGAAGAGCTGGCTTACGCGGCGTTGGGCGAAGAAAAAGATCGGTATGCAATTGTACCGGGGGATCCGCATGACAGTGAACTGTATAAACGTATCACCTCCGATGAACCGGACTTCATGATGCCCCCGCCTACATCGAACCTGAGTATTACAGACCGGGAAATCGCTATTCTCAAGAAATGGATCGAACAGGGCGCTGAATACAAAAAGCACTGGTCATTCATTCCTCCGGAAAAACCGGGCCTTCCTGATGTTGACAATGAGGAGTGGCCACAAAATGAAATCGACTACTTTGTTTTAAACAAGATGGAGGAGATGGAATTTTCGCCTTCCGAACGGGCATCCAAAGAAAAACTGATGCGCCGTGTTTCATTTGATCTGACTGGATTACCACCCACCGTAAATGAAGTAAACGACTTTATTTCTGATGATTCCCCGGATGCCTATGAAAAAGTGGTGGATCGCCTGTTGGCTTCCAAAGCGTATGGGGAGCGCATGGCCACGGAATGGCTGGATGTTTCGCGATATGCTGATACACACGGGTACCAGGATGACGGCCCCAATCATATGTGGCCCTGGCGGGATTGGGTGATCGAAGCGTTCAACGAGAACATGCCCTTTGATCAATTTACCACCTGGCAAATTGCCGGGGATATGCTGCCGAATGCAACCCGCGAACAAAAACTGGCAACGGGCTTCAACCGGGTTCACATGCAAAGTCAGGAGGGAGGAATTGTAGATGAGGAGTACCGGGTGGAATATGTGGCCGACAGAACCAATACAACGGCCTCCGCTTTTCTGGGAATGACCATGGAGTGTGCGAGATGCCACGACCACAAATACGATCCCATCTCCCAAAAAGAGTATTTCCAGTTTTCTGCGTTCTTCAACAATGTAAATGATGCTGGACAGATTCCAAATGAGGGGATGGCGGGCCCCACGATTTTACTGCCCGACAGCGAAGCTAATCAACAGATTAGTTACCTGGAAGAGCAGATCCAAAAACAGGAGAGGGAATTAGAAAAATATACTACGACTAAAAGTGGTGGCTTTTCGCAATGGATGAATTCGGGGGTGGGTGAGCAGTCCCTCCAACCGGCAGATGATGGTTTGGTGACGCATGTAGATTTTAACTCTATCGAAGATGGCCAGATCATGGAATTAGTCGGTGATTCACTTGCAGGGCAGATCAAAGGTGAACTGCCGATTCGGGATGGAGTTGATGGTAAAGCGCTCGAATTCAATAAAGGAAATTCTATTGACCTGGGCGATATCGCAACCTTTGAACGAACCGAGCCGTTTTCGCTGAGTATTTGGGTGAATCCATCGGACACAACTGCGGGATCGGAGGCCCCGGTGATTGTGAAGATGGGGATGATCTTTATTGGCTACAGGGGATATGACCTGACCCTTCTTGAAAACAAAGTTTCCGTCCGACTGGTCCACGGATGGCCGTTCAATTCGATTAAAGTGACAACACGTGATGCGCTGCCACTCAATCAATGGAGTCATATTGGGGTCACATACGACGGGTCAAGCGAAGCCGGTGGAATTGATATCTTTGTGAATGGAGATCGCTGGGACTCTGAGATATTCCAGGATAACCTGTTTAAGAATATTGCCATCGGCGAAGAACAAAAGACCTATCCCTACCAGAATTTCTTGGTTGGCGAACGAAATTCATTTGAAAAAATAGAGTATAAAGGACTGAAACTCGATGAACTGAAGATTTATAACCGCCGGTTGAGCCAGGCCGAGATGATGGCACTGGCCGGAAGCGATGATTTACCGGCATTGATGGCAGGTTCAACTAACCTTCAGGACCAATACAGGGAGCAGATATTAGCCGAACACTATCTTCTCCGTGAAGATGAAACATATCGCCAATATTTTGATGAACTTCTTCAACTCCGGGTTCAAAAAAGCCAGGTGACCGACACTCTCCGGGAAGTAATGGTGATGGGCGAGCGGATTCAACCGAGAGATACCTATGTTCTTGACCGGGGTTTATATGATCAGCGCGGGGAGAAAGTGGAAGCCAATGTTCCGAAAAGTGTAATGGACTTTCCACCCGACCTTCCCCGAAACAGGCTGGGGCTGGCGCAGTGGCTTGTCAGTGACGAAAATCCGCTAACAGCTCGTGTGATCGTGAACCGGTACTGGCAGATGTATTTTGGAAATGGAATTGTAGATACACCCGGCGATTTTGGCAACCAGGGGTCGCTGCCTACCCACCCGGAACTGCTTGACTGGCTGGCGGTAACCTTTCGAGAAAATGGCTGGGACCTGAAAGCGTTACACAAGAATATTGTGATGTCGAGTACCTATCAGCAGTCGGCTGTTATTACAGAAGAAAAATTGGCGGAAGATCCGTCCAATAAATATTTAGCAAGGGGCCCTCGTTTCCGTATGTCGGCTGAGATGATTCGAGATAACGCACTGGCTGCAAGCGGCTTGTTGGTGGAAAAAGTGGGCGGTCCCAGTGTGAAACCCTATCAACCCGAGGGATTGTGGAAAGAGAAAACATCCGGCCGGTACCTGCCTGAATATATACAAGATCACGGGGACTCGTTGTACAGGAGAAGTCTATATACCTTCTGGAAACGAACGTCACCGCCGCCTTTTATGACCACATTTGATGCCCCGGGCCGGAGTCATATGTCGCTCAATCGAGGCAAAACAAGTACACCTTTACAGGCGCTGTTCACTCTGAATGATCCTCAGTTTGTGGAGGCCTCCCGTTTACTTGCCGAGCGCATGATGACCGAGGGCGGTGAAAACCTGGAGAGCCAGATATCCTTTGCGTTCAAAGCAGCTACGGCACGAACCCCGAAAGAGCAAGAGATTCAGCTGCTCTCTGAACTCTACATGGAAGAATTTGAAGCCTTTCAAGCAGAGCCGGCAAGAGCCGATTCCCTTCTGGGCGTTGGTGAATACCCGGTGGATAACAATCTGGATACCACTCAATTAGCAGCAGGAACCATTGTAGCGAGTACGATCCTCAATCTCGACGAAACGATAACCAAGGAATAGAATCATGTCTGAAGAAATTGACAAGCTGAATTGCAACATGAATCGCCGGCATTTTCTTTCCAAGACCAGCATGGGTTTGGGTGCAGCTGCGTTAGCTTCACTGATCAGCCCAAAAGCGCTTTTTGGAGATCGGTCGGGGGGATTGGACGGTGTGCTGGATTCTCCGCATATCATCCCTAAAGCCAAACGAATTATCTACCTGTTTCAAAGTGGTGGTCCTTCCCAGCAGGATATGTTCGATTACAAACCGAAATTAAGGGAATTACACGGCTCGGATCTCCCTCCTTCGGTGAGAGGAGATCAGCGATTGACAGGCATGACTGCCAACCAGGATGGATTCCCCCTGGCTGGATCTCACTACAACTTTGAGCGATATGGCGACAGCGGTATTTACGTGAGTGAATTGATGCCCCATACAGCTGAAGTTGTGGACGAACTTTGCTTCGTAAAATCGGTGTATACAGATGCCATCAACCATGATCCGGCCATTACGTTTATTCAAACCGGATCTCAGCAGGCGGGACGGCCCAGTATGGGGTCGTGGGTTAGTTACGGGCTGGGATCGGATAATGAAAACCTGCCGGCATTCAGCGTGTTAATCTCCCGTGGTTCGGGACGTCCGTTTGATCAGCCTCTTTACTCCCGTCTTTGGGGAAATGGGTTTTTGCCGTCACTGCACCAAGGGGTTCAGTTTCGGTCCGGGAAGGATCCGGTGTTGAACCTGAATGATCCACCGGGTGTGAATAAGATGAGCCGGCGAAATATGCTGAGCAAGCTGAAGGACCTGAATAAGCTGCACCTGGATGAGTTTGGTGATCCGGAAATTACCACCCGTATCAGCCAGTATGAGATGGCGTATCGAATGCAGACCTCCGTGCCCGAAACGATGGATGTATCTGATGAGCCGGATTGGGTATTTGACATGTATGGGGAAGATGCCCGAAAACCGGGAACGTATGCGGCCAATTGTTTACTCGCGCGCCGTCTCGCAGAACGGGACGTGAAATTTGTACAGTTATACCACATGGGATGGGATCAGCATAATGGCATTCCCGATCAGCTGCCCCTTCAGTGTAAAGATATTGATCAGGCTTCAGCGGCCTTGGTAAAAGATTTAAAACAGCGTGGTTTGCTGGATGAAACACTTGTGATTTGGGGTGGAGAATTTGGCCGAACCTCTTACTGCCAGGGACAACTGACCAAAGAAACTTACGGAAGAGATCACCACCCACGATGCTTTACAATGTGGATGGCAGGTGCTGGAATAAAATCGGGTTTTGAGTATGGTAAAACGGATGAGTTTGGGTATAACATTGTCGAAAATCCAGTACATATTCACGACATCCAGGCTACTATTTTACACCTGATGGGGGTGGACCATGAACGGCTCACATACAAACACCAGGGCCGCCGCTTCCGTCTGACAGATGTACACGGACATGTAGTGGAAGATATTTTAGCTTGAATTCAGTCATTTCAAGAACAATTTAAAAGAGCCACAGAAGCACGGAATCCCCTGAAATTTCCGTGAATTTCTGTGTTTCAGTGGCAAATGATTATAGCCTAAACTCTTAGAAAACAATAGATGGCAGATTCTAAAACAACACGCCGGGACTTTATCAAAAAAAGCTCACTTTTAGCGGGCGGAGCGATTATTCCTTCGATATTTCATATCGGGCGAAGTAAACCAAAATTGGAGGATACCATTTTAGGTCACGGAGATTTCCAATATCGGGTCCATCAGGAATGGGGAAATCTTGATCCTGAAAATACACCTGTGAAGAATTGCCACGAGATGGTGTTGGACTCACAAGGTCGTCTGATTATGATTACCGATGAGGTTCAGAATAACATCATCATTTATGATAAAAGTGGAAAACTTTTGGAATCCTGGGGAGATCAATTTCCGGGTGGACACGGGTTGACCTTGTTTGATGAAGGCGGGGAAGATGTCCTTTTTATTACCGACTACAGTCTTGAAAAAGTTTTTAAAACAACTACAGATGGTCGAATGTTGATGACCATCGGTCATCCAAATACAATTGGAGTGTATGGGGAGGAGGATCCGTTCCGCCCTACGGAAACGGCAATTGCTCCCAACGGAGATATTTATGTTGCCGACGGGTACGGCTCCCAGTTTATCTTGCAATATGATTCAGATGGTAATTTTATCCGTAAATTTGGAGGAGCGGGCGACGAAGATCATCTGTTCAGCACGGCTCATGGCGTGGCTATTGATGACAGAAGTGGAACTCCGACTCTGCTCTGTACATCCAGGGGACACAACTCCTTCAAAAGGTTTACAATGGACGGCGAATACCTCGAAACGATTTTTTTGCCGGGAGCCTTTGTTTGTCGGCCTGTGATTGATGACGGAAATATCTACTCCGGTGTTTGCTGGTCGCGTTTACGATACCTGAATCAAACCGATAATTCCGGGTTCGTCACCATACTGAACGATCAAAATAGAGTCGTTTCGAATCCGGGAGGAACGCAACCGGAATATGAAAATGGTGAGCTACAGTTGATGGTACAGGAAAATCCTTTGTTTAATCACTGCCACGATGTTTGTGTGGACGAGGATAAAAACCTGTACGTCTGCCAGTGGAACGCCGGCCAAACATATCCAATTAAACTGGAACGAGTATAGTTTATGGGCGAATCATCTGATCTTTATCTTTTTATTGGACGGTTTCATCCGCTCTTCGTACATCTCCCGATTGGCTTTTTGCTTTTGGCGTTTCTATTTGAAGTATGTTCACGGTTTAAAAGATTTGAACATCTTGGATCCGCTGTATCATTTAGTCTGTTGTTGGGCTTTGCAAGTGCAGTTGCCGCTGCCGCTACCGGTTACCTTCTCTCAGAGGATGGGGGGTACGGAGAAGACTTACTTTGGATACATAAATGGCTTGGAATTTCGGTTGCTGTAATATCACTATGTGCCTTTGTGCTTCGTCAGTGGTTTTATGAGAATGTACAGCTAAAAAAATTGTACACATTCCTGATGTGGGGTATGATTGCCTGTTTGTTTGGTGCGGGTCACTATGGCGGATCGTTAACCCATGGCTCAGATTACCTGGTACAATACATGCCGGAACCCTTGCGTGCCATAACCGGCGCACCCGTTGTTGAAGCAAAAAGTATCAAAAAGATTGAGGACCTGGATTCAGCAAAGGTATTTATGGATGTGATTCATCCCATTCTGGATACACGTTGTGTAAGCTGCCATAACCCGGAAAAATATGAGGGAGATCTTTTACTTACATCGTATGATGAGATTCTTCAAGGCGGTGAAAGTGGTCCTGCGCTGGAGGCGGGAAGTGCTGCAACAAGCGAGCTGGTAAAACGGATTTTACTGCCAGATCGCCACGACGACCTGATGCCGCCATCCGGGAAGCAGCCATTGACCGAGGACCAGAAAGATCTTATCGCATGGTGGGTTGATTTGGGAGCTCCGACGGATGAGTCAATTTCAGAGCTGGATGTACCGGACAATATTTTGGCAAAACTGAATAAACTTACCGTTGACGGAACAGGCTTCTTGGTGCGAACAGAGGTGAGTGAACCGGATACGAGCCTGGTGAATGAACTAAACAACGGCGGTAGTTTTCGAATTTCACGAATTGCCCAAGATTCAAATTTCTTGCAGGTTAAAACCAGGAACTCGGACGGAATGATTGATCTACATCAGTTATCACCTCTTTCATCCCAGGTTACATGGTTAGACTTATCGGGAACGGCCATTTCTGATAGCTCACTGGCTGCGATATCTAATTTTGAAAATCTTACCCGGCTTCATCTTTCTCAAACGGATATTGAAAACAATTCTCTTCAGCACTTAAAAAACCTTGCACACCTTGAATATTTAAACCTTTATGGAACGACTATCAGTGATGAGGGACTGGACAATCTAACGGGGCTTCAAAGCTTGCACTCACTCTACATCTGGCAGACTGAAGTAACCGAATCCGGCGTTGAGCAGTTGAAAAGCCAACTTCCAAATTTACAGATAGATACAGGCTGGCAAAGTGAAATTTGATGTGGCTTTTATCTTAGGTAAGTGGAAATTTAACTTCTAAATTTGTGCCAATCACAGCCGATGTTATTTTGAGTTACAAGTAAAATCTAAATGATTTATTAAGGCCATTTGAAATCGTTGTCAATAAAAAATTTCGATTTACGCCAAAATAATCTTCTGGTTAATCCACTGATCCCGATTCTAATTAGTTTGCAGTTTCTTCTGCAGAATCTCAAGAGAACCTCTAAAATAAAATATTACAATTACTTACCGGACTGTTTTAACATTCACTTAAAGCAATTAAAGTCTGCCAAATTTGAAATAGTCTCTAAACTCCAAGTTATGAATCGTTGCTTTTCATTAAAACTTAAATTACAGACGGTTCAAGAGTCTAAATGGTGTAAGTATTATATATTCTTGCACTGAAACCTAAAAAAAAGAGGATTCAGAAGCCTTATTGTTTAATAATAATTAGTGATTTAATAAATCTTAAACGATGTATTATTAAATCTTAGTATCATGATGAAAAGGTTTCCATAAATATTTCAAATCAATACATTAGGAGAAAAATCTTTTGAATCTAAGTAAAAGATGGTTTAAAAAAATTTTATACAAATCCATATATGAGCAAAAGCTATACAAATGTCGATGATGAGAAGCTGTGGGAGACGTTTGTTCGTGAAAGTGATGAAGTGGCTTTTGAAATATTATACAAGAGATATTATGTACAGCTTGTCAGATTTTCCTGGCGCTATTCAAAATCAAAAGCTGTTTCTGAAGAATTAGTACAGGATTTTTTTGCGGAAATTTGGGAAAATGCTGACCTCTTAAACCTCACAAACTCAATTAGAGCATATTTTTATAAAGCAATTCGCAACTCGAGTTTAAACTACTTAAAGCATAAAAAAGTAAGAGAGAAATATGATCCAGAATGGATGTCTATGAAAAAGGAGACCGTAATGCCAGAAATTGAGGATAAATTTCGAGAAGAAAAGATACGTGAAGCAATTAAAGAAGCCGTGGAAAGTCTACCGGAGCGTAGTCGTATGACATATAAATTGCATAGGTATGATGGTCTTACATATGAGGAGATAGCCGAAGTAATGGGAGTGTCAGTTAAAACCGTGGAATCACAAATGACTCGATCATTAAAAATCTTACGTAGTCAACTTTCTTATCTACTACCACTACTGTTGATTATAGTAGCTTAGGTAAAAAAATAAAACAGCAGTGAATTTCAGATTACTTCTACTCATTAAGTTAAGCTCAATTCTGTTTTAGGAATCATTCTTAGCTCCACAGATATGATTCAAAAATATTCAAAAAAAATTACAGGGTACTCTAAATCTCAGTTGTTTTAACAACAGATCTATAAAATTGGATGTTTAAAAAAAGGGAAATGTTTGGTTGTCCCAATCATTTTGTAGAAAAACCGACAATAAGAGGTAGAGTTAATTGGAATTACAAAGAAAAATGTGGGTACTGATACAGCGGTACGTGACCGGTAATGCATCACCGGAAGAACGGCAAGTACTTCAAAAATGGATAGACAAGAGCCGAGATAATGAGCAAGTTCTTAGAGAGATTGAGAAGATTTGGAAGATGACTCCAGAAGAAAATTTTGAGACAGATGTTGAAGAAGCATGGCGACAATTCAGGGAAAGAATTAATCAAAAATCTACTGAAAAAACCGTTAAGCAAATACAAACAGTCCGTAAAACCTATCCGAAAAAATCGAATACTTTTGTATATGCGATGCGTGCAGCGGCTGTAATTTTGGTGATCCTGCTTGCCGGTATGTTTTCATACTATCTGGGTAATAATAATTCTTTATCGGATTCAATTGCGGAAAAATCTGAATTTTATCAGATGCAAGAAATGGTTACAAGTAGGGGTGAAAAAGCAAAAGTACGCTTTTCTGATGGAACAGAAGTAGTTCTAAATTCAGCTAGTTCTATTCGTTTTCCCAAGGAATTCAAAGGCTCACAAAGAGAAGTTTACCTGGACGGTGAAGCTTTATTCAAAGTAGCACATGATGCCAGCCAACTATTTATAGTTCACGCTCAAGGTGCAAGAATTGAGGTCTTGGGCACAGAATTTAATGTAAAAGGGTGGGAAGAAGATGGAAAAACTGAAGTCGTGGTTCGGGAAGGGAAAGTTTCAGTGAACTCCAACCTATCAGAGTTGAGTGATGAATCAGAAGTGATTCTTACTAAAGGATATATGACTGAATTGATAAAGGGTAAAGCCCCTCAACCTGCAACAAAAGTTGACAGTAACTATTACCTGCTTTGGACAAGTGGTGGTATGCATTTTGATAACGTGCCTCTCCAAAAAGTTTTCAGAGATATTGAGCGTCGTTTTGACGTGAATATATCTGTTGAAAGAGTAGATATATTAGATGTGCCTTTCACAAGTACTTTTCAGTATGCCGAACTCAATGAAGTTCTCTCTGTAATAGCAGCATCATTGGGTACCGATTACGCAAGGCATGAGAGAGAAGTCAAGTTTTATTAATCAATCAGATTAATAATCCATACAAATTATAAAAATATATGAATGTATTGGTAGCGCTTTTTATAAATAAAATCTCAACCTAACATAAAAAACAATGGTGGAAAAACTACGCTTCAGTGACTTATCTAAAATGATATGTTTCTTAGCAATCACTCTTATTGTGTCTGGAATGGTGCCCAATAAGCTTCTTGCAGTGCAAGTAGAGGCAAATAATGCAACAATTGAATTCCATAAGACAACCCTTGCCAGCATTCAGGAAATGTTTTATAAAACAAGGTTTGAAAAACAAATAAGCTTGGAATTGAATGAATTAACCTTAAAACAAGCGCTTCGGGAATTTGCCTCAGTCACGGGAATGAAACTTACTTATAGAGGTGACATTATTCCAGATAAAACAGTCACTTTGACCTCAAATAGTATTGCTGTAAGTGATGCTTTGGATCATATGTTAGCAGATACAGGATTGGATTATCAATTCTCTCAACAAGGATATCTGCTGATTCAACGTGCTGAGCCAAATACTGAAAGTGTTGTTTACGTTCAGAGCATAAGTGGAGTTGTTTTAGACGCTATGGATGGTACACCCATACCTGCTGTTAATATAGTTGTTGTAGGCAGCCAGGAATCGGTAGGTGGTGTGATAGGTACCACTACGAATGTTGAAGGCGAATTTGAGCTTAACGTTCCCGATGATCTTAATACACTTCTGATAACCTCCGTTGGTTACGTTGAACAATCTGTTGACATTAATGGTAGGTCGAACTTAACCATTGAGCTTGAAAGAGCTAACGAATTACTTGATGATATTGTAGTCGTAGGTTATGGTATGCAACGCCAGGAACGTGTAACCGGATCCATCTCTTCAGTACGAGCAGATGAATTAGACGAACAACCGATCAGTGATCTTTCAACAGCATTACAAGGCAGAGCTTCCGGAGTGGAAATTGTGCGAAGTGGCGGTGATCCGGGTGCAAGCGGGGCCATTAGAATTCGGGGTACCGGAACCGTAAATAATGCAGATCCACTTATAGTAATTGACGGGATGCCGTCAGACCTGAGGAGTCTTAATAACATTAATTCTGATAACGTTGAATCAATAGACGTTTTAAAAGATGCGTCTTCAGCAGCAATTTATGGGAACCGTGCTGCAAACGGTGTTATCCTGGTTACTACAAAAAGCGGACAACTAGACCAACCACTCCAGGTAAAATTCAATTCTTCAGTGGGTTTTTCGCAGCCTGTAAATACAATAGATGTACTGGATGCCCCAACGTTGGCAGAACTAAAAAGGGAGCGTTATACCAATGATGGAATTCCAGTTAATCCTATTTGGTCCGATCCGCAGTATCAAACACAGCGCACAAACTGGCAAGATGAATTATTAGGTACCGGTACAATTCAGGATTATAGCTTATCTCTGCAAGGGGGTAACTCAACTTCATCATTCTATGTATCTGGTAATTATATGGATGAACAAGGTATGATGGAATCATCCTATTTTGACAGGTATGGTCTCAAAATTAACTCCAGTCATAATATTTCTGAAAAATTAAATATCAGGCAAAATCTTACGCTGTCCAGAACGTCCGGGAATACACTCAACACTCAGTCTGCACAGACAGGGGTATTGTGGAGTGCAATTCGTTTTCACCCGGGTTTACCCGTTAAATATGATGATGGCACTTATAGTTCTTCTCAGATAAGTGGTGAATTTGGTGATATTAACAACCCGATTTTTACAGTTGAACAAGACTCGGATTCAGAAAGCGAATACCGCAGAGTTTTGGGTAACGTGCAGGCAGAATATAATATACTGCCTGGTTTGTCGGTGCGAGGTAATCTGGGTTTAGATTATTCATTTCAGGATTTTTATACCTACAACATTATAATTGATGACCAGATCAGGGCACGTTCCCGAAACTCATTGGATCGGCGATTTACTGAAAACCGCTCCATCTTGACAGAGGCTTTCCTGGATTACAGTAATTCTTTGGGTGAAAACCATGATATAGATGCATTAGGCGGTATTATACTTGAGAAATTTCAGGGGGAGACGTTCCGCGCAAACAGACTTGATTTTACAGACGAATCAGAATCACAGCGAGTACTTGATGCCGGAAACACCATTAACCTGGCGGATGGGACAACATTTGAAGATGCACTTCTCTCATACCTTGGAAGAATAAATTATGCTTATGATGATAAGTATTTGTTAACTGCCAGTTTAAGATATGATGGTTCATCACGCTTTTCATCCGACAATAGATGGGGTTTATTTCCTGCTTTCTCGGCCGGTTGGAGAATTTCTGAAGAGAGTTTCTTTGATGGATTACGGTCGACGATTAATAATATGCGGTTAACAGCCGGCTGGGGACGTTCTGGAAATCAGTCAATTGCCAGAAATCAGTTTTTGGGACTTTACGGCCAAAATTCCCAGTATTCATTTAATGGGGCACAAGTAAGAGGCATAAGTCAGACCAGAATTCCAAATCGGGATATCTCTTGGGAAACAGTTGAGATGCTAAATTTTGGTTTGCACACAAGATGGCTTGAAGACCGCGTCAATGCTACCATAGAGTACTTTATAAAAGATTCGAAAGATGTTTTACTCGCACCACCGATTTTAGGAACTCTTGGTACTGCCACTGTTCCTGATGTTAATGTAGGTGAGATTAGGAATAAAGGTTTTGAAATAGAGCTTGGGTATAGTGGCGTTATAGGTGAGTTCAACTATAATGTGACTGGAAATGCTTCATTTATTAAAAACGAAGTTACAAATCTTAACGACGACTTTTTGTCCTCGCGAAGATATGGAAGACCTGATGCTGAAATTTCAAGAACGTTTGAAGGTGAACCGATTGCTACCTTTTTTGGTTGGAAAACTGACGGATTGTATCAAAATCAACAAGAAATTGACAGCGATCCAAACATATCTAATGACTCCAGGCAAGATATTATACAACCCGGTGATGTTCGATTCCTCGACTTGAATGGCGACGGGCAAATAACCGGTGAAGATCGAGCCATACTTGGAAGTCCCCATCCGGATATGACATATGGTTTGAGTTTAACAAGTGGTTACAAAAACTTCAGTTTAAACTTGCATTTTGCCGGTGCCGCAGGAGTCGAAATCTACAACGCTGACAGAATGCAGGGATTAGATCCTACGTATCCCTTTAATATGTATGCTGAAGTTGAAAACCGCTGGAATGGGCAGGGTAGCAGTAATTCAATTCCAAGGATGACAACATTACGGGATAATCAAAACCACAGAACGTCGGATCTGTTTATTGAAAATGGAAATTATCTGAGACTCAAATCATTTACTCTCGGATATGAAATGCCTGCAGAAGTAAACAGTTTTCTTGGGACACGTGGTTTAAGGCTCTATGTAACAGGCATAAATGTGTTCACAGTTACTCCATATTCTGGCATCGATCCTGAGCTAGGATATACAGATGGAAACCTCCAAAGAAATGTTGATTTCGCACAATACCCTCAACCACGTACGTGGACTTTCGGGTTAACGATTGACTTTTAGGAGGCAAACCATGAAAAAAAATAATTCAATAAGGAATAGAACAATGTCATATCAATTCAAAAAAAACAATAGCAGAATGAAATCTGGTTCCGTGCTTTTACTGCTTAGCTTTAGTATCCTGGCTTTAACTTTTTTCTCAGGTTGTGATGAAGGTGTTCTGGATACAACTCCATATGGACAAACAACCTCTGATAGTTTCTGGAGAACAGCTACTGATGCAGAGGCTGCCATAAATGCTGTGTATCATCCGCTTCCTTCGCACGATTTGTATGGCCATACGGAAATGACTCTGATCAACATTCCATCAGATGATGAGTTCAGGGCAGGTGACCATGGTCCACATTCAGACCTCGAAAATTTCACGTATGATGCAACTCACCCGTACTTTGATATTTCTTGGAAGAACAAATACGAAATCATTCAAAGAACAAATGACGTCTTGATTAATGTCTCTGAAATGGACATTGACCAAAATTTGAAAAACCGGATACTGGGCGAGGCTCATTTCATGCGTGGATTTGCGTATTGGACTCTTGCCAAGCTTTTTGCCGGTGTACCATTAATTTTAGAGGATGATGTTTTAAATGGTGAGTATGATAAACCCAGGGCAACTCTGGAAGCTACGTACGCTCAAATAGAATCTGATTTCCAACAAGCGGCAAATTTACTGCCCGCTACACACGATGGAGCAAATATCGGCCGCCCGAATAGTGGAGCAGCCTGGGGGTATCTAACCATGGTTTATATGTACCAGGAAAAGTTCCAGGATGCTATTGAAGCCGGTAGTAGAGTCATTGATGGTCCATATCCACTTGCGGACAGTTTTGATGAAAATTTTTCTATCCAGACACAATATAATCCCGAAATCCTTTTCACTGTCGGATCCTCAGAAGGATGGAGAACTCAGGCTCATACCATTTACACTACTCCTCGACCTTGGGGCGGATGGGACTTCCAGGCTCCACTCCCTGATTTAGTCGAAGAATTTGAGGAAGGGGACCCAAGACAGGATTACTCTATTATGATGCCCGGCGATATTTTTGATCTCGGTGGTGACAGGGGGGAAACTGAGTTTACAGCAGACCTTTCTCCAACTACCGGTTATCACTTCGAGAAATATGCAGCCTGGAGAGATGCAGGTGGATTGGATATGAATATGAATATTCCATTATTAAGGTCTGCCGAGGTGTATTTATACGTAGCTGAAGCAAAAATCAGATCTGGAGGGAATGGTGATACTGAACTGAATGTAGTTCGTTCACGAGCTGGAATGTCGCCAGTTACAAATGCTACAATGGATCATATTATTCATGAAAGAAGGGTAGAACTTGCCGGTGAAGGTCGACGCCATTTTGATCTGATGCGATGGGATAAAGCTGGAATTGTGGATATTGAGCAAATATACGGTGAAGACAGAGGAGTTTATGACCCCCCAAGGATATTTGTAAGACCGAAACACTACTATTACGCAATTCCTCAAAACCAAATCGATATAAGTGGAGGTACGTTAGAACAGAATCCGGGCCATTAATTATATTGGTTAAATAAAAAATGTGTCTCTTTTAGATGGATACTTGAATTCCGTGTATTACAACAGGTAGCATTATAAAAATCTCAAAAGATTATTATACATAGACTGTTGGGAATCAAAATCTTCTTGAAGAGACACTTTTTGAATGAAGATGAAATTTTAAAAATAAACCAACATTTGATTGAACCGGCTAATCAACAAGTGGACTCTAATTATCGGTGCTACTTCTGGTATTGGAAAAGCTTCCGCAAGACTATTTGCCCAACATAAATCGAATATTATTACCGGCCGGTGGAATGAATGGTTTGAAAACTTTAAACATGAACTTGAGCAAGACTATTCGATAAAAGTTCTCATCTTATCTTTTGATATTCGTGACCGAAATGCCTGCCAATCTTTTGTAAGTTCAAAAGCAAAGCCTGTTGATAAACTCCTAAACAATGCGGGCTTAGCATTGGGCAAGGGCTCAATTTTTGATGCTGATTTTGAAGATTGGGATAAAGTGATCGATACAAATATAAAAGGTTTACTCAACATGACCCGGTTTATATCTGAAAAAAATGAGAAATATTAATTCGGGTCATATAATCAATGTTGGTTCAATTGACAGCTACGCTTGTAGCCAGATATTCAAAATAAAAAGACAAACAATATTTTTAGAATGAAGAATGAGCGAGAAGAAAGTATTATTTAAAAACACAGCTGATCAGTTGGGCAGGAACTGGATTATTACCCCGGCCAATTCGGAGTTGGAGGGGTTGGG